>JADFAE010000010.1 GCA_015665415.1 Roseobacter sp.
CAGAAGTTTACGACGGAAATACTCAAGCTGCCGATCATTCATGAAAGGCTCATCTTCGGCCGGACGGTAATCTTCCGGCAGAAACATTTCTTGTTTCATTTCGGCTCCTTCGGTCTCGCCCATAATGCAGGTCTCTTTATCTTTCGCCATACATCCTGGCTCCCCATGCCGCTGCGTTTATCCCCTGACAGGCAGATTGTCACTACACAATAGTAAAGAGACCGGGTTAAAACCGTGCTAAATGCGCAAGATTGCAGCACCGACAGCAGGGGATCCATATTACTTATGCAATTTCAGGGTACTAAAGACTATGTTGCAACCGACGACCTAAAAGTCGCTGTAAATGCTGCCGTGACCCTGGAGCGCCCGCTCCTGGTCAAGGGCGAACCTGGTACCGGCAAGACAGAGCTCGCCCGCCAGGTGGCGGATGCTCTAGGTCTTCGAATGATCGAATGGAACGTGAAATCCACCACCCGAGCCCAGCAGGGGCTCTATGAATACGATGCCGTCAGTCGGTTGCGCGACAGCCAGCTTGGCGAGGAACGGGTGCATGACGTCAAGAATTACATCAAGAAAGGCAAGCTTTGGGAAGCCTTTGAGGCGGACGAAAAAGTCGTGTTGCTGATTGATGAGATCGACAAGGCGGATATCGAATTCCCCAACGATCTGCTGCAGGAACTCGATAAGATGGAGTTCCATGTCTACGAGACCGGCGAAACCATTCGTGCGGTCAATCGCCCGATCATGATCATCACCTCGAACAACGAAAAAGAGCTGCCCGACGCCTTTCTGCGCCGCTGCTTTTTCCACTACATTCAGTTCCCTGACGCCGAGACCATGAAGAAAATCGTCGCGGTGCATCACCCCGACATCAAGGAAAGCCTGCTGACCACGGCACTGACCCAATTCTACGAGATCCGCGACACCGCCGGGTTGAAGAAAAAGCCCTCCACCTCTGAGGTTCTGGATTGGCTCAAGCTGCTTCTGGCCGAGGATCTGACGCCTGAAGATCTGGCCCGGGACGGGGCCGACGCCCTGCCCAAGCTACATGGTGCCTTGCTGAAAAACGAACAAGACGTACATCTGTTTGAACGCCTGGCCTTTATGGCCCGCGGCAGACGCTGAACTGAGGCATCAATCCCTTCCCCAGCCCCCGCTGCCCCCTTCGGGCCGTGGGGGCTTTTGCCTTTGCAACTTTTGCGCATCCGAACGCCGGGCCGTCTAGCCCGTTCATCCGGACAGTTCATCTGGTCAGCTCCATGTCCGGGCCACCTTCTCTTCAAATTCACGCCGCATTGTCCTATCAATTGGGACAGGTGTTTTAGCGCGGACATTTTGCGCCAGCCTAGGACATCTAATTTGTAGTGTTGCCGCCCTGACCTTGGGATCTGACGCCGTGCTTGAGATCTTACCAAGCCGGTCAAGCGGGACTGACAAGGATGGGGCCTAATTCCCTTATCCTTTTGGGCCAAGACGGTGACCAGGAGTTCGACCATGCCAATATCCAGCGGCCTCGCACCAACACCAGTCAGCAATCTGGCCCGCCTTGCCCGAGTCACTTCGCTGCTTGGGATGACTGCGCTTGTGGCCGCATGTGGCTTTCCCGAGGCGTTGAAACCCGCCAGCCGGGCGGCTCTTGCCAGCAGCAGCCTGCCGCCAGCCAAAGCCTTTTCCGAGGCGCGGCCACAACCGCCCCAGCGCTCCAACCGCGATATGGCCCGGGATTTCCTGGATCTGCACTTCAAACTCGAGGGCGGCACGGATCTGCCGGTCTTTACCCGGTTCGAGGGTCCGATCCGGCTGCGCGTCGCCGGCACACCCAGTTCCAGTTTCCTGCGCGATCTCAACCTTGTGCTGTCGCGTCTTGACCAAGAGGCCGGGATCCCCATTCAACGGGTCAGCTCCGGTCCCGCCGAAATCACTCTGCAGGCGGTGACCCGCCGGGCCATCCATCGGGCCCTACCCAAGGCGGCCTGCTTTGTGGTGCCCAATGTCACCTCTTTGTCTGAGCTGAGACGCAAGCGGCGCAGCCCCGAAACCGATTGGTCAAAGCTGCGCAGCCGTGAAAGGCTCGCCGTTTTTGTGCCCACGGACGTCAGCCCGCAAGAGGCACGCGACTGCCTGCACGAAGAACTGGCGCAGGCGATCGGACCGCTGAACGACCTCTACCGGCTTTCGGATTCGGTCTTTAATGATGACAATGTTCACACCGTTCTCACCGGGTTTGACATGTTGATGCTGCGCGCCACCTATGCCCCCGAGCTGCGCACCGGCATGAGTCGCGCTGAGGTCGCTGCGGCATTGCCTGCCCTGCTCGCACGCCTGAACCCGGCGGGCGAAAGCCTTGCCTCAGAGGCGCTGCCTGCAACGCCGCGCAGCTGGATCGACGCCATCGAAACCGCCCTGGGCCCCGGCAGCAGCCTAAGCAGCCGCAAACGGGCCGCCAATCGTGCTGTTCTCCTGGCCCGCGATCTGGGCTGGCATGACCACCGCCGCGCCTATAGTCACTATGTTCTGGGCCGCATGATCCAGTCCAGCGAGCCGGATCTGGCCCAGCGGCACTTCCAGACCGGGCTAGATTTTTTAAGCCAACGACACAACAGCGCCCTTCACGAAGCCCTGATCCGCCCCCGTATGGCTGCCTATGACATTGCCCGGGGCAATGGCGAAGCTGCCCTGCAACGGATCAACCCGGTTCTTGCGGTGGCCGCACAGCACGAAAATGCCAGTCTCTTGGCCGAAGCTTTGCTGATCAAAGCCGAAGCCCTCGATCTCTTGGGCCAATTTGCCACTGCCAACAGGGTCAGGCTGGACAGCCTCGGGTGGGCACGCTACGGGTTTGGTCCGGATTGGGCGGTGCATTCCAAGGTTCGCGAAGTCGCAGATCTGCGCCCCTGACCTAACTGACACAGGCGCATCGCCACGAGCATATCAAGGCGTGCGCATCGCAACCGGCACAAAACAGGTGGATAAGACATGATCGTAATTGGCGCAGTGCTGCTGGGTATCCTTCTTGGGGTCTATAACGCCCGAAAACGTGGCGGCAATACCGCGGATATGCTGCAATATGGCGCTGTCTATGCCATCGCCTTTGGTATTGTAGGCGTCATCGCCACCATCGTGATCCATCGCGTTCTGGCCTAACCGTCACCGGAGACACGGCATGTTCCAGCCCTTTTTCGAAAACCTGCGCAACGCGTCGATTCCAGTCTCACTGCGCGAATACCTCACCTTTCTGGAGGGGATGAAAAAGGGCCTTGTCACCTATGACATCGAGGCTTTCTACTTCCTCGCCCGCGCTGCCATGGTCAAGGATGAGCGCAACATAGACAAATTCGACCGCGCCTTTGCCGCCACCTTTGAAGGACTGGAGGCAATCCCGACTTCCGCCGTGATGGAGGCCGTGGATATTCCCGAAGACTGGCTGCGCAAAATGTCGGAAAAACACCTCAGCGCCGAAGAAAAGGCCGAAATCGAAGCCCTGGGTGGTTTTGAAAAACTGATGGAGACGCTGAAAGAGCGGCTCGAGGAACAAAAGGGTCGCCATGAAGGCGGCAACAAATGGGTCGGCACCGGCGGCACGTCACCTTTTGGGGCCTATGGCTATAACCCCGAAGGCGTGCGCATCGGCCAAAAGGAAAGCCGTCATCAGCGCGCGGTCAAAGTCTGGGACAAGCGTGAATTCAGGAACCTGGACGGCGATGTCGAGCTGGGCACCCGCAACATCAAGGTGGCGCTAAAACGGCTACGCCGCTGGGTCCGTGAAGGTGCCCATGAAGAGCTCGATCTCTCGGGCACGATCCGCGCCACGGCGGAACACGGCTATCTCGATGTCAAAACCCGCCCCGAACGCCACAACGCCGTAAAGGTCCTGCTGTTTCTGGATGTGGGCGGCTCGATGGATCCGCATATCAAGGTGGTGGAAGAGCTGTTCTCAGCCGCCCGCACCGAGTTCAAGCATCTGGAATACTTCTACTTTCACAATTGCCTTTATGAAGGCGTGTGGCGAGACAACCGCCGCCGCTGGGACGCGCAGATGCCCACCCATGAGGTGCTTCGCACCTATGGGCCCGACTACAAATGTATCTTTGTCGGCGATGCCTCGATGTCCCCCTACGAGATCGCCTACCCCGGAGGCGCCAATGAGCACTGGAACAAAGAGGCCGGTCAGGTCTGGCTCGAGCGCGCCCGCGAACAGTGGAAAAGCCATCTCTGGATCAACCCGGTGCCAAAAAAACACTGGGACTACACCCATTCAATCGGCATGGTCCGCGAAATCTTTGAGGACCGCATGGTGCCCATGACCCTCGACGGGCTGGAAAGTGGCATGAAGGAACTGACCCGCTAGGAGGCCCGTTTTGCATCAGGTTAGAGGCACAATCCTAAAACTATTTTCGGTCATTATTTTTTCTCGGGACGATTTCCATCTTCCAGGCGCAGCGCAATCCCGAGTTCAATATCTTTGATCCCCCCCTTTCCATTTTCTGAGCGAGGGCGCAGCCCATCTTCTTGCCCCTGCAGCAACCCTATTCGCGATGATCCTTTCCCTGATGGTGAGTTACTTCTTATGGCGGATTGGGGCGAAACTGTCGCGCGTGAAGTCTCCTGATCGCAAATAGTCAGTGTTTGATGAAATCCGTCTTCCCCTGCCCTCCGCGCAGAGAGCCTGAACTTTGTCGATTTCCTGTCGGGTCAAGGAGGCCGCCAGGCCCCGCGTCAGCGGCTTGTCCTTGACGCGCTAATCCTGTCACAATTGACCTCGGCCTTGAGAGGCAGCCCTGCCCCTCAAGGCCTTCTCAGCAGAGTCTTCACCTTGTTTTTCGCCGTGCAAAGCACGGCGCCAGGCCCAACCGGCGCAGCCCATCTGTGATGGGCGCACAACGGGCGGGAGCCCCTGCGAGACCTCTGCCTGCATTACTGAAACCCGCGCCCCTCGCAGCTGCGCCTCACGAACTTTGCGTCAGTCCAGCTCCGTCCAGGGCCAGGGTTTGACGTTGCTCGCCGCCATCTGATAGCGCGCGGCTTTGGCGATCCAGATGCCAAGATCGGTGCCAAAATCCGCCAACCGCTCGTTTGGGGCTTTGCTGATCGCCATCACAATGAACTGCAGCACCGTGGCCGTGGCCAATACGGTCTGCGCCACCGAGATCATCACCGCGATCAGGATCATGTAGATCAGCCGGGTCAGAAGGTTCTCCTTCTCCTCGGGCTCAAATTGTTCGCCATGCAGACGGCCATCGATATCTTCTGGTTCTGACACTGTTCTCTCACGGTTTAGCAACATCCGCCCCCATCCTTAATCACAGAGCAGTTCTGCGCAACCGGGGAAACAGCGCCCCCCACTATCCTCAGCGTTCCAAAGCCCATCCACACCTTGGGCCAGACCCGTTTCCTGCGCCTTTGAAACCTGCGCGCGCTTTAGGCGCAGGAAACGGGTCGCAGGCCCAGGCACGCAACCTTTAGCTGATAGTCACAACATCCGTGAAAGGAACAAGACATGGAACTCAAGGGTAAAACCATCCTCATTACCGGTGCCAGCAGTGGCATTGGTGCCGCCGCTGCCCTGCTCTTTGCCCGGGAAGGGGCCAATTTGGTTTTGGGCGCACGACGTAGCCAAGAGCTGGAGCAAATTACTGGCCAAATTACTCAGGCCAACGGCACGGCCGTCTGCCTGCCCGGCGATGTCACCCAGGAAGATTACGCCAAAACCCTGGTTGATTTGGCCCTTGAAACCTACGGCCAGCTTGATGGGGCCTTCAATAATGCCGGCATCATGGGCGAGGTCACGCCAACCCTCACCATGGACACCCGCAACTGGGAGGCGGTCCTGGCCACCAATCTCACCTCCGCTTTCTATGCTGCCAAACATCAGATCCCGGCGTTCACAAGCGCCTCATCCGGGTCAATCGTCTTCACCAGCAGTTTTGTTGGGGTGAACAACGGCGGCATGCCCGGCATGGCCGCCTATGCCGCCTCCAAAGCCGGGCTGGTGGGGCTGATGCAAGCGCTGGCCGCTGAACACGCAGGCGAGGGCCTGCGGATAAATGCCATCCTGCCAGGTGGGACCAAAACCGCGATGGCAGGCGATGATCCGGCGACCCATGACTTCATCGCCTCACTGCATCCGCTCAAACGGCTGGCCAGTCCATCCGAGATCGCACAAGCCGCACTATACCTGCTGTCTGATCGCGCCAGCTTTGTCACGGGCACCGCGCTCAGCGTGGATGGTGGCATCTCCATGCGCCTGCTCTGAGCCAATACAGGTGACACCACATTTCCCCACCGGCCCAATGGGTCGGTGGGGACGTCAAAGGCGCCTGCTGCCCCTTGCCCCGCACCGCGTTCCGCCCCATATCTATGCCATGTTGCGTTTCACTCCAATTTTGCTGGCCGTGATCTATGGCCTGGTGATGTACCGGATTTCCGTCTGGCGCACCCACCGTGAGCTTGATGCCCGTTCTACCGAGCTGGCCGATGCCAAGCTGCGCCGCCTGACTGACCGCATGGCCGCCGCTCTGGAGATCGAGCGCATTCCGGTATTCATCTACGAAGTCGACCCGGTGAATGGATTGGCGGCTCCGGATGGGCGCATATTCATCACCCGGGGGTTCTATCGCAAATACCAGAACGGCGAGGTCAGCGAGACAGAGCTGGCTTCGGTCATCGCACATGAGCTTGGCCATGTGGCCCTGGGGCATGCCCGCAAGCGGATCATCGATTTCTCCGGCCAGAATGCGTTGCGCACGGCCCTGATGATGATCCTGGGCCGATACATTCCCTTTGTTGGCCCCTGGATCGCCGGTCTGCTGGCCAATCTTCTGGCCGCCCGCCTGTCACGCGGCGATGAATATGAAGCCGATGAATATGCTGCCGCGCTTTTGGCCAAATCCGGCATTGGGCTAGAGCCGCAAAAGAGCCTGTTTCTAAAACTCGAAGCGCTGACCCAGTCGCGCGCGGGCATGGCCCCCGCTTGGCTCATGTCGCATCCCAAGACCGAAGAGCGCATCGCCGCACTGGAGCGGCTGGAGGCCAGTTGGGCCCAGTCCTGACATTGGGTCCGGTCCTGACATCACGTCACAAGGGTTTTTCCACGCGTTTGCCTTGTCACCGCGGCCTCCGCTCCCCAAATCAAGGGCTCCCGTGACTGGAACCCTGATTGGACCCCCGTGATGCGCTATTCCCTGCTTGACCTTGCCCCCGTCCCCGAGGGCCGTGAAATCCCAGACTCTTTTGCCAATAGCACCGATCTGGCGCAAAAGGCCGAAGGATGGGGCTATCACCGCTACTGGCTGGCCGAACATCACAATATGCCAGGGATCGCCAGCGCCGCTACGGCCGTGCTGATTGGCCATATCGCCAGCCAGACCCAGACCATCCGGGTGGGTGCCGGCGGCATCATGCTGCCCAACCACGCCCCCTATATGGTGGCCGAGGCCTTTGGCACGCTGGCCGCACTTCATGGCGATCGCATTGACCTTGGGTTGGGGCGCGCACCCGGCACCGATATGAGAACCGCCCGTGCTTTGCGCCGGGGTATGGCTGCAGACGCTGGCGACAGTTTCCCGCAGGATGTGATTGAACTTCTGGGCTTTTTGGGGCCGCTGGATCCACAGATGCAAGTGCGCGCTTTTCCCGGACAGAACAGCAATGTGCCGGTCTGGCTGCTGGGTTCCAGTCTCTTTGGCGCGCAGCTCGCCGCCCAGCTGGGCCTCCCCTACGCCTTTGCCTCACATTTTGCCCCGCAGGCGCTGGAAGAAGCCCTTGCGCTTTACCGCCACCGGTTTCAGCCCTCCAGCTATCTGGACAAACCCCATGCCATGATTGCGGTGAATGTCTTTGGCGGCGAGAGCGACGGCGAGGGTGCTTATCTGCGTACCACCATGCAACAGGCCTTTGCCCGGTTGCGACTGGGCATGCCCGGCAAGCTGCCCCGCCCGGTAGACGACATCGAGGCGCATCTATCGCCCCCTGTCCTGGCCGGGGTCAATGCGGCACTGCAGGTCTCCGCCACCGGCAGCCCGGAGACGGTCAAACGTGAATTATCCGAAATTGTTGAACGGTATCAGCCGGATGAGGTGATCATCACCGGACAGATCCACGACCATGGCGCGCGGTTGCGGTCCTTCCAGATCGCCGCCCAAGCCCTGCGCGAGCTATAGCGCAGCGCCCTAGACTGCGCCGGCCAGCGCCTTGGCCAGGCGCGGCAGGCGCGCCTTTTTCAGCAATGGTCGTATCTCCCAGCCGCCCCCCGACAGGCGGTTGGCCTCGGCCAGCACCTGCAGGCCCAGCTCTTCAATGCGAGCAGGATCCGTCAGCCAGAAATCATAGAGCAGCTGGTCCGGTCCCAACCGCTCCAGCCCCTCCTCCGCCAGAGTATGACGCGGGAAGTCCTTGTTGTTGACCGTGACGATGGCATCGGCGTGGCCATGGATTGCCGAGGCCAAAACATGCACATCCGCCGCATCCGGCAGATAGAGGCGGGCCTCAAGCCCCGGCGCTGGTGCAACCTCAGCCTGGGCCCAGTGACTGCGCAGCAAGGCTATTTCAGCACTGGCCTGCGCCATCCCTTCAGGCCCCAGCTTTTGAGTGGCGCGGCGCCATTCCTCCAGAATGCGCGCCGACCACAGCGGGGTATAGAACCCCTGCCGCGCCGCCCCCACCAACATCTCACGCATGACGGTGGGGTAAAGCACACAGGTATCCAGCAGCAGCTTCATCAGCCTGCCCCCTTAATCGAGCCGGAAGAAGACAGCCTTGAGGTAGCCGCTTTCGGCCAGTTGCGGCAGTTGCGGATGATCCGGCCCTGCATAGCCGGTGTGGATCAACTGGCCCCGCCGCCCGGAGCGACCAATGCCGCGCGCCGAAGCATTGCGGAATTTGCTCAGATCGGCGGCATGCGAACAGGAACACAGGCCCAGGTATCCACCGGGCTTGACCAGAGGGGCCGCCAGCTTGGCGATGCGCTCATAGGCGCGCAGCCCCGCCTCCAGGGCCGGTTTTGAGGGCGCAAAGGCAGGTGGATCACAGATCACCACGTCAAATCTGCGCCCTTCCTCGTCCAGGGCTGCCAATTGATCAAAGGCATCGCCCTGCCGCGCGGTGAAACTGTCGCCAAAACCAGAGGCTTCAGCCCCCTGCCCCGCCAGCTCCAACGCCGCAGCCGAACCGTCCACGCAGGTCACATGTACAGCCCCCGCAGCGCGCATCGCCAGACCAAAGCCACCGACATGGGAAAACACATCCAGCACCTCGCCCCCTTGGGGCACCAACCGGGCCGCAAAGGCCTGGTTTTCACGCTGATCATAGAACAACCCGGTTTTCTGACCGCCGGTCAGATCCGCCATATAGGTGGCCCCATTCATCTGCACCGGCACCGGAGCGGCCGGAGCCTCTCCCAACAACGTACCACTGACATCGTCCAACCCTTCCAAGCCCCGCGTGCGCCCGGATGCATTTTTCAGGATCACCGCGCAACCGGTAACCTCGGCCAGGGCTGCCGTCAGCGGCTCCAGATGCGCCTCTGCCCAGGCGGCATTGGGTTGCAACACGCAGGTGTCGCCAAAGCGATCGATGACCACGCCGGGCAACCCGTCGGCCTCGGCATGGACCAAACGATAGAAAGGCGCATCATACAGGCGCTCCCGCATCTGTTGCGCGCGGCTCAGCCGGGCGACAAACCAGGTCTGATCAATCACCGCTTCCGGATCACGATCCAGCATCCGCGCGATAATCTTGCTGTCGGGGGTGACCGCAACCACCCCCATGGGTGTTTGCACCTCATCCAGCAACACGGCCAGAGATCCGGCCGCCAGCTTGCGGGTCCGCCGGTCTGTCACCAGCTCATTGGAATAGACCCAGGGAAAGCCATGGCGCAGGGCGCGGGCATTGGCTTTGGGCATCAGTTTTACACGGGGGCGCTCAGGCGCGAGGGGAGCATCAGTCATGCCCCCTCATAGCCGCATCCCTGCAACAGCGAAAGGGGGCGTTGCATCCCTGTGATGCCGCCCCCGTTTCTGTTTATGCGACCAGTTCAAAGCCCAGCAGCACTCACAGTTTGTTCAGCGCCTGGATCAGGCCACCGCTGCGCTTTTCACGGGTGCCAGGATGCAGGATTTCCTGTTGGATCACCTTGGCCAGAAAGCCGGTGATGCGCACCTTCTGGGTCCGCCCCTCAGCGATTGCCACCAGAGCACGCCGCCCGCCATAGGCCGTCAGATCCGCTTCAATCTCGCGCACCGGGGTCAGGGCCTCGCCGGTTTCTGCATCACGCAGCACCATGGTAAAAGCAATCGCATGTACGCCGCCCGTGGTATAGCGTGCCTTTTGGGTCAGGGCATGAAAGCGAAGGACTTCGACATCCAGCTCAACCTCCACCGATCCCAGCAAGGGGCGCACACCGGCCTCAAGCGCGGCCTGAACAATAGTTTGCACTTGGGCATGACGATCCCCCAATGGATCCTCCCGCCAGACAATATCCCCCTGGGGCAGATAGCGATTGGCCTCAGAGACCCGCAGTGTGCGGGGCACCCGGACATTCACCTTCGTGATCGACATGTCAGCGCCGGGCACCGTCCCCACTCTGCCGGTGTCAACTCTGCCGTCTTTGGCCCCAAGACTATCAACCGCAACCACGGGGGTAATTGCCTGCGGGAGAAATTCGGCAGCAGGAGCTCTGCTGTCGATCGACTCATAGCCGTTTGCCAAGGCGCTGTATCCCTGTGGCAAGGTTTCAAAAGGCGCATTGCGAGACGGTATATCAACCGCGCCACAAGCCGACAGGCTACAGCCCACTACGGTCAGGATCATTGTGCGAAGGGTCATCATGGCTCTGCTCCTTGCCAATCACCGGAAAACGCCGGCACATCGGGTTCACAGCCAAACTGCCCCCCAATCAGGGCAGGATTTAGACGAATTTATTGCAATTTAACGAAATCGAAATCTATTTGCAGATTGAAGGACTGCCCCATTCTTCCGCCTGCCAGAGAACCTGATCTATCAAAACAAGGGACCAGCCCACTCGTCGCGCACATCTAGTGATTTCATTTGGCCCTAAATATCCCGGGGTGAATGCGCGCGGCGCGCGCAGAGGGGCTGGCCCCTGCTGGCCAGACCTTCAAACCGGACCCCTAACCCTGATCGCGGGGCCGTGACCGCCAACCGCCGCGCCGACGCGGCTTGGCCATATCTTCCAGCCCCTGACGCAAGACCACACTCATGGGATGGTCCTGAGGCTCGCCAGAGTAATGCTCTAACAGGCTTTGGATCGCAAAACGGTTTTCAACACCAATCGGCAGGCTGAGCGCCCAATCCAGAAAGATGCTCCGGCACTGCGCCGCGGTAATCCCCTCAATCCGATAGGCTTCCCGGATCAGGTGTTTATGATCTAATTCAGCCAGCTCAGGCATCTTCGCTCCCCTCCTGCAGACAGCGCGAGATAATCTCCGCACAATCCTCATAGGCCCGCTGCAGGGCCTGTTGCAGATCCTCCAACCCTTCAAACCCGGCACTGCGGCTCAGGAACTGGGCCCCACCTTCGCCCAGCGCCTCCCTGTCGAGGGTTGCGCCGGTCACCAGCCGGGCTGCGGTCTGCACCGACCAGTATAGGCCGTAGGATTCCTGCAAAACCAAGGCATCTGCGACATTCAGCCAACCACCAGCGACGGCCTGATCCAACCCCTGGGCCACATCGCGACTTTTGGCCCCGGCCAAAAGCGCCCCGGCTTGGGACAACAGCTCGATATCCATCATCCGTCCAGCCCCGGTCTTGGCATCCCAAACTCCGGTTGGCGTTTTGGCGGCGGCCAGCCGGTCGCGCATACTGGAAACTTCGCCAAGAACCAAAGCCCTTGACCGCGACTGGCCAAGCAAGGACAGGCGGAAGTCCTCGAAATCCCGGGTCAGCCCTGTGGCTCCGGCCACCACCCGGGCCCGGGTCAATGCCAGATGCTCCCAGGTCCAGGCCTCGCTCTGCTGATAATGGGTAAAGCTGGACCAGCTGGTGGCCACCGGTCCCTTGTTGCCGGAGGGGCGCAGCCGCATGTCGACCTCATAGAGCCGCCCCTGCGCCATCGGTGCAGACAGGGCGGTAATCAGCGCCTGGGTGAGACGGGCGTAATAGGTCCGCGTGGCCAGAGGCTTGCGCCCCTGTGACATGTCCTCCCCATCCGGATCATAGATCACAATGATATCGAGGTCTGATAGCGCATTGATCTGTCCCGCCCCCAGAGATCCCATGGCAACAACCACAGGCCCGCTGCCCGGCGCCGCACCGTGTTTGATGGCAAACTGCCGGGTGACCCGTGGCAGCAATACGGCAATCACCACCTCGGCCAGCTCGGCATATTGCGCCCCGGCCGCCGCGCTGTCGACCAATCCGCGCAGGTGATGCACCCCGATGCCAAAGTGCCATTCCTTGCACCAGCGTCGCGCCGCATCCAGTTGGGCCTCATAATCCCCTTCCTGAGACAGGATCGTGTCCAGCTCCTGTTTGAGCGCCTCTCCCCCCGGCCACTCTGCAAAGAAAGAGCCTCCGATCACCGCATCAAAGACGCTTGAGTTTCGGGACAGAAAAGCTGCCAAGGCAGGCGAAGTCCCGACGATATCCACCAACAGGTCCAAAAGCTGCGGATTGGCCTCGAACAATGAGAACAACTGCACCCCAGCGGGCAACCCCGCCAAAAACCCGTCCAGAGCCACCAGCGCCTCCGCCGGCTTGGCGGTGCGTCCGATGCGGCTCAGCAATTCCGGCTTCAACCGCTCAAATATCTGCGCCCCACGTTGCGATCGCAGCGCCGGATAGGTCGGCCAGCGCCCGATGATGGCCTCGTCGAGGTCATCCGGAACCGCAGGACTTGGCAGGGGGGCTGCGTCGGGGGCAAAGAACCCCTCTGTCATATCGTGAACCACAACCAACCGGCGGCGGATTTCGCCCTGCAGTTCGGCTGAATCACGCCCCATCAGGCAAGCGACACGGGCAATCCCTTCCGCCGTATTGGGCATCTTGTGGGTCTGGGCGTCATGCACCATCTGAATACGGTGCTCCACCTCGCGATGGGCCCGGTAGTGTTCGCCCAGGGTCGTCGCGACCTCCTGCGGAATCCAATCCTTGGCTGCCAATGCCTCCAGCCCTTCGACGGTGCCGCGCAGACGCAGGCTTTCGTCCCGCCCCCCGGCGATCAGCTGGCGGGTCTGGGTAAAGAATTCGATCTCGCGAATACCCCCACGGCCCAGCTTCATGTCATGACCCTGCACCGTGATCGGTCCACCAGTCCCTTTGTTCTCCCGGATCCGCAGCCGCATGTCATGGGCGTCCTGAATGGCGGCAAAATCCAGATGGCGCCGCCAGACAAAGGGGCGCAGAGTCTTGAGAAACGCCTCGCCCGCCGCCAGATCGCCGGCACAGGGCCGCGCCTTGATATAGGCGGCCCGCTCCCAGGTGCGCCCCAGGCTCTCGTAATAGCGTTCCGCCGCTTCCATCGCCAGGCAGACCGGGGTCACAGCCGGATCAGGGCGCAGCCGCAAATCGGTGCGAAACACATAGCCATCGGCGGTGCGGTCGCTGAGGGTGGCGCACATGTTGCGCGTGGCCCGGACCATACCCTGACGCGCCTCAAAAAACACATCCGGATCAAACCGAGTCTCGTCGAACAGGCAAATGAGATCGATGTCGGAGCTGTAGTTCAGCTCATGCGCGCCCATCTTGCCCATGGCTAGAATGGTCAAGCCGCCCGCCGTTGCGACATCCGTCTCACTCAGCCCCGGCAGTTTCTTGCGCCGTATCAGCGTGGCGATTTCCGCCTTGATCGCCACATCGGCACTTAGAGCACCAAAATCGGTCAGGGCCGTAGTCACCTGTTCCAGACTCCAGCCGCCCGCCAGATCACAAAGCGCCGTCAACAGCGCCACCCGGCGCTTGGCCTGCCGCAACCCCGGTTTCAATTGATCCGGAGCCAAGCCGCGGCATACGTCAAAGACTTCATCCAGCGCAGCCTGTGGAGCGGTAAGCGCCCTGCGGATCCATTCGGCCTCCTGGGTAATCAGGCCCCGCAAATAGGGGCTGGAACCCGCCGCGCCGGAGAGCAGCTCGGCGACCTCTTTGTCCTCCCCGGAGAACAAGGCGGCAGTTTCGCCGCCCAAAGCAGGATCATAAGGGCGGGGCATGCGGGAGATATTCAGGCGATCAGTCATGAGCAGACACTGTTCCGACACCGCAGCAAGGTCAATGCGCCATCCTGCCCAGCGCAACAAGAAAGCCGAAGACGGGGCTGCATGCCACTGCGATGCGCCAGTGCGACCACAAAAGCGTGATCAAGGGGGGCTTTACACCGCAAAATATCCTACCTATCTATAGGTAGAATTTTGACAAACCTGACGCCTTGCCCCAGTGGACGCCAAATCCCCGGAGACAAAACCATGGACCTACATGCAGACTTTGACAAACGCGCCCTGGTACATGCCGCCAAAGAACCCTGGCAGCCCTCGCCAATGCCCGGGGTTGAGCGCCGTATGCTGGACCGCATCGGGGCGGAGGTCGCCCGTGCCACCACTATCGTCAGATACGCGCCCGGCAGCCATTTTTCGCCCCATACCCATACAGGTGGTGAAGAGTTCATCGTGCTGGAGGGAGTATTTCAGGACGAACACGGCGACTACCCGGCCGGCACCTACGTCCGCAATCCTCCCACCACGGCCCATACGCCAAGATCCGACCAGGGCTGCACCATCTTTGTGAAACTCTGGCAGTTCGATCCGCAGGATCGCACCCAGTTCCGCAAGGATATGGGTGCAGGACTTGGGCCCATCACGGATGGCATTGCCACGGCAGAGCTGCATCAGGATGCCCGCGAAACCGTGCGCTATCATCAGATCAATCCCGGCAGCCCCCTGCAGATCAGCGCCCCGGGTGGTCTGGAACTGCTGGTCCTGGCCGGCTCCCTTGTCGAAAGCGGAGACAAGCTGGAACAGGGCTCCTGGTTGCGCCTGCCCGAGGGACAGCCTCTCGACGCCACAGCCGGAAAAGACGGTGCAAAGATCTGGACCAAGACCGGTCACCTGCCCTATGCCCGGCCTCCGGCCCCCTGATGCAGACAGAGATTGCCATTATAGGCGGCGGATTGGCCGGCTTGTCGCTTGCCACCCAACTGGCGCGCGCTGGACGTGACTTTCAGCTGTTTGAGGCCCGCCACCGCTTTGGTGGCAGGGTGCAGGCCTTGCAGATGGGCGGCGTTGGCTTTGACCTGGGCCCGTCCTGGTTCTGGCCCGGACAACACCGGATGGTCCGGCTGGTTCACGATCTTGGCCTGGAACGTTTCGATCAATACGCCAATGGCGCCGTCTCGTTTGAAACTGAGACGGGCGAAGTGTTGCGCAATGTAGGGGTTTCCTCGATGGCGGGTGCTTGGCGATTGAGTTCAGGGATGTCCGGCCTGATTGAAGGGCTGGTTGCAAGATTGCCATCCCAAAGGCTGCATCTGGGGCAAGAGGCTTGCGAGATTTCAAAAGACGGGGCAATCCGGTTTCAGGATGGAAGCCAGTGTCAGGCGCAGCAGATTATCCTGGCCCTGCCCCCGCGTCTGCTGACCCGGATCTCCTTTACCCCTGAACTTGCCCCGGCCGAGCTACAGGCCCTGGAGGGCATTCCGACCTGGATGGGCGGGCATGCCAAATTCGTCGCGCTTTATGCGACCCCCTTCTGGCGCACCGCTGGGCTCTCTGGTGATGCCATGAGCCGCACAGGTCCGCTGGCCGAGATCCATGATGCGACGGGCCCCGGCAGGGCATCCGACCTGGAGACCCCTGCTGCCCTGTTTGGGTTTCTGGGCCTGCCAGCGCAGCAGCGGCACGGCAGGCAGGATGCCATTGGCCAAGCTGCACTGGTCCAGCTTAGCCGCATCTTTGGACCACAGGCGGCCACCCCCATCAAAACGGTCTTTCAGGACTGGGCTTTTGAGCCCCAGACTGCGGCCCCTCTTGACCACCTGCCGCTGGATCATCACCCCGCCTATGGTCTGCCCAAAGCCCTGCGCAATCTATGGGAAGGGCGGCTGTCCCTCTGCGTAAGCGAAGTTGCCCCCGAAATGGGCGGATATCTGGAAGGAGCTTTGGCGGCGGCAGAGGCGACTGCAATAGAACTGATTAAAGGCCAGCCGTGATGGTCAAACCCGATACCAGGACAAAACTGATGGATGCGGCGGAACAGCAGGTTCGCCAAAAAGGGGCCGATGGCTTTAGCTATTCCGATCTCAGCACCGCAGTCGGGCTGCGCAAGGCCAGTATACATTACCATTTCCCCGCAAAATCAGACCTGCTGACCGCGATCATGGCGCGTTATGGCAAACGTGTGATGCAAGAGCTGGAGACCTATGGCGACAGGTTTGACACTGCAGAGCAGCAACTTGAGGGGTTTGTCGCCTTCTATCGCGCCGCCCTGCAGCAGGGCAGCAGCCTTTGTCTCTGTGTCGCCTACGCCGTCAATGCCGATGGGCTAAGCGCGGACACCCGGCAAGAGATCGCTCGGTTTCGCGCCGAGGTTCTGACTTGGCTGCAACACAGGTTCGAGATGATGCAGACCCGCCCTGACCTGCCCGGCGGATTTGGCAATGCCACTGATGCGGCCGCCGCCACATTGGCCCTGGTTGAGGGGGCGCAGCTTTCGGCCCGGATCGCGGCTGATCCAGCAATCTACGATCAGGCAACCCGGCGGTTTCGAGAGCAGTTGCGCCGCAACTAAGGCGCATTCCCTATCGGCCTGCCCCCGTTGGTTCCCAGCCCCTAAAACGCTGCCCCGATATAGGTGGACTCAGAGAATTCCTGCGGGCAAAGTCTTGCGCGCCTTTAGATAGGGAAGCCGGGTTTGAGCCTGCTTCACCCGATCCAATTGCAGGGTTGCGTAGATAACCTCTGGCTGCGCTCCGGCCCGTGCCAATTCCTGCCCATCCGGGGCTGCAATGAAGCTTTGCCCCAACAGGGGCATACCCCGTTCGGTCCCGGCGCTGTTGGCATAGGCCAAAAACACGCCGTTCTCATAGGCGCGACTGGGGATCACCTGTTGCGAGACCCACCCCCACTGCGCCCCAAGGGCGGTTGGCACCAAAATAAGCTCTGCGCCCAGCGCCGCCACATGACGGGCCGTTTCAGGGAATTCCGCATCGAAACAGATCAGCATGCCGATCCGAACATCGCGGTAGGTAAAAAGCTGGCAGGCCTGGCCAGGGCTGAAATACGCATGCTCAAAGCCCGGAGGCAGGACCAGTTTGCGATGTCCCCCCAGTCGCACCCCCTCAGGGCCAATGCATTGTGCCGCGTTGTAGATCACCCCGTCGCAGGCCTCGGCAAACCCATAGTGGATGGCCAGCCCATGGGCTTTGGCCAGCGTCGCGATGGCCTGGGCAATGGGCCCGTCGGCTGGTTCTGCCAGCGCCGCGATCCGCTCGCCGATGTTATAGCCGGTGGCAAAAAGCTCTGGCAGCAGCAATAGATCGGCCCCCTGTTGCGCCACCCTCGGCAAGGTTTCACGCAACCAGTCAAGCCGATCCTGCGTCGTGGCCAGCTCTGCCGGGGCTTGCCCGACTGCGAGGTGGAAGCTTCGGCCCATCCTAATGCTCCGTTACCAGCAGTTCCCGCGGGTAATCGGTGATGTAGTCAAACCCCGTTTCCGTCACCACCACGGAATCCCCGATGCGCCCCGCCGTGACCCCGTCAACAGAGATGCCCCCGTCTACCGCAAAGGTCATGCCAGGCTGCAAAAGGGTTGTATCGCCCTCTTTCAGCTCTGGCGCTTCCAGATAGGAGACGCCAATGGAGCGCCCGGTACGATAGCCGGTGGCATAGCCACGTTCGGCATAGATCTCGTTGGCGGCGGCTGCCACCTCCTGGGCCTGGATACCGGGGCGAATAGTGGCGATGGCGGCCTGCTGCGCATCAATGGCGGCTTGTTGCACGCGGGCGGCCTCCGGCGTCACGTCACCAATATGAAACATCCGGTCAAATCCCAGTTTATATTGTTTGAACTGCGCCATGTTGCAAAAGCAGAAATAGACCGGATCGCTGCGTTGGTAGCGGCGCAGAGAGGCCCGGCGGTGCACCATCGAGGTGTCGCTGCCGCTTTGCAGGATCTGCAGATTGTGGACCATCGGGGACACAAACCGCTCCCAGCCCGTATCGGTGAGAAAGGTCGCTGCCTTGCGAGAGCCGGCCTCTATTACCGCCAGCGCACTTTCATATTCCTGCGCCCCCGCCTGCAGGCTTGCCTGCGCCGCCGCCATCATCGCCCCGGCGATCTGCCCGGCCTGCTTCATCACCTGAATTTCAAACGGGGATTTGATCATCCGCTGGGCACCCAGCACCACAGAGATATCCCTGATCGGCACCCCTGGATAGCTCTCGTCCAGATGGTTGCGCAGGATGGCGGGGATGCTGCCGCGTTCGACCCAGATCTCTTCGGGTTCAGCCCCCAAGACATGTCCAAGAACCCGCCCCCAACTGCGAGGGCCCATATCCTCCCAGACCCGGATATCCTCCACCCATGTCATGGCTTCAACCATTTCGCTTTCCATCAGTGGGGTGATCACGATCGGTGCCTCTACGGCATCCACCACCAGCATGGTCGGGCGACCAAATTCCACCCCCAGATATCCCCAGAATCCGGCCAGGTAGGCTATGGAGCTTTCGTCGGTGAAAATGGCGCGCTGGATGCCCAGATCCCGCATGCGGGCCTGCAGGGCCAGAGACCGGCCTTTGGCTTCGTCAAGCATGATACTCCCCCTGGATCATTGACTCAATCTATGGTCACAACCCTTAAGCTGCATACATCAATAGAGTCAACATGCGAAAAATAGTTCATATTGCATAAAACAGCCCCATGCTGTACACAGCAACTAAAGAAGAGGACCCCATGCGCTTGACCCCTACAGCCTCCGACACAGCGTCCAAAAGCACCGTGGACTTTCTCCAAACAGAGATATTAAGGCGTATCTGCTTTTTGGATTACCAGCCTGGGTATCAGCTGAAAGAAGCCGAACTGGCCCGTGAGTTTGGGGTGAGCCGCACCCCGGTGCGCGATGCAATCAGTCGGATCAATCATCTGGGCCTGGTTGAAACCCGAAACGGCGTCGGCACGGTTGTCGTGGCCCTGACAGCGGCGCAGGTTCGACATGTCTATGACATGCGCCTGCAGCTGGCGACACTCATCGGCAGCCTTTCTCCCCGCGCGGTGACTGAGGCGGACAGGGAGGCCGGGCAGCTGCTGCTGCAACAGGCCCAGGCGCTGAGTGGTGACTTTGATCCGCGGCGATACATCGAAATCAACCACCACCTTCATGAGCTGATTGCCGACCTCATTGGCAACAGCACCTTGTTGTCCTTTTGGTGGCAAACCTACTATCAGGCAGCCAGCACCTGGTACCTGGTCGGCAACCAGTTGGGCAGCGAAGTCGCCCAGGCATTGGTAGCAGAACTGGAAGAGATCAACACCGCCCTGAAACACGGCGATGTCGCCGCCATCGGGTTTATCCAGCGCACCCATATCGGCTATGGTTACCAACGGATAGAGAACCAACTGCTGTCGCCCAACGCCGAATAGCTCCCACGCAGGAAATCACCTGCCCTGCCTTGGCCCACTTATTCGGCCAGGACCGCCGCATTGGATTTGTGATCGCTGGGCGAGACGCCAAATTTGCGGGAATATTCCCGGCTGAACTGTGTCGGGCTTTCGTAGCCCACATCATAGGCTGCCGCAGCCACCGAGAGCTTGCCAGACGAAAGCAACTGTCGCGCCTCCAAAAGGCGCAATTCCTTTTGATATTGCAGCGGTGTCGTAGATGTCACCGACTTGAAATGCTCATGAAATGCCGAAAGGCTCATGCCTGAGGCTGCGGCGAGGTCAGAAACAGAAATGCTGGATTTGTAGCTGCTGCGGATTTTGGCAATGGTTTTGGAGATCCGGCTCGCTGGACTTTCAAGCCGCAGCAACTGGCGCAGCATGCCACCGTGATCGGCGCACAAAAGCCGGAAATGGATCTCCCTGAGGACCAGGGGGGCCAATGCGCGCACCTCCAGCGGATCTTGCGACAGCCGAAACAGACGCGCCACCGCATCGATCAGCGCCTGGTCAGATGCGGCGACATTCATCGAATGCCTGCTGCCGCCCAGTTCCGGTTTGGCTCCGATTTCATCGGCAAGATTGCGGATCATCGCCAGATCGAGGCGCAGGGCCAGCGCGGCATACGGCTCTTGTGGGCTGGCCTGAATAACCGCCGCGTCCACCGGCACCGCATGGCTGACAATCAGCGTTTCCCCGGCACCATAACGGATCACGCGACCGCCCGAATAGGCTTCCTTGGCCCCCTGCAGCACCAGACACATGATCGGTTCATAAAACCCGGATGAACACTCGGTCGTGCCGAGATTGCCAATCGCATAAAGCCCGTCCACGCCGGTTTCGCAGCCTATGCCCAAGGCCCCTTTGGCTTTTACGTAGTGAAAAACGTCCTGCGCCAGATCTGTGGGTACCATTTCGCGCCCTCCTATTCTCAGGAAACATAGGTCAGGTTCCGCCTGCCGTGAATGTCAAACCCCAGCGCACTGGAGAAATAGGCAGATCATTTGGAGGATAAGGCACGGCATCCGGTCCCTGCGGTGCTATTTTCGAAAGACACGACACAAGAGCTTTCCGCTGCCCCAGACATTCCTGCCCCGCAATCCGCGCTGGTAGCTTTGCCACCCTAAGAGGCCAAATCTGGCGCGAAATCTAAAACTGGCCCCCAGCCAACAGCCAACAGGACGACATTTAAGCCATGGCAATCTCACTAAAACTGAACGGTGAAACACATACCGTCGAGGCCGATCCCGGCACCCCCCTTCTGTGGGTGATCCGGGATGAATTGAAACTGACCGGCACCAAATTTGGATGCGGTGTGGCCTCTTGCGGCGCCTGCACCGTCCATCTGGACGGAGAGCCTGTGCGCTCTTGCCAGACCTATATCGAAGACGTCGAAGACGCCGAAGTCACCACCATCGAAAAAATGGAAGAAGACAGGATTGGCGCGGCCGTTCAGCAGGCCTGGCTTGAACTGGATGTGGTGCAATGTGGCTATTGCCAGTCTGGCCAAATCATGAGTGCCGTCGGCCTGTTGAGAGAAAACGCAACACCCACCGCTGCACAGGTCGATGACTACATGCACGGCAATGCCTGTCGCTGTGCCACCTACCAGCGCATCCGCGCCGGCGTTCTGCGTGCCGCTGACATTCTGGAGGCTTGATCCCAATGACCACAAAAATTTCCCGCCGAAGCTTTCTTGGAACCGCAGCCGCTGCTGGGGCCGTGCTCTATGTCGGAGCCACCGCAAAAGGCGCTGTGGCCGCATCCGGCACGGCAGATGCCATGCTCAATCCCTTTGTGAAAATCAACGGCAACGGCAGTGTCGTCGCCGTGGTAAAGCATTTCGAAAAAGGCCAGGGCCCTGCCACCGGCCTGACCTCCCTGATCGCCGAAGAGCTGGGAGTGACCATGGAGCAAATCGGCTATGAGTTCGCGCCCTCCGACGCCGCCACCTACAACAACCTGCTGTTCGGCCCGTTCCAGGGCACTGGCGGCTCCACCGCCATGGCGAACTCCTGGATGCAGTACCGAACGGCCGGGGCCAATGCCCGCGAAATGCTGATCAAGGCAGCCGCTCAGGCATGGGGGGTCGATGCCGCGGCGCTGGATATCCAGGCAGGCCAAATCAGTGGGGCGGGCAAATCTGCGCCGCTGGGCGAATTCGTCGCCGCCGCCTCAGGGTTTGCGCCCTCGGAGACCCCGCGCCTGCGGGATCCGTCAGAGTGGAAAATCATCGGCAATCCGGAAACACGGCGCAAGGACAGCCCGATCAAGGTGAACGGCAGGGCCCAGTTTGCCATGGATGTGCAGCTCGACAACCAGATGGTGGTCATGATCAAGCGCACGCCGCAACGCGGCGGGATCGTTGCCGGCTTTGACGACAGCGCTGCCAAGGAGGTCACTGGATTTGTGATGGCGCAGGTTCTGCCGACCAAACACGGTGTGGCGGTATATGCAGAAAACACCTGGGCCGCAATGCAGGCCCGTGCGGCGCTCGAGGTCGAGTGGGATCTTTCCGCTGCCGAAGTCCGATCCTCGCAGGAGATCAAGGACGAGATCATGGCGGCGCTGCACACGGCCCCGGTCTACAACGTCAACAAGGCCGATCATGCAGCGGTGAGTTCTGCGGTGGAGAACGCCGCCCAGACCGTGGAGAAGACCTTTTACTTTCCGCTGTTGGCCCATGCCCCGATGGAGCCGCTGAACTGCACAATCGAGCAGACAGCGGAGGGTGACATCGTGCTGCATGATGGGGCGCAAATGCCAACCGGCCCGCATATGGCCTATCAACAGATCTTTGGTCTGCCGCCCGAAAAGATCCACATCAAGACCCTGCTGGCGGGCGGCTCCTTTGGCCGCCGGGCCACACCGGATGCGGATTATCAGGTGGAAGCCGGATTGGCCTTTGTACTGACCGATCGCACCCGGCCTGTAAAACTGGTCTGGGACCGCGAGGATGACATCCGTGGCGGCTATTATCGCCCGGCAGTTGGCCACAAGGTCCGGGTTGGTCTGGATGAGAGCGGCAAAATTGTCGGATGGGAGCATCAGGTCGCCGGTCAGTCGATCATGAAAGGCACCGCCTTTGAAGGTTTTGCAGTGCACGACGGGGTGGATCATTCCTCCGTTGAGGGCATCGCCGACAGCCCCTACGTCATCCCGGGCATGGCTCTGGGTTTGACCGACACCAAGAAGGCGACATCGGTGCTGTGGTGGCGTTCGGTCGGCCACACCCATACCGCCTATGTGATGGAGGTGATGATGGACATGGCCGCGCGGGCCGCTGGCCATGATCCGGTTGCCTTCCGCCTGAGCTATTTGTCAGGTGACAAGGATCAGGAACGCAAGGCTGCCGTGCTCAGGCTGGCAGCGGAGAAAGGCAATTGGGGCGGACCTGCCGCAGGCCACGTGCAGGGCATTGCCGTGCACAAATCCTTTGGCTCCTATGTGGCAGAGGTTGTCGAGATCTCCGGCAGCCTGGAGGGCGGCATCCAGATCCAAAAGGTCACCGCCGCCGTTGATTGCGGCATTGCGGTCAACCCGGATGTGATCAAGGCCCAGATCGAAGGTGGCATCGGCTATGGCATCGGTCACGCCATGCGCGATCAGATCACGCTGGAGGGTGGCGCGATCGAACAGTCCAACTTCCCCGATTATGAACCGCTGCGGATCTCTGACATCAAGGCGATCGAAACCCATATCGTAGCTTCGCCAGAGGCCCCTACCGGGATTGGTGAGCCTGGCACCCCGCCCTCTGCTCCGGCTTTGGCCAATGCCATCGCGCAGCTTGATATGGTTGTGTCAGAACTGCCGATGTCCGAACACGGCGTCGCCTTCGCATAAAATCGATCCGCAGCACGGGGGGATGTCCCTGTGCTGCGGGTCATATCGCGTTTTGTGCTATGTTTTTTGTGCCAGTGGTGTTTCTGCCAGTGGTGTTCCAGCCATGAAGCGGACCAACCCCGGTGCGCGCCGAGGTCAGGACTTTCTTGCGTCCAGGGTACGGGCAAAGAACCCAACCAGAAACGCCGTTGTCACCCCAAACATGAAAATACCACTGACAGAGGCCATGGCCCCAAAGATGCGAAAGTCCTGGGCCAGGGTCAGATCGCCATATCCCACCGTCGAATAGGTCACGAGCGCAAAATAGATCGGCGCCTCATGTCCGGGCAAGGCGCCCATCAGCCAAAAACAAAACGCCCACAGATAGATCTGCAAAGTATGCGAAATCAGGAACATCAAAAACAGCCCGGAGGTCCGGAAGAAGAAGGTCCAGAAGGACCTGATCTCCACCAAAGCCGGATTTTCTCGAAGACTTCTGACTATTACACCCGCAATCCCCAGATGGAGGACCGCGCAAAGAACGATCACAAAAGACCCAGCGGCAAGCTGTAGAAAAACTGGCATTTCAAAGCTCCCCGCTGGGTTTCATGATGCGCGTTGACCTCTCATCTGTTCATCTGTTTGGAAACAGCAAACGATAGGTCAAGGGTACAAAGATCAGCGACAAAGGCGAGGCGAACAACAGCCCACCAATCATCAGTGTTGCCATGGGTTCAAACAGCGCGCCCCCCATCAGGGCCATGGGCAACAGCCCCAGGATCGTTGTCAGCGAAGTCAGCAAGACCGGGCTCAGCCGCTTTTTGGAGGCGGCAATGATGGCCTCGTCCAGGGGCAGCGTGACACGTTCGATGTCAATCTGATCGATCAACACGATGGCGTTGTTGATGATGATCCCCATCAGCGACACCAGTCCGAGCATGCCAAAAAAGGACAGCGGTTGGTTGGTGACCAGCAGCGCGAGCGGTGCCCCAACAACGATCAGCGGGATCGTCAGGAAGGTCAGCGTCACGCGCCGCACCGAGTTGAACTGGTAGACCAGAGCCGCAATCATGGTCATCAGCGCATAGGGCATGCCCGCCAACAGGTCAGCATTGGATTCCGCCGCATCGGCGCTCTCGCCGCCGATCACCACCTCATACTCAGGCCCCAGGTCCAGGGCTTCGATTGTGGGTGCTATCAAAGCCTCGATCTGCGCCGCCGGCAGGGTGCTACTCTTTCCGGAGATCACGATCTGCCGCTTTTGGTTTTCACGGCGGATCTGCGCCAGTTCCAGCCGGGGCTGAAAATGGGCAACCTGATCCAGCGCCACAAGTCCACTATCGGTGGGAATTGACAGATTGATCAGATCCTCGAGACTGTCACGAAAGACATCCTCCGCGCGGACAACAATCGGGATCTGATCCGATTGATCCCGGAACACGGAGACTTCGGTGCCCGAGAAATAAGTTTGCATGACATTGGAAATATCCTCAGACGTCACCCCCAACTGGCGGGCCTTTTCCTGAAGAATATCGATGCCCACCGTGATGGTTTTATTTCCCCAGTCATTTTGATTGAGGATCATGTTAGGCGCGCTGTCAAAGGCCGTCTCAACCTTGGCGGCAGCCTCCAGCAGCACATCCGCATCCGGGCCAGTTATTTCAACCTCGACAATGCCGCTTTCACTGCCGCCCATCGACAGGCGCGTCACGCGTGCCCGCACCGCCGGGTGGTTTTCGATCAGATAGCGGCGGGCCTTGTCAGAGGCCGTCACCGCCTCCTCAAAACTGTGAGTGTTGACCACAAAAAAGGCACTTGCAGGATCGGTATCCGCCGGCGACAGGGCCAGATAGAACCGGGGGCCGCCATGGCCCACAAACAGGGTGGTATTGGCGACGCCTGGGTTTTCATCCGAGTCCCGCAGCCAGTCATCGATCGCAAGCACCTCCTGACGGGTTTCAGAGATTGCACTGCCCTTGGGCAGATCCACATAGATCAGGAACTCGGAGCGTTCTGATAGCGGGAACATCTCGGACTGCAGCGACCCAAAGCTCGAGACGCCCAAGACAACCAAAGCGTAGCTGCCGACAACTGCCGGGATGCCAAACCGGATGAACCGCCGGATAACACGCCCGTAAAGCTTGACCAGCAGACTTTCACCTTCGTCCTTTTGGGGTTGTTGGCGCAGCAGATTGGCCGCCAGAAAGGGCAGGATATAATGCGCCGTCAGCCAGGATCCCGACAGCATGATCGCCACAACAGCGCCCAGTGAAAAGGCAAACTCCCCGGTTGTACCCTCCAGGATGAGCATCGGCAAAAACGCCGCAACCGTGGTCACAGAGGCCACCGCAAGCGGAATGAAGAACTGGCCACTTGCCGCAATGGAGGCCTCTTTGGGCGAGGCCCCCTGGCGGATGCGAGCGGCGACGTCTTCGACCACCACCAAGCCGTTATCGACCAGCAGCCCCAAGGAAATGATGACGGCAGCAATGGAAATCTGTTCCAAATCGATGCCAAAATAGGACATCGCCAACAGGGCAAAGGTCACCGTGAAGGGGACAATGCTGGCGATGATCAAGGCGGGGCGCAGCCCCAGGAACAGCAGCATCACCACAATGACCACGGCAAAGGTCTGCCCGACATTGGACAGCGCACCGTTGATCGCAATCGTGACATTGGTCTCCTGAAAGGTCGAGACGCTGTAGGATATGCCGATGGGCTGGGTTTGCTCCAGCGCCGCAATGCCCCGGTTCAAGCGCCGACCCAGCTTTTGCACATCGTCGGTATCCGCCATTTCCACACTGACAAGAATGGCGGGCTGACCGTTAAAATACACCGGTTTCTGGATCGGGTCGACATAGCCACGCCGGACCGTCATCAAATCACGCAGCCTGACAATACCCCCTTGTGGCAGCTTGGTCAGAACCTGCTCGATCTCCTCAATGGATGCGAGATTTCCGTTTGCTTCCAAAAGAATGGAGGTGCCATTTGCATCAATACGCCCGGCAGGCAGGATCACATTCTGGGCCCGCAGATCCGCCACGACCTGTGGCAATTGCACTCCGACACTGGCCAGGCGGCGACTGTCCAGCTCCAACCAGATCCGCTCGTCCTGCTCTCCCGACAGCGTCACTTTGGTGACCCCATCAACCTGATACAACCCGGTTTGCAGGTCTTCCGCCGCATCCGAAATCTCAGCGTAAGAGAACCCCTCGCCCGTCACCGCAATCGTGGCAATGGCCACATCACCATAGTTGGTGTTCACAAAGGGGCCCTGTGTGCCATCGGGCAACTCGCTGGGCGTTGAATCCATTCTGGTGCGGATGTCGGTAAACACCTGCTCCAGATCATCCACTGGAATGCCATCGCCAACCACGACGCTCATGGTGACCTGGCCCGTCACCACCAGCGTTGTGATATCCTCAACTTCGCCAATTTCGCGCGCAGCACGTTCCAGCGGGATCGCAATCAGGTTTTCCACCCTTTCAGGCGACATGCCCGGGAACATGGCGGTGATGTTTACAGTTCGGATTGTGATCGCCGGGTTTTCCCGCTTGGGGAGACCGATAAAGCTCAACCAACCGATCAGCAGCAACCCGACCATCACCAGGAGTGTCAGGCGGGATTTCTCGATCCCAAATCGTGCAAGCCCGTCCACCTCAGTTCTCCTCTTCGGTCAGCAAGTTGACTTTCTGACCATCTTTGAGAAAAGACACACCAGCCGAGGCCACCAGATCCCCTGCCTCCAGGCCATCAATCACCAGGATCGAGTTCTCGCGGATACCCGCGACTGAGATTTCGCGCCGCACAACCGTGCCACTGTCGCTATCAAACAGATAGACGGCGGCCCTGGAGACCTCCTCGGTGCCAGACATATTACTGTTGCCACGCCCATCCTTGAGGACTGCACTCAGCGGCACGACAAACCCCTCCGCCTCTGGCAAGGGAAGTTCAAAAGAGGCTTCAACAGCCATGCCAGCTTTGAGCAGAGGATTTCCCTCTGTCAGCTCCAGCACGATCGGGAAACTTGAAACGGCATCCGCCCTGGAGCCGATCTCGCTGATGACCGCAGCCACTGCGATATCAGGCCGGTCGGCAAGGCGAATTTCGGCGCGTTTGCCAACCACAAGCTGACTGACAGTATCAAAATTGACCGAGAACAACACCTCAAAGGAATCGGCGGGATAGAGGGTTGCCACTGGCGTGCCCGCGCTCAGATTGGCAAAGGAGGTCACCTCAACAGTGTTGATGATCCCGTCCATATGCGCCGTAAGGACCGATTTGGACAGGTTTTCCTGCGCCACTTCCAGGGATTTCTGACTCTGAACCAGCACCGCTGCGGCCTGCTCTGCGGCGGCTTTGGCGTCATCCGCTGCAACCCGCGTGGTGCTTCCACGCTCAAACAGCTCTGCCTGGCGGGCGCTGGTCTCCGCAGCGTTGCGGGCGGCAGCTTCGGACTGCGCAACAGCGGCTCTGGCCGTTTCGACCTGCAATGCAAGCGAGGTTTCATCCAATCTCGCGATGACCTCCCCCTTGGTGATGCGTTGCCCGACGCTGAGATCGATGGCTTCCAGAGCCCCCCCGACTTCAAAGGACAAGGAGGTCAATTCAGAAGGTTCCAGCACCGCAGGGAAGCGCCGGATATTGGCGTTTTCCGTTGCCGCCACCGTATACACTTTCAACCCGCGAATGATCTCTTCGGGGGCTGTATCCTCTTCCTTGCAGCCCAACAAAAGGAAGCAGCCGAGAATTACCGAAATGCGAAACATCTTGCAGTCCTTTGATCTGATATGAATTCACCTCGCCGGTGGCGAGGTCATCCTCTTTTGGCGGGTATCACAGACAGGTGCCCCGCCTGAAAACAAGCCTCATTTCCTGCCTCGTCGAGGCCCGCAACCGGGGCCATTTATTTGTCAACTCATGCCTCAGCATGAGGCCTTTGGGTTCGATCCGGTCGAGGCCAGCCTGAAAATCGCTCAGGTGAATGATAACGGAGGGCTGAATGAGGGAGCAAGAGGTCTCCCGCCCTGCAAAGACCAGAGCCGCTCGCTGAGCGGCCTGCCCCAAAGCGGGGTCTATTCGGCGTCGATCAGCTGGTTGGGGATTTCAAAAACTTCTGCTGGGCGAATATGCACAATTGTTTTGGACCGCAAACGTTTGGCGGCCAGCGACCCGGTGCTGTCCGTACTGTCGACCGCGCCACTTTGGCCGTAAAGGTAACGCACCTTGCCACCCGGCAACAACACGCGCAGCGTGAAGGACCCATCGTCCTTTTGCAGCATTTCAAAATGGCAATCCGCCAAAAGCGTGTTTTCCTGGGCGCTGCAAGGGAGGGTGCCAATGGAGTTTTGACCATCCGTCCCGGCGACATTTGCAGCAATTGCTGGGGCTCCAAATGGCAACGCGATGCTGAGAGCAAGGAGGGTTTTTGCAAAAAGGCGCATGAATCTTCCCAATGTTTGAACGGCTGAACCCTTGCATTGACTGAGCTCACTGTAAAGCGCAACCTAAGGTCGCCCTTGACCATTGGTCATTCTAGAAAGGTTGCAAGACCGCAGCGGCCCAATCTCAGTTCATACGGAATGCCACCAGCCCTCTCTGCAGGCACAATCCGCTTCGATTTCTGCGCGACTGCCTTTGCCAAGCCCTGGCGGCGCGGTCCACATCCCCGACGAACGCGCGGTGATGGCTTTCCAGGAAATGAAAGGCTTCAAGGGCCGTTGTAGCCAATGTGGGGCACAGAACCGTTTCACCACGGTTTTAGGCTACGTGGTCGAAATTGAGGCCACCAGTGCTGACAACAGCGGCCCAGCGCCTGGCGACCAGCGCCAAGAGACAAAATAAGTTGCTGCAATGGGAAGTGTCCCGTACTGCAACGGGAAGTGTCCCGCTACAGCTACAATCCGGCTCCAGTCCCGCTACAGTCGAAGACAGTACGGTGTCCATGGAATCACGAGGGAAGATTAGCAGGGTGGGTTTGCAAGTTTGCTAACGTGACTGCCGCTGGCAGAATTTTCTCCAAATTCTCCGGATTTGCAAAAATTTGCAGACTACGACCCCGAAAAATTGCAAATAAATCGCGACGCGGTGACGCGGCGTTCTGATGATCACTTGCCGGCATGGCAGGCTTGCGCGTAACTCTGTATTGGACAAGCCGCGAGGAGGATGCCCATGTCATACAACGAGACCTATGCCCGCTGGAAAGCCGACCCGGAAGCCTTTTGGATGCAGGCGGCCGAAGCGATTGACTGGGTTGATGCCCCCTCCAAGGCGCTCAGCACCAAAGGCGAAGGTCTGTATGAGTGGTTTGCAGATGCCAAGGTCAACACCTGCTACAACGCAGTGGACCGTCATGTAGAGGCCGGACGTGGGGAGCAGACGGCCATCATTCATGACAGCCCCATCACCCAGACCAAGCGCGAGATCTCTTATGTGGAGCTGCGCAATCGCGTCGCCTCTCTGGCCGGGGCGCTGCGCGCAAAGGGCGTTGAGAAGGGCGACCGGGTCATCATCTATATGCCGATGATCCCGGAGGCGCTGGAGGCCATGTTGGCCTGCGCCCGTATCGGTGCGGTGCATTCGGTGGTCTTTGGCGGGTTTGCCGCCAATGAGCTGGCGGTACGGATTGATGATGCCACCCCCAAGGCAATTATTGCCGCCTCTTGCGGGCTCGAGCCCGGTCGCGTGGTAAAATACAAACCGCTGTTGGACGGGGCCATTGAGCTGGCCGAACACAAGCCCGAGTTCTGCGTCATCCTGCAGCGCGAACAGGACGTGGCCAAGCTGATTGAAGGGCGCGATGTCAACTGGCACGGCTTTCAATATGGGGTCGAGCCTGCGGACTGTGTGCCGGTCGAGGGCAATCATCCCTCCTATATCCTCTATACCTCAGGCACCACCGGGCAGCCCAAAGGGGTGATCCGCCATACCGCCGGACAGCTGGTGGCGCTGAACTGGTCGATGAAGAACATCTACAACGTTGATCCAGGTGACGTGTTCTGGGCCGCCTCAGATGTGGGCTGGGTCGTGGGTCACAGCTATATCTGCTATGCGCCACTGATCCATGGCAACACCACCATCGTCTTTGAAGGCAAACCGATCGGCACCCCGGATGCGGGCACCTTCTGGCGGGTGATCTCTGAACATAAGGTCAAAAGCTTCTTTACCGCCCCCACCGCTTTTCGCGCAGTGAAGCGCGAAGATCCCAAAGGTGAGTTTGTCGGCAAATACGACCTCAGCTGTCTGGAGCAGGTCTATCTGGCGGGGGAACGCGCTGACCCCGACACCATCACCTGGGCCCAGGATCAGTTGAAAGTCCCTGTGGTCGATCACTGGTGGCAGACCGAGACCGGCTGGTCCATTGCCGCCAACCCCCTTGGTATCGAAGAGCTGCCCACCAAACTGGGCTCACCTGCTGTGCCGATGCCCGGCTATGAGGTCGACATTCTGGATGAAGGCGGCCATCCGGTCGCGGCCGGTGAGCTGGGCGCCATCGCCATCAAGCTGCCCCTGCCCCCCGGCACCCTGCCAACCCTGTGGAACGCAGAAGCGCGGTTCAAGAAAAGTTATCTTACGACCTTCCCCGGCTATTATGAAACCGGTGATGCCGGCATGAAGGATGAGGATGGGTATCTTTACATCATGGCGCGCACAGATGACGTGATCAACGTGGCCGGCCACCGCCTGTCCACCGGCGGCATGGAAGAGGTTCTGGCCGGGCACCCGGATGTGGCCGAATGCGCGGTCATTGGCGTCGCCGACCAACTGAAAGGGCAGATGCCGCTGGGGTTCCTCTGCCTGAATGCTGGTGTGGACCGCGATCACGGTGACGTCGTCAAGGAGGTTGTCAAACTGGTGCGCGAAAAGATCGGCCCGGTGGCGGCTTTCAAACTGGCGGTGGTGGTGGATCGCCTGCCCAAAACCCGCTCGGGCAAAATTCTGCGCGGCACCATGGTCAATATCGCCGATGGCACCGCCTGGAAGATGCCTGCCACAATTGATGACCCGGCGATTCTGGACGAAATCACCGAAGCCCTGCAAAGTCTCGGCTTCGCCAAGAGTTAACCCATCGTGAAACTTCGGAGCGCCGGGCCGGGCGCTCCGACCGAATGGCGCACGGACTGCGGCAATTTCTCTGCCTCCGACAATTCATTTCACATGAAAGCACCTCAACGACCGGTTTTGCTTGCACGCTCCGTTTGCCTCTCTACCCTGCCGGGCAGGAGACAAACCACATGAACAGAGATGACATCTGGCGCCTGAGCGCGACCAACCTATCCACCCTGACCCGCGCCGGTGATCTGACCGCAGAAGAGGCCGTCGGGGCTTCGATTGCCCGGATGCAAGCGGTCAACCCTGCCCTTAATGCAGTGGTCGAAGACCTCAGCGTCGAGGCACAGAGCCGGGCCCGCGCGTTGGACAAGGCACGCGCAGCCGGTGCGGCACCGGGACCTCTGCAGGGGGTCCCCGTTACGATCAAGATCAATGTCGATCAAAGGGGTCACGCCACCTCGAACGGGGTTGTCGCATTAAAGGATCTTATCGCTCCGGCGGATGCCCCGGTGGTGGCCAATCTGGAACAGGCCGGCGCGGTGGTGATTGGCCGCACCAACACGCCAGAATTCTCCTTTCGAGCCGATACCGACAATCCCCTGCATGGGCGCACCTATAACCCCTGGGGCAAACATATCTCTCCCGGTGGCTCCTCTGGCGGGGCCGGATCCGCGGTGATGGCCGGAATTGGCGCGCTGGCACATGGCAATGACATCGGCGGCTCACTGCGCTTTCCCGCAGCTGCAAATGGCGCGGTGACAGTGAAACCGGGCCTGGGGCGTGTTCCTGCCTGGAACCCCAGCCAAACAGCCGAACGCGGCATGCTAGCTCAATCGATGTCGGTTCAAGGACTGATCACCCGCTCAGCGGCAGATCTGCATCTGGCGATGCCTGCGATGATCACCCCGGATATACGCGACCCCTTCCATGTGCCCCTGCCCTGGCGCGGAGCAGCACCGGAGGGCCCGATCAAAGTCGCCTTTACCCGCAATAGTTTTGGCTATGAGCTTCACCCCGAAGTGGAGATGGCACTGGAAACCGCGCGCGACGCCCTGATTGATGCCGGCTATGTAGTGGAAGAGATCGAGCCTCCCATTGTTTTTGAGGCTGGCCGTATTGGCTACCGCGCCCTCATGGGTGAGGTCTATGCCATGATGAAACAGGATGTGGACGCCGCCGGCTCTGACACTGTACGACAGATCTTTGAGGTCTATTTCCAGGAATTCCCGCCTTTTGCAGGCACGGAACTGCTGCAGATGATGGCCAAACGCACCCATTACGCACGGGAATGGGCCTTGTTCCTGCAGGATTACCCGCTGGTGCTCACCCCGTTTTTGCCGCAGCCGTTTTTCAAGCCGGATCGCGACACCGAGGGGGCTGCGGGCGTGCATGAGGTGCTGGGCTGTGCGGTCTACTCTTATGCGATGAATTTTCTTGGCCTGCCTGCGGGCTCTGTGCCGGCACGTTTGGCACCGCTGGCCACCGGACCACAACCGATCAATGTCCAGATCGTCGCCCGGCGCTGGCGAGAGGACATGGCGGTGGATGCCTGCGCCGCGATCGAACAGCGCGTTGGACGCTTTAGCCCGCATCTATGGGATATGATGACCTGAGTTCACAGCCAGGGCGCTCTAGCTCAGAAAGGAAGCCGGGCATGGATCGCTCCATTCCCGGCTACCTTTCCAACCATGGAAACTCACTCACCCTCAGCGACAGACCTGCAAAAGAAAATAGAATGTCGCCGTACACATGCAGCTCTGTTCAAAAACATACCAACAAACAAAACACTCGAACTGCGTGCTCCCAGCTTGCAACATCCGGACAAGCAGATGCTAGCCCATTCACAAAAACGTGACCGTATCCCGCACAGGTCACCTTTGCCATTTTCTGACATGTTTTTTAGAGACGCGACGGCGCTGATAGCAGCCCCACCACCTTGGTATTCAGGTGAATTGCTCCGAAATCAGCCGCTCTTCCAGCCCATGACCCGGGTCAAACAGAATCTTGTGGCGAATGGAGCGTTCGGTCTGGATCTCGACCCACTGGATATTCGGACAGGAGATCGAATCCGCTTCCGCCATCACCGGGCGTTTGTCGGCGTCCAACACATCAAAGCGCACCTTTGCCGTGCTTGGCAGCAGCGCCCCTTGCCAACGGCGGGGACGAAAGGCTGCAATCGCGGTCAAGGCCAAGACATCCGATCCAATCGGCAAGATCGGCCCATGAGCGGAATAGTTATAGGCCGTAGACCCCGCCGGAGTAGAGACCAAAGCCCCATCGCAGACCAGCTCGGCCAGCCTCTGTCGTCCCCCCACAGAAATTTTGAGCCGCGCCGCCTGCGGACCGGCCCGCAACAATGAGACTTCGTTGATCGCAAGGGCCTTATGGGTGATGCCTTTGCGGTCCATGGCGGTCATCGACAGCGGGTTGATGATCTCTTCTTCGGCGGCCTCGAGCCGGGCAATCAACCCCTCTTCGTGGTATTCATTCATCAAGAAGCCAACCGTGCCCCGGTTCATCCCGTAGACAGGCGCCGGTAGATCCACCACTTCGTGCAGGGTTTTCAGCATGAAACCATCGCCACCCAGTGCAACAATCACATCCGCCTTGTCGGGCGCAATATTTCCATGGCGCGTCACCAAAGCGTCACAAGCCAATCGCGCAACCGGGGCTTCACTGGCCAAAAAGGCGATTCTCATATTCACTAAATCCTGTTTCCGGTCTTAGGCTTTCGGTTCCGAAACAATCACAGCTCCCCAACAAAGACCAGTCTTGCCGTTCTGTCGCAGGGAATTGCCGCTTTACAGCCTTTCGGACCGGCAATGTTTCCGATAGGAAATTCCCCAGATCCCAACTCCAACAAACGGAGCCACCATGACTGCGACCACCCGTGACCCCGGCTTTTTCACCCAGCCCCTGGCCGAGCGTGACCCCGAACTCTTTGGTGCCATCACCAGCGAGCTTGGCCGTCAGCGCGATGAAATCGAACTGATCGCCTCCGAGAATATCGTCTCTGCCGCCGTGATGGAAGCGCAGGGTTCTGTTCTCACCAACAAATATGCCGAAGGCTATCCTGGCCGCCGCTATTATGGCGGTTGCCAATATGTGGATGTGGCTGAAAACCTGGCCATCGACCGCGCCAAGGAACTGTTTGGCTGCGACTTTGCCAATGTGCAGCCGAATTCAGGCTCGCAGGCCAACCAGGGCGTGTTCCAGGCGCTGATCCAGCCTGGCGACACCATCCTCGGCATGGACCTCTCCGCTGGTGGTCACCTGACCCATGGCGCGCGTCCTAACCAATCTGGTAAATGGTTCAACGCCATTCACTACGGTGTGCGCGAAGGTGACAACCTGATCGATTATGACCAGATCCAGGCGCTGGCCACCGAGCATCAGCCCAAGCTGATCATCGCTGGCGGCTCCGCTATTCCGCGTCAGATCGACTTTGCCAAATTCCGCGAAATCGCAGATTCCGTTGGTGCCTTCTTCATGGTCGATATGGCCCATATCGCAGGCCTGATTGCCGCCGGTGAGCATCCCTCGCCCTTCCCGCATGCCCATGTTGCCACCACCACCACGCATAAAACTCTGCGGGGCCCCCGTGGCGGCATGATCGTGACCAATGATGCCGATATCGCCAAAAAGGTAAACTCGGCGATCTTCCCCGGCATTCAGGGTGGTCCGCTGATGCATGTGATCGCAGGCAAGGCCGCCGCCTTTGGCGAAGCGCTGAAGCCTGAGTTCAAGACCTATCAGAAACAGGTACGTGCCAATGCGGTTGCGCTGGCAGATGAGCTGATCAAAGGCGGGTTGGACATCGTCACCGGTGGCACCGACACCCATGTGATGCTGGTCGACCTGCGGCCCAAGGGCGTCACCGGTAATATCGTCGACAAGGCCCTGGGCCGCGCCCATATCACCACCAACAAGAACGGCATCCCGTTTGACCCGGAAAAGCCCACCGTGACCTCCGGCATCCGTCTGGGCACACCTGCGGGCACCACCCGTGGTTTTGGCGAAGATGAGTTCCGCGAGATCGCTCAGCTGATCGTCGAAGTTGTTGATGGCCTGGCCGCAAATGGCGAAGAGGCCAATGGCGAAGTTGAGGCCGCTGTCCGCGGCAAGGTTGCCACTCTGTGCGGCAAGTTCCCGCTTTATCCGAACCTGTAACTCAGGCGAAAGATCTACCCAAATGGGCCGCCGCTGGATTTTTCAGCGGCGGCCTTTTATCTTGTGCCATTATGACCAAAGATATTCTGAAAACATCCAGCAAATACCTCAGCTTCATCCTGCGCCATGCGCCCGAAAGCATCGGATTGGAGCTTGATGAAAATGGCTGGGCCGACCTTGCCACGCTTGTTGAGAAAGCCGAGATCGACCTAAACCCGCAGTTGATCTGCGAAATCGTGAAAACCAGTGACAAGCAACGCTTTGCGCTGAGCGCAGACGGGCTGCGGATCCGGGCCAACCAGGGTCATTCCATCGCGGTTGACCTACAGCTTGCGTCCCTTAAGCCACCCCAAGTTCTGTTTCATGGCACCGCTGCTGCTTCACTTGAGAGCATCCGGTTGCATGGGCTGGTGAAAGGCAAGCGGCAACATGTGCATCTGTCAAAAAATCCCGGCACCGCCCGCAAGGTCGGGGCACGTCACGGTCGGCCAGAGGTTCTGCGCGTCAACAGCGGCCAGATGTATGCGGCGGGGCATCTTTTTTATCTGTCCCAAAACGGCGTCTGGCTCTGCGCGCATGCCCCCGCCTGCTATTTGCAATAAACCTCCCGCCTTTCAGAGCAGGCGGCTCCCGCGCCCTGCCTGTGCATTAAAATGCCCAGGCTGAGGCCTTGGGGGTGGCGGCCTGACCTATCGGTCAGGCCGCGCGCCGGACCTTTGGTCCGGCGCCATGCCCAACGCTTTGTCGGGATTTTCTTTGAAAATTCACAAAGCGGCGGGAGCCCCCCTTTCTGCGCACTTAGATATCGGAGTTTGGATCACGCAGTGCGTCTTCAAGGATCTTTTCGTTGCGCGCATCCTCAATCCGACGAATGCGGTCCTCGCTAGAGCGGTTGTCAAAGCGATATTTCACCACATTGATCAGGCTCAGCGTCAACAACAGGATGCCCATGGCCCAATAGCCCTTGGTGGCCAGTGGCACATCCGTTGACAACCAAAGCGAAATTCCAAGCATGGAATAGGCAATGCCCACCCCAGCCATGTTGAGCATTGAAATCAGGGCATTGTCGTTACGTTCATTGGTCATGTGAAATCTCCGGTCTGTCTGGATTTGAAACTGAAATCGACGTGAATGTGGTTAAGGTTAAGTCTGCTGGCGCAAACGTGTCAGGACATCTGCGGCAGTGCTGCGTCTCTGGGTGCCAAATCCGGCATCCGCGAGATCCTGAGCAACATCCGAATTTCTAAGGCTGTTGTCGATCTCGCGCAGGATCTGACCTGTTTCGAACGGATCATCCTGGGCCAGCACCCGGTCGATCAGCCCTTCCGCCTCTTCCATCGGGCTCTGTCCCAGAGACTGGCTCTGGTTCAGGCGGCGCTGGATGTCTTGCTCACGCCGGGTTGCCCGGGCCATGATCGCCCCCTGCTTTAGATCGGTGATCCGGCGTTGTGCGGTTTCCAGGGATTGGCGCAATTGCAAGACGCGGGCCTCAAGCCGCACCACTGTTTCATGGCGCAGGGTCAGTTCATTCTCCATCTCGGCAATGGCAGTGGCCGCGCTCTGCGCCAGATCCATACGCTGCGCCGCAAGCGCCTCTGTCGCCCGCCCGGTCAGATCGGCAATCCTCCCCTCGAGCGTTGCCACTTGACGCCCCTCGCTGCGCTGGCGCTGGATCAGGCTGGCCAGCGTCATTTTGGCCGCGCGCTGATTGCCCTCTGCCTCGCGGATTTTTTGGTCAATCAATTCGATAGAATATTTGTCACGCAACTGCTCTTCTGCGCGCGCATTGGCTCCGGTGATCAGGGTCTTGAGAGTTGAAAACATTGCTTCCTCCAAATCTTGAACAGTGTTCATGAAATTGGATATAGCAATCACATGAACGACGTTCAAGAGTTTTCATGAACAGTGTTCAGGAAATTTTCAACCCTTTGTAATCTGTACCAAAATCTGAGAGATCATATCTTCCACACGCGACAGCGGCACCCCCGAGATGCGGTTTTCCAACCCCAGCAAGACGATTCCATGCACCGAGGAGAACAAGGCGCGCACCATCAAAGCCAATTCTGGCTGCGATTTTTCCGGAAAAATCTCGGAAACCGGACGCGCGATATTGGCAAAAAGCGCCTCCAGCTCTTCGACATACCAGGCAGGAACAGGACCATCCACTGGCACATCAAGATCAAACAGGGCCCGCCACAAATTGGTATTTTCGGCGGCAAAGGACAGATAGGCGTGGCTCATCAGGATTAGGCGCGCTTGCGGCGATTGATCCCCTGCCCCTTCGACCGAAGCCGTGACCACCACGCCCAGCTTTTGAAAGGTGCGCCCGTTGACGGCCATGACGATGGCGTTGAGATCTTCAACAGCGTTGTAAATGGCCCCAACTGCGCATCCGGCATCCTTTGCCAAATCCCGCGCCCGCAAGGCACGCGCGCCGTCCTGCTCAATCCGTCGCTCTGCAGCTTCAACCAGTTTGTCGCGCAGGTCAGCCCGGCGCTGTTCGGATTTGCTAACCATTGGATCCCTATCTCTGAACTGCGTTCAAGCAATAGTCGGGTAAGCCTGGCTTGGAAAGTGCCTTTAGAAACTGTATTTCTCAGATGGTCTGAGAAATACAGTTTCTAGATAAAACCGCGCCAGCGCAGGACTACAATCAACAGGGTAAAGACCACCAGCAGCGAGAACACCACACCACCCAATACCTCGAGAATGCGCCCCTTGCGCCGATCCGCCGTGTCGATCGCCTTGAGATGAGATTTCAGCTCGCGCACCGCCCCTTTCAGCGCGGCCTCATCCAGGGTCATCCGCAGCTTCGGGTGCTCCAGCAAGGGCAGAGCCTGCACCAGGCGCTGGCCTTGTTTGTAGATCCGCCGGGGCAGATGGCGGCGCGCTTTTCCCAGGGCCGTAGCCAAATCGCCGGAAACCTCGGCGCGGCTGTTGAGAAGCTCTTGCAGCTCTTCGATATCTGCAAAAATGTCCTGGGCCATTCTGGCAAGCTCCGCTCTTTGCACTCAGATTGTTGTTCTCTGCCGCAGTGCACAGATTAACGCAAGCACAACGCCCTCTCAATGGGTCACAGCTGCAAGCCCTCCCAATGGGTCTGGTGCCAGCGGTCGGGGAGGGCTATCACTGCCTCATGCTGAACTACATCACACATGGCACCGCCACCGACAAATCCTCGCTTCTGATCGCCCATGGGCTTTATGGGTCCGCCCGCAATTGGGGGGTTATCGCCAAGCGGCTCTCGGAAGAGCGTCAGGTGGTTGCGGTAGATCTGCGCAATCATGGTCACAGCGGCTGGACCACGAGCCACAGCTATCCCGAAATGGCCGAGGATCTGGCCGAAGTGATTGCGGCGCACGGCGGGAAAATGGATGTCATTGGCCACTCCATGGGCGGCAAAACGGCGATGATGCTGGCACTCAACCATCCGCAGGCCGTGGGGCGGCTGATCGTCGCCGATATCGCCCCGGTCGCCTATTCGCATAGCCAGATCCAGTTCATCGACGCCATGCGGGCAGTGAATTTCGATCATGTCGAACGTCGCCCCGACGTCGAGTCCCAGTTGGCAGAAGCCGGAGTGGAACCGGCACTGCAGAGCTTTTTCACCCAGTCGCTGGATATTCCAAACAAGCGATGGCGGTTGAACCTGGACACCCTGGCCCGGCACATGCCCGACATCATGTCCTTTCCCGAAACCGATGCTCAATGGGAGGGGGCCTGCCTATTTCTGTCCGGTGCAGAATCCGACTATGTGAAACAAGAAGACCGCGCCCGGACCCTGGCGCGGTTTCCCAAGGCCCGTTTCGCCAAAATCCCCGGTGCCGGTCACTGGCTGCACGCCGAAAAGCCGCGCGCATTCGAGGCCAATGCCCGCGCTTTTTTGAACGCCTGAACCGCGGCGCCCCCTGGCCAGGATCCAGTCGGGAACGGATGACCGCCCAGCAGCCTTTCGATCAGTCTCAACAAGGACCGTATTAGGGCACGGGCCGCATCAGGGCACCGCTGCTCCAGGGCACCGGCCGCAGCCCGCTGCCCGGTCTCAGGCAGAGCTGCCCTGGTAGAGCTGACGCGCCACCAGCCAAGCGACAGGTGCTCCCAGAACCGCTCCAATGGCAGCTGCGGTCAGGATGGCCTGGACCGACACGAGACCAGCCACCAGAACGGCGATAACACCAGCACCAGCCAGGCTGCTGCCAATGAGAGAATATAAAATGGATGCAAGGCGCAACATGCGGGCCTCCTCAGGTATGAGGGTTTGAATACGACTCACCTTCTAGCTGCCCGCCCGTCGGGTCGCTTTGATCCGGATCAGTTTCACCCATTGGCGTCAGGCAAGGGCACCGCGCGAATACCCAGCAGCAGCGCCCCTGTCGCTATCAGCTCTTGCGCCTGAGGGATGAAATTCGGCATGCCCCAGCATTTGCTGCCGCCTTCATGTCTTGCAAGGCCCTGTTCGAACAGGTGTGACCCAAGGTCGACCTCTGGTAGGGGACGATTTTCAGCCAGCTTCCTGTTGTAGATCGGGATCGGCCACAATCGCGCGCGCCTTTTCCAAACTCATCGGCTTGCCGAAATAGAAGCCTTGCACCGATTGGCAGTTCTCCTTTTGCAGGAACAACAGCTCATCCTCATATTCGACCCCCTCGGCGAGAACCGGAATGTTCAATGCCTGCCCCAACAGCAGGGTTGAGCGCACAATGGCCGCACGCTGGTGATCCTTATGCACGTCCTTCACAAAACTTCGGTCGATCTTGATCTTGTCAAAAGGGAAAATCTGCAGGGTCGAAAGCGACGAATAGCCAGTGCCGAAATCATCCATGGCAATCTTGATGCCCATATCCTTGAGCTGGCACATCACTTTCAGGGCATGGGCCTGATCATCGATGATGCTGGCCTCAGTGATCTCCAGCTCCAAACGTTCCGGATTGAGCCCCGTTTCCATTAGGATATCAGAGACATGTTCAACAAAGCTTTGCTGCGCCAACTGCTGTGGTGCCACATTTACTGCAACCGTGTAGGGTTTGTACCAGGATGCCGCCTCGCGACAGGCCGTGCGCAACACCCAAAGACCGATTTCCCGGATCAGGCCGGTTTCCTCGGCCACCGGAATAAAGACCGTCGGCGAAATGGTCCCCTGCACCGGATGGTTCCAACGCAACAGCACCTCGAACCCGGTGGCCTGCAAATCGGACAGGTTGTTCTGCAATTGATAGACCAGTTCGAATTCGTCGCGGGCACAGGCCATGCGCAGATCGCCGATCATTTTGACCTTTTCCCGACTCTGCTGATCCATCTCCAGACTGAACAGCGCGATATTTGCACCCGGATCTTCTTTGGCGCGATGCAGGGCAATAGCCGACTTGTTCAACAGCTCTCGCAGATCGCGCCCATCTTCAATGCTGGTCGCAACGCCGATAGATGCCCCGATCGCGGTTGAGACCGTGCCAATATCTACCGGCTCTGAAATCAGGCAATGCAGCCGCTCAGCCATCGCTACCACCTGACCGATGCGGCGGAAATTGCGCTTAATCGCCACAAATTCATCCCCCCCAGACCGCGCAATGAACTCATCTTCTTCCAGGGCGGTCGACAAGCGTTTTGCCAGTCTCTGCAGCACTTTATCCCCGGCCCCCTGACCATAAAGATCGTTGACCTCCTTAAAGGCATCGAGATCAATGGTCATAACAGCAACACGTTCTGTTTCATCAATGGCAAGGCGGCTGGCCAATTCGCTGGTCTTCCGGGTCAGCCCCATTCGATTGGGCAAACCTGTCAAGGGATCATGCAACGCGGCCTGCTGCAATTGATCCTGCGCTTCCACCTCCATGCTGGTTTCGATGCTCACCGAGGCAAACCCGATAAGCAGAATAACCGCCATCACCGCCATAATCAGAATCCCCAGAACCGAATCCGAAATAATTTCTGGCGGAACATCGACAAAGGGGCTGAGTTTGATGGTGACAGCTCCCATGGCGGTGAAATGCATCGAACAGATCGCCAGGACCATCAAGACAATACCGAACACCCAACCCAGGCGCGTAACAGAATGGGCAATACGGTGATAAGCTACCCCGCCAAGACCAACCCCCAAAAGGATCGAGGCAATCAGATAGGCCTTCTCCCAGATGATTTCGCCGGGCAGCAGATAGGCCGACATGCCAAGATAATGCATGGCGGAAACCGTCAGACCAAAAACGACCCCACTGCGGATATCAAAACTGCCACGCAAACAAAAAGCCAACAAAAAATTGGCAATGAACATACCAACGATGGCAATGGCAAGGGATCCGGCCGTGGCAATTGGCTCGTAGCCATGGGCATATCCGGGATCATAGGCCAACATGGCAATGAAATGCGTTGACCAGATGGTGGCCCCACCAATCATGCTGGTCAGGCCCAGTTGAACCTGCTTGCGACGCCCATTCGCCTGGATCAAGCGACGACTCAATGCGACCGACAGACTAGCCCCTAACACACAGACCAAAGCGGCCAACCCGACCAGCCAATAGTCATGATCTTGGGTCAAACAACCAATTACCCGATACATACGACACCCTCAAACCGAACAGATTCTAACCACGAAATCTTTTCAGAAATAAGTAAATGCAATAATACCTGGCAAAAAATAGTGGAACTCATTCACGCAAGGTGTGAAATGTGCAATCAATACAGCACGGGTTAAATACACAACTCGGCCAGGCCTTTACCCCCGGCTCCCATTCAAACCATCATCAGAAAAAGCCGAAAGAAAAATAACAACCAAAAAGAGTTAAACACAGACCCAGAGACAAATGTATCTTCAAATGAGGTGCATTAAATTCAAATCCGATTGCGGACCAAAAGGACCGCCTGGCCGAACGGTGCCTCCCAATTCATGGTCGGGGTCCAACGCTCGGGGGGCAGGCCTTCGGATACTCCCCGGACAGGACATGAACTCAGCCAATTTCACGCCTGAGCACCGGTTTTTGGGAGGCACAAACAAGCCGGATTGCCCAAGCCAAGAGAATGCCCGAGCTTCAGGTCGTTTCTAAGTGTCTTGTCGGGGAGATGACTTGGTGCCCAGGAGAGGACTCGAACCTCCACATCGTTGCCAATACTAGCACCTGAAGCTAGCGCGTCTACCAATTCCGCCACCTGGGCAGGTGTCGTGAGGGGCGTATAAGCCGCTGCAGCGGGGGCGTCAAACGGAAATTGACCTTCAGCCAACAAAAAAGCTCCAGCCGTGGGATCCGCCAGCAGAACGCCTTAAGGTACATCTATTTTCAAAGGCTTACCCGACAGCCCTTAGTGTTGTGAAACCGTGAACCGGGACCAGATTTTTGCCACTATTTGATCCTGCGCAAAGCAGCCCTGAGGATTAAGGGACACATGGAAGTCATGAAACAGATTGATCGCCTCGCTGCGCTTGGGCTCTTTGACAGCCGCGTGCCCCGCTATACATCCTACCCCACCGCGCCGGTGTTCAGCGCAACCGTTGGCCAGGAGCTTCAGACCCGCCAATTGGCCGCATTGGACCCTGCGGTGCCGGTCTCCGTCTATATCCACATCCCCTTTTGCGAGCGCCTGTGCTGGTTCTGTGCCTGCCGCACCCAGGGCACCCAATCGCTGAGCCCGGTCGAGAGCTATATCGGCACTCTGGAAGCAGAACTGGAGCTGCTAGCCAAGACCCTGCCGGCCGGATTGCAGATGGGGCGGTTGCATTGGGGCGGCGGCACCCCCACCATTTTGCCACCGCAACTGATCCACCGGCTGGCGCGTGCGGTCAAATCCACTTTTCCACAGACCGCGGACTGGGAATTTTCGGTCGAGATCGACCCGACTTTGGTGGACAAGGACAAGATCGCAGCCCTGGCCGCAGAGGGGATGAACCGCGCCAGCATCGGCATTCAGGATTTCGACCCGCTGGTGCAAGAGGCCATCGGGCGCAGCCAACCCTACGATGTGACACGTGCCTGCGTCGAGGATCTACGAGCCGCGGGAATCACTTCGCTCAACGCGGATCTGGTCTATGGTCTGCCACATCAGACCCCCGCCCGCATGTCCGATACCCTGGCCAAGGTGCTGAGCCTGCAACCCGACCGGATCGCCCTGTTCGGCTATGCCCATGTGCCCTGGGTGGCCAAGCGCCAAAAACTGATCGACGAAACTGTTCTGCCCGATGACCTGGCCCGATATGCGCTGGCGGGACAGGCCGCTGATGCCTTTGCCACCGCCGGCTTCCAAGCCATCGGCATCGACCATTTCGCCCTGCCCCAGGATGGGCTGGCGGAAGCCGCGAGAACGGGTCATCTGCGTCGCAATTTTCAAGGCTATACAGAAGATATCTGCCCTGCCCTGATTGGCATCGGGGCCTCGTCGATCTCGCGCTTTCCCGGCGGATATGTGCAGAATGCGGCGGCCACACCGGCCTATGTGAAACAGATCGAAGCCGGACATCTGGCCGGTAGCCGCGGTCATGAGATGACCCCTGAAGATCTGATGCGGGCCCGCGCCATCGAGATGATCATGTGCGATTTCACGCTCGATCTGCGCGCACTAAGGCTGGAATTCGGCCCCCTGTGTGACGGGCTAGAGCCGGATTTGGCCAGGGTCGTGGCACGTTTTGGAAACTTTGTCAGCCTGACCGACCAACAGCTTGTCATCTCCCCAGAGGGGCATCCGTTGACGCGGCTGATCGCCAGTTTGTTTGACGCCCATATGCCCAGCGACGCCAAATTCAGCCGCGCCTCCTGAGCCGCCCCTCTGGACATGAAAAGGGCCCACGCATCAGCGCGGACCCTCGTTATCTCATTGCCAGCCATCTGGCCTGCGGACAGGATCAGGAAGTGGCGTCATCCAGGATCGGCTGCCAGACAAAATCATTCATGGTCATCCATTCTTTCACCACTTCCTCGACGGGGCGGCCCTCAACGTCGACCGCGCCCATCATTGGCTGCTGGTCTTCGATATGCAGCGTGTAGGAGAACAGGACTTCAAAGGCAGCAGGCCATTTTTCCGCCAGCTGGCCCCAGCCTGCCTTCATGATCCGCGCGCTCTCAAAGCCACAATCATTGACGGCATTGGGGTTTGGCCCCCAAGAGGGATCGCTAAAACAGGCCGGTTCCGGTGTCGGCAACTGGACGAATTTCAGGTCATATTCCATCATCGCCCAATGCGGCTGCCAGAATGTCGCCAGGATCGCCGTATTGTTCTCGACGGCCTGTGCCAGCGCATCTGTCAGCGCGGCCTCATCCGCTGCGGGCGTATTCTGGAACGGCAAACCCAGGCCTGCGATCCGATCTGCACCCGGACTGCTCCAGACCTCCGGGTACCCCAACAGACGCCCCTCAGACCCAGTTTCAACCGTGGCAAAGACCGCCGCACAATCCCTCAGCGCCTCCCAGTTGGGCAAACCAGGACAGAGCTCTGCCACATGGGCCGGATAGACAAGACCTTCTTGCGCATAAAGTTCCAGATCACCCAGATCGATGGTGCTGCCACTTGCCATATGGCCGTCAACCTCTGCCGTCTGGCTGGTCGACCAGATTTCCACATTGGCATGGATATCGCCGGCAACCATAGCGTCCCAGACATCCAGGTTGCTGGCCGCCACATATTCCACCTGATAGCCCGCCGCCTTGAGCATTTCGCCGGCCACATAGGTGCTGACCTGGTGACCAGTCCAATCATTCAAGGCCAGCCGGATCGGCGTATCCACATCGCCCAGTTCCGCGGCTCCCGCCATACTTGCAATCACGCCAGAAGCACCAATGGCGGCCACGATAGTCGATTTCAACAAATTCTTACCCTTCATTTGCTGCCAGAGGACGAACAGACAGGGATCCATGCACCGATCTTTGACCCTGCTCATGTGGCGTCAAAGCGCCTCCCTCCCAATCCCAACCGGCTGAGTTACAAAGGAAATATGGGCGCCCAAACGTTAAGCAAATACCAAGCCACGCCCAGTTCGGTCGCAAATCGAACACTCAAATTCGACGACTTTTAAGTTGATTCAGCCCCGCCCGTCGCAAAGTTGAAAAAAAGGGGCGGATCTTTCGATCCCCCCCTACAATCACAACCAGAATCCTGGCTCTCAAAATCCGCGACCGGCTCCGTGCAGCGCATAGATTTCTGCAATCTTCTTCACCGCCTCTTCAGGGCTCAGTTCCTCGCTTTCGCCGCTGCGGCGCGAAGTGAGCTCGACCACACCGTTTTTCAGACCGCGCGGACCAACGGTGATACGCCAGGGCAGACCAATCAGATCCATGGTGGCGAACTTGCCACCTGCCCGTTCTTTGCGATCATCATACAGCGGTTCAAGGCCCAGCGCCGTCAGGGCTGCATATAGCTGATTACAGGCCGCATCGGCTTCGTCGTCGCCCTGCTTGAGGTTGACGATGCCACAGTGGAACGGGGTCACGCCCTCGGGCCAGATGATTCCCTTGTCGTCATGGCTGGCCTCGATGATGGCCCCCAACAGACGCGAGACACCAATACCGTGGCTGCCCATATGCACCGGTGTGGGCTTGCCATCGGGGCCCTGAACCGTGGCATTCAGCGCCTCGGAGTATTTGGTGCCGAAATAGAAGATCTGGCCAACTTCGATGCCGCGCGCCACCCGACGGCGCTCTTCGGGCACCGCGTTAAACAGCGCTTCATCATGAGTCTCGTCGGTGCGGGCATATTTCGAGGTGAACTCTTCCAGCACGCCCTGACACTGTTCGACATTGTCATAGTCGATTTCACGATCACCAAAGCTGAGATCGGTGACGGCGCTGTCATAAAACACCTCCGACTCGCCGGTTTCCGCCAGCACCAGGAATTCATGGGTGTAATCGCCACCAATCGGGCCACCATCCGCGCGCATCGGAATCGCCTGCAGCCCCATCCGCTCATAGGTGCGCAGATAGGTCACCAGATGGCGGTTATAGGCGTGCAGCGCGTCCTCTTTGGAGAGGTCGAAGTTATAGCCATCCTTCATGTAGAATTCGCGGCCCCGCATCACGCCAAAGCGCGGGCGGATTTCATCACGGAATTTCCACTGGATCTGATACATGGTCAGCGGCAGGTCTTTATAGCTGCTGACATGAGCGCGGAAAATATCGGTGATCAGTTCTTCCGCCGTTGGCGTGAACAGCATATCGCGCCCGTGACGGTCCTGCACGCGCAGCATTTCCTGGCCATAGTCGTCATAGCGACCGGATTCACGCCACAGGTCAGCACCTTGCATGGTTGGCATCAGCATCGGCATGTGACCGGCGCGCTGTTGCTCTTCGTGCACGATGCCCTCGAGCTTTTTCAGCACTTTGAAGCCCAGCGGCAACCAGGAGTAAATCCCGGCGGAGGACTGCTTGATCATGCCAGCGCGCAGCATGTAGCGGTGACTGACGATCTGGGCCTCGGAGGGGTTCTCTTTCAGAACAGGCAGGAAGTAACGGGACAGGCGCATCTTGGCTCCTAGGCTGATGAGGTACGGAAATATATCGAGTTCCAGCCCGGTTTAGTGGCTGTAATCGATGCGGGCAAGTGGGCAGGTCTCAGTCGGCAAAATGGGAACCCACCTCATCGCCCTGCCAACTGCATCAGCATTTGCCAGCCAGGGAACCAAGCCCGCTTCGCAAATCCCGGAGACAATCCGCGGTCCTGCCCTTTATCCACCTTGCAGCCCTCCCATGTCGCATTTGCATCTTCACGCCGCAAAACAACTTGAATGGCCATACAAGAATCGGCTTTGTTAGCGGAAACGCCCGACATGCTTCAGGGCCAACTTCAGTCTTTGGAGAGAAGACGTGACCAAGACAATTCTGGAACCAGCCCGCGAAACTCCCGTGATCCATGAAACCGAAGTGCTGGTCATCGGCTCAGGGCCCGGTGGGTTGGCCGCCGCGCTTGCCGCCGCGCGAGCGGGGGTTGAGGTCACGCTGCTGGATCGCTTTGGCTGTTTTGGTGGCAATATCACCACCGTCGGGGTCGAAGGCTTTGCCTGGTATCGCCATGAGCAGACCGTCGAGGCTGGTGGCATCGGCTGGGAGTTCGAGGACCGCGCCAAATCCATGGGTGCCGCCGTGCCCGAAAGCCAGTCCTTGTCCTATGAGCTGGACAGCGAGGGTTTCAAACTGGTGGCTGACAGGCTGGTCGAAGAAGCGGGCATTCACCCAATGCTGCATCGCACATTTGTGGCGCCGATCCGCGAAGGCAACCGCATCAGTGGCGTCATCGTCGAAAGCAAGGCAGGCCGCGAGGCGGTGCTGGCCAAACGGGTGATCGACGCCACCGGCGACGCCGATATTGCACAGATGATGGGGGCCCCCACCCTCAAGACCCCTGTCGAAGAAATGCAGGCCGCCAGCGTCATGTTCCACATCGCCGGTGTCGACAAGCCCAGGTTTATCGAGGGCGTCAAAGCCGACCCGCAAACCTATGCCGACTGGTCAACCGGTGAGTGGCAGGTGGAGACCTCGGGCAAGGAAGATGCGATGTATTCGCCCTTTCTCGCCAAACCCTTTGGTCAGGCGATCCGCGACGGGGTGATCCCGGCGCATCTCAACACCATTGGCGGCACCTGGGGGGCTGTGCATGACAGCGGCGAGATGACCTATATGAACCTGGTACATCTGGCGGGCATTGACGGCACCGACCCGGACAGCATGACCAAGGGCGAGATCGAGGGCCGCAAGCAGGCGATGCTGGCGATTGAGGCACTCAAGGCCTATACCCCCGGCTGCGAAGCAGCCCGCCTGCGCAATTTTGGCATGACAATTGGCATCCGCGACACCCGCAAGATCGACGCCATGCACAACATCACCGAGGATGAGACCCGCAATCAGGGCCGCTTTGACGACAGTATCGGCATCTACCCAGAGTTCATCGACGGCTACGGCGTACTGATCCTGCCCACCACCGGCCGCTACATGCAGATCCCCTACCGCTGCATGCTGCCCAAGGGGGTCGAGGGCCTGCTGGTGACAGGCCGCGCCATTGGCGGCGACAAGATCGCCCATGCCGCCACCCGCAACATGGCCTGTTGTGCAGTCGCCGGCCAGGGGGCTGGCATCGCTGCCGCCTATTCGGTCCAGCAGGATTGTGCACTCGATGCCGTGGATATCACTGCCGTGCAGAGTGAGTTGAAACGCCAGGGCGTTCGTATCCACTAAAACAAGACCGTAGCGCCTTTGGGGCAAGGCGCTGGGAACACGTCGTGCCTGCCAAATTCATGCAGGAGACCCTTGCAAGCACGCCTGCCTTGGGCAATGACTTGCATCAGACAGTTTTGGTTGTTCTCGCACAAAGGCACGGCACGCATGGCTCTTCCGGCACAGAAACAGTTCAAATACTGGGGCATTGCCGCTCTGGTCTTTTCCGTTGTCCTGTGGTCGCTGGGAAACGTTCTGCTGCCCTTTGTGCTGGGGGCAGCCATTGCCTATATGATTGACCCGGTGGCCGACCGGCTCGAAACCATGGGGCTCAGCCGCGCCGCGGCCACAGCCGTAATCGTTGTCCTGTCCATTCTGGTCTTCCTTCTGGCACTGCTGATTGTGCTACCTACGCTGATTTCCCAGATGATAGAGCTGGCCCGCATCCTGCCGGAGGCCTTTCGTGATCTGCGCAGCTTTGCCCAGACCCATTTCCCGTCGGTGTTCACCGAAGGCAGCCGCGCCCAGCAAACCATCGCCTCGATTGCAGGCACCCTGCAGGGCAAAGGTATTGAGCTGATCGAAGGCATCGTCGGATCCGCTGCTTCGCTTCTCAACGTGTTGGTTCTGTTTGTGATTGTCCCTGTGGTGGCCGTCTACCTGCTGCTGGACTGGGACCGGATGATCGCCCGTGTTGATGCCTTGCTGCCCCGGGATCATGCCCCGGTCATCCGCCGTCTGATGGCCCAGATCGACGCGGTTCTGGCATCCTTTATTCGCGGCATGGGCACCGTCTGCCTGATCCTTGGCAGCTACTACGCCATCTCCTTGATGATTGTTGGCCTCAACTTTGGCCTGGCGGTGGGGTTCATTGCCGGGCTGGTCACCTTTATCCCCTATCTCGGGGCTCTGATCGGCGGTGCCCTGGCCATTGGCCTGGCCCTGTTCCAGTTCTGGGGCGACTGGTGGTCCATCGGCATCGTCGGCGCGATCTTTGCCCTTGGCCAGGTGATCGAGGGCAACTACCTGACGCCCAAGCTGGTAGGCAATTCCGTTGGCCTGCATCCGGTCTGGCTGCTGCTGGCCCTCTCTGTCTTTGGCGCGCTCTTTGGTTTTGTTGGCATGCTGGTGGCGGTTCCGGTCGCCGCCGCGCTGGGAGTGGTTGCGCGTTTCCTCGTGGAACAGTATCTCGACAGTCGATTGTATCGCGGGTTCGAACACCCGGCCTCGCAGCAACAAGACGAGCAGTAAAATGGCACGACAACTCAGCTTTGATCTGCCCGCCAAAACGGCACTGGGGCGGGACGACTTCTTTGTTGCGCCCTCCAATGCCATGGCGGTGGCGCTGCTGGATCCCGCCTTCCATTGGCCCAGTGGCAAGCTGGTGCTGACCGGCCCGGCTGGATCGGGCAAAACCCATCTTGCCCATGTCTGGGCCAGCCAATCCGGGGCGCAGATCCTGCAGGCGCGTGATCTGGACGATTCTCAGGTGCCGACCCTGGCCCAAGGCCCCGTGGTGATCGAGGATGCCCCCGCCGTGGCGGGCAATACAGAGGCCCAAAACACCCTGTTTCATCTACATAATCTGGTTCTCTCCAATGGGCATGCCCTGATGCTGACGGGGCGGGCCGCGCCAAATCTGTGGCAATTGACCCTGCCCGATCTGCAAAGCCGGGTGCAGGCTGCCACCCATGCCGAGCTGCAGGCACCGGACGACGCGCTGCTGGCGGTGGTGCTGGCAAAACTGTTCAATGACAGGCAGGTCACGCCAAAAGCTGATGTCATTCCCTATCTGGTGGCCCACATGGACCGGTCCTTTGCCGCCGCCGCCCTGATCGTTGAGCAGCTGGACAATCTATCCCTGTCTGAGGGGCGCACCCTGTCCCGCCCGCTCGCGGTCAGACTGATGTCACAGGATCGCCCAGATGCCCTGCCAGAACAGACACCAGATGTCGCAGCCGCAAGCGATTGACCCAAGCCCGGGCTTGGCCCATCGTGACGCAGAAAGCAAAAAATGGACGAGGCGCCCATGACCGCAGCCCAAGACAGCTCTGCCGCCGATTGGGGCCCTTTTGGCCGCCCTGTGTTTGAAGACCCCAGCGCCCGTGCCCTATCCCGTGTCGGCGTGGTCGATGTAGGATCGAACTCGGTGCGTATGGTCATCTTTGACGGCGCTGCCCGTAGTCCGGCCTATTTCTACAATGAAAAGATCATGTGTGCGCTCGGGGCCGGCCTCTCAGAGACCGGTAAGCTGAACCCAGAAGGCCGGGCCCGCGCCTTGTCAGCGCTGCGCCGGTTTCAGCATCTGGCCCGTGGCATGGGACTGCCGGGGCTGTCGGTGGTTGCCACCGCAGCGGTGCGTGATGCCAAGGATGGGTCCGACTTCTGCGCCGAGGTCCTGCGCGAGACCGGGCTCAAGATCTGGGTCATTGACGGCCGCGAAGAGGCGCGGCTCTCGGCCCAGGGCGTTCTGCTGGGTTGGCCTGGCTCTTATGGGTTGGTCTGCGATATTGGCGGCTCGTCCATGGAATTGGCCGAAATCCATGATGGTGAAGTCGGCAAGCGGGTGACCTCTTCTTTAGGGCCACTCAAGCTGCGCGACATCAAAGGTGGGCGCAGCGGGCGCAAGAAACACATCGCCGCGGCCATGCAGGGCCTGAGTGAGCAGATGGGCAAACAGACCGACCGTCTGTTCCTGGTGGGCGGCAGCTGGCGTGCCATTGCCCGCGTCGACATGATGCGGCGCGGCTATCCGCTGCGGGTTCTGCACGAATACCGCATGAGCGCGCGCGATGTGCGCGAGACGCTGAAATACATCGATGCCACCGATCTGAATGAGCTGCGCGCGGCCTGCGGCATCTCAAGCGCCCGCATGTCATTGGTGCCCTATGCCATTGATGTGTTGTCCCGTCTGGTCAAGACCTTCAAGCCCAAGGACATTGCGATCTCCAGCTATGGCATCCGCGAAGGCCTGCTCTATGAGCAGATGCCTCAGCGCTTGCGCAACCGGGACCCGCTGGTGGAATCCTGCCGCTTTGCCGAGGCCAAGGACGCCCGCCTGCCCGGCTTTGGCAAGACGCTCTATGATTTTGTCATTCCGCTGTTCAACTCCAGCCCCCATACCACCAAACGCCTGATCAAGGCTGCCTGCCTGTTGCATGACGTGAGCTGGCGCGCCCACCCGGACTACCGCGCTGAGGTTTGCTTTGAGAATGCCACCCGCGCCAATCTGGGCGGCCTGAAACACTCTGAACGTATTTTTCTCGGGCTTGCTCTGTTGCACCGTTATCGCAACAAACGGCAGGGCACCGCCTATGAATACCTCTATGATCTGCTTGACGAAAAAGGCCAGAAAGAGGCCGAAATCCTGGGCAAGGCAATGCGCTTTGGCGCCATGCTAATGGTGAGCAACTCCGGCGAAATCGGCAAGCTGAAATGGCAACCCCGCAAGCGCCATCTCTCGCTGGAGCTGCCGCGAGCCTCCAAGGATCTGTTTGGTGAGGTCGCCGAAGGGAGATTGAACTCCCTTGCTGGCACCCTGGAAGCAGAGCTGAGCGTCAAGATCACCAAATAGGACAGCTCAGGAATATGCTGATGGCCTGGTTCAGATCGCGCACTGCTCGGATCTAGTTTCTTTTCAGCGAACTGCAAAAAGGGGGCCCGCAATCGGTCCCACAACGCTGTGATCAGATGTCGGTGGCCCCGCTTTCGCCTGCGTCGTCATCCCTATTCGGTGCTTCGGGCCTTTCCGGTTTGCGGCGGATGATGATATCGCCATTGGGCAGGATTTCCGGCGCCTCATAGCGGCTCCAATCCTCGACCTGTTCGGCGATGTCTGCCAGGGCCGGTCCCATCTCGGTCAGAAAGTTCTGCATCGAGGGCCCAATCGTCGCCATCAGCCCCTCCAATTCTTCAAGCGAAGGTGCCATCTCCTTGCGCAATCCTTCCCAGAACAGCTCAGCGCCGCGCTCCATCAGACTGCTGCCGCTGTCGCTATCCTCGGCGATAGTTGGCGTGGCGACGATCGAGGCGATGACAAACAAAGGGGTAAATAGCTGTTTCATGGGATCACCATAGGCTGTTGGCACAGAAATTTTAAGTCAGATCAAGATCGAGCGAGACGGGGAAATGATCCGATGCGGTCAACAGCGCATCACGCAGCCCCTCATCCCCATAACATTCCGCATCCTCAAAGGGATGCCAGATGCGCCATTGCGGGGCAAAGGCCTCCAGCCCTGACGAGATCATGATATAATCCAGCAGGGCGCGAAAATAGCGTTTGGTTTCGGGATTATAGAACCGCGATGTCGAGGGCAAAACATGCTGACGCGGCTGCAGCAGGATACGCGCATGAGGGTCGACCAGCTCCTGCCCCATCACAATCTCCACCGAGGACTTGCCAAATAGCCGCTCATATTCATCCAACCCCGGCCCGTCGTTGAGGTCTCCCAGAACCACCACATGCTGACCAAGTGCGACATGCTCCTTGATGCGCCGGTGCAGCCAGATCGCCTGGGCCAGCTGCTTGCGCCGGTTGGCAATCGAAATCCGCGCCACCTCCTCTGGACCCTTGGCACCATGCGGCGCCTTTGACTTCAGATGCGCACCGATCATCCGCAGCTCGACCCCGCCCCGGGTGACAAGTTTCAATTCCAGCGGTGGCTTGGAAAAACGCACCCGATCCATACGATCATCAACATCCAGATCGATCTGAAAACTCTGATCGAATCGTGGCGCTGCCGCGCTGGCCTGTGGGTCCGCCACTGCAGTCAACACGTCCGGATCAAAGAGCAGCGCAATCTCTTGGTGGGTGTCATTTGCAAACCCCATGATCGCTTGACGGCAGCGCAACCCGGCCTCTGCGGCAAAGGTTTCCAGCGCCCGCACCGTATTCTGTTTGCGCCCGGTGTTGGGGGCCTCGATCACCATCACCGCATCCGCATCCAGCCGCTGCAACACCTGAGCAATGGCCATGCCCTGGGCATAGCGATCCACCCCGTAGCGGCCCGAAGCCTTGTCATCCAGCATCAAGTGGTCTGCGTCATCAAAGAGATGCGAGAACCACTCGATATTATAGGTGACGAGGCGCATGGGCAGAGCATCCGTTGATTTCATCCCAGGCCCTGTTGATGTCGATCATCCGCTTTTCAGCCAGCCGCACCGCCTCTTCCGGCACGCCGCGCGCGATCATCGCATCCGGATGGGTTTCTCGGACCAACTGGCGCCAATGCTTGCGGATCTGCTCAAGCGGCATCTCCGGCACCACGCCCAGAACCGTATAGGGATCCTTGGGCGCATCTGGCACAAAACGCGCCCTCAGCGCCTGAAACTGCTGCGGCGACTGTTCGAAGATCCGGCTCACCTGCTCCAGAAACTCGTTCTCGCCAGGGTGATAGAAGCCATCTGCCATGGCGATGTGAAACAGCCCCTCCATCAGATCACACAGAGTGCTGGGATCCGAGGCAAACATACGCTGAATACGGGCGGCATAGTCCTGATAGCCGGCCACATCGGTCCGGGCCATGTCAAAGACGCGGGCTGCCCCGGCCTCATCGTTGCGCGCAATCTGGAACACTTCGCGAAAGGCGGTCACCTCATCGCGGGTCACCTGCCCATCTGCCTTGGCCATCTTGGCACCAAGCGCAATGACGGCAATGGCAAAGCCAACCGTTCGTTCAGGAGGCGCGCGCAGACGGTCAAAAACCTCGGCCAGGCTTTCACCCTGACCCAGCGCTGCAAGGGCATCAGATATTCGCGACCACAGAGACATGCGCCCAGTCTAGGAGGCATTGCTTCCTCTGTCAGCGGGCAAAACATCACCAGGCTGCAGATTTTTCTGCATCAGCACAAGATCCAGCCATTGCCCCCATTTCTGCCCCACCTGCGGCATTCGCGCTGTCTCGACATAGCCACAGGCGGCATGAAACTGCATCGCTCCCGGGTTGGCGCCACTGATCGCGGCGACCATGACGCGACGCCCCGCCTCTGCCGCGTGCCCTTCAAGGGCCAGCAACAGCGCCCGCCCGATTCCCCGTCCCTGAGCCGCTGCATCCAGATAGATCGAATGCTCGGCCGTGGCCTGATAACCTGGGCCACCGCGAAAACTGCCATAGGTGGCATAGCCCAGAACCTGGCCGTTCTCTTCGGCAACCAGAACAGGCGCGCCTCCCCGCAGGACCTCTTCCCATTGCGCCAAGCTCTTGCCGGAGGTCGTAAAGGTGGCCAAGGAGGTCTGAACCACCTGGCAATACAGCGCCGAAATCCGGAGCAGATCTTCTTGAACTGCAAGGCGGATATTCATGCCAGCAGCCGCAGCCCATGCGGCGTCATGATCTCGGCCCTCAATCTGGGCTCTGACGCGGTTTCAAACCGGACCCGCTCATCTGCAAACCCGGCCCGGGCAATGGCATCGGCAAGATCGCTATACAAAGGATGCCCGACATGCAGCATCTCCAATCGGCAGCCCTGCTGTTTCAGCTGCGCAGCAGGATGCCTGCCCTGCCACTGCATCAGCGCCGGAAACAGATTGTCAAACGGCAGAATACCCGTCGCAGGCACCGCCATCTGCCAGCGCAAATCTCCACGTTGCAGATCAACTGGATCGCCTGCCCCCGGCGGCACCTTGACAAGCAGCTGCGCCAGATCCTCACTGCGACAGATCCAATTGCCAAGCCGCGGCGCACCGGAGAACCGATCCAAATCAAACCACCGCGCAGACTGTGGCGGCCGCGCCGCGGGATCAATGGCAATCGCCTCCAGATAGAGCCCATCTGACAACGCCAGCAGTGCGTTATGGGTGCCAAAATGCACGTGCTTTCCCCCCGGCTGCAGCGCTACCCCCAGGGCTTCCTCTACATGGGCAACCGCCATCTCAAGCGTTTCCCCGGACACCGCCAGATGATCCAGAAACATGCGCCGCCTCCTCTATTGGCCCAATGATTCATTTCATTTTGCCCAAAATACCTTTGGGGGTGAATGCCGCAAAGCGGCAGAGGGGGCAGACAGCCCCCTCATGCCCAAAATTTCAGCTACGGGCCACGCGGATCAGCTTCAGGATATCCTCGGCAGCTTCGGGGATATTGGTGCCGGGACCAAAGATCGCCTTGACGCCATTGTCATAGAGGAACTGATAGTCCTGCTGCGGGATCACCCCACCACAGATCACCAGAATATCCTCGGCACCCTGGGCTTTCAGCTCCTGCACCAGTTGCGGTGCCAGGGTCTTGTGGCCCGCGGCCTGCGACGAGATGCCAATCACATGCACATCGTTGTCGATGGCGTCCTGGGCCGCTTCGGCCGGGGTCTGGAACAGAGGCCCCACATCGACGTCAAAGCCAATATCGGCAAAGGCGGTGGCAATCACCTTGGCCCCGCGGTCATGGCCATCCTGCCCCATCTTGACCACCAGAAGACGCGGACGACGCCCCTCTTCCTCAGCAAAATCCTCGATGCTTTTCTGGATCGCAGCAAAGCCCTCGTCGCCCTCATAAGCGGCGCCGTACACACCGGCCAGGGTTTTCACTTCGGCGCGGTGACGGCCGAACTCTTTTTCCATCGCCATGCTGATTTCTCCAACTGAGGCGCGCATACGCGCCGCTTCAACAGCAGCCTCCAACAGATTACCGCCCTCTTTGGCACGCTTGGTCAGCTCATCCAAGGCCGCCTGACAGGCCACCTCATCCCGCTCGGCGCGCATTTTCTCAAGCCGGGCAATCTGGCTTTCACGAACCGCAACATTGTCCACATCCAGAATGTCGATGTGGTCTTCCTTTTCCTTGCGGTATTTGTTGACGCCAACGATCACCTCTTCGCCACGGTCGATCATCGCCTGACGACGCGCCGCACTTTCCTCGATGCGCAGCTTGGGCATGCCAGAGGCCACAGCCTTGGTCATGCCGCCCATCTCCTCGACCTCTTCCATCAGGGCCCAGGCCTTGTCGATCAACTCATTGGTCAGACTCTCGACATAGTAAGAGCCCGCCAGGGGATCGACCACATTTGTCACGCCGGTCTCTTCCTGCAGGACCAACTGGGTGTTACGGGCTATGCGGGCGGAAAACTCTGTCGGCAATGCAATGGCTTCGTCCAAGGCATTGGTGTGCAGCGACTGGGTGCCGCCCAGTACCGCCGACATCGCCTCATAGGCAGTGCGGATCACGTTGTTATAGGGATCCTGCTCCTGCAGGCTGACACCCGAGGTCTGGCAATGGGTGCGCAGCATCTTGGAGCGCTCAGACTTGGCACCAAACTCGGTCATCACCCGATGCCACAACGTGCGGGCGGCGCGCAGCTTGGCAATCTCCATGAAGAAATTGGTACCGATGGCAAAGAAAAAGCTGAGACGGCCGGCAAATTTGTCGACATCCATGCCTGCCTCAGTGGCCGCGCGCACATATTCACGGCCATCCGCCAAGGTATAGGCCAGCTCCTGCACCAGATTGGCGCCGGCTTCCTGCATGTGATAACCGGAGATCGAGATCGAATTGAACTTGGGCATCTCATTGGATGTAAACTCAATGATATCTGAGATGATCTTCATTGAGGGTTCGGGGGGATAGACATAGGTGTTGCGCACCATGAATTCCTTCAGAATGTCATTCTGAATGGTGCCTGCCAGCAAGGCCTTGTCATGGCCCTGCTCTTCGCCCGCAACAATGAAACTGGCCAGGATCGGGATCACCGCGCCGTTCATGGTCATCGAGACCGAAACCTTATCGAGCGGAATACCGTCAAACAGGACCTTCATGTCCTCGACAGAATCGATGGCCACGCCGGCCTTGCCGACATCGCCAACCACACGTTCGTGATCGCTGTCATAGCCACGGTGGGTGGCCAGATCAAAGGCAACAGAGACACCTTGCTGACCGGCCGCCAGGTTGCGGCGGTAAAAGGCGTTGGATTCTTCGGCTGTGGAAAAGCCGGCATATTGGCGGATGGTCCAGGGGCGCCCCGCATACATGGTGGCCTTGACGCCACGGGTGAAGGGACCAAACCCAGGCAGAGTGCCCATGTGTGGCAGCTCTGCGGTATCTGCTTCGGTATAAAGCGGCTTGACCTCGATCCCTTCAAGCGTGTTCCAGGTCAGGTCGTTGAGGGGGCGGCCACGGAGCTCTTTTTCAGCCAGAGCCCGCCAATCGTCTGTCTTCTTTGTCATGGGGTCTTCCTCTTGTCACTTCGTTTTGGGGCAGGTTCAGTCCCGCCGCCAGTTGTTCCGGATCCTGGACCAGCTGGGCCAGCCCATCGGCGCCCCCTGCGAGCCACATCAAATCATCGGCATAGGTCTCGCGCAGCGCCGCGCTCTGGGCCGCATCAAAGGGACGCCAACGTCCCTCACCCTCTGGCAGCTCACCGGCTGCGGTCTCAAACAGATGCGAGCGCAGATCTTCCAGGCGCAGTGAGGCATTGAGCCGAACCCGGGCATGGGTTCGCGGTGCCTCGCAATCGCTCAGCAGCTCCAGTTGTAATTCCGGGCGGCCGCCAAAGGTCTCAAAGGGCAAGATTTTGATCTCCACGCCGGGCATGGCGCAGGCGATATCTGTAATCACATCGCGCCAGCTGCGCGGGCTTTGCGCTAGGTTTTGCAGCTGCAAGGGCAGTGGCATCCGATGGCCCCGCGCCACCGCATAGGTCAGCGCCGAGGTCCAGTAACTCTCGAGGCTGCGCACATTCAGCGCCACCGAGGTTAGCGCGCCATCAAAGGCCTCGCCATAGCGTGCCATGCGTTCGCCCACACCGCTATACAGCTCCCCCAGGCGCAGATTGCCGCGCACGCTGCCAATGAGATTTTCGTCGCTGATCACCAACTGCCGGATGCCCCGTTCCCGGCTTTGGTTGAGGTTCATCTTCAACCGCCCCCGTGCCCGTTTGGACAGATCACGGCTGTTGACCGCAGAGGCCACCGGAAGAATGCCATGAAGCAGGCCTTGCCTGGTCCGTCGCGGTCCCCAAAATCCAATCCCGACTTTCTCAAGCTCCTCCGCATTCTGACGAAGATATTCCTGAAACGAAGTGGTGGCACAGCGGTGTGCCCCAAGGTGAAGACAGACTTGCATCGCTTTTCCAGTTCTATGGAGCAGGGGCACTTTTTGCGCCCCTGAGGAGGGAAGGTGCGTCATCATTGGCTACAGACCCTCTCAAAGCGATTAACGTGACCGGAGTTTTTTCCCCTCTGGTGGCAATTCCCCATCGCATTTGCGCGATCCGGGCATATATTGAGTGCAACAGGAGAGATTATGAAACCAGTCCTAGCCCTTGTTTTAGCAAGTTTTCTTCCCGCGACTCTGCCGCTTGCCGCGCAGTCCGCCGAGCCGGAGATCCCGGCATTGGTCCAGGCCGGAGAAACTGTCGATATCGCCGACTTCCTGTGGCACAAGCGCCCCATTGTGGTCTTTGCCGACAGTCCCGAGGACCCGCGCTTCAAAGAACAGATTGCGCGCTTGAACGCCGATGCATCGGCCCTGTTGGACCGCGACGTGGTAGTTCTGACCGACACCAACCCAGGCGCGCGTTCAGCCCTGCGCCGGAAATTGCGCCCGCGTGGCTTTATGCTGGTGCTGGTGGGTAAGGATGGAGGCGTGAAACTGCGCAAACCGCACCCCTGGACGGTGCGCGAATTGTCCCGCAGCATCGACAAGTTCCAGGATCGGTTGCAGGAAGTGGAAGACCGCCGCGAGAACTGAGCTGCGATCCGCTCCCCTAGCCGTTGCCGCGCACGTAGATCACCGCTTTGGCCTGTGCATCCACAATCATGATACCGTCGCCCTCGGGGATAAAGGCCATCCGCGAGGATGGATTCATGATCGCCTGATGGTAGATCGATTTGACCAGCTCGCTCATGCAGTTCACGCCGGCAAGTCCGGAATTGAGCACACTGATCCCATGAGGCAGGTCGCGCGACATAATCGCTTCGACCAGAGCGTTTGGCGATTTTCCACCCACCTTGAAGACCACCGGCTGCCCGGCAGCCAGTTGTTTCAACCCGGTCTCCACCGATCTGGCCGGTTTGAGCAGGGATGAAATGCGCGGGTTTTCGGTGTGAAAGACTGCCGCGGTGCAAGTGCTGCTGGAATCGAAGAAATAGGTATCCCCCAGCTCCACCCATTCGGAGAGCTGAGCGCGAACTTCGTCTTCCTTGTCCAGCGCGCAACCGGACAAAATCGTAAGAGCAGTGATCAGAGTGAGAGCCAGACGAAACATGCGGCACCTTGAGAGAAACCAATGAACCCGGTGTCGCATGGTTTTCTGAACATTTGGTATATTCAGCCAAAGGGCATGTTTGGGGCGACCGCTCAAAGCATCGCAAGACAGAGCCATAGCCTAGAGATCTTCTCCCGGCCAAAGCGCGATCCGCCTGTTTTTGTTGCCCCAAAATCAAAATCTCAGCTTTCGTTTACATTCACTTCATCGTGCAGGCACCCTGGGAAGTATCCGGCCGGAGCCTGAAACCAGGGGCACTGCCGGGACAGTTGCGGATCCGGAGGGCCGGTCATGGCCCGACACGCCAATCCGTCATGACATCACACACTCCCAAGCCTGCGAACTGCCCCCGGCAAAGCTCTTTGCCGGGGGCAGAACTGATCACCCCTCGAATTCCAGGATCACATCGTCAACCGCCAGGCTATCGCCCGCATTTGCGTTGATCTTGGCAACCACGCCCTTCTTCTCGGCACGCAGGATGTTCTCCATCTTCATCGCTTCGACCGTACACAGCGCCTGGCCTTCCTGCACCTCATCGCCAACTTCGACATCGATCTTAACGATCAGTCCTGGCATCGGGCAGAGCAGCAGCTTGGACGTGTCCGGCGCAATTTTCTCTGGCATCAGCAACGCCAATTCAGCCTGACGCGGGGTGCGCACATGCACGGTCAGATCAGCCCCGCGCGAGCGGATGCGGAAACCGCCCGAAACTTTGCCCACTTTCAGCACCAGCGGAGATCCATCGACATCCAGCGTCGCCAGTTGATCCCCTGGCGTCCAGTCGCTGGCGACCCGCATCTGGCTGCCGTCGTCAAAGCGCACGGTAGAGCCCATCTGATCCGCTTCGATAGTGACGGCAAAGCTTTGATCCTGCAGAGTGACAACCCAATCACTGCCAACGCGGCGTTCATGGTTGTCCATCCGACCCGACACCCGGGTACGGCGGATTTCCGCAACCCGGTGCATGGCTGCGGCAGAGGCCGCAATCCGGCGCAAGGAGACCTCGGGCAGCTCGACCCCGACAAAACCTTCCGGGTATTGTTCTTCGATAAAGGCGGTAGTCATGGTGCCTTCGATAAAGATCGGGTGATCCATCACTGCGGACAGAAACGGCAGGTTGTGACCAATGCCTTCGACCTCAAACCCGTCGAGCGCATTACGCATGGCTTCGATCGCCTGATCACGGGTTGGTGCCCAGGTACACAGCTTGGCGATCATCGGGTCATAATACATCGAGATCTCGCCGCCCTCATAGACGCCAGTATCATTACGCACCGCATAGCCGTCACCCGCAGGCGCATCGCCCTGCCATTTGCCGTTCTCCAACAGCAGCCCGCCAGACAGCTCCGCCGGGGGGCGATAGCGGGTCAAGCGACCAATCGAAGGCAGGAAGCCGCGATAGGGATCTTCGGCATAAAGCCGGTTTTCAATCGCCCAGCCGTTCAGCTGTACATCTTCTTGCTTGATGGTCAGCGGTTCCCCATTGGCCACACGGATCATCTGCTCCACCAGATCAACACCGGTGATCAGCTCGGTTACGGGGTGTTCCACCTGCAGACGGGTGTTCATTTCCAGGAAGTAGAAATTCTTGTCACCATCAACGATGAATTCCACGGTCCCCGCCGAGGCATAGCCCACGGCCTTGGCCAAAGCGACGGATTGCTCGCCCATGGCCTTGCGGGTTTCAGGATCCAGGAACGGGCTGGGTGCCTCTTCGACCACTTTTTGCTGACGGCGCTGGATCGAGCATTCGCGCTCACCCAGGTAAATGCCATTGCCATGGGCATCGCAGAGAACCTGAATTTCAATATGGCGCGGCTGGGTCACAAATTTCTCGATGAAAATCCGGTCATCGCCAAAGGAATTCGCCGCCTCGTTCTTGGACGACTGGTACCCCTCGCGGGCTTCCTCATCGTTCCAGGCGATCCGCATGCCCTTGCCGCCGCCCCCCGCAGAGGCCTTGAGCATCACCGGATAGCCGATCTCCTGCGAGATCCTCACGGCCTCTTCGGCGTCCTCGATCAGCCCCATGTGACCGGGAACCGTGGAGACGCCCGCTTCGATCGCGATTTTCTTGGAGGTGATCTTATCCCCCATCTTTTCAATGGCCCCAACGGGTGGACCAACAAAGGCAACGCCTTCAGCCGCCAGGGCCTCGGCGAATTTGGAGTTTTCCGACAGGAAGCCGTAGCCGGGATGAACCGCCTGGGCGCCAGAGCTGCGAATGGCCTCCATCACCTTATCAATCACGATATAAGACTGGTTGGCCGGGGGCGGGCCGATATGCACCGCCTCATCGGCCATTTCCACATGCAGGGCCTGCTTGTCCGCATCCGAATAGATGGCAACGGTCTTGATACCCATTTTGCGCGCGGATTTGATAACTCGGCAGGCGATCTCGCCCCGGTTTGCGATCAGGATCTTTTCAAACATTGGCAGTCCCTTGTACTTTTGTATGCCGGAATGCAAAACGCCACAGCTGAGCCCATGGCCCAACTGTGGCGTTTGCGTGAATTTCAACCTTCGCCCCGTGGGGCTGGCAGGTCAGTTTCTGGGGGGCAGAGAAGACCTCAGCATCGATGTGGGTTTTCTTTGCAATAGATGAGATTTCCTGCGACGCCGACTGCGACACCGGTGACTGGATTGGCATCCAGCAAGACCGCGCCCAGCGCGCCCGCGCCGCCCCCAATAAGAACCTGTTCGCCCGTGGTGTCGCCACAGCCGGAAACAGCTGCGCCAAGCCCAAGCGTGAGTGTGGTGATGAATGCCCGCATGATGTTGCCCCTTCTATCCGGGAGAGTTGCTCTTGCTCCCAAGAAACAGGCAAGGCACGCCTGGGCAATACCACGCGAGAATGGCCCGCAGAATGAGCAGCGATGCGCCCAAAAGCGGCAGCTGCTCGGCGGGCTTTTGCCACCAAAGCGCTTGGACGGCGGATCTTGATGCGTGCAGTCCGGCAAGACTGCGGGGCAAAACCAGCGCAGCAGCCAGCTTGCGGAGGGTTCACCGCCCTCATAGCGAGCGTTTCTGCGCTGTATTTTGCCCCGGTCATCACAGATCGCCTTCCTCGAAAGCATCCGGGAAGGACAGCCGTGCGGCCTCCATGTCGATGACCAGAAGTGCCTCATAGGACGCCGGATCAAAGGGATCTTCAGCAGGCAGAACTTCGCGTCCAAAGAGCCAGCTCAGACGGCCGGCATCCAGATTGCCACGTTCAAAGGGTTCATCGCCAAAACATTGCAACAGCGCCTGCATGAAAGCGGCGTCAGCGCGACGGTCCATTGGCTTGCGATCGCGAAAGCGTTCGCGGGTTGTCAGTGGCGTCACCCCTTTGGGATTGGGACGACGGACGACAAATTGAAAATCAGTACCCGGAAGACGGCCGGGAAACCCACGGTGTTTCAGCATGATGGTGCCTCCAATCCGGCACCCCGCGGGACGGCTGGGGCCGGCCACAGGGCCGGACCCCAAAAGTCGTTACTTGTATTTACCGGTGTATTCCGGCTCGACCGAGATCGGCTCGGGCTCGACCACGACGAACTCTTCTTCGCGGTTGCCACAGGCGGCAACCAGGGCCAGCAGACCTGCCAGCGTAATGAACTTGATGCTCTTGGACATTTCTGTCTCCTGAATGTGTTTGCGAGACCGCCTGACCCGATGGACCGGCTCAGCCTCAACCTCAATGTACAAATGATCCTGCGACCATTCGCGCCAAGGATACCCGGGAAACGGGCCAAATCACATCGAAAAGCGGGCCACAAAAAGGCCTGTGACTGCAAAGACGCAAATTTCCGCTGAAATGAAGAATGAGGCGCAAGATATTGTAGACCCATCAAAAAGCCTCCCAAATGCAGCGTTCACCTTCAGGGCGGTAGGCCTCAAAGAATTGGGTGGCCTCAGCGTCAGAGGTGCCAAATTCCACTGGACGATCCGAAAAGGAGATCACCACCATGCTGGGTGAGAGCGCGTGTTGGTCCAGATAGTCCAGCGCCAGCGACTCGCAGAGATGGTCCATATCGGCGGCGCTGCGCTCAAAATCCATCGCCCTGTCGGCGGCATCGCCAATCCCGTCAGCCGCGCGCGCAATCTGCGGTGCCACAAACCGGAACCGGGCCCAAAGTGCGCCCGGCGTGTCATCCAGCAAGACTTCCGACAGCAGCACCTGCTGGCCGGATGGCACCGTGACCGGCACAAAGGCACCCGGTAGATTGCCATCATGCGCCACACCGCCCGTAGATTCATCGGCAGAAAGCGGCGACAGAGTGCAGGCCAGCACGGCGGCCAAAGCAACAGCCCCGACGCGCAGCAATGATCTGTGGGCACCAAAACGGAAAGACCAACCAGCCAAACCGCAGCCCTGCCCCCCAAAAGATTGGGCTCCTCCGGGCAGAGCTGCTGGCGCTGCGCCATGGGCGCGCGCTGTCTCTATTTGGCTGTTGCAGATCATGGTCTTGTCTTGGTCCCTTTGTCAAACTCTGTTGCGCATTTGTGCAATTTTGAGGTCATTCCGGCCTAGCTGAGGCTGGCTTTGCGTGGTGCCGCATGCCGCAGCCAGCGGCTGCGTTTCGCCTCATCCTCCAACACCGCTGCAATCTTTGGCTCCAGGTTCCCCGGCACCCGCCCGGCGACACGGCCCCCAGCAGTCACCCGCAGCCCGGCCTCGCAGGGCTCGACCCGGATCACCGGAGAAAAGCCACGCACAGTCTGCACTGCCCGCCACATGTCCTGCCGGATCTGATGCGCCAGCCGCAGAGGATCCGCGAGGGGAAGCTCCACCGAGACCGCCACATCGAACCAGGGCGGGGTCTGACGCATAAGCATCAAAGCCTCTGACGTGTGCAGAACATGCCACCCCGGACGACTCATGCCCAAGTCACCACTTCCCAGCACTGGCTCTCATATGCCTCTTCAATCCGCACCCGCGACATGGCGAAGGCCTTCCTCTTCATTTTGCACAAAATACCTTCGGGGGTGTGGGGGCAGAGAGCCCCCACCGCAACATCCGCCTACAGCGGGATGTTGTCGTGTTTTTTCCACGGGTTCTTCAGCGATTTTCCGCGCAGCGAGGCAAAGGCACGGCTGACCCGGCGGCGGGTGGATTTGGGCTGGATCACCTCATCGATAAAGCCGCGTTCTGCCGCCACAAAGGGATTGGCAAATCGGTCTTCGTAATCCGCCGTATGGGCCGCGATTTTCTCGGCATCGCCCAGATCGGCGCGATGGATGATCTCGGTTGCGCCCTTGGCGCCCATAACCGCGATTTCCGCTGTGGGCCAGGCATAGTTGAAATCACCGCGCAGGTGCTTGGAGGCCATCACATCATAGGCACCGCCATAGGCCTTGCGGGTGATGACAGTGACCTTTGGCACCGTGGCTTCGCCATAGGCAAAGAGCAGCTTGGCCCCATGCTTGATCACGCCGCCATATTCCTGGCTGGTGCCGGGCAAAAAGCCTGGAACGTCAACCAGGGTCAGAATCGGAATTTCGAAACAATCGCAGAAGCGCACAAAACGCGCCGCCTTGCGGGAGCTGTCGATATCAAGGCAGCCCGCCAGAACCATCGGTTGGTTGGCAACAACGCCCACGGTCTGCCCTTCGAGACGGATGAAACCGGTGATGATATTCTTGGCGAAATCTTCCTGGATTTCGTAGAAATCACCCTCGTCGGCCACCTTGGTGATCAGCTCTTTCATGTCATAGGGCGCATTGGGATTATCGGGGATCAGCGTATCCAGGCTGTCCTCAATGCGGCCCGGCTCATCAAAGAAGGGGCGCACAGGCGGTTTTTCGCGATTGTTGAGCGGCAGGAAATCAACCAGACGGCGCACTTCGGCCATGGCTTCGACATCGTTTTCAAACGCGCCATCCGCAACGCTTGATTTCTTGGTATGGGTGGAGGCCCCGCCCAGTTCCTCGGCGGTCACCACCTCATTGGTCACTGTCTTCACCACATCGGGGCCGGTCACAAACATGTAGGACGTGTCTTTCACCATGAAGATGAAGTCGGTCATCGCGGGCGAGTAGACCGCACCACCGGCGCAGGGCCCCATGATCACCGAGATCTGCGGCACCACGCCGCTGGCCATGATATTGCGCTGGAACACTTCGGCGTAGCCCGCCAGCGAGTCGACACCTTCCTGAATACGGGCACCACCGGAATCATTGATGCCGATAATTGGCGCGCCATTCTGCACCGCCATATCCTGGATCTTACAGATCTTCTGCGCATGGGTTGCCGAAAGGGAGCCGCCAAAGACGGTGAAATCCTGACTAAAGAGATAGACCATGCGGCCATTGATGGTGCCCCAGCCGGTGATCACGCCATCGCCCGCAGGCTTTTGATTTTCCATGCCAAAATCAGTACAGCGATGAGAGACAAACATGTCGAACTCTTCAAAACTGCCCTCGTCCAGCAGAAGCTCGATGCGTTCGCGCGCGGTCAGCTTTCCACGCCCGTGCTGCGCATCGATGCGGCGCTGACCGCCACCCAGTCGCGCATCCTTGCGGCGCTCTTCCAACTCGGACAGAATATCTTTCATGGCTCAGATCCCCATATAGAATTTGGGGCAGCTTAACGCCTGCACCAACTGGACCAAAGGCAAATATGGCAAATTTGCAAATATTTTGCATACCCAGTTAGAAAACCTGAATAACTGCTAACTCCACGCGGATTGTTTCCAAACTCGATCCAATGCAACATATTTTTGCCGCAATGCGTTCATGCTTCGTTCAGAGGCGACACCACACACTCAAGCTCTCCTCAGGCAATTCCGGGCAGAGCCATGCTAAGTCGCGATGACATCATCCAAGCCATGCAATATGAGCGCTTCAATCTCAGCACCCCGCTGAACACAACCGGCAGCGCTCCGATCCAGATCACCTTTCAATATGCCGGCGGCAGTGCACCGGGGGATCTGCCCACCGCAACCGAATATGACGGATGGCGACGGCTTAGCGACGCGGAAAAGGCCAAGTTCGAAGAGGTTCTGGCCCATATCGAATGTTATCTGAATGTCGAATTCGTCAAGGTGCAACGCACCAGCGATCCGGACCTCAACGTGGCAGCGGTGACCCTGCCCGGTGCCACCATTGGCAATGGCGGCTACAGCATCAATTATCAGGGCGACACCATCACCAGTTGGGATGGGTTTGCCGCCTATGACGCCGATCTTGATCTGACCTCGGACAGCTATGTCGACCTGCTGCTGCATGAGCTGGGCCACGCCATGGGCCTGCGCCACACCTTCGAGGCGGACCCCGCCTTGCCCGAAGAATTCGACAGCAACCTTTATTCGGTGATGTCCTATCGTGCCAACCCCCTCAATGGTGAGGACAGTGATGGGTTGATGCTGTTTGACGTGCTGGCCCTGCAGGACATCTGGGGGGCAGCAAACTACAACGAGGGGGACACCCATTACACCGGCTGCCGGACCACAACCGTGGACAGTATCTGGGACAGCGGCGGCACTGATGCATTGAACGCCACCGGGCGCAGCACAGGCGTGACACTTGACCTGCGCGAGGGAGCCTTCTCCTCCTTTGATGCCGAAAATGACGTGGTGATCACCTTTGGCACCAAGATCGAAGATGCCTATGGTGCCCAGGCAGCGGATCTGATTTTTGGCAACAATCTGGCTAATCTGCTGCGCGGTCATGGCGATCGTGATCTGCTGGTTGGCAAGGCCGGGCACGACAGGATCGAAGGCGGCATGGCCGGCGACACCCTGCGTGGCGACTGGGGCAATGACTCGCTGTTTGGTGGCGCCGGTGGCGACCGGCTGAACGGCGGCAAGGGCGATGATTTCCTCAGTGGCAACAAAGGACAGGACAGGCTGAACGGCCAGGCCGGAGACGATCTGCTGATTGGCGGCTTGGGTGCTGATGTCTTTATCTTTGAAAGCGCGGGTGGTCAGGACACTGTCGACGACTTCAAGATCGGCAAAGACAGGCTCGACATCATCGGTGAAGGCGGCATCGATGACATTCTGGAGCAAGCCCGCGACACCGCTGAGGGGGTTTTGATCGACTTTGGCGAGGGGGACAGCCTGCTGCTTCGCGACGTGACGTTAACCGGGTTGGGCGAAGACTTTCTCATTTGAGAGGATCAGCCGATGGACATCGGCCATTGCCTGAAATAAGCCCTAGGGATGCAAAACTCCCATAGCCCTACCAAGCGCGGATTGAGCAAGCCGCATATTACCACTTTGATCCTGCTTGCCGGGCTGTCGGCGCTGGGGATGAACCTGCACCTGCCCTCTCTGCCCAGCATGTCCGAGTATTTCCAGGTCGAGTACCGGGTAATGCAATTGTCGGTCCCTCTCTACCTCGCGGGCAATGCGGCAGTGCAGATCTTTGTCGGGCCGATTTCTGACCAGATGGGGCGCCGTCCGGTGCTTTTGACCAGCATGGCGCTGTTTCTGGTAGCGACCTTGGGCTGCATATTTGCCACCTCCGCCGAAGTCTTTCTGTTGTTTCGCGTCGCCCAGACCGTTGTTGCCGCCACCATGGTGCTGAGCCGCGCCGCTGTGCGCGACATGTATGACACCAACGAAGCCGCCAGCATGATCGGCTATGTCACCATGGGCATGGCCGTGGTGCCGATGATTGGTCCGGCCATCGGCGGCTTTCTCGACCAATGGATGGGCTGGACCGCCAATTTCTGGCTGCTGTTTGCCATGGGGGCACTGACCCTGACCATCACCTATTTCGACTTTGGCGAAACCGCACACAAAAGCGGCAAGACGCTAAGTGCCCAATTTGCCGAGTATCCGGAACTGCTGATGTCGCCCCGGTTCTGGGGCTACTCGCTGGCCTCGGGCCTGGCTTCCGGCTCCTTCTTTGCCTATCTCGGCGGCGGGCCCTTTCTTGGCACCGAAATCTACGGTCTCAGCACTGCACAACTGGGCGTCTATTTCTCTGCCCCTGCCGTAGGCTACTTCCTCGGCAATTTCCTGTCCGGGCGCTATTCCACCCGGATTGGCATAAACCATATGGTCCTGTGGGGCTGCATCATCAACGGCGCAGGGGTGCTCACCTCCATGCTCATCGCCATGGCTGGGGCGGACACGGTTTGGACCTTCTTTGGCCTGATGTGCTTTGTCGGATTGGGCAACGGCATGGCGATCCCCAATGCCACCGCTGGCGCTATTTCGGTGCGCCCCCACCTGGCGGGCACCGCTGCAGGACTCAGCGGTGCCATCATGATTGGCGCCGGTGCCGGTCTCAGCGCCTACGCCGGGTTGCTGCTGTCGCCAGGCTCAACCGCGGTGCCGCTACTGCTGCTCATGTTTGCCACTGCAGTTCTGGGGCTGGTTGCCATCCTGTTGGTGGTCCTTCGCGAAAAGCAGTTGGACAGCTAGCTTGTTATTTCGGCAGCTTTGCAATTATACCTTCTGAGGACGAGGGATTTGCAAAGGTATGTCAGATGGCCACTCAAAAGCTTTATGCCGGTGCCAAACTGCGTGAAATACGGGTCAAGCACCAGCTGACGCAAAAGGATTTTGCCGCCAAACTTGGTGTCTCTCTGCCCTATCTCAATCAGATGGAAAACAACAACCGGCCCGTGTCCACCACTGTTGTCCTGGCGCTGGCGCAAGAGTTCGGCATGGATGTCACCGAATTGTCGACCGGTGACAGCGAGCGCCTGGTCAGCGACATGCGCGAGGCCATGGCCGATCCGGTCTTTGCCGATGACACGCCGCCACTGGCGGATCTGCGCCTGACCGCCTCCAATGCCCCGGCCCTGGCGCGGGCCTTTCTCAGCCTGCATCGCGCCTACCGGCAGACCCATGAACGGCTTGCCTCGCTCGACGAGGCGCTGGGGCGCGAAGATTCCCGTATTCAGGCCAGCCCCTGGGAAGAGGTGCGGGATTTTTTCCACTACTGCGACAATTATATTGACGCCATGGACCGGGCTGCCGAACGGTTTGCCGGCACGGCCGACGTGAGGACCGCCGCTATTGCCGCCCTGGAGAACGCCGGTATTTCCATCACCTTTGGTGATATGGACGGGCTGCGCGGCTATGATGCCAAGACTCGCACCTTGCAATTGTCAAACCGCTCCAGCGCCGCCACCCAGGTGTTTCAACTGCTGCTGCAGGTGGCCCTGCTAAGCCAGGACAAGCTGCTGGAGGCCACGCTGGATTTTGCCAAGTTCCAAAGCGAAGAAGCCCGTGCCATCGCCAAGATCGGTCTTGCCAACTATTTTGCCGGTGCGGCGCTGATGCCCTATGAGCGCTTCCTTGCTGCCGCCCAGGAAGATCGCCACGATCTGGAGCGGCTTGCCACCCGCTTTGGTGCCTCCATCGAGCAGGTCGCCCATCGCCTGTCGACGCTGCAACGCCCGGGTGCCAAGGGCATCCCGTTCTTTTTTGTCCGGGTCGATCAGGCCGGCACGATCACCAAACGCCACTCTGCTACACGGCTGCAATTTGCCCGTTTTGGTGGGGCCTGCCCTTTGTGGAATGTACACCGTGCCTTTGAAACTCCGGGTCGGTTCTTGCGGCAATTGGCCGAAACCCCGGATGGGGTGCGCTACATCTCCCTGGCGCGGGACGTCTCGAAATCCGGCGGCTCTTTTGGCTCACCGGTGCGCCGCTACGCCATTGCCCTGGGCTGCGAAACGCGCCACGCAGAGGCTCTGGTCTACGCCGACAACATGGACATGAGCCAGGCCTCCGCCTATGAGCCCATCGGCATTTCCTGCCGCATCTGCGAACGCACCAACTGTCACCAACGCTCGGTTCCACCGCTGGAACGCCGCCTGACCATCAATGCCGACAAACGTGGCGTGCTGCCCTATGAGGTGAACTGACCCCAGCGCCATTTGCGCAGAGGGCACACCCTATCCGCCCACATAAAAAAGGGGGCGTAACCCGCCCCCGGAATGGGTAAATTCGACATCAGCGGTGATGAATCAGGCCTTGGCGAGGATGCTCCAGATCTCATCTTTCAAGGCACCGCGTTTCTTGCGCAGCTCGACCTCGGCAAGCTCTTCGATAGGCTCAACATTGGTTTCCGCGCGGTGCACGGCCCGGTTCAATGCGTGATACTCATCCGCCAGTTTGGAAAAATGCGCATCGGACTGTTTCAGCTGGCTCATCGCCTCGATCTTGTCGGGGAATTCATCGGCCAGCTCATGCGGGGTATTGGACATCTGTTCGCTCCTTTTCATGCGGTCACTCACAGGTTAGGGCCGCGGCCCGTCGCGCACATTGACCCGGATCAAACCGATATACGGATCTGGCTTTTTTCGAATTTTCCTGCGGTGGGACACGCAAAAAGGGCCGCCTCTCCCAGGGGAAAAAGGCGGCCAGTCACGGGTCGTTTAGGTGTGGGTTCAGCGTTGACTTTCGCGCCAGTTGTCGTTGAACCAGGGTTCGGCATTGGACGAAGGCAAACGCCGCCCCAGAATATGATCAGAGGCTTTCTCACCGGTCATGATCGAGGGCCCGTTGAGGTTGCCATTGGTGATACGCGGGAAGATCGAGCTATCGGCCACGCGTAGTCCCTCAACGCCAATCACCCGACATTCAGGATCAACAACCGCCATCGGATCATCCACCGCCCCCATCTTGCAGGTGCCACAGGGGTGATAGGCGCTTTCGGCATGTTCGCGAATGAACCCATCCAGTTCTTCATCGCTTTGCAGCGCATCACCGGGCTGGATCTCATGTTTGACAAAAGGCTTCATCGCCTCCTGTCCAAAGACCTCGCGTGTCAAGCGAATACACTTGCGGAAATCGATCCAATCCTGCTCCGTCGACATGTAGTTGAAAAAGATCTTGGGCGCATCCTTGGGGTCAGCGCTGGCCAGGGTGATTTCGCCGCGCGAATCCGACCGCATGGGGCCAACATGGGCCTGAAACCCGTGCCCCTCAGCTGCTGCCTGGCCATCGTAACGCACTGCGATTGGCAGAAAGTGATACTGGATATCCGGATAGTCCACGCCCTTATCGGAGCGGATAAAGGCCGCGCTTTCGAACTGGTTTGACGCCCCGAGGCCCGTTTTGCGGAAAAACCACTGGGCGCCAACCAGCGCCTTGCCAAACAGGTTCCAGTATTTGAACAGGGTGATCGGCTGCTTGCAGGCGTATTGAAAGTAGAACTCCAGATGGTCCTGCAGGTTTTGCCCTACACCGGGGCGATCCGCGACGACATCAATGCCGTGTTCCGCCAGGTGCTCTGCCGGGCCAACACCCGAGAGCATCAACAGCTTGGGTGAGTTGATCGAGCTGGCCGCCAGGATGACTTCGACATCGGCCTCAATCACCTCAACCTTGCCGCCGCGCTCGACTTCAACACCGGTGGCGCGGCCATCCTTGATCACCACCTTGCGCGCCAGGGCGCGGATCATCTCACAATTGTCCCGCTTCAGCGCCGGGCGTAGATAGGCATTGGCCGCAGACCAGCGTCGACCTTTGTAGACGGTCATCTCCATCGGGCCAAAGCCCTCTTGCTGCGCGCCATTGTAGTCCTCGGTGACCGGATAGCCCGCCTGCTCCCCGGCTGAGACAAAGGCGTCATGCAAGGGGTTGTCACGGGGGCCACGGGTGACATGCAACGGCCCATCCTTGCCGCGCCAATCCGCGTCCCCTCCCTGGCCACGGTTGTCCCAGGTCTCCATCCGTTTGAAATAGGGCAGCACATCGGCGTAGGACCAGCCCTGCGCGCCGCTTTCGGCCCAGTGGTTGTAGTCGCCGGCATGCCCGCGCACATAGACCATGCCGTTGATCGAAGAGGAGCCACCGATCACCTTGCCCCGCGGTGTCACCAGCTCGCGGTTGTCCAGATGCGGCTCGGGCTGGGATTTGTAGCCCCAATCATACATGGACATGTTCATCGGGTAGGATAGCGCGCCCGGCATCTGGATCAGCGGCCCCACATCCGTGCCCCCATGTTCGATGATCAGGACCGACTTGCCGGCCTCCGACAGCCGGTAGGCCATGGCGCAGCCCGCCGAGCCGGCCCCTACAATCACATAATCCGCTTTCATCGCATCTCTCCGAATACGGCCTGCGCCGCGTCTTTCCCCCTTTGGGGGTCTTTCTTCAAAGACCCCATTGCCCTTTGGGGCAACGGGGCGGGTGGGTGGGCGTTGGCCCAAAGGGCAATCAGAAGGCCGCTTCGACGTCGCCCATGCGCACGTAGACTGATTTCACCTGGCTGAAGTGCTTGATCGCTTCCTTGGAGTTCTCACGCCCCACGCCCGAGGCCTTGACCCCACCAAAGGGCGCTTCTACCGGCGCGTCATTGTAGGAGTTGATAAAGCAGCTGCCCGCTTCCAGATTGCCAATCACCCGGTGTGCACGGGTGAAATCCTTGGTGAAAACCCCGGCAGAGAGACCAAACTCAGTGTCATTGGCGCGGGCCACAACTTCCTCTTCGGTGTCAAAATCCAGCACCGACATCACCGGGCCAAAGATCTCTTCGCGGGCAATTGTCATATCATCGGTGACATCGGCAAAGACGGTGGGCTCGACAAAGAACCCGTCGCGATCTGCACGTTTGCCGCCACAGATCAGACGCGCGCCTTCCGCCTTGCCCTTTTCGACATAGCCCAGCACGATATTCATCTGGTTCTCAGTCACCATGGGGCCAAAGCTGGTGGCCTCATCCATAGGGTCGCCCAGGACCGCATTGCCGGTCCGCTCGGCCAGACGCGCCAGGAATTTCTCCTTGATGCCTTTTTGCACAAACACCCGGGTGCCGTTGGAGCAGACCTGACCGGAGGAATAGAAGTTGCCATTGATGGCACCGCCCACGGCATTGTCGATGTCGGCATCATCAAAGACGATCATCGGCGATTTGCCACCCAGTTCCATGGTGACATGTTTCATTTCGGCGGCGGCGGCGGCATAGACTTTCTTGCCGGTAGGCACAGAGCCCGTCAGCGAGACCTTGGCCACACGTGGATCGGTGACCAGCGCGCCGCCCACTTCGCCCATGCCCTGGATCACATTGTAGACACCTGCAGGCAGACCCGCCTCATGCAAGATCTCAGCCACTTTCAGTGCGCAAAGCGGCGTGGTCTCAGAGGGTTTGAACACCATCGAGTTGCCACAAGCCAGCGCAGGCGCGCCCTTCCAGCAGGCGATCTGAGTGGGGTAGTTCCAGGCGCCGATACCAACGCAAACGCCCAGCGCTTCGCGCACGGTATAGACCCAGTCTTCGCCCATGGGGATATGTTCCCCCGTCAAGCTGCCAGCCAGGCCACCAAAATACTCCAACGCATCGGCCCCCGAAGTCGCATCCGCCACCAGGGTTTCCTGTAGCGGCTTGCCGGTGTCATAGGTTTCCAGCACCGACAAATCATGGTTGCGTTCGCGCAGGATGTCGGCGGCGCGGCGCAGCACCCGGCCCCGCTCGGTGCCGCTCATCTTGGCCCAGATCTTTTGACCAGCCTCGGCGCTGGCCAGCGCCGCATCCACGATGGCCGGGGTGGCCGCATGAACTGTAGCAATTTGTTCACCTGTATAGGCATAGATCACCGGGATCGGCGTGCCTGCGGCGTCTTCTACATATTCGCCGTTGATGAAGTGGCTGGCGATGGGCTGAGCGGGATGAGTCATGTGTAGCTCTTTCAAGTTCGAAAATTAAGTTACTCGCCACGGGGAAAACGTTTGTTTTCCTCCAGGTTGTCGAGGTTCATGTGATTGCGCATGTAGCGCTCGGACGCTTTTTGCAAAGGCTGGTAGTCCCAGGGGTAGTAGCCCCCCTGACGCAGCGCCTCGTAGACCACCCAGCGGCATGCCTGGCTGGCGCGAACGTCAGCGTCAAAGCGCTCCAGATCCCAGCGCGCCTCGGACTTGGCCCTGAGCGTCTGCAGCGTGCCCGCATGGGCCGGATCCTCGGCGAGATTGTTCAATTCCAGCGGGTCGGCCTCCAGGTCAAACAGCTGGTCGGGGTCCAATGCGCAGCGATTGTATTTCCATTTGCCATAGCGCAGCGAGACCAAGGGCGCATAAGAGGCCTCGGCGGCATATTCCATCGCCACCGGGCTGCTGCGCACCTCGCCCTTGGCCAGCGGCACAAGGTTCTCCCCATCGGTCCAGGGCGCGATCTCTTCCATGGGCAATCCGGCCAGCGCGCCCAGGGTCGGATTCACGTCCAGCGTCGAGACCGGGGTCTCGATCAGCCCGGCGGGCAAATCCGGGGCAGAGATCATCAGCGGCACCCGGGCAGAGCCGTCATAGAAGCTCATCTTGAACCAGAGACCGCGCTCCCCCAGCATATCGCCGTGGTCAGAGACAAACAGGATGATCGCCTCTTGCCGGGTGTCTTCCAGCACCTGCAGGATCTCACCGATCTTGTCATCCAGGTATGAGATATTTGCAAAATAGGCGCGGCGCGAGCGTTTGATGTTGTCTTCGGTAATGTCAAAGCTGCGCCAGTCATTGGCGTCAAAGATCCGCTGCGCATGGGGGTCGTGATCATCATAACTCAGCGCAGGGGTCTGCGGCAGCAGATGTTCGCAATCCTCGTAGAGATCCCAGTATTTCTTGCGCGCCACATAGGGGTCATGAGGATGGGTAAAACTGACGGTCAGCGCCCAGGGACGATCATCCAAACCCCGCGACAGCTCATAAAGCTTAGCGGTGGCGTTATAGGCGACCTCGTCGTCGTATTCCATCTGGTTGGAAGTCTCGGCCACCCCGGCCCCGGTGACAGAGCCCATGTTGTGGTACCACCAGTCAATACGCTCACCGGGTTTGCGGTAATCCGGCGTCCAGCCAAAATCGGCCGGGTAGATATCGGTGGTCAGCCGGTCCTCGAACCCGTGCAACTGGTCGGGGCCGACAAAATGCATCTTGCCCGACAGGCAAGTGTAATAGCCCGCACGACGCAGGTGATGGGCATAGGTGGGGATGTCAGAGCGGAACTCAGCCGCATTGTCATAAACGCCGGTGCGCGAGGGCAGCTGCCCCGACATGAAGCTGGCGCGCCCCGGCGCACAGAGTGGCGAGGCGGTATAGGCATTGGCAAAACGGGTCGATCGCGCCGCCAGCTTTTTCAGGTTTGGGGCATGCAGCCAATCCGCCGGACCGTCCGGAAACAATGTCCCGTTCAACTGATCAACCATCAGGATCAGGATATTCGGTTTGGTCATCGGTGGTGCCCCTTGTGTTTGGGCCTGTGGCCCAGGTGAATTTCTATGCCAGGTCGCTGGCGGTTCATCTCGCTCGCAGGTCGGTCTGCGTCATCTTCTGTGGTGGGAACCGCCCCCTCAACCGAAGCCGGGGGAGCGGATAGGTGTTTTGGGTTAGTGGACCGCTTTGATCCGATCAAAGTCGAGGGTGTTTTCCTCGGGCGACGCGTTGATTGCCATCACCTCCTTGCGCTTGACCAAAACGATATAGGCCAGGCAGGCAACATAGATGCCGATCACCACGGTGCCGATCCACTGGATCTGCAGCCACTGGCTCTGGAAGGCCAGGGTCAGGCCAAAGAGCACCAGCGCATTGCCCAAGACATAGGGAATGGTGCCGAAACGCTTGGCCGAAAGGTTCAGGTTGTCCGTATACAGACGGATCAGCGAGTCAAAGGAATTGACCACAAAGATGATCCCGACAACCACCATCGACACGTTGATCATCAGCGTCAGCTCGATGCTGTTCAGGTGATAGTAGTAGAGAACCGAGAACCAGATCCCCAGCGGGATTGAGGGGAACACCAACAGTGCCGCCAGAACCTGCCAGGTTTTCAAACCACCCACAAAACGTGAAGTGAACTGACCAATCATGATCGACCAGGCAAACCACCAGAACAGGTAGAACTCATGATAGTCGGTCAAGGGCAGAACGAACTTGTGGATGTTGGCGAAGTAGCCGCCGATGTTGGAGGCCGTATCTGCAAATGCTCCAAGCCCCATACCGGCATAGGCCCACATGCCCAGGATCAATGCCAGGAACAGTACAGTCGAGCCGATCGACAAAATACGGACGTATTTGATGTCGGTCGAGGAGAAGGCCGCAAACAGGATCACCAGGAAGGTGATCAGGTAGAAGGCCGGGATCACAGTCTCGCCATCGCCCATGAAGGTCGCATAATAGGGCAGGTAAACCAGGAACAGCGCACCGGTAAAGGCACAGGTGCCAATGATGACGATGTTGTTGATCAGCTTGACGATGCCGATTTCAAAAAACTTCACCTTCGGCTCGATGACGCAGAAGTAAAAGGTGGTCAGGAAGTAGAAGCCCCAGATCAGGAAACCCCAGAAACCAAACTCCAACGCCAGCGGGTTGGTGAACCCATAGGCTGGCTCGGTGGCGACATCCGCATAGAGCGGAAAGTCCCAAGCCAGTGGGAACATGATCAGGCCCACGTCCAGACCCGAAGTGAAGAGGATTGCGATGAAGGTGAACAAATGCACCGGCGTGACGCCGACATTGCTCACGTTCCACCACTTGATTGTGCAGAAGATGACCAGCGCAAAGGCCAGCAAGATCCCTGCTGAAATGATGAATGTCATATGTCCCTCCCATGACGGGCTTTGGTCGCCCTAGAACATGGAAGAAATTTGTAGCATGGAAATTTATTTGGCCAAACACATTTTTAAACAGTGATACAAGTTTCCGCCTCACAATATCAGCAGTTGAAACCTGGCTCCAAGTGGCGCAAAACTTGAGCCATGGGAAGAAAACGTATTAGAGACATCCGCAACGAAGAATTGATCGAAGCCACCATCGTGGCTGTGCACAAGCGCGGTTACTCTGTTGTTACGATGGCAGAAATTGCGCAGGAGGCCGGCGCGTCCGCCGCCTCGATCAACTACTATTTCGGCTCCAAGGAAGGCCTGATGGAAGCCACAATGCGGCATTTGCTGCGCAAATTGCGACAGGCCATGATCGAAGGTTACGCCAAAGCAAACACACCAAAAGAGCGACTTTATGCGGTGATGGATGCTAATTTTTCCGATGCGCTTTATACTGTGCCGCAATGCAGTATCTGGATGCAATTCTGGGCCAATGCCCCCTATTCGCCAAGCCTGTCGCGTCTGCATCGAATCAATCGCAGCAGGGTCCGCAGCCATGTGCGGGCTGAATTGGCCAATCTGCTGCCGCCGGATCGGGTCGAAACTGCCCGCAGTGCCCTGCAATGTTATATGGACGGTGTCTGGCTTGAAGCGGCGCAATCCGAATTCAAGGTTCAGCCAGAGGCGACCCGTCGCGCCGCACATCAAGTAGTGGATCTGACGCTGTCCTGAACAACAGACCCTCTGCCCTTGCCTGATCTGCCTTTGTGCCTGCCCCTAATGCCCAACTCTTCTGTCCGCCTATCTTGCTTTTGTTGGCACTGGGCGGGCCTGTAGCGCTCACTCCAACCTGCGATAGCGCAACTCAGTACCCCGGGGCAGATAGGTCAACACCAGTTCAATATCAGACACCTCACGGATCACATAACACAGGCCGGTGCCGCCCTGACTGTCCCATGCAAATAGATAAGGCCCTTCGGTATCGAACTCACCACAATAGGGCATCACCGATAGATACTCCATCGAAGTAAGGGTACTGTTATAGCGGTTCTGACGCCCGCTGCCCTTCACAGTGAATTGATCGCCAGGATCGGACACCGAATACCAGCTGCCCTGCAGACGGCTGAGAAGCCTGTCTTCGTCACTGGCAGAACGCAGCTGCACGTCGCGCAGGACCAATTCCACCGAGGAGCTAAAGCGCCCAACCCAATCCCCTTGAATAAAAACCGGCGTCCCGACATCAATCTGACGGAGGCTCTCGAACAGGGCACTAGGCGTTCTGACATCCCCCGAAACAGTGAACTTTCGCCCGTTTCCGATAAAGATACAGTATGGGTTCGACGCTTGGGACAAAGGACTGCATCCCTGAAAGATCACCGCGCCCCGGTATGGAAGGCCCCAAACGCCAGGCTGGGCCTCTGCCTCGATTGGCATTTGCTCCCGCCCCCGCCCCCGCGTGGAACGCTGGCTCAATCTCTGCGAAAAATGCGTCGCATTCCGATCGGTTACGATTTTGGCAAAATAACTTGCCTGATAGCCGCGGCTCGCACAGTTGCTGTTGCCGCTGATGGTGAAAACGCCCTCCCGCGTGCAAAACGACACCCGGTCGTGGCGAAACACCCAGCCGTCACTTTGCGCACGAAAATAGTAAACGCGACTTTCCAATGCGCCCAGAACAGCCGCAATACAACTGTCCGGCTGCAGCTGCCACCAGCCTTCGGAAACCCAGCCGCCATCCTGAATGTGGCCGACGGCCACCTGGTGCGAAACTTCGGTGTCATTGCAAAGCTCGAGTTCAGCCCAGGCGGGGCTGACGAACCCCAAAAGCCCAATAGCCAAAGCCCATCTCTCTAGGCGTCGTTTCATCTCCTAAAACACCCTGTTCACAGTCCAAGAAACGAGACTGTAGTCACAATATGTAACAAAATTGCAAAGCCTAGACTTTTGTCGCGGCGTCAGGCGGCGTGATCGCCCGCTTTTTCAATACGGCTTCGCGCCAAGTGATGAAACTGATCGCGCCCAGGATCAGCCCGCCCCCCAGACCAACCCAGATATCCACCGGCTCGCCAAACACCAGGGCCCCCAGTGCGGTTGCCCAAATCAATTGCAAAAAGGTCACCGGCTGCGTCACCGTCATCGGGGCCGCGGCAAAGGCCAATGTCATCGTAAAGTGACCCAGGGTGGCAAAGCAGGCCACAGCAAACAGAATGGCCAGCTCTTGCAGGCTGGGTGTCACCCAGACCGCCAGCGCAAAGGGCATCAGGCCCAGCGTCACCCAGACCGACAGCATCGCCACCACCACAACCGGATTGGTGCCATCAACGGTGAATTTTGCCAGCAAATAGGAGGCACCAAAGGCCATTGCGGTGAACAGCATTGCAATGTGCCCCGGAGAGATCTCACGAAACCCCGGACGCAGAATGATTGCCGCCCCAACCAGCGCAACACCAACCGCAGCAATGCGCCGTGCCGCCAGTTTTTCGCCCAGGAACAAAGCCGCGCCCAGGGTGACATAGACCGGTGAGAGATAGTTCATCGCCGTCACCTCGGCCAAGGGAATCTGGGTCATTGCATAGAACCACAGGATCACGCCGCCAGAATGCACGATGCCGCGCCCCGCAAACAACGTCCAGAGTTTTGGCGTCAGCTGTGCCCGGCGCAAAGTGCCAATCATAGGAAGCAGGAATACAAGCCCCAGAAGATAGCGCAAAAAAGCCGATTGTGCCGGTGGCACGCGATGCCCCAAGAACTTCACCAGCGCTGTTACCGCCACAAAACAAAGGCCGGTGACCAGCATCCAAAACACCCCGGCAAGCGGGGAAACGCGGGAGTCTACGATATCTTGCTGCGTGCTCATGGCCTCGACACAACACCCTATTGACGGGCGGCACAACCCTTCACAAGTAAATCACCTCATTTGAGATGATTTTGGATGCCCTGCCCCATGCCTGCGCCACCTACATCAGCAGCAGCTTGGCAGCAATCGCCCACATGGTGAGCCCCACCAGAACATCCAGCATCTGCCAGGCCCGGGGGCGGGCAAAAATAGGTGCCAACAGGCTAGCCCCATATCCAAGTGAGAAAAAGAAGGTGAAACTGGCAATCATCGCCCCAATGGCAAAGACTTGCGGATCCGGGTATTGCGCGGAAATCGACCCCAGCAACACAACTGTATCCAGATAGACATGCGGGTTCAGCCAGGTCAGAGCAAAGACCGTCGCCAAAACCGGCAAGAGCGGCAACTCACCCTGGCCAGAGCTGGCTTCCAGCGCCGCGCCGCCCTTCCAGGCTGCCCAAAGGCTTCGCGCCCCATACCAGGCCAGAAACGCCGCTCCCCCCAGGCGCATCACCGTCTCGAACCAGGGCAAGGCCAGGGCCAGGGCGCCAAACCCCAACACCCCGCCCGCAATCAGCAGCGCATCAGACCCCGCACAGGCCAGGCAAATCCAAAACACATGCTGACGCCGCAGCCCCTGCCGCAACACAAAGGCATTCTGAGCCCCGATTGCCAAAATCAAGCTGAAACCAAGGCCAAAACCGGCAAGCAGGCTTGGTGGGAAAAAGGTCATGAATGGCATCCGGGAGGTCTTTCCAATGAGTGTTCTTAGGTGTGGTTTTGACTAACCCGCCGCAGCCGTATAGTAAAATTAAAGATCATAAACTCAAATAAGAGCTGCTAATGAAGTTCGATCCTAATCAGCTGTCTGCCCTGGCCGCAGTTCTGCGCCTTGGCTCCTTTGAGGCAGCCGCCCAAAGCCTGAATGTGACCCCATCGGCGGTGTCACAGCGGCTCAAGGCGCTGGAAGAACGCGTCGGCACCGTGCTTGTCAAACGCGCCCAGCCCTGCACCGGCACCGAGGCCGGGCTGCGGCTGGCCAAACATGCGGAGGATGTCTCTCTGCTTGAAGGGCTTGTTGCGCGCGAGCTGTCGCTGGACATGGGAGCACAGCAGCCGCCACCCCATCTGCGGGTGGCAGTGAATGCCGACAGTCTGGCCACCTGGTTCATCGCTGCCATGGCAGAGACCTGCGATATTCTGTTTGATCTTGTCATCGACGATCAGGACCATAGTGCCGACTGGTTGCGGCGCGGCGAGGTCTCTGCTGCGGTGACCGCCCATGACAAGCCGATCTCGGGCTGCAATGCGCATGCCCTGGGCGCAATACGCTATCAGGCCAGCGCCAGCCCGGGCTTTATGCGCAAATGGTTCCCCAATGGCGTCAGTGGCACGGCCCTGTCGCGGGCCCCATGCCTCACCTTCAACGCCAAGGATGCTTTGCAACGGCGCTGGCTGGATCGCCATTTTGGCTCCGACATCACCCCACCCGCTCATTTCATCCCTTCCACCCAGGGCTTTGCGGATGCGGCTACGGCGGGATTGGGCTGGGGCATGAACCCGGTCGCCCTGATTGATCCGGCACTGTGCTCGGGCAGCTTGGTGCCGCTGTTGCCCGACTCAGCTCTGGATGTGGCTCTCTGCTGGCAGGTAAGCCGGGTGATGGCCCCGGCGCTGGCGCCCTTGACCCGGGCGGTGCTAGGCTCAGCCAAAGCCCATCTTATTCAACCGCCTTGCTAGCGCGAACGCCATTGCCAGGCCCAATGTTATCTCCGGACAGGACACCAGACCATGTTTGCCAAATCCGCCCTTGCCTATGACCCGCTGCCGCTGCCGGATCGCGCCAATTACAGCGCGGCGGAAATGCAGAGTAAATCCGATGACTTTCTGGCCCATATGCAGCGCCGCCACACGGTGCGCGATTTCACCTCCCAGCCCGTGTCGCGTATGGTCATCGAGACCTGCATCAAAACCGCTGGCTCAGCCCCCTCGGGCGCAAACCACCAGCCCTGGCATTTTGTCGCCATTGCCAACCCCGGTTTGAAACAGCAGATCCGCACCGAGGCCGAAGAGGAAGAAAAGCGCTTTTATGCGGGCGGTGCCGGGGATGAATGGATCAAGGCGCTAGAGCCCATCGGGACAGATGCCGACAAGCCGCATCTCACCACCGCGCCCTGGCTGATCGTGGTCTTTGCCCAACGCTGGGGAGAATTCGACGATGGCAGCCGCTACAAAAACTATTACGTTCCCGAAAGCGTCAATATCGCCACCGGGTTCCTGCTTGCGGCGCTGCATACCGCAGGGCTGTGCACCCTTACCCATACGCCCAACCCGATGAAATTCCTCAATGCGGCGCTGGGTCGGCCCGCTTCGGAAAAACCCACCATGATCATCGCCGTCGGCCACCCCAGCCCAGAGGCCACGGTGCCAGGCGTCGCCAAGCTGAAAAAACCGCTGGAAGAAATCGCAACGGTGTTTGAATGAATATGCCCCCGCTCGATGATCGCACCCTGACCCTATGAAGGCCGGACCCCAGCCCCTGACGGCCAGCCTGTGGTGGCACCTGCTGCTGCCGCGTGGGCTGGTGCTGTTGGGCTGGTGGGCCACCAATCAACTGCTGCAGCTGCCATCCTGGCTGTTGGCGGGATTGATCTGCATGGATCTGGCGCTGCTGTTCTGGTGCAGCCGCAAACATCTGCATGTAGCCGATGACCACTTGCGGGGCTCTGGAGCGATGGCCCCGGTCTGGGCCGGGTATCTGTTGGTCATTCTCGCCACACTTACTTCGCTGACACTCTGGTGGGAGGCCTGGCTGATTACCCATCGGCAGGAACCGGAGCTGAGCTATGCGCAAGAGCGCGCCCGCCAACGCGCGGCCAGTTACAACCTGACCCAGGTGGGAACCACATTGGTGTTTGAGGGCGAAATCACCTTTGGCCTGATCCAGAATCTTCAAAACCTGCTGGCGCAGGATCCCAAGATCACCCGGTTGCAGCTCAGCGGCCCCGGCGGTCATGTCTATGAGGCCCGGGGGGCTGCGCAATTGGTGCGCCAGCACGGGTTGAACACCTATGCCTCCGGCAGCTGCGCCTCTGCCTGTACCCTGATCTTTGCCGCTGGCCACACCCGGCAATTGGCCCCCGGGGCCCGTCTCGGGTTTCACGGCTACTCCCTGCAGGTCTTTGGTGGCTTGCCACAGGTAGATCCCGCACAGGAGCAGGCAAAGGATCGCGCCTTTTTGCGCCAGCAGGGCATCAGCGCCAGTTTTCTGGATCAGGCCTTTGCCACCCCACCAGAAACGATGTGGTTCCCCCCACGCCATGCCCTGTTGCAGGCCGGGGTTCTGCGCCAGTAGCACAGCCACCAACGGCCCCCAAATGAACACCGACCCCGGTAGGAGTCCGGAGCCGCTGTCGGCCTAAGGTGAAAGCCGAGGGTGCAATAGATTTAGCTTTCGTTACACACCATTGATAACAGCTTCGATTTTCTCATCCAGCGTTGTCTTTTCGGCAATGGCATCCACCAGCAGATCCACCAGCTTATTTACCACTTTGCGCTGCAGGGTCCGTCGCAGGAAAGGCAGCGGAATGGCCTTCAGCAAGGCCGGAACCGCGTATTCCTTGAGCGCATCCGCCACCGCATCCTCAAGCTCGAAAGTCTTGTCATGGGCCCCATCCAAATATTCAGATGGGATCACCTTCATCAGGTTCCGGTCGACGGCGATAACGATTTTGCGCAGAATTTTCAGCTCCTTCCCGTCCGGCAGGAAAGGAATGTCGATTTTCTTGTTCAGCCAAGCGGCGATATTGTCATGCTGCTCGGTGGACAGGAAAAATACGCGCTTGTCTTCACCTTCAGCGCGGGTTGGATCAATTTCAATTGGCATAACAAACTCCTCCTTCAATACCGAAGATTGAGCCACAAATTTCATGCAATTCTGAGTAAAATCATATTAAATCAACACAACCAGAAAAAAGGCAGCCACATCAGCTGCCTTTCAGAAGTTTTACACACCCTTTCGGGTAGGTTTTACGGTCAGAGCTGCGCCATGACCTCGTCGGAGGCTTCAAAGTTGGTCGTCACGCGCTGCACGTCATCATCGTCTTCCAGCGCATCCACCAGCTTCATCAGCTTTTGCATGCCTTCCAGGTCCAGCTCTGTGGTGGTGGTGGGTTTCCAGACCAGCTTGGTGCTCTCGCTTTCACCCAGCTCTGCTTCCAGGGCGTTGGACACATCGTTGAGATCGCTGTCTTCGCAATAGATGGTGTGGCCATCTTCAGAGGAGTCCACATCCTCCGCGCCGGCCTCGATCGCGGCCATCATCACGGTATCCGCATCGCCCACCTCCGCCTTGTAGGTGACTTCGCCCTTACGCTCAAACATGAAGCCAACAGAGCCGGTTTCGCCCAGATTGCCGCCATTCTTGGAAAAGGTCGAACGCACAGTAGAAGCAGTACGGTTCTTGTTGTCGGTCATGGTCTCTACGATGACTGCAACGCCGCTGGGGCCATAGCCTTCATAGCGGATTTCGTCATAGTTTTCCGCATCGCCCCCAATCGCCTTTTTGATCGCGCGTTCGATCACATCCTTGGGCACCGACTGGCTTTTGGCTTCTTTTACAGCCAGACGCAGACGGGGGTTTTTATCGACATCGGGGTCGCCCATTTTGGCGGCCACGGTGATCTCCTTGGCCAGTTTGGAAAACAGTTTTGACCGCACCGCGTCCTGACGACCTTTGCGATGCTGGATGTTTGCCCATTTTGAGTGGCCTGCCATGGTAGATCCTTTGTCTCGTGCGTGCTTGAATTGGGGCCCATATAGCCTTGGAGCGCCCCTGCTTTCAAGCACTCCTGACACCGCTGCCCGCTGCACCACCTCAGAGGGCGGCAAGCTCCTGTCATCTTGCCCCCGTGGCGTCAGCCGCTAGAGTGGCACCATGACATTTGACCAGACCGCATTATTTGCCCTTTTCGCCGCCGTTTTTGCCATGTTCCTCTGGGGGCGCTTTCGCTACGATCTGGTCGCCTTTTCGGCGCTGATGGTGGCTGTGGTGATGGGGCTGGTCCCCACCAAAGAGGCCTTTGCGGGATTTGGCCATCCAGCCACATTGGTGGTGGCATTGGTGCTCATCGTTTCAGCCGGGCTGGTGCGTTCGGGGGCCGTCTTTCTGATCACCCGCACATTGGTGGACAGCTCGCGCAGCCTGGGCAGCCATATCGCCCTGATGGGCGGCATCGGCGCGGTGCTTTCGGCCTTCATGAACAATGTCGCCGCCCTGGCGCTTTTGATGCCGGTCGACATTCAGACTGCCCGCAAAGCCGGACGTGCGCCGGGGCTCAGCCTGATGCCGCTGTCCTTTGCCACGATCCTGGGCGGCATGGCGACGCTGATTGGCACGCCCCCAAACATCATCATTGCCGCGATCCGCGAGGAAGCCCTGGGCGCGCCTTTTGCAATGTTCGATTTTGCCCCGGTGGGCGGCATCGCGGCCCTGGCCGGACTTGCCTTTGTCGCGCTCATCGGCTGGCGTCTGATCCCCAGCCGCGAAGGTGCTGCTGGCAATAGCGAGGCGCAACTAGCTGATTACATTGCTGAACTGACCATACCCGAGGAGTCAAAACTGATCGGACAACGGCTGGGGCAGCTGGACCACGAGGCCGAACAGGCCGATGTTGCCATCCTTGGTCTGATCCGCGACGGCAAGCGCCGTTATGGCCGGGCAGTCTCGGCTCTGCTGCAAGCCGGTGACGCCCTGGTGATCGAAGCCACCCCGGAAGCGCTGGATGAATTCCGCACCTCGCTGTCGCTGGATTTTGCCGATGCAGCCCGCCAGGAAAAGCTGACCGCTGCCGGTGAAGGCCTTGAGCTTGTCGAAGTGGTGGTGCCGGAAACTGCCCGCATCAATGGACGTACTGCGCAGTCCTTGGGTCTGGCCTGGCGCCAAAGCACGGTGCTCATGGGCCTGTCCCGTCAGGGGCGGCGCCTGACCCAGCACATCCGCCAGACCGAGATCGCAGCCGGGGATATTCTGCTGCTGCTCTGTCCCCGCGATCGTGGCGCTGATGTGACCGAGTGGCTTGGCTGCCTGCCCCTGGCGCAGCGTGGCCTTGCAGTGACCGCAAATGACAAGACCTGGGCGGCCATCGGCCTGTTTGCCCTGGCGGTGTTCGCCTCTGCCCTGGGGCTGGTCTATCTGCCGGTGGCGCTGGGGCTGGTGGTCATTGCCTATGTGCTGATCAAAGTGCTGCCGGTGGCTGAAATCTATGACCACGTGGAATGGCCGGTGGTGGTCCTGCTTGGCTCGATGATCCCTTTGGGAGCTGCACTGGATTCCTCGGGCGGCACCGCATTGATCGCCAATGGGCTGATTGATCTGACCGCAGGCCTGCCCTCCTGGGCGGTGCTGACTGTGCTGATGGTGGTGACGATGACCCTGTCGGATGTGCTGAACAATACGGCCACCGCCATTGTCGCAGCACCTGTGGGCATTCAGATGGCCAACACATTGGGGGTCTCACCAGACCCTTTCCTGATGGCAGTTGCGGTGGCGGCCTCGGCGGCCTTCCTTACCCCGATCGGACATAAGAACAACACTCTGGTTCTGGGGCCGGGCGGTTATCGCTTTGGCGATTACTGGCGGATTGGCCTGCCACTGGAAGTTCTGGTGATTGCGGTCTCGATCCCCTCGATTCTGGTATTCTGGCCGCTTTAGCCCTCTGGCTCCCCCGCTGACCTCACGGCAATTCTTCGAAACAATTGCCCCCTGCCCGAACCTGAGCTTAGGTAGAAGCAACACAAGGCAGGAGACGCAGATGTCGGACGGATCAGAAAACTACGCGGATGTGATCATCGTGGGGGCTGGTCTGGCCGGGCTAACGGCCGCTTGCGAATTGGGCGACCGCGGCAAGCGGGTAATCCTGCTGGATCAGGAACCAGAGCATTTCCTCGGCGGCCAGGCCCATTGGAGCCTCGGCGGGTTGTTCATGATTGACACGCCCGAGCAGCGGCGCATGGGCATATCAGATTGTCACGACCTGGCCCGCCGTGATTGGATGGGCAGCGCCCAGTTTGACCGCGAGGAGGACAACTGGCCAAAACAATGGGCCCGCGCCTATCTCGACTTTGCCGCCACCGAAATGCGCCCCTGGCTCTATGAGATGGGCATGCGATGGTTTCCCATTGTCGGCTGGGCGGAACGCGGCGGTGCCTCTGCAGAGGGCCATGGCAACTCGGTGCCGCGCTTTCATTTGACCTGGGGCACCGGCCCCGGCGTTGTCGCGCCCTTTGCCAATCGACTGCGCGCCCATATCGAGGCCGGGCGGATCGAAGCCCGGTTCCGCCATCAGGTCAGCCATATCATCATGCAAGCCGGCGAAGTCAAAGGGGTCTCGGGCGAGGTTCTGGCAAATGATACCGCAGTACAAGGCGCAAAGACCAACCGGCAGGAGATCAGCGAATTCGAGGTCTATGCCCCGTCGGTCATCGTTGCTTCGGGCGGGATTGGCGGCAACCATGATCTGGTGCGCAAAAACTGGCCCCGTGACCGCCTCGGCGAGCCGCCAAAGAACATGGTGGCGGGGGTGCCCTTCCACGTGGATGGCCGCATGATCCCGATTTCAGAGGCCGCAGGCGGCCATGTGATCAACGGCGATCGCATGTGGCATTACACCGAGGGGCTGCGCAATTGGGACCCGATCTGGCCCAACCACGGCATCCGCATCCTGCCCGGCCCCTCCTCCATGTGGTTCGACGCCCGGGGCGACCGGTTGCAGGCCCCCTATCTGCCCGGGTTCGACACCCTGGGCACCCTCAAGGAAATCCTGAAAACAGGTCATGATTACAGCTGGTTCATCCTGTCTCAGAAGATCATCGAAAAAGAATTTGCCCTCTCCGGATCTGAGCAGAACCCCGATCTCACCTCGGGCAAATGGCTGGAGGTGATCCGCTCACGGCTGCTGTCTCGTGGTGGCGCACCCGGCCCGGTTGAGGCTTTCAAGAAACATGGTGCCGACTTTGTGGTGGCCGACGATCTCTCAGAACTGGTGACAGGCATGAATCGCATCGCCGAGGCACCCCTGGACGAAGCGCATCTGCGCCGCCAGATCGAAGCCCGCGATGCCCAGGTCGACAACCCCTTTGCCAAGGACGCGCAGATCATCGCCATCAACGCCGCCCGCAACTATCGCGGCGACCGCTTGATCCGTACCGCCAAACCCCACCGCATTCTGGACCGCAAAAACGGGCCCCTGATCGCAGTGCGCCTCAACATTCTGACCCGCAAGACACTGGGCGGTTTGCAAACCAATCTCGACAGTCAGATGGTCGGGGCAGACGGCAAACCCATTCCCGGCCTCTTTGCGGTGGGCGAAGCCGCAGGTTTTGGCGGTGGCGGCTATCACGGCTACAATGCGCTGGAGGGCAGCTTCCTTGGCGGCTGCATCTTCTCAGGGCGTCAAGCCGGGCGATCCAAATTGATCGCCTGAGGCACCGCCCTTGAAGGGTCTTTCATTTTTCCCAACATACTTCGGGAGTGCGCGCCAACAGCGCTTGGGGCAGCGCGCTAGGTCAAGGCCTGGGACAACAGCGCTATGCCCGAAGCGGCCGCAAAGAGGAAGACCAGAAATCCGCGTCTGAAACTCATGAATAAACCCTCGCTCAAAATGTCTACTCCTCTGATATAGGGTGCCTTTCTCAACATTCATCTAAAGCTGCGGATCATAGGCAAGTTTTTGCGCGTGCGCATTTGGGACAGGCCTCACGCTAGCCAGCGCGCGCCCGTCAATACGCCCTTGGTAGTGAGGGCCTGTCAAAGCGGGCCTGGCAAAGCAGCCCAGTCATATCCCTGCTGTCAGAGCGGCCAGAGAAATGGAATGAGTGCCGAAGCCAAGAGCCCGATACTCAGGTTCAACGGAATGCCGACCCGCAGGAAATCGGTGAACTTGTAGCCGCCAGGCCCATAGACCAGCATATTGGTCTGATAGCCAATCGGCGTGGCAAAGGAGGCCGAGGCCGCCACCATCACTGCCACCACCAGCGGGCGCGGATCAACACCAATAGCCTGGGCCAAGCCCACGGCGATCGGCGTCACCACCACCGCCACTGCATTATTGGACACTAACTCTGTCAGCACCGAGGTCAAAAGATAGATCGCCCAGACAAGCAAAAAGGGCGGCAGACCACTCAGCGCCGGTGCAATAGCATTGGCAATGAGACTGACCGCACCAGAGCTTTCGAGCGCCGCACCGATGGCCAGCATCGAAAAAATCAGCGCCAAGAGCCGCCCATCAACAAAAGAAAAAGCCTCATCCGCATCGATACAACGGGTGATCAGCACCAGGGCCACCACAATGACCGAGAGCATCAGGATCGGGGCCACGCCCAGCGCCGCAAGCGCCACGATGGACAGCAGAGCGGCAATGGCCAAAGGCGCATGGCTGCGGCGATAGGCCCGTTGGGTCGGCTGCGAGACATCGGCCATATCGGTATCGGCTGCCAGCCGCTGGATATCACCCGGTGCGCCTTCCAGCAGCAGCGTGTCGCCGACCCGCACCACCAGATCATCCAGCTGCACCCCGATGTTCTGGTTGCGGCGATGCACCGCCAGCACATAGACACCATAGCGCCGCCGCAGCCGCATCGCGCCCAAAGAGCGCCCCACCAGACGACAGCCGGGCGTCACCAGCACCTCGACGGTCTTGGTCTCAACGGCGGACACCTGATCGACGCGCTTCAACTCCTTGTTGGCCTGCAGGCTCAGCAGCTCTGTCATCTCGGTGCGCAGAACCACCCGGTCGCCCACCTGCAGCTCCACCCCTTTGAGGTTGCGTCGCAGCGAGATGTCGCCGCGCACAAGGTCAATAAGCCGCACGCCCGGACGTTTGAACAGCTGCACGCCGGTCACTTCGCGGCCAATCAGGTTGCTCTCGGGCGGGATCACCGCTTCGGTAAAGAACTTCATCTTGGAGCGATCGCTGAGCAACATCGCCATGCTGTCACGGTCAGGCAACAGACGTGGCGAGATATAGCGCAGGTAGATCATACCCCAGATCACCAGCACCACCCCCAGCGGCGTGACCTCGAAGATGGAAAAGGGTTCCAGCCCCTGGGCCCGTGCGACGCCGTCCACCAGCAGATTGGTCGAGGTACCGATCAAGGTCAGCGTGCCCCCTAGGATCGCCGCGTAGCTGAGCGGGATCAACATCTTGGAGGCCGAAACGCCCAATGTGCGGGCGATCTGCACAAAGACCGGGATCATCACCACCACCACCGGCGTGTTCGACACCACCGCAGAGGCTGTCACCACAAAGATCATCAACAGGGCAATCGCCCGCTTTGGGCTGATCTCTGCCTGCTTGCGCGCCGTGGAGGTAAAGGCGTCCAGCGCACCGGTGCGCACAAGGGCCCCCATGATGATGAACATGGCCGCAATTGTCCAGGGCGCCGGGTTTGACAGCACCGCAACGGCATTTTCATAGGGCAAAACCCCGGTGATCAGCATCAAGGAAACCCCGGTCATGGCCACGACCTCGGTGGGGTAGATCTCGCGCAGGAAAGCCGCAAACATCAGCCCCACGATGGCCAATGTCAGGATCGCGCTGCCATTTTGGGAAAAATCGATCAGATCCATGCTCGTCTATGGTCCTCAATTGGTTTGACGATCCGGCCGTCGCGCCGGGATCACCCAGAGGCAAGTGTCTCTCATCGCCAAAGCTGGGGCAAGGACTTCATGCCGCGACAGATCCGCAGCCTCGACATGAGGGAATTTTGCAGTCAAGTCCAAGACTTCGGGGAATGTCGTTCCTCAAAAAGAGGGGCAAAAAGATCAGCTTTGCGGCCCCGAAGGCTGCAGCAACCCGCCCTCGCGCACCATGTGGATCTCTTTGGCAGCACCGGTGCGGTCATCGGTCACCACCAGCGCCCCCGAAAGGGTGGCTTCGCCCTCGGCCGGGGTAAAACGGCTCTTGGGCATACCGGTCAGGAACCGGCGCATTGGTTCGGATTTTTCCATGCCAATCACCGAGTTGTAATCGCCGCACATGCCCGCATCGGTCAGATAGCCGGTCCCATTCGACAGGATCTGCGCGTCCCCGGTTGGGACATGGGTATGAGTGCCCACAACCAGCGAAGCCCGGCCATTGCAGAAATGCCCCATGGCCATTTTCTCTGATGTGGCTTCGCAATGCATGTCAACAATGATCGCCTGCGCCAGACCGCCGCGCGGATGCGACTTGAGCACCGCCTCGACCGCACCAAAGGGATCATCAAAGGCGCGCTTCATGAACACCTGGCCCAGCGCCTGGGTCACCAACACCTTGCGCCCGCCAGTGGCATCAAACAGGCGGTAACCCTTGCCCGGAGCGCCCTTGGCAAAGTTCAAAGGGCGGATGATACGCGGCTCTTTCTCGATGTATTGCAGCATGTCCTTTTGATCAAAGGCATGATCGCCCAGGGTCAGGCAATCCGCCCCGGCATCCAGCAGCAGCTTGGCGTGATCGCCTTTCAGCCCCATACCATTGGAGGCGTTTTCGCCATTGACCACAACAAAGTCGAGCCGCCATTCCTGCCGCAGCCGCGGCAGGTTCTCGGTGATGGCACGACGCCCGGCGCGGCCCATCACATCGCCTAGAAACAAAATTCGCATCCGGTTTTCCTAGGCCGCAGAACCGCCCGGAACAAGACCCTCAAAGCACTTGCGCTGCGCAAAATGTGGTTTTTCGCCAGATTGTGCCTGTCAGAACAACCTGCGCCCTACCCTAGCGCTGAAATTGCAGGATCCGGCTTTCGGTGACCATCATGTCCAGGGGCTGGTCCGTCGTCTCCAGCGGCAGGTCTTCGGCCTCTTGCGCGTCAAAGGCAAAGCCGATGGCCAATGTCGGACGTTTGGCCCGCAACAGCTCGAGCGTGCGATCATAAAAGCCGCCGCCATAGCCCAGACGCCCGCCCTTGGTGTCAAAGGCCACCAGCGGCACGATCAGGATTTCGGGCTCAAAATAGTCGTCCACTTCTGGTACATAGGCCCCAAAGGGGCCTTCGCGCATCGGGCCTTCGGGCTGCCAGCGACTGAACTTGAGCGGCTGCGCCTGACCCTGGATCACCGGCACCCCCACGGGTCCATGTGCCGCAGCCTCGGCCATGGCGGGCAAGGGGTCGATCTCGGTTCGGATCGGCACAAAACCGGACAGCGGCACGCCACGATACCCCGCCAGCACCTCTGACAGATGTCCGGCCGCGCCGGGAAACTTGCGATCAAATGCCGACTTGCGCCGCGCAAAAGCCGCCTTGCGGGCCGCCGCCTTGATTGCCACCAGATCCGCCATGTCTTGCTCCTATAGTAGAACCGCAGCTGCCAGCCCCAAAAAGGCAAAAAACCCAACCACATCCGTCACCGTGGTCACAAATGCCCCCGAAGCCAGCGCCGGGTCGATATTCATCTTTTCCAGTAGAACAGGGATCACCGTCCCTGCCAGCCCGGCGACGACAAGATTGATCACCATTGCGGCAGCGATCACACCGCCCAGCATTGGAGAGCCGAACCAGATCACCCCGACGATGCCCATGACAACGGCAAAGATCACCCCGTTGACCAACCCTACCAGCACCTCTCGCCGGATCACCCGCCAAACATTGGAGCCAGTCAGATCCCGGGTTGCCATGGCGCGCACCGCCACAGTCAGCGATTGAGTGCCCGCATTGCCCCCCATGGAGGCCACGATTGGCATCAACACTGCCAGGGCCACAAATTGCGTAATCGTCGCCTCGAACTGGGCGATCACCAGCGAGGCCAGCACCGCCGTTGCCAGGTTCACCGCCAGCCAGGGGAAACGCCGCTTGGTGGTCTCGATCACCTTATCCGCCAAGGAGCTCTCCTCGCCGACCCCGGCCAGTCGCAGGATGTCTTCTTCGTGTTCTTCGTCCAACACCACCATGGCGTCATCGATGGTGATCACCCCGGCCAGACGTCCTTCGACATCCACCACCGGCGCAGAGATCAGGTGATACTGATTAAAGGCATAGGCCACGTCTTCCTCGTCCTGATCGGCAGGGATGACTTGAAAACTCTCTTCCAACAGATCCGTCAGCGGCACCTCGCGTTTGGTGCCCATGATCCGGCCAAGGGTGACGTTGCCGATGGGGTGCAGGCGCGGGTCCACCAGCACCACGTGGTAAAATTGCTCCGGCAGGTCCTCGGACTCGCGCATGTAGTCAATGGCCTGGCCCACGTTCCAATGTTCTGGCGCCATCACCACTTCGCGCTGCATCAAACGCCCAGCCGAATTCTCCGGATAACTCAGCGATTGTTCAACCGCGACCCGGTCGGAATCTTCCAGCACATCCAGAATGGCTTCCTGCTGCGGCTCCTCCAGATCCTCGACCAGATCAACCACATCATCGGTTTCCAGCTCGCGCACAGCCTCCGCCAGAACCGAGGGGTTGAGGGTGGCAATCACCTCTTCGCGGATGCTTTCATCCAGTTCCGACAGGATCTCACCGTCGAATTCGCGGTCATAAAGCCGGATCAGCCGGGCACGGTCATAGCTGTTGACCTGCTCCAGAAGGTCGGCGATGTCCGCCGCGTGCAGATCTTCCAGCAGATCGGTCAGCGCCTGCTTGTCATCGCGATCTACCGCATCAAGCACCTGGGCAACCAGCTTGCGATCCAGATCATAGCCATCGTCCACCTGCGGATCGCCCCGGTCTGGATCGTCACCTGTCGTCATGTGCTGCCCTCTGGTAGGTTTGGTTGCAAAATAGAAGAAGCAGTTACCGAAAAACAATGGCAATCATTTTGTTTACCGCAGTTCTTCCCGCGCCTATCTTGAGAACCGCGATTTGGCAAGAAAAGGTGGGCCCAAAAATGCAAAACGATGTCATCCTGCGCGGGCATGTTCTGTCCTTTCTCACCTCCCCTTTTGCCACCCCAACCGCCGAGGATGCCACCCGGATCTCAGAGGCCGTTGCCCTCAGCGCGGGCCGGATCAAAGAGGTCGGATCTTTAGCAGAAATGCAGGCCCTGCTGCCCCAGGCCCCGGTGATCGATCATGGTGACAAACTGATCCTGGCCGGCTTTGTCGATGCCCATGTTCATTACCCGCAAACCGCCATCATCGCCAGCTGGGGCAAACGGCTGATCGATTGGCTCAACACCTATACCTTCCCGGAGGAAATGCGGTTTGGCGATGCCGCCTATGCCCACGAGATTTCTGAACGCTATCTCGATCTGACTGCGGCCAATGGCACCACCACGGTCTGCAGTTTTGCCACCATCCACCCCGAAAGCGTGGATGCCTTTTTCACCGCCGCCCAGGCCCGGGGCCAACGGGTCATCACCGGCAAGACCTGCATGGATCGCAATGCCCCCTCAGGCCTGCGCGACACGGCGCAATCAGCCTATGATGACAGCAAGGCCTTGATTGAACGCTGGCATGGTGTGGACCGGCTCGAATATGCCATCACCCCCCGGTTTTCGCCAACCTCGACGCCAGAGCAGCTCGAAGCCCTGGGCAGTCTTTGGGCCGAACATCCCGAATGTCTGATGCAAACCCATCTGAGCGAACAGGTGGATGAGATCGAATGGGTGAAATCCTTGTTCCCGCAGGCACGTGACTATCTCGATACCTACGAGGAATTTGGCCTGTTGGGGGCCCGGGGTCTGTATGGCCATGCCATTCACCTGGAAGAGCGCGAACGCCATCGGCTGCGCGAATACGGTGCAGCCCTGGTGCACTGCCCAACCTCCAATACCTTCATCGGCTCAGGACTGTTCGACATGGAGGGGCTGATGGCAGAGGGGCAGCGCATTGGTCTGGCCACGGATACCGGCGGCGGCTCCAGCTTTTCGATGCTGCGTACCATGGCAGCGGCCTATGAGATCGGTCAGTTACGCGGGCGACCCCTGCACGCGGCAGAGCTGATCTGGCTGGCCACGCAGGGCTCTGCCATGGCCCTGCGCCTGGATGGTAAGATCGGCAATATCGCCCCCGGCATGGAGGCCGATCTGGTGGTGCTGGATCTCGCCTCGACACCGGCCATTGCCCAACGCACCAACCGCGCCGCAGATCTATGGGAGGCCGTCTTTGCCACCGTAATGATGGGGGATGACCGCGCCATTTGCGAGGTTTGGATCAACGGTCAGCGCGTCTGAAACCGCCCTGGCAAAGGGCACTCTTTTGAACAGGGGCCGCCCTGACAGCAAGAGGCTCAGCAGCCTGGGCGGGCCAGCACCATGACCCAGATATTGCCCTCTTCGCGGACCAAAGCGAACTCGCTGACATCGCGGTGCAGCATGTTTCTGCGGTGCCCTGCAGACTGCCGCCAAGTGCCCATGACCAAAGGCAGGCTTGGTTGGCCCTTGGCAATGTTTTCCGCCGCCCTGCACCACCCATAACCAATGGCATGCAGCCTCTCTCCGACACCGCTGCCATCACTGCCCTGATGCGAAAAGAAGCCATTGCGCACCATATCTTTGGCATGGCCACGCGCCGCCCGCTCCAACTTGCGCGAATAGCTGAGCGGGGCCAGCCCCTGCTGGGCCCGCAGCGCATTGAGACCCGCTGCCGCCTCTTCCCGGTTTGGGTCCGCAGCATGTGCGACTCCGGTCCCGAGCAGCAAGCAGATAGCAGCCATCAATGCCAGTTTCATTTTAGTCTCCCGCGACCAAAGCCTGTGCCAGACGGTGATGCTGCTCCAGCAGGCGCGGTAAATCAAGGGTGACAACCTGGCCGTCGCGTACCACCTGGCGCCCTTCGACCAGCAGGTCGCGAACCTGCGTCGGGCCTGCCAGCAACATGGCCGCCGGATCCCAGCTGCCGCTGGAGGCCACACCGGAGACATCCCAGATTGCCACATCGGCACGTTTTCCGGGGCTGAGACGTCCGCATTCAGGCCGCCCCAGCACATCGGCACCGCCGCGCGTGGCAATTTCCAGCGCCTCATAGGCGCTCATGGCATCTGCTCCCTGCGCGACCCGCTGCAGCAACATGGCCTGGCGTGCCTCTCCAACCAGATTGGCCATATCGTTGCTGGCCGATCCATCCACGCCCAGCCCCACCGGCACCCCGGCATCGCGCATTTGCCGCACCGGTGCGATGCCCGACCCAAGACGACAGTTGGAACAGGGGCAATGCGCCACCCCGGTTCGGCTGCGGGCAAAGAGATCGATTTCAACCGGGTTCAGCTTGACGCAATGGGCGTGCCAGACATCCGGCCCGGTCCAGCCCAGATCCTCGGCATATTGACCGGGGCGACAGCCAAACTGCGCCTCACTATAGGCAATATCCTCATCATTTTCGGCCAGATGGGTGTGCAGCATCACGCCTTTGTCCCGCGCCAGCAGGGCCGCCTCCCGCATCAGATCACGGCTCACCGAGAAAGGCGAACAGGGGGCTAGTCCTACGCGACACATGGAGGCCTCGGAGGCGTCATGAAAGCCATCCACCACCCGGATCATGTCCTCGAGAATGGCCTTTTCCTGTTCCACCAGATGATCCGGTGGCAACCCGCCCTGGCTCTCGCCAATGCTCATCGCACCCCGGGTGGGCTGGAACCGCAGCCCGACCTGAGCGGCGGCCTCGATGGTATCTTCCAGCCGCGAACCATTGGGATAAAGATACAGGTGATCGGCGCTGAGCGTACAACCCGACAGCGCCAATTCCACCAACCCCAGCTGAGCCGAGACAAACATCTCTTCCGGGCCAAAACGGCTCCAGATCGGATAGAGCCGCTGCAGCCAGCCAAAAAGCAGCGCATCCTGCGCCCCCGGCACCGCGCGGGTGAGGTTCTGATAAAGATGGTGATGGGTATTCACCAGGCCCGGCGTGATCACACAACCCTGGCCGTTGATGACCTCGCCGTCGCTCTCCAGCCCCTGCCCCAAGGCAACAATAGCCCCATCGCGGATCAGCACATCGCTCTGTTTCAGGACCCGACGGTCATCATCCATGGTCAGGATGGTATCGGCATTTCGTATGAGAATTTCACCCATGATCGCACACTCCATTTAGGCCCGACTCGGTTCATGGAGGTGGAATGAGGTCGACAGAGAACGGGCAAAAGGACTCGACCTACGCAAAACTAGCCCACAGGTCTGCGCCACTCAAGTCTGATTTCGGACCGCAAGGCCCTGCCTTTTCATTTGGCCAGAAGTATCCCGGGGGAGCGCCCCGCAGGGCGCGGGGGCAGAGCCCCCGAATTCCCACACCTTAGTCGCGCCAGTTCAGCAGCTCCAGCGCCGCCGCATGCAGTTCTTGCGTGGCGGCGGCCAAGGCCCGCCCCCCCTCATGGGCGGGGCCGCCCTGCCAATTGGTGACGATGCCTCCCGCAGCCTCGATCACTGCGATGGGGGCCTGAATGTCATAGGGGTTGAGCCCGGCCTCGATCACCAGGTCGATCTGTCCGGCAGCCAACAGCGCATAGGCATAGCAATCCATGCCATATCGGGTGAGCTTGACCTGCTCCGCTACCCGGCGGAACGCCGCGCCCTCCTGCGGGCTGCCGACCTCGGGAAATGTGGTGAACAGAACCGCCTCAGCCAGCGAGGTGGTGCTGCGGCGGCGCAACGGGTGGCTGCCCTGGGGGCCACTCATTTCGGCCATGTTCCGACTGCCGGAAAACCGCTCGCCGATATAGGGCTGATCAATCACCCCCAGGATTGGGCCTGCCCCCTCTGACAGGGCAATCAACACCCCCCAGGTTGGCGTGCCACTGATGAACCCGCGGGTGCCGTCAATCGGGTCCAGCACCCAGGTTCGCCCCGAGCGCGAGACCACTGGCGGGAATTCCTCGCCCAGAATGCCATCTTCAGGCCGCAGCTCAGCCAGAACCGCTCGCATGGCCTCTTCGGCGGCTCGATCAGCGACGGTCACCGGATCAAATCCCTGTGACAGTTTGTTTTCTGCCCCTAGGTCCCGGCTACGAAAATAGGGCAGGATCACCGCGCGAGCCGCATCTGCCATCTGATGTGCAACTTGCATGTCGCTCAAATCTGTCTGTGTCATGAATTCCTACCTGAACTTGGCCATCTGTCTGAGTTGGGCACGCTGGGATTGGCTGCACGTCAACCCAGCCTGTCCGGATGAGAGTCCGGGTTTGAAGCTCCCATACAAAAACCGGTGCCACTCTCGCGGCTCCGGTTCAAGCAAAATCGGGTTCCAGCCGAAGCTTCCACAAGGGCCCCGGCGGGAAAAGGACAGTTGGCCTGATCACTCAGGCCGTTTGGATCAGGCCGCGTCGCTCAGGACACGGGCCAGCTCGAACAGACGACGACGCTGGTTTTCCGGGATCGCATAATAAGAGCGCACCAGATCCAGGGCCTCTTTGTCGCCCATCAGATCATCTGGCACCGCGGATTTGCCGCTGGCTTTGCCCTCTTCTTCCAGTCCTTCAAAGAAGAAACTGACCTGAACGTCCAGAGCGTCCGAAATATCCCAGAGCCGCGAAGCGCTGACCCGGTTTGCACCGGTCTCATACTTCTGGATCTGCTGGAATTTGATGCCGACCTGCTCGGCCAATTGTTGCTGGGTCTTGCCAATCAGCCACCGACGGTGACGGATGCGTTTACCAACATGTACGTCTACAGGATGAGCCATTCGCTATCTCCTAGTTTGTCTAAAATTCCCTGCCCGGATTGCCGCGTTGCATCAGTGCCAAAGGGTATTTCGCCAATACCGCCGTGCCATACGGATACTCAACTATCACGATCAGAGCTCAACCTCTGCTCCAACTGTACGAACTTGGCGGTTGAATTCAAGTCTGCCACCTCGCCAGTTCTATGATCAATGAGGCAAATGTATGATTTTAAGCATCATTTTGATAGCCGAATATAAACTTTTGACTAGCCTATTCCGCCTCCCCATAAATAGCGAGGTGCAAAATTGACGATTTCGGTCGCAGGCTCTCCCTGCGAATCACCCTCCCCCTGACCCAAAACGGACTGAAACATGCTGGCGTATCGCATTAACGAATTTGATGCTCCCCCGTCTCTGGAGACCCTCGACTGCCCCGAGCCGGGCCCTGATCAGATCAAGATCAGGATCCGTGCCTGTGGTCTCAACTTTGCGGATTTGCTTTTGCAGAAAGGCACATACCAAGACACTCCCCCTCTGCCCTTCACCCCGGGTTTGGAGGTCGCAGGCGAGGTGATCACATGCGGCACAAAGGTTCGCAACCTGACCCAAGGCGACCGCATTGCGGTGTTCTGCGGCCAGGGCGGATTGGCCCAGGAAGGGGTGTTCGACGCCAACCGCGCCGTGCGAATTCCTGACAGTATGAGTTTTGAGGATGCCGCCGCTTTACAGGTCGCCTATGGCACCAGCCACGTGGCCCTGGACCATTGCGCAGGCCTGCAACCAGGAGAGACGCTCCTGGTCACCGGTGCCGCCGGAGGGGTGGGCCTGACGGCCGTGGAGATCGGCAAGCTGATGGGGGCCCGGGTCATCGCCCATGCACGCGGAGCGGGAAAACTGGAGGTTGCCCGGGCCGCTGGCGCGGACCACCTGATCGAGGACGCGCAGGACCTGCGCCTGGCCGTCAAGGAATTGGGCGGGGCCGATGTGGTTTATGACGCCGTCGGCGGTGACGTCTGGAAGGCCGCCTTTCGCGCCACCAACCCCGGCGGCCGCCTGCTGCCAATCGGTTTTGCCAGCGGCGAGGTGCCCCAGATCCCAGCCAACCATCTGTTGGTCAAGAACCTCACCGTGATTGGCTTTTACATCGGCGGCTACATGAAATCCCACCCAGAGGTCATGCGCAGCTCGATCGCCACATTGATGGAGTGGCACAGTGAAGGCCGCATTCACCCCCACATCAGCCATGTGCTACCGCTGGATCGGGTGGCCGAGGGCCTGGAGCTGCTACGCAGCCGGACCTCGACCGGCAAGGTGGTTATCACCCCTTGATCCAGCCTCCCCCTGCAGGCTCTGCATTCAACAAACATGGAGAGCGCCATGCGGCGCTCCCCCAAAACAATCTGCCAAGTGACGCCCATTGCGCCACACCGGGCTACCAGCTTGTCACCCAGCAGCACGCAGTTGTGTCGGGCGCAAGGCACCAAAGCCCTGGCGGATAATCCGGGCCAGATCCTCGACATAGGCTGCCCGTATCGCGTCAGCGCCATAGAGGTTGATATGCTGGATCGGCAGCTCTGGCAGCGCCCCACCGTGATCCACAGCTTCCTGATGTTCGGGTATGGTGCCTTCCAAAAGCACCCCAACCGCCAGATCGGCGCTGATCGTGGCCTCGACCGTGCGATCCGATTCACTGTCCACCGCCATATCCCACTCAAGGCCATTTTCATCCAGCGCCGCAGTCGAAACCGCCCTGAAAATGCAGGCCCGGCAGAATCCGAGCCGCAAGGGCCGCTGACGCCAGGCCGACCCATTGGGCGCGCCGACCCAACGCAGCGGCATCTCGTGGATGGTCTCCCCTCCGGCCCCGGCGCCTGTTTCGGTGGTCAGGATGAGATCATAGGTTCCCTTGGCAAATCCCGCCTTCAGATCGCGCGTGTTCGAGGTGACCAGATTGACGTTCACGCGGGGAAACAATGTGTTGAAGCGCTTTAGCACCTGCGGAATGACCGGATAAACCACGTCATGCGGCACCCCCAGCACCACTTCGCCTTCAAAGGCCTGATCGGTCAACCGCCCGATCACCTCATCGTTCAAGGCCACCATCCGGCGCGCATAGCCCAAGAGTTGCTCTCCGGAGGGAGTCAGCGCGATGGTGCGCCCAGAGCGATCCAGCAAGGCCAGGCCCAACAGCTCTTCCAGCCGCTTGAGCTGCATCGAGACCGCCGATTGTGTCAGGTGCAGAAACCCGGCCGCCCGGGTCACGCCCCCATAGTCCGCCACCGCAACAAAAGACCGCAGCGTGGTGATATCCAAATTCCGTGCCATCACGACTCCTGATGTATCAGATCAAAAACATTCGTTTTGAAAATAGAACATAAGCGTGCATATACATCAACAGAAATGATCAACACTCAGCGAAACATCAAATCCTAACGAAAGGACAAAAGAGATGACCTATATTGCAAACTCCGGTGCCCAGGCCTGCCGTCCCACCCCTGCCCGCTTTAGCTTGCTGTCCTTTGTACGCGAGCGCACTGCTCTGCTGCGTCAGCGTCGCGCTCTGAAAACGCTGGATGCCCGCGCCCTGGAAGACATTGGCATCAGCCGCGACGCAGCGCAGGAAGAAAGCAATCGCTCGATCTGGGATGCCCCTGACAGCTGGAAGTGCTGATCCTACCCTTCCCAAGACGCGCTCCAAACCGGCAAACATCCCCAAGATTGGCTGACAAAGCCATCGCTGAAAGAGACCTGCCCCAATTGCGGCAGGTCTTTTTACGTTTTTAATCGGATTCTGAGCATAGAGGCTTGAACGCTTGGCCAAGAAAACCGATATTTAGCAGGAACGCCATCCGATATGCCCCAAGGGTTTGCCGGGCTTGGCGAGGGAGATTTTAGACGGAGACCATGATACATGGCACAGTTTGACACTATCAGATCTGCTGCAGGTGCGCGCAGCGCCGAGATCGACGCCGGGCTTCGCGCCCATATGAACAAAGTCTACGGCACCATGTCCGCAGGTCTGTTCATCACCTTCCTGGCCGCCTGGGCCATTTCCGGCCTGGCCGTGACCGCAGATCCATCCGGTGCGACCGCGATGATCGGCGAAGGCAAATATCTGACCAGCCTTGGCTCGGCAATTTACATGTCGCCACTGAAATGGGTGATCATGCTGGCCCCGCTGGCATTCATCTTTGGCTTTGGAGCAGCAGCGAACCGTATGTCCGCTGCCGGGGTGCAAACGCTGTTTTACGCCTTTGCCGCCGTCATGGGCCTGTCGCTCAGCTCGATCTTTCTGGTCTTCACCGGTCAGTCGATCATTCAGGTCTTCCTGATCACCGCCATCGCTTTTGCGGGTCTGTCGCTGGTGGGTTACACCACCAAGAAGGATCTGTCAGCCATGGGGGCCTTCCTGATCATGGGTCTGATTGGCCTGATCGTGGCCTCGATCGTCAATATGTTCATGCAGTCTGGTGCCATGGCCTTTGCGATTTCCGTCATCGGTGTGCTGATCTTTGCCGGCCTCACCGCCTATGACACCCAAAAGATCAAGACCACCTACCTTGAGATGGCCCATTCCGGCGATCAGGAATGGCTGGGCAAAGCGGCAATCATGGGCGCCCTCAGCCTCTACCTGGACTTCATCAACCTCTTCATGATGCTGCTCCAGCTGCTCGGCAATCGCGAATAAGCGACACAGACAAAACCAAGATTTAAGCGAGGGGCGGATCACAGCGATCCGCCCCTCTTCTTTTTGCCAAGACCTTTTCCTGTGGTTTTTTACCCAAGCCTTTTTCCCAGCCCCTTTTACGACAGCACATATGAATTGGACAAACGGATGAAAATTCAACAGCTACCGCCGAACGAGGCGGCCCGACTGGTGCCCTTGCTGCAAGACTTGCACAGCCTGCATGTTGCCCATCACCCCGACCGCTAGCAGGCTGAGCCTAGGGACGAAACCCTGACAGACTGGCTGCAGGACTGGTTGCAAGAGGACAGCATCACCGCGCTTACCGCACAGAGCCCCCAAGGGGCGCTCATGGGCTATGTGGTTTTTGGCCTTGAGGATCGCCCCGCCCTGCCGGTCCGGTTTGGCGCGCGAAGCCTGATGGTCCATCACATCGCGGTTGCCGCCCCGTTTCGCCGCATTGGCGTAGGTGCCGCCCTCCTGGCGGAGGTCCAACTGCGCGCCAAGGCCCTAAAGGTCACCAGCATCGCCACCAGCTATGCCCCGTTCAACACCGCGTCACAGGCGCTGTTTGCCAGCATTGGCCTAGAACCTATCAACGTCTTTGCCGAAAGACGCATCTGAAGCCTCCTGGTCGGCGGACGGTCTCGTATTTCCGGTTTCACAAACCCCAGCGTGATTGACTTGTACAAGGCGGAGAAGCGCGACAATATGCGGTTCAAGCTATTCAAGATTACGTAACCTTGTACCCGTCTCAATCCCGCCGAAGCCAAACCCTCAGGCAAAAGCCGATACAACATGAAAACGATCCATATGAAAAACCCCTATGAGAGCCTGGGCGAAAAGTCCTTTTGGAAACCGGCGGTTGGCAGCAAAAGCATGTTCGACATCTCTGGACTTTGGGATCCGAAATTCAAGATCAGAAAACAACAGAAAGTTGTCACCTTTGGCTCCTGTTTCGCGCAGCACATCGGCAATGCCCTAAAACACAGAGGGTTCAACTGGCTGAGCACCGAAAAACCACCTTTTGGCCTGACCGACTCCACCGCAAGCGACTTCAATTACAACATATTTTCGGCCAGAACCGGCAATATATATACTACAACTTTGCTGAAACAGTGGACCGACTGGGCCTTGGGCGCAAAAGACATTCCCAAAGAAATCTGGGAAAAGGACGGCCGTTTTTACGACCCGTTCAGACCGGTCGTCGAGCCAAACGGTTTTGCCAGCCCGCAAGAGGTCACCCAATCGCTGCACGAAACCGTAGCCTGCTTTAGAGAGGCTATTGAAACAGCGAGCTACTTTGTCTTCACTCTGGGACTGACAGAGAGCTGGGTGAATTCCGAATTCGGATATGAGTATCCAATGTGTCCAGGGACTGTTGCGGGGACCTTCGACAGCAACTCTCACCGGTTCGTCAATCTGGAATTCAAAGAAATTCTTAAGACATTGTCGCAATCGATGGAGCAGATGAGATCCATAAATCCAAAACTGAAATTCATCCTGACTGTGTCGCCGGTACCCCTTACGGCAACAAACTCTGACCAGCACGTCCTGGTCGCAACCATGGCCTCTAAATCCATTTTGAGAGCTGTGACCAGCCAATTGGAAAAAAACCGAAGCTACGTCGACTACTTCCCTTCCTATGAAATCATCAACAGCCCTGTTTTTCGTGGCTCCTTTTTTGAACCCAATCAGCGCAACGTCAATCCGCACGGGGTTGAGTTTGTAATGAACACTTTCTTCAACTGCCTGATCGAAAAATACGGAAATTACTTCGAGGAGGACGACTCTCCCCAGTCATCGGCGTTGAGAGCCGCCAATGAAATCTGCGAAGAAGAATTGCTAGGGGCGTTTGGCAAATGAAGATTTTGGCATTTGGGAACAGCCATTCAGTTTGCCTGAAACAGGCCTATAGCGACAGTTATCAGGGCAACACCCAATACGATTTCATTGCGCGCGGCCAAGGGCGGAAAGGTCTGCAAGGCGTTACTTTCGTAGACGGCAAACCATTTCACGAAGAGCCGCACACATTCACGCCTTGGTGCACGGAGGATCTTTCGACCTATTCTGCCTTTGTTTTCATCGGAAATGGACTACCTCCTCAACCACAGAGGGAGTATTCCTCCGCATTGCTTTGCAGGTGGAAAGAAGACACCTACACAACGATTGAGAGCCTTAGACTGTCTAGGGAACTCATCCGCATAACGGGCAAAAAATGTATCATCCTGCCGCGTCCTTTCCGCGGGGGCGCGCGGGCAAAGCTCGAAAGCTATGCAACACACGAGGCCCATGTCCAATGGCTGAACAGCTGGGTCGATGATGGGATCACCTATGTAACGATCCCAAAAGAAACCACTCTGCAAGGCATGACCAAGACAAAGCTTGAACTCTTAAAAGAAGACGCATCGCATGCAAATGAATTGTATGGGGCTATCTGGCTGAAAAAACTGGACGAAATTTTGGACCTCTGAGCCATCAGCTCACGGACACCTAGCCGTTGCGTCCTATTCGCCTAGTCGCAGGCCAGGCCCGACGCCAGCGCCACTGTGCCGCGTCGACTGCCAACCACCTGCACCCGCCCGACAGAGCGGCAGCCCGACTCCCGCTCTACCAGACTGCGAAAGGCGTCAGGGGCCACTTCCGGCAGGCTGGAAATCACGCTGCGCTTTGGCACACTCAGCACCGCAAGCCCGGTGCGGTCCGCCCGCATTAGCGACAAAGACAAGGGGCGCCCCAGAACCCGTACGATGCGCGACTGGCTGCCGGGCGCGACAACACCCGCCTCCTGCAGCGCCTCGGGATTCACTCCCCGCTCCCAGGGGCGCGTGACAGCGCCCGCGGCGCCGTCGAGCTCGGTCGAGACCACGACGGCAGGCAGGGAGACGGAATTCGCGGAAACCGGAATGGGGCCAGGGCCCACCGCACAAATAAACACAGCACCAAACATTGCACTCTTCACCAGACCAACCCCGTTCCACCATTTTCCACCCCCTCAGCGATAAGGGTGGAATGAGGCAAAACCGTGCCAGGCTGCCCTCATAGTAGGTCCAGTTTTGCTCACCTTTCCCTTAAGTTTTATACTCTCTGGTGCGGCGCGCAGCGGCCAGAAGACAAAGGATCCGAAGCCCAGTGCACGGATGCTTGCCCCCCCCCCCCGCGCCACAAAACCGCAGCCCCAAAAAGAAAAAGGGCCACGCCAAGCGTGACCCTCTAAGACGCAAATCAAACAAGGACTGCCTATTTGATTTTGCCTTCTTTGTACTCGACGTGCTTGCGCACTACGGGGTCGTACTTACGGACAACCATTTTCTCGGTCATGGTGCGTGCGTTTTTCTTGGTCACGTAGAAGTGGCCGGTGCCCGCGGTCGAGTTCAGGCGGATCTTGATTGTGGTAGGCTTCGCCATGGTGCTTCTCCTGCGTCCGAAAAGGCAGGGGCCTCTCGGTAAATTCCTATACGAGCGTGGCTTGTACCCGCCCCAGCCCCCAAGTCAATAGGATTCCCGTGGCTTTGCCATGGAATTGTGCCCAGATCGCCGTTTTAGGATATTTTACAGGCAATCCCTCTCAGCAAAGAAGGAAGAAAATGCGCAGAAGGCCTGTAAGCCGGATTTTGTCCCGAAGCTTGCGCTCCATAGACGACCATTCCTCTGCGATGCATATTTCTATGCACCTCTAGCTGCCAACCCGGTCCCTCTCGGCTAAAGCAAGCCTAGCGGCGGTTTCGACTGACGCCGACCTGCCCGCGCGGGGACCCTATTTGGCATTGCTCCCGGTGGGGCTTGCCGTGCCGCCCCTGTTGCCAGCGGCGCGGTGGGCTCTTACCCCACCGTTTCACCCTTACCAGACCTTGTCCCTTTGCCTTGGCGGCATCGGGGGTCTGGCGGTCTGTTTTCTGTGGCGCTATCCGTCGGGTTGCCCCGCCCGGGTGTTACCCGGCACCGTTGCTTTAGGGAGTCCGGACTTTCCTCGCGGAAGGCAAGCCTCCAGCGCGGTCGTCCAGCCTTCTGCGCCCTGCCCGCCTATTCCTCATATCCCCCCCCGTCAAGACAGAAGCGAAAAAGGGGCTCTGCCCCTCTTGGCCATGGCCAATTCACCCCGGGATATTTTAAGCCAAATGAAAGGCGGACCAGACTTCATTTGGCCAAAAATTTCCCGGAGCGCGAGGCAGCGCCTCGCAACAGATTCAAAACCAGAGGTCTGCCTGTGCCAGTGGCGCGAGATCTTCCGCCACCAAGGGACCCTTAGCCCAAGGCCGGTAGCGCAAACGCAGCGTCGTCAGCAATGTCTCGTCATCCACATCTGACGTATAGCCAAGATCGCGCGCATAGGTGCGCAACAAAGCCCCCAGAGGCACGTCAGGATCACAGAGGCACCTGCCAGAGACAGGTGGTGTCGCCCGCGCCTGCCCCAGGCGGGAGAGCCGCTGCCAGTCAAAGCGCGGGCCTGGGTCCATCTTGCGTCCCGGTGCCATGTCAGAATGGCCAATCACGGCCTCAGGGGCGATCGACCAGCGCTGCAGGATCTGTGCCAACAGCCGCTCCAGCTGTGCCATCTGTGGCTCCGAAAAGGGGTGATCCCCGCGATTGTCCAGCTCAATCCCAATGGAGCGGGAATTGATATCCTCCAATCCGCACCATTCCCCGACCCCGGCATGCCAGGCGCGCTGATCTTCGCGCACCATTTGCCACAACCCACCGTCGCGCCCGATCAGGTAATGCGCCGAGACCTCAGCGGCCGGGTCGCACAGCCGCTCTAGCGCCGCCTCAACACTCTGCATGGCGGTGTAGTGCAGCACCACGACAGAGGGTCGCAATCCACCGCGTCGGGGGCCGAAATTGGGGCTTGCACACCAGCTGGCCTGCACAGGCGCTACCGGGTCACACATCAGGAGTTGCCACGCACCGCCAGACGATAGGGGCTTGGGTCCCAGCTGCAGGCATAGCCATCCCCATCGGGATCCAGCGCCTGACGATCACGCTTGGGGCCACCCGCCTCAAGAAAGGCGATCTGCGCCAGGTCTGGCGATAAAAATCCGGCACAGTTGCGCGCGGAACGTGACCGTAGATTGATACCGGCCCGGCTGTAGAGCTTGGTGCCGCGCGGATGCGAAGTTGTCAGGGCATATTGCACGATATTGGGATCGCGACTGCCACTCTGGGATGGCAGCGCTGTCGGTGCAACCTGTTGATATTGTGATCGTTGCTGCGCCAGGCGTTCTGCATCGCTGGCGATGGTCTGACGCGAGGCCACCGCATCAAAATTATTTTCATCCGAGATGCTGGGGTTGCCAACCAGCGCCGGGGCCGGATTGGAGGGGCTGGCCTCGATGGGCGCTTGCCCTGAATTGCCACCCGCAGCCAACAATGCGGCCTGGGTCTCGGCGGCAATGTCGGCGCTGCTTGCCGTGCTACCGCTGCTGGAAGCCCCAGTGCTTGAGGCCACTGTGCTTGTAGCCGGGCTGCGCGGTGCCTGTTGCAAGGGCTGATCCGTCAGCGGCAGGCTCTCGCTTGAAATCCTCGACGGCGGCACCAGGGGCTCGCCATTGATCGTCGTCCCCGCCGCAGGCGGCGGGGCAAATGGATCGCCGTCGATGCCAACACCTGCCGCACTGTCCGGCACGCGCGGCGAACATGCGGCAAGGGCCAGAAAACTGCCAGTGGCAGCAAGTTTAACAATGGCTCGCATGGGGTCTACCTGCTTATCTGCTCTTCTTTGAGCTGATCTTTACCACCATTCTCCAGGCTTTGCCACAAATCCCGTGGATTGCTCCAGCGCATAGGCGGTATTGAGCAGATCGCCCTCTTCCCAGGGACGCCCGATCAATTGCAGCCCAAGCGGCAGTCCCTGACTGTCCAGTCCCGCAGGAAGGGCAATCCCCGGCAGACCCGCCAAGTTGACCGTGACGGTGAAGACATCCAGCAGATACATGGCAACCGGATCCGCATCCGACATTTCACCCAGGCCAAAGGCGGCAGAGGGTGTCGCCGGGGTCAGGATCGCATCGATGCCAGCGGCAAAGACGTTTTCAAAATCCTGCTTGATCAGGCTGCGCACCCGGCGCGCCCGGTTGTAATAGGCATCATAGAACCCGGCAGACAGCACATAGGTGCCGACCATGACCCGGCGCTTGACCTCGTCGCCAAAGCCCGCAGCACGGGTCTTTTCATACATCTCGGTAATGCCATCGCCGGCCTCCAGCAAGGCCCGGTTGCCGTAGCGCACGCCATCATAGCGGGCCAGGTTGGAGGAGGCCTCAGCCGGGGCGATCACGTAATAAGCCGGCAGTGCGTATTTGGTGTGAGGCAATGAGATATCAACGATCTCGGCCCCTGCCGCCTTGAGCATCGCGGTGCCTTCGGACCACAGCTTTTCAATCTCGGCGGGCATGCCATCCATGTGGTATTCCTTGGGGATACCAATCTTCTTGCCGCGGATGTCGCCGGTCAACATGGCCTCAAAATTGGGCACGGCCAGATCTGCGCTGGTGCTGTCCTTGGGGTCATGCCCCGACATCGCCTCAAGCATGATGGCGGCGTCGCGCACGGATTTGGTCATCGGCCCGGCCTGATCCAAAGAGGAGGCAAAGGCCACCACGCCCCAGCGCGAGCAGCGCCCATAGGTGGGTTTGATGCCAACGGTGCCGGTAAAGGCCGCGGGCTGACGAATGGAGCCGCCTGTGTCGGTGCCGGTTGCGGCCAGACACAGGTCTGCAGCCACGGCAGCGGCTGAGCCACCGGAGGAACCACCAGGGGTCAGAGGGGTGTCGTCGTTGCCACGACGCCAGGGGCTGACCGCATTACCATAGGTCGAGGTCTCGTTCGACGAGCCCATGGCAAATTCATCCATGTTCAGCTTGCCCAGCATCACCGCGCCATTGTCGGCCAATTGTTGCGAGACGGTGCTTTCATATTCGGGCACAAAACCGTCGAGAATCTTGGAAGCTGCCTGGCTGGCCACGCCTTTGGTGCAGAAGAGATCCTTGATCCCGACCGGCAGGCCACACATGGCCGGAGCCTCGCCCTGTTTCAGGCGCGCATCCGCGGCCGCCGCGCGTTCCAGCGCGATCTCGGGGGTTTTGTGGACAAAGGCATTCAGCGCATCGGCCTTGTCGATGGCGCCAAGGCAGGCCTGGGTCAGCTCAACAGAGGAAGTTTCTCCTTTGCGCAGCGCATCGCGGGCCTCAGCAAGGCCCAGTTTGTTCAGATCGCTCATGTCTTACTCCACCACCTTGGGCACGGCAAAAAAGCCTTCGCGGGAATCTGGTGCATTGACCAGAACCTTGTCCTGCTGATTGCCATCATTGACCACATCTTGACGCCGCTTGAGACGCTGCGGCGTGACCGAGGTCATAGGTTCAACCCCCTCCACATCCACTTCGTTCAGCTGTTCAATGAACTCCAGGATCGTGTTGAATTCGGCGGCCAGCTCCGGCAGCGCCTCTTCTTCGACCTTGATCCGGGCCAGTTTGGCCACTTTCGCGGCTGTGTTTTGGTCAATCGACATGGAAACCCTCATCTCGTGTTCAAACTGGCATTTACCGGGGCCTTGCCCGCGCCGCAAGCCTGAGCGCCACACCACAGGCATGTTTCTCTAAGATTGCGCCAATTTTTGCGGCTTGGCACTTAGGCACTATCTATTTCACCTTCTCGTTCGATTGTACCACCTGCCTTGACCAGGTCGCAGCCAAGGCCCGTCTTTTTTTGCACCAAAGCGGTGGCATTGTCCCCGCTCGCGGTTAAGCTGTAGGCAGACCAGCTCAACAATCGGGAGAGATAAGGATGAAGATCATCTGGCTCGGCCATGGCAGTTTTCGCATCGAATGTGACAACAAGGTGCTGTTGCTCGACCCCTGGCTTACCGGTAGCCCGGTTCTGCCGCAGGACCAGCACGACGCGGCGATCGCAGGCGCAACACATATTCTGCTCACGCATACCCATTTTGACCATGTGGTCGATGTGTTGCCGCTGGCAAAATCGCTCAAGATTCCCGTGGTCGGCCAATATGATCTGATGGGCTATTGGGGCGAAAGCGAAGGCATCCAGACCGTGGGGTTCAACAAGGGCGGCACGGTGGATCTGGGGGGACCAAAACTATCCATGGTGCCTGCCTCGCACAGCTCCAGTTTTACCACCGAAGAGGGTCTGCGCGCCAGTGGTTCAGAGGTCGGATACATGCTGATGAGCGAGGGCAAAACCGTCTACCTGTCCGGCGACACCGGGATCATGGCCGACATGGACTGGATGGGCGACTACTTTCGACCCGATGTCGGCATCCTGAGCGCGGGCGGTCATTTCACCATGGATATGGCACAGGCGGCCTATGCAGCCAAACGCTATTTCGATTTCAAAACGGTGATTCCCTGTCATTACAAAAGCTTCCCCATTCTGGAACAGGATGCCGAGGCGTTGAAAACCGGGCTTCCCGGCGTCGCGGTGATCGAGCCCGAAATCATGACAGCCATCGAGATCTGAACACCGGGTTGCTCCCGCCCGCCGCGCCTGCTTTTGACAAAGCAACAGCGGCAGTTGGGCGTGGCGCGCATTGTGCCTCACAGGCACAATGCGCGCCGGTCGCTTCGGGCAAAGCCCGAAGCGAAACAGCTCTCTGCGCTGGCAGATTCAAAGATCCTGTCTCGCCCGCTGTTCCTCCCGCTGTCCTGCCCGGATGCTCAGCTGGGCACCTCAAACGCCTGCCGCAGTTGGCCTGCCTTGTCGCGACAACAGCATCCCTTTGCGTGATCATTGATCAGCCCCATGGCCTGCATGAAGGCAAAAACCGTGGTGGGGCCGACAAATTTCCAACCGCGTTTCTTCAACGCCTTGGACAGTGCAACGGATTCGGGGCTGGTGCTTTGTGTCTGTGGCTCAGGCAGCGAGGCTCTATCTGGTTCGAAACTCCAGAAAAACGCTGCCAAAGAGCCAGCTTCCTCCACCAGTTCCTGCGCACGACCGGCATTGTTGATCACCGCTTCGATCTTGCCGCGATGACGCACGATCCCGGCATCCTGCAACAAGCGCTCGACATCCGCCTCTCCAAATTCCGCCACCCGGTTCCAATCAAAGCCACAAAACGCCGCGCGAAAATTCTCTCGCTTGGCCAGAATGGTGCGCCAACTGAGCCCCGACTGGAAACTCTCGAGGCAGATCTTCTCAAACAATCGGATGTCATCTGCCACGGGATAGCCCCATTCCATGTCGTGATAGGCGTCAAACTCAGGCGCAGACGCGCTCCAGGCGCAACGTGGCTTGCCATCTGCACCGGTGATCAATTTGGTCATTTTCGCCGCTCCCTCAATTTCTGTTAGCCGCCCTCTACAGGCGGGTGCCCCAGTGACTGCGGGGCATCATCGCTAATCCGATACCAACTCGGTATTTCCGCCACAAATTCGTGAAACCCAACCTCCACTTCAGGGTCGCCATCCAAAGCATTGGCTGCAATTGGAAAGCTTTCTTCAGTGGACAGGATCTCTCCCAGGGAACTGCCGCAAGTCTGGCAAAAACAGCGGCCATATTTGTAAGGCGCCGTGGGTTGAAAAAGCGCTACATTCTCCCGCCCCTGGATCCACTCCAAATCCTTGGCTTTGACAAACACGATCGTACTGGCCCCAAGTTTTCGACAACGGCTACAATGGCAGGTGCCCATCATGCTGGGCCTGTCCAACAACCTGAACTGCACCGCACCACAGCAACAACTTCCATCAATCATGATCCATTCTCCCAACGCTCCACTTTTGGAACATTAGGTGAACATTCAACACGGGGCAATGACAATTCCCATGTCAGAAGCAGGTCCTCAATCGGTCCAACAAAACCGCCAGCAGCTCACGATCCTGCGCCGTGTTCGACCAGATCAACGACAGAGCAGTTTTGACAGCGGCCCACTGACACAACTTCCATGCAGAACATCCCAATGCCCCTGACCAGTTTTCCAAACGCCAATCAATGGTGCCGGGGTTCAGTAGATAATCGCGGCAGCCGCGCGGATGACGAAAGGCATTGGCCAACTCATAGGCCGCCGGTCCATATAGGCCCTTTGCATCAATCACCTGCCAACCTTCCCCGGACAATAAAACATTGTCGAAATGTACATCCCCATGCAGAGCAACTTCGGGCTCTTTTTGCGCAAAGAGCAGCAAAGCCAAGGCTTGCGCCTCTTGCAGATTGGGATCGATAAACCTGCCTTGCAAAAGGGCTGAAAAAAATTCCTCAAGTGGCTGCAACCCCTCAACCGCTATATGGCGCGCGGCGAGCCGTCCGGCGATCCGGCCCAGCTCCTGGTCTGCCTCTGTTGCATCACCTTTGCGCGCGCGATCCCCCAAAGACGCCCCCGCACACCAGCCCATGAGCACCGCGTCGACACTATGGTCCAAGATAGGAACGGCCAAATTTCCTGCCCTTGCGAGGTAGGCAATACCGCCAATCTCATTGCCCATGCCCCCACGCGGGTAATATTTCAAAGCTGCGGGCTGCCCATCTGCACGTGATACACGCCAGACAAGCGCACCCGGTGTTTGGGCCACAAGCACACTGCTTGAAAGAGAAAACCGACGTTTCAAAGCTTTGGGAACAGGTATGTTTTCTACCGGCGTGATGCAAAAAACTCCTGCAGGACCCGGGCGCAGTCCGCTTCGGCGATACCTTCATAGACCTCGGGCGCGTGATGGGCCTGCGGGTGTGAGAACACACAGGCACCATGGGCCACACCGCCGGACTTTGGGTCAGAGGCACCGTAATACACCCGCGCGATCCGGGCCGCGGCAAGGGCGGCGGCACACATGGCGCAGGGCTCCAGCGTGACATAGAGATCATGGCCCTGCAGGCGTTCCGATCCTGCACCTGCACAGGCTTCGCGCAACACCAGGATCTCGGCATGGGCTGTCGGATCGCTCAGCTCGCGGGTGCGATTGCCAGCCCGCGCCACCACCTGTCCATCCGGCGCAATAAGTACCGCCCCCACCGGCACCTCACCGCGTTGGGCAGCGGCGCGGGCTTCGTCCAGGGCAATATCCATATGCGATTTGAACATAGCGGGTTTTCTCTCCATGGCCTTTCCTGCCCCGGAATGGGCGCTTTCGCAAGCCAGCGGAATGCTCTATGTCCCAAATCCATGAGTAAAGCACCCGGATCCCCCAAAGGCAGAGCCTCCGCCAAACCCGCAGCCTCCGCCAAACCCGCCGCCCAAGCGGCCCCTGTCGTCGCCTCCACAGGTGAAAGCGCGCCCTCTGGGGATCGCATCGCCAAAGTGCTGTCGCGCGCAGGCGTTGCCTCTCGCCGCGAGGCCGAGCGCATGATCGCCGAGGGCCGCGTCAAGGTAAACGGCAGCATCATCGACAGCCCGGCGCTGAATGTGACCGGCCAGGATCGCATCATCGTCGATGGCAAGCCGCTGCCCCAGGCCCAGGCACCGCGCCTTTGGCTCTACAACAAACCCACCGGTCTGGTGACCTCCAACAGCGACGAAAAAGGCCGCAAGACCATTTTCGACGAACTCCCCGAGGATCTGCCCCGGGTGATGACTGTGGGCCGCCTCGACCTCAATTCCGAAGGCCTGCTGCTGCTGACCAATGACGGCGGCATCAAGCGCAAGCTGGAACTGCCCTCGACCGGCTGGCTGCGCCGCTACCGCGTGCGCATCAATGGCCGCCCCAAGGATGAAGATTTTGAGCCCCTGCGCAAAGGCATGGTGATCGACGGTGAGCGGTTCCAACCCATGACTGTCGCGCTGGATCGCCAGCAGGGGGCCAATGCCTGGCTCACCATCGGGCTGCGCGAGGGCAAGAACCGTGAAATTCGCCGCGCCCTGGAAGATATCGGCTTCAACGTCAACCGGCTGCTGCGTTTGTCATATGGCCCCTTCCAGCTGGGCAACCTAAAGCTGGGCGAAGTGGAAGAGCTGCGCCCGCGTGTGGTGCGTGAACAGCTGGGCCTTGACGCCGAAGACATGGAAACAGCCCCCCCGGCGCGCCCGACACGCGGCAAACCAGGCGGTCGACCCGGCGGTAAATTTGGCAACAAATCTGGCGGCAAATCCGGCCCGCGCGACCGCGACGGTTTCGGTGATCGATCCGGTTCCAGAGCAGATGGAAAACCGGCCGGTCGGCCCGGAAGCAAGCCCAGCGGACGACCCGGCGGAAAACCAGCGGGCAAATTTGGCGGCAAATCCGACGGCGGTGGTGGCGAAAACCGGCGCGATGGTGGCAAGTCTGGGACCCGTGGGAGCGGTGGCAAGCCCCGCCCCGTCGGCAAGAATCCCCGCCGCTGAGGCAGAACCGGCAGACTTCCCCCTAGCAAGTGCCTCTTTCATCCCCTAGTTTATTGGGAACTCGAGAGAACTTGCCTGTGGGAGGGAAATTCGCGTGCAGAAAATCGCCTTTGCGGCTTTGCTTTTCCTGATGCTCGGTCTCAGCACCGGTTGGATCGTGGGGGGCTAAAGCCATGGCACGGAAATTTGGCGGTAAATTCAGCCCGCAGGGCCGCTCCGCAGACATCAGTTCTGACGCCGGCGCGACAGCTGGCAGATCCCATGCGGCCCAACGCAACGCCGCTGCAGATCCTGTCGGGTTGCGCTCCAATCTGATGTTCGTTCCCGCCGGGCTTTTGCTGATCCTGTCGATCAACGACGGGGCCACCGGCATGGCCCTGGGGCTGACGGCCGCCGCGACCTGGACTGCTGGCGCCTATATGCTGCGCGAAGGCCTGCGCGCCAAGGCCGCCTTTGACGCCCGTCGGGTGGCCCGCAAACCGGCCCTGCCCCGCAAGATCCTAGCCGCCGTCCTGGTTGGCATCGGCGCCTCCCTTGCCGCCTGGAAAGCAGAGCCCGGCATGGTGATCGCCGCCATCTACGGATTGGCTGCTTGCGGATTGCATCTGGCAGCCTTTGGGCTGGATCCGCTGCAGGACAAAGGCACCGAAGGTATTGATGACTTTCAGAGCAGCAGGGTGGCACGGGCCGTGGAAGAGGCGGAATTCAGCCTTGATGCCATGACCGATGCGGCGATGAGGACCCGGGACCGCGACGTGGAAGAGCGGGTTGAGCAGTTTCAGGCCGTCGCCCGTGAGCTGTTTCGCACCGTCGAAGAAGACCCACGCGATTTGACCGCTGCGCGCAAATACCTCACGGTCTATTTGCAGGGGGCCAAGGATGCGACGGTCAAATTTGCCGATATCTACAGCCGCAGCGGCGATGCCACCGCACGCGCCGACTATCTGGCGCTGCTGACGGATCTGGAACAGAATTTTGCCGCCCGCACCCGCAAGATGCTGATCGAAGACCGCAGCGATCTCACTGTTGAAATCGACGTACTGCGCGATCGGTTGCAGCGTGAAGGCGTCCACCTGGATCGCAGTTGAACGATTGCGCAGTTACACTATTGCAAGGAATTTTACATGTCCGAGACCATTCAGAAACAAGCCGCTGAAGCCGAAGCCCAGGTCATAGCCGTGGCCGCAAACACACTTCCCGAACCGGTGGAGGCCGTGCAGCCTCTGGCCGAGGCAGCCCCGGAAGTCAGCCAGGCAATCGTGACCCGCATGGGTGAGATCGACATGGGCGACAGCAATTCGATCATTCGCTTTGGATCCGGGGCCCAGGCAGAGCTGCAGACCATCAGCCAGGCGATGCTGGCGGATGTGCGCAACAAGGATGTCGGCCCCGCCGGGGACAGTTTGCGCAGCATTGTCACCACCATTCGCGGCTTTTCCGTTTCTGAACTGGACGTGCGCCGCAAGCCCACCTTCTGGGAGCGCCTGCTGGGACGGGCTGCGCCCTTTGCCAAGTTCACCGCCCGGTTTGAGACCATTCAGGGCCAGATCGACAAGATCACCGATAGTCTTTTGGGCCATGAACACACCCTGCTGAAAGACATCAAATCGCTGGATCTGCTCTACGAGAAGACGCTGAACTTCTATGATGAGCTGGCGCTGTATATTGCAGCAGGCGAGGCCAAGCTGGCGGATCTCGACGCCAAGGACATCCCCGCACTTGAGGCCGCGGTTGCCGCCGCGCCTGAAGACGAACAAGTGATCCGCGCCCAGGAGCTGCGGGATCTGCGCGCCGCGCGCGATGATCTGGAGCGCCGGGTGCATGATCTCAAGCTCACCCGTCAGGTCACCATGCAGTCTCTGCCCTCGATCCGGCTGGTGCAGGAAAACGACAAGAGCCTGGTCACCAAGATCAACTCGACCCTGGTCAATACCGTGCCGCTTTGGGAGACCCAGCTGGCCCAGGCGGTGACCATTCAGCGCTCCTCCGAGGCCGCCGCTGCCGTGCGCGATGCCAATGACCTGACCAACGATCTGCTGACCTCCAACGCCGCCAACCTGCGCCAAAGCAACAAGGTGATCCGTGAAGAAATGGAGCGCGGTGTCTTTGACATCGAGGCGGTGAAACAGGCCAATGCCGATCTGGTGGGTACGATTCAGGAAAGCCTGCAAATCGCCGACGAAGGCAAGGCCCGCCGCGCCGCAGCCGAAGAAGAGCTGAAAAAGATGGAAGGCGAGCTGCGCGATACCCTTGCCGCCGCCAAGGCCCGGGGCGACGGGATTGGCGACACCGCCGGCACCGCAGTTCCCGGCTAAGGGATGCGGGTTGGGCAGAGTATCAGCCGGACCGCTAGGTCTCTATTGGCGGCAGGCCTGGGCCTTGCCGCCCTTACCGCCTGTGCGCCCAACACCCCGCGCATCTCGCTGGTGCCCGAGGCGCGCCCGGCGGTCTTGCCTGCCGCCCTGCAAGCGCCCTCTGCGGAAAGCGCAGAGCTGCGCAACTATTACCGGGTGCTGCAACAGGACCTGTTGACCCGCGGGCTGTTGCGCACCGATGGCGGCGGACCCGAAACGCCTTTTGACGCGGAAGATCTGGCAAAGAACTTTGAAGAGATTGCCTTTTTTAACGAATATGCCGGGCGCGCAGGCAGTGAGCGGACCGGCGGTCTGAGCCGTTGGTCCGGCGCGGTGCGGCTGGTGGCTGATTTTGGCCCCTCGGTTCCCGAAGGGCAGCGGCAGCGCGACGCCGCAGTGCTGAACAGTTACGCGGCCCGCCTGGGACGGATCACCGGTCATCCGGTCTCAACTGCTGCAAAGCGGGGCAATTTTCACGTGATCTTTGCCAGTGCCGATGATCGCGCCTATGTGGCGGAAAAAGTACGGGCGCTCTTGCCCAACCTGAGCGATAGCGATTTGCAGCTGTTCATCAACCCGCCCCGCACCCATTATTGTTTTGTCTTGGCCGGAGGCCCGCAGGAGGCGCCCTTTGACTATATCCAGGGGGTGGCGCTGATCCGGGCCGAACATCCTGATCTGGTGCGCGACAGCTGCATCCACGAAGAAGTCTCGCAGGGGCTGGGGCTGTTGAACGACAGCCCCCGCGCACGGCCTTCGATTTTCAACGATGATGACGAATTTGCCTTTTTGACCAGCCATGACGAAAAGCTGCTGAAAATGCTGTATGATCCAAGACTGCGCACCGGCATGAGCGCCGATGAGGCCCGGCCTGTCCTGCGCATACTGGCCCGGGAAGCCATGGGGCAACCGCTTTAGGCCTCTGTGAGGCGCATTTAGACCAAAGAATACGATCCAAGGAAGAGGACCGCAGATATGGGAATTTTCGACTTTCTCAAAGGCGAATTCATCGATGTCATCCATTGGACGGATGACAGCCGCGACACCATGGTCTGGCGGTTCCAGCGCGAGGGCCATGAGATCAAATATGGTGCCAAGCTGACCGTGCGCGAAGGCCAGGCAGCGGTCTTTGTACATGAGGGCCAGCTGGCGGATGTCTTCACCCCCGGGCTCTATATGCTTGAGACCAACAATATGCCGGTGATGACCACACTGCAGCACTGGGACCACGGGTTCCAGTCGCCCTTCAAGAGTGAAATCTACTACGTCAACACCACCCGCTTTAACAATCTGAAGTGGGGGACGAAGAATCCGATCATCTGTCGGGATCCGGAATTTGGTCCGGTGCGACTGCGCGCCTTTGGCAGCTATTCGGTGCGGGTGGCGGATGCGGCACGCTTTCTGACTGAGATCGTTGGCACCGATGGTGAATTCACCATGGATGAGATCTCTTTTCAGATCCGCAATATCATCGTGCAGGAGTTTTCCCGCGCGGTGGCCGGATCGGGCATTCCGGTGCTGGACATGGCCGCCAATACGGCGGATCTGGGCAAGCTGGTGGCAGCCGAGATCGCGCCAACTCTGGCCGAATATGGCCTGATGATCCCGGAGTTGTATATCGAGAATATTTCCCTGCCTCCCGCGGTAGAGCAGGCCATGGACAAACGCACCCAGATGGGCATCGTTGGCGATCTGGGCCGCTATACCCAATTTGCCGCCGCCGAAGCCATGGAAGCGGCGGCCAAAACTCCCAACAGCGGCATGGGCGCGGGTCTTGGCATGGGGATGGGCATGGCCATGGCCCAACAGATGGGTGCCGCCCTGCAGCCACAGGCAGCGGGGCAACAGGCTGGTCCCTGGGGTGCCCGCCCCGCGCCCGCTGCCCCCGCAGGTGCCGCGCCTGCCGCAGCGCCGCAGGTGGCCCCCGTCGCCCCACCTCCGCCACCGGTGGAACATGTCTGGCACACTGCAGAAAACGGGCAGACCAGCGGGCCTTTCTCCAAGGCGCGTTTGGGGCGTATGGCGCAGGAGGGCAGCCTCAGCCGTGACACCCATGTCTGGACACCGGGACAGGACGGTTGGATGCGCGCGGGCGACGTGGCAGAGCTGGCCCAGCTTTTCACCATCCTGCCGCCGCCTCCGCCACCGTCTGCTCCGTAATCGCTGGCGGGGGGCGACCGCCTGGACCGTCCAAGCCAGCGTCACCTAGGGTCCGCCTCAGGCCCGGTCCGCCCCCAGCCCGCTCACCCCCAGCCGCTTTGGCCTTTGCCAGGCACAGATCCCCATCAAACGGACTGCTGTTGTGACCCAGACACCTCCCCTGCCCCCTGCCGCCGCTGCCGCCCCCGTCTCCGCACAGGACGGCACCCGCTTTCCCTGTGAGCAATGCGGCGCAGATTACCGGTTTGACCCCAAAAACGGCAGTCTGACCTGCGCCCATTGCGGCCACATCCAATCGGTGCGGGAGAGGCCCGACCACGGTGGTGGCTTGCGAGAGCTGGATTTTCGCGCCGCCCTGGCGGAAAAGCTGCCAGAGGCAGAAATGGAGGTCACCCGGGTTTCAACCTGCCCCAATTGCGCGGCGCAGGTAGAGTTTCTGGACCAGATCCACGCCAAGGAATGTCCCTTTTGTGCAACCCCGGTGGTGGTGGATACCGGTGAGAACCGCCATATCAAACCCAAAGGTGTGCTGCCTTTTGTACTGGAAGAAAGCGCCGCCCAAGCCTCCATGAGTGACTGGCTGGGCTCCTTGTGGTTTGCCCCAAACGGGTTGCAGGCCTATGCGCGCAAGGGCCGCCGGATGGAGGGAATTTATGTCCCGTATTGGACGTACGACGCGGACAGCAAAAGCCGCTATTCCGGCGCCCGCGGCACCATATATTACGTGACCCAAACCGTGACCGTTGACGGCAAGCAGGAGACCCGGCAAGTGGCCAAGACCCGCTGGACCCCGGTTTCGGGCCGGGTGCAGCGCTTTTTTGACGATGTGCTGGTGCTGGCCTCCAAAAGCCTGCCCAAACGCTATACCGATGCGCTGGAGCCCTGGGACCTGTCGGATCTGGCCCCCTATCAGCCGCAGTTCCTGGCCGGTTTTCGCGCAGAGGCCTATGCGGTCGATCTGGAGGAGGGGTTTCATCAGGCCCGCGCCCACATGGACAGGGTGATCGAACGCGACGTGCGGTTTGATATCGGCGGCGACCGCCAGCGGATATCCGGTATCGATACCCAATTGTCAGAGGTCACTTTCAAACATGTACTGCTACCGGTCTGGATGGCCGCCTACAAATATCGCGGCAACACCTATCGCTTTGTAGTCAACGGCCAGACCGGGCGGGTTCAGGGCGAACGGCCCTACTCTGCCTGGAAAATCGCGGCGGCCGTGGGTCTGGGTCTCGCGCTTTTGGCGGGTGCCGCCTATATCGGCGCCCAGCAATAAGGGCTAGACGCCGAGAAACAGGGCCATGTCACAACCGGATCAGTCACAACCGGATCAGTCTGTGCCAATTTCGATCCGGCGCGCGCTTTCCGGTGTGTCCGGGGCTTTCTTGGGCACTGATATATGCAACACCCCCTCGACCATTCTGGCGCTGGCGCTCTGGCCATCGGCATTCTCTGGCAAACGGAAGGATCTGCGAAACGCGCCATATTGGCGTTCGCTGAAATACCAGGTGTCGCCTTTCTTTTCGGATTGGGTCCGTTTTTCACCCCGGACCGTCAGCACATCTGCATCAACAGTCAGCTCCACATCCTCTTGAACCACGCCCGGCAGCTCCATTGCAATATCATAGGTCTCCTTGCCGCTGGAGGCCTCTGCAGCCGGGTTCAACCAATCGGCCATACGGCTTCCAAAGCTGCGAAAGGGATCATAGAGCGATGGCCAGAAACCACCGGTTTCGGATTTTTCTACCATTTTCCATCTCCTTGTAGAGTGGCTGCAGTCTAGCATCTGCAGCCACCATCGGCCTTGATCCCGGTCAAATCCCCCATGTCCCCCCTTGCGGTGACCGACGCCAAACGCCACTGTGCCGCGCATCGAGCCAGGAGCCATCATGACCACCGACCTTTCCTCCCTTCAGGACTTGTTTTCTGCCCGCCACAGTTGCCGCGCCTTTTTGGCAGACGAGGTGCCGCGCGCCCTGATAGAAGACATCCTGACCTGCGCCCAAAAGGTTCCCTCTTGGTGCAATGCCCAACCCTGGAAGCTGACCATCACCAGCGGTGAAGAAACCGAGCAGTTGCGCAAAGCCCTGTTGGCAGAGGTGCAGACCGCCAGCCACGCCCCCGACCTGGCCTTTCCCGAGGCCTATAAAAACGAATATCAGGTCCGGCGGCGTAAATGCGGTTGGGCGCTTTATCAGGCGGTTGGCGTGGCCAAGGGCGACCGCGCGGCCTCAGCCCGGCAGATGATGGAGAACTTCTCGCTTTTTGGCGCGCCCCATTGCGCGGTGCTCTCTTCTCCGGTCGAGCTGGGCGGCTATGGCGCAATGGATTGTGGTGGTTTTGTGAGTGCCTTCACCCTGGCGGCCCAGGCTGCGGGCGTGGCGACAATTCCGCAGGCGGCTGTGGCCTCATACGCCCCCTTGTTGCATGATCTTCTGGACATTCCCAAAGACCGGCAAATCCTATGCGCGATTTCCTTTGGCTATGGCGATCCGGATCACCCGGCCAATCAGTTTCGCACCGAACGTGCGCCGCTGTCGGAGTTCACCAACTGGCGCGGCTAGGGGTGGCCTGGGTACGCTCTGCGGATCTTCAAATTTTCCAGCCTCAAACTTTCCAGCCTATAGGTATGTGTCATGCGTGCGATCATTCAAAGAGTCTCCGAAGCCTCGGTAACCGTGGACCAAGAACGGATCGCGGAGATCGGGCCAGGATTGCTGGTGCTGATCTGCGCCATGCAGGGGGATGACCAGGCCCAGGCAGATTACCTGGTCAAAAAGATCTCCAAGCTGCGCATCTTCAACGATGAGGCAGGCAAGATGAACCGCTCAGTTGGTGATATCGGCGGCTCTGTTCTTGTGGTCAGTCAGTTCACCCTTGCGGCTGAAACCCATCGCGGCAATCGCCCCGGGTTCTCCACCGCGGCACCCCCATCCGAGGGGGCAGCGCTTTATGGGTATTTTGCCGAACAACTGGCTGCCACCGGACTGCCGGTACAGCGCGGATCCTTTGGGGCTGACATGAAAGTCTCACTGCTCAATGACGGGCCAGTTACCATTTGGATCGACAGCGCAGAGCGCTGATACCCGCAGGTCTGACCCGTTGGCCTTGCCGCCAAGAGCCCGGCGGAATCGCAGGCCGCTTTTGGATCACCGCACAAAAAAGCAGCACAAAAATGACCTGAGATTCTCTTTCAAAAAGGGAAATTCACGGCCTCACAATCGCGGAAAACGCAAAAAATTCTCCCCAAACCAAAGCCGATCGAAAAAACTTACACCCAAGAAAACAACCGACCAGATACCCGGTTTACCCCACAAATGCGGCATGGCATCTTGAGAAGGCGACACCAATCACATTTGAAAGCTTTGCAAAAGTTTCGTGACAGGGGGGGTGTCGTTTTTAAAGCTTGCGAGGTCGCGGCAAATGCGCAAATCTTGGCGCATCATACAAGAATTAGCCGCCGAGAGCGCAATACGCGCTTGCAGGCAGCAGGAACTACAACTGGGAGACATCAATGAACGATCACCTTCATTATCTGGCGCGTCATGCGGCAGCCGGCAAACTGAGCCGCCGCGACTTCATGGCGAAAGCCGCCGCGCTGGGGTTCACCGCTGCAGCTGCAGGCACCCTGCTGACATCCGAAGCCCGCGCTGCAGGTCCACAAAAAGGCGGCACCATCCGCATGGGTCTGCAGGGTGGCAGCACCACCGACAGCCTGGATCCTGCGCTGTCCACCAACCAGGTTACCCTGATGCTCATCCGCCTTTGGGGTGAACCACTGGTCGAACTGAACGATGATGGCGGCCTAGACGGCAAAGTTGCTGAAAGCTACGAAGCCTCGGCCGATGCCCGGGTCTGGACCTTCAAGATCCGCAACGGCATCACCTTCTCCAACGGCAAATCCGTCACTGCAGACGACGTTGTGAAAACAATGGAACGCCACTCGGGCGAAGACACCAAATCCGGTGCGCTTGGCATCATGCGCGGCATCCAGAAAGTATCTGCCGACGGCGACAACGTTGTCATCGAGCTGGATACCCCCAACGCCGACCTTCCCTATCTGATGGCCGACTACCACCTGGCTATCCAGCCTGGTGGCGGCATTGACGATCCTGCCGCAGGCATCGGTACCGGCCCTTATATCATCAAGTCCGCAGACATGGGTGTTCGCATCGTGGCCGAGAAGAACCCCAACTACTGGGGTGACATTGGCCATGCCGAAACCATCGAGCTGATCGTTATCAACGACAACACCGCCCGTGTTGCAGCCCTGCAGTCCGGCCAGGTTGACATGATCGACCGGGTTCCACCACGGACCGCCAAGTTGGTTGACCGCGCGCCCAACATCACCGTGCATTCGACCTCCGGCCCCGGCCACTATGTGTTCATCATGCATTGTGACACCGCGCCCTTTAACAACAACGACGTGCGGATGGCGCTGAAATACGGCATCAACCGTCAGGAAATGGTCGACAAGGTTCTGAACGGCTATGGTTCGGTTGGCAACGACAGCCCAATCAACTCTTCCTATCCGATGTTCACTGCGGTCGAGCAGCGTGAATATGACCCGGACAAGGCGATGTTCCACCTGAAGAAGTCGGGTCACGATGGTGAAATCCTGCTGCGGACCTCGGACAATTCCTTCCCAGGTGCGCCAGATGCTTCGGCTCTGTTCCAGCAATCCTGCGAAGGTGCAGGCATCAACCTGAACGTCAAGCGTGAACCCAATGATGGGTACTGGTCCGAAGTCTGGAACAACCAGCCCTTCTGCACCAGCTACTGGGGTGGCCGTCCAACGCAGGACCAGATGTACACCACCGCCTATCTGTCGAGTGCAGACTGGAACGACACCCGTTTCAACAACGAGCAGTTCGATCAGTTGCTGCTGGCAGCCCGTGCTGAGCTGGACACCGCCAAGCGCACCCAGATGTATGCCGACATGGGCGCTCTGCAGCGCGACAATGGCGGCTTGATCTGCCCCATGTTCAACGATTTTGTCGATGCAACGACAGATCGTCTGGACGGCTGGGTCGAGAATGCAAAAGGCTTTGCTCTGATGAACAGCTACTCGCCCATGAAAATGTGGGTGAAGGCATAAGATGCCGCTCATTATCAAACTGTTGGCCCAGCGCATTGCGCTGGGCCTCATCCTGCTGCTCTTCGTCTCTGGCTTGATTTTTGCCGGAACGATGATCCTGCCGGGTGATGTCGCGCAGTCGATCCTGGGCCAATCGGCCACCCCGGAAGCGCTGGCAAATCTGCGCGCTGAACTGGGGCTGAATGATCCTCCGCTGCAGCGCTATATTCAATGGCTCGGCGGTGCGATGACCGGCGATCTGGGCACCGCTCTGACCAGCGGCGCGGACATCACTGAAAGTATTGGCAAACGCCTCTCCAACACCCTGTTCCTGGCCTTCTGGGCTGCGATCATCGCAGTGCCTCTGGCGATCTTCCTCGGCCTGTTGGCGGTCCGTTTCAAGGACCGTTGGCCCGATAAAATGATCTCGGCCGTCACACTGGCTTCGATCTCCATTCCGGAATTCCTCATCGGCTATGTGCTGATGTATCTCATCGCCGTAAAGCTGCGCTGGTTCCCATCTGTTGCCATGATCAATGACGGCATGTCCTTGGGAGAAAAGCTGGGGGCGATTGCCCTGCCGGTGACAGTGCTGACCCTTGTTGTTCTGGCGCATATGATGCGGATGACCCGCGCGGCGATCCTCAACGTGATGCAATCGGCCTATATCGAGACCGCCGAACTGAAAGGCCTCAATGGTTTTCAGGTGATCTTCCGCCACGCTTTCCCCAACGCGATCGCCCCGATTGTCAATGTTGTGATGCTGAACCTGGCCTATCTGGTGGTTGGCGTCGTGGTGATCGAAGTTGTCTTTGTCTACCCTGGCATGGGGCAATATCTGGTCGACCATGTGTCGAAACGTGACGTCCCTGTGGTGCAGGCCTGTGGTCTGATCTTTGCCGCCGTCTATATCGGTCTCAACATGACGGCTGATATCGTCGCCATCCTGTCGAACCCACGTCTGAGGCATCCGAAATGAAGAACATTCCCATTTCCGCTCTGATCGGGTTGTTCTTCACGGCCCTCTATTTCCTGATGGCGATCTTTGCGCCTTTGATCTCGCCTTATGGCATGGCCGAAGTTGTTGGTGATGTCTGGGAGCCTGCCTCGTCGCAGTTCCTTCTGGGCACCGACAATATCGGCCGCGATCTCCTGAGCCGGATGATCTATGGCGGGCGAACCACCATCTTTATCGCCACGGCTGCAACCATCCTGTCCTTCACTCTGGGATCGGTTCTTGGCTTTTTTGCCGCCGTTGCCGGGGGTTGGGTTGACCAGATGCTGTCGCGCTTTGTCGATCTGGTGATGTCGATCCCGACATTGATCTTTGCCCTGGTGGTTCTGTCGGTGATGCCGGTGACTGTGCCGGTGCTGATCATTGTCATGGGCCTTCTGGACGCAACCCGTGTCTATCGACTAGCGCGCGCCGTTGCTGTCGATATCGAAGTCATGGATTATGTCGAAGCGGCCCGCCTGCGCGGCGAAAAAACCGCCTGGATCATCTTCCGTGAAATCCTGCCCAATGCTTTGTCACCGCTGGTGGCTGAGATGGGGCTGCGGTTCATCTTCATGGTTCTCTTTGTGTCCACCCTCTCCTTCCTTGGCTTGGGCATCCAGCCCCCCGAAGCGGACTGGGGCGGCATCGTGAAAGAGAACAAGGACGGTATCGTCTACGGTATCCCTGCGGCTCTGGCTCCGGCCTTTGCCATCGCCACCCTGGCGATCTCGGTCAACCTGGTGGCTGACTGGGTGCTGAACCGGACCACATCTCTGAAAGGAGGCCGCGGATGAGCGAACCCCTGCTGAAAGTACGCGGCCTGAAAATCGGAGCCACGGTCTATCCTCCGGGTGAAAAGCCCCATGATATCGACATCGTGCATGGGGTGGATTTCGATCTGCAGCCCGGCAAGGTTCTTGGTCTCATCGGGGAATCCGGTGCCGGTAAGTCCACCATCGGTCTGGCCTCCATGGCCTATGGCCGCGGTGGGGTGAAAATCACCGGTGGTGAGGTCTGGGTCAACGGTCGTGACATCATGAAGTCCGACCACGGCGACATCCGAAAGCTGCGCGGCGGCGAAGTTACTTATGTCTCGCAATCTGCGGCGGCCTCGTTCAACCCGGCCAAGAAGATCATCGATCAGGTGGTAGAAGCCGCTGTCGAGCAGAAGAAATTCTCTCGCAAGGACGCCGAAGACCGCGCCCGGGTGCTGTTCGAAAAACTGGGCCTGCCGGATCCGCAAAACATCGGTGACCGCTACCCCCACCAGGTCTCTGGTGGGCAGTTGCAACGCTGCATGACCGCGCTGGCGCTCTGCCCTGAACCGGATCTGGTGGTCTTTGACGAACCCACAACCGCGCTGGATGTGACCACCCAGATCGACGTCTTGATGGCGATCAAGGAAGCCATTCGCGATACCGGCGTTGCAGCCTTGTACATCACTCACGATCTGGCTGTTGTGGCCCAGGTCAGCGATGACATCATGGTTCTGCGCATGGGCAATACTGTCGAATACGGGACCGTTGATCAAATCATCAACAACCCGCAGGAAGAGTATACCCAGGCCCTGGTCTCGGTGCGGTCCATCGAGCACGAGGAAAAGGAGCCCAAGGGCGATCCGGTTCTCAGCGTGCGCAATATCACCGCACGCTACAAGGGCACACAGTTCGACGTGCTTCACAATGTGAATGTCGACCTCTATCCCGGCCAGACCCTGGCCGTGGTTGGGGAATCCGGTTCGGGCAAATCGACATTGGCCCGGGTTATCACCGGATTGCTGCCACCGCGCGAAGGTGAAATTGAATTCGCCGGGCGGATCCTGTCTCCGGATCTTGCGGGCCGGTCGCGTGAAGATCTGCGCGAGCTGCAGATGATCTACCAGATGGCCGACGTGGCGATGAACCCGCGTCAGACCGTTGGCACGATCATTGGCCGCCCGCTAGAGTTCTACTTTGGCATGAAGGGCGCTGAAAAGCGTCAGCGCATCATCGAATTGCTGGATGAGATCGAACTGGGGGAAGACTTCATCGATCGCTATCCGGCAGAATTGTCCGGTGGGCAAAAGCAGCGGGTTTGCATTGCGCGCTCTTTGGCGGCCAAACCCAAGATGATCATCTGCGACGAGGTCACCTCGGCTTTGGATCCTCTGGTGGCGGACGGCATTCTCAAACTGCTGCTGGAACTGCAAAAGATCGAGGATGTCGCCTTTCTCTTCATCACCCATGATCTGGCCACAGTTAAGGCCATCTCGGATAATATTGCGGTGATGTATCAGGGCAAGGTGCAGCGTTACGGGGGCAAAACCAAGGTGCTGTCTCCCCCCTTTGATGACTACACGGATCTGTTGCTCAGCTCGGTCCCCGAGATGCGCCTGGGTTGGTTGGAAGACGTAATCGCCAACCGCAAAATGGAGAGCGCCGGGAACTAACCCCGCTTTGTCCATCTTATGAATACGTGACCAGGCCCGTGCAATTTGCGCGGGCCTGCGTCGTTACGGGCCCATTTTTTCCGATTTTCGCAGACCGTTACGCTCCATCGTTGGCATAGTGTAGTGCAGGAAATTCTGCGACGCCCCTCAGTCCTGCTGCTACTGCCTTTGCCCTATCGGGGAGTGCGCTGGTCCTGTGTCTCAACTGTCGGCATTTGCGAGCAAGCCCGGTCGACTCAGCCGCCGTTCCGACGGATTAATCCCCTTTGGGCCTGCAAAAGTCGAAAAATGTCAGGAAGCGACATCGCCGCCCGCTTTTTTTGAATGGCAATTCAAGTTTACGTCGCAATGATGGTGTCAAACAGCCCCGTGGAACAAAGGATTCGGGTCATGGACAATAAGTTGCTTCTCATCATTCTGGACGGGGTACCCTGGCGCAATTTCCGCCGCCTGTTTGGAAATCTCGAAGGCTGGGTCGACAGCGGCGATGCCCGCGTCTGGAAACTGCGCGCGGTTTTGCCGTCGATCTCCGCCAGCTGTTATGCCTCGATCCACACTGGCGTGGCTCCGGCTGAGCATGGCTGCACCGGCAATGGCAATGTCTTCAAGCTGGGTCACAAGGACGTCTTTAGCCAGGTGCGCGAAGCAGGTGGCACCACCGGTGCCGTGGCCCATAGTTTCTGGTCACAGTTCTTCAACCGCCATCCCTTCGATTATGTGCGCGACATCGAGTATGACGAGCCTGAGAGCACTACAATCAACCACGGTCGTTTTCACTCGATGACCGGCTATGGTCACGATAACCAGATGACGCCCTCGGACGTGGATCTCTTTGGCACATTGACCAACCTCTGCCTGCGCTTTGGCCTGGATTATGGCATGCTGCATACCTGCACGCTGGACAGCATGGGGCATCGGTTCTTCCACGATTGCCAGGAGATGGATCACGCCTGTTTTGTCATGGATGAGATGCTGGCCCCCTTCATCACCAAATGGCGTCAACTGGGCTATGAGGTGATCGTAACGGCAGATCACGGCCAGGATGAGCGCGGCCATCACGGAGGCCGTGGTGCGTTACAGCAGGAAACCGCGCTCTACTACTTTGGTGACGCAGAAGGCCCCGCTGTAGATGATGTGATCGACCAGCGCCAGCTGGCCCCAACCATCCTCAGCCGTCTTGGGGCCCCGATTGCCGAGACCATGAAGGCAAAACCCTTCTTGCGCTAACGCCCGCCCATCTGTCGGCCCCGCATCCCATGTGGCCTCCCAAAAAGGTAACAGGCGAGAAGACCTCCCGCCTGTACCAATCCGCACCAATCTGGCCGGCCCCTCTCTAGGCTTGAACCAAGGTGTGCCTAGTCGTAGGGCCAGATGCCCTGCCCCAAAGCCTCAACCGCCGCCGAGATCCGTTCAAAGCTGTCACGGGCCCTCCCCACCGAATGTCGCGCACGCAAAAACCCATGTATCAGCCCCGGCTCGTTGACCAAATGGGCCCGCCCGCCTGCCGCCACCACCCGATCTCGGTAGTCAAAACTGTCGTCGCGCAATGGATCACAATCGGCTGAAATCAGCACCGTGGCCGGCAGGTCAGAGAAATCCTCATCCTGCAACGGAGCATAGGTCAGGTCCGGGGCATCTGGCCCTTCCAGGCGGCGGACATCCTGATAGAACAGGACCTCGTCGCGGGTCAGCATCGGGGCCTGGGCATGCTCGATGTAGGAGCCTTTGTTCACGTCTCCACCAAAGGCCCCGTAAACCAGAACTTGGCCCAGTATACGCTTGGCAAGCTCAGCCTTGCTGCGGGTGGCATGGGCCAGCGCGGCACAGATATTGGCCCCGGCACTGTCACCCAACAGCACCACATCTTCTTCATAGGTTTCCACCGCCCAGGTGAGCGCAGACAAGGCATCGTCAAACATCGCCGGGTGCTGATGCTCGGGTGCCAGACGGTAATCCACCGCCACCACTCGATAGCCGGTCTGGGCACAGATCTCAGCGCAGACGTCATCGTGGCTCTCCAGACCTCCAACAACAAACCCACCGCCATGGCAGAACAGCACAGTACGGCTGGGATCCCCGGCAGAATAAACCCGCACCGGCACCCCGTTGACCTCACGGTCCACGGTCGCAACAAGATCCGGACGAGGCGCACGAAACTCCAGGGCCATTTCGTCATAAACCGCGCGCTGCTCCTGGATACTCAGCTCCACCGCGTCTTCTGGATAGCATTCCCCGGTCTTGCGAATGAAGGCCCAGGTTTCCTCGTCGATCAGCCGTTCATAGTCCATTCCGGTTCCTCATCTTGGGTGCTGCCAAGGAGCCTAGGCTAGCGCATTGGTCAAAGGAATGCCCAATTCACAAAAAAGTGGCGCGCCCAAAAAAGGCACGCCACGGAACATCTCAAACCTGGAAATCCCTTAGAGCTATTCGGCGGCCACCGCCGCCTGCAGATGTTCCCAAGGACGGGTAAAGCCGCCAAGGGTATCCGAGATATCAGCATCCGAAGCCCCATTGGCGGCGATCTGGGCCACCAAGCCGCGTTTCTTGTCGTCGATCACCGCCTCGACACGCGCCGGACAAGCTGCCTTGAGCAGCGCCTCATTGTAGATCCGGGTGATCGCATGTTTGCGCAGATCCGGTTTAAAGACTTTGCCAACAGCGGTTTTGGGCAGCTCATCCAGAACGGTCAGGTGCTTGGGGATAGCAGCGCGCTCATGCACATGGACCTGGCAGTACTCCAACAATTCGTCCGCTGTTGCAGTGGCCCCGTCGACCAGCTCAACAAAGGCGCAGGGCAGTTCACCGGCGTGGGCATCGGGTTGGCCGATGGCCCCGGCAAAGGCAACCGCCTCGTGGCCCAACAGCGCCTCTTCGATTTCCGCCGGATCGATGTTGTGACCGCCACGAATGATAAGATCCTTGGCGCGACCGGTGATCCAAAGATAGCCGTCTTCATCGAACCGCCCCAAATCGCCGGTCCGCAGATATTTGTCCTTGTAGTAGAGATCGATGTTTTTGTCGGCCTCCGTATAGGTATTGCCCGCGTAAACACCTGGGTTGGAGATGCAGATTTCGCCGATCTCTTCGGTGCCGCATTCCACCAGCCCCTCGGGAGTGCCTTTGATGATTTTGACGTCCGTATAGGGGAAGGTAATGCCGATCGAGCCGATTTTCTTGTCGCCGTCCACTGGGTTGCAGGACACAAGACAGGTTGCCTCGGTCAGGCCGTAGCCTTCGATGATCTTGATGCCCGTCGCCTTTTCAAAGCGGTGGAACAGTTCAACTGGCAAGGGAGCAGAACCGGAAAAGGCGGTTTTCACCGTCGAGATATCGGCATCCACCGGGCGCTGCATCTTGGCGGAAATCGCCGTTGGCACCGTGATGATAAAGGAAATTTTCCAACGCTCGATCAACTTCCAGAAATTATCAAAAACACCTTCGCCGCGATACCCCTGTGGCGTTGGGAAAACCACATGAGCCCCCGAAGAGATCGAGGCCATCATGATCACATGGCAGGCAAAGACATGGAACAGCGGCAACGGACACATGATGTTGTCGTTTTCGGTGAACAGCAGCGTATCCCCCAGCCAACCATTGTAGATCAGACCAGAGTATTTGTGCTGCGCCACCTTGGGCATGCCGGTGGTGCCACCGGTGTGGAAATAGCAGGCGACCCGATCCTCTGTGCTGTCAGCGAATTTCAGCGTCGTGGGCTGTTTGCGCATTTCGCCGAGAAAGGATTTGTAATCGGCATGGGCCACCTTGTCCTTATTCTCCAGCTTGGGCCGAACCAGTGGCACGATCCAGGACTTGGGCGGGGTCAAATAACGGTTGAGATCAACCTCCAACACCGTGTTCACACCAGGCGCATGGCGCACCGCCTCGACCACCTTTTGCGCCACATCGGTCTTGGGAAAGGGCTTGAGCGTCACCACGACTTTTGCCTTGGTCTCGCGCAGGATCGACGCGATCTGCTCCGGCTCCAGCAGCGGGTTGATCGGATTGACAATGCCCGCAACCGCGCCTGCCAGCATGGTCACCAGGGTTTCATTGCAATTGGGCAGCACATAGGCCACCACATCCTTCTCCCCGATACCCAAATCGCGGAACATGTTGGCCGCCTGGCTGACCTGATCCTTGAGCTGGCTCCAGGTCAGGGTCTCCGCCTTGTCGGTGGGACCGGAAAAAATCTGATAGCTGACAGCATTGTTGTTCGGGAACTTCCCCGCAGTACGCGATAGCATCTGATACAGCGTGACCGGAATGTCCCGCTCCTCCCAGGTTGCTTCGTTTTCCATCGCAATGCAGTCTTCAACAGTGGCAAATGCCATTCCAATCCTCCCCTGATCCCGGTCGAATGCCGGGTTTTCTCCTTACACTCAATTTGGGTGCAAAATGCGGATCGTGCAAGCGGCTGAGCAAGATCACGTCAAGGCAAGGACCTGTTCTGACGTTGCGACACAAGCGGGTGCCGACTGGCAGCCGCCTGGCTTGGGGTTATTCCGCTGCCAGCCCATCGGTGAACTGCAGCCGTGCCAAACGGGCATAGAGCCCCCCTTCGGCGACCAGCGCATCGTGGGTGCCAGTGGCAACCACCCGCCCCTCTTCCATCACCACAATGCGATCGGCCTTTTTCACCGTCGCCAGACGATGTGCCACAATCAAGGTGGTGCGGCTCTGGCTCAGCTCATCCACGGCGGCCTGTACCAAACGCTCGCTTTCGGCATCCAGCGCGGAGGTCGCCTCATCCAGCAGCAACACCGGCGCATCCCGCAGGATCGCACGGGCGATGGCGATGCGTTGTTTCTGTCCCCCCGACAGCATTACACCGCGCTCGCCTACAAAACTGTCATAGCCTTCGGGCAGCGCCGAGATGAAATCATGAGCGGCGGCCGCAGCGGCGGCGGCCTCAACCTCTGCATCCGTGGCTTCCGGACGGCCAAAGCGGATATTGTCCCGCGCCGAGGCGGCAAAGATCACCGGATCCTGCGGCACCATGGCAATATGCTTGCGAAAATCATCGCGCTGCAGATCCGGCAGCGGCACGCCATCCAGCAAAACAGCGCCTTTGTCAGGGTCGTAAAACCGCTGGATCATTTGAATGATCGTGGTTTTCCCCGCCCCCGAAGGGCCGACAAAGGCCACGGTTTCACCAGGCTTCACCCTCAAAGAGACCGCATCCAGGGCCTGGACGCCCGGGCGCGCCGGATAGGCAAAGGAGACCTCATCAAATGAAATCTCGCCCCGGACCGGGCTGGGCAGATCCTTGGCCAGTTTGGGATCTTTGACCGTATCAGTGGCATTCAGCAGCTCAATCAACCGCTCGGTGGCTCCGGCGGCGCGCTGCAACTCGCTCCAGATTTCGGAAAGGGCCGCAACGGATCCCGCCACCAGCACCGCATAGATCACGAATTGGACCAGCGTGCCCTCGCTCATCCGGCCCGCCCGCACGTCATTCGCGCCCATCCAAAGCACCCCAACAATGCCAGAGAAAACCAGGAAAATGACGATGACCGTCAAAAAGGCCCGGGTCTTGATCCGCTTGATCGAGACATCAAAGGCGGTCTCTGTCATTTCTGCGAATTGGCCCCGACTGGCGACCTCATGGGTAAAGGCCTGCACTGTCTGCACCGCACCCAGGGCTTCGCCCGCATTCCCGGAGGAGGCTGCGATCCAGTCCTGGTTTTCACGGCTGATACTGCGCAAGCGCCGCCCCAAGACCAGGATCGGCACGATGACAGCAGGCACAATCAACAGCACCAGGCCGGTCAGCTTGGCTGATGTCAGCAACATCAGCACCATGCCGCCCAGAAAAATCAGCATGTTGCGCAGAGCGATGGAAACCGAGGATCCCAGGACTGATTGAATCAGAGTAGTATCGGTGGTGATCCGGCTCAGCACCTCGCCGGTCATGATCTTTTCAAAAAACGCCGGGCTCATGCCGATCACACGGTCAAAAACCGCCTTGCGGATATCCGCGACAACCCGCTCACCCAATCGGGTAACCAGCGCATAGCGCAGCCCCGTACCTGCCGCCAGCAATGCCGCAATGATCAGAGCAGCCACAAAATACTGGTTGAGAAGCGCGTTTTCCGAGATCCGGAAATTGTCGACCACCCGGCGCACGGCCAATGGCAGGGTCAGCGACAGGCCCGCCGTCAGCACCAGGGCGCAGGTCGCCGCAAACATCAACAGCCGATAGGGGCGCATAAACGGCCAGAGGGCTCCAAGAACGCCAATTTCACGAGAGCTCTCACGCTCATCTTGCGTTGTCGGAGTTGCTTGATTTCGCGCCATGCCGGATCCTTTGGACAATTCCCCAATCGGACATTCCAGCCCTTGAGATTAAAAGCTAAATGGCCCCACCGGCCCCTTAGGTCAAGCGCCTCGCCCCATTCCAGCTGTGTCAAATGGCCCAATCAATGCCAGGAAAAGCCATCTGCCTGCAATTTTTATCAAATGAGGCAGATCCTGGGGCGGACCACTCGAAATCAAAGAGCCAGCGCACCAATGCCGGCAAAGGCCAGCACACAACCGACCCATTGCAGCCCAGTCATCCGCTCGCGCAGGATAGCCCAGGCCAAAACGACTGTGAGCATACCAAAGATCGAAGAGGACACGGCTGCGTATTCCGCATTTGGCAACCCACCGGCGTCCAGAACATTCTGCAAGGCAACGCCATCCAGCACGCCCATCACCACCAAAAGTGGCAGGGCACGCTTTCCCGGCCAAAACACCTGTCGGGACACCAATATCAGAAGCAACAAGCCAACAAGCGCGGTCAAGCGTGTCACCAGGTTTGCCTGCGCCGCTCCAAACTCTGCCGCGTGTTGTCCCAAAGCAAAGGTCGAAGCAAAACCGGCGGCACCGAGCAGAGACAAGGCAACAGTGACCTTCCAGGCACCAGCCTTGCCAACCTCTTGTTTGCGACCTGACGCAGCTCCGACACCCAAAACAATTGCGACAACAGCCAGCCATTGCCAGGCTGAGATCTCAGTCCCGCGCCAGATCGCAAAGCCCACCGATAACACCGGGTAACTCGCGACAAGCGGCGCAACCAGCGCAACAGGCCCCCGGCGAAACGCCGCATAAAGCGCCAGATCCGCCACAAGGAAACAGCCGCCAGCCGCGACAGCATAGCCCAAGGCCCTGGTGGGTAGGGCCAACGCGGCTCCGGACAGGCCAATTCCAGCGCATTGGAACAGAGTTCCCACGGCCAGAACAACCATCAACGACCCCAATAGCGGCACGGAGTCTTTGAGATAGCGCACAGAAAAATCATGCACCCCCCAGCATAGCGCCGCGATCAGCCCCAGCCCCAGCGCGCTCAAAGGAAATAGTCCTTGAGAGTATCTGTTGTCGTCATTGCAACCTCATCGACCTTGCGAAAGCAAAAGATTTCACACTACTGTTGTTAAACAAATATTCCCACCAAGCAATATGCCATCTAAACAGGAGCCCGCCATGACCACCTCTCCGACCAGCCCTCTGGATCAAATCGGTGGCGAGGCAGCGCTGCGGCAGGTGGTCGAGCGGTTCTATGATCTGATGGAAACCGATCCCGCAGCGCAGTCGCTACACCGGCTGCATTTTCGCGGCCACGGGGTGGATCATACGCGACAGGCGCAATTTGAATTCCTCTGTGGGTTTCTGGGTGGGCGTGCTTACTACAAGGAGCGCTTTGGCCACATGAACCTGAGCGACATTCACGCGCATATTCCCATTCGCTCAGCTGATGCAGAGCTTTGGTTGACCCTATTTGACACCGCCCTCGCAGACTGCAGCCTGTCCGGGCCAACCGTGGACAAATGGCGGACCGCCCTGCGCCGGGCCGCGCTGTCTTTGGTCAATGAGGTTCCAGATTGGCGCTTGGACCATCCGACATAGGTGTCGCAACACGTCAAAAAATGCCCCGACCACAACGGGCCGGAGCATCCAGTGGGAGATCTGTGCCGGATCAGATATCCAGGGTGTTGTCGCGTTCCCAATTGCTGAAGTGGCTTACAAAGGAATTCCATTCCTGGTGCTTCATCTTCAGATAGGCGTTGGAGAACTCTTCGCCCATCATCGCCTTCAGCTCGCTGTCCTGATCGTATTGACGCAGCGCATCCAACATATTCAGCGGCAGCTTGGGCGCATCGGTGATCGACTGGCCTTCGGCATACATATCGATGTCATGACGCTGGCCAGGGTCCGCCTTGGAGCGGATCCCCGACAGACCGGCGGCAATGATCACCGCTTGCAACAGGTAGGGGTTGGTCGCTCCATCCGGCAGACGCAGCTCAAACCGGCCAGGCCCCGGAACACGCACCATATGGGTGCGGTTGTTGCCGGTCCAGGTCACCGTGTTGGGGGCCCAGGTTGCCCCGGAAATAGTGCGGGGTGCGTTGATCCGCTTATAGCTGTTCACCGTTGGGTTGGTGATCGCGGCCAGCGCACTGGCATGTTTCATGATGCCGCCCAGGAAGTGTTTGCCGCGCTCACCCAGCCCGACTTCGCCGGTCTGCCCCTCGCCGTCCCCGGCAAAGACATTGACCCGCGAATCCGTACCCGGCGCGTCCCAAACCGAGATATGCGCATGACAGCCATTGCCGGTCAGACCTTCAATGGGTTTGGGCATAAAGGTCGCACGGAAGCCGTGTTTTTCGGCCACGGATTTAGTCATGAACTTAAAGAAGGAGTGCTTGTCGGCGGTGCGCAGGGCATCGTCGAATTCCCAGTTCATCTCAAACTGGCCATTGGCGTCTTCATGATCGTTCTGATACGGGCCCCAGCCCAGATCCAGCATGTAATCGCAGATCTCACGCACCACCTCGTAGCGTCGCATCACCGCCTGCTGATCATAGCAGGGTTTGACCGCGGTATCGAAGGGATCGCTGATCTCGGTACCCTCAGGGGTCAGCAAAAAGAACTCGGCCTCGATGCCGGTCTTCACATGCATCCCCTCGGCTGCGGCCTCATCGATCAGGCGGCGCAACACATTGCGCGGGGCCTGGGCGACGTCCTCGCCTTCCATCACGCAGTTGCCGGCCACCCAGGCCACTTCAGGCTTCCACGGCAGTTGGATCACCGAGGAAGGGTCCGGCACCGCCAGCATATCGGGGTGCGCCGGGGTCATGTCCAGCCAGGTGGCAAAACCGGCAAAGCCTGCGCCATCTTCCTGCATGTCGGCGATCGCCTGTGCCGGCACCAGCTTGGCTCTTTGTCCGCCGAATAGATCGGTGAACGATATCATGAAATATTTGACGCCTTTTTCTTTGGCGAAAGCAGCCAGATCTATCGTCATGGTCTGATTTCCCTTCCCTGTTATCTTGTTTTCAAAAAGAAAAGGCGCAGCCGGTTGAATGCTGCGCCTGTCACTATCTCACTCAGAAGCCACCCTTTCCGGGGTACCATTCGGTTCCTGCCAGGGGGACCTGCGCCATGGCAGCGGCTTCCATTGTCAGCGCACAAAGATCCTCAGGTTCGAGGTTGTGCAGATGATTGTGACCACAGGCCCGCGCGATGGTCTGGGCCTCCAGGGTCATAACACTCAGATAGTTGCGCAGGCGGCGTCCTGCCTCAACCGGGTCAAGCCGCGCCGCCAGTTCCGGATCCTGGGTGGTGATGCCCGCCGGGTCCAGCCCTTCGTGCCAATCATCATAGGCGCCGGTTGTGGTGCCCAGTTTCTGATACTCGGCCTCCCACTTGGGATCATTGTCGCCAATCGCAATCATCGCTGCAGTGCCAATCGAGACCGCATCTGCGCCAAGCGCCATGGCTTTGGCCACATCTGCGCCTGTGCGGATACCGCCAGAGATCACCAGTTGAACCTTGCGGTGCATACCCAAATCTTGCAGCGCCTTTACGGCGGGTCGAATGCAGGCAAGCGTGGGCTGGCCCACATGTTCGATGAACACATCCTGCGTTGCAGCGGTGCCGCCCTGCATCCCATCCAGAACCACAACGTCAGCTCCGGCCTTGATCGCCAGCGTGGTGTCAAAATAGGGCCGCGCCCCGGCGATTTTCACATAGATCGGCACACGCCCATTGGTGATCTCGCGCAGCTCCAGGATCTTGATTTCCAGATCATCCGGGCCGGTCCAATCCGGATGACGGCAAGAGGAGCGCTGATCGATGCCCTTGGGCAGGGTGCGCATTTCCGCCACCCGATCAGAGATTTTCTGGCCCAGCAGCATGCCGCCGCCGCCAGGTTTCGCCCCTTGGCCCACCACGATCTCAATCGCGTCTGCCTTGCGTAAATCATTGGGATTCATGCCATAACGCGAGGGCAGATACTGATAGACTAGCTGTTTGGAATGGCCGCGCTCTTCCTGCGTCATGCCGCCATCACCTGTCGTGGTCGAGGTGCCTGCAAGCGAGGCCCCACGTCCCAGCGCCTCTTTGGCCGGGCCGGACAGGGCCCCAAAACTCATGCCGGCGATCGTGATCGGGATGTCGAGCTTGATCGGATTCTTGGCAAAACGGGTGCCCAGCAACACGCTGGTGTCGCATTTCTCGCGGTAGCCTTCGAGCGGGTAACGCGAGACCGAGGCACCGAGGAACAGAAGGTCGTCAAAATGCGGCACCTTGCGTTTGGCACCGCCGCCGCGAATATCATAGATCCCAGTCGCCGCAGCCCGGCGGATCTCTGCGTTGATCTCGTTGGTGAATGTCGCCGACTGGATCGGCATCGTGCGAGGAATGTTGTGAGTATCGTCTTTCATGTCCATCCCCTCAGTAGGCGTTGTCGATGTTGAAATTATAAAGCCCACGGGCCGAACCGTAGCGTTTGAACTCTTCCGGTTTGGCGTCACAGCCGCCGCGGATCAGCAGTTCTGACAAGAGCTCGATGTGTTCGGGGCGCATTTCCTTTTCAACGCAATCCGCGCCTAAAGATTTGACCGAGCCGCGAACAAACAGCCGCGCTTCATACAAGGAATCCCCCAGTGCGTCGCCGGCATCACCGCAGACCACCAGATTGCCGGACTGCGCCATAAAAGCGGACATATGGCCGATGTTGCCATGCACGATGATGTCGATCCCTTTCATCGAGATACCGCAGCGTGACGAGGCATTGCCCTTGATCACCAGGGTACCGCCATGACCTGTGGCCCCGGCATATTGCGAGGCATCCCCCTCAACAATCACCATGCCGCTCATCATGTTTTCCGCGGCACCGGGGCCGACGGATCCATGCACATGCACGGTTGCCTGCTGGTTCATCCCGGCACAGTAATAGCCGGTTGAGCCTTTGACATTGACCTCAATCGGCGCGTCCAGCCCCACGGCAATCGCATGGCTGCCCTTTGGGTTCACAACCTCCCAATGGGTCTGGTTGGTGTTCTCAGCCTGCCCGTGCAGGGAAGAATTGAGGGCGCGCAAGCCTTCGGCTTCCAGATCAAATACCTGCATCTCAGGCTGCCTTCTCGTGAGTGGTGGGAGCGCTATCGTGGCTCCAGAAATAAACCGTTGCGGGCTCTGGCTCCCAAACCCGGGCCTCTTCGATCCCCGGCAGGTTCACCAGAGCGCGGTATTCCGAGCCAAAGGCGACGTACTGATCGGTTTCCGCCATCACTGCCGGTTTGCAGGCAATCGGGTCACGGACCACGCCAAAGCCGTCCTTGGTGCCGACCACAAAGGTGAAGAAGCCGTCCAAATCATCCAGGCTGGCCTCAAGCGCCTGCCCCAGGCTGGCGCCTTCGCGCATTTTCCAGGTCAGATAGGCAGCCCCGACTTCGGTGTCATTCTCAGTCTGGATATGCACCCCTTCGCGGCGCAGCTTGCGGCGCAGCGAGTTGTGGTTCGACAAGGATCCATTGTGCACCAGACACTGATCGGATCCAGTATTGAACGGATGCGCCCCCATGGTGGTCACCGCCGATTCCGTCGCCATCCGCGTGTGACCAATACCATGGGTGCCGGTCATGCTGCTGAGCGCAAAACGTTCCGCAACAGAGCGTGGCAGGCCAACTTCTTTATAAATCTCAAGGCTCTCGCCCTGGCTCATGACCCGCACTGTGGGGCGAATCTCAGCCAGCACAGCCCGCGCTGCGTCCAGTTCAGCTGCGGGAACATCCAGCACCGCATGGGTGTCAACCACCGAGATGGCAACCGCGCCCTGCAAGGCCGCGCTCAGATCATTGGCCAGCGTCGCAAAATCGGCCTCAGGCGTTGCAGATTGAACTGTCAGCTTGACGGTTCCGTCCTCGCCCGAGCCATAGATCGCAATACCGGCGCTGTCTGGCCCCCGGTCTGTCATGGTGATCAACATATCCGTCAGCATTGCGCCGAGCTGTGGCGCCAGTGACTGGTCTTTGAGGAATAGTCCGACAATTCCACACATGGAAATTGGCCCTCCGTCAGATTGTTTCGTTGAGTCGAGGCTAGCACCAACGCAAAGCCGTTTCAATAATTTTAGGAAAGTATTTTTCCCCAGAAGAAAGGCGCGACCACAGAGTAGCCGCGCCTCGCAATTCTTAAGGATTGGCCTCAGTATCGCTCGAGCTGCGCATGGACCTTATCCGGATCACCGGTGCGCTTGGCTTCTTCCAGATGCTTGCCTTCGCGCACAAACTGTATCCGGTGCCAGCCGATCCAGAAGGCAACCCCTAGCAGGGTCATCAGGACCTCAGACCCCTGGAAGGGATAGATTGCTCCAACCTCTGCCAGATCCACCGCCCAGCTCTCGTATCCAATTGTTGACATCTTGCTGTCTCCTTATTCCGCTGGGGTTGCTTTGGCCGCCATATGGGCCTTGTCTGCTTCGATGATTTCAGCCTTCGCGTCCTCGTAGGCATGGTGTTCAGCGTAATCGAGCCCCATCAGTTCGACCTCTTCCGGGATCCGCAACACACCGGCACGGGCCTGCAGTTTTGACACGCACCAGGCCGGAATGAACCCAAGGCCAAAGAACATGATCACCGCACCCAGGGTCTGACCAATCGGATTGACGGCAGCATAGCCTTCAAAGGGGGATGACGGCGCGCCCCACAGTACGAAGCCAGAGATGATCAGGCCAACAACGCCGGCATAGCCATGCACGGCCACCGCGCCGACTGCATCATCCAGTTTGAACCGGCGCTCGACCCAGTAGTGCAGTTTGTAGACGATCACGACGCCCACAGCAGCAACCAACATCGCCTGAATCGGGTGATAAAGATCATTGCCAGCAGAGGCTGTGATGATCCCGGCCAAACCGCCCGAGAAGGTCCAGAAAGCATCGCCTTTGGAGATCACATAGGCTGCCATCAGGCCACCGGACAGGGACATCAGGAAGTTAAAGGTAATCGCTGACAGCGAGGTTGGTGCCAGGTAGATATTGGTCGCGGTCCAGGTGGTCCCGGTCAGTTCACCGCCAATGACCTCTGGTGAAATCAGCGGCACGTTGCAGGCCGCATAGAATCCCCAGAACCCGGTGTAGATCAGAAAGATCCCGATGGTCAGCATCCAGGGGTTATGTGGAGGAATGTCGCGTGGGGTGCCGTCTTTGGCGAATTTACCAATCCGCGGTCCCAGTACCATGATCACACCCAGCGCATACCCACCGGCAATCGCGTGGATCACGCCGGAAGCATAGGCATCGTGGTAGCCCAGATATTTCACCATCCAGCCCGCATAGTGCCAGCCCCAGGCCGCATCGATGATCCACCAGACGGAGCCAATCAGCACCGCATGTACCCAAAGCGCCGAAGAGCGGATCCGCTCAATCACAGCGCCCGACACAATCGAGGCCGCCGTCCAGGAGAACAACAGGAAGGCCGCCCAGAACACACCGGTGATTCGATCACTGAGGTTGGTCCCCATGGTTTCAGACCAGGGCAAGTTCGCGTCGCCCATCTCGTGGTTCAGCCCACCAAAGAAAGGAAAGTCGGGAAAGGCCCAGTAGATCCACCAGCCAAAGAAGAAGAAAGTGACAGTGACCAGCGGGATAATCATTACGTTTTTCATCAACGTATGCATGTGATTACGTCGTCGACTGGCGCCAACTTCATACATGCAGAACCCGACGTGAATTAGGAACATGAAGACCACTGTCACAAAATAGTAAAATTCGGTGAAAATTGTCGTAAGTGCATTTAGATTACCGTCCACGGTATCCTCTCCCCACTAGTTTCGTCTTTTCTTTTGCATCTCTGATCGCGCTTAAAACTTTCCCATCAGGAAATAGTTTGCACTATGGGGATACATGCAGGGGCCAGCTGTCAACGTTTTTGTGAGCCACTCGCTTTGCCGCATTTGCACAGTCAAGCGGCGGAAAATCGTCAAAATCAGCTTCCAGAGACAGCAAAAACCTCAACCAAATATGCACTTTATCGCCAATGCTACCCTGCAGAAATTATGGGCTCAGCCTCTAATTTTTCCTGGCAGGAAAAAATAATGCACAACAGTATTGATTTTAGGTTCAATCTCGGCCTCAATACCCGCAACAAGCAAAAGACATCAGGGAGACGTGAGCTATGGCCATTCTGTGGAGAAGGTCTGCTTTGGCGCAGCGCCATGCAGAGATCGGTGGTGAACTCGAAGACTGGAATGGCATGGGCACCGCCTGGTTTTATGACAGCACGCCGGAACGTGCCAAAGCCGACTATGAGGCCATTCGCACCAAAGCAGGGCTGATGGATGTGTCCGGCTTGAAGAAAGTACATCTGGTGGGCGAGCATGCTGCCCAGGTGATCGACCGGGTCACGACACGCAACGTCGAGAAGATCATGCCAGGGCGCTCGACATATGCCTCGATCCTGAACGAGCAGGGTAAATTCATCGATGACTGCATCATCTACCGTCTCTCGGTGAACACGTGGATGGTGGTGCATGGCACCGGTGCCGGAATGGAGCAGCTCTCCACCGTGGCGGCATCAAAAAACTGCGCCGTGATCTTTGATGACGATCTGCACGACATGTCCCTTCAAGGGCCGGTTGCGGTGGATTTCCTGGCGGATCATGTGCCTGGCATCCGCGATCTGGCCTATTTTGGCATCATCCAGACCAAGCTTTTTGGGCGGCCGGTGATGATCTCACGCACGGGTTATACCGGCGAGCGCGGCTATGAGATCTTTTGCCAAGCCAAAGACGCGGTGCACCTGTGGGACAGTATTCTGGCGGGCGGCAAGGACATGGGCATTCGCCCGGTTCAGTTCTCGACCCTCGATCTGCTGCGCACAGAAAGCTACCTGCTGTTTTATCCCGGCGACAATTCTGAAACCTACCCCTTTGACGATGGTCCCTGCGGCGATACCCTGTGGGAACTGGGGCTGGAATTCACCGTCTCTCCCGGCAAGACCGGCTTTATCGGCGCCGAGAACCACTATGCCGCCGAAGGCAAGGAACGGTTCAAGATCTATGGCGTTGTCCTGGAGGGCACCACACCTGCGGATGAAGGCGCGGATCTGTTGCAGAACGGCGAGAAGGTCGGCGTCGTGACCTTTGGGATGCATTCCGAGGTCAACAACCACAATGTCGGCATTGCGCGCATGCCCGTTGCCTGCGCCACTCCCGGCACAGAGCTGACCGTGCGCAATGGCGATGGCACTGAGATCGCAGCCAAAGCCGCCGAGATGCCTTTTTACGACCAGGATAAATCCATCCGCACCGCAAAAGGCTGACCCAGCACCAAAGGCGCGCGGGCTTGCCCCATGCGCCTTTGCCCATGCGAGGACCCACACGAGGACATAATGTCGAAGTTCGAATTCCCCCCCTCGATCCTGAGCCGCCCGATCTGGGGCACGCTTGAACCCCGCCCTGGCAAGCATCATCTCATGATCGCCGATGCCGAAGGTGCCGAAGCCATATTGGATGTTGCCACGGCTGAAATCATGGCTCAGTGCCACATCATTTTTATCGCCAAGGGCACAGGGTTTTCCGAAAAACTCAGCCAGCTCAACCCCGCACAATTCTATGAGGGGCCCTCCTATGAGGCCGCTCTGCCCCGCATTCACCGTGTCCTGCTGGATGGGCACATGGGGCTGCAGGTCTACCTGGCGGGTACCGAGGGGCTCATGGGTCAGGCCATGGCCGAGGCCATGCGCGCCGGAATTCCGCATACCGCGATCCAGACAGAACATCGCGGATCAACCGCCCGCCGGATGCAATGTGTACATTGCAAAGGCATCACGGAGGATGTGGAAACAGACCCCTTTGTCTGCAAGCACTGCGGTTTGAACCTCTTTGTTCGCGATCACTATTCCCGCCGTATTGCAGCCTATCAAGGCGTCTGCGTCGACGCCGAGGACCACGGCAATATTCCTCCGGCAAAGGGGATCTACCAATGAGCGGCGCCGAAAAAATCCGTGTACGGGTGAGCGAGATCACCCTCATCAACGCGCTGGTCACCCGCTTTCGGTTTGAACGCTGCGATGGCGCAGACCTGCCCACCTTTTCTGGTGGGGCCCACACCGTGGTCGAGATGCAGGATGGCGGCGTCACCCGGCTCAATCCCTATTCCTTGATGTCGGATCCCTACGATCAACGCTCTTACACCATCTCTGTCCGGCGCGATGACACCGGTCGGGGGGGATCGCTGTTCATGCATCAACAGGTCAAGGTTGGTGACGAGATGACCATCAGCTATCCGGTCAATCTGTTCTCGCTGGACCTGCGGGCCCGCAAGCATCTGTTCCTGGCCGGCGGCATCGGCATCACCCCCTTTATGGCGCAAATTCAGCAGCTTGAACGCTTTGGCACCCAGTGGGAACTGCACTACGCCTGCCGCAACAAAGGCCTGGGCTCTTACGCGGATGAGCTGACCTCACGCCACCCGAACCAGACCCATGTCTATTTTGACGACCAATCCCAAGCCATTAATCTGCCGCATCTGCTAGAGGGGCAGCCCCTGGGCACCCATGTCTATGTCTGCGGCCCCAAGGGGATGATCAACTGGGTACGCGACACCGCCCAGGGCCTGGGCTGGCCACAGGATAACATTCACTATGAAGAGTTTTTGGCGCCGCAACCCGGCAAGCCCTTTGAGGTCAAACTGGCAGTCTCCAACAAGACCATCCAGGTCGGTGAACACGAGAGCCTGCTGGAGGCGATGGAGCGCGAAGGCGTTGACGCCCCCTACCTGTGTCGTGGCGGGGCCTGTGGCCAATGTGAAACAGCGGTGATTGGCTATGATGGCAAATTCATCCACCGCGACCACTGGCTAGAGCCGCAAGAGCACGAAAGCGGAAAGAAAATAATGCCCTGCGTGTCACGGTTTGAGGGCAAGACCCTCGTGCTGGACCGCTGAGAGGAGGCACAAGATGACCATTCAATTCAACGACGAGAGCTTTCGCGACGACTACAGCTTTCACAATTCCGAACGTGCCCTTAAGCGCTTTCCCTTCCCCTTCCACGAAGACAGCTACATGTATTCGGTCAATATGGAACAGCACCGGGGCGGCCCCGCCGATTCCGTCTACGAGATGCGCTTTGATGTCGATGAGCACTATGTCTCAGAGATGAAAGACCGCGCGATTGTGTTGGACCAAGACCCGCTGCGCTGCCAGTCGCTGCCGCATATGACATTGGCTGGCTGGGATCTGCTGGAATTGATCATGGTGTCAAAATCCGAAGATTACCCGGATCTGTTTGAACTACACCGCGAAGGCGACCAATGGCGCTGGATCAACAAGCCCTTGGGGATCGATGACAGCTTTACCTTTCTGGATGAAACCACCCTGCCCTATGGGCCGATGGAATATATCACTCGGCAGGCACAGGGCGATTTTGCGGTGTTGGATCAACGCGATGATATGTTGTGGATGGATGCCGGCATGGTCACCACTCAGGCCGACTGGAGTCTGGATTTCGACATCGGCATGAACTTCTTTGAATGGCACGCACCTGTCCCAAAGGCCCATGAAATGGGCATCTTTGTGCGCGCACTGAAATTCTTGTTGAACATTCAGCAAGGCGCGCCCGCGCGACGATTGAATTGGACCATGACGGTCAATCCGCTGCTGGATACCAGCCCGGAAAACTATCACAAATGGGGCATCCAGAAGACCACATTGACGCCGGAGAACATTGGCCGCAAACAACATCTTCGTGTCGAACTGCAGACCTTCTTTCGGCTGCCGCGCTCCAATGCTCTGGTGTTCCCGATCCGTTGCTATCTCTGCGCCTTTGAGGATTTGATGACGGTGCCAAAATGGGGTCGCCGTTTGCACCGGGTAATCCGGGATCTGCCGGAAGAACTGGCCACCTATAAAGGCTTTATCGACAATCGGCCCTTGATGCTGGACTACCTCAGCCAGTTTGACGACGGCCTGCCCACCTCGCCAGGGATCTGGCCAGACCTCCAGAGCGAACCGCCATTACAGAAATAGATTTAAAGCAAAGGCCCGAAAATCTTCGGGCCTTTATACGCTATTTCAGGTGTTCTGCGGGTAGCTGATCACTGACAGGTAGCGCGCCGGCAGTTGCACCAGTTTCTCTGGACCATGCGGGGCGTCCGCGTCAAAGAACAGGGTATCGCCAGGTTTCAAAGGGTAAACCTCGTCCCCGTGGCGGTAGTCCACCTGCCCCTCCAGCATATAGATCGTTTCGATCCCAGCATGCTGAAAGGTCGGGAAGACATCGGATTCCTCGCTCAACGTGATCAAGTAGGGTTCGACAATGACCCCCGACGCATTGGCGCCGATGTGCCCCAACAGATTGTACTGATGGTTGGCACGGGTGCCTTCACGCTCCAGCTCCACGCCTTGGCCGGATTTAGTATGCACGGCCTCACGGCGCTCCTCAAAGCGGCGGAAAAAGCTGGTCAACGGCACCGACAGAGCATTTGCAAGTGTTTGCAAGGTGGTCAATGAGGGGGACGTATTGCCGTTCTCGATCTTGGAAAGCATGCCAATGGACAGTCCCGTGATCTGCGCCAACTCTGCCACGGTGATCTCTTTTTGACGGCGAAAGGCACGTACTTCGCGGCCAATGGCCACCTCAAGCACCTTCTCCCGGTCGCCACTGCGCAGGCTATGAGGGTCTTGTGTAAGCTGAGAGCTCGCCTCTGGGTTTTGCTTATCCAATTGACATCCTTTCTGCCCAATACCTCCGCGCCTTAGACTGCGAAAAACGCACTGTGTACAGGGGCGCACGCCCATTGCAAGCCTATCACAATCATATTCTGGTGTGAAAATATCTTTCCTATGCATCAAAACAAAACGGAGTTGCCACAGGTCACAAATCGATCAATAACACCTCGCCTCGGCGAGGATATTGATCCTCAATAAAGTCAGCACGCTGACCATTTCGCAAAGACAAGGTTCAAAATCAGGTGCGATGGCTATCACCGAAAAGACCAATTTGGGGCACAACTAAGTTATTCTTTTTCAGTGTCATATTACTCAAAATGGTTGCGCCTCCTCGATTTCAATGGATCAAGCATCTCCGCGAAACCGAAAATGGGCTCGAAGCATCAGAAACAAGCTTTCTCCCGCTCCTCACAAAAGGAACTCGAATGACACGATTGCCAAGCCCAGCTGAAAAAGGCGTTGTCGCATAACAGAATGGCAAGACTAAAATTTCGCCAACCTGTTGATATGCACCTACGCTGTTTTTCCCGACACGACCAAATCTGTCAGGCACATGGGGCTTTAGATCACCCTGGGAAGGGCTAACAAAGAAGATCGCCATCAGCATGACCAATCGACACATTGAAAAACGACGACTGAACAAATGGACGAAGCCATTGCAGGCGCTCAAATGCTATCAAACAACAAAGCTTCAATGATGTTTCGTCCAAACTACTGCACCACGTCGAATGGTGGAAACCACTTCGCAGCTATCCAGTTTTTCAGAGTTAACCAGAGGGTTCCTATTCAGGACAACCAAATCCGCTATCTTTCCCGGTTCGAGCGATCCACGCCCCTTTTCCTGAAAAACTTGCCAGGCGGCATCAATAGTCTGCGCACGCAGGGCCGAAAGAGCCGAGACCGCCTGCCCTCTTCCGAGCTGTCGACCCTTAGCTGTCATGCGGTTCACAGCGCAATGTGCCAGGTGGATAGGGCGTGTTGGGGTGACGGATGCATCGTTGTGGATTGTATACCGGACGCCATGCGCTTCGGCTGAGGCTGCCGGAGATATCCGTTCGGCACGTTCAGGCCCAAGAAACGTACTGTAATGCTGATCCCCCCAATAATAGATATGAGCCGAAAAGAAGCTCACAGTCATCCCAAGTGACGCGATGCGGGCCAACTGATCGTCTCTGAGCGTCTGCCCGTGAATTATCGTGTGTCTGTGATCAGAGCGAGGATTGCTCTTCAGGGCCAGTTCAACTGCATCGATGAACATGTCAGCGCCTGCATCCCCATTGCAGTGACAATGTATCTGGTGGCCTAGATCATGCAGTTTTTTGACCTGAAACCGATGCTCTTGTTCGGTGACATATGCCATTCCTTGCGGAAAATCCGGATCAATGGGCTTATGATATGGCTTGCTCAAATAGGCTGTCTGCATTTGAAAAGCACCGTCGGTGAACAGTTTGCGCGGTCCCAGAGTGAAATGTGGGTTGCCCGGCCAATCCAAAGAACTACTTCCATCTGACAGCTCTGGTTCCAATTCACCAATGGGCAACAGCACAAGATCATATCCAGGATCCTGATCCGCGGGCAGCGATGCAAAATGATCAAGCATTTCACGGGTCGCCCAGGCGTTTTGCGCATAGGTGACCCCATGGGCCAGATACTCCTGGCGCGTTGCATTGAAGCCCTGCCAGAAACGATCTCTGTCAATGAGGAAATCGGTATTCCCCATGTCACCCATTGCGGAGATACCCTCGATCAGCCCTGTCAAACTGCCGGTTTCAGGATCGCGCCCAAACCGGCCGCCAACCGGGTCAGGGGTGTTTTTGTCGACCCCATGGCGTTGCAGCGCCATCGAGTTCGCCGCACCGTTGTGGCCTGAGGCATGAATGACCCAAATGGGGTGCTCTGTGGATACGCCATCAAGCTCCTCTCGGGTCGGCAGGCGCCCTTCGGCTATGGCGGTATTATCAAGTGAAACCCCCATAACCCATTCGCCCTTTGGGGTTTGCCGTGCCTTGTCGGCCAGGCGTTGAAGGGCAGTAGAGATATCCCTGCAGTCGCCACGCGGAGCAGAAGCAAGATTTACCCTGAACAATTCAATGAAACCAGGATCCGGAAAATGACCATGAGGGTCAACAAAGGCCGGCATCAAGCAGGCACCCTGCAGGTCCCGCTCTATGGTACTTGCGGGCATCTGGGCGCGCAGATCATCCAAACTTCCGACGGCCTGGATCAATTCTCCGTTGGTCAAAACGGCTTCTGGTTGAGAGTTTCCAGCATCCATCGTCAAAATGGCGCCATTAAAATAGAGAGTGCTCGACATGGGAATAGATACGTCTTTCTCAGGACAGGGGGGCAAGGCAACGCAGGCCGTGACCGTGTTCGATCTGCCAAGTTGGGGTGTTATGGCAAAAGTCTTTTGCAAAGGGGCAGCGTTCGCGGAATTCACACCCTTTAGGGCGGTTCAGCAGACTGGGCGGCTCTCCGATTAATGAAACCCACTCAAGCCGGGCATCTGGGTCCGGTTCGGGATTGGCACTCAGCAAGCAATGCGTATAGGGGTGGCGTGGCTCTTCAAAGATGGCTTCGGTTGTCCCCTCTTCGACCAAGCGGCCAAGGTACATGATCCCCATGCGGTCTGCTACGTGACGAACGACATTCAGGTTATGGGTAATAATTACCATCGCCAGACCCAGCCGCTCGCGCAGATCATTCATCAGGTTCAACAATTCCCCCTGAACCGAAACATCCAGCCCAGCTGTCGGTTCATCCGCAAGGATCAGCTTTGGCTCCAGCGCCAACGCCCGTGCAACGCCAACCCGACGGGCCTGTCCACCGGACAGCTGATAGGGGTAGCGATCAGCAAAATGACTGGGCAGATTCACCAATGACAGCAGGCGCTTCGCCTCGGCATCCAGATCACGGTCTTTCATGCCCTGGATACGGTAGGGTTCGGTGATTAGATTACGGATAGTCAACCGTGGAGATAAGGATCCAGTCGGGTCCTGAAACATCATCGCCATGTCTTTGCGCAAGGGGCGCATGGCGCGTTCCGACAGGCCGCGTATTTCCTGACCATCAAACAGCACAGAGCCTTCCTGTGCTGGAGCCAGCCCAGCAATAGCGCGAATGACTGTGGTCTTGCCAGAGCCACTTTCGCCGACCAACGCATAGGTCTCGCCCGGCTCAACCTTGAAGGTGATACCCGCCAGAACATTGACGTTCCCATAACTGGTCTTCAGTCCATTCACCTCCAGCAAGCTCATACCGGATCCTCCATCTGGTTAAGCCAACAGGCCGCCTGATGACCCACTTTCAAAGTCGTCAAAGGGGGCACATCACCGGCACAACGTGGCATAGCCTGATCACAACGGTCCTGAAAAATGCAGCCCTGTGGCAGGTTTGCCAGATCAGGCACCTCGCCGGGAATGGTGGGCAAGACCCTTGCTCGCTCCTTGATGTGGCCTGGATCGCAATCAATCAGACGCCGAGTGTAGGGATGCTTGGGATTGTGGAAAATCTCGCGCACCTCGCCACTTTCCACCACAGCACCGGCATACATGACGACCACCCTGTCACAGAGCTCGGCGATGACCCCCAGGTGATGCGAGATAAACAGGATCGCACAGTTATACTCTTGCTGCAGTTCTCGCAGTCGCTCAATCACCTGAACCTCGAGCGTGGCATCCAGTGCGGTTGTTGGCTCATCCGCGATCAGAAGGCTTGGTTCAGAAATCAGCGCCATAGCGATTGCGATCCGCTGGCGCATGCCGCCTGAAAATTCATGTGGGAACTGATCCAGACGCGCTTCGGGATCAGGGATACCCACAGCGCCCAGCATTTGCGCCGCACGCCGCCGTTTGTCCGCGCGTGATGCGCTTGAACGGTGCTGAATATCAACCATCTGTCGACCCACGGACAGAACCGGATTGTGGGTCTGCATCGGGTCTTGAAAGACAATCGAGATATCAGCGCCGCGCAGATCACGCATCTTGCGTTCGGGCAGCGTCAGCAGATCCTGCCCCTTGAAGCGAACCTCACCTTCACGGAACCGGGTGTTTGGTGCCGTTAGCCGCAAGATCGAGGAGATCAGTGTGGATTTCCCGCAGCCGCTCTCGCCCACGATGCCAACAATCTCTCCCTTTTTGACGTCAAAAGTGATGTCGCGCAGGGCCTTGAGATCACCACGCGCAGTCTCATAATCGACGCTCAGGCGGTCGATTTCCAACAAACTATCGCTCATCTCTGCTTCCTCAATTTTGGATCGACCACATCGCGCAAAGACTCTCCCAGGAAGGTGAAGCCCAGCGTCGCCAAGATGATCGGCAGCCCGCCGCCAACCACCAACCAGGGGGTTTGGCGAATGAGGGAATAGCCGTCCTTCAAGAGTGCGCCCCAGCTTGGAGTTGGCGGTTTCACCCCCAACCCAAGAAAGGAAAGGCCCGCCTCCAAGGCGATGACTGTTGGGATATCCATTGCCGCCAAAACCGCCAGGACACCAACGATGTTTGGCAACATATGCACCCCGAGAATGCGCGCCATGCTGGCACCCATGGAGCGTTCAGCCAGAATGAACTCTGAGTTACGCAAAGTCAGTGTCTGGGTACGGGCCACCCGCCCGTAGGTGGGGATCGAGGTCGCCATGACCACTAGCACCACCGTTTGCAGGCTGGGGCCAACCAGGGCGACGACGGCCAGGGCAAACATCACCGTTGGAAAAGAACGGATGGTGTCAAAAAACAACATCAGCAAATTGTCGAGCCATTTGGGTCCATAGCCGGCAATCATGCCAAGAGTCAGCCCGATGGTCATGGCGCCAAAAACCGCAGGCAGCGCCACCTTCAGGGCCACTTGGCCACCTGCAATTACCCGCGAGAATGTATCCCGGCCAAGCTGGTCTGTACCCAGTAGATAGGTCAAGGAGGGGCCTTGCAGGCGATCCTGTATGTTCATGCCAATTGGGTCATGTGGCGTGATCCAGCTGGCAAACAGGGCGCAAAAAACAATTGTCCCGACGATGATCAGTCCCATCAACCCCAATGGGTCACGGGCGACACCGGTCAGGATAAGGTGAAGTTCGGAGCGGGGTTTTGACATCAGATCAACCCTCTACACTGTGCTGCGGGCACGAGGATCGAGCCAGGCATTGATAAGATCAGCGAGGGCGGTCGAGACGACAAAAAGCGTGGTCGACACCAGAACAGCCCCCATAACGATTGGGTAGTTGCGGGTGGTAATACTGTCGATGACCAGCTTTCCCAGCCCTGGCCGCGCAAAGACGATTTCCGCGAAGACAGCGGAAGACAGTAAAAACCCGATGCCAACACCGATAACTGTAACCACAGGCAAGATGGCGATGCGTAGTGCATAAATCATGACAATGCGACGTTCGCTAAGGCCAAAGGCGCGGGCGGTTCGGATATGGTTTTCCCCCATCACCTCGAGCATGGAAGCGCGCACCAGACGGGCCACATAACCGACCCAGCTGAGCCCGATCGCAAAGGCTGGCAAAACCAGATGATTGAGACGGTCCAGAACGCCATCGCCAACGCCAATTGCCGGGAACCATCTGAGGTGGACGGCAAAGACCAACAGCGACAAAAGGGCAACCACAAAGGCAGGGGCGGCGACAAAGGCAACGGAAACCGCAGCAGTGATCCTGTCAATCAACGTGTTGGGATGCGCGGCAGCATAGGCGCCCAAGGCAATTCCCAAACTGGCGGACCAGAGGATTGAAGCAACAATCAATTCCAATGTGTAGGGTAACTGCTGCAGGACAATGGAGGTTACGGGACGGCCAGAAAATACATCAACCCCTAAGTCGCCCTGAAGCAGGTTGCCATAAAAAATAGCGAGCTGATTCCAGATCGGTTGATCCAAGGCCAGTTCCGCCGTCAGACGGGCCTGAAGTTCCGGAGTGGCACGGGGGCCAAGCATGATTTGAACAGGGTCGCCTGGCACGGCGCGGATCATCAAAAACATGGCGGTTACCGCCACGAACACGATCAGCGCAGCCAAAGCAAACCGTCTAACGGCATAGTGCAACATGAGTTCAGCCACCTATTGGACCTGGGAAAACACGCGGCCACCCCCGGGGAGGGTTGGTGACCGCGTTCAGCCTGGGGGAGAGATCAGGCCTTTTCGAAATAGCGCAGAAGCGGGAGCCCATCCGGACGCAAGGCAGGGCGCACGCGTGCCGTGTGGACAACGGGCGTAGCCTCATGGGTGAGGAAGCGATAGGCGCCGCTTTCTTCCATCAGATCCTGTGCCCGCTGATACAGAACAGCGCGTTTTGCCGGGTCTGCAATTTGTGACGCATCACTGTGCAACTGATCAAACTCGGGGTTTGCGTGACGCTCCCAGTTCCAAATCCCGGCCTGCTCGGTGGTGAACCAGCCTGTTGCATAAGATGGATCCGGCGTCATGGAGTAGCGGTTCAAGACCAGTTGCAAATCGTCGTTGTCTCCCGAAGCCCAAAAGGCGCCGCTCTCCAGAACGTTGATTTCAAGCGTAATTCCAATCTGCGCCAACATCGCCTGAATGACCTGAGCCGCCGTGGAAAACGTGGTCTTGTTGATGATGTCGAGTGTCAGGGTTACATTGGTTTCGCCACTTTCAGCCATCAAAGCCATCGCCTTTTCCAGATTGGCTTCGGGTGGGATCAAACCCTGGGCTCGGTTGCCTGGAAGACCCGGAGCGATAATGCCTGTGGCCGGTTCTGCTGCACCAAAATAGGCCGCTTCCATGATGGTGGGCACATCAATGGCGTGTTGGATCGCCTGACGCAGCTGCTTATTCTGCAGCTTTGGGTGATCCAGGTTCATGCCGAGCCAAGTGTAATACAGCGAAGGGCTTTCGATCAATTTGCCGCCATGCGGCACGCCTTCACGGTATCTTTGCACCGAGCCCAATGAGACTCGAGTGACGTCGAGTTCACCGGCTTCAAAAGCTATCTCCGCGGTGTTTTCATCGTCAATTGGGTAAACTTCGATGGTATCCCAAGCTGGGGCCTCACCTTGCCAGTCAGGATTGCGCTTGAGCACGGTTTTTTCTTTGGCAGACCAGCTGGCACGAAGGTAGGGCCCGCTTTCTGCAACAGGGTCGCTGCCAATACGTCCGCCTGCGGCCTGGACTGCGGCCTTTGAAACGATATTGCCTGCCGAATAAGGCAGAGCGATGGAAAAGAGCGGTGCATAGGCATCATTTAGGACAATTGTGCCTTCACGTTCACCGGTCACTTCGACATGGCTCAAGGGACCAAAGTCCGGTTTGATCGGGCTATCGGTTGCTGCATCAATGATGCGCTCGAAGGAGAATTTGACATCCTCAGCGGTCATTGCCCCAAAGCCATTGGTAAAGCCGATGTCGTCACGCAGAGCAAATTTTACATGGGTGTCGTCCAACTGTTCAATCATGCTGGCCGCATCCAGTTGCCATCCCCATTCAGTTCCGGGCTTAAACTGGATCAGCTTGTTGTAGATGGGCGCGTGGATCTCCTCTTCGATGATCCCAACGGAATGTGCTGGATCCATATTTGGCGCGTCCCCATAGGTGCGGACACGCAGCACCCCGTCATCTGCGCCAAAGGCTTGGCTGGCCAACCCCATAGGCAAAGCGGCGGTCCCAAATGCGGCGGCGCTTTTCAAAAAATTTCGGCGTCCCAGAGGTGCGCGGGTCCATTCGATTTTCATTTCATTCTCCCTTGGATCGTTTCAAAAGCCCTTTGCAGAAAGATTATCTCCATTCTTTCAAGGCTCCCTTTGTGCAAATCTCAGGAGGCGAGGCATCGATTTCGTGTCACCAAAACACACTCATGCATTCAGGCCGTCAGGCCAAAAAAGCGGGAGGATTGTTTAAATGTTACGTGATCGCCATCCTGATCCTGCTGTTTCTTGGGATCAAGATTTCCACCGATTAGCAAAATCTCAAAGTACACACTTGTAAGCTATTGTATGTTTTTGTACGCTCTATGTGGTACACCTGCTTACCAAGAGGCAGCATGAGCAAAAACTTTTCAAAAAACCTTCGTAGTCTCTGTGCCAATCATGGGAGTTTTGCCCAGATCTGTAGAGAAATTGGAATCAATCGACAGCAATTCAATCGCTACGTAACCGGAGCAGGCATGCCCTCGGCGCATAACCTTCGCCGCATCGGTGCCCGGTTTGGTGTGTCGGATATCGACTTGATGCTCGAGCATGAAGAGTTCTTGGTGCGTCATATCCAGATTGCCTCCCCGTCAAAGCCAAAGACGGATCCGACCAGCAAATTGGTCGGCCTGTTTCAAGATCAGGCCAAGACATTGCGCCGATTTTTAGGCTTCTACCATGTGCACTTTCGAACCCCGGCCTGGCCTGATCAATTGGTACGCTCTTTGATTTGGCTCAGAGAACAAGATGGCTATGTCACCACCCATGCCTATGAACGCATCATCAACAAGGATGGCAGCATTCGACAATGTTCACGTTACTCTGGACTGGTCACGATCCGTAGCAATCGAATTTATCTCGTTGAACATGTTATCTCCGGAGACAGCGCGTTGTCAGAAACCGTGTTGTTCTATCCCCATCGCCAACAGGTCAACATTCTAAAAGGGCGCTTCCTCGGGGTCGCGGCTCGTCCCCGTTTATCGCCCTACTCTTCCCCGGTCATTTGGAAGCGCATTTCAAGCAGGGTCACAGCACGGGAAGCTCTTCAAGCAACAGGCGTTTTCTCGTTGAAAAGTGATCTCATTGAACCAAAAATCAGAAATCACATCGCCAGTTCTGCAGTTGAAGGTGGGACTCAATCGGGGATGTAAACTGCGTCTCAAAGGCAAAACCGGGCAGTATCGATCCAAAGACTGCCCGGTGCATTTTCTCAAGGCCGCAGCTGAACTCAACGACAACGATCTGCCGTCTTGTTCGGATCATCTACCTGGCACAAAATCAGATGCCCAAATCTGCCCATCAAAGCCAAGCTTGGCTTCCTTTCTGTGCAATCTGGTGCGTGGGTTTCACAAAAACGTGGTCATGGGGCCAGCCTGGCTGCCAGATATTGCTGAAAGTACCAAACCGTACGCTCTTTTGGTGAAAGACGCCCCGGTGCGGCGGCCAAAGCGCCTGCATTTTTGACAATCCCGCCGATGATCGGTTTGTCCTCATCGTTGATCACGTCAAAACCAGCTTTTAACTCCGCCGCATAGGCCTCCCGCTCGGCTGGGTCTTCGGGCACCGCACCAGGGTAATAGTCTGCCCCCCAGAGCACCTTCACCTGATGGGTGCCATGCGGTTGCAACGAGAGCCAGAATGTGCGCTCTGCGACGACAGACATCACATGACAGGGGAAAACTGCCGACAAGACCGCTGTATTGCGGTCCTCTTCTGTCAGGCGCGGATTATCGACTGCCATATCAGAGTCACGTTCATAAGATTTCCCTGGGATCCGACCCTGTTTGTACAGGCTGTGGCCATCGCTGCCATGCATTGCATTGGCCAGTTTTGTCGGCATCGCAGGTTCAATCGTTTTGGCATGGGCCACAAACAGGTGATAGCCCTCGGTGAAATTCTGCACCAAGATCTTCCAGTTTGTGTCCCAGATCTCTTCGACGCGAAACAGGGTACGGTATTTTGACAGTTGGTAGTTGTCCAAATGCTCTGACAACAAGGTAAGACGCGGTGCCAGCGGCGCTGCCTCTGGATCCAGTGAAACATAGACCCAGCCCTGCCAGACCTCGACCTGGAACTGCGGCAGGCAGACTTCTTTTTTGTTGAAGTTATCGCGCATATGGGCGGCGCCAATCAACTGGCCATCCAGGTTGTAGGTCCAGGCGTGATAGGGACAGGTGATGCGCCCTTTCAGGTTACCGGCCCCCTGGAGCAATGTTGCCATGCGATGGCGACAGATATTGGACATCGCGCGCAGATTGTCATCGCGGTCACGTAGCACCACAACGGGATCGCGCCCAATGGTCATGGTGCGATAGTCGCCCTGGTTCTCGAACTCGTCAATACGACCTACGCAGAACCATTCATGATTGAAGATCTCGTCCAGCTCCAGCTCCAGAAACTCTGGCGATGTATAGATCTGCGGCGGCGTCGCCTCTGCCATATCATCAGGCAACTCAGCATTGCGCCGCAGCGCCTCTAGCAACTCGGCAATGGGCATATGTGGCTTCATCGTTGGAACTCCCGGTCGATTGGCTTGCGAAGGCGTTGGGTTATTCTTCAATCAACCCGTATTGATGCGCGCTTTCAGAGAGCAGCTGCCACAGGGACAGGGCCGAGCTGCGCGGTAACAAAAGGTTCAACCCATCGGCATCGCGCCAAAGGGTGGCACCAACGTGGTGGAAGGCGGTGGTTGCGACCGCCCCAACGACAAAGACGCTGGGCCGCAGATTGAGCGGCAGAAAATGGTTGAGCAGCGTTTCGGCCTTATCGCCTGAGATGCGCAGCCAACAGCGTGCATCCTGCATATCCAGAACCGCGCCCTCCTCAGCTGCCAGTTCAGGCTTTGGACGGGACCTGTCCGCAGGCGTCACCAGCCACCATTTTAGCGGCTCAACCCGCATCAGGATCCCATTGAAACCGGAAACCACGCGCCCCGGCTCCGGCGCTACGCTACAGCCGGCCAGTCGCGCAACCTCGGCACCGGTCTGCGCAAGGGGCGTGCCCCAGGCGGAAAACTGCAACAGGCCATAGCCAGTGACCTCTTGGATCGTGACACCCGGCTTTCCGGGGGCGCCGAACTGCCCTGCCCTGCGTATCGGCTGCAGTGGAGAAATCGCATTAGCCATGCATCCGCTCCCCTTTTGGATCAAACATATGAGGCGAGACGATCTCGACCATGACATCCCCTTTGCGTACCGGATCGGTTGCGGTCACCGATTTGCCCTGCCAGGCGTCATGCCCGCCGGAAATATAGCCGATGCCAATCCAGTGCCCCAGCGCCGGGGAATGGGTCACAGCGGTGATCCAGCCTTCGCCAAAACCCGAAATCTCATCCGGTTTGCACAGCAAGGCGCCGCCGTTGAAGCTGTCACTGTGATCTTTGGGAAAAATTCCCACCAGTTGTGGTCTGTCTTCACGCTCCAGCTCGGGGCGTTGACGCAGCGCGCTGCCAATAAAGGGTTTCTTGGTTGAGGCCATTTTCCCCAGACCGGCGTCATCAATGGTGACCCGCCCGTCGAGTTCGGCACCGGTGACATGACCCTTTTCGATCCGGAGGGTACCAAGAGCCTCAAGCCCATAGAGGCAACCGCCCAGGGGCTCAGATGCCGCCCAAAGCTGATCCATCATCGCCTCACCAAGGTCGGCGGGCACATAGATCTCATAGGCCAGCTCACCGGAAAAGCTGATGCGCGCAATCAGGCATTTGATGCCCCCCCTCAGACGACTCTCCATCACCCCCATAAAGGGCAGGTTCTCCGCCGAGATGGCTTCCGGGTCTTCCAGACAGGCGGCGATCGCGGCGCGGGTTTTGGGGCCAGCCACGGAAACGCCCGCCCATTGGTCCGAGACCGAACTTACGTGAACTCGCAACTCTGGCCAGCGCAGCTGCAGCAGCTCCTCCAACCACACCATTACCTTTCCGGCGCCGGTGGTGGTTGTTGTCAGCAGAAAGTCATTTTGCGACAACCGCCAGGTGGTGCCGTCATCCATCACCATGCCATCATCGCGCAGCATGATACCGTAACGCGCCTTGCCCACCGCCAGTTTGGCAAAGGCATTGCTGTAGATCCGGTTGAGAAACTCTGAGGCATCCGGCCCCTGCACCGCGATCTTACCCAGCGAGCTCACATCACAAATGCCAAGGCTCTCGCGTACGGTGGTGGCCTCACGAATATAGGCCTCGCTGAGGCTCTCGCCCCTGCGGGCAAAATACCAGGGCCGGTGCCACAGGCCTGCGTCAGTCATGGTGGCGCCGTGGCGCAGGTTCCAGTCATGCAACGGTGTGCGCCGCAAGGTTTTGAAATGGCTGCCAGTGTTGCGCCCTGCCAGCGCACCAATCGCCACCGGCGTATAGGGTGGGCGGAACCGGGTGGTGCCAACGGCGGGGATGTCTTTGCCCAGGGCCTCTGCCATCAGGGCCAGCCCAATGATATTGCCCATCTTGCCCTGATCCGTAGCCATGCCCAGCGTGGTATAGCGTTTCAGATGCTCAACCGAGACAAAGCCCTCTTGATGCGCCAAACGGATGTCGCTGGAGGTGACATCGTGCTGCGGATCAACAAAACTCTTGGTCTTTTGGCCCGACAGGCGCACCTCATAGAGCGGCTTGATTGGAGTATTCCAGCCTCCTGGGGCAATCGCGCCCACCTTTTGTCCCATGGCCAAATTTGCTGCAGCAATTCCCGAAGCGGTGCAATGCTCGGTGCTCCAGTGGCCGGCTGCAGCCCCAGCCATGGTTACGTTCTCGGCACAGGGCGCAGGCAGGAAACAAGAAAGATCCTGATCCCAGATCGGTTTTCCACCGCGATGGGACAACAGGTTTACCACCGGCGACCACCCAGCAGAGACAAGCAAGAGATCACAAGGCAACGTTTCAACCGCCACCCAAGTGTCGCCTTGCAGGCGGGCCAGTTGAACGCCAGTAACCGCTTTGCCACCCAGTGCTTTGAGCGGTGCAAGACCGGTCTGAACGGTTACTCCCGCCGCATTCATTTGCTCTGACAGGTCCGCACCAATTGCTTCGCGCAGATCAACCAGGCTGACCTTTGCCCCGGCCCGTGCCAGCTCGCCCGCTGTATCATAAGCGGAGTCATTGTTGGTGCTCAGCACGATGTTCTGGCCGGGCAATACCCCATATCGGTTCAGGTAGCTGCGGGTAGCGTTTGCCGTCATCACGCCGGGGCGATCATTGTTTTCAAAGGCAACTGTGCGTTCCAAGGCACCGGTGGCCAGAATGGTGGCGGCAGCCCGCACGGTCCAAAACCGCTGGCGAGGGGCATGATCCGGCTTGACCGCCAAATGATCCGTTACCCGCTCCAACAGGCCAGCCGTGCCATAATCATACAAACCAAAGGCGGTGGTGCGCGTCATGATCCGCACGCCCGCCGCTGTCAGTGCGGCAATCAGCTCAGCGCGTATTGCGTTTGACTTTGGATCGGACCGGTTCAACAGATCCCCACCCAAGTCAAAGTCCTGTTCAACCAGGATCACGTCTTTGCCCTGTTGCGCCGCTTGCAGGGCTGCACTCATCCCAGCCGGGCCGGAACCGACAACCAACACGTCACAAAAGGCGTGCACATGATCATAGCAATCAGGATCAGCCTGGCGCGAGGCTTCACCCATGCCGGCCGCTTTGCGAATGATCTTCTCATACTGCATCCAGAGACCGGTCCCCCGCCCCCACTCAAAGGGCGGTAGCCCCATGAAGGTCTTGTAATAAAAGCCCGCCGAGAAGAACCTACCAAACAGCCCCAGACTTGCGCCGACATCATTGCGCACATTGGGCCAGGCATTCTGCCCCGAAGCCACCAGCCCGTCATACAGCTCGGCTATAGTTGCCTTGGTGTTTGGTTCAGCCCGGTTGCCAGTGCCCAGAGTGACGATGGCACCGGACTCTTCGACACCCGCTGACATGATGCCGCGCGGACGGTGGTATTTGAAGCTGCGGCCCAGCACCACCTCGCCATTGGCCATCAATGCCGAGGCCAGGGTATCACCGGCAAAGCCCCGGTAGGATCTGCCATCCCAGGTGAAGCTAAGCGGCTGGCTGCGGTCGATCCGCCCGCCGGTATTCAGACGTGTCGCGCTCATGCCGTCACCTCCAGCGCTTGAGCCATATCGGGATGCGCCGGGCGTACGGAATAGATCTCATGGGTCATGGTATCGCGCTCCACCAAAAGCCACATGCGACAGCCATTCACATGCTGCCAGGTCTCGACCTGACGTCCACAAATGTTTTCACGCTGAAACACCGCATCGTGCCAGTCCTGCATGGGTGCATCCAAATCTGGATAGATGATCGCGCCATCCCCCCCATAGGCGAATTCGCTGTGGTCACGGGTGCCGCAAAACGGACAGGGTATTCTAATCATGTGTGATCTCCTTATCCGTGCAGTTTCGGGTCTGGCCCGGCGCCGCGCTCATCCAGCTGAAGGCCGCGCTCAAACCGTTTCAGATCGTGGTTGGCGATCACCTTGTCGGGCCGGTCGTTGGCGATGAGATCGGCAAAGTAAGTGCCCGAGGCAGGCGTTGCCTTGAAGCCACCGTAGTTCCAGCCCGCGTTCAGGTAGAGGTTGTCGACGGGGGTCTTGCAGATGAAATGCGAACCATCCATCGACATATCCACCACACCGGACCAATGACGCAGCAGACGCACACGGCCCAGACAGGGCATTACCGACATTGCGGCCTCGGCCACGTCCTGTACAATCGGCAAGTTGCCCTTCTGGGCGTAGGATTTGTACCAGTCCAGGTCCCCGCCAAAGACCATGCCGCCCTTGTCGGACTGCGAGATATAGAAATGCGCGCCGCCCATGCCAAAGACCACAACCTGATCCAGCAGGGGTTTCAGCGGCTCTGAGACAAAAGCCTGCAATTTGTGCGATTCAATGGGCAAATGCCGCATCCCAGCCATGTTCCACAGCCGCGAGCTGTTGCCAGCTACCGCCAGACCGACCTTGTCGGTGGTGATCTTGCCGCGTGAGGTTTCGATCGCTGTGACCTTGTCACCGTCGCGCAGGATGGCGGTGACTTCGCAATTCTGGATGATGTCGACACCCAGTTGATCCGCCGCCCGCGCATAGCCCCAGATCACCGCATCGTGCCGCGCGGTTCCGGCGCGTTTGTGCACAGCTGCACCCATGATCGGAAAGCGGGCATCGGCGCCGTAGTTCAGATGTGGCACTGCCTCTTGCAGCTGCTCCAGGCTCCAGATCTCGACATCCGCGTTCCCAGTAAGCCGCATGGTGTTGTAGTTGCGCGCTGTGGCATCCACCGCACCGGGGCTGTGCAACAGGGTAATATGCGAGCGCTGGCTGAACATGACGTTGTAGTTCAACTCATGGCTCAGCTCTTCCCAGAGGTTCAGCGAGTTCTCATAAAATTCACGGTTGCCAGGCTGAGTATAGTTCGAGCGCACAATAGTGGTGTTGCGTCCAGCGTTGCCGCCGCCGATCCAGCCCTTTTCCAGCACCGCGATGTTGCGAATGCCGTGGTTCTTGGCCAGGTAATAGGCGGTGGCAAGCCCATGCAGCCCGCCGCCGATAATCACCACATCGTAACGAGGTTTGGGTTCGGGGTCGCGCCACTGACGCGACCAGCCCTTCTGGCCGGTCACGCCGTTCCAGAAGACATTCCAAGCGGAAAATCTTGTCATTTTATCTGTCTTTCAACGGGCTTTAGAGGGTGCTTTTCAGCGCCTTGCCAGGATGTTTGAAAATCTGACCAAAGCCTTCCAGCTCATCCATGATGCCGGCGCGGCGCAGGCAGGACCACATCTGGGCCTGGTTCGAGGTGATCACCGGTTTGCCAGTGACCTGCTCGATCTCTTCCACCACCTCCAAGGCGCGAATACCGCCACAGCTGAGGAAAATTACATCGGCGTCTGGCTGGTCGATCTCCAGCGCAAACTTCTTCCAGTACTCAGGCGTCACCAACCCCATGTCCCAGCCCTGGGCAATATTGAGCCCCTGAATGTCGAGCACTTCAAAGCCGCGCTCCACCAGGAACTCTGCCTCGGCAGTGTTGATTTCATCCAAGTATGGCGTGCCAACGACCAGCTTCTTTGCACCCAGCTCGTGCAGCGCATCCAACACGCCTTGCACCAGACACATCGGCTGCGCCCAGGGAGCGCCCTTATGGATTTCTTTGAAGATCCGCTGCTCGCCGATGACAATGGATCCGCTGGTGCAGCTGTAGCTGACCACATCAGGCCGGGCCTCGGGCTGAATGCGCGAAGCGGCATCAGCCATATGTTCGATATGGCGCGACAGGGTTTCATTGGTGGTGTAGTCATCGGTTTTCAACCGCGTGATATGCACACCGACACCCTCGGGCGCCATGTCACGAAAATCCCCTTCGGCGGAAGGATCCGTCGACATCAGGATAAAGCCAAGCTTTGCGCGATGATGACGACCTGTGCTGAGTTCCGGAGTGCGGGGCGTGGACTGGATCGTTTGACCAGGCTGAAACATCACAGAATGACCTCTTCTACGGATTTCGGGTGTTGGGTGAGTGGCTCCCAGCCGTCCTCGGTGATGATAAAGCTGTCGCCAACCTGGGCGCGGAAGGTCTCAACCGACACAGAGCCATCTACCGCCAGAACCATGCCGGGCTGAATGATGGTGGTGTCGCCGGTAACCAGCTGCGGGGCTTCCAAAAAGCTGAAGCCGGTCGCGCGGCCACAGCGGAAGGGATACTCAAAACCCGCACCCTGAATGACCTCGGCGTATTCGGCGTGAATGCTTTCGGCGGTCACACCGGGGCGCAGCGCATCCAGCGCCGCCTTCTGACTGGCCACGGCCACCTCATAGACCTTCACCTGTTCCGGGTCGGGCTCGCCAATCCAGAAGGTTCGGTCAAAGCCCAGTTTGAAGCGGTGAAAGTTGGTCATGCCACAAAAGCACAAGAAGACCGGTTCGCCCTGACGCATGATGCGAGTCGAGGCGCGATGGTGCGTTTTGACGATGTCTTTGCCTGAGGCCATGATCTGCAGGAAATGGGTATTGGGTGACATGTTGGCATCATCGTAATGGGCCGCCAACAGTTCCGCTGCCTTGCGCGTTCCGGCCTGCGAAGTGGCAATTGCAACCTCAAATTCGGGAACGCCATCGCCGATGGCCGCACGGCCCGCATTCATCATCGCAGTGGCCACCTGCCCGGCGTGACGGGCCAGTTGCAGCTCCTGCGCCGATTTGATCATCCGCATTTCATTCAGGATCGGGGTGACACTGGTGAGTTTGTCACCTTCAACGAGGTCATTCACATAGGCCCGCACCAAGGGCGGCATATGATCGGGCTCAATCGCCACAGAGGTTGCTGATTTAACCGCCGTTGGAAGCTCTTCGCGCCATTCATTGCCCATGCCGTCGTTCCAGGGGGCAATCCGTCCGACACGCGCCGCGGCCTGGGCGCTGTTAAGGTCGATTGTCGGCGTGATCAACAGCGCCTCGCCATCCTTGGGCACCACCAGAATGGTCGGGCGGCCAAACTCCATGTGCAAATAGTCGTAGTAGCCGGTCAGGTAGTAGACATTGTCGTCATCAGTGATCAGCGCCACATCGATATTGGCGGCAGTCAATTTGGTCTGCAGTCGGCTCAATCGTTCGGTGAACATGCGGACTTCCCCTGTGCATATGGCCCCGGCGGATCTGGGCCCTATTGTGTATTTCAGACGAGCTTATTGCCAGAAATCGCATTTTCAAAATGACTTTTACCCATCAAGTATGATAACCATTAGTTATGAAAAATTACCGCCGCACCCTACCGCCTCTGGACTATCTCTTGTTTTTCGAGACGGTCGCACGCCACAAAAACTTTACCCGTGCAGCGGAGGAGCTGAATGTTAGTCAGGCCGCTGTCAGCAAACGGGTAAAATTCCTGGAGAGCTGGCTTGGGGTCGAATTGATGACCCGTAACGGTCGCACCGTAGACCTCACCAAAGCGGGGCATAAGCTTGCTGCCAATGCATCTGAGGCGTTAGAGTACCTGGCGCTTGGGATAAGTCAATTGCGACAGGGCAGCCATGACAGGCTGTCCTTGGCCTCAAACATCGCGGTTTCGCAGTTCTGGTTGACGCCGCAGGTCAACGAATACCTGCTGAGCCAAGACGCTGTACCCGTGAGCATTACCGCCTCAAACAAGGAATCTGATGTTCTCAATCAGGATCATGACGTGGTCGTCTACTACGGAAACGACATTCCTTCAGGTTGGGAAGGAGGAGTTTTGTTCGAGGAGGTTTGGCAGCCCGTGGCAGCGCCCAGCCTGCTTGCCAAAGAGCCCGACCTTGCGCGCAGCACCCTGTTGGATTTTGACAAACTGGCGTTGAAATGGATCAACTGGCCCGACTTCATTGACATGTCTGACTCTGAGGAACTGACAGCGACGCCTCGGGTCAACCTGGGCTCCTACGGTAGTTCGTTGGATGCGGCGATCCGGGGCAAAGGCATTGCCTTGGGATGCGTCAACGTCCTGCGATATGAGATCGAGGCGGGCCGGTTGGCGCCTTTGGATGGATACACCTTGAACACAGGCCGCACCTATTTTGTCATCTGGCGGGTCGGAACCCTGTCCCAACGCACGCGCGATCTGTTGCGTGACGTTGGGATCGATATCTAGGTCAACGCCAGATCACACAGCCTCGCGGACCGCACTCAGGAACTGCTGGGTGCGTTCGCGCTGTGGGTTGCCAAACAGCTCTGAGGGATGCCCTTGCTCTTCGATCTTACCGCCGTAGAAAAAGCAAATACGATCTGAAATATCACGGGCAAACCCCATCTGATGGGTGACCATCAGCATGGTGAGGTTATGTTCGGAAACCAATCCTCGGATGACATTTGTTACCTCGCCAATCACTTCCGGATCCAGCGCCGAGGTCACCTCGTCAAACAGCATCACCTTGGGGCGCATGGCCAGCGCCCGCGCAATGGCAACCCGTTGTTGCTGCCCCCCCGACAGGCGCGAGGGGTGTTGGTCCTTTTTGGCAATCATGCCGACCAGTTCTAGCAGTTCTTCCGACCGGTCACGCGCCTCTGCCTTGGAGAGACCCAAAACCTGAACCGGGCCCTCCATGCAGTTTTCCAGCGCGGTCATATGCGGGAACAGATTGAAGTGCTGAAAGCACATCCCGATGTCAGAACGACGACTGTGCAGGTGGCGTTCATTGGCCGGCACCAACTGCCCCCCTTTGGGCATGTGGGTCAGCGGTTTGCCATCCACATAGATCACCCCGCTATTGATCTGTTCCAGCGTCATCAACATCCGCAATACGGTTGTTTTACCTGACCCGGAGGGGCCAATGATCGACACCATTTCACCGGCATTGATGTCTAGATCAAGATCATCAAGCACGGTTAATGTGCCGTAGGATTTGCGCACCTTGCGAAAACTCACCATGGGTGTGTTTTCGCCGCTCAGTTCGAGTGGAAAACCTGACATATCAAGCATTATTTCAGTCCCATTTTGCGGCGCACGCGCCCTTCCATCAGCCGGATCAGACCGGCGGCAGGAAGAGAGATTGCAAGGAAGAGGATGCCAACCATCGTGTAGGGCTCAAGAAAGCGATAATGCTCGGACCCGATGGCATTGGCCGTGTGAATGAGTTCGGCGACCCCAATGACGGACAGCATCGGCGTGTCCTTGAAGATACCAACCAGGTAGTTGCCCATGCCCGAAAGGGCAGATGGGATGGCCTGCGGAATGATGACACGGCAGTATTTCTGCAGCGTGGTCATGTTCAGTGCAATCGCCGCCTCCCACTGACCTTTAGGGACGCTGTCGATGCCACCGCGATAGACCTCAGACAAATAGCAGGCATAGTGAAGACCGATTGCGATCATCCCCGACATCCAGGGGCTGAGGCGAATGCCGAACTGCGGCCCGACGTAGAAGACAAAGAAGATCTGCAACAGCAAAGGCGTAGAGCGGATGAATTCAACCAACTCCCGCACAACAAAGGTCAAAGCGCGTGAAGGGCTGCGTTGGGCGATGGCGAGGAAAAGCCCCAGCACCAAGGCAATGGCATAGCCTGCGCCCGCCGCCAAAAGCGTGTTTCCGGTTGCCACCACAAGGCGCGGCAGGATTTCCCAGGCGAATTCCCATTTCCAATCAAACATGGATCAAGCCCTTCCCATTTTGCGGGCCATATAGGCCTCGAGCCAGCGCATGAAGGGGGTCACCATGAAACGCGCCAGGATATAGTAAGTTACAAGTGCGGCGCCAAAGGCCTGGGCTGACAGGAAAGTGGAGCCGTTGATCTGTTTGGTCTCAAACATCAGATCCGCCACCGAGATCAGAGAGACCAGTGCCGTCCCCTTCAGCAGCTCGATCATCAGATTGCCCCAGGGCGGCAACATATTGACCAGGGCCTGAGGCAGGATCACCCGCCGCATCCGCTGCGCGGGCGACATATTGATCGCAAGGGCTGCCTCCCACTGACCTTTGGGGACGGAAAGAATGCCGCCCCGAACCAGCTCAGCCCCGTAGGCACCGATGTTCATGCCAACTGCCACATAGCCGGCTGTGAACTTGTCGATCGACACGCCAAACAACGGCAAAACAAAGAAGATCCAATAGAGCTGAACCAAGAGCGAGGTGCCACGAAAGATCTCGATATAGGTCACGGCCGTAGCGCGAACCAACCTGTTGGGGGAGAGTTTCATCAGGCCCATCACCAAGGCGACGGTCACCCCGAGAAGGGTTGCCAGAAAGAACTGTGCAACAGTCATTCCGGTTCCGGCCAAGAGGCGTGGCCAGTATTGGGCAACGAAATCAAAGATATTCATGGATCCGCTCTGCTATCTTAAGAAACGTGCAAGATGCGGCGAGCCTCAAAAAGGCCCGCCGCGGGGATACTCAGCTTGAGATTTAGCGGTTGCCGCAAACCCATTCTGCGGATTTGTCACCGGGCAGGTGTGAAGGCGTGTATCCGTACTCAGACACTGCATTCAGCATGGCTTCGGTGCCGACATAGCCCGCAAGTGCTGCATTGAACTTGGTCATGAATTCGAAATCTTCGTCACGAAAACCGATGCCAACCCAGTTTTTTGTCCACTCGGGCAGAGCCGACGGATCGGTGACTTCAAAGGCCCCTTCGGATTGTTCCGCCAGATACAGGGCTTCAAAATAGGTCAGAGCCGCCGCATCCGCGCGCTGCGCCTTCATTGCAGCCAGTGTTTCGGTTGGTCCAGGAACCTGCATCATCTGTGCGTCGGTCAGACCTTCCTTGCGCGAAGCCTCAACCGTGTTCGCGCCGGAATACATGATCAGCGTAGCATCTTCCTGCGCCACAACATCTTTGTAGTTGTTGATGTTCTTGGGGTTTCCTGCAGGCACCAGGAAAGCGTCACCCATCGAGCCGATTGGCTCGGAGAAGGCGATGTTTTCGCAGCGGCTGTTGAGAATATACAGACCACCGGTGATCATGTCATAGCGGTTTGCCTTCAGACCTGGGATCAGCCCACCCCATTCGGTGACAGTGGTCTCCACCTCAGTGTGACCCATTTCGGCCAGGATACCCAGCGCGATTTCATTCACAAAACCTTTGGCGTCACCGTTCTCATCCGGAAAGCCCCAGATTGGAATATTGGAAAAGCCAATGCGGATTGGCTCGCCTGCTGCGATCCGGTCGTCAATTGGGCCAGCAACAGCTGCAACCGTGCTGAGAACTGTCGCGGCAACAGCGGTGCCGAGTGTCTTAAGTAGTTTGCAAGTCATAGGTTCCTCCCAGAAGTAAACTTGTCGTCGATATGGAGCACGTCACCGTCACCTGAGACGGTCCGATACTGCCTTTGCCACGCCCGCGCGCCCTCCCTGATGGTGAGAGCAAAACAGATCCTGCGCACGGATCGTGAATTCCCTAGTGTTATGAAACACCTCCCGGCACCTCATGATTTTGATATAGCCATCTCTCAAAAGAGCTTGCAGTGGCTGGTGCTTTATGTGGTAAAATCACCCAATATTTAGGGATAATTCCACCTCCCCCTCCAAAGTCCGAACCAGCCTATTGGCAAAAATCCGCATTTCAAAATGACCTTTCTTATCACCTTATGATAACCACAGGTTTGGAAAGATCGCTTTTGAAACCTCTTTTCCCTAGCCACCCGTCAACATGCGTGTGCTCTGCGGGTCATAAAACGGGGCAAGGCTGACATCCGCCTTGATGCTCCTGCCCTCCACCAGAACTGTGAACTCTCCCTTTTCCACCGAAGCCTTGTCTGTTTCTCCTACGGGAAGGTTCAATAGGCACAGGCCAACAGCCGATCCCAGAGTCTGACCCCAGGCTCCGGCAGTAACGTAGCCCGCGATTTTGCCATCACGCAGTACCGGCTCGTTGTGGTGCAAAAGCGGCTCTGGATCCTGCAGTTTGACGGAACACAGGAAGGGTCCTTTGTTCTCGGCTTTGCGCGCCAGATAGGCATCGCGACCAATAAATGGGATTGGTTTCTTGGCTTTGCAGACAAACTCCATGCCCAATTGGTGCGGCGCTTCAGTATAGGCCATCTCGTGACCCCAATGCACAAAGCCCTTTTCCAGTCGTAGCGCATTCAAGGCTTCACCACCGATCAGGCGGATGCCGTCCGCTTCTCCTGCCTGCATTAAGACTTCAAAGACGTGTTCGGCAAAATCCGGAGTGATAAAGATCTCCCAACCCATTTCGCCGGAATAGGACAGACGTTGCGCAAATACTGGGGCGTGCCCGATGTGAAAATGCTGCAGGCTGTTGAAGGGGAAGGCTTCATTCGAGGCATCTATGCCGCCGACCTTCTGCAACAGATCACGGCTTTTGGGTCCCATGATCCCCAGCACACCGTATGAGGCGGTGGCATCCCGCAGACGCACATCTTCACCGGCCTGAATCAAATCACGCAGATGCAGATAATCGCGCCGGGTATGCGAGATCGAGCTCATCATCATAAAGCTGTCATCACCGTGGCGGGCCACGGTCACATCGCTTTCAATGCCGCCGCGTTCGTTCAGCATCAGGGTATAGGCGACCCGGCCATTACCCATCGCCATATTGTTGGTGCAGACGCGCTGCAGGAAGCTTTCGGCGTCTTTGCCTTCGACCATCAGCTTGCCCAGCATGGTGTAATCGATCATCGCCACGCCTTCGCGCGCGGCTTTTTGCTCCTCGAGCGCGTAAGTAAACCAGTTCTGGCGACCAAAACTGTACTCATACTTTGGTTCCACCCCTTCCGGGGCGAACCAACCGGGGCGCTCCCAGCCCTGAGCCTCGGCAAAGCAGGCACCACGTGCCTTCATCGCATGATAGAACGGCGTGCGGCGCAGGTTACGGACGGTTTCGCGCTGGCGATTTGGCCAATGCATCGCATAGGTCAGCACCAGTGTTTCCGGGCAGCGTTCCTGAAGATAGGGATCTCGCGCCTGGAATTCTTCGCAGCGTTTGGGATCCATCTCACTCAGATCAATCGGCGGATGCCCGTCGATGATCCATTGTGCCAGTGCCCGCCCAGCACCTGATCCGGACTGGATGCCGGTGGAGTTAACCCCACCCAGTACAAAGTAGTTCGAAATGTCCGGCGCCTGCCCCAGGATAAAGCGGCCGTCGTAAGAATAGCTTTCGGGTCCATTAAAGAAGGTACGAATACCGGTTTCCTGCAACAGCGGCACCCGGTTCATCGCCAGCTCCAGCACCTCCATCACGTCATCTTCGACAAAAGGCAGACTGTCGTATTCAAAGCTCTCCGAAATGCCCTTCATACCCCAGGGCTTGGATTGAAAATGCGCAAAGCCAAACAGCAGCTTGCCCGCGTCCTCTTTCCAATAGGTGCCATCACAGTAAGAACGCAGAACCGGCAGATCACTAGGAAGGTTATCGATAGCCTCAGTGACCAGATAGTAGTGCTCACAGGCGTGCAGCGGCACACCCACGCCGTTTTGACGGCCCAGTTCGCGCGCCCACATGCCGCCACAGTTGACCACATAGTCAGCGCGGATGGTGCCTTGATCGGTGCGCACACCGACGGCCTTGCCGCCCTCGGTCAGAACCTCTTCGACCTTGGTGTATTCAAAGATCTTGGCACCACGCACCCGGGCGCCTTTGGCCAGAGCCGTGGTCAGATCCACCGGGTTGGCGGAACCATCGCTAGGCATATAGATGCCACCCTGAACACCATCCGGGTTCATCAGTGGCCAGCGCTCTTTGATTTCGGCAGTCTCCAGATAATGGGCCTCAATGCCAAAAAGGGCGGCAAAATCCGCTTTGCGCTTTAGCTCTGCCATGCGCTCATTATTGGTGGCAACCGAGATGGAGCCCGAGCGGCGATAGCCGGGGTTCTGGCCGGTCTCGGACTCGATTTCTTCAAGCAACTCAATGCCGTATTTGGCAAAGGCCGTGGTGGCATGGCTGCCCTGCAGCTGCCCAACCAACCCGGCAGCATGCCAGGTGGTGCCCGATGTCAGCTGCTTGCGTTCCAGCAGGACAACATCGGTAAGTCCCTGTTTGGCCAAGTGATACGCCACGGAACAGCCATGGATGCCGCCACCAATGATGACGACCTGAGCCTGTGACGGGAGTTGCTTTTTCATAGTATGGACCCGTTGAATTAGGTGATGATTGGGAGTTCGCGCGCGGCGCGGCGCGTCAGTAGTTCGGCACCATCCTCACGGATGACGATGTTCTCTTCGTGCAGCATCATTTTGCCGCCGCCAAAGGCCAATCCCGGCTCAAGTGTCAGCACCATTCCGGCCTGAATGACCGTGTCATCCCCAGGCATCAGAGAGGGCCATTCGGTCACCTGCATGCCCAACCCGTGGCCCATCCGGCCAATCTGATGACCACTACACCCGCCCTCTTCCAGCACCTGTGCCATCGCGGCCCAAAGCTCGGTTGTGGTCAGCCCGGGACGTGCTGCCTGCAATCCGGCCTCGGTGGCCAGCCAGGCCAGATCATAGGCGGATTTGGCAGCGTCAGAGGCATGGCCAAAGGCAAAGTTGCGATCAAAATCACAGCTGTACCCGTCAAACAGCGCACCGGTGTCCAGGAGCAACATGTCACCCTCCGCGATCACCCGATCTGAGGGGCGGTTAATCACATTCTCAAACCCGCCGGGACCAGAGCTGCCCACCAGATAGGGCACATCATCAGCGCCCTTTTGCAGCAGGTCGACCTTGAACTTAGCAAAGGCTTGTCGTTCACTGTCGCCTGCCTTGATGTAGCTTGGCAGGTCCTCAAACGCGGCAGAGGCAATGCTGCACATGCGGGCGATCTTGGCGATCTCCGCCTCGGACTTCACCATCCGCAGGCTGCGCACCACTTCGGTTGCATCCGCCAGCGCAACACCCTCCAACCCCGCTTGTAGTTTGGCCAGATCCGCCGCAGGCATGCGCACATGGGTCTCATGCCCCATCGGCAGGCCCAAGATACCGCCACCGGGCATCAATTCACGCAGCGTTTCAGTGAGCAAGGAAATGCCATCATCCTCGGGCTGAGGTGCCAGCCAGGTGCGAATATCCGTAATCCAGGTCAGCGACATGCTAGGACCGCCAATCTCTGGGATCACGGCAATTGGCGCACCTTTCGCCGGGATCACAACAAACCAAGGGCGCGTTGGGCTTAACCAGAAGATGGTGTCGAACCCGGTGAAATAACGCACCTCGGGCTCCGTTGTCAGCAGCATGGCATCCAGCCCTTGCCGGACCATGATCTTTTGGGCCGCTTCGGTACGCTGCGCAAATTCAGCGGTAGTGAAGCCGCGGGTGGCCATGGGATGCAGATCCAACATCTGTTCAATCCTCAGCGTTGAGTTGGTGTTGAAAGATCGAACCGGCACCTGCGATGCAGTCAGCGACCCCAGCCAGCCGAGCCAGATGCCAAGCGGTGACCTGATTGCTGGACAGAACCGGCTTACCTAGAAACGCCTCGGCTTCGGCAATGACAGACAGAACGCGCAGGCTGGTGCAGGAGACAAAAACGCCGTCGCAATCTTCCCGCAGCCCCACCTGTTTGATCGCTGTCAGGATGCTGTCAGGCGAAATGCGGGCGACCTTGAAATCATCAGATTCGTTAAAGGTTCCAATCGCATTCACCTCAAACCCAGCGGCCTCGAGATTGTCGCGCATCTCCACCGTGACATCAGGCGCATAGGGCGTAATCAAGGCGATGCGCCTCAACCCCAATGCCTGTAGTGCCGCCTTACAGGCCGTTATCGGATTGCTCGTCTTGGCGCCCGGATGCTGAGCCCGAAGGATCTCATCTACGCGGCCCTCACCAATCATGGTCGCCCCGGAGGTGCAGCAATAGCCAATCGCGTCAAACCCAAAGGAGGTTGGCAACAACCCAGCCGCAACGGGCAGATCGGCCTCCATCTTGCGCAGGGTATCGCAGGTCACTTCCATCTCGTTGGGAATGCGCGCGTGATACAGCACCACCCCCTCTCTGTGAAGGAGCGTGGCAAACTCATGCTCGATCGTCTGATCGGACTGCAAAACAATCATGCCAATCCGCGCACGCGCGCCCAAACCACTATCCTGGGACGCGCTGAGATTCTGGATGTTAGGCTCCCCGCTCATCTGGCGGGCTCCGGTACAAAATAAGTCAACGCTGCTCTCCCTGCAAACCACCTCGCACCTTGAAATCCATGGCCATGCCATGCAGTCAGGAGGAGATCTCTCGAGAATCTGGTATAGACCAGCGTATTGGTATATACCAATAAAAAACTTTGAAAGTTGAATTGAATGAGCCTGCCTGATAGTAACTTTAAGAATAAAGAGCCTGCATTTCAGAAGGTTATCGATCACTTCCGATCTCAAATTCGCAGTGGTGCGCTGATGGAACATGCGGCTCTTCCATCTGAACGTGCCCTCGGGGACCAGTTTTCCATCAGTAGAATGACAGCGCGCCGGGCCCTCTTGGCGCTCGAAATGGAGGGGCTAGCCTATAGTTCTGAGCGCCGTGGGCGTTTTGTTTCACCGCAAAGACTGACCTATGACATCAGCAAAACGGTCAGCTTTTCCGAACATGCTGAGGATGACGCACTGGGGCTGAAGATCGAACTGGTATCAAAAGAAGTGACCCGAGCCACTCCTGTGGTCGCAGCCAAATTGAGTGTGGAGGACGGGCGGGAGCTTTACAAATACACACGGTTGTTCCGCCTAAAGGGCCACCCAGCTTTTGTTGAAGAAGAATTTGCGGTTGCGGACCTGTTTCCGGATATGTTCAGTCATAACCTAGAACAATCGACAACTCGCCTGATGGAGCAGGAGTATAACATTCCGCCCCACTCCGGAGACATCTCCATCCGTATGCGCGCATTGAATGAGGAGGAGTCCAAGCTCCTGGGACTGCCAACCTATCACGCAGGCATCGAATTGGAGCAGGTGATTTTTGACTCCAGCGGCCGAGCATTCTGTTACGGGCGGCAAATCTGGCGGGGAGAATTGGCTGAGTTCACAGCCCATGCCGTAGTTCGTGATCGATAAATAATCACCACGCCCTTCGCCAGTGGCGGCTGATAACAAACTCATTGAGCTCCAAACAAAGTTGGAAATTTAAAGCCATGTTGCTAAATCGTTTTGAGGACCCTTCTCGCTGAGAAAAGTCGTCCAGTATGGTCTTTCGAGCCCCTTCGAAGGTTAAACCCTGCACCGATATGCGCTACACTTGCCTCACCATTGGTGGCCTCCAGCCGATGCTCAAATCGAGTACTTAAGAACGACATTCTCAACGAGGTCTTCGACAAAATCGATGACCTTACTGCGTGTTATCTTCACGCCTGATGGATGCGCGCTCGTGTTTCGCGTACCAAGCTTCTGATCAAGGATTTTGCGAACATCATTTGAGATGACACCGGCACTACGGCAGAATTCGATGAACTTGCCTTCAGGGATATCGCTGAAATCATCGCGCTGCGTGATTGCCGTTACCTTGACACGCTTATCAGTGTTCTTTGCTAGGACAGCGTTGAACTCTGCAAGCTTGTGTTTGAAGATGTAGTCGAAGAGATGATTTGCGGTTAAAATCCAAGCCATCACAATCGTTGCTCGGTTCGCCCCAGCTTCGAAACAATCCAGCGTCTCAGCCAGGAAGGTCTTCGCGCTTCCGTTGGGAAGTTTATGCTCCAAAGAGCGGAGTGTGGCACTCGTCTGTATAGTGGTTGTTTCCGCGCCAAGCTTCTTCGAAAGCGCTTCGCGCATGTGGCGCTGCAACTTATATCCACTGCCTGACTTGATAAACTTTTGAGGCTTGGTTTTTGTGCTCTTGGTCCCTTCCGACAGGCGCACCGATGTTGCTCTGGGCGGAGTCAAATCACAGTCTACAAAACACTGATCCACGTCTTTTGGCGCCGCTGTATCCTGTCGATGCTGTCTCAGGTGGCGGTGAGGAATTTGCCCTTGTCTTTCCTGAAACTGATCTATCGGGTGCCTACACAGCCTGCGAACGTTTGCGTTCAATGGTTCAGTCTAAAGAAATTGCAGCCGACCAGCACAGAATTCATCTAACTGTCAGTGTAGGTCTTACCGAGATCACTGAACATTCCCTTGATTCAGCTGCGTTGCTCAAACGTGCCGACGAGTTACTCTATGTGGCCAAAAACTCGGGACGAAACATGACAATGGTAGAAGGAGGCGTCGGGGTTTCCTACACGGGGCTAGTTCAATCGAAAGCATTCGAAGGGTCGCTGCAGCATGGATCAGATTCTCCAGTATGTGACGTCAGATAGCCGAAAAATGTCCGAACCCCAAACTTCTGGCGCAATCGAAGCCGCTTCCCCCGCCCGGGCCCGTTGACGGATCATAACCGCGTTGCAGACGATCTCACGAATCTGATGCAGCTCAGACTTCCACCAAGCTTGCAGCAATGGATAGAATGGCCAGTAGTCATCAACCACTGTGATGCCCAGCGCGTTATCGACGTAGACAAAATCTGCCTTGTAGACCCGCTCCTGCTTACCACTGTCGGTCATGATCGGGCCGTCACGCCACTGCAGCACAATATCGACTTGGCGGCGCAGGCCACAGATCTCCCCTGCCCTCTGGAGCAGCTTGAGCTCTTCCCACCTGTCGGCCTCCGTCTTGCTGTCGTGGGTGATGCCGTCACCGGTGGTGGTGCGCTGGGGTCCAGGTCAGCCAGCCAGTGGGTCGCTTTATGGCTCATAAGCAGACCTCCAATGGAGAGGGCATCCGCTCATGGCGTTGAGCAACTCCAGATGTGAACGCTCTGCAGTTGACTTCCCGTGACTTGGCATGCTTTTTGATCAAGTTCCAAGTGATGTGAGACCACCGATGAAGAGTATTCCGTTGGCCGCCGTTTTGGCCATGACGTCCCCTGCCTACGCTCAACTTGTTACCGACCTCAGCTGCGTACGTATGAACACAGTGTTCGAAACAACCACAGCAGACAGCACACACCAGCAAATCCACTTCAGTGGCTCTGCGATAGCCTACAAGATGCTGATCAAGGGGTATGGCCTTGCAAGAGGCGCCATCAACCATCAAAGCAACTTCGAAAAGATCCTTGTTCTTTGCCGGCTCAGACCAGAATCCAGCGTTGATGAGCTTCTGGAGGAGCTGAATTGGAACGGCCTGAGAGGTCGCTATCTCTCCGCCTCCAAAAAGTAGACTGCTTCTTTCAGGCGCAAGCCCGAAGGCACAAGGCCTGGAGGCGGATATGGGATGCTTAGGGACGCAGCAGTCCGTGCCTTTCGAGAGTATGAGTTCCCAAGCACTGTAGACCGCATGGAGGCATGGCGGGACTTCCGGCAGTGGGTGGTCGAGATTGGCCACTGCTCCAGTGAAGAAGCCACCCGTGCGGGCATGGAGTGGTCCTATACGGATCCAGGCACAACAACATTGCTGACAAACGGGGACCTGGCCTGCCTCGTTTCCCATCAAGTCCAACCCTTCCACGACTTCTACGACTACGGCCCCTTCAGGCGATCCGCTCGCCTCGCTGGCCCTTTCGAAAAGACACTTTCTACAAGATGGTGCGCGAGGGCGTGATTGAAAAAGTCTTCCCATATCCTGGCGCCAGGCCCGTGTTTTCAGTAGCGCAGATCGACAAACTTTATGCAAATTCAAGCGACGATCAAAGTGGGGGCCAGATCGAGGTCTAAGGGAATTTACTCAATGTTTTCAGGGGATCTTTGGAGCGGGCGGCGGGAATCGAACCCGCGTCATTAGCTTGGAAGGCTAAGGTCTTACCACTACACAACGCCCGCTCTCTTGTAGAGGGTTACTATTTCAGCCAATTTGAGTCGTCAAGTGTGCGTCGGCAGAGATTTTGGGTCCAAAGGTCACCCGAACAAAGAGTGTCTCGCTCGTCCGGTTGGTTTGATTCTGCGGCGCGTTTGTTGTGATGCAAGCGTCACGCTTGGAATGTCTTCTGTGTGGTCCTTTCTCATTGTTCCAGAATGGCCTTGTCACCACCGAAGGAGACAACGGCTGGCGTAACCTTGTACAGCCTCTCGTGGGACCGCTGATGATTGCGATGATCGACAAAGGCTTCGAGATCCCCCGGTATAAAGTAGTGTTCCAGCAGGATGCGATTCTTCTAGATCTGGAGCCTATGCTCGATCTTGCCCTAGGCCTGGGAATGATGCGGCGCACCGCGAGACTGCTTCATGCCTTTGCTTTGCAACCTTTCTGCCAGATCGCCTGCCACGTAACTGGAACCATTGTCGCGGAGCAGACCTCACCCGCTTCCCGCAGCAGGAATACGCTCGCCAAACCTGCAAAGCCGGGATCAGACCCGCCTCTCGCAAACCGCATATTTGGTAGGGCCTGCACCTATCTCTAGAGGACACAAGCCACTTCCTCCTCTCCTTCAATCACGTTAAAATGCACCAGCCAACATCGTTCCCTGGACCTGAAAAGCGCCGCACCACCACATGCACAGCACCTCAAAAATTGCCGTACTCACCTCCCATGGTCAGCCCTCCGACCCCATGCCTGCAGAGGCCTCGCTGGCAGAGATGGCCCATCAGGTGGCCCAAATTTTGCCGGACTGGGAGATACGCTCAGCCACATTGGCCACTCCGGGGCGTCTCGAGCAGACCGTAGAGAATGGCGTTCTGGTCTATCCGTTTTTCATGTCCGATGGCTGGTTCACCTCCCAGGTTTTGCCCCGGCGACTTGCCGGTTTTCAACATCACCTTTTACCGCCCTTTGGTAAGGACCCGGCCCTGCCCGCAACCACCGCCCAGATCATCCGTCAGGCCTTCGCGGGTCAGGCCTTCTCGACAAGGGCAAAGACAGGCACCAAGGTCAAGCCATCGCTGTTGCTTGCCGCCCATGGATCTGCCCGTGGGCCCAAAGCCGCTGCCGCCACCGAAAGGTTTGCAGCCGCCCTGCGCATCCAGCTTGGCGCGTTCGAGGTGATCACCAGCTATATCGAGCAGCCCCCCTATCTTGCAGATGTTGCGACACGTCTCTCTGAGACGGACCTCTGCCTGCCCTTTTTTGCCCAGTCCGGTGATCACGTCACCAAGGACATCCCCGCAGCGCTGACCAAGGCAGGTTTCAAAGGCCAGCTGCTGACTGCCCTCGGGACGACGCCGCCAATTGCCGAATTGATTGCCCAGGCAATCCTGCGTGCTGCCGCCCCGCCTGGGAGCTGCAAATAAGCTGGGTTCTGATCAAACTCAGGACATCCCTCCCGTCGGACAAGAGCCACAAAAAAATTGGAAAAACCGCAAGTGCAAAAGAGAACAAAAAGCCTGTTTGATTGGATTTGTGCCCGGGCCTGAACCAGACTACTTGCTGGCCCACACCACAAAGACCTTGTATCCAAGGCGCTAGGCGAGTTGGCGGAGTGGTGACGCAGCGGATTGCAAATCCGGATTCAATCCCTTGAATTTGCAGAGAAATAGATACGCCCCGAACCTTGGACAAAACAGGAACTAAACGTAAAAGTGTGGTGAAACTCACCCGCATGTAACCCTCCTTTCTCACATCATTTTGAGGGGTGGTTTTTTTACTCCAAAACTACCCTGCTGGTTCCAAGTTTTTTAGTTTTAGTAGTGCCACGATAGGCCCACTCGACCAAAATCTCTAAGGCACGGTTACCTCTTGAGGGGGGCTTTCAAAAACTTGCCGACCACCAGCGCCCCCTATCGACCAAACTGGCGCGTCAGCTCGATCATATCCTCGACCAAGCGTTCTTCGTCAGCGCGTCCACGTGGTAATCGGCGTTGTGTAGATCGGTGCTGGCCCAGAACGCGACAAACGGGCCGTCGGCCCGCTCGCCCCGCTCCAGGCATCATTCCTTTTGTTTGGTCCGCCCAACATCCCTGACCGTGGCGGTCAGCCTTAGTCCATCCCCAAAATCAGCCACCAATTTCCCCTGTCTCGCGGGCGAGGGCAGCAGACCTGGTGCAGGTACGCTTAGACCATTTCGAGGAAACACCTCACGGCAAACGGCTTCGCTTCCGCACCAGTAAACGTGGACAGATCGCCTACATCTGCTGGAGCAGATATAGGGCAAAGCCAAAGGCGAAAAGTTCTAAAATCAATATCTGGGAACGCACAAATGCACCGACGACGGTTGTTCCCTGTTTCTCCAAATCACTGCTGCTCATAACGGCTCCTCTACTAACGAAATCGGCCACCAGAGTTACCTCTGGCAGCCGGGGAGTTAGTAAGCCGCCGCAAGACGACCGCGCTGGCCTTTAGGCCGGAGCCCTGGACATACGCCAGTGCCTCCCCGACCATAGGGTTCGAGGAGGTGTCATTACGGTCGACACCGACCGCTTGCGGTGAGGTTACTACGCCCCGGGATCGGCTCTGTTTGCCAATCCTGAGCGAAACCTAGCCCGGATGCCTGTAAATCGAAAGGGCAAACGTCAACTCGAAGACTCGTCGAAGGTGTTGAATTCGGATATGAAATTGTTTTGCCATGGAAAAAAAGGACACGGTCTAGCGTTCTAATGAATGGGTCAAGATTCAACGAACGCAGTTTTGTGGCCGCAAACACGAGCAATATCCTCAGAATGTGCAACTACCGCGCTATGCAGGCGCAGTATGTCTGCTGCTTACCATCCCTGAACGGGCCAAGGCGTTGTCAGATCGGGAAAAATGGCCGCGCACTGCAATTCCCGATTGAATGTCCGCGCAGATTTCTTATGGTCCAAGTAACCACAAACCATTTTTAGGCGCTTCATTAGAGTTCAAACTTCCTGTTAGAAGGCTGATCAAAAACAAGCCGCCTTCGAGGGAACCAATGAACGTTCAGCAGCACCGTCAGCTCACCGAGTCAATTTGGGATATCGCAAACAGGCTTCGCGGGCCTTACCGACCACCCCAATACCGTTTGGTAATGCTGCCAATCGTCGTTTTGAGGCGCTTTGACTGTGTTCTAGAGGCGACGAAAGACACGGTCCTTGCCAAGCATGAGGAACTGCTGGCAAAGGGTGTGGATGAGAAAACAGCGGCAAAACTTCTGACCAAAGCTGCGGACCCAGACCGTTCTCAACCTTTGTACAACACGAGCCCGTATACCTTCCAGAAGCTCCTCGGCGACTCCGAAAACATCGCGCCCAATCTGGTGGCCTATATCAACGGTTTCTCCGACACCGCACGTGCGATCTTTGAGAAGTTCAAGTTTAGCGACCAAATCGAAAAACTGGATTCGAGCAACCGTCTGTTCAAGATTGTGCAGGAGATGGCCGATGTCGACTTGCACCCGGACACGGTCGACAACCTTCAAATGGGTTACCTGTTCGAACATCTTGTGATGAAGTTCAACGAACAGGCCAACGAAGAAGCCGGGGACCACTTTACACCCCGTGAAGTCATCAAGCTAATGGCAAACCTGATCTACACAGACGAAGAAGATGTATTCAAACCCGGCATTTTCCGCACGATTTATGACCCGACCTGCGGCACAGGCGGCATGTTGTCTGAATCCGAAAAACACATTCTGAACCAGAACTCAGCAGCGAACCTTGCGCTGTATGGGCAAGAGTACAACGACGAGTCTTGGGCGATCTGTGCGTCCGACATGCTGATCAAAGACGAAGAGACGGACAACATCTTCCTTGGTGATACGTTGGGGGATGGCAAAACGTACGATGGATTTGAAGGCGAGCAGTTTCACTACCTGATGGCGAACCCTCCATTTGGTGTGGAATGGAAAGACCAGAAGACAGTTGTTGAGCAAGAGGCGAAAACGCTCGGCTTTGATGGTCGCTTCGGCGCTGGGCTACCGGCGATCAACGATGGATCGCTCCTTTTCTTGCAGCACATGATATCCAAGATGCACGCTAGTCCTGATGACGGGGGCGAAGGGTCAAAAATCGCCATCGTTTTCAATGGCTCGCCGCTCTTTTCGGGTGATGCAGGCTCTGGACCTTCCAATATCCGCCGTTGGATCATCGAAAATGACTGGCTGGATGCCATCGTCGCTTTGCCGGATCAGCTATTCTACAACACGGGTATTTACACCTATGTTTGGCTCGTGACGAACCGCAAGGCCGACCACCGCAAAGGGCAAATCCAACTGATTGACGGCACCCTGTTTTGCCAGCGCATGGCAAAAAGCCTGAACAACAAGCGCCATGAAATCACGGAAAAGCAGATCAGCGACCTGACCAAGCTTTATGGCGAGTTCAAAGACGGGGCCAAGGCCGAGGTTGTCGTCGACAAGAAAACCAAGGAAACTGAGGTCCGTACAGTATCGCGCATCTTTGAGAACCATGAATTTGGGTTCCTTAAAGTCGTGGTTGAACGTCCATTGCGAATGAACTTCGAAGCGTCGCCCGATAGGATCGCCAAGCTGGACGATCAATCTGCCTTTGCCAATCTGGCTGTTTCCAAGAAACGCAAAGACGCTGCGACCATCGCCAAGGAAGAGGCTGAGGGTAAGGCGCTGCAGGACGCGCTAAAGGCACTGTTGGCCACGCTGGCACCCAAGGGGCGCTACATGGACCGCAAGACGTTCGAGGCCGATCTTAGCGCCGCTGCCAAGCAGGCAGACCAAAAGATACCAGCGCCCATCAAAAAGGCCATCTATGCCGCGCTGGGCGAGCGGGATCAAAAGGCAGAGATCTGCACAGACGCTAAAGGCAACCCGGAGGCAGACAGCGAATTGCGCGATACCGAGAATATCCCGCTACCTGCGGATATTGCCTTGCCGCAGGACTTCGTCGATCAGATCAGCAAAGACGAGAACGCAGCCCACAAAGGTGCAGCGCTGCCTGTGTTCTTTGGTCCAGACAAGCCAAACGATCTGCTGGTTGAAACTATGCGGCCAACGATCGAAGCTTATCTAGATGACGAAGTACGCCCGCATGTTGGGCAAGCTTGGGTGGACTACTCCAAGACCAAAGTTGGGTACGAAATCCCGATCAACCGGCATTTCTATGTCTATAAGCCGCCACGCGAGTTGGCGAAGATTGAAGCGGAGATTTCCAATTTGGAACTCAGCATTGCCGATCAGCTAAAGGGTTTGATCGAATGAAGGGAGCGCTTTCTGAATTGCCGGATGGCTGGTTTCATAGGCCTTTGAAATTTGTAGCGAGCTACAACGATGAAGTGTTGTCTGAAAAGACTGACCCCGAAGAAGAGATTGAATATATTGAGATTTCCGATGTGTCGCTCACAGAAGGCGTAAAAAGGACGTCCAATATGGAGTTCGACGGAGCACCATCGCGAGCACGTCGAGTTGTGCGCTCCAATGATATTTTGATTTCAACGGTACGAACATATTTGAAAGCAATTTCAAATGTATCCGATGCCCCACACAACCTCATTGCCTCGACAGGTTTCTGCGTTGTCCGGCCAAGCAAGAAAGTGGACCCAAAATTTCTTGGGTGGGTTGCTAAATCCGAGCCTTTTGTTGGAGAGGTCGTTTCACGGTCTGTTGGCGTCAGTTACCCGGCTATCAACGCTGGAGATTTGGTGGGTATTGATGTTCCCGTCCCGCCGATTGAAATCCAAGAAAAAATCGCCGCGTTTCTGGATGAGAAGACGGCGCAGATTGATGGGCTGATCGAAAAGAAACGCGCGCTTTTGGAGCGTCTGTCCGAAAAACGCCAAGCGCTGATCACCCAAGCCGTCACCAAAGGCCTCAACCCCAACGCCCCCATGAAAGACAGCGGTATAGACTGGCTCGGCCAAGTGCCGCAACATTGGGAGGTCAAACCGCTTAAGTTTCTTGGCCGGTTCCAGAATGGCATAAGCATCGGAGGTGATAGTTTTGGCTCTGGCTATCCATTCGTTAGTTACGGCGATGTGTACAATAATCTGAGCTTGCCCAAGGAAGGCAGTGGGCTTGTTGAGTCTTCGAAAAAAGACCGAGCTCTCTATTCGGTCGAAGGTGGAGATGTTTTCTTCACACGAACATCCGAAACCGTCGAAGAGATCGCGATTTCTTCGGTGTGTGTGGAGACAATTCCCGATGCAGTTTTCGCAGGGTTCATTATTCGTTGTCGTCCGTACCCAGATGTGTTGGATGTTGGTTTTGCTAAGTATTGTTTTAGGAACAAAAGCCTCCGGTCTTATTTCGTCAAAGAAATGAACCTAGTGACCAGAGCTTCCTTGGGGCAGACACTGTTGGGGAATCTTCCGGTCGCGTTGCCGCCAATGGAAACGCAAAAAGAGATAGCGACATATTTAGACGCCAAGTTTGCTGACCTAGAGGAAGTCGAAACGAACGCAGAAAACTCTGTTAGATTGCTATCAGAGTACCGAGCAGCACTTATCTCATCTGCCGTAGCTGGCAAATTGGACGGCCTGCAATGACATTGGACGCCGCTAGCTACTACCAACACATACAGGCATATCTAAGTGACAATTACATCGTGCATCGCGGCGACGGCGGCGAAATCATCTTGAAAGAGAAATATTTCAAAGATGGCGCGACGAAGAAAAGCGACCGGATTGTCAAGCTGAGCTATCGTGGGTCGGCCTTTGCGATCAAGCTGGATGGCCAAAAGGGGCCGCTGTTTGGCTTCTTGGACGACAACGGCAAAGAGTGGTCAAAGCGGTGCGATTTTATTGTTTTCCAGTGCCACGCCCGCAAGATGATGGTCTATCTGTTTGAGTTCAAATCCAAGAGCTTGGATGTGGATTCAATTAAAGCACAGTTGAAGTCTGGCGTTCATTGGTGCGCATGTTTGCGAAAGATCATTGAACAATACACTGGCGACAGCAAGCCGCTGAAACTCAAGCAATTTGTGCTGACCGAAAACACAAATCCCGGCGTTTATCTGGATGCCGAACAGCGCTTCTTGGCCCGCGAACGATCCATCCGGCATTACCATTATGACACGATCAACGGGATGGCACTGGAAGACCTCGACAATGACTCGGTCAAGACGGTGTAGCATGTTGGAAATAAGAGATTTTAAGGAAGTGAGATTATGAAACGAAAGTACTTTGACGGGATCGAGGCTCTGCAAGCGCTGTTCAATGATCATGGGCAAAAGGGTGATTGGACAGAGAATAATGGATCGCACCAGTTTCGCGGCTTAAGGGGTGGCATTCTGAACTATTGGCCCGGAACGCATTCAATAACTGTTCAAGGCAAGTCACCGGGCAAAGAAGAGTTCGAAGCCATCTTGGATGGCGGTGCTGAGCAAGCGCCTGTCGCAGTTGCTGCTGTGGAAGAGCCCAGTAAGAAGGTTTTCGTTGTATACGGACACGATGAAGCGGCTCGGACACAACTTGATGCGATGTTGCGTCGTTGGGGATTAGAACCCGTTATTCTCGACCAGTTACCCTCCAAAGGGCAAACCATCATCGAAAAGCTGGAAGACTACACAGAAGATGTTGGTTTTGGTGTTGTTTTGGCTACGCCGGACGATCTTGGATATCCTAAGGACCACGAAGACCAAAAGGCGTATCGGGCAAGGCAAAATGTTGTCATGGAGCTTGGTATGATGCTCGTAAAACTCGGGCGGCCAAGAGTGGCAATCCTTCTAGGTTCGCAAGTCGATATGGAACGTCCGTCCGACATTCAGGGCCTAATCTACATTCCCTTTAAGACTGACTTACAAAAAGATGCGGGACCGCTTTTGGCTAAGGAAATGGCTGAGCAAGGTTATAACATCGACGTCAAAAAGCTTTGAGAAAGAAAAACGATGGCCGGACATACAGAATACGATTTTGAGAAAGCCATCGAGTATGGGTTGATCAAGTCTGGTGGGTATTCCAAAAGAATGCCCGCCGACTTCGATGAAGACCTTGCATTGTTCCCCTGCGAGGTCATTGCCTTTCTCAAAGACAGCCAAGCCCAGCGATGGGCGCAGCTGGAAAAGTTGTTGGCGGATAAGACCGAAAGCGTTGTGCTGGACAGCTTGGCGAAGGAGCTAAACAGTAAGGGCACGCTGCATGTCCTCCGGCATGGTTTTAAGTGCTATGGCAAATCTCTTAGGTTGGCATATTTCCAACCGAATTCCGGTTTGAACCCAGACACAGCGGCTCTCTATGCGAAGAACCGGCTGACCATCACGCGGCAGGTTGCCTTTACCTCGGTTGCGAAAAAGTCGGATGGGAAACATCGTAAGTGCATTCTAGATGTAACGATTGCAGTGAATGGCTTGCCTGTCGCGACTGCAGAATTGAAAAATCAGCAAACCGGGCAGACGGCACAAGACGCGATCACTCAGTACTGTAATGATCGAGACGGCCGAGACCCAATTTTCGAGTTCAAAAAACGAGCCTTGGTTCATTTCGCTGTTGATACGGACGAAGTGTGGATGACGACCCAACTTCGCGGAAAGGAAACTTTCTTTCTCCCTTTCAATAAGGGCCACAACTACGGTGCAGGAAATCCCCCAGTGCCCGACAATTGGCGAACCGCATACCTTTGGGAAGAGGTTTTACAGGCAGATAGTCTGCTCGATATCTTGCAGCGTTTCATGCACTTGGAAGTAAAGACCAAGAAGATCACCACCGATAAAGGATCAAAGACGGTCACCAAGGAAACTATGATCTTTCCGCGTTACCATCAGCTTGATGCTGTCAGGAAGTTGGTTTCTCATGCCAAGCGGAATGGGTCGGGGCGGAACTACTTGATCCAGCATTCCGCTGGGTCCGGTAAATCAAACTCTATTGCATGGTTGGCCCACAGACTTTCCAGCCTTCACGATAAACTAGACGAGAAAGTATTTCACGCCGTGGTAGTAGTTACTGACCGCACGGTACTGGATCAGCAGTTGCAAGAAACTGTCTACCAATTTGAACACAAGACAGGTGTGGTAGAAAAAATCGACGAGAACACACAGCAGCTTGCAAAGGCGCTATCCGGTGGCACGCCCATCATCATCACAACCATTCAGAAATTTCCGTTTATTAGTCAGGCACTTTCAACCCTAGAGAAGAAGGGAGAAGGTGTTGCAATTGATACGGAGAACAAGCGTTTTGCTGTCATTGTAGACGAGGCCCACTCCTCTCAAAGCGGGGAGACCGCTGGCGCTTTGCGGGGCATGTTGAATAAAACGGGGATCGAAGCCGCGATTGCTGCACAAATGAGCGACGAGGAAGATAGCGATCTTTCCGAAGATGCGAAGCGGGAATTGCTGAGAGAAACCTTGCAGCGTGCCAGACAGCCAAACCTCAGCTTTTTCGCATTCACAGCGACGCCAAAGTTCAAGACGAAAGCTCTATTCGATGAGGCTGGTCCAAGTGGTGCCTCACCATTCCATGAGTATTCCATGCGCCAAGCCATCGAAGAAGGCTTCATCATGAATGTCTTGGAGAATTACACGACCTATATGCGGTTCTTTGGCCTCGTCAAAGACGTAGAAAACGACCCAGCGGTTCCACGTAAGAAAGCGATCAAAGAACTTAGTCGCTTTATGCACTTGCATCCCCATAACATCGAACAGGTCGTGGCAGTCATAATTGACCATTTCAGAACCAGTGTGATGCACGAGATCGGTGGAAAGGCCAAAGCAATGGTCGTTACTGGGTCACGATTGGAAGCGGTGAAATACAAGCTTGCTTTTGATAAGTATATTCGGGAACGGGGATATTCGGGTATCAAATCCCTCGTGGCTTTCTCTGGAACAGTCGAGGATCCAGATATCCCAGATTCAGCCTATACAGAAGTTGGCCTAAACGACGGGCTCTCCGAAAAAGAACTGCCAGAGACCTTTGGTGGCGACAACTATAGGGTATTGATTGTAGCCGAGAAATACCAAACTGGGTTCGATCAACCTTTGCTACAGACGATGTATGTGGTCAAAAAACTCGCTGGGGTTCAGGCTGTTCAAACGCTTTCACGCCTTAACAGGCGAGCGGAGGGAAAGACCCGAACATTCGTTTTGGATTTCGCTAACGAAGAGGAGGATATTTACGAAGCCTTTAAGCCTTACTTTGAAGCAACGCCTGTTGGCGAGAATGCGGACCCGCAAAAACTAAATGATTTGCAACACCAAGTGCTGAGCTGGGCCATTTTCACAGAGTCAGAGGTGCAAGCTTTTTCCGCTGTTTGGTATGGGAAAAAACGAGATCATTCAGGTGGCGATCATAGACGTATGAATGCGATTCTCGACCCATGTGTGGAAGCGTTCAAGCAAAGAGAAGAAGCAGAGCGGGAGGAGTTCCGCGGACAAGTAACTGCATTTAGAAACCTCTATTCGTTTCTCTCTCAAATAATACCGTATCAAGACAGTGATCTTGAGAGGTTCTACACCTTCGTACGCAATCTGCTTACAAAACTACCTCCGTCAAGTGATGCTGTCGCGTTCACTTTGGATGATGAGGTGGCTTTACAGTATTTCCGTGTTCAACAGATGAGCGACGGTTCCATCGATTTGACTGACGGTGAGGCAGACCCATTGAAGGGGCCGACTGATGTGGGGACAGCTGCAAGAAAAGACGAAGAAGTTAATCTCTCGTCTCTGGTTGATAAGTTAAACGAACGTTTTGGAACCGACTTTACCAAGGCAGACCAGTTGTTCTTTGACCAAATTGAAGCCTCTGCAGGGCAGAATGGCAAGATTGTAGAGGCAGTCTTTGCTAATGAATTCGGGAATTTTGAAGCGTTTTTCGCCAGAATTTTGGATGACTTGGTGATCAACCGGATGGACGGGAATGAAGATATTGCTTCCCGTGTGATGACCGATGATACATTCAGGGAGCTGACGCAAAAGCACTTGGCTCGAAAAGTGTACGATAGCGTTAAGCGTCAAAGGGAACACTAAAGGCGAGCCTTATGGGGGCAACAGGGGGTCTGCCCCACAAATCTCTTTTATCTCTTTGTTTTTAAATGAAAATTGGAGGCGAGTACCGGAATCGAACCGGTGTACACGGATTTGCAATCCGCTGCGTCACCACTCCGCCAACTCGCCTTTTCAATGACTTAACCGTAGCGGGTGGTGTCCTGCCACACTGTCTGCCGCACGTTCTAATTTTCTTCGCGGGTGTGCGCAACCCCAAAAGTGGCTCTTTTTGCCTGTGCAGTCCTTGCTCTCAGTTTCTGTCTTTCAGCGCGCGTATAATGTTGAACCATCTTGATACTTTGGCCAGTTACGGCGGCAATTTGTTCGTCGCTACAGCCCCCTCTGAGTAGTTCGGTTGCCGCTGTATAGCGCATAGCATGGTTGTCGAATTTCTGGGCGCCGAACCGACGAGGAGACCATCGCGCGCCTGGTCATGCGCGAATTGAACCACAGAGACAGCGAGCGGCGCGCTGATCTACACGACGGGGTGGACTACTGATGCAGCTTGGAATGGTCATGATGGCGCTGGGTGTGTTTCGCTTTGGTATCTCGAGCGGCTCCTATCAAAACTTCTCGCGCTCGGCCTCCTATCGTTGGGACAAGGTCAATCGCATTGGCCGCACCCCTGCCCTCCAGTTCACTGGTCCGGATGCTGAAACCATCAAACTTGAAGGGGTGATTTACCCCCACTTTAAAGGCGGTTTAAGGCAGGTTGAATTGATGCGTCTGCGGGCCAAGGTTGCCCAACCCATGATGATGGTCGATGGGCTTGGCTGGATCTGGGACCGATGGGTGATTGACCAGGTCGAAGAGCGCAAAAGCGTGTTCCTCAGAGACGGTGCGCCCCGCAAGATCGAATTCACCCTTTCCCTGAAATCCTACGGCAAAGACAACGGCGTCTTGTCGTCCTTCCTTGGGGGGCTGTCATGACCGACTACCGCACGACCGAAGGCGATATGGTTGATGAAATTTGTAAGGCTCATTACGGCGACGAAACCATGACTGTTGCCGTCTATGAGGCCAATCCCGGTTTGGCCACGCTTGGTTCCATTCTGCCAAAGAGGCTGGAAATCACCCTGCCTGAAAAAGAACCGGAACCCGTGCGGCAAAGCGGGTAGTCACGGGGCTGGTTTCGGCATAGAAATCAGGGAATTCTCGAAAAGTAAGTTGCTGCAATGGGAAGTGTCCCGTACTGCAACGGGAAGTGTCCTGCTACAGCTACAAGTCGTCCCAGCCCCTCATGTGTCGAGCGTAGAAACGCTAGTGCAAAAATTGAAAAAATTTCAAATGTATTCAACGCCCCAAGCCATCAATGTGAAAAAGATTTACATAAGATCTTGAAGCAGGAAGCCCGGGTGCCAATATCCAGTAATGTGAACGGAATTTACATCACTCAAAACCTGGAGACACAAGATGACAACGATGACCTCAACCGCCTCTTCTGCCAGCCAGCAGGGCTGGTTTACCCGGTCCGAAGCCTGGTTGGACAGCAAGGGCAAAGGCGCCTGGATTGCCGCGATGGTTCTGGGCTTCGTCTTCTTCTGGCCCATCGGCCTCGCCCTTCTCTTTTACATGATCTGGAGCAAACGCATGTTCAGCAAATCCTGCCGCAGCCATAGCCGCAAAGCCTGGAGCCGCCACGGAATGTCGGCGATGAAATCCTCTGGCAACACCGCTTTTGATGCCTACAAGGAAGACACCCTGCGGCGCCTGGAGCAGGAACAGAGTGATTTCGAGACCTTCCTGCAACGTCTTCGTGATGCCAAGGACAAGGCCGAATTCGACGAGTTCATGGACGAACGCAGCGCCGCCCCGGATCCATCCGAAGACAGCGTCGATGACAGTGCTGCAAAGACCCACTAATCAGAACCAATAACCTTTCCGTGCCCCGGACCTATCCCGGTGGGGCGCGGAGTTTTCAAACCATCAGCACCGCAAAAAGGACCCAACATGACCGCCCTGCCCGACCCTGACTATCAGGCCGAATTCTACGCTTCTGTTGCCCCAAAACGACTGGTGGCCTGGGTCATCGACAGTATCCTCATCGTCGGGCTGAGCCTGTTGGCGGTGCTGTTTACCGCCTTTGTCGGGTTGTTCATCTGGCCGCTGCTCTATCTGGTCATCGGCTTTGTCTATCGCGCGGTCACCATTGCCAATGGCTCTGCCACTTTGGGCATGCGCTTTGCTGGCATCGAGTTGCGGGACCTATCGGGGCGTCGTCTCGATACCGGTCAGGCGGTGCTGCACACGGCGGGTTACAGCCTGTCACTGGCGGTTCCGATCCTGCAGGTGATCTCGGTCATCATGATGCTGACCACCTCCCGCGGTCAGGGGCTGAGCGACGCTGTGCTGGGTACCGCCATGCTCAACCGGCGCGCCTGACCCCGCATCAGGTGAGGGGGGAAGCCCCCCTCACCTACCCCCATTGCACCAAGGCCGGAGGCGCGTTCAATCAGGTCAGATCACTGCGCCTTAACCATGTCTCACTGCTGACTTGGCGCGAAGGGCACCCATTGCTATCCTGAGCGGGACTTCTATTATCAAGAGACCCTCTCAAGATCAGCTCCAGATGCGCCATACACTTCCCATTGCTCCACAGTTCTATGTGACGGCTCCGCAGCCCTGCCCCTATCTGCAAAACCGGATGGAGCGAAAGCTTTTCACCTCGTTGCAGGGAGATGGCGCCGAGCAGTTGAACAACAGCCTGTCCCATCAGGGGTTCCGGCGCTCGCAGAATGTGCTGTATCGGCCCTCCTGTTCGGAGTGTTCCGCCTGCCTGTCGGCGCGGATCGATGTCAGCGCCTTTGTCAGCAAGCGCAGTCAGAAACGGATCCTCAAGCGCAACGATTATCTGGTGCGCAGGGCAACATCGCCCTGGGCCACAGAGGATCAATATGCCCTGTTTCGCCGGTATCTCGACAGTCGCCATTCCGATGGTGGCATGGCGGACATGGATGTCTTTGAATATGCAGCAATGATCGAAGAGACCCCGATCCGCAGCCGGGTGGTGGAATACACCGAGCCGCAGTTCAACGGATTGGTGGCGGTTTCGCTCACCGACGTGCTCGAAGACGGGCTGAGCATGGTCTATTCCTTCTTTGACCCTGACCTGCAGCAAAACTCGCTGGGCACCTACATGATCCTCGATCATATCGAGATCGCCCGCGACGCTGGCCTGCCCTATGTCTATCTTGGCTACTGGGTGCCGGGCAGCAGCAAGATGGGCTACAAGGAAAAATTCTCAGGCCTTGAGGTCTACCACGACGGCATGTGGAAAAAGATGCAGGATCCGGCCGAATTTGCCGAAAGCACGCATCCGCTGTCGACCGATCCGATTGCCGAACAGGTGGCCAATATCCACTTGCCAGAGCAACCGGTGCATCGGCGCAGATGACCTCAATGCCGCAGCAGGCCCTGCATGCCGTGTCCCTCGTGGTTCCCGATTATGACGCAGCCATTGCATTTTATTGCGGCGCGCTTGGCTGGCAGTTGGCTGAGGATATTGATCAGGGCGACAAACGCTGGGTGCGCATCCTGCCCCCCGGAGCCAGCCAGGGCAGTCTGATCCTGGCCCGTGCCTCGACATCCCGACAGCAGGCAGCCATCGGTGATCAGTTTGGTGGCCGGGTTGGATTGTTCCTAACCACCGATGATTTTGCCCGGGATTACGCCGCAATGCAGGCGCGTGGCGTCCATTTCGAAGAACAGCCACGGCACGAAGGCTATGGTATCGTTGCCGTCTGGCGCGATCCTTTTGGCAATCGCTGGGATCTGCTGCAACTCACCTCTGAACATGCCACCGTTTCTGCATCCCAACCCTAGCCTTTTGGCATCACAGGGGCCTATCCGGCCTATTGGATGACCGCGCTGACCCATTCCTGCAAAAATGTCTCCCGCTTGAGCCGATCAAGATAGCTCATCAAGGCAGGGCCCAGCGAAATTGTCGGTGGCTGCGGGCCGGCCCCAGCAGAGATCAAAGGTGGCAGCACAAGCCCGTCGCGCGCGCCGCGGCCCGATTGCAGGTTCAGCAAATGGCGCATGAAGGCCTTGGCCAGATCCGGCTGCGCCGCCTGGCGCGGGACAAAACCGGTCCGCATCATCGTGGTGGGAAAGTCGGCAGGCAGCACCACTGCCAAAGTCTCGCCACTCTCAGCGCGGGCCGTCGCGTAACTGCCCAACACATTGTAAGCGACCGCAATCTCCCCCGAGGCAAGATCATCGATCATCTCACCCGAACAACAGTAGAGACGGGTGTCAAGGTTGCCCATCACCTCCATCAGGCGCCAATAGGTCTCTGAGGCGCGCGCATCCTGGGTGGCAAAAAGATAGCCCAGCCCTGATTGGCGAATATCATAGGTGCCTAGCCGGTTGCGAAACACGGCGGGACGGGCCCGCAGCGCTTCGATCAGCTCTTGCCGGGTTTGGGGCAAGGCCTGGCCAGCAAAGGCCGCGCGGTTGATCACAATTGCAGCGGGCTCGACAGTAAAGGCAAAGAGGCTGTGCCGCCACTGCGCCCACTCCGGCGTGGACAGATCGGAAATGGGCTGGGCATAGCCATCATTGGTCAGTTTGAATTGCAGATCCATGGCACTGGAGATCACCAGATCAAATCCGCCCGGGCTGTCGCGAAAAATACGATCTATTTCAGCGGTTCCGGCCACCAGATACTCCACCGAAGTCCTGGGGTGATCGAGCAGATAGCTGGCAATGATTGGCGCAAAAAACGAGGTATCGGTACTGGACAGGATCCTGAACTGCTGGCCCGGCTCTACCGCATCAGGATCATATCCTGCGCCGTGAAACAGCTGCTGATCCTCCCAGACCAGAGCCGAGCTGTCCTGCGCCACCAGCGCAAACGGCCAAAGCCAAAGGATCAAACAGAAAAGATAACGCATGCGCCGCCCTCTTGCAGATTTGACAGGGTCAGGCTGCCGCCATGGGCCACTGCCACATCCTGAGCAATGGTCAAGCCAAGGCCCGATCCTATGGTCCCTTCGGCGTTGTGCCCCCGCGAAAAGCGCAGCGCCAGATCATCGATTTCATCTTCGGGAAAGCCTGGCCCCTGATCGCGCACCTCCACCGTGGCACCGGGATCCCGCCGGACACATACCGCAATCACGCTCTCGCTTGGGGAATATTTCAGGGCATTATCAATCAGGTTGCGAATGGCGTTCTGCAGCAAGATCGGATCGCCCAGCAGCGGCACCGGACCATCGATCTGCAAGGACAGATCAATGTCCTTCAGCTCGGCAACCGGTGTCAGGCGCAACACCAGCTCCTGCACCAGCTCCACCAGATCGAGCTCTTGGCGTTCCAGCTGATCAGCGCGAAAACTGATCATCGCATGGTCCAATAGCTGCCCTGCAGCGCGCGAGCTTTCATCGATCGCGCGGATCATCGCCCGCAGCGCCTGACGGTTTTCGTCCTGCTCAACACGTTGCAACGTTGTCTCCGCGTGCGAGCGGACAGTGGCCAGCGGTGTGCGCACGCGATGCGCAGCCTCGGCGATGAAATCCTCGGACTGGGTCAGCGATTGGTTGAGACGCGCCATCAACCGATTGAGCGAGGCCACCAGCGGGGCCATCTCGGTTGGCACCGGCTTGGCCACCGGGCTCAGATCCTGCGGCCCCCGCCGGGTCACCGAAGAGGTCAGACGCTTGAGTGGCGCAATGGTGATGGAGGTGGCCCAGAAGGACAGCAGCACCACTAGAACAAAGAACCCAACCCCCACCGAGGCCACATTTCGCGAAATGCCGTTCAAAGTGTCGGACAGGGCATCCTGTGTCTGGGCCACCGAAACGGTAATGCGGGTTTTGACATTGGTGCCCAGCAAAGTCCGCGACGCCGTCGACATTCGCACCGGAACACCGACATAAACGTCAGAGTGAGACTGCTGCCCGCCGCCCTCCCCCACACTGGGCAGGGGCAGGTCCTTGTATCCGGACAGCAGGGTCTCATCCCGGTAGATGGCATAAAAAACGCGATCATCCGCTGGCGTGGTGAGCATGGAGAATGAGGCATAGGGAAAATCGACTTCGACCCGCCCCTCACGCAGGACCGCGGCATCCAGGATCGAGGTGACCGAAGCCGCCAGGATGCTGTCCTGCCCCTGCTGGGCAATCTGCGCCGCATAGGCTCTGACCACACCATACAGCACCACCGAGAGCACCGCCGCGCCGCCGATCAGGCTAACTGCAAGGCGGTGACGAAGCGAGCCCGAAACCTTGACCTGTTCATCCATGATCCAGCCGATACCCCAGGCCACGATGGGTGCTGATCTTTAGCTCAGAGCCTTCAAGATGCTTGCGCAGCCGCGCGATATAGACCTCGACCGCGTTCTCCGAGACGTCTTCGTCATATGAAAACAGCCGATCCACCAGCTTGTGTTTGGGAAAGATCTGCCCCGGCGCATTGATCAGCAGCTCCAGCAAGCGCAGTTCCCGATTGCGCAGGTTCCGCGCAGAGCCGGCAACCGTCAGCAGCCCTGCAACCGGATCAAAACTGACATCGCCAAGCTGCAAAACCGTCTGTGCCTTGCCCGCCTGACGTCGCAGAACCGCACGGCAGCGCGCCTGCAACTCCTCGTGGTCAAAGGGCTTGGTGACATAGTCATCGGCTCCGAGATCGAGCATGCTGATTCTATCAGACACCTGCGACCGAGCGGTCAAAACAATGACGGGCGTGTCCTGTTTCTGCTCTCGGTGCTGTTTCAGAAAGCTGCGCCCATCGCCATCAGGCAGCATGATATCCAGCAGGATGAGATCATAGTCCCCGGTTTCAGAAAAGGCGATGGCGTCACCAATTTTACCTGCATGATCAACAATATGACCATCCATCGCCATGCGTGCACAGACCGCATTTGCCAATTCCAGATTGTCCTCGACCAGCAGGAATTTCATGGTCTCAATTCCCTTTTTTGCCAGGATCACCGCTGCATGACAGGTCCATGTCAGGTTCCCGTGTTTGCATCTGTCAACTGAGCCGCCTTTCGGACAGTTGTCAAATGGGAGGAAAAAATGACCACATTGAAACTGGGCCGCCGTGCCCTGATCGCGGGCGCCATGGCCGCAATGACCTTTGCCACGCCAGGTATTGCCGAGGGAGAGAAAGTTCTCGACAGCATTCACTTCCTGATCCCCGGTGGCGCGGGTGGTGGCTGGGACGGGACCGCACGCGGCACCGGCGAAGCCCTGACCAAGGCCGGGCTGGTTGGCACTGCGTCGTTTGAAAACATGTCCGGCGGTGGCGGCGGCAAGGCCATCGGCTTTCTGATTGAAAACGCCGACAGCAACCATGGCACCTTGATGGTGAACTCGACCCCGATCGTGATCCGCTCGCTGACCGGCGTCTTCCCGCATAACTTCCGCGACCTGACGCTGGTGGCCGGCACCATCGGCGACTATGCCGCCATCGTGGTCGGCAAAGACAGCCCGGTCAACTCGATGAGCGATCTGATCGCGGCCTATGATGCCAACCCGTCCAAAACCGCCATTGGCGGCGGCTCGGTGCCCGGTGGCATGGACCACCTGGTTGCAGCCATGGTGATGGAGGCCGCAGGCAAGGACGCGCTGGCGGTCAAATACATCCCCTATGACGCGGGCGGCAAGGCCATGGCAGCACTGCTGTCGGGTGAGATCGCGGCGCTCTCCACCGGCTTTTCCGAAGCTGTGGATCTGGCCAATGCCGGCGAAGTGAAAATCATCGGCGTCACCGCAAATGAACGTGTCGCAGCCGCCCCTGATGCGATGACCATGAAGGAACAGGGCATCGACACGACATTTGTCAACTGGCGTGGTTTCTTTGGCGCGCCAAACCTGCCCGCCGACCAGCTGGCGATGTATCAGGACGCGCTGGCCAAGATGTATGACACCCCGGAATGGGAAGATGTCCGCGCCCGCAACGGCTGGGTCAACATCCACAACTCTGGCGATGACTTCAAAACCTTCCTGGAAGAGCAGGAACAGGTCATTGGCGATCTGATGCGCAAAATGGGCTTTCTCTGAAGACTGACCGGCAGGGCGGATCACCGCCCTGCCACCGCGACACCCAAGGGAGGGGAAAATGGCGTTAGATCGTTGGATCGCATTGATATTGCTCGGGGTCTGCTTGACCTATGGCTACACGGCCTGGTTCACCATGGACGATGGGCTTGCTCCCTTCATGCGGCGCAACCCGATCTGGCCCAGCACCTTTCCCAAGGTTCTGTCCATTCTCGGGGTGGTGGCTTCGACCATCATTCTGTTGGGGCTGGAGAAGGGCGAGGCCAAGGCGGGTGAGATCGATTACCGCAAATTGGGCGACTACAACATCGGCCAGGCGCTTTTGCTGCTGGGCCTGATGGTGGCCTATGCGCTCTGCCTGCGGCCGGTGGGATTTATCACCTCAACCGCCGGCTTCCTGATCCTGGGCTCGGTCATCCTGGGAGAACGCAAATGGCATCTCATGGTGCCGGTGGCGCTCTGCGCAACGCTTCTGGTCTGGTATCTGGTCCAGGAGGTTCTCGGAATTTATATGCGTCCACTGCCTGGCTTTGTAGGAGGCTGACATGCTTGAAGGACTTCTGATTGGCCTGGAGACGGCCTTTTCCCTGCAAAACCTGCTGATGGTGATTGGTGGCTGCCTGATCGGCACCTTCATTGGCATGCTGCCCGGATTGGGCCCGATGTCGATCATCGCCATCATGATCCCGGTTGCCATCTCGATGGGCGACCCATCGGCGGCGCTGATCCTACTCGCCGGGGTCTACTATGGCGCAATTTTTGGCGGCTCGACCTCTTCCATCCTGCTGAACGCACCCGGCGTCGCCGGGACCGTAGCCTCCAGTTTTGACGGCTACCCGATGGCTAAACAGGGCAAGGCCGGCAAGGCCCTGACCATCGCTGCCATCGCCAGCTTTGCCGGTGGCAGCATCGGCGCGCTGTTGTTGATGGTGTTTGCCCCGGCCCTGTCCTCGGTGGCGCTGCTGTTTCACTCAGCTGAGTATTTTGCCCTGATGGTGGTGGGCCTGTCGGCGATTGCCGCCTTTGCCGGCACCGGCCAGGTTGCCAAGGCCCTGATGATGACGGTTCTTGGCCTGATCATGGCCACGGTGGGCGAAGGCGCGCTGTTCAACCTGCCCCGTTTTACCATGGGGATCATGGATCTGCAGTCCGGCTTTGGGTTTATCACCCTGGCGATGGCGATGTTTGCCCTGCCGGAGGCGCTGTTTCTGGTGCTCAAACCGAGCAATATCCAAGGCGGCGAAGGGGGCAAGATTACCGACCTGCGGATTTCACGGGCCGAGGCCAAATCGATTGCACCGGTGATTGGCCGCCAGTCGATCCAAGGCTTCTTTATCGGTGTTCTGCCGGGTGCAGGCGCGACCATCGCCAGCTTTCTCGGCTATGCAGTTGAGCGCAATATCGCCCCCAAGGCGGAGCAAGAAGAATTCGGCAAGGGATCGATCAAGGGGTTGGCGGCTCCGGAGACGGCCAATAACGCCGCCTGCACCGGATCCTTTGTGCCGCTGCTGACACTGGGTATTCCGGGGTCCGGCACCACCGCCATTCTGCTGGGCGCACTGATCGCGCTCAATGTCACCCCGGGTCCGCGCCTGATGATCGACGAACCCCAGGTGTTCTGGGCGGTGATCATGTCAATGTTCATCGGCAACCTGGTTTTGCTGATCCTGAACCTGCCGCTCATTCCATATATCGCCAAAGTCCTGTCGGTACCGCGCAACTATCTGATCCCCTTTATCCTCTTTTTCACACTGATGGGGGCCTATATCGGCCAGAACAATGCCACCGAGCTGCTGCTGCTGGTTGGGTTTGGGGTCTGTGCCACTGCGCTGCGCTTTGCCGATTACCCGCTGGCGCCCCTTTTGATTGGGTTCATTCTGGGTGGCATGCTCGAGGACAACTTCTCACGCTCCATGCAACTGTTTGACGGCATCGCCTTCATCTGGGAGCGCCCGATGACCCTGGCCTTGCTGACCATAGCGGCGATCCTGGTGGTGCTGCCCAGCTATCGCGCCCGGCGGGCAAGGCTGCGCCGTGCCGGAACCGCAGACGGCGACTGAGAACAAGGCGCGACGCCGCCCCGGCCCCCTCTTGGCGCAAAATCCAAGTGGGGGCCGGGGCACGACTAAGGGCTATTCGGGCGGCCTGTTACATCTTCTAACCGGCGATGTCATTTTCCTGCAAATAGAGGTGGACAGCCCGACTGCGCTGACCGATTTGCTTGAGCAGTGCAGCGTGATCCAGGCGCAGGGCCAGCTTTGCTTCCATATTTGCCCGCTTGCTGCTGAACGCCTCGAAACTGTCATTTGCCGCCATCAACTTACGAGAATATTCAGCATAGATTTCGCGATACTGGTTCCAATACGACGGCGAGACCTCTCCTTTGGCAATCAGGTTTTCAGCCGCGCCAAGCACCCGTTCCAGATCTGCCAAAGCCTGTTCCAACCCACAGGCAGGTCGGGCCTCAACCGCCATCTCAGCCGAAAGCTCCTGTGCCAATTGCGCCTTGGTTTTTTGAATTGTTTCGGGAGAGAAATCGTCGAGATAGGTGCGGATCTGGCGCATATGGGCCTTGTCATCCAGCCGCCTGTTTTGAAGAGCCTCAAGGTAAAACTCGGCAGCGGAAAGATGGGCCTCAAGCGGCTTAATCTTGCGCAGCGCCACTCTCTGCGCCTCATCGTAGCGCCGTTTGGCATCACGCCAGCCTTTCACCAAGGACATGGAACACCATTCCCTTCCCGTATTTCCCCTTTTGCACCCTCGTCAAGCCTAGTGCGCATTGCGCATTTGTAAAGATGTCTCTCTCGGCTGGTCCCGCCGCCGCTGTGCCTCCGCCCCGACTGCAAACAAAAAAGGGCTCCGTTTCCGGAGCCCCTGTCTTTTCATGATCTTCGCTGGCTTGCCCTTTAGGGGATCAACGCCGGGACGATGGTTACAATCGATGGGAAGGCCCAAAGAATTGCCAGCCCCGCCACCTGGATCAACACGAAAGGCAAAACCCCACGATAGATATGCCCGGTGGTCACTTCCTTGGGAGCCACGCCCCGCAGATAGAACAACGCAAAGCCAAAGGGCGGTGTCAGGAAGGAGGTCTGAAGGTTCACCGCCACCATGATGGTCACCCATTTGGGATCAAAAGAGCCGCCATAGATAACCGGACCAACAATCGGGATCACGATGTAGATGATCTCGAGGAAGTCGAGCACAAACCCTAAGAAGAACAACACCAACATCACGATCAAAAAGACCGTCATCTCATTGTCAAAGCTCTTGAGGAACTGCTGAATATAGTGCTCGCCACCAAAGGAGATCACCACCAGATTGAGCAGCTGCGAGCCGATCAGGATGGTAAAGACCATGGAGGTCACTTTGGCGGTTTCGCGCACCACCGGTGTCAGCACGCCACCTTTGAACAGCACCCAGCAGCCATAGAGCAAGCCAAACAGAGCATAGAGATAAGCCCCATAGGCAAAGAAGAACGCAACCCAGCTCTCGAAGCTGACATTGTCCTGATTGACCCGCAGATCAAAATTCACCCCGATCAGGATCGCGATGATCACTGCAAAGGTCGCCCAGATGATGATCTTGCCAGAGCGCCCTTCGTCCTGCAGCTTGCGATAGGCCGCCAGCATGATGGCACCACCTGCCCCCAGTGCCGCTGCCGGCGTCGGGTTGGTGATACCGCCCAGGATCGAGCCCAGCACTGCAACAATCAGAACCAGCGGTGGAAAGACCACCCGGATCAGGTCATTGCGGGCACAACGGGCCGCCGCCTCGCGGCACCCGTAAAGCGCCAGCGCAGCAGGCAAGGCAAGCCACAACACGGTCACACCTGGCGACGTGGTTGGCGCAATCACCAGCACATCAAGCAACAAGACCAGAAGCAGACCGATGGAGCCAAGGATCAAAGGTTTTGGATCCCGCGACGGGGCAACCCCGCGCCCAACGGCCAGAACCAGGCCAAGCAACACAGCCAGAACAGTGATACCAGTGCCGATTGGGGCCGCTGCCGCGATCTTGTCGATCTTGGCCTGAGCCAGGGCGTCTTCACTCAGCTTGGTAGCCTGCGCCACGCCACCGGCCGCATCAATCGCGGTTTGTTCGTCAACCGCCGCATCCCAAGCCTCCTGGCCATGAAGATCAATCATGGCAGCCTGACACTGTTCTCCGACATTGGTTCGCAGGGAGGCAGTTTGCCCGGCATCCGAAAAGGCTGAGACAGTGATGTTCTGGGACCCGATAACCCCAATGGAGCCCAGAAGCATGGCACCGCCGATGAGGGCAGCAGGCGCGCCCAGGAACCAAAACAGAGCTTCATTGCGGGTGACAGGTTCGTTGGTGCTGGCTTCCAGCGCCACGGGTGGAGCCTTGTCCGGGTTCAGCATCGCATAGCCAAAGGCATAAAGCGCATAGAGCAGCGCCAGCATGATACCGGGCAGCAGCGCCGCCTGGAACAATGTGCCCACAGACACCACTGCCGGCTCGCCCAGATAGGTCAATGCATCCGAACAGCCCGCATCCATTGCTCGGCTTTCCTGTGCGGTGGAATAGAGATCCCCCGCCAATGTGCCCAACAGAACAATCACGATCGAAGGCGGAATGATCTGCCCCAGGGTGCCCGACGCGGCGATCACGCCGGTGGCCAGCTCTGGGGAATAGTTGTTGCGCAACATGGTCGGCAGGGCCAGCAGGCCCATGGTCACCACGGTGGCACCAACGATCCCGGTGGAAGCCGCCAGGAAGGCACCAACCACAACAATGGAAACCGCCAAACCACCCGGCAAAGGCCCAAAGACCCGTGCCATGGTTGTCAGCAGATCATTGGCGATCTTGGAACGCTCCAGGGTGATCCCCATCAGAACAAACATAAGCACCGCCAGCAGGGTCTCGATCGAGGCCCCGGCCAGAACCCGCTCGTTCATGCGGTTCACGATGAAGGAGACGTTGCGATCCAGCGCATATTCCCAGCCCTGGGTAAATACGGGTTCGGCAATTCGCGGCAGTTCCGGATATCTAAAGACCGAAATCACATCGGGCTTGACCCCGCTGGATACCAGATCCCGGTAGAGCGGCGACGAGGTATCGATGGCCTGGTGGATCAGCAGACCGGCACTGTCCAGTGCTGCGATGATGCCAAAGGAGATGATACCGGCACCACCGATGGCAAAGGCCACCGGGAAGCCGGAAAGGATGCCTCCGAAGAGACAAAGAAATACGATGAGCAAGCCGAGTTCGACGCCATCAAGACCGAAAAGCATGTCAGCTGTCCTTTAGGTTAATGCGCGCCTTCATAGGCTTCTTCACCCTCGCCAAGGCTATCCTTGTCGAGGTATTTGTTCTCACTGCCCTGCCCTTCGATGAACTCCAGCAAGGAGCGGTAGAAGAAGGCAATCGCATGCAAGAAGACGAGGCCGGCAAATGTCACCAGCAGGATCTTGAACAGGAAGTATCCGTTAAAGCCGTTGGGGCTGAAACCGATGGTCTCCACGTTCCAGCGCAGAGCGCGCGCCTTCATCACCAGACGATCGAGGCTGTCCGAAGCGGAGGGCTTTGGGACGATCAGATGACGCCAGAGGAAGAACCAGCCATACATCCAGGTCAGCACCGCGGCGGGCATCATGAAGATCAGAGAGCCCACCATGTCGATCACGCGTTTGGCGCGGAAACTGATGCCGGAATAGATCAGATCAACCCGCACGTGGCCGCCTTGCACAAAGGTGTAGGTGACGCATAAGCAGACCACCAAAGCGTTGTAAAGCTTCAGTTCTTCGGCAAACCAGCTGATGTCTTTATCCAGTGAGATCCCCAATCCGAAACTCATTTCCGGCCGCGCAAAGATCCGCTGCATGAAAACGATAATGATCTGCTGGATCACCATGATGAGACCGGCCCAGGCGAAGAGGCGCCCGATGCCATTGGCAAAGCCCTCAAGGCCCCGCACCATGCCCCACATGATCTGACGTCGGTAGAGACCGATGGCTGTCAGGATCAGAAACAGTGTGAAGACTACAAAAAAGAACTCCACCGAGCCGCCATAGTAGACAAAGCGCATGACGGATTGTTTTTCCTCGGTGGTGCCTGTCCAAAGCACCCAATCAAGCCAGAGCTGCGGGTGGGTTACGGCGTAGCCGAAATTGTAAAAGGCGCCAGCGATGTTCTGGACCAGCCAGATCAAACCGTTGAACAGAGCGCCGAAAAAGGAAATGCCTGTGTCGTCCTGCATTGTTCCCTCGGAATTTTGCGTGCGGCAGATGTGACGTGCGGCCCCGCCAAAACGCCACCTGTAGGGGCATTCAATGGGCAACCGGCAAGGTCAAACCTGTAGCAACATTAAAAACGGATCCCCCGCTACCGAGCGGGGGATCCAAAAAACGCCTCAGGTTGGATTAACCCAGAACGCGGTCACGCTGTGCGGTGTAAACACCGGACGACAGATTCTGCCAGTTGGACGAAGCCTTCATCGACGCATTGTAGCTGTCGTAGACGCTCTTGAAGATGTCATCACCCATGTTCTCGGACATCACCTCATTCGAGGCCTGGCCGAAGGCGTCCCAGACAGAGTCAGGGAATTCCATGACTTTAACACCACCGGCCTGCAGACGCTGCAGCGCTGCACCGTTGTTGTTGAGGAACTGCGCAAGGCTCCACTGGTGCGCTTCACCAGCTGCGATCTCAATAACCTTCTGGTGCGCCGGCGACAGGCCTTCAAAGACCTCACGGTTGGTGGCCAGCGACAGGGCCGCACCTGGCTCGTGGAAACCTGCGGTGTAATAGGTCTTGGTGATTTCCTGGAAACCGGCTTTTTCATCCGCCCAGGGGCCGATCCACTCGGTGCCGTCGATGGCACCGGAGGACAGCGCCTGATACACTTCGGAGCCGGGGATGTTCTGAACCGAGGCACCCAGTTTGCCCAGCGCCTTGCCGCCCAGACCAGGCATACGGAACTTCAGACCGTTAAAGTCTTCGGGGCTGTTGATCTCTTTCGAGTACCAGCCGCCGGCCTGTGCGCCGGTGTTGCCTGCGATAAAGGACTTCAGGCCAAAAATCTGACCCAGCTCGTCATGCGCCTGCATGCCGCCGGCATGGTGATACCAGTTCAGCAGTTCCTGCGCGGTCATGCCAAAAGGCACTGAGGTGAAAAAGGCATAGGCCGGGTGTTGACCTACAAAGTAGTAGTCAGCCGCGTGATACATGTCGGCCTGACCGGAAGATACCGCGTCAAACACTTCAAAGGCACCAACCAGTTCACCGGCAGCCTTGATCTCAACAGTCAGGTCACCGTCGGTCATGGCGGTGATGCTGTCGGCAACGCGCTGAGCGGAATCAAACACGCCCGCCAGACCACGACCCCAAGAGGTCACCATGGTCAGGGTGCGCTTACCCTGTGCATAGGCCGGTGCGGCCAGAGTGGTTGCAGCTGCGGCGGTCCCGCCCAGCGCAGAGGTTTTCAAAAAAGAACGACGATCCATTATAGTGCTCCTCCCATAAGTAGTCCCTATGTCCAGCTTGGGCCGGACGGATCTTTTCGAGTGGCGCCAGCCTAGCGGTGCCGCGCGCCATGTGAATACCTACTACTGCGTAGACGTTACGAAAAACCCCGGAATCCCTTGAGATCCTGCATCATTTCCCCAAATATGGCACCAGTTCTGCGCCAAAATGATCAATAATCGCGGCATCGGTCTTTGATTCGCTCCACGGATTGCGTAACGATTCGTCCCATGGCCATATTGCGCACCCTCTTTCGTCCGAACTACGCACAAAAACTGTCGATCCTCGCCACTCTGCCGCTGGTGATTGCCGTGGCCGCGATTGCGGTTCTGGTGGCCTATCAGTCGCGCAGCGCTGCCGAACGCGAGATCCAGGCTTTGGAGCGACAGCTGCTGGAGGCCAAGAAGGCCGAGCTGCGCAACTATGTGACCCAGGCCCGCAACGGGTTTTCCTTTATTTATGGCCGCGCGGCACCAGATGACGCGGCTGCCAAGGAACAGGTCAGCCAGATCCTGTCCTCTATGATCTACGGCACCGACGGGTTCTTCTTTGTTTATGATTACGACGGCACCAATCTGGTGAGCCCGCGCCAAACTGAGTTTATTGGCCGCAATTGGACTGGTCTGACCGACAGCCAGGGCACCCCGGTGGTGGATGAGCTTATTCGAATTGCCCGCCAGGGCGCAGGCTGGCACAGTTTCATGTGGCAAAAACCCTCCACCGGGGAAGAAGCCCGTATGATCGCCTATGTGGTAGGGCTGCAGGACTGGCGGTGGGCGGTGGGCACCGGCGTGTTCATTGATGATGTACTGGCATCGGTTGCCACCGCACGGGCCGAAGTCGAAGCCCGCGTGCAGCGGACCTTTCTTTATATCGGCGGCATCGCCCTGGCCGCGCTCATCGTGGTCTTTGCCTCGGGCATGGTGCTCAATATCCGCGAACGCCGTTTGGCCGATGCCAAGCTGAAAGAGCTGACCCAGCGGGTCTTTGACACCCAGGAAGAAGAGCGCGGAAGGGTGGCACGGGAATTGCATGATGGCATCAGCCAGCTGCTGGTCGGGGTGCGATATGCCCTGGACAATGCAAGCCGACGGCTGAAACGCGGTGATCTGGAACGCGCTTTGCCGCCGCTGGACAGCGGCATCGAAAACCTGGCTGACGCCATCACGGAGGTCCGCCGGATCAGCCGTGATCTGCGCCCCGGTGTTCTCGATGACCTGGGGCTTGGGCCCGCTCTAAAGGTTCTGACTGACGATTTTTCCGCCCGGACCGGCATCAAATCCAGTTTCAGCACGGTGGTGTTTCGCAACCGGCTCGACCCCGAGGCCAAGACCGCGCTGTACCGCATCGCCCAGGAGGCGCTGATGAATATCGAGCGCCATTCGGATGCCAGCGAGATGACCATGGACCTGCGCGGCCACGCCAAGGGCGCCACCATGCGCATAACCGACAACGGCCGTGGCCTGCCCGCCGATCAGGACCGCATGGGGCCGGGCATTGGTCTGCGCAATATGCAAGAGCGGATTGAGCAACTTGACGGCACCTTACGCATTCTGTCATCACGTGGCACCCAAAGCGGCACCGTGATTGAGGCCATCCTGCCCCTGAGCCATCTGTTGGCACCGGGCGAGACCCTGGGCGAAGATCTGCGCGCCAAATCGTCCTGATCCGGGTCCGCAGATCTGGTGGCTGGCTGCAAATCCGCCTGCAACCCGGACGGAGGCAAAGAGGAATGACATGAACAATATTGTGCGGGTTCTGATCGTTGACGACCACCCGATGGTTGCCGAGGGCATTCAGTCCATCCTCGAAACCTATGACGATATCGAAGTTCTGGCCTGTCTCAACGATGGTGCGGAAGCGGTGGAACAGGCAGCCCAACTGACCCCCGATGTGATCCTGATGGATCTCAACATGCCGCGCCTGGGCGGTCTCAGTGCCACCGAAATGATTCTCGAACGTCTGCCCGGCACCCGTATCGTGATCCTGTCCATGCATGACAGTCCGGAATATATCTCCACCGCCCTCAGCCATGGGGCCAAGGGCTATATTCTCAAGGATGTGCAAACCGAAGAGATCAAACAGGCCATCGATGCGGTAATGCGCGGCGAGTGCTATCTGTGCACCGGCGCAAAAGGCTCGCTCCAGCCCAAGGATGGCGAGACCCGCGAGGCCTTGACCGGGCGCGAGCAAACCATCCTGCTGGAGCTGGCGCAGGGCAAATCCAACCGCGAGGTGGCCGAAACGCTGGATATTTCAGTGCGCACCGTCGAGACCCACCGCAAGAACATCAAGCGCAAGCTTGGGATCTCTTCGACTGCCGGTCTCACCCGTTATGCGCTGGAGCACGGCATGCTACAAGGTACCGGCCACGAGTTCTGAGGGCAGATTTGCCTAGTCCTTGAGCCCGTCACTGCGCAGCCTGGCGCGTTGATGATGGCGCGGCAGAACCCGACCATAGAGCTGCCTGGTCCGCTCGACCCCGCCGCACATGCCTTTGGTCTCCACAAAGGAAAAGATCCCCACGTAGCGCCGTCGCGCACCGCGCATCGCAGTCACCCGGTGCAGGGAATGGCGACCACGAAAGATCTGCAAATCCCCGGGTTGCAGATCAATGCTGCGCACCTGGGGGTTCTGTCCCGCAAGCACCCGCGCCACCCCACCAAAATTCTCATCCCGCGCGCTGCGCAGATTGGGCGCATATTCAAAGACACCGCCCTCCTCCGGGTTCTGAATCGCCAAAGTCACGGTGTAGGTGTTGGTGTCAAAATGCCAGGGAAAGCCCTCGCCCTCTTCTACCATGTTGATGATCACATCCGCCAAAGGGTCGTCATAGCGAAAGAAACGGTGCTCAGGTTCCTCCAGGGCCGCACGAATGAAGGGCATGAATTCCGCCGCCTCATACAGGCGGCGTAGCGGGCTATTGGGGCCAAAACGATCCGCCGGAATAAAGCCGTTAGAGCGATCGTAAAACTGCCGCACTGGATGCTCGAATGGCAAGCTGGGATCATCTTTTGAAAAATAGGCATTGGTGCGACTGGTGGACAGATGCGCAAAGCAGGACAGCTGCTCTGCCTCTTTCACCAGGGCTGCAACGCCCTGCGCATTCGCAAACCCGGGCAGGATGGCACAGCCGTCCTCCGCCAGATCCCGCCGCAGATCTGCCAGCAGCCGCTCAAAGGCCGGGGATTGGGGCAGGTCGATCGGATAGCGCCCCAGATCAACAACGTCACTCAGGTCGAACTCAGGCGAGCCGCCCGTATGTTTTCCTGCCATGCTGCGTCCCCCGTTTTGGTTGGTAGCAGCTTTACAGTGTCGCCTTCCTCTGCCCGGTTCTGTTTCAAAACGGACCACAAGACGGCGGTTTCAGGCGGCCTGATTGCGACCTCACGCCGCAAACAAAGCATTTTCCGTCAGTAAAGCTGTCCTGTTTTTCCAAAAATGTCGCCACTACCGAGTCCTGACGCAATAAAATGTCCCAAATCGGCGAATTTTCATACTCTTTGCCTGTTGACGCCCCCAGCTCGCACACATAATGTCCGCTGCAACGCAGTAAAGGAGAGCCGGGCCATGACCAGCCTAGTCGTAATCGTAGGAACCAAGCGCATGGGCCGGTAACGGTAGACCACAATCAAACCCATGCGCCTCCCCTTAAACAAGCGGAGGCTTTTTTTATGCGTAATGGACGATGCCGCCAATTGGAGCAAAAAGCAGATGACACGTGAAATGACCGGCGCAAAGATGGTTGTCGAAGCCCTGAAAGAACAGGGTGTCGACACAATATTTGGATACCCAGGTGGCGCCGTACTTCCGATCTATGATGAAGTTTTCCAGCAAAACGATATCCGCCATATTCTGGTCCGCCACGAACAGGGCGCGGTGCATGCCGCCGAGGGCTATGCCCGCTCGACTGGCAAGCCGGGTGTTGTGCTGGTGACCTCTGGCCCCGGTGCCACCAATGCGGTGACCGGCCTTACGGATGCCTTGCTGGACTCCATTCCGCTGGTGGTTCTCACCGGTCAGGTGCCTACGTTCATGATCGGCTCCGATGCCTTTCAAGAGGCCGATACCGTGGGCATCACCCGCCCTTGCACCAAACATAACTGGCTGGTGAAAGATACCGATCAGCTGGCTGCAACCCTGCACGAAGGCTTTCATGTTGCCACCTCCGGCCGCCCTGGCCCGGTGCTGATCGACATTCCAAAAGACGTCCAGTTCGCTACCGGCACCTATGAGCCCGCCAAGCCAACCGCCTCGCATTATCAGCCGGCGGTCAAGGGCGACATGGAAGAGATCACCGAACTGGTTGCCGCATTGGAAGTGGCTGAACGGCCCGTGTTCTACACCGGTGGCGGTGTCATCAATTCCGGACCCGCAGCCAGCCAACTGCTGCGCGAACTGGTCGAAGCCACCGGCATTCCGATCACCTCGACTCTGATGGGTCTGGGTGCCTATCCGGCCTCTGGCAAGAACTGGCTGGGCATGTTGGGCATGCACGGTCTTTATGAAGCCAATCTGGCGATGCATGACTGCGATCTGATGATCAATATCGGCGCGCGGTTCGATGACCGGATCACCGGCCGTCTGGATGCCTTTAGCCCGAACTCCATAAAGGCCCATATCGATATCGACCCCTCCTCGATCAACAAGGTGATCAAGGCCGATATCCCGATTGTTGGCGATGTCGCCCATGTGCTCGAGGATATCCTCAAGGTTTGGAAAGCGCGTGGCCGCAAGGTCAACCGCGAGGCCATTGCCAAGTGGCAGGAACAGGTCAGCGAATGGCGCAAGGTGAACTGCCTCGCCTTTGCCGCAGATGAAAAGACCATCAAGCCGCAATACGCCCTGCAGCGCCTGGAAGAGCTGACCAAGAAACATGACCGCTACATCACCACCGAGGTGGGGCAGCACCAGATGTGGGCCGCGCAGTATCTGAATTTTGAAGATCCCAACCGCTGGATGACATCCGGTGGGCTCGGCACCATGGGCTATGGCTTTCCGGCCTCCATCGGGGTGCAGATGGCACATCCGGATGCGCTGGTGATCAACGTCGCCGGCGAGGCCTCCTGGCTGATGAATATGCAGGAGATGGGCACCGCTGTGCAGTATCGCCTGCCGGTAAAACAGTTCATCCTCAACAACGAACGCCTGGGCATGGTGCGCCAGTGGCAGGAACTCTTGCATGGTGAGCGCTACAGCCACTCCTGGTCCGAAGCGCTGCCCGATTTCGTCAAGCTCGCCGAGGCCTTTGGCGCCAAAGGGATCATCTGCAAGGATCCAAAAGATCTGGACGACGCCATCATCGAGATGATCGAATATGAGGGGCCAGTGATCTTTGACTGCCTGGTGGAAAAGCACGAGAATTGCTTCCCGATGATCCCTTCGGGCAAGGCGCACAATGAGATGCTGATGGGCGAAGCCGACACCCAGGGCGTCATCCAGTCCACCGGTGCGGTGCTGGTCTAAGCGCGAATCGGAACAGAATTTTGCAGGGCCATCGCGCCCTGCCCCGAATTTAGGAAAGGGACATAAATGTCTGCCCTACATATCAAAAAAGGCTCGACCAAGCACTCGGCCTATAACCTACGTCCCAATTTTTCGGACGTTCAGGAACAACACACTCTGGCCGTGGTGGTCGAAAACGAACCCGGGGTTCTGGCCCGTGTCATTGGATTGTTCTCGGGACGGGGTTACAATATCGAAAGCCTCACCGTTGCAGAAGTCGACCACACCGGCCACCTGAGCCGTATTACCGTGGTCACTACCGGGACGCCGCAGGTGATCGAACAGATCAAAGCGCAGCTGGGTCGCATCGTTTCGGTCCATGAGGTGCATGACCTTACCGTCGAGGGCCCCTCGGTGGAGCGCGAACTGGCGATTTTCAAGGTTGTTGGCGACGGCGAAAAACGCGTCGAAGCCCTGCGTCTGGCTGATATCTTCCGGGCCAATGTGGTCGACAGTACCCTGAACAGCTTCATTTTTGAAATCACCGGCGCGCCGGACAAGATCGATGCCTTTGCCGATCTGATGCGCCCCCTAGGGCTGGCTGAAGTGGCCCGAACTGGTGTCGCAGCTCTCTTGCGCGGCGCCTGAAAATCCGGTGTCAACTGACGCTTCGTACAAAGGCCGGTCTTGCACCGGCCTTTTGCATTTTCCGCGGAGCCTGACGGATAGTGATCTGTCTTTTTTCTGACCTTATTCGCTGACCTTTTCTGTGACCAGGCGACAAGCCGAAGCTGCCGGGAAACCCACAGTCGCAAAGCGCATCAGACGGCGGTTGACAGATCTGCCAGAGCCACGCAGCTGGCTCAAATAGAGAGAGCGCAGGTCAGTAGGGGTCGGGACCAATTCAAAAGGATCCAGATCCCGGATACGGCCCATTGCCCCAAACTACGAGGCCCAGACCAACGGCCCTCACATCAGTCAGCAGTTCAGATCCAACTCATGCGCTGCGCAGTGTGCCAGACCGGCCAGCTGGGAACAGAATGACGTTTTGGGATGCCTTGTTCGCCCCTGTCGCGGCCTCCACTCCAAGATCTTGTCCAGCCTCGTCGTCCAGACGCGGCCTCACAACAGAGGAATCCTGGCGGGTCACTAAACCCGCCTCATCCTGCCCCTCCCGGCAGGAGAAGTTTGGCGCAGCAACAGCGTCATCCACCAGCTCCGGCTTGGGAACAAATGGAATGACAAGGGGCTCGCTGTCGCCAACGAGATCCTCCACCAACTCAGGACAACCAGGTTCCAGCAGAACCTGAATAGTCTCGGCCAACCGCACGTCCCCTTGCAACCTAAGGCCGAAAGAAACCCAGTCTCCAACACAAATAGCAAACGTGTCTAAGGTGCCAGGATGGGAATAAAATGCCAGATCCCCTTGGTCCTCACACCAAATTATCGCTTTTCCAGCGGTAACGTCACGCCAAAGAACAATTCCAATCATAACGGGCCTCGTATCTTGGACAGTTCAATTTTGGTCCAAATACGCACGTTTCAACATTGTGAAAAATGCGTCGGCGCATTGCATTTTGTGTCTACATCTCTAGGGTTTTGACGTAAGAATGATACAAGCTGACGCTGATTAGCACCTAAGATGCCCAGAATCAAAGATACTTGCGACTCGACAATGGGAAAATCGCATAACATGCACAATTTTCAGGACGCCAAAGCTGCAAAGCCTGCAAAAACCGCACGTAGTCCTGCCCAGTTGCGCACGATGTTTGGTACCAATCTGCGTCACCTGGCCCAAAGCTATTCCTCGATCTCCGAACTTGCGCGGCAGCTCGGCATCAATAGAACGCAATTCAACCGTTACATGTCTGGCGAGAGCTTTCCACGACCGGACATTCTGGACCGCATCTGCAACTTTTTCGAAGTTGATGCCCGTATCCTGCTGGAACCGGTTGAAACAATTGGGCGTCAGGGGCAGATCCTCAATGGCCCCTTCCTGAGCGATTTTCTCGGCCATGGCATACGCGACCTCAATGAATCGGCCTTTCCATCCGGCTTTTATCGCTTTACCCGGCGCAGCTTTGTCAGCAGCGATCAATTTGTCATCGGCCTGGTCTATGTCTTTCGCTCCGGCACCACCGCCACATTCATCAAAGGCTATGAGGCCCGTGAGGCCATGCGCTACCAGGGTCTCTCCGAGAGCCCGACAACACGAGAGTTTCGCGGTGTTGTGACCGCACATGAGGACGGCGTTGCCTTTATCATCTCGCGCCGCCATGCAATGACCTATTCCTTCAACTATCTGGCCCGCGTCGGCTCGATGGAGAACAACTTCTGGCTCGGCTATGTCGCCCGCACCGTCCGGGACGGCAGCGGCGAACGCGTAACCCGGATGGTCTACGAACACCTCGGCGATGACAGGGCACGCGCCCGTGAGGCCGCCCGCAGCCGTGGCTTTGCCAAAGCCGAAGACCTGCTGCCCTACCATCGGCATCTCTTGCGTCCGGATGAACCCTTCCGCTGACACTGCCACCTTTGAGGGCGATCTCATCGAGCCCCCTTGCCCGAAAGCGGACAGCCAGCGGTCAGGCCGCTTTCAATGAGCGATCTGCCGGTATATATGCCAGGTCGCGTGCCCCAGTAGCGGCAGCACCAGAAACAGCCCCAAAAAACCTGGCAACAGGGCTGCAAAGGTCAGGACCGCAATCCCCCCGGCCCAGAGCATCATCAACAGGAAATTGGCCTGTACATAGGTAAAGCTGGCAATCATCGCGGTGACAAAATCCACTTCTCGGTCCAACAGAAGCGGCAGCGAGATCACCGTGATCATATAAAGCAACAGCGCAAACAAGGCCCCAACCACGGTGCCCATGGCCAGCATCGCCAAACCGTTGAAGGTCAGGAAGATCTCTAGCGAGTTGGAGACATTGGTCATGGTGCTGAGACCCAGAAACAGCGCAAAGATCATGTGGCCAAGGAAGAACCAGAACAGAAAGACCACGATGATGATGGCGCAGATCGAGGGCAGCTGCCTGCGGCTTTGCAGCAGCACCACCCCAAGAATTTCGCTGCGCCGGGTGGCCACGCCCTGTTCCAGCCGATGCGACACCTCATAAAGCCCCACGGCCACAAAGGGGCCAAGCAAAGGGAAGCCAATGGCTGCCAGAACCAACCAAAAGGTGGTGCCGGTGGCCAGGGTGATCCAGGTCATCAGCCAGCCCGACAACACATAAAAACTGGCAAAGAACAGCCCGTATCCAGGCTTGCGTCTGAAATCCTGCCACCCATCCGCCAAGGCCTGGCGCAGGATCGCAGCGGTCATCGGGCGCAATTGGGGCACCCCAAAGGGTTTTTCGCTCACTTCGGCTGTCCTCCGCAAATCAATTGAAATGGCACCCGCTGTCAGCTTTCGGGCGGGGCCGACATCTGTGGCCACTGTGTGGCCTGGTGGTAGCTTTGGCCCAAAGCCAGCAGGCGGCGGTCCTGCCCCTGGGGGCCAAAGATCTGCAAGCCCATGGGCAATCCTTCTGCGCCAAACCCTGCGGGAGCAGCCAGACAGGGTAGCCCCAAAAGACTGACCGGTGTCACCACCTGCATCCAGCGATGATAGCTGTCCATCGCGCGGCCATTGATCTGGCGCGGGTAGTCCTGCTCCAGTGAAAAGGGCCAGCACTGTGCTGTTGGCAGGATCAGCGCGTCATAGTCCTGAAACAGCTGATTGGCGACGCGTTGCCAATCGGAGCGCAGATCAGAGGCCGCTTGGATCTCGCGCCCACTCAGGGCCAGACCGCGCTCCAACTCCCAAATTGCGGTATCTTTCAGCGCCGCGCACTGCGCGTCGTCAAAGGCACGCAAACCCGCTGCCACAGCATAGGAGCGCAGGGTGATCCAGGACTCCCAGATTTGCTCCGCGTCAAAGGGGGGCGCCAAGGTTTCAATCTGATGCCCCTGATCGGAAAAGACCTGCAGCGCACTCTGGCAGAGATCCAGAATACCGGGCTCCATGGCAAAGGCCCCGCCCCAATCGCCCAGCCAGCCAATCCGCATCGGTTTGACCTCAGGCAGCGGCAAGGTCACTTCGCGGCCCCGGGCCAGGGGCTGACGCGGATCCGGTCCACCCATCACATCCAGCAGCAGGGCAATATCTTCGGGGCAGCGGGCCATCGGGCCAAGCGTGGCAAGCTGATGTAGGAACAGATCGCCCGTAGGCTCAGATGGGACCCAACCCCAGGTCGGACGAAATCCATAGACATTGCACCAGCCGGCCGGGTTGCGCAGCGACCCCATCATGTCAGAGCCATCAGCCAGCGCCATCATGCCAGCCGAAAGCGCCACCGCGGCCCCGCCCGAGGAGCCACCGCAGGTGCGACTGGGATCAAAGGGGTTGCCGGTGGCACCATAGACCGGGTTGAAGGTCTGCGACCCCAACCCAAATTCCGGCGTATTGGTTTTGCCAATCACTATGGCACCAGCCGCGCGCAGACGGGCCACAAACAGCTCGTCTTCGCCCGGCACAAAATCCCGCAGCAGCGGCGAGCCCTGGGTGGCGGCAATACCTTTGACATTGGCCAGATCCTTGATTGCCATCGGCAGACCATGCAATGCGCCCCGGTCACTGGACTGATCCGCCTGGGCCGCCTCCGCCATCAGCTCTGCCCGCTCACGCAGCGCAACAATGGCATTGAGCCGCGGATTGATCGCCTCGATCCGGTCCAGCGTGGCCTGCATCACCTCAACCGCCGTCACAGCACCACTGCGCAGCTGCTTCACCAGCTCATGCGCGGATCCATAGGGTTCATACATTCCAAGGTCTCTCCTGCAACAGTTGCAAAAGAGCCTAGCGGTGGAAATTGCACCTGAAAAGATGCACCACAGGTGAACCTTATATTTCCCAGAAAGATCTATGCCTTACCCTGGGCTGCGTAACTTTTCGGACGCTATACGCACGATTTCCAACCCAGAGCCGAGCAAGGAAAAAGGCGCAGGATTTCTCCGACGCCTTATTACAATACATGTCTGCGAAACAGAACGTTACTCGCCCTGGGCCTCAGAGCGGCTCTTGCCAGCGACGTTCAGCGCCAAAGTCGCCGCCATCAGCCCGTCGAGATCGCCATCCAGAACCCCTTTGGTATCGGAGGTCTCAAAGCTGGTGCGCAGATCCTTGACCATCTGATAGGGCTGCAGCACGTAAGAGCGGATCTGGTTGCCCCAGCCCGCATCGCCCTTGTTTTCATGAGCTTCGTTGATGGCCGCATTGCGCATGTCCAGCTCGCGCTGATAGAGGCGCGATTTCAGCGCCTTCATGGCGATGTCACGGTTCTGGTGCTGCGATTTCTCCGAGCTGGTCACCACGATCCCTGTTGGGTTGTGGGTGATCCGAACCGCCGAGTCCGTTGTGTTGACGTGCTGACCACCGGCCCCCGAGGACCGGTAGGTATCAATGCGGATATCCGCCGGATTGACCTCGATTTCGATATTGTCATCCACCACCGGATAGACCCAGACGGAACTAAAGGAGGTATGGCGTTTGGCCGCCGAGTCATAGGGCGAGATCCGCACCAGGCGATGCACGCCGCTCTCGGATTTCAACCAGCCATAGGCGTTGTGCCCAGAGATCTTGTAGGCGGCGGATTTGATACCGGCTTCTTCTCCGGCGCTTTCAGATTGCAGCTCGACCTTATAGCCCTTTTTCTCGGCCCAGCGCACATACATGCGCGCCAGCATCGAGGCCCAGTCACAGGACTCTGTCCCGCCGGCGCCAGAGTTGATCTCGAGGAAGGTATCATTGCTGTCCGCTTCCCCGTCCAGCAGCGCTTCCAGCTCCTTCTCGGCGGCGGTGGCCGTCAGGGCCTTCAGGGCCGCTTCGGCATCGGCCACAACCTCTTCGTCCTCTTCCATCTCGCCCAATTCGATGAGTTCGATATTATCCGCCAGATCCTGTTTGATTCCCTTGTAGATGTCGATTGCATCCACCAGGTTTTGCCGCTCGCGCATCAGTTTCTGCGCCGCTTCGGGATCATCCCACAGGTTAGGATCCTCAACTCGCGCGTTGAATTCCTCCAGCCGGTATTCAGCTGTCTCCCAATTCAAACGCTGGGCCAGAAGCTCCAGCGACTTCTCGATCTCGACCACCTGGTTTTGGGTTTCAGCGCGCATGTCATTTCCTTGAACTTACGTTTCAAGCACGGGTGATAGACCACCCGGGGGCTGCGGGCAAGCAGCGCAAAGACAGTGACATGACTTGCCCCACCCAGAAAGGAAGCCTGTTGAAATTCAGCCTTCCCCAATACCGCAACTCGCCCACCCGGAGCCAAACGCTCCCAAAGGTTGAAAAAAATCCGAGTCACATAAGGGGCATGCGTGAACTCATCGTAAATTTTTTTCGAATTATCTGAAACATCTAGTTCAGGGTGCAAAGGGCCGTCAGGCGATTTGTCTACCCGACCCGGCGTATTGTGGGTAAGCGAAACAGGATGGGCAGATGCCACAGGGCTATTTGGTAACACTCGGCGACAATGCGCTGGACAGCGGAGACAGCATCTCCGGGAGCAATGCGTCCTTTACAACCGATACTGTCATCGGAAGCGGCAGCTGGACATGGAGCGGCTGGGTTGGTGGCGTTTACTATTCCAATGAAGTCGAAACCGGCACCTACACCCTGGGCACGGACGGGAATGTCTATTTCACTTCGGACTATGGCCCCGTCGATACGCTGGATTCTGCCAGCGCGACCACCGCGCCCGCCTATACCGACACAGATGGAACAATCGATGGCAGCGCCGGTTCCGACCTGATCGACAGCGGTTATGCGGACGCCGAGGGCGATCAGATCGACAATGGCAATGGCGGCGGCACTACCGGCAATGATGATGTAGTATTGGCAGGCGCTGGCGATGATACGGTCCAGGCTGGCAGCGGCGACGATTCAGTCTCGGGGGGGACCGGCAGTGACTCCCTGTCAGGCGGAGCGGACAATGACACGCTTGAAGGGGGCGACGGCGCCGATACCCTGGATGGTGGTCAGGGAGACGACAGTCTCTTCGGCGGGGAAGGCGACGATAGCATTGAAGGTGGTGACGGCAATGACGTGATCTACGGTGACACGGACGAAGCCTCTGACCTTACACCAACGGCGGTGACGATCACCGAATCCAACGTAACCGATACCAGCAACGGATACAGTGTCACAGCCACCGCTGTCGGAGGTGGAGCTGGAACAGTTGACTATTTTGACGGGGGCGTGGGTGTTGCCGGAGCAGTCTCTGACAGTGATAGCGGCGTCACTCAGCAAATCGGCTACGATATGGCCAGCGGCGAATCCGAAGCCCTGCTGGTCAACCTGGATCAGCCTGTTTCAGAGATCACCTTTGGCGTGGAACACCTCTATACTAACTCCTACGGAGAGGTTGGGCATTGGGCGGTCTACAGCGAAGGCGTTCTCATTGCAGAGGGCGACTTTACCGAGGACACCGTCGACAGCGGAAGCGCTTCTATTTCCGTCAGCGGTGTCGGCGACTTCGATCAACTGGTTCTGACTGCCAACATACAGACGGATCTGACCGATGGGTCCGACTACATGGTTTCTGACATCCAGTTCACCCTGCCGGTGATCACCCCGGAAGCGGGAGATGACTCCCTTTCTGGTGGTATCGGCAATGATACGCTCTTTGGGGAAGGCGGCAACGACAGTTTAAGCGGAGGGGACGGTGATGACGTTCTGGATGGTGGTGCTGGCTTGGACTCGCTTACAGGCGGTTTTGGCAACGATCTGCTAAAAGGTCAGGAAGGCGATGACACCCTACTTGGCGGCTATGATGATGACACCCTACTTGGCGGCTATGATAATGACACATTATATGGCGGCGACGGCAATGATTCCCTTGATGGCGGTCACCACAATGATGTCCTGTATGGTGACGATGGCGCCGACTATCTCTATGGGGAACGGGGCAACGACACCCTTTATGGCGGCGATGGCAATGATACTTTGCTAGGGGGCGGCAACACGGACGTCCTCTATGGTGAAGGCGGGGACGACTCGCTTGACGGCGGTGTTGGACGCGACACCCTGGACGGCGGTGACGGCAACGACACCCTGACCGGTGGCGACAACAATGACACGTTTATCGGCGGCAAGGGCAGCGACAGCATCTCCGCAGGCCAAGACAACGACATCATATTCGCGGCCGAAGGCGATACCGTTGATGCCGGCGACGACAGCGACCATATCACCCTAATGGATTATGGCGAATCCGGTACTGCCACCCTCACCATCAATGGCGGTGAAGGCGGCAGTGATTGGGACATTCTCGATTTCAACGGAAATATGAGCGAAGACAGTCTGGTCATCACCAGCACCGCCCCGGACGGAACAATGTCTGGCTACGCGACCCTGACGGATGGCAGTCTGGTCAACTTTTACGACATCGAACAGATCGTTTGCTTTACCTCGGGGACCAGAATCGCAACCGTCCATGGGCCGCGCCCGATCGAAGACCTGTGCCCCGGGGATCTGCTGCTCACACGCGACCATGGTCCGCAACCGATCCGCTGGATTGGCCAGACCACCACCCCGGCGATAGGCAATCTGGCCCCTATCCTGATTTCAAGCGGGGCCTTTGGGGCCAGCCGCGACCTGCTGGTCTCGCCACAGCACCGGATGCTGTATAGTGGGGCAACAGCGCAGGTCCTGTTTGGTGCCTCCGAAGTTCTGGTGGCGGCCAGCCATCTGATCAACGACCACTCAATCCGTCGCCAGCCCGGCGGGATGGTCACCTATTTTCATATGCTGCTGGACCGGCACGAGATCATTTTTGCCGAAGATGCCGCTGCCGAAAGCTTCTTTCCCGGGGATCAGGCCCTGTCAGCGCTGCACCCCCAGGTCCGCGAAGACCTCCTCATCGCCCGCCCCTCGTTGCGCAGCGACCAAGGTCAATATGGCTACACCGCGCGCCCTTGCCTATCCGGCAACGAAGCCCGCGTTTTAACTCAGTACTGACCACCGGATGTGATTGTCCCAAAGGTCGCCTTGGGCCCCAATACCGCCGTGCCGCCGCTGGAGGTGGTCACTTGCCGTCCCGAAGATTGCACCTCTTCGATCAGTGGCAAATCCGAGCCCATGGCAAAACCACCATCAAAGGCCAGACCAAAGATTGGTTCAAACCCGTCGCGGAAATACTCGGCCACCACATAGGCACCCGAGGCGCTGTCGGGCAAGCGCGCACCGGTGTAGCGGTCGATCTTGATGAAGTGACCGCCCTCGGGCACATCAAAGGGGCCGCCGCCGAATTTTTCCGTTGCCACTTTCATGAACTGCTGAAACACCGGCCCGCACATGGTGCCACCATAGGCCCCCCGCCCCATCGGGCGCGGCTGGTCAAAGCCCATATAGCAGCCCGCCACGATATTGGAGGTAAAGCCGACAAACCAGACATCGCGCGAGTCATTGGTGGTGCCGGTCTTACCTGCGGTTGGCACAGGCAGGTCGATCACGCTGGAGGCGGTGCCCCGATCCACCACACCGCGCATCATCGAGCTGAGCTGGTAGGCGGTGATCGGATCCATCACCTGTTCGCGGTGGGTTTCGATCCGGGGCGATTGCCCTGCGGCCAGATCCGGCGAGGAGCAATCCACGCAATCGCGATCATCATGGCGATAGATGGTGCGGCCATAGCGATCCTGCACCCGATCCACCAGGGTTGGCTGCACCCGCTCGCCGCCATTGGCAAACATCGCATAGGCCGCCACCATCTTGTAAAGCGTGGTCTCTTCGGCGCCCAATGAGTTGGCGAGGAAAGCGCCCATGTTATCATAGACACCAAAGCGTTCGGCATAGCCCGCAACCACCGGCATGCCGACCTCCTGGGCCAGACGGATGGTCATCAGATTCCGGCTCATTTCGATGCCGGTGCGCAGCGGCGTTGGCCCATAGAATTTGTTCGAGGAGTTTTTGGGCCGCCACAGCCCCTGTGGCGTGTTGATCTCGATCGGCGCATCCACAACGATGGTCGCAGGGCTGTAACCGCTGTCCAGGGCTGCTGCATAGACAAAGGGTTTAAAGCTCGACCCCGGCTGACGCTGCGCCTGCGTGGCCCGGTTGAACACCGAATGCTGATAGGAGAACCCGCCTTGCATCGCCAGAACTCGGCCCGAGTTCACATCCATCGCCACAAAGCCGCCCTGCACCTCCGGCACCTGACGCAGCGACCAGTGTTTGAAGCTGCCGTCGCCATCGGTCTCGGCCCGCACCAGAACCACATCCCCACGGGCAATATTGTCCTTGAAGCTGCCCTTCATCCATTTGATGTCGGCACGGGGCACCGATCCGGCACCGGTCTGCCCCTCGACACCAACAGTCAGGCTTTGGTCGCCCACCTCCAGCGCCACCGCTGGCAGCCACTTGCCGCCCAGGGTGATGTCACGCGGCACCTCCGCCTCCGCCAGGGCCGCGCGCCAGCTGGCCTCATCCGCCAGCGCCGCTGCCTCCAGCGTCACCCCGGTGCCGGTCCAGATCCCGCGCGATCGGTCATATTTCTGCAGGCCGGTGCGCAGCGCATCTGCCGCCTCGGTCTGCATCTCGGCATCGATGGTGGCACGCACGGACAGGCCACCGGTAAAAAACTCGCCCTCGCCAAAATCCTCTGACAGTTGGCGGCGGATCTCATCGGAGAAATAATCGCGTGGCGGCAGGCTGGTACGGAAGCTTTCAAAATCGCCATTCTGCACCGACCGCAGCGGCTGCTCGATCTCGACCTTGTAGACCGCCTCGGAGATATAGCCGTTCTCAAACATCTCGCGCAGCACATAGTCGCGCCGTGTGGTCAGGCGCTCTTTGCCGCGCACCGGGTGGAACTTGCCCGGTGCCTTGGGCATCGAGGCCAGGGTCGCCGCTTCATGCGGGGCCAGCTCCCCCAGGGTCTTGTTGAAATAGCTCTGCGCCGCCGCAGTCACCCCATAGGAATTCTGGCCGAGGAAAATCTCGTTGAGATAGAGCTCTAGGATCTGGTCTTTGCTCAGGGTCTCTTCCAGGCGGGTGGCGAGGATGATTTCCTTGATCTTGCGCGCGGCTTTGCGATCACCCGACAGCAGGAAGTTCTTCATCACCTGCTGGGTAATTGTGGACGCCCCGCGCACATTGCCCCCGCGCGAGCGTACCGCTTCGACCGCCGCAGCTGCGATACCACGGGCATCATATCCTTTGTGGATGTAAAAGTTCTTGTCCTCAGCCGAAATGAAGGCCTGTTTCACCAGATCCGGGATGTCCTCAGACGGGGTGAACAGACGCCGTTCCTTGGCAAATTCATCAATCATGCGCCCCTCGCCGGAATAGATCCGGCTGATGGTCGGCGGCTGATACTGCGACAGGGATTCGTGGCTGGGCAGGTCGCGGCCATAGATCCAGAACACCGCACCGATGGTGAGCGCCACCATGGCAATGCCAAGGGTGATGGTGCTGAAGATGGAACCAAAGAAGGATAGAATGAACCTGAGCACGGATGGGGCCTTTCTCGCAGGGTGCCGTCTATATAGGAGGGTGGACCGGCCGGGTCAAAAGCCGAAACAGCGGAATGATGCCGTCCAAGGGGGAAAATTGCGCTGTCGCACCCCTCAACCTCACAACCCGGGCCAAATTTTGCGCCACATTGTCCACACCGGCCTTGCGGCGCAGCACCAGCCGAGACCGGAACCCGCCGCTGAGCGCAAGTTACTGGCGCACCAGCGAGCGCTGCGCCTCATCGCTGATCCGCCAGGCAATCAGCCCTTTCAGGATCGCTGCAATGGTCTGACGTCGCCAGGCCACATCCTGCAGATTGGCCAGATCGCGCGCGCTGGACAGAAAACCAATCTCAAGCAGGACCGACGGGATATCGGCGGATTTCAATACGGAAAACCCGGCAGAGCGCAGCGGCTTGCGATTGACCGGACCAGCATGCGCTTTCAGCCCCGACACCAATGCCTGCGCCAGCGCCTGGCTGCGCGGCTCGGTTTCCTGGCGGGCCAGATCCAGCATAACGCCTGCCACCAGATCATCGGTCTCACTCAGATCGGTCCCCGAGAGCAGATCCCCCCGGTCGTGGCGCTCCGCCAAACTGGCCGAGGCCGCATCCGAGGCCTCTTGCGACAGGGTATAGACCGTGGCCCCTTGGGCGTGGCCCTGTGTCACCGAATCCGCGTGCAGAGAGATGAACAGATCCGCACCGGCCTGATGGGCCAGCGCCGTGCGCCGCTCCAGCGACACAAAATAATCGCCATCGCGGGTCACCTGCACCTCAAATTGCCCTGAGCGAACCAAGACTTCGCCCAGTTCCAGGGCGAATTGCAGCATCAGGTCTTTTTCCTCCACGCCGCCGGCGGCCTTGGCACCGGGATCAATGCCCCCATGTCCGGGATCCAAGACCACCAGGAGCGGGGCGTTTTCATCCCGGTTGCGCCTGCGGACCAGGGGCTGTGGCGCGGGCAGGTCCCAACGCGCATCCTGAGGCGCGCCAACGGAATTGGCAAAACTCTCGGGGTCACTGCGCTGCAGGGAAACGGACAGCAAGGCCGCAGCGGTCACCGGGTCCACCTCAAGTGCGGCAGTTTCGACCTGCATCGGCCCGGCCAGTTCCAGCACCATGCGCGACCAACCCGGCACGTAGGTGCCAAATTGCGCTGATGTGATGCGCTCTCCGCTCAGCAAATCATCAGCGGTCAACCCCGACCAGTCCACCTCCTGGAAGTCCAGTACCAGGCGCCGCGGAGCATCCAGAGTGAACAACCGGTAGGGCACACCCTGGCTGAGGCCCAGTTTGACCTCTGCCCCCTGCCCCAAATCCCTGACCTTTGACACCTCGGGGTTCACCCGGGCCAAACCGCTGAAGTCCTGCGCCCCCGCATCGGCGGCCAGCAGCCCAGAACCCACCAGCCAAAGCGCACCGATCACCGCCTTCAATCTGCCCATTCCGGCCCCTGCTCTTGTCATGCTGCTCTTGTCATCCTGCCCCAAGCCATGATCGCCCAGGGGTGGTCTTTGGTGTTCAACCTAACCGCCGCCCGTGGAGAAAATCAAACCCCCCTTAGGCCTCTGCGGCAAGGATCAGCCGCGCGCCGCCATAAAGGCTTTCAGCCGCGCCAGTCCTTCCTCGATATCCGCGGTGGAGCGGGCATAGGAAAAGCGCAGGGTCGTGGCCCCGCGGGCGGGGTCGAAATCCAGCCCCGGTGTCACCGCAACACCCGCGCTTTCAAGGATTTCCGCCGCAAAGGCGCGGCTGTCTGATGTCAGCTCCGAAACATCAGCATAGACATAAAACGCACCATCCGGTGGTGCGATCCGGTCAAACCCTGCCTGCGGCAGCCCGTCGAGCATCAGCTGGCGATTGCGGGCATAAACGGCAAGGTTTTCACGCATTTCATCCTGACACTCCAGCGCCGCCAGTGCTGCCACCTGGCTGGCGTGCGGCGCGCAGATGAACATGTTCTGGGCCAGGCGTTCGATCACCCGCACGTGATCCTCAGGCACCACCATCCACCCCGCCCGCCAGCCGGTCATGGAAAAGAACTTTGAAAAGGAATTGATCACATAGCAGTCATCCGTCAGCTCAAGCGCGGTCACCGCCTTGGCCTCATATTCCAGCCCGTGATAGATCTCGTCCGAAATGAAGGAGGCGCCCTGATCCCGGGCGGCATCGATCAGATTTCCCATCGCCGCGTGATCCAACATGGTCCCGGTTGGATTGCCCGGCGAGGCCACCATCAGGCCCGCAAGATCCAACCCTTGCAGATCCGCTGCCACGGGCTGCAGCCGATTTTCGGGTGCCGTCTGAATATCCACCGGTGTCAGCCCCAGCGCCCTGAGGATCTGGCGATAAGAGGGGTATCCCGGTGCGCCGATCCCAATCCGGTCGCCACTGTCGAACAGGGCCGTAAAGCTGAGCAGAAACGCCCCGGAAGAGCCCGGTGTCACCACCACCCGATCCGGGTTCAGATCCACATTGTACCATTCGCCATAGAGCTGGGCGATGCGTTTGCGTAGAGCAGGCAGACCCAGCGCAACGGTATAGCCCAAGGCGTTGTTTTCCAGGGCATCCGCCAGCGCACGCCGCGCCGCCATCGGGGCACCGGTTGCGGGCTGTCCGACCTCCATGTGAATGATGTGGCGGCCGTCTTCCTCGGCCTGGCGGGCGGCCTCCATCACATCCATCACAATGAAGGGATCAACCTGTGACCTGCTTGAGTTTCGCATGCTGATCTCCCATGGTGCGCGCATGACCTTTGACCGTTTCTGCCGACTGGCGTCAATCCCAGCTTTGGCCCTTTGCCTTCTGGCCTATACAGCCACCTGCCTGCAGGCGGCTTCGATCAGATTGTTGCGCGATCCCGACATCGAGCACGGGTTGTCACAACTGGCCGCGCCGGTGCTGCGAGCCGCCGGGCTGAATGCCAAGCGGGTTCGGGTGCTGGTGGTGGACGATTCCTCCTTCAACGCCTTTGTCATCGATAGCCGCACCATTTTTGTGAACTACGGGCTGATCCTCAAGGTCACCAGCCCCGAGATGCTGCAGGCGGTGATCGCCCATGAAGCCGCACATATCACCAATGGCCATCTGGCCCGGCGCATGCAGAACCAACGCTCTGCGGGGTCGGCAGCGGGCCTGGGCCTTGCCCTTGCGGTCATCGCCGCCGCCGCCGGTGCTGGCGAGGCGGCGGGCGGCATCGCCATTGGCAGCCAGACCTCCGCCCTGCGCGGGTTCCTTTCACATACCCGGGCAGAGGAATCCTCGGCCGACCGGGCCGCCGCCAGTTTCCTCAAATCTGCAGGGATCAGCCCACAGGGATTGGTGGATGTGCACCGGATTTTTGCCGGCCAGGAGGTGCTGAGCATCGCCAATCAGGACCCCTACATGCGTTCGCATCCGCTGAGCCGGGATCGGATTCGCGCAGCACAGGCCTTTGTTGCCACCTATGGCGATACCAGTAGCCCTAACCCGCAGGCCGACTATTGGTTTGCCAGGCTGCGCGGCAAGCTCTCAGCTTTTACCCGCTCGCCAAAATGGAGCCTGCGCCGCGCCAAGGAAGAAACGCACAAGGACATTCGCCTGATGCGCCAGGCCATTGCCTATCATCGCCGAAATGATTTGGGAAAAGCGCTCAAGGCCATAGATAGCGCCCTCTCCATCCGCCCAAATGATGCGTTTTATCATGAGCTTAAGGGCCAAATTCTGTTTGAAAACCGCCGCTGGGCCAATGCGCAGGCCAGCTATGGGCGTGCGGTGCAGCTGGCCCCCTCGGATGCACTAATCCTGGCCAGCTATGGGCGTGCGCAATTGGCGGCGGGAGCGGTCAAACCCGCAATCAGGACCATGGAGAAATCACGCAGCCTGGATTTTCGCAACACATTGCTGTTGCGGGACATGTCCCAGGCCTATGCCAAACTGGGCCAAAGCGGCTTGGCTGCCCTGGTCACCGCCGAACGCTATGCCCTTGTTGGGCGATTGGATGATGCTGGCCTTCATGCTAAACGTGCCACTGCGCTGTTGCCGCGCGGCTCCGCCACCTGGCGGCGGGCACAGGATGTATTGTTGGCTTTTGAACAAAGTCAGAAAAGGAACAGAAGATGAGATCTCTTTCACGCCTGGCCACAGGGGCCGCAACCGCTTTGGCTCTGGTGCTGGGCACAGCTCCGGCACAGGCTTTTGACCCCGCCGCCATGTCTGATGCGGAACGAGCGGCCTTTGGGGCCCAGGTGCGCGCCTATCTGATGGAAAACCCGAAGGTGATCCTGGACGCCGTCAATCTGCTGGAACAGCAGCAAGCGGCGGCAGAGGCCAGCCGTGACGAGGATATGATCGCGGCCAATCTCGAGGCGCTGCACAACGATGGTTACTCCTGGGTTGGCGGCAATCCCGACGGTGACATCACCCTGGTCGAATTCATGGACTACCGCTGTGGCTATTGCCGCAAGGCCGCGCCCGAAGTGGCCAAGCTGTTGCAGGCCGACGGCAATATCCGATTGATCGTCAAAGAGTTCCCCATCCTGGGTGAGGCCTCGGTCTATGCCTCCCGCTTTGCCGTGGCCGCCAAACAAGTAGGCGGTGACGACGCCTACAAACAGGTGCACGAAGCCCTGATCGAATTGGGCGCAGAGCCCAACGAGGTGACCCTGCGCCGCCTGGCCGAGGGGCTGTCGCTGGATGCGGATACCATTCTGGCCACTATGGATTCTGATGCGGTCACGCAGGAGCTGATGCAGACCCGCGCCCTGGCGCAGAACCTGGCAATTTCCGGTACTCCAACCTTTGTCCTGGGCGATCAATTGCTGCGCGGCTATCTGCCCGCCGATCAGATGAAGATCATCGTGGATGCGCAGCGCGAAGAAAACAGCTGATCCCTGCCCCGTCATAGGCTCACGAACAGCAAGGGCGTCGCGTTGGCGCCCTTTGTCGTCTTGGTCATTTGGGAATGATCCGGCGTCGGCGCCTTATTCTGCGCTGGCCTCTGCCGCCTCGATTTGCGCCGCCTTTTTCTCGACCTCTTCGACGATGTGATCAACCATGGCCTCGTTGCTCATCTTGTGGCTGGCCTTGCCCGCCAGATAGACCATCCCCGACCCGGCCCCGCCGCCGGTAAAGCCAACATCGGTCATCAGCGCCTCGCCGGGGCCATTCACCACACAGCCAATGATCGACAGGCTGAGCGGGGTGTGGATATGGGCCAGACGTTCTTCCAGCGCCTCAACAGTCTTGATCACGTTGAACCCCTGGCGCGCGCAGGAGGGGCAGGAGATGATATTGACGCCGCGATGACGCAGGCCCAGCGATTTGAGGATCTCAAAGCCGACCTTGACCTCTTCGACCGGATCCGCCGAGAGGCTGACCCGCAGCGTGTCGCCAATGCCCATCCACAGCAACTGCCCCAGGCCAATGGCCGATTTGATGGTGCCAGAAACAAAGCCGCCTGCCTCAGTGACGCCGATATGGATCGGCGCATCGGTGGCATCGGCCAGCTGCATATAGGCGGCCGCCGTCATAAAGACATCAGAGGCCTTGAGCGAAATCTTGAAATTATGGAAGTCGTGGTCCTGCAGGATCTTGATATGGTCCAGCCCGCTTTCCACCATGGCATCGGGACAGGGCTCTGCGTATTTGTCCAACAGGTGTTTTTCCAAAGAGCCAGCGTTGACGCCAATGCGAATGGCGCAGTCATGGTCGCGCGCCGCCTTGATCACTTCGGCAACCCGCTTTTCATCGCCAATATTTCCGGGATTGATGCGCAGACAGGCGGCCCCGGCCTCGGCGGCCTCGATGCCGCGTTTGTAGTGAAAATGAATATCCGCGATGATCGGAACCGGGCTTTCGGCAACAATTTCCTTCAGGGCCTTGGAAGAAGCCTCATCCGGCACCGAGATCCGCACCAGATCGGCCCCGGCCTCGGCAGCGGCCTGGACCTGCGCGATGGTGGCTGCAACATCGGTGGTCAGCGTATTGGTCATGGTCTGCACCGCGATGGGCGCGTCGCCACCAATGGCCACCTTGCCGACATGGATCTGGCGGCTTTTGCGGCGCTCAATATTGCGCCAGGGGCGAATGTGATTCATCGACATGCAGGCTGATCCCGGTTGATCCTCGTTGCCTGTTAGATACGGTCTTGGCCGCAGGGCTGCAATGGGGCTGCGCTGATGCACAGCCAGCCAAAGCGTTTTCTTTTCAGACCGGGAGCAGAACAGCGGCCAGCGAGAGGCTGGCCGCATTCAAAATCTTGTCCGCAGGTTACTCGGAAACAGGTTCGGAGGTCTGCAATTGCGCCACCATGATGGCCAGAGCGCTGTTCTTCACATCCGACAGATCAGCGATTTCAAACCGATCCAGTACGCCGTCCACCGACAGGTCGACGTTTTTGCTCACCTGGCCGCGCGCGCCCACCGGGCCAAAATGGCTGCCATTGACGGCAAAATAGAGCGCGCCGCTCTCGCCAGTGCGCAGCCTGGGTGCCTCTTCGGTCAGGGGCACCGAGAACACGTCACCCGCATTCATGATGGCCTCATAGATGACGGAACCATCCGCCGCTGTCACCTGCACCCAGGAGGGGCGCACTGCAACCATTTCAACACCGGGAGATACGGTCTCGACCACCTGAGGCACCGGCCCTGCCGCAGGCAGGCTTGCGGCGGCAAGCGTGAGGCTGGGTAGTTCAGGCACGGCAAAATTGCCCAGGCTTTGCGGATCCAAGGTGGCAATCGGCGCATCACGCGCCGTCAGCACCGGAACATCCAAGGCCTGCGGGCGATACAGACGGGCCAAGGCTTCGGCTGCCGGGTCCAGTTCAGCGCGAGCCAAAGCGGTCGCCCCCAGGTCCCGTTGCGCCGAACGCAGAGGATCGACATCGGCCAGAACCAATGGGGTCTGTTCGATGGGCGCAGTCTGCACCTGCTGCACCTCTTTGAGGATACTCCAGCCGCCATAACCAATCCCGCCGATCAGCGCCACAAGCACCATCAAAGAGCCAATGGCGCGTGGCTCAACCTGGCTCAGCAGGCCACCACTGTCAGGCGCAAAGGGAGTGGTCGAATTGGAAAACGCACCGCTGCCCAAACCGCCTGAAACAGGCAGTGCGGTTGACACAGGTCGGCGGGACGAGGCCTCGGACGACATGCCATGGGCGACGGTAAAACCGCTTTCCCGGCAGAATGTTTCGAAAGCAACTTCGGGATCCATGTTCAAATAGCGCGCATAAGAGCGCACATATCCGGCGATGAAACCTGGCGTGTCAAAAACGGAAGGGTCGGAATTCTCGATGGCAGCGACGTAGGAGGCCTTGATGCGGAGCTCTCGTTGAACATCCAGAAGGGATTTCCCCATGGTTGCCCGCTCACCGCGCATCATATCGCCAAGGCGCAGTTCATAGTCATCGAAGCTCTTGGGAGCAGAGGATTCCTCACGCTCCTTCGATTTGCGCAAAGTAAGGCGCCTAATCATGCCCGCTGTCCCATCTTAACCTGCCGCATTTCGACAATTTGGCGCTGAGCGAATCACCCGATGAATCACCTGCGCCTTTTCATTGATGGAATCATAACACACTCAACTATTTTGAACACAAATCTGTGCGCTATCCCGCAAGTTCGGCACGATTTAGCGCACAATGCGACCACAGACTGTCCATGGCCTGAACCAATTGGTCAATTTCCAGCGGACCGTGCACGGGAGACGGCGTAAACCGCAGGCGCTCAGTGCCACGCGGCACGGTTGGGTAATTGATCGGTTGCGCATAGATTCCATAGTCTTCCAGCAAATGATCGCTCATGACTTTGGTATGAACCGGATCGCCCACCATCACCGGAACAATGTGACTGCCGTGGTCGATAATTGGCAGGCCCAGCCCCTTGAGGCGCAGTTTCAGCACCTTGGCCAGCTCCTGATGCTGCTGGCGCAGCTCGTCGTGCTCTTTCAGATAGGCCACCGAGGCCGCCGCCCCTGCTGCAACCGCAGGAGACAGCGAGGTGGTAAAGATAAAGCCCGGCGCATAAGAGCGAATTGCGTCACACATCTTGGCGCTGGCGGCGATGTAGCCCCCCATGACGCCAAAGGCCTTAGCCAGGGTTCCATTGATGATGTCGATACGATCCGCCAGATTGTCGCGCTCAGACACGCCACCACCACGTGGACCATAAAGCCCGACCGCGTGGACCTCGTCGATATAGGTCAGCGCACCAAATTCATCGGCCAGATCACAAAGCTCTTCAATGGGGCCAAAATCCCCATCCATGGAATAGACCGATTCAAAGGCAATGAGCTTGGGGGCCTCCGGATCATCCGCCTCCAACAGCTCACGCAGATGCGCCACATCATTGTGGCGGAAGATCCGTTTGGCCCCGCCATTGCGGCGCACGCCCTCGATCATCGAGGCATGGTTCAGCGCATCGGAATAGATGATCAGCCCGGGAAACAGTTTTGGCAGGGTCGAAAGCGTGGCGTCATTGGCGATATAGGCCGAGGTAAACAGCAGCGATGCCTCTTTGCCGTGCAAATCCGCCAGCTCCGCTTCCAGACGTTTATGATAAACCGTGGTGCCCGAGATGTTGCGGGTGCCGCCAGAGCCGGCACCGGTGGCATCAATCGCCTCATGCATCGCCTCCAGCACAACCGGGTGCTGCCCCATGCCAAGATAGTCGTTGCCGCACCAAACGGTGATGTCACGCTTGGTCCCGTCGGGTTGGGTCCAGACCGCATGCGGAAAATGGCCGTTCTTGCGCTCGATGTCGATAAAGGTGCGATACCGCCCCTCATCATGCAGACGATCAATAGCGGCATCAAGTTTCGCGGAATAGTCCACCGGCTTCTCCATAGCTATCTTTGGCGCCTTAACTGAGCAGCGCGGGCTGTGTATCTTGGCAGTCGTCAGGGCTAATACCCATTCACGTTACTGAATAGGTACCAAATACGCATCTTTACATCAACCGGATACGCAACCCTATCCTTAACGACTTTGATGCAGGTCAAATAGACCTATCGGAAAGCCTCAGCAAGAAGCCCTGCGTCCACTTTATACCCGAATGCGCCACTTAGCCTGCGACAAAAAAGGCAAATGCAGCTTATTGGAAACCAAACAAATGGATTCGCCCCGCCTTCTTTGGAATGGCCCCGAGCGACTGAAAAAAGTTTCCCACCCTTGCAGCGCTGCAAAGCCCCTCTGCGCAATCTCCTTGCGGCAGATCTGGAACCTCTCATTTCCGCCTGCTAGGCTCCTGCATAATTAATCCTTTCATTCACCCAATTGCCGGAGACCCTCATGTCGCTGAATGACGTGCTTGACCGCATTGACACCGATCTCGACGCCGCCACAGAGCGCCTGCTGGAGCTGCTGCGCATCCAGTCCATTTCCACAGACCCCGCCTTTAAGGCCGATTGCGACAAAGCCGCTGACTGGCTGGTGGCAGATCTGAACACAATTGGCATCAAGGCCGAAAAACGCCCCACTCCCGGACATCCGATGGTGGTGGGCCATATCGGCGAGGAAAACACCGACGCCCCCCATGTGCTGTTTTATGGTCACTACGACGTGCAGCCGGTGGATCCGCTGAGCCTCTGGACCACCCCGCCGTTTGAGCCGCGGCTGGAAGAGACCGACAATGGCACCGTCATCCGCGGTCGTGGCTCCTCGGACGACAAAGGCCAGTTGATGACCTTTGTCGAGGCCTGCCGCGCCTGGAAGGCCGTTCATGGCTCCCTGCCCTGCCGCATCACCTTTTTCTTTGAAGGCGAAGAAGAATCCGGCTCGCCGTCGCTGGTGCCTTTCATGGAAGAGCACGCCGCCGAGCTGAAAGCGGATGTCGCCCTGATCTGCGACACCTCCATGGTGTCGCGCGGCGTGCCCTCGATTGCCTCGCAGCTGCGCGGCATGCTGAAGGATGAGTTCACCGTCGTCGGGCCCCGCATTGATCTGCACTCGGGCCATTACGGCGGCCCCGGCCTCAACCCTCTGCGTGAGCTGTCCCGCATCGTTGCCTCCTTCTACGACGAAAACAGCGGTGCGGTTGCAGTCGAAGGCTTCTATGATGGTGTGGCCCAGGTTCCGGCAGAGCTGCTGCGCCAATGGGAGGCCTCCGGTTTTGACGCCAAGGACTATCTCGACAATGCCGGCTACAGTCAGGCCCATGGCGAAAAAGACTACTCCATACTTGAACAGCAATGGGCCCGCCCAACGCTGGAGGTGAACGGTCTATGGGGTGGCTACAATGGTGCGGGTTCCAAGACCGTGATCCCCTCTGAGGCCCATTGCAAGATCACCTGCCGCCTGGTGGGCGACATGGACCCCGACGCTCTGCGCAACAACATCCGCAAACACGTCGAGGCCCAGCTCAAACCCGACTGCAAGATCATCTGGGACAATGACCTGGAAGGGTCACGCGCCTCGGTGATGGATATCACCCGCCCCGAGTTCGAGGCCGCCCGTGGCGCCCTGAGTGATGAGTGGAACCGCGAAGCTGTATTCTGCGGTATGGGCGGGTCGATCCCGATTGCCGGCTTCTTCAAATCCATTTTGGGCATGGAATCGATGTTGGTGGGCTACGCCAATGACGATGACGCCATTCACTCCCCCAACGAGAAATATGACCTCAAGAGCTTTCACAAAGGCATGCGGTCCTGGGCCCGTATCCTGGACGCTCTGACGAAATAGGCAGACTGCGGGCGGAATCACCCTGCGGTTCCGCCCGCTTGTCAAATCCCTAGGTTCCCAATGGGACGCCTGTGGAATTCGCCTCATTCTTCCCCGCATTGAATGTCACAAATCGCACAACCGCGTAGATGGTTTGGGCGGACAAATTTCGTGCGATATGGGCGCAAATTGCGCCATCTCTTTAGAATTGCTTATCGGAATACCGCGATACTGCCACGGAACGCGTGAATAATTATGCATGGAGACGAGTAATGCCGCAAAGTAAATTCAAACGCCCAGCAGGCTTCGAGGGCACCCAGAGCGACCCTGAGGAAAGCTACCGCGCAGGCTACCAACACGGGGTACGCGTCTTGCTACGGCACCTTGAATCCGAGCCGCATCCGGACATGGAACATCTGAAAAAATGGCTAGATGTCGATCTGACATCCTGGCGTCACGACACTCAGGCAGAGCCGGTCCCCCCAGCCCCGTAGGGCTTTCTCGTGAGGTCTACGACGGGATAGCGCGCCGCTTGTGCGCGCTCCCGCGAACATTTCCATGTGCACGCAGAAGAACCCCAAAGCAAAAGACCCCAAGAACAGGCACCTGCAGCTTCAGTTTCCAGGCCTAGGATTGGTGTAATCTTGGAACATGAAAAGTGGCGCGGTTGACGGGGCTCGAACCCGCGACCCCCGGCGTGACAGGCCGGTACTCTAACCAGCTGAGCTACAACCGCGCATCTATGCCTTTTCAGGCAACCCTTTCGGGCAATCAAAGAAAAGTGGCGCGGTTGACGGGGCTCGAACCCGCGACCCCCGGCGTGACAGGCCGGTACTCTAACCAGCTGAGCTACAACCGCGCATTTTCTTTCACCGTGGCTTGCGCCACATCCCCATCCGGAGCGACCTCATCCGAGGCGGGATTTGAACTTGCCCAAATCAGGCAGGCAGCAGTGGCGCGGTTGACGGGGCTCGAACCCGCGACCCCCGGCGTGACAGGCCGGTACTCTAACCAACTGAGCTACAACCGCTTGCTACCCATCCAGCGTCGCCGCTGAATGTTGGGCTGTAATATTCCCAGGGCTCGGGGATCGTCAAGCGGTGTTTTGGCATTTTCTCCGCTTTGGTGAAAAAAAATGCCTCTACCCGCTTAACCAATTGTTTTTCAACGCTTCGAAAGCCGTACAGCAAAGCTCCCTCTGCCCCACTCCCTCTGCCATGCAAGCCCCGGCCACTTCGCCGGGACCTGCCCGGCAAAGTCGATCGCCATCAGTCGACGCAGAGCTCCCCCAGAGTTCGCATCATTTCATCATAGTTGGGCACATAGGCCTCAATGCCACCGGAGCTCTGCTGGCCCTTTTCGTTCAAGCTCCGCAGATTGTCTTGCTCATTTGACACATCGATCCCGATCAACCCCGCCAAATTGGCCGCATAAACCGAGACCGGCAGCTCGCCTTTGTAAATTTCCTCAAAGACGACCCAATTGTAGTCAATTTTGCGGTAGCGCAGCATCGCAAGGGTCTGGCCCAGCACGTAGAAATCATGCCAGACCTGTTTGCGCACCTTTTGAATGTCGAGGCTCTCCGCTTGAGTTTCGCCGGACATAATGGCGGGATATCTTTCCTGTTCCTGTTCAGGCGACCAGGCGCCCGTGGCTTTCGCCAAAAACAGAGACCGAAGCCGCCGCGTGGTGTTTTTGCGTGACAGGACGATGAAATAATAATTGTGCGCTTTGGCGCGCTCGATCAGGACCCGCGTCACGTCCAGCGGAATCACTTCGATGCAGTGCTTGATGTTGACCTCTTCCTTCAGCAAGGCATCAATACTTGCCTCCAAAGCCTGTTCATCGCCACTCTCTTGAAACGCTTTGACGATTGGCCCCCAGATCCGATCCGGATTGAAGGGTTCGTGCTCCACGGAACGAAAAGGAGAAACCTGCGACAGGAAACTTTGTAGAGATGTGCCACCAGTACGCCGCAGCGTAATGGTCAATGTGGGGCGGGGATTGGGCAAGCTTGGCCTCCTAGGAATTTGGGATTACTACCTATTTCAAGCTGCCAGACCCTAGCACCCTCCCGTTAAACCGGCAATATCCTCTGTCAGTCTGCACCCAGCATCGGGCAGGCTTTGGCTACGACCCTCAGGCCACCCCCCCCCCGTTCAGGTGTATGTCAAATTACAGCCGCTTCACAACGAAGCGGACAGGCAGCACCTCCTCGACATTTGTTCCCGCCACTCCTATGCTCAGTTAACAGAGGCAAGTGTGCACGATCTGATCGCCGCATCTAATGTCGTCTTATCACAGAACTCTGCTGCGGGATTCGAAGCCCTGATGCAAAAGAAGCCAGTTCTGACATGTGCGAAATGTGACTTTCATCATGCCTCACTAGGAGGCCCGACGACAGTTGAACTCCGTCGAAACCTGTTGCAGGCACAGATTTTTTTTTCGAAAGCTTCCCCTTTGAGAAATATTTTTGTTGGTTTCTCGGTCAACAGATGTTGGCGCCGCAAAACGAAGAGTTTTCAGAGCCGGCATGGGCTCGCTTGCTGACGCCTGATTGTCTGATGCCTATCAACTGAACTCTGCGCCAGAATAGACTGAGATATGTCAGTGAGCAGAGAAGGTTGATAGGCAACATTGTCCGCGCTGCTGCCCTCTTCCAACGCCCAAATTGCGCTGCACCTCTCATCAATGACCGCTTCTCACGCGGCATCGCAGAGGTTGAGAGCTGTGTTGCTTGTCCGAAAGGCGGATTTTGCAAATGGCGCTAGCTGCCTCAACTCAGAGCAAAGTGAGCGGGGCCTAGTGGCCAGCTCGCCCTGCAGGCGGGTCCGGTCAGCGACCGACAAAACCGCCCTGCCAAGCGCCAGCAGCAGCGCCAAAGCGGGAAGTTTATGCAGAGCCAGTACGGCGGCCATCAGGCGACCTCTTTCAGAGCTAGGCACCCCCCCCGCTCTGAGTAACGCCGATTAGACAGGCCCTTCCAGACGCGTCCGCCCGCAATATTCCTACGCGGCAGCTCATTGTAGACCCCGGCGAGATCGCCGAACCAAGGAATACTATGTAAATGAGACTTTCACTCAGACGAAATTCAGTCATTTCAAAAGAAAGGATGGTGGGTCGTGAGAGGCTCGAACTCCCGACATCTTCGGTGTAAACGAAGCGCTCTACCAACTGAGCTAACGACCCGGTAAGGCGGGATTTAGACAAAGACCGGGGCGGGCGCAAGAGGGGGAAAGGGGATTTTTTGCAAAAAAGTCAGATTACTTCAACAGGACCTCTTTGCCCTCCTCCAAAACATAGATGCAGCCCTGCTCATTGGACAGCTCTGCCATCCCCCGACGCGACAGCCCCAAGATGATGCCGCGCATCACCTGCCCCCACAATCCATGGGCCACCACCACCGAAGGGGCCTGCAAACTCTGCATGAAGGACAGGATGCGCGCGTGGAAACTGTCATAGCCTTCACCGCCGGGCGCAGCACAGAACAGATCAAGATGCCGGGGATTGGCCGCCCAGATGGCGGGAAAGCGCTGCTCCACCTCATTAAGCGTCATCCCCTGCAGGTCTCCGGCATCGGCCTCGGCCAGGCGCGGATCGGTGACAAAGGGCGCCCCCGCCAAAGCGATATCCGCTGTCTGTTGCGCCCGCCCCAGGGGCGACGCAAAACAGAGTGGAGCCTCAGCCAGAATGGGGGCCATCAGATCCGCTTGTTGACGCGCATGGGTCACCCCCAACGGGCTGAGACGTGACTCCAACTGGCCCTGAATGCGGCGCTCGGCGTTCCATTCGGTTTGGCCGTGACGCAGAAACCAGATCTTGGGAAATGTAGTCATGTGGCAAGGCGTCCTTTGGCTCAATTCTCTGCGCTTAGTGGTAGCCTTGCCCACAGAAGAAGACCAGAGCGCAACTCCGGAGCTGAGGGCCAATGCGGAGCCATCGCTGGCGCTACAGCCTGCTCCCCTGAGATCTCCCCTCGACAAGCGAGGGAAATTCCTGCTTTCTGGGCCGGTCCCTTTGGCCCTTTCATGGGGCTCCCCCTACCAAGCCCCGGTCTCATGCGCCCTATTCTCTATTCATTCCGTCGCTGTCCCTATGCAATGCGCGCCCGGCTGGCGCTGGCTTCGTCCAGGGTCGATGTGGAGCTGCGCGAGGTTGTCTTGCGCGACAAACCGGCAGCCTTCCTGCAGGCCTCTCCCAGCGGCACCGTGCCCTGTTTGCTAGGCCCGTCCGGGGCCATCGACGAAAGCCTCGACATCATGATCTGGGCGCTCCGGCAAAATGATCCCAAGGGCTGGCTGACAATGCCCAACGAGGGTTGGGACTGGATTGCCCGCGCCGACGGGCCCTTCAAGACGGCATTGGATCGGACCAAATATGCCAGCCGCTATGCGGACAGCGACCCGGCAGAGCAGCGAAAAGAAGCGGCGCGGTTTCTGTCGGATCTTGATGCGCAGATAGATGGATGGATATTTGCAAAAGCCACGATTGCGGATTTTGCCATCCTGCCCTTTGTCCGCCAGTTCGCCTTCATCGACAAACCCTGGTTCGACCAGCAATCCTGGCCCGCAGTGCAGGCCTGGCTGGAGCGTTTCCTGGCCAGTGACCGGTTTGAGCAGATCATGAAAAAATACCCGCAATGGCAGGACGGCCAGCCCGGCATTGCCTTTTCGCCGGCCCTCGCAGAGCACCCGGCCTCCTGAGCCACCCCAAGGGATCTCACGCCGAGGGTTACAGCCAGGCCTGCAAAGAGAAGGTCAACCGTGGCTCCATTTTCTGCTTCTCATGCAGAGCCAAAAAAGCTGCGCCATGGCCCGGGTCACAAAGGCCTGCGACTGTGCGGGAGTATCACCGCGCTATGCCTCTGCTTCGAACCGGACCGTTGTCAAATTCAAATAGCGACCAAAAGCCGTGGCAATGATACCAAGCTCAGCCACAGCAGCGGCACCGGACAGATGCAGGATCACATCAAAAACATTGCCCTTCCGGATCCGGATACACAGATCCGGGGCCAGGATGTGCGGCCCTTACCCTATGTGACGAAAACGCTGGAGCTTGTCGGCTTCGGTCTTTGGCAAGGCCTTGGTGAAGATCACCGAGCGCGGAAATTTGAACGCAGCGATGCTAGTTTTTGCGCCATTTTGCAACAGTTTGACCAGAGCATCTGACGGCTCATGTCCAGCCGAAAGCGCCACATGGGCCAGGCGATTGGGCCAGTTGGTCAACTCCCACCGACATTCAGGTGGTCTGGATAGTCAAAACCTTCCAACAGGAACTCAGGCCATTGTTTCTTGGGCGGCAGGTTGTCCCGGGTGAAACTATCGCTATATGCGCTGGCTCCCAGCATCTCACTTGCCGCATTTGACAATCGCCTTGACCAGATCGCGGATCATACAGGGGAAGGTCTGCAGTTTCTTCACCTTCATTCGGATCAAGGGGCCAATGATATCATAGACATCGCCGCCCGGGCTGAAGTTGCCACCATCTAAGGCAAAGGCCACTGCCTTGATCTGATCATTGTAGTGCAGATCGCGAAACCAGTCGCGCAGCTCTGCATAGCATTCAAGGGTCAGCGGGTTCTTGCGCTCCGACAGATTCAGCCCCCCTCCGCAACACGGCACAGAAAATGCGTGGGAGCAGGCTCACTCAACCTGGCTTTCCTTGTTGTCCAATCTGTGGGCCACGGCATCCAAGGTCTCGGCCATACCTTGCATCGTTTCGGGTGCCACATCAGAAAAACGTATCAATCCAGGCCTCATACGCTGCCGCCTGGCGGGCAAACTCTCTCTCCCCGGCTGCGATGGCGCGGCTCCGGCAGTAGCCAAGGCGAGGACGATCTCACCCTGTTGCGCAATTGCCCGATTTATAGTCCTGTCCAGCGAAGCCCGGTCAGTGACATCACAGGCAAAGGCCGCCGTTCCGGTTTCTCGTGCCACGTCTTGCAACGGTTCAATCCGGTGACCCAAGATTGTCACCCTTGCGTCATGCGCAGCAATTCGGCGCGCCAGTTCTGCCCCCAGACCAGAGCCTCCTCCCTTGATTACAACATGTTTGCCAGCCCAGCTCATGCGCGGATCACCTCTGCATAGCGATACGCCAGACGCCAGACTTGGTGCCAGCCTTCCTCATAGCGTCGTCGCCAGGCAGCCTCGCGCTCGCCATTCTTGGTGGGCTCATTCAGCCTCCAATAGGGATCCGCCAGAGGCAGACGCCCAACGCAGACGGTTTTCCTAGGGGCCACCAAAGGAATCCGTTCAAATGTTCGGTTTTGTCGAGATGAATGACGAGATCAGAGAATCATGGGCCGTGTGCAGTTCGATCATGTCAAAGCCACAGAGCGCAGCCATCTGAATGGCCGCAACAAACTCTGCCTTGACCTGGTCCATCGCAGCGCGATCAATCGCGCGCGGAACGGCATTGTCTGCTGACCAATCGATATCCCGAGCAGAAACCAGATCGCAGTTTCCAACTGGTAGCAGATATTTGCATCGGTCTGCTGATGTACAAAATCCACCAGCGGCGTCCAGGCCGCCTCATGCCCGGGCGCATAAAGCCCCGGACAGCCCGGCATGATCCACGCAGGCGCGCTGACCCAGGTCATTTCCGTATGGACCTGCCCAGCTCTGTGCTTGGCCCGCTCCCCATAGTGGATGAAATCCCAATCCGGTGGGCAACCGTCGACCGCTTTGCATTGCGCCATCGGCGAGACCATGACCCGGTTTTTCAGCGTCATGTCCCGCAACTGATAGGGCGCAACCATCGGGAGGCGAACCGGGGCATCGCTGGGCGCACCAGCCCTTTTGCTGGCACCAACCCTCCGCAGATGTCAGCCTGCCCGGATCGCGCAGACCCAGATCAACCTGCAACCTCCGCTGGCAGTCTGTCTGCAATTAATAGTTGGACTGGATCCATACTCAGGTCGCGTTCAAGAACTTCTGCGATCTATACTCACGAATCCGCAGCCTTGTGAGGCAGTCCTCACTTTATCTTGCCCTTCCTGACGGTAGGAAGGCTCAACCCGGTAGGTATTCGACTGCAAACTCGAGAGAGAACATTTATTAACAACTCGTTACAAAAGTATCTTAATTTAAAATTTCTGTGCACAACCCCGTGGATAAGCCTGTGACAAAAACTGTATAAATTTCCCTCTCAGATCACGCTCTCTGTCGGCGTCCCGCCGCAGACTGGTTGCGAATGCCCCTCTGGACGCCAGCACTCCCTCCGCAAATGAACACAACGACGGCTTTGGACAAAAGATCGAAGGCAAAATTGGAGCAAATATGGAAAAAAATCAATTTTCCCCATAAATAGTGGAGCTCGGGTGAGAAAAATATCAAAAAAGTGAAACAAATCTCAAGTGGAATGAGGGCAAAAATCCCTTCCCTCGCGGTCTAACAGCCCCTCTACCCCGTTCAAGCGCCTGAAAGCAGAAACCCAAAAAACCGCAGAACAGATTTCGCAGCGCCAGCGATCTCAGATTTCGCGCAGATAGTTCAGCACGGACTCGCGAACTGATTGATCTCCCCGTTGACGGGAGTCAGTGATGACCCGCCTGAGATCGGCAAGGTTCACTCTCATTAACAAGGACTTAACAGGACCAATTGAAGCAGGTCTCATCGACAGCGAACGCATACCCATCGCGGCAAGACAAGCGGCCTCAATTGGGCGACCTGCATCTTCGCCGCAAAAGCTGAGCGGTGTTCCTGAGGTGGTGCAACGTTCAACGATCTGCTCGATGAAGCTGAGGAAACTGACATTCAGCGTATCATAGCGCTTGCGCACTCTCTCGTTCTCCCGGTCGGCGGCAAAAAAGAACTGCTTGAGATCATTGCCCCCAATGGACAGGAACTCCACCTCATCAAAGAACTTTTGCGGAGCAAAGGCCAGCGAGGGGGTTTCCAGCATGGCCCCGATCTCGAGACTTTCAGGCAGGACATGGCCAAGAATACGCTCGCGCTCCAAGGTCTTATTGACCTCATCGCGCGCGGCCCGAAACTCTTCAGCCTGGGCCACAAAGGGGAACATCACCGTCAGCGGCCGCCCCTCGGCGGCGCGCATCAAGGCCTGCAGCTGCATCCGCATGATACCCGGCTTATCCAGGCCAACCCGAATGGCGCGCCACCCCAAGGCCGGGTTTGGCTCATCATTGGGCTTCATGTAGGGCAGCACCTTGTCAGAGCCGATATCGAGGGTGCGAAACACCACCCGCTTGCCATGGGCGGCATCCAGAACCCGTTTGTACAGCGCCACCAGTTCCGAACGCTTAGGCATCTGATTGCGCACCAGAAATTGCAATTCTGTGCGGAACAACCCAACGCCTTCGGCACCAGAGCCGTCCAGGGAGGGCAGATCCGCCATCAACCCGGCATTCATCACCAGATCGATCTTTTGGCCATCCAGGGTCACCGCAGGCTTGTCCCGGATCGAGGCATAGCGCTGCTGGGCCTGGGCCAGCATGGCGATCTTGTCGCGAAAGGCGCTGACCACACTGTCATCCGGGCGCAGATGCACCACGCCCTGCTCGCCATCCACCATGATATGATCGCCATTCAGCGCTTCATTGGTGATCCGTTTGGCATTGACCACCAGCGGGATCGCCAGTGCTCGGGCGACAATGGCCGCATGAGAGCCGACAGAGCCCTCCTCAAGCACAATGCCCCGCAGATTGCGCCCATATTCCAGAAGTTCAGCCGGGCCGATATTGCGCGCAACGAGGATCGGATCATCCGGCAGCTCTGCGCCGGTTTCCGCGCCCTGCCCAGTCAGAATGCGCAGCAGTCGATTGGACAGATCATCCAGATCACTCAGGCGCTCACGCAGATAGGCATCCTGCACCTGGGCCATACGGGCGCGGGCTTGCGATTGCTCCTTTTCGACCGCCGCTTCGGCGCTCAGGCCACGGGCGATGTCTTCTTCCATGCGCCGCATCCAGCCTTTGGAATTGGCAAACATGCGATAGGCTTCAAGGACTTGTAGCTGTTCCTTGTCGCCGTTCTGGGAAATCTCGAGCATCTTGTCGACCCCGACGCGCAGCTGTTCAACCGCCTCATTCAGGCGTTCCTGCTCGCGTTCCGGATCGTCGGCAATGGGATTGGTCACCACCACGCGGGGTTCGTGCAGCCAGACATGGCCCTCGGCGGCGCCTTCCTGGGCAGAGGTGGCAGACAACAGCACCGGCTGCTGGTGCAATGGCGACAGCGCCGCGCCCTCGCCAACAAAGGCCCCCAGTTCGGTCATCTCGGCGATGACCATGGCTACAACCTCCAGCGCATAGACCGCATCGGCGGAAAACTCGCGCGCCTCTTTTGATTGCACCACCAGAACGCCCAGCATCTCGCCCAGACGCTGGATTGGAATGCCAAGAAAGGAAGAGAACCGCTCTTCGCCGGTTTCCGGCATGTAGCGGAAGCCTTTGGCGTTGGGCGCATCCGGCGTGTTCACCACTTTGCCGAATTTCGCAACACGGCCCACCAGCCCCTCGCCGATCCGCATCCGGGTCTGGTGCACGGATTCGACGTTCAAACCCTCGGTAGCACAGAGTTCCAACGTCTCATCATCACGAAACAGATAGACCGAGCAGACCTCGGTCCCCATGCTTTCGCCAATCAGATGGGTGATCTTGTCCAGACGGGCCTGGCCGGGGTTCTCCCCAGCCATGGCCTCGCGCAGGCTGCCCAACAGCTTGCGGCTTTCAGATTCAGTACTTTCGACCATGGGCCCTGTTCACATATTTTTTTGTGGCAGGCAGCCCAGTTGATCAGGCTACCTTATCCAGTTCAAAAGCATCATGCAGTGCTTGGACCGCGAGTTCCATGTATTTCCGATCAATGAGAACGGAAATCTTGATCTCGGAGGTTGTAATTACCTTGATATTGATACCCTCATCCGAGAGTACCTTGAACATCTTGGCGGCGACACCGGATTGCGACCGCATGCCGATGCCCACAACCGAGACCTTGGCCACATCCTTGTCGGCCACCAGTTCGGCGTAGTTCAGCTCACCCTGGTCCTTGATTCCCAACAGCGCCTGTTCGGCCCGTGCCACCTGATCTGTGGGGCAGGAAAAGGTCATATCCGTGCGCCCATCTTCAGAGATGTTCTGCACGATCATGTCGACATTGACGCCGCCATCAGAGAGGGCGTTAAAGATGGTTGCCGCAATGCCTGGACGGTCGGCGACCGACATCAGCGTCATCTTGGCCTCATCGCGAGAATAGGCCACACCGGCCACAACATTGGATTCCATGATTTCCTCCTCGTCGCAGACCAGAGTTCCGGCCGCGTCGGACTGTTCTTCAAAGCTTGAAAGAACGCGCAGTTTCACCTTGTAGCGCATCGCCAGCTCAACCGAGCGGGTCTGCAGCACCTTGGCCCCCAGTGAGGCCAGTTCCAGCATTTCCTCAAACGCAATCTTGTCCAGCTTGCGTGCCTTGTCGCAGATGCGCGGGTCCGTGGTATAGACCCCATCCACATCGGTGTAGATGTCGCAGCGTTCGGCGTCAAAAGCGGCCGCAAAAGCCACCGCCGTGGTGTCTGAGCCACCGCGCCCCAACGTGGTGATGCGTCCCTCGGGGCTGATGCCCTGGAAACCCGCAACCACCGCAACCCGCATACCTTCGCCGAATTTGGCGTTGATATTTTCAGGTGGGATCTCTTCGATCCGGGCCTGGCTGTGGGCGCTGGTGGTCTTGAGCGGTACTTGCCAGCCCTGCCAGCTGCGCGCGGGCACATCCATTTCCTGCAGGGTCAGCGCCATCAGTCCCGCGGTGACGTTCTCACCCGAGGACACCACAGCGTCATATTCGCGGGCATCAAACATCGGCGAAGTCTCGTTGACCCAGCCAACCATTTCGTTGGTCTTGCCGGACATGGCGGAGACGATGACGATGACGTCATAGCCCTTGGCCACTTCCACACCGACGCGTTTGGCGGCGCGACGGATCCGGTCGAGGTTGGCGACCGAAGTGCCGCCAAATTTCATTACTAGAACGGGCATGGGCAAAAATCTCCGTGCGCTCGCTGTTTTCGTTCACTGCCTCATAGGCGCAAGCGGTTTCGAGGGCAAGGCTGCGGATTGTAGCGATACATCAAACCAGCCCGATCTGACGATCTGCCGCAGCCTGTTGGGGCGCGCGCCGCAGTTTCGGGGCCAATAGGTGCCACGCCCACTCAGGCGCGCCAGAACCGCACGGTCAGAATGGCATAGACCGCCATCAGCTCCAGCCGTCCGATCAGCATGGCGCTGCTCAGGATCCATTTTGCGGGATCATTGAGCGAGGCAAAATTGCCCGCCGGCCCGATTGTCTCACCCAGGCCTGGCCCGACATTGGCCACTGCGGTCGCCGCGCCCGAAATGGCGGTGATGAAATCCAGCCCCGTCAGCGCCAGCGCCCAGGACACGATCCCCATGGTGACAACAAAGAACATGAAGAACGAGATCACCGAGCTCAGCACATCCGGCCCCACCGCGCGCCCTTCAAAACGAGGCACAAAGATCCCATGCGGCGAGCGGATGCGCTGGATCTGCACCCGGATAGAAGCAAAGAGCAGCTGGTAGCGGAAAATCTTGACCGAACAGGCTGTCGACCCCGCGCAGCCGCCAATCAAACCGACAAAAAAGAACACCATCACCAGGAAACTGCCCCATTGCATGTAGTCGGTGCTGGCATAACCGGTGCCGGACATGATCGAGGTGATATTGAACAGCGCCTGACGCAGCGCCTGTTCGGGTGCATGCGGAGATCCAAAGTAGAGTACCCCGGCAGCCATCACCACGAGGAGGCCCAAGGTGGCCAGAAAGACGCGGATCTGACTGTCGCGAAACATCGGAAAGGCCTGACCGTTGACCAACTGCACATAGCGCACAAACGGCAGAGCTGCGAGGATCATGAAGATCGAGGCGACATATTCCGCCGGTCCGCTGAACACCCCGAACGAGGCATCATAGTTGGAAAACCCACCCGTGGCGATCGTGGTCATGGCATGCACCAAAGCGTCGAAACCACCCATGCCCACCATCAGATAGACCAGCATGCACATCATCGTAAGGCCAACATAGATCAGCGAGATCTGCTTGGCGATAGCCTGGGCGCGCGGCAGGATTTTACCAAAGGTATCAAAGGATTCGGATTTGAAGATCTGCATGCCACCGACCCGCAGCTCTGGCAGAAACACCATGGCGACAACGATGATACCAATCCCGCCCACCCACTGCAGGATGCCCCGCCACAACAGCAGCCCCTTGGGCAGATCATCCAGCCCCGAGATCACCGTCGACCCGGTTGTGGTCAGCCCCGACATTGCCTCGAAAAAGGCATCGGTAAAGCTGAGATCGGTCACCCCCAGCATCAGAGGCAGCGCGCCAAAGATCGGCAAGGCAACCCAGACAAAGGTGGTGAGCAGGAAGGTCTGCTGGATATTCAGACCTTGGTGATTGCCGCTGCCACAGCTCAGCGCCAAAAGCGCCCCCGTCAACATGGTGATGACACCGCTTTGCAGGAAGACATGCCATTCCCCCCGCCCCTCGATCAGGTCGGCCAGGAAGGGGAACAGCATCATGCCCCCCAGGATCACCACCAGCAGGCCGATCACATATCCAACGGGTCGAAAATCCAACATGGGGCGAGCGTTGGCCTTCCTAGCAGAAACTGTCAAGCCAAAGCCCGCATGGGGCCGACCCGAAATCGGCACTTGGCGTGCCCTCGGACCACTTCCGGGCTTAGCCCTGATGGATCAGAGTGGAAAACAGCTTGGGGTCCAGGCTTGTGCTGGCAAACAGCGGCCCATTGGTCAGAATACTGATGGCATCATGGCTGTGCAGACTTTCCTGATGGCTGGCCACCACCCGGAAGTCGCTGATTCGATCATCATTCTGCAACGCCTCGCAGAACAGGCGCGCCGCATCCTCGACAAAGATAGGGTTGGCTGCATTGAGTTCAGCAAAGGCCTGTTCATCCTCACGCTTGACCATGACCTGCGTCTCCGTCGGCACCGCCTTGCGGCAATGTTCGATCAGATCCTCAAACCAGAGGCACTCACCCTCGGGGTCGACCGAAACCGAAATCCGCGCCACCGAACGCTGCGAATGTGGTGTTGCCAATTGCCCGCGCGACTGGCGGGCATGTTCGCTCAGCTCCAGCGAACAGGGGCAGGTCGACGAATAGACATAGTCCAGATGCATGATCTTGTGGCGTACCCCTTCGGTGTGCACCAGCTCCAGCGCGATGTCGTAATACTGATAACCAGACAGGCCGGACCGCAGGCTCTCGATCCGCACCGGAAAGGAAAACCGCATCTGGATACGCGCATCCATGCTCTCGAGATCACTGAGGTAATCGCTAAGAGCGGCCTCCATCACCTCAAAACTAAAGGTCTTTTCCGCGTGCTTGTAAAAGGAACGCATGATCCGGGACATGTTGATGCCCTTCTTGCCGGCCTCCAGGCTGACGGAGCCGGTGATCGAAGTCTCCAGCGTCAGATCGCCGGAATCTCGGCTGTAAAAGCGGATCGGCAAGCGAAAATTCGAAATGCCAACGTGCTGGATCTGTTCCTTGGCTCCACGGATCAGGCTGGCCGGCCCGTTCTGAAGATCAGGCAGGGTGGCCCGGTAGGCCTCATCGGATTTGAAATCCTGCGGATACTCCCGCGACAGGTCCGGATAATTGCCCAGCTCACGCCCCGGCAGCAGGCGCGCCACGGCCGGCTCCAGCTGTGCCACTTCGGTTGGAGTCGCGCCCTCGGCCCATTGCCGCAGCACAGCCAAAGCCGCCTCAGCAGCTTGCAGATCGGGTGTCTCTGACAGATCAGGCGTTGGGATATTCATGGCACAGTGCACTCCGGTATCGCCGCCCGGCAGGAGCGGCGCTTGACTGGTTTAGACCTTTACGACGCAAAACTCAAAACGGATCCGTCAAATACGGCAGGATTCCCCCCGGATCAGACGAAAACATCCAATCCGGGTCAGAGGTTCTGCCACACCCATACCAATCATCAGCTGGCTCAGCCCTGTGCGGTGGCCAGCGCCTGGGACAGATCCGCGATCAAGTCATCGCTGTCTTCCAGCCCAACCGAGAAACGCACCAGACCGGATGTAATCCCCAGTTCCACTTTCTGATCTTCAGGCAAGCGCTGATGCGTGGTGGTCGCGGGATGGGTGGCAATGGATTTTGCGTCACCAAGATTGTTGGAGATCACCGGGATGGTCAGCGCATTGAGGAAGCGGAACGCGGCCTCCTTGCCGCCTTTGAGATCCAGTGACAGCACCGTGCCGCCGCACCCGTCCAGCTGATCCTGAACTAGGGCGTGCTGGGCATGATCCTTGAGGCCGGGGTAGATCGTCCGCTCCAGGCCCGCATGCCCTTGCAGGGCCTCGGCAATCTGCAGCGCTGTTTTCGCCTGGGCCTTGACCCGCAGATCAATAGTCTCGAGCCCTTTGAGAAGGGTCCAGGCATTGAAGGGGCTCAGCGAGCCGCCGGTGTGTTTCATATAGGGTTCAAGGGTGCCACGGATGTAGTCTTTGGTGCCCAGAACAACGCCGCCCAGAACCCGGCCCTGACCGTCGATATGTTTGGTGGCCGAATAGACCACCACATCGGCCCCCTGCGCGATCGCCTTGGAGAACACCGGGGTGGAGAAGACATTATCTACAACCACGGTGGCGCCAACCTCATGGGCGATTGCCGCAACAGCGGTGATGTCGATCACCTCCAGGGTTGGGTTTGACATGCTTTCAAAGAACACCGATTTGGTGTCCGGACGCATTGCAGCGCGCCACTGGTCGAGATCGGTGCCATCGACAAATGTCACCTCAACCCCATAGCGGGTCAGGACATTTTCCAGAATATAGAGACAGGAGCCAAACAGCGCCTTGGCCGAAACCACATGATCGCCTGCCTTCAGGATCGAGGTCAGCGCGCCACTGACCGCAGCCATGCCCGAAGCGGTGGCAAAGGCATCTTCGGCGCCTTCCAGCAGCGCAATGCGGTCTTCGAACATCGCCACGGTCGGATTGCCGTAGCGGCCGTAGATGAATTCATCCGGGCCGGTCTCGATGAACCGGGCTTCGGCCTGTTCTGCGCTCTCATAAACAAAGCCCTGGGTGAGAAAGATCGCCTCGCTCACCTCATTGTACTGACTGCGCCGGGTGCCGCCATGCACCAGTTTGGTGCGGTTATTCCAGGTCTCGCTCATCTCATGTCCTCCTGCGCCCGTCGCGCAACAAAAAACCCCCGTCCGGCCAAGCGAAAGGGGGTCCTTCACATCCTGACCTCTTTAGCGGAATATTTAACGTGGCCCGCAATCCGGTTACAAATCGCCACAGTGATCGTGCAAAGCCGATACGCCGGATGCGTGCCACAGTCAAGGATTCTGAGCGCGTATTGAGCACGCGCTCACCGCGCTGTGATTTCCGATCGGTCAGATTTTGCAGATCAGGCTTCGTCTTCGTCGGCGAGCCCGTGTTTCTGGAACACCTGCCCCTGAAACATGAAGAAGGCAAACATCGCCACTGGCAGGCCAAAAGTCTTGAAATAGACCCAGGTGTCGGTGCTCTGGCTGCGCCAGATCACCTCATTGGCGATGGCAAGCCCCAGAAAAAACAGACAGATGCGGCGGGTGAGGATCATCCAGCCCTCCTGTTCCAGCGGCATCAGCTCCTCCATCACCACCTTGAGATAACTTTGCCCGCGCAGCAGTCCAAAGCCCAAAATCCCGCCAAACAGCAGGTAAATCAGCGTTGGTTTCATCTTGAAGAAACGCTCGTCATTGAGCCAGACCGACAACCCGCCCATGAAGACCACCAGCACCAGGGTCGCCACCTGCATTTTGGACAGATGACCGGTAAGACGCCACAGGATCAGCGTCGAGAGCACCATCAGCGGGATAAAGGCGGCGGTGATGATGATGAAGCCCTTGTATTCCTGCCCGGCGATCAAAAACACTTCTTCGCGCAACTTGAGGTAGCCAATGAAGAACAAGACCACCGGGCCGAGCTCCAGCACCATCTTCAGTGTCGGGTTGATTTTCTTGCCAGCCTGATCCGTGGCGGCAGTCTTGTCAGCAGTCATGGGCGTTCCTCTTTGACCTCAGGGCCGCAACCGGCCATGGCGGGGCTAGCCGCCCATCTCCACTATCACGGCGCCCAGCGCGATCAAAGCCATCAAGGCAATGCGTCGGGGGCCAACGGTCTCTTTCAGCACCAGCCAGCCAATCAAGGCCGCAAAGACGGTCGAGGTCTCGCGCAGAACCGCGGCTTCGCCCACCTTGTCGAGCCGGGTCGCCAGCATGACCGCGCCAAAGGAGCCAAAGGCCAGCAGGCCTCCAAAGACGCCCTTGAGCAGCAAGGGCGCAACAGCCGGGCGATCCGGCATGCGCCACCAGCGCAGGTAGGCATAGGGTGGCATCGCCAGCCCATCAATCATGAAAAACCAGGCCAGAAAGGTAAAGGGATCGGCGGTGGCGCGGATGCCATAGGCATCATAGGTGGTATAAAGCGCCACCAGGAGGCCGGTGATCAGAGCCAGCCCCATGGCAATGCCAAGTGTGTCGCGATGGGTTTCGAGATAGCGATAATTATAGGCGGCCAGCCCAAAGATCCCAAGCAAGAGCACCGCGACGCCCAGCCATTGGGTCACGGCAAAAGTCTCACCGAAAAGATAATAGGAGCCAATCACCGTGAACAATGGCCCGGTGCCGCGCACAACCGGGTAGACCACCGTATAGCTGCCCTTGGTATAGGCCAGGGCCTGCATCACCTTATAGGCCACATGGATAATCCAGACGATGGCAAAGATTGGCCACATATGGGGCTCGGGCCAGGGCACCACAAACAGTGCGAAGGGCGCCGCCATCAGCCCGTATGAGGCATCAATGGCACCGCGCGACAGCCAGGGATCATGCCGTCCCTTTTGCAACGCGCCAAAAACCGCATGCAAAAAAGCCGCCATCAGGGCCAGGCCAAGGGCAGCCTGATGGCCGGCCTGCGTCCCTTCCAGGGAGATCAGCCATGTGCTCATGATTGCGGCCTATGCCCAGTGGAGGCAAAGGGACGCTGGGGATTTTCCACCCCCAGACCCCTGGAGGATATTTTTGGCCAAATGAAAATTGGAGCCTACCTTTTCAGGGCTGGTCGCGTTCAGGATTGATCGAGCCCGGTCAGAGCGGCGGCAAATTCTTCCGGATCAAAAGGGGCCAGATCGTCAATCTGCTCACCCACCCCGATGGCATGGATTGGCAGGCCAAATTTATCGGCCAAGGCCACCAGCACGCCGCCCTTGGCGGTGCCGTCCAGTTTGGTCATCACCAGGCCCGAAACATCGGCCAGTTTCTGGAAGGTATCGACCTGGCTGAGCGCATTCTGACCGGTGGTGGCATCCAGTACCAAGAGGGTGTTATGCGGCGCGGTTTCGTCCTTTTTGCGAATGACGCGGATGATCTTGGAGAGTTCCTCCATCAGATCGGCGCGGTTTTGCAAGCGCCCGGCCGTGTCGATCATCAACAGGTCCGCGCCCTCTTCCTGGGCCCGTGTCATCGCGTCAAAGGCCAGGCTGGCTGGATCCGAGCCCTCGGGGGCGGTCAGGACCGGAACCCCTGCACGCTCCCCCCAGACCTGCAGCTGTTCGACGGCAGCCGCGCGAAACGTGTCGCCCGCCGCGATCACCACGTTTTTGCCCGCAGCCTTGAACTGGCTGGCCAATTTGCCAATCGTGGTGGTCTTGCCGGAGCCATTGACCCCGACCACCAGCACCACCTGAGGCCGATGCGCGTAGATCGGCATCGGTTTGGCCACGTTTTCCATTACCCGGGCGATCTCAGCTGCAAGCAGCGCCTTGATTTCGCGGGCCGACAGTTTCTTGCCCAGACGTCCCTCTGCCATATTGGCGGTCACGCGCAGGGCGGTATCGACCCCCATATCGGCGGCAATCAACAGCTCTTCCAGCTGCTCCAGCATGTCATCGTCCAGAACCCGGCGCGCGGCAGGCCCGCTGTCGCGTCCCATGAGGCGGCCCAGAAGACCTGCGGGTTTGACCGGTTGCGCGACCGGTTCTTCTTTGGAGGGTCCTGGCGCGGCGGATGCGGGCCCCGGATCTTGAGACAGCGCATCGGCTGGCGCACTGACGTGGGGGGCCACTGATGGGGCGGCCTCAGAGATCTCTGCGCCCTCTTCGACAATCGCTTCCAGACCTTCGTCCAGTTTCGACGAAGACTTGAACAAACGCTCTTTGAGCTTTGAGAAAAACGCCATCAGGGCCTCCGCAACAGGGTATCCCCCTCACCTAATGCGGATTGCACCCGGTTGCAAAGCGGATGCAGCGCCACACTCAGGAAAAAGACAGATAAAACCCGGCCTGCGCGCCCCAATAGAGCGGCCAGACCACATAGGGTGTCATCCGGCGCAGCCGATGATCCTGGTCCAGTACAAAGGTTTCAAAGGCCAGAACCACATCCGAAACCATAAAGGCCAGGGCCGCGGGCAAGACCCAGGGCAGCGCGCGCTCTGGCAGGCTGAGGGCCGCAAGCCCCATGGCAAGAATGATTGGGATATAGATCATCACCGGGATCTTCAGATCCCCCGCGCGCGGAGCCAGCACCCGGATCATACCCAGGCCCAGCGCCAGCAGGGCCAGCGTAAGCAGCAGATCTGGCAGCTGCCAGATCTGCGCGAAATCACCACTTGGGCCCTGCAAAAACAGTATGACATAGGCCAGATGTCCCGCCGCAAAGGCGCCGACGCCCGCCATAAAGGCCTGCTCTCCCTGGCGCGACAGGCAGAAATCCCCCAATGCACAGAAAGCCAAGGCAAGAACCAGCCAAAGGGGCCCACTTGCCAGCAGAGCCGCAACAGCCAAAAGCGCCACCGAAGTGGTTTTCGTCACGCTGCGCAACGGGGATGGATCCCGGGCGGTCAGCCCGAGGTAGGCCAGCGCCGCCAGGGCTGCTGCAAATTCCAGAATTGTCACCAATGGCATATGGCTCTCCCCTGCGTCTCCAATTGCCCCATGTTTGCCCCGGTTGTCGTGAGTGGTCAAAGGTGACCCAGGGACAGGTACCGCCCGCGCCTCGCGTGTCTTACAAAGGAAAGCCTTGGCTTTGGACGGCGCGCTCTGGCACAATTTCTCCATGCGTTCCTTGCTGATTCTCTGCGCCACCCTGGCTGCCCTGCCCTTTGCGGCGCAGGCAGGCGAACCCATGGATGCAGAGGAATTTGATCACTACACCCGTGGCAAGACGTTGTTCTACGGGTTTGGCGGGACCGCCTACGGGGTTGAACGCTACCTTCCGGACCGCAGAGTCATCTGGTCCTTTCTCGACGGGCGCTGCCAAGAAGGCACCTGGTATGAGGACGCCGGCCAGATCTGCTTTGTCTATGAGGATCGCAGCGACCCGCAGTGCTGGAGCTTTTCTCTCACTCCGGAAGGTCTGAGTGCGCGGTTTCAAAACGACCCCGAGGCCACCGAGCTATATGAAGCCGGAGATGTGGACGAAGAAATGCTGTGTCTCGGACCCGAAGTCGGCGTTTGAAGCTAGAACAGAGCACCCTGATCATCGCCCGCTTCCGTGGAATTGTTGTCCGGCTTGCTTGGGTCAGATTTGCCAGCCCCGGCTTTGCCAGATGTTTTTGCGGGTCTTGTCGACTCCCCGCGCGTAGAAAGATCAAGACTGCCATCCGCAAATTCGATGCTGAGCGCTACCGCCTGTGCAGCGGCGGCACGGCTGGTGACGATCTCTGCCCCGCTGCGCACCACCGCATAGCCACGCTCCAGTGTTGCCTTGTAGCTGAGGATGTCCAATTGGCGGCCCGTGGCCTGCAGATTTTGGCGATGACGTTCGATCCGCAACCCCTGGGCCGCATCCAAGCGCTGTGACAGCTGGATCAGGCGGTCTTTTTGCCGACTGGCCTCTTGGGTGATCGGGCGCAGGCTGAGGCGGGAGGACAGATTGCGCAGCCTGTCGCGGCGGCTGTCGACCAACTGGCGCAGGGTCGCGGGGCGCAGCGCCGCCGAAGCCCGGCTCAGGGCTACATGCCAGTTCTGCACCCCCGCAATCAAGGCGCGGGGCAAACGGTCCGCCACATGGTCCAGCCGCTGGCGCGGCGTGTCCAGCAGGCTTTCGGGGCGTGGCATGGCGCGGGCCAGATCATTCAGCCGCTGACGCCGCATCTGTACCGCCTGGCCGGTGCCACGCAGCAGGCGTGCGCCCTGATCTTCGACCCAGCCCATCAGCTCTAGCCGCACCGGCACCGCCAGCTCGGCCGCGGCGGTAGGGGTTGGGGCCCGGCGATCAGAGACAAAATCAATCAGCGTGGTATCGGTCTCATGCCCGACGGCGGAGATCAGCGGAATCTCTGAGGCAGCGACAGCACGGGCCACCACCTCTTCGTTAAAGCCCCACAGGTCCTCAATCGCGCCGCCCCCACGTGCCACAATGATCAGATCCGGGCGCGGCAGCGCGCCCCCCGGGGTCAGCCGGTTGAAGCCCTCGATGGCCCGGGCCACCTCTGGGGCGCAATTGCTGCCCTGTACCGCAACGGGCCAGACCAGAACCTTGCGCGGGAAACGTTCACGCAACCGGTGCAGGATATCGCGGATCACCGCGCCCGAAGGCGAGGTCACCACGCCAATGATATGCGGCAGATAGGGCAGCGGCTTTTTACGCTCGGGCGCAAACAGGCCTTCGGCCTCCAGCTGTTTCTTGCGCTTTTCCAGCAGCGCCATCAGCGCGCCCTGGCCCGCGACAGCCACCTCATCGACGTTCATGTTGTATTTCGACTGCGCCCCAAAAGCAGTGAGACGGCCGGTAACAACCACTTCCAGGCCTTCCTCTGGCACCACGGCGAGATTGGAAATCTGACCTTTCCAGGTGGTGCAGGCCAGCACTGAGCGATCATCCTTGATGTCATAATACAAATGACCAGAACGCGCCTTGAACACCCGTCCCACTTCGCCGCGCACGCGGATGCGGCCAAACGTGCCCTCCAGCGTGCGCTTCACCTCGCCGGACAGTTCCGAGACGCTGAATTCAGGCGCATTCTGGCCGGGCTTGGGATCATCAAAAAGGTCGGACAAGGACGTGTGCCTCCAGCGATTTCTCGCATATTCTTATTGTTTTGCGCGGCGGATCTTACTGCTATGTCGCGGTGAGGCCAAGACTTGAAAACCTCAATCCCCGCCGCAACTGCTGCAACTCGACCCATCACTTTCGTGCACGAATCTACCACCGGATACTCGCACAAATGGCAGCTGCACCCAGAAGCTCAGACCGTAAACGGCGCCCAGTGCAGCGGCGATATAAATCGCCACCGGTTCCTTGGCAATAAAACCAAGCAGCAGCGTCAGCAAAGCGCAGGCTAGGAAAATGGTATCCGGAGCCTTGCGTGCCGAAGTGGGCCAGTGATCATAGGGAGGTGAGAAGCCAAATTCTTTTCGATACAACGCCAAGGTAACCGCGTAGTCAGGATGCTCATAATACGCACCTTGACCTGGGGCATGATGCAGCCGACGCCCTAGGGTCTCACCACAAAAGCGATCCCAATAGTCCCGCGTAAGAGTGAGGTGCAGGTGCCAGACCTTATCTACCCGAGGAGAAGGAACAAGGGGCCGATCCGCAACCTGGGTCAGATAGGCAAAACGCCGGTACTCATCAATGGCATCTTCAGCCAAGCTTTGCGTGAATTTTGTGTCGCGCCGCAAGAGATCGACAAAACTCACGCCACCATCAACTGTAGGAAAGTCATATCCGGAAATCCGCTCCCACAAATCGGGTCTGCTCAAATGAGACATCTCTGAATGCGTCCCTTGCCTGTTTCCGCGTCAACTACTAGACCTCGCACAAAGCTTAGCAAGTGGAGAGCGACTTGAATATCCTTATCCTCGGCAGCGGCGGGCGTGAACATGCCTTGGCTTGGGCTGTGATGCAGAACCCCAAATGTGACAAACTGATCGTGGCCCCGGGCAATGCCGGCATCGCCCAGATCGCGGAATGCGCCAGCCTGGACATCATGGATGGGGCGGCTGTCACCGTCTTTGTCGAAGAAAACGCCATCGGATTTGTCATCATTGGCCCTGAAGCGCCGCTGGCCACAGGTGTTGCGGACCGGCTGCGCGAGGCAGGCGTTCTGGTCTTTGGCCCCTCCGAGGCCGCCGCCCGCCTGGAAGCCTCCAAAAGCTTTACCAAAGAAGTCTGCGATGCCGCCAAGGCACCAACGGCGGGCTATGGCCACTTCACCGAGGCCGAGGCCGCCAAGGCCCATATCCGCACCCATGGCGCCCCCACTGTGGTCAAGGCCGATGGTCTGGCCGCCGGCAAAGGCGTGATCATTGCCATGAGCGAGGACGAGGCGCTGGAAGCCATTGATGATATGTTTGGCGGCGCCTTTGGTGGAGCCGGTGCGGAAGTGGTGATTGAAGAGTTCATGGAGGGCGAAGAGGCTTCGCTCTTTGTGCTGGTCGATGGCGAAGAGGTGCTGTCGATCGGCTCCGCCCAGGATCACAAGCGCGTCGGCGAGGGCGACACCGGCCCCAATACTGGTGGCATGGGGGCCTATTCCCCCGCCCCGGTTCTGACACCCGAAATCGAAGCCAGGGCGATGGAGGAAATCGTCAAACCCACGATGAGGGTCATGGCCGAGCGCGGCATGCCTTATCAGGGTGTTCTCTATGCCGGTCTGATGATCAAGGATGGCGCCCCCCGCCTGGTGGAATACAACGTGCGCTTTGGGGATCCTGAATGCCAGGTTCTGATGATGCGCCTGGGCGCACAGGCGTTGGATCTGATGCAGGCCGCCGCCGAGGGTCGCCTCGGCGAGGCCCAGGTGAACTGGGGCGATGATCACGCCATCACCGTGGTGATGGCTGCCAATGGCTATCCCGGCACTTACGAAAAAGGCACTGTCATCAAGGGTCTGGAAGCACTCCCCGAGGACAGCGCAAACATGGTGTTTCATGCCGGCACTGCCACAAAGGATGGCGAGACCATCGCCACGGGGGGACGCGTTCTCAATGTCACGGCGCGGGGCAACAGCCTGAAAGAGGCCCGCGACCGCGCCTATGCGATGACGGATCAGATCGACTGGCCTGAGGGGTTCTGTCGTCGCGATATCGGCTGGCGCGCGCTGGACTAGGAGCAAAAACCAACTGTGGTCGCGGGGGCGCTGCCCCCGTCGCCCAAGAGGCGACTCCCCCGGGATATTTTTGGCCAAATGAAGCCGGTAGCAGAGCCTGAGCCTTGTGGGTCTCACATATGGCGCGCAGATATCTTTGCGCGCGGGGAGGCCCCCTCCCCAGACGACGCAACTCTCATGGCCTATTCAGCAGGCGCAGGCAGCAGGTACAGGCGCAGACAGCCGCTAAGGCGCTGAAACGTCACGTTTACATCCTCCCTTTGCCCATCATAGCTGTTTGCATAAAAGCACATAGCGGCTAAGCTTCGGTCAGTTTTGGGAGGCACGATGCAACAACAGCCCGGCTCTGATACACTCGACCCGCTTTTTACGGCGCGCGATCTCGCCAGCCTGGCCTTTGACTTTGCACCTGTGGGTCTTGTCGTCACCGAAAACAGAGTTCTGCGGGAATGCAACCCGCGCTTTTGCGAGATGTTCGGCTATCCCCGAGAAGAGCTGTTGGATCAGCTTTTTGCCTTTCTCTACCCCTCGGATGAAGAGTTCCAAAACCTTCGCAATCGCGGCGACAAGATCCTGGGCGCGGGCAACCCCTATTGGGACGAGCGGGTGATGCGACGCAAGAGTGGCGAGCTGTTCTGGGTGCGGGTGCGCGGCCATACCTTCACACCAGATGCGCCGCTTGGGCGCGCAGTCTGGAGTTTTGCCGATCTCTCTGCGCTGCGCCCCTATCTGCCCCTGACCCGGCGCGAGCGAGAGGTCTATTCGCTTTTGGGGGAAGGACAGACCAGCAAGGAGATCGCTCGCACGCTGTCTCTCAGCTATCGCACCGTCGAGGTGCATCGTGCCCGGTTGTTGAAGAAGATGGGGGTGAACAATACCGCCAGCTTGTTTTCATCGCTTGGCGACATTGGTGGCGATCATGTGGTGCGCAATGACAGCCCCTGAGGATCGATCGAAGCCAACAAACGGAAAGGCCAGCGGCAGGCTGCCGGGCTCAACAGAGCCTCGTTCTCATTCCAGGCCCCCAGGCAACCGCGCGCCGATGCCACCGCGCAGGCTGTTGCCTGACGCAGCAGAATTGCCACAGATCCTGAGCCTGATTCACCGCAGCTTTGCCGCAATGGAGGGGCGCATCAATCCACCTTCTTCGGTGCATCAACTGACAGCTGCGACCCTGGCGGAACAATGTCAGCAAGGAGAGGTCTGGTGTCTGGGCGATCCGCCCCAGGCCTGTGTTTTCCTGACCCCGCATAGCGACTGCCTCTATCTGGGCAAGCTGGCGACAGAAACGCACTGCCGAGGCCAGGGACTGGCACGCCGCCTGATCGATCTGGCTTGCCTGCGGGCGCGAGATCTGGGCTATAACGCCTTGGAGTTGCAGGTCCGCATCGAGTTGATAGAGAACCAACAGATCTTTTCCCGACTTGGCTTTGCAAAAACAGCTGAAACCGCACATGCCGGGTTTAATCACCCCACATCGGTCACCATGCGGCGCAGCTTGTAAAACCAACCGCAACCGGCCCGAAACCAAGTCAGGGGGTTCTCCCGCGCGCGCAGGCATTCGCCGAATGCCACCGCCCTTGGGCCTGGCGCCCTGCTCCCATTGGGCGCAGGGCGCGGCTGCAGCTGCCGCTATCTTTGGGTCAGGACCGGGTCAGGATGTCATCAACAGCCCAGCGCCCTCTGCAGGCTGTTGCTTCCTTCAAAAGCGCCAATGTCGTGACTTTGAATCTGACCCGCGATCAATCGCGATGCGACAAGCCTTTGCCAGTTGGCGTCGACAGTGATCAGCTGCGGCCCCTGCCCGCAGTTGCGCAGACCGGAGGTGATGAAATCCTCCCCGATGCGATGGTTGGTCAAACCTGTTGCGGATGCAACTTGGCTGAGCTTGCCAGCTTCAAACCGCCAGATCCGCAGGGTCTTGGCCAGGTGGGGGCGGTCGATATAGGCAATCTCGACATGCCCGTCGCCATCCAGATCCGCAGCTCCGATCGGGGCCAGCCAGCGAAACCGGGTTCCAATTGGGGGCGTTGCCGCAATCTTATCACCGCTCTGGTCGTAGATCGCCAGCTGTGCTCCCAGCCTGGCATCACTTTCCACAACAAGGACTTCGCTCCGGCCATCACCGTCCAGATCCACCAAACGAGGCGCAAGGTCTTCAAACACCCGCGATTGTGGTAGGCTGACAACAGTCGTCCCTTGCCGTGCCACGGCATCGTAGCGCAGCCTCTTGTCATTGGTATTGCGCCAATGAATGAGAAGGCTGCCATATTCGACGCTATCCCCAAGCACGCCATGGGGATATCGGGTGGTCGGTTCAGCAAATTCGACCGCCCTGATCTCTGCTGCCAGCGGCCATGCGGCTGCTAGGTCAACCAAAAGCATCACCGCCAGAGCCGCGCGGCGGGCGAAACGGGACCACGGGCGCAACAGATGACGCCGCGCCTTGGTCCCAGCTGTCATCAGATCTGTTTTTCAGGCATCTGCACAACCAACCCATCCAGCGCGTCGGTCACTTTAACCTGGCAAGTCAGACGCGAGCGGGCAGGATCCGGCTCAAAGGCAAAATCCAGCATGTCCTCTTCCATGTCGTCCTTGCCCGGAAGCTTTTCGACCCAATCAGGGTGGATATAGACGTGACAGGTGGAACAGGCACAGGCGCCGCCACAATCCGCTTCGATGCCCGGAATATTGTTGTCGCGGGCCCCTTCCATCACGGTAAGCCCATTGGCCACATCCACAACATGCTCGGTGCCATTGTGTTCGACATAGGTGATCTTTGCCATCGTCTGCTCTTCCCTTTCTCGGTACTCCGTTGACTGTGTAGCCAAGGCCCTGCCGCCGCGCCAGTCCCATTTACGCCACAGGGTGACGCGACTGGACCAGTGGCACAATTATTCTGCATTTGTTCAAAAGTTTTACCCAACAACGGACGCACGATACAGATCCGGCACTGCAAACATCTGCAACACAGGTCCAGTCCGTCACCGATGTCGTCGCCAAAGCGACCAAAGATAGCCCTCCCCAGCGCGCTCTCGCGCTCAGTAACCACAGTCAAAACGGAGATCCCACCTTTGCGCCCTCTCAAGTTCTGGTCTAGTCTCGCGCCAAATGATCCGGCGATCAGGCCAGAAAAAGCATTCGAGCACCCACAGGCATGACCCAAGCCCTTCGCAATTTTGTCGCCCCCCTGTTGCGGGTGACCCTGCCCAGTCTCACAACTGGGGTGATGGTTGGCCTGATGATTGGCCTCGGGGCCTGTGTGCCACAAACCCCGGTGCAGGTCCCGATACAGGCGCAACCAGAAGCCCCGCCCGGTGCGCCCCCGGGCACCTGCTGGCACCGCAACACCAGCCCCGCCGTGATCGAAACTGTTACCGATCAGGTGCTTATCCAGCCCGCCCAGGTGAATGAAGCAGGTCAGATCACCCGCCCGGCGGTGTTTCGCACCGTCACCCGCCAGGAGATCGTCCAGCCCCGCCGCGATGCCTGGGTGGAAACCCCCTGCCCGGATCAATTAACCTCCGGCTTTATTGCCTCGCTGCAACGAGCCCTCGCTGCACGTGGCTTTTATCAGGGCGCCATCACCGGGCGCATGGATCGCGCCACCCGGATCGCCGTGCGCCGCTACCAGAAAGACTCCGGGTTGGACAGCAGCACCCTGTCGCTGGCGACAGCACGGCAACTCGGCCTGGTCGCCATTGCCCAATGATGGCCCACCCGGATACACGCGGCAGCTTGCCGCGCGCGCCCAGAGCCTAGCGACCACAAAATAGCATCGTCTCCCCTTGCCGCGACACTGCTATTGAACGGCTACAAAACCGCATCAGACAGCACGGAGTTTCCCAAAGGCCAAAGCTCTGCTAGAACCGCGATCAGACCAGCGTAAAACACCACCCCAAAGGCCCGCGCGCGAACCTGCGCGGGATCCCAGATGACGGAGCCCAGTGAGACCATGCGATTTGACCGCCTGCCAGAAACCGGCTTTCTCTCTGCCGCCTCCGCGCCGCTGCGGGAGATGCTGGAAAGCCAGGCCAGCGAAGTGCGTCTTTCCAACGGCGAGGTGCTGTTTGAGCAGGGTGACACCGGAGATGCCTTTTACGCCATCATCGAAGGATCGTTGGAGTTTTCCATCCTCTCCGCCTCGGGGCGCAAACTCTCGCTGGACCTGATGCGCCCCGGTGCTGTCTTTGGCGAGATCGTGCTGTTTGATCCCGGTCTGCGCACCGCCACCGCCACCGCTGCCGAACCCAGCCGATTGCGTCGCCTGCGCAACCGGGATATCCTGGCCCAGATCAAAGAGCACCCCGAATTGGCGGGTGATCTCTTGCGCCTGGCCGGGCAGCGCATGCGATGGATGAACATGCAACTGAATGAGCAGGTCTTCCTGCCGATGCCGGTGCGCCTGGCCCGCAAGCTCTTGTATCTGACCCCCGAGACCGGCAACGGGCGGCTCTCCCTGTCGCAGGCAGAACTGGCGGAATATGTTGGCGCCACCCGCGAGGCGGTCTCCAAAACCCTGTCAAACTGGAAACGCAGCGGATTGATCGAGATCAGCCGCGGCGGGTTGCAGATCCTGGACCGCAACGCTTTGGGCCTGCTGGCCGAACCTGAATCCATTTAACCCCGGCCTGATACGGAAATACCAACATAATCGCTTCGTGTGGGGCGGCGAGCGCTAGCCGTCGCCCTTTCCTGCAGGTGTATCGGCCCACGCGTGGATCGCTCTTGCACAGCAAGGCGACCCACAAGAAGCCTTGACCGAAAGCCAAATGGAAACTAACCAAGGTGCAGGTTGTAGACGCCTGCCTCCCGCCGACATGTGTCATGGTAAAGTTCTGCGCGATTACATTTCTATCTCTTTCCGCATGTCGCGCGGATGGCAATGCGGGCCCCATCTCAATCACGCGATTTGATCAGAGAGAATTGGGATATGTCTACCGCCCCCACCAATACATTCACCGATGGCCCACTTGCTGCCATCTATCTGAAAACCGCGCTGCCCATCATCCTGGTGATGGCAATGAACGGTCTGCTGTCTGTGGCCGACGCGCTTTTTCTTGGCCTTCACGTTGGCCCTGAGGCCCTGGCCGCCGTCACTTTGATGTTTCCGCTCTACATGCTGATCGTGGCACTTTCCACGCTTGTATCAGGCGGGATGTCCAGCCTTTTGGCGCGCGCCTTCGGTGCTGCGGATATAGAGAAGGCGCGTGCTATCTTTGCAGGTGCACATGGGCTCGCTCTCTGTTTGGGCCTGAGTCTCATTCTTCTGTTCGCCTGCCTTGGCCAGTCGATGGCCTTACTGGCAGCCGGCGGGTCAAGTGAACTGGCACAGATGGGGGTGATCTACCTGCGGATCACTGTGCTGTTTTCGCCGCTGCTGTTTGTGCTCTCCGTCAACTCCGATGCCCTGCGCAACGAAGGACGAGTTGGTTTCATGGCCGCCATGAGTCTGCTGGTTTCCCTGGCAAACATCTGTTTCAACTACGTTCTCATCGTCGGTCTTGAAATGGGAGTTGCTGGATCTGCCTATGGTACGGCAGCCGCGCAAACCTTGGCCTTTGCGATCATTTTTGGGTTCCGCCTCATCGGGGAGACCCCACTGCGGCCCTCTGGCTTGCGACGGTCTTCGATGCTGCTGTACTGGGGAAGAATTCTCGCACTCGGCGCGCCGCAAAGCCTGAATTTCATCGGTCTAGCACTCGGGTCGGCTGCAATCATTACCGCCCTCCAATGGTTTGGTGGCCCAAATTATGCCAATACGGTAACGGCCTACGGGATCATCACCCGCGTTATCACCTTTGCTTTCCTCCCCCTTTTGGGGCTGTCCTTTGCAATGCAAACCATCACTGGCAACAACTACGGTGCAACACTATGGCAACGGTCAGATGCAAGTCTGCGTATCTCTCTTTTGGTTGCCTTCCTATATTGCGCCTTGGTCCAAGTCATTGTGATGAGCGCCCCCAACCGGATAGCCAGCGCCTTTGTGAGCGACCTTGCCGTAATCTCAGAGGTAGAACGCATCCTGCCGGTGATGACCTGCGTCTTTTTCCTCATGGGACCGTTGATGATGGTGGCCAGCTACTTTCAAGCGATAGGATCTGCCGCAAAGGCGGCTCTCTTGGGGCTAAGCAAACCCTATGCCTTTGCAATCCCCCTGACGTTTCTGCTGCCGTTTCCTTTTGGTGAAATCGGGATCTGGTATGCCGGTCCATTGGCCGAAGTCATGTTGTTCATCTTGACGGCTTTTGTGCTTTGGCGGGTGATGCAAGAGCACAAATTGAAATGGGGTCTCTTCCACAAAGAAAAAGGCGATGCGCTTTAAGCGCTTCAAGATCTTGCAGATTCAAAAGAGGCACGCCCACCTACAAGGGGGGCGCGCCTCGATAGGCCCGTCAGGGCCAAAGCTTTGCAAGCATTCGCGCCCCATCCCCACAGTCAAAAGGCCTCAATAGGGGGATCTAGTCGAAACGTTCAAACTCAGTTTTGGCTGCGCCATTCCCAGGGCGGCAGCGTCTCTGCTTGCCAGATGCCGAGGTTCTCGGCCTGTGCGGCCTCGACTTCCGGCTGGTAATACCCCTGTTCGCGATTGGGCCAGGCCAGGCCTTCTTCGACCAGACGGGCACCAATATCCTGCCCATCCGCCTGACAGGACGCAACATAATGGCCATAGTTGTCGCGACTGTTGCTGAAACATTCCACCAACTCAGCCGACCGCAGCATCTCTCGCATGCGATCCTCGGCTTGTGCCGCGCATTCCCAAAAGCCCCCGTCGGACCCGGTGCATTGCTGGGCCATCTCTGGGGCATCAATGCCAACCAATCGAATCTTCAAATTGCCCAGAGCGACAAAATCGCCTTCGATGACACGAAAGGCCTCGCCGGGCACCGAGAGCAATGGCTCCATCACACCGGCGAGCTGCTGAATGTTGCGCAGCTCCAGAAACACCTTTGCCGAAGCCGGATCCGCCAGGAGAGGAAGCTCTGTGGCAGATGCTGTGCTCGCCGTCATCGCTAAGGCGAGGCCTGCCAGGGTTCGTTTTATCATCATCTTATTGACCATTCTGGATAGGAGAGTGGGGTGTAATCAGGCTGAAGACTGCCTGAAAAGTATCCAAAAACGGTTAACTGGGCTGCGCAGTCTTCACATGTTTGGCCCCAAAGCACCGCCAATTGACCTATTCCCAGGGCCAGACAAGGGGCCCGAACCCAGTGCCGCAAGCTGCCTGTATAGCTCTGATTAGATTTGAAAAGGTCAAATCCCGTCGCAGCCCTGCCGCGCCCTAAATCTCGCTTCAATTTGAACAAATCTTGCGCTTCGCTCATCGCTGTGAACCAGATCACAGAACGCGCGCCTCAGATCTGCCATAGTGATCTCAAGACAGGGACCTTCATTCCATCCCAATGAAAACCTGTTCCATACAAGAGCCATATGCCCGCCAGCATATGGCTCTTTCCTTTTGTCCCCTCCCGAATGCCCATTGCTTTGCTCATCCGAGAGCCCGACGTGCAAAAGGCCGGGCAATACCCGGCCTTCCAACGCAGATCCTAGCGACCTGACGGTTTTATTTGAGCAGGTTCAGCGCCACAAAACGCGGCTCGCCATTGCGACGGACCAACAGCAGCAGGGATTTGCGCCCCGCCTCCTTGGCCTCAGAGATTCGGGCCTCCAGGTCACGGATGCTGGTCACCTTCTGCTGGCCTGCCTCGGTGATCACATCGCCAGCCCGCAGCCCTTTCTCCCAGGCCTCGGAGACCTCGTTGACAGAGAGGATGACCAGACCGTCCGTCTCAGCAGAGAGGTTCAGTTCCCCCCGCAGCGTATCGGTCAGGGTGCCGATCGTCAGACCCAGAAGTTCCTTTTCGGTCACCGAAGGTCCGTCTTCTTCTGTGGAGGGCGCCGGGCTCGCCTGGCGCTCGGCATCCTCGCGGCGGCCCAGAGTGACCTTCAAGGTCTCTGTCTTGCCTTCCCGATAAACCACGACGCGCACCGTCTTGCCCACTTCTGTATTGCCAACCGTGCGCACCAGGCTGCGGGTGTTCTTCACCTCGGTGCCATCAAAGCTGAGGATCACATCCCCGGCCAGCAGGCCGGCCTCCTTGGAGGGCCCCTCTGGCACATCGGTCACCAGCGCGCCCTTGGCATCCTCCAGCCCCATGGCCTCGGCTACGTCATCGCTGACATCCTGAATGCGCACGCCCAGCCAACCGCGGCGGGTCTCACCAAATTCCTTGAGCTGATCGACAACCTTGGTCACCACGTTCGAGGCCATGGAAAAGCCGATGCCAATAGAGCCGCCATTGGGAGACAGGATCGCGGTGTTCACACCAATGACATCCCCATCCATATTGAACAGCGGCCCGCCAGAGTTGCCGCGATTGATCGCTGCATCGGTCTGAATGTAATCATCATAAGAGCCCGAGAGTTCGCGATTTCGGGCGGAAACAATACCGGCAGAAACGGAAAACCCCTGCCCCAGAGGATTGCCCATCGCCACAACCCAATCGCCCACGCGGGCTGTATCGCTGTCACCAAAGATGACAAATTTCAGCGGCGAAGGCGCTTCGACCTTGAGCAGGGCGATATCGGTATTTGGATCGGTGCCAATGACCTTGGCCGGCAGCAGGGTCTTTGGCTGGCCTTCGCCGGGAAAGAACTCGATCTCGATTTCATCGGCATCGGCAATCACATGGTTGTTGGTGACGATATAGCCGTCTTCGGAGATCACAAACCCCGAACCCAAGGCTGAAGACCGCTGTGGGCGATTGCCATTGCCCCCGTTGCGATCCTGAAACTCACGAAAGAAATCCTCAAACGGAGAGCCCTCGGGGACGATGCCCTGGGGGCCGGTACGGCCTTCGATCACGGTCGAGGTGGTGATGTTCACCACCGCCGGGCTGACCTCATCCGCCAATGGTGCCAGGCTTTCGGGACGCGCCTGCGCCGACAGCGTCTGGGCCAAGATCAGCCCCAGGCCAAGCACGGCCAGCCACAGCAGGCGCCAATAGCCTGCCTGCCTGTCCTGATCTGTTGAAACTGCAATTGCCTGAGCCTGAGCCTGCACCGATCTACTCCTTGTCATCACCATTCCTGTTGTCGTCATGTTCTTTTTATCCTCACCACAAGCGGATCTCGCCCATGGGGTCCTTTTGCTGCTGCACTGCCCGCATCCGGTGATCCCTGCGATCACCCCGCTATTGGGCACCTACAATACATTCATAATCCTGCTCTCTATGTAGGGGGAGAATTTCCCTTCGCAACACCTGTAGGAGCGCTTCAATTCACTGTGAAATACCATCCCAGCGCGCTGGGGCAACCCAAGGCGGGGCTTTGGAACGGAGTTTAACAGCATTGCCCGTGAAAACAGCCCGGAAAAATCAAGAGGGCCGGTAAATGCTGCAGACATCGGGTTTCTTCACTATGAAAAAGGGGCCGACCCTGCGGCCAACCCCTTGTTTGTTTTGACAATAGGCCCTTCGATTACTGCCCGACAGAGCTCCCACGGGAGTCTTTCAGATAGTTGAAGAACTCGGAGTCCGGAGACAATACCAGCGAGGAATTGTTGCCTTTCAGCGCGCCTTCATAGGCATTGAGGCTGCGATAGAATTCAAAGAATTCCGGGTCGCGGCCATAGGCCTCAGCAAAGATGGCGTTGCGTTCCGCATCCGCTTCACCGCGGATCACCTCGGCTTCGCGTTCCGCCTCGGAGACCAGCTCGACCTCGGTCCGGTCTGCCAAAGCACGGACACGCTGCGCCGCCTCGTCACCACGGGCGATTTCATCCGCCGCTTCCCGTTCACGCTCAGCGCGCATCCGGGCAAAGGTGGCTTCCAGGTTGGCCTGCGGCAGGTCGGTCCGCTTCAGACGCACATCAACCACCTCAAGCCCAAAACCTTCGGCCTGAGAGATTGCCCCGTTGCGAATCCGCAACATCAGGGCTGCACGATCCGAAGACAGGATGTCATTGGAGCTGACAGAACCCAGAACCTCGCGGGTTGCGGCCCGCATGATCTTGTCCAGACGCGTTTCTGCACCGCTGATACCGCTGGCACCAACCGCTTGGCGGAACTGCTTGACGTCAACGATCTTATAGCGGGCAAAGGCATCAACCACCAGACGGCGGTCATCCAGCGGGGTGATTTCCAGCGGACCAACCTCAAGGCTGAGGATACGGTCATCATAGGTCACCACTTCGTCAATCAGCGGAACCTTGAAGGCGAGACCGGGGTCTTCCTTCACAGCAACCACACGACCAAAGCGCAAGACCAAAGCCTTTTCGCGCTCATCGACAATAAAGATCGACGACAGCAGGCCGACAACGACAAGAACCAATACCGGGAGTAAAAATGTTGTCTTATTCATCAGTTATCTCCCGACCGGCGCAGTTCATTGAGCGGCAGATAGGGCACGACGCCCTGGCCAGTCTCACCTGTCGACTGATCCAGGATGATCTTGTCGACGTTGCCTAGGACCGTTTCCATGGTTTCCAGATACAACCGTTTGCGGGTAACCTCAGGAGCCTTCTGGTATTCGGTCAGAACTGCGGTAAAGCGGCTGGCTTCACCCTGTGCCTGGTTGACCACCTGAGCACGGTAGCCTTCGGCCTCTTCCAGAGTCTGGGCAGACTGGCCTCGCGCAGCAGCAAGCTTACGGTTGGCATAGGCATCCGCCTGTTTTTCCAACCGGTCACGTTCCTGACCCGCTGACTGAACGTCGCGGAAAGCATCTTTTACCGGTTCTGGCGGATCTGCTCCGTCAAAGTTGACCCGAACGACGTTCACGCCACTGTCGTAGCTGTCGAGCGTCGACTGGACCAGTTCTTCGAGACGCGCGGTAATCGCACCACGATCCCGGTTCAGGATTGGGGCCAGTTCCGACTGCGCGATGATTTCACGCATCGCCGACTCGGATACCGCCTGAATTGTCGCCTGCGGATCTCGCAGGTTGAACAAATACAGGGCCGGATCATTGATGTTCCAAACCACCTGGAAATCGACATCGATGATGTTTTCATCACCCGTCAACATCAGGCCGGCGTCACTGCCGCGCGAGCCTGCACCGATGTTTTCGGTCTGCTCAACCCGCACCGGGATCACCTCATAGGTGACAAAAGGCCAGGGCGCAAAGTTCAAACCCGGCAAGCCAGTATCAAGATAGTCACCCAGGAACAGCTCAACAGATTGCTCTTCGGTCTTGACCGAATAAAAGCTCGCCATGCCCCAAAGCACTGCACCCGCAAGAAGTCCCAGGCCAATGGTGCCTTTGGTGAACAGGGGCGAACCGCCACCCTGGCCGCCACGGCCACCGCCGCCCTGGCCAGTGCCGCCGCCACGGCCGCCCATCAGGACGCGCAGCTGCTCCTGGCCCTTTTTGACCAGCTCATCAATTTCAGGGATCTGGGGGTCCTCGGGACGACGGCCACCGCCGCCACCACCGTTGTTACCGCCACCGTTGTCTCCCCGGTTACCTCCGCCGCCGGAAGAGCCTCCGCCCCCCCAGGGGCCACCGCTATTGCCCGCCATGTGTCTCCTATCCCATTTCTGCCGCCTCAGTGGCGGCCCGTTGCGTCTAACCTGTGACCGGAATCTTGTGAATTCAAGTCGTTCGGCTAGGTTGTTTCATCGTTACCAATTCTTCGGACATGGTCGGATGTACCGCCACGGTCCGATCGAAGTCTTCCTTGGTGGCGCCCATCTTGATGGCAATACCCGCCAGCTGGATCATCTCGCCTGCGCCTGGTGCCACGATATGGCAGCCCAGAACCTTGCGGTTGGCTTTGCTGACGATCAGTTTCATCAGCACCTTTTGCGCCCGGCCTGCAAAACTCTGCTGCATCGGCTTGAACGAGGCCGCATAGACCTCGATCGGCTCCTGCGCGGCGGCCTCTTCCTCCGACAGACCCACGGTGCCCATTTCTGGCTGGGTAAAGATCGCCGTCGGGATCAGCTCATGGTCGGGGCTGGTGGGATTGCCCTTAAAGACGGTCTCGACAAAGGCCATGCCCTCGCGGATCGCCACCGGTGTCAGATTGGCCCGGTCGGTCACATCGCCAACAGCATAGATCGAGGGTACCCCGGTCTGGCTGTATTGATCCACCAGGATCTCGCCTTTTTTGCCACGTTCAACGCCCAGCGCCTCAAGGCCCAGATTGTCCGCATTGGGATGACGACCGGTGGCATACATCACCTGATCAAACAGAGTCTCATTGCCTTTGGTGTCGGTGACGCGGATCTTGTCGCCCTCTTTTGCCATCGAGACCACATTGGTCTCCAGCTGCAGATCGACGCCATTCTCGACCATGCCGGCCGCAACCACATCGCGGGCCTCTTGATCAAAGCCACGCAGGATCTGCGTGCCGCGATAGAATTGCGTCGTCTTGACACCCAGCCCATTCATGATGCCTGCAAACTCAGACGCGATATAGCCACCGCCCACGATCAGGATGCTGTCGGGCATGTTTTCCAGATGGAACATCTCATTGGAGGTGATCGCCAGCTCCGATCCGGGGAAGTCCGGCACCGTGGGCCAGCCACCAGTGGCGATCAGAATATGTTTGGCGGTCTTTTGCGAGCCATCTGCCAGCGCCACTGTGTGGGCATCGACCAATGTGGCACGGCTGTCGTAATTGGTGACCGAATTGTTTTTCAAAATGCCACGGTAAATGCCTTCCAGGCGATCCAGTTCGGCATGCAGCTTGCCCTTGAACGTATCCCAGTCAAAGGCTCCGGGCTGGATATCCCAGCCATAGGCCTGGGCATCATCCACCATCGCCGAATACTCGGAGGCAAAGACCATCAGTTTTTTGGGCACGCAGCCGCGAATAACGCAGGTGCCGCCATAGCGATCTTCCTCGGCCAGGGCCACTTTCGCACCTTCTTGCGCCGCAACCCGTGCGGCGCGCACCCCACCGGATCCACCACCGATAACAAAAAGATCGTAGTCAAAGCTCATCTTGTTCTGCCCTTATTCGGAGAGATCGGAAAACAGGTTGTCGCTTTCGACAAAATCCAGCTTTTCCCGCTCTACCGTTCCTTCGTTGATATCTCGCACTTCCACATTGCCATCGCCATGTCCAATGATGACGGTGTCACAGATATCGATGAACAAGCCGTTTTCAACCACACCAGGGATCTGGTTCACCACCAGGGCCAACTGTCGGGCGTTGCCGATCCGGTTGAGATGCAGGTCAAGGATATGGTTGCCCTCATCGGTGACAAAGGGCGCATCCCCATTCATTCGCAGGGTGGCGGAACGCCCCAGAACATCCATGGAAACAAGGGTTTCCTCGATCAGGGCCTGGCTGGTCTGCCAGCCAAAGGGAATGACCTCGATCGGCAGGGGAAAGGCCCCGAGATGTTCCACCTCTTTGCCCGCATCCGCGATCACCACCATTTGATCAGAGGCAGTGGCGACAATCTTTTCCTGCAGCAGCGCGCCACCGCCGCCCTTGATCAAGTTGAGGTCGGTGTCGAATTCATCGGCCCCATCGATTGTCAGGTCTAGCCACTTGGCCTCATCCAGCGAGGTGACATGAATGCCGACCTCGCGGGCCAGCTCTGCGGTACGGGTCGAGGTCGGAACGGCGGTGATTTTCAACCCCTCGTCACAGACCATCTCGCCGAGGCAGCGCACCAGCCAGGCAGCGGTCGAACCGGTGCCCAGCCCTACCCGCATTCCATCCTCGACCAAGGCGGCGGCCCGTTTGGCAGCGACAAATTTGGCCTTGTCGATGGGGGATAGTTCTCCGGTCATGGCGGTGGCTCCGTCAAAGGCGTTTGCAAGCCTTATAAGCAATGCCCAGCCTAAGGGCGAGTAGCAATTCCACCGCCCGCAGTGTTGCAGCCAAGCCGGGGCAAAAGATGAGCGCCAGATGCCTCTAAAAGGCGTGTTTCCTATTGGAAACGCCGGAAACGGGCACTATTTGCCAGAGGGCAGCCTTTAGAACGGGTCCATGACGCAAACCTATCGCCTCCATTATGCTCCCGACAACGCCTCGCTGGTGATCCGCCTGGCGTTGGAGGAGCTTGGCCTGCCCTATGAAACCGCATTGGTCGATCGCCGTGCAGGGGCGCAAAACAGTGAGGCCTATCGCCAGATCAATCCAAATGGGCTGATTCCCGCATTGGAAACGCCCAAAGGGGTAATCTTTGAAACCGCCGCCATCCTGCTGTGGCTGGCGGATCGCCATGGGCGGCTGGCCCCGGCACCGGACACATCCCAGCGTGGCGATTTCCTCAAATGGCTGTTTTTTGCCTCCAATACCCTGCATGCGGATCTGCGGATCTCCTTCTATCCACAGAAATACATCGGCGCCGATCTGGCGGATCAGGTGGCGTTGACACAGGTCATCCAGCAGCGCCTGGCCCTACATCTGAGCCATCTCGATGATCTCGCCGCCAGCACGCCCGCCTGGTTGGGTGCCGCACAGCCTTCGGTGTTGGATTTCTACCTCGCCTGCATGATGCGCTGGATGGCGCTCTATCCGGCCAAAGGCGACCGCAGCTGGTTCCGCCTGAGCACCTATCCGCATCTGCAGGCCATCCTGCGCCAGCTCGAAACCCGCCCCGCCGTCCTCACCGCCGCCAGTGCCGAGGGTTTGGGCGACGGCCCCTTTACCCGCCCTCATCTCGCACATCCCCCAGAAGGATCAGCCACCTGATGTTCCTCTCCGTTTTCGACATGTTCAAAGTGGGCATTGGCCCGTCCTCCTCGCATACAATGGGGCCAATGGTGGCCGCCGCACGGTTCCTGGACATGATGCGCGCCTCTCCCTTTGTGTTCCACGGGCTGCGCGCCTCGCTGCATGGCTCGCTGGCCTTTACTGGTGTTGGCCACGCCACCGACCGCGCCACCATTCTGGGGCTGGGCGGCTTTGTTCCCGACAGTTATGACGACGACAAGGCAGAGGCCTTTTTGGCGGAGCTGGGCAAGACCCACATCATGCAGCCCGAAGGCCTGCCTGAGCTGCATTTCGACCCCAAGGCGGATATGATCTTTGACTATGATCACGCACTTGAGGGCCACGCCAATGGCATGATCCTGATGGCAACGGATGCCCAGGGCGACGTTATCTTGCGGCAGGTGTTCTACTCCATCGGCGGCGGCTTTGTCGTCACCGAAGAAGAACTGGCCCAGGGCAAGGCAACCGAAGAAGGCGATCCGGTCCCCTATCCCTTCAAATCCGCCACTGAGATGCTGGCGATGGCCAAATCCAGCGGTAAATCCATTGCCGATATGAAACGCGCCAACGAAGTCTCCCGCGGCTGCACCGAGAGCCTGTCCAAGGGCACAGCCCGGATCTGGCAGGTGATGAACGACTGCATCAACCGCGGGCTCGAACGCGACGGCATCCTGCCCGGCGGGCTATTTGTGCGCCGCCGCGCCAAGGGCATCCATGACAGTCTGATGGCGGAACGCGGCATGAACCTGACCGCGCCCCATACCATCAACGACTGGATGAGCGTCTATGCCATGGCGGTAAACGAGGAAAACGCCGCCGGTGGTCAGGTGGTCACCGCCCCGACCAATGGCGCAGCAGGCACCTTGCCTGCGGTGATCCGCTACTATCTGGACCACGTGCCCGGTGCGTCGGAAAGCCACGTCGAGGACTTTTTGCTGACCGCGGCTGCCATTGCGGGTCTGGTCAAATACAACGCCTCGATTTCCGGGGCCGAAGCAGGCTGTCAGGCCGAGGTCGGCTCTGCCGCTGCAATGTCGGCTGCGGGTCTTTGTGCGGTCATGGGTGGCACTCCTGAGCAGGTGGAAAATGCCGCCGAAATCGCGCTGGAGCATCACCTTGGCATGACCTGTGATCCGGTCAAGGGTCTGGTGCAGGTGCCCTGCATCGAGCGCAATGGTCTGGCTGCGATCAAGGCGGTTTCCGCCGCCTCGCTGGCGCTGCGCGGCGACGGTCAGCATTTTGTGCCGCTGGATGCCTGCATCGAGACCATGCGCCAGACCGGGGCCGACATGCACGAAAAATATAAGGAAACCTCATTGGGCGGTCTGGCTGTCAATGTGCCCAATTGTTGAGCGGAAAACACGTCAGAGCAAAGACGTAAGGGCAAAAAGGCAAGCTGCGCTTGTACCTTTGTGGGGCCGCGCCTAGCGTGGCGCCATGACAGACCACCGCACCCTTGATCGCCCGCTGCTCGGCATTGCATTGATGCTGGGCTTTTGCCTGCTTATTCCGCTTGGCGATGCCATTGCCAAGCTGCTGGCCTCCCGGGTACCGGTCGGGCAGATCGTCTTTGTCCGTTTTGCCACCCAGGCCTTGATCCTGATTCCGGTTTCCTGGGCCCTGGGGCAATCGCTGCGCATTCCCAGACGTCTGCTGCCTGCGGTGCTCTTGCGCACGGTACTGCAGATGGCGGGAATCACAGCCATGTTCAACGCATTGCGCTATCTGCCCCTGGCCGATGCGGTGGCGATTGCCTTTGTGATGCCTTTCATCATGCTGCTGCTTGGAAAATACGTGCTCGGCGAAGCGGTGGGCATCCATCGCCTGGGCGCCTGCGTCATCGGCTTTGTCGGCACCTTGCTGGTGATCCAACCCAGTTTTGCGGTGGTCGGCCTCAATGCGCTCTGGCCGCTGGCGGTTGCCTTCATCTTTGCCTTTTTCATGCTGGTCACCCGCAAGATTGCCAAGGACACCCAGCCCATTCCGCTTCAGGCCGTCTCCGGCCTCCTCGCCACTGGGTTGATGCTGCCGCTGTTCTGGCTGGGAAATAGCGCCGGCATCGAAGGGTTAAGCCTTGCACTACCGCACCGCGACACCTGGCTCTTGCTGGCGGCAGCCGGTGTTCTGGGCACCGTTGCCCATCTGATGATGACCTGGAGCCTGCGCTATGCCCCGGCCTCGACGCTGGCAAGCATGCAATACCTTGAGATCCCGATCGCCACAGTGGTGGGCTGGCTGATCTTCAGCGAATTGCCCAATTTGCTGGCCAGTCTCGGCATCTGTCTCACGGTGGCAGCGGGGCTTTATGCCATCCTGCGCGAACAGCGCGCCAGCAAGGCGGCCCCACCTGATGCGGACAGGGCAGCCCCTATTGCCTGACCAGTGCCGACATCAGCTCTGGCAGGTAGCGGCGGGGAACCATCCCCAATAGCCCCGGCCCCTCCACCCTGAGCGTGACTGGCCCAAGCGCGCGATTTGAGGTGCCGATCTGCCCGCCCGGCTGCATCCGCACCCCCGCAAGCGGCCACTCCAGCCCGTCTGAGCACGCCTGCACCTGCCGCAGAGGAAACAGCGACACGATGTCCCCCGGCACCAGCGGCAGCGAGATCTCTTGGGGCAGATGAAAGATCACCTCATGTCTGCCGATCAGGATGCAGGCGGGGCCGAGATCCTGTACCAGCGTGTTGAGGACCGCCAGCTGATGATCCAGACGCCCGCCCAGAAACCCCACCGCCAGGACCAAGGGCGCGCGGATCGAGCGCAGGGCCTTGTCAAAATCGGTGCTGTCCTGTTCGGCCATGTGAAACAGATGATCGGCCGGAATTTGGTCGCGGATTTCGGGCGAAATCGAATCAAAATCTCCGATAACAGCCTTTGGCACATGGTTCTGGGCCAGCGCATGCGCCGCACCACCATCCGCCGCAACCAGGCAAGGCGCCAGGGAAAGCGCCCATTTCAGGTCCTGTGGCTCCAGTTCTCCGCCCCCAACAAGGGTAATTGGCCGCGTTTCGTCTACAATTAGCTTGTTCATGCCGAGATTATTCGCAGATCTAGAAACCGGCCACAATCTAAACACAAAATGATACGATCAATTGCACGGTTTCGAGCAGAATTTGTCGGGCTAGCCGATATTGTTAACAGCAATTGCTTTGGTGAGGACGAGCGAACCGATGGTACATAACAACAAAGTTCTGACGGTTTCCTATGGAACCTTCTCCTGCACCCTGGAAGGGTTCGAGGATTCATTCGGCACCATGCAGGCGATTGCAGAGTATTTCCGCGATCTGGCCGCTGATGACCGCTACTTTGGGGCAGAACCCCCGCAGCCCGATGCCCAGATGTTGGCCCAGATCGCCCAGCGCGAAGTGACCCGCCAGGTCGAGGCCCGCACCAGCAGCGAAGGCATTCACCTGCGTGCGGCCTCTCCGGCCCTTGCGACGGTCACCGATGCGCCAGCGCCCCACGCGCCGCCTGCCCAGCCTCCTGTCGAGACCGCTCCAGCAGCCGAACAGCCCGCACCACAGTCCATTGAACAGGACATCCCTGCCGAGGAGGACGCAATCGATCTCAGCTCGGTGGATCTGTTTGAGGACAGCGCGCCTGAGGCACCAGCTGCTGCCACAGCAGCGGATGACATCGAAGTTGAAGACGAAAGCCCCGCCCAGGCTGGTACCGCCCAGACCAATACCGACCAGGCCAGCGCCGCTGAAGAAGACGCAGCCCCGGTTGCAGGTGCCGCCTCGGTCGATATGAAAACGATTGCCGCCATTTCGGCTGCAGTGGCTGACAAACAGGCTGCAGACGACAGCCTGGAAGAGGTCGCGCCCGGTGCCGCTGAATTCTTTGCCGAAGCCGAAGAGACAGAGCCCGAAGCCAAGCCAGATACCAAAGACGCATCTGCCAAATCCGCCAGTGCCGACCCGGCCCCCTCTGCCGATAGTATTGCTGCAAAACTGCAGCGTATCCGCGCCGTTGTTGCACAGACCCCGGAAGAGGAGTTTTCCGAGGATGAGCACGCCGAGAGTTTTGTCGAATCCGCCCGGGCCGAACTGACCCAGAGCGACGCTGAAGGCGAGGCAGAGGTCGAAGCCACTGCTGAAGCGGCGGCTGATGACGGGGACGATGAAATCTCGCGCGTTCTGGACCGGCTCGACCTGTCCGGACATCTGGCTGCTCCCGCGCAAGACGATGCAGAGACCGAGACCTCCCTCTTTGACGACAGCGCCGCCGAAGAGGATGAGGAACCAGACCTGGATCAGGTCTCCTTGTTGGCACAAGAGTCCCAGGATGAGGCATCTGAACAGGCCCAGGAAGACGCCGCCCCTGCCCGTCCCAGACGCAGCATCCGGATGTCTGCGCGCCAGCCAGGTACCGAGGAAAATGCCCCTGCCGCCTCCGAGGCCCTGCCCGAACCGCAGCCCGCGCAATCACAGTCGGAGCAGTCAACAGGCAGCCCAGCAGAACCCGCCGAATCCGACGCTGCAGCCACATCGCCGCAACTGCGGGCTCGCATCGTCAAGATGAAACGGTCTGAGCTCGAAAAAATCATTGCCTCCGGCAATCTGGAAGAGGTCGAGGACGAAGGCGAGAGTAGCAGCGCTTCGGCCCCCAGCTCGCTGGACGCCGATGAAGAAGCAGACCTGCTGCGTGAATTGGCCGCTGTCGAGGCCGACCTCTTGGCCAGCAGCGCGCAAGAACCTCAGTCACAATCCGACAGCACTGCTCCTGATGCGGAGGTCGATGCGCCAGAGGTCGGTGAAACTGAAATCGCCGATAGCGGCACGGCCAGTGACGAGGGGACGGGTCCTGTCGCCCAGCCAAACGCGCCCCGCAATGCAGCCTCCTCTCCGGATAGCGATGTCTCCCGTCTCATGGCGGCTGCCGAAAGCAAACTCGAAGACCCCGACAATGCCAAGTCGCGGGAAACCTACAGCCATCTGCGCGCTGCCGTTGCCGCAGCGGCGGCGGATCCCGCTGCCAAGGGCAGCGGAGCCACCGATGCCGAGCCCTATCGGGAAGCGCTTGCCAGTGTTGTGCGGCCACGCCGCCCCGAAGCGGGTGCCACCGCCAAGGCCCCGCGTCCATCTGCCTCCGGCAGCCGTCCGGCTCCGTTGAAACTGGTGGCCGAACAACGCATCGATCCCAATCCCAATGTGCCGGCGAAACCGGTTCGGCCCCGGCGGATCGCAGCGCTGGACGATGGTCCTGCCCCGGCAAAAACCGAAATTTCTGGCACCTTTGAAGACTACGCCCAGGAGCGCGGTGCCGCCGAGTTGCACGAACTTCTGGAAGCAGCGGCCTCTTATCTCAGCTTTGTTGAGGGGCGCGATCACTTCTCGCGGCCACAGCTGATGAACAAGGTGCGCGGGCTTGGGCTTGCCGACTTCAACCGCGAAGACGGGCTGCGCTCTTTTGGGCAGTTGCTGCGGGATGGCAAGATCGAAAAGGCTGAAAATGGCCGCTTTGCTGCCACCGATGATATCGGCTTTCGTCCCTCCACACGCGCGGCAGGCTAACCGCTGAGGCAAGATCGCATTTGTTAGATGGAAACGTCCCAAAGGTCACAGACCCTTTGGGACGTTTCCATTTCAGGCCTCCGGCTGAAATGGCCAAAGCCTGAGAAAAGCAAAAGGCCCGGCAGGAGAAACGCTCCCACCGGGCCTTTGGTGTGTTTCAACCGGCGATGTTACTCGTCGCGGGCCTCCGGGGTGGCATCCGGGTCTTCCTTGCCGACGCCGCGAAAGACAAATTTGAACGGCAGCACCCAAAGTACCCCCAGCACTGCATAGATCAGCAGCTCCACCAGGATCGGTGGCCGCTCAAACAGGCTGACGACATTGACCGCAGCGATCACATAAAGCGGCATCCCGACCAGCAGAATGACCAGCGACCAACGGCGGCGGGCCTTGTAGCTGAGACCAGGTTTATCCGCCATCAGTCAGCAAAAGGGTCGGTCACCAGAATGGTGTCTTCCCGCTCCGGGCTGGTGGACAAAAGCGCAACCGGGCATTCGATCAGCTCTTCGACGCGTTTGACGTATTTGATTGCATTGGCAGGCAGATCATTCCAGCTGCGCGCTCCTTCGGTGCTTTCGGACCAGCCGGGCATCTCTTCGTAGATCGGGGTGCAACGGGCCTGCTGATCCGCCGCAGTGGGCAGATAGTCCAGACGGGTGCCGTCCAGATCATAGCCGGTGCAGATCTTCAGGGTTTCGAACCCATCCAAGACGTCCAGCTTGGTCAGCGAAATGCCAGTGATGCCGGAGGTGGCACAGGTCTGGCGCACCAGGCAGGCATCAAACCAGCCGCAACGGCGCTGACGGCCGGTGGTGGTGCCAAACTCATGACCGCGCTCGCCCAAACGTTGACCGTCTGCATCCGGGGTGCCATCGGCACCCAGCAGTTCGGTTGGGAAGGGGCCTTCGCCAACGCGGGTGGTATAGGCTTTGACGATGCCCAGAACGTAATCGATAGAGCCCGGGCCAATGCCAACACCGGTGGAGGCCTGACCCGCGATCACATTGGAGGAGGTGACAAAGGGATAGGTGCCAAAATCGATATCCAGAAGCGCGCCTTGGGCGCCCTCAAACAGGATCCGTTTGCCAGCTTTGCGCTTTTCGTTCAGCACTTTCCAAACCGGAGCCGCAAAAGGCAGGATCTTGGGCGCGATCTCTTTCAGCTGCGCCACCAGAGCGTCGCGGTCAATGGCGTCGATGCCCAGACCTTTGCGCAGCGGATCGTGATGCTGCAGCGCGCGATCAACGCGAGCCTCCAGCGTGGCTTCATCCGCCAGATCGGCGACACGGATGGCACGACGGCCCACCTTGTCCTCGTAGGCGGGGCCGATGCCACGGCCGGTGGTGCCGATCTTGGTGCCCTTGGAGGCGGCCTCTTCGCGGGCGCGATCCAGCTCACCGTGCAGCGGCAGAATCAGCGGCGTGTTTTCCGCGATCATCAGGGTCTCGGGCGAGATTTCAACGCCCTGGGCCTGCACCGTCTCGATCTCTTTCAGCAGATGCCAGGGGTCCAGCACGACACCATTGCCGATAACGGAGAGCTTGCCGCCACGCACCACACCCGAAGGCAGCGCGTGCAGCTTGTAGACTTTGCTGTCAATGACCAGCGTATGGCCGGCATTGTGACCGCCCTGAAAACGCGCAATCACATCGGCGCGTTCGCTGAGCCAGTCAACGATCTTGCCTTTTCCTTCATCGCCCCATTGGGCGCCGACTACCACGACATTGGCCATCTCAGGTCCTTTGTATGCTGGTTTAAGTGTATGCTGGTGGAAACCAGAGCCCCGTATAGCGATGCTGCGCCCGCGAGGGAACCGCTAAATCGACGCAGAAGCGTTACAAAGGAGACCTAACAGGTCGTGTCAGCGGCTCTGGTCCCAGCCAGATGCACAGGTTCACCATGTGGGGTGCTGAGATAGGCCTCTTCCCAGTGCCGCCGAACCAATTCCACCTCCTGCGGATTGGCGCTGCCGGCCTCCGACAGAATCGCCTCCAGGGTCGCAAGCCAGGCGGTGAAATAGTCGTCGCCCCCGTCCAGGTCCCGATCCAGCCCATGGTGTTTGAGCGTCGCGGAAAACCGCTCCACCCATTGCGCCCAGGAAAACCGCCCCTGCTCATTCAAATGCACGGTCAAGGCAAAGGCCTGCGCGTGCCAGGGCTGCAGGAACACCGGCTCCGGTGCGTCATAACTGATACAGTCGCTCATGATGCCCCCCGCAGGTCCGGTTCTAGATAGCTTTGCCACAGGTCCAACACGACCTCATCCTCGGGATTTTCGGGATGGATCCAGAGCTCTGCCGCCTTGAACACAACGGCATAAAGGGGTTCGGGCGCTTCGCCCAGACCGTGGGCATGGCTATCCGGCAGCACATGGGCCCCGTGCTGCAGCAAGATCTTGCCCCGCGTGCCAGCGGCATAATTGGGCAAACGGGTATGACCGCCCTTCACGAGTGTATTGCCATTTGGATGACGGGTAGTGACAGCATCGCCAGGCTGAAACTGCACAGGCACCGCACTGTCGCGATTGGCCGGTCCCCCCTTGGCCAGGACAGATGCCACCGCCTCTGCCTTGAGCACCTTGCTGGCCAGAGCGTGCAGATCATCGCTTCCCTGCCCCATCAGGTCGGCGCGTGTCAGCACGCCGGTTTCCACCAGCAGATCCGCCAGTGCCGAGACCCATTTCTCATAGTAGCTAAAACGGGTGTAATCCTTGGGCGAAAGCCGCTCGCGGGCGTGGCGCGAAATATCGATATTCCATCTCCCCAAAGCCCCGCAGGCCAGGGTCACCGCCAGAGCGCGGGCATGCCAATCGGTTTCAAAGACCGGCGCATCCGGGGCCTCGGGCACCACTGCCCCATCACCGATTCGCCCGCCCATGTCGTGCAGCCGACTCATGCGTCAGCCCCGGGACTATGCTTTGGTGCCGCGACCAAAGCCGTACCAATCATCGCGTCCCGCGAGACCAGAGCTGCCAGCGCAGCCTCGTCCATGTCTTCAGTGCCTTCGGGACGCATGGGCAGCACCATATAGCGCACCTCGGCGGTGGAATCCCAAACCCGCACCGCGCTTTCGACCGGCAGGGAGACGCCAAAATCGGCCAAGACCCCGCGTGGCTCTCGTACCACGCGGGCGCGATAAGCATCGGATTTGTACCATCCCGGCGGAATACCCAGCAGCGGCCAAGGGTAGCAACTGCACAGGGTGCAGACGACCATATTGTGCAGCATAGCCGTATTCTCGACCACCACCATATGTTCGCCCTGTCGGCCATAATATCCCAGCTCAGCCAGCACCGGATCCGCGTCCTGCAGCAAAGCCTGCCTAAAGTTAGGATCCGTCCAGGCCTTGGCCACCACACGGGCCCCGTTCTGCGGACCTATCTTGTTTTGATAGGTGTCGATGATTTCATCCAGTGCGGCGGGGTCAATCAGCCCTTTGCGGGTGAGAATCGTTTCCAGAGCTTTGACGCGCAAAGCGGGGTCTGGCGGCAAAAGAGCATGCGGGTGGTCAGCGTGATCATGTGGCATGGTACCAGCCTGCCCTGAGGGTAAGCCCCGCGTCCAGTCACTTTTGCCGTGAAATCCACCACTTTGACACCGCGTCACCTCCCGTATTCAGACAAAGCAAACTGAGCTCTTGCCCCTGTCGGCATTCTTGCCTATTTACCGCCCGATAGTTTAGCCAACAGCCGCAGGAACCTATGGAAAACGTTGTTCTCATCATCCATCTTCTCTTGGCTCTTGGCCTGATTGCCGTCGTGCTGTTGCAGCGCTCCGAAGGTGGAGGCCTGGGCATGGGCGGCGGTGGTGGCGGTGGCGCCATGTCGGGCCGTTCCGCAGCAACCGCGCTGAGCAAGGTGACCTGGGTCCTGGCTGCGGCCTTTATCGTGACCTCGATCACCCTGACCGTTCTGGCCGCGCAAAAATCCGCTGGCTCCTCGGTTGCGGATGGCATCGAAGCCCTCACAACCCAAGACGGCGAAACAGCGGATGCACCTATTGCCCCGCTGGGCAGCGATCTGCTGCCACCGGCCGAAGGCGACAATGCGCCGCTGGTGCCCAGCGCCGACTGATCAACAAGACCTAGAATTCTGGAAGGGAACCGTAACAGCATCTTGCGGTTCCCTTGCGCATGCTGCGCGAATCCTTTATATGTGAAGCCCCGTGATGCCGCGGTTTTTCGGAACCGCCGGGCAGCTTTATTCTGACTTCTCACGGGGGCAGCCGAACACTCATGGCGCGTTTCATCTTTATCACTGGTGGTGTGGTTTCATCGCTCGGCAAGGGCCTGGCGTCTGCCGCGCTTGGGGCTCTTTTGCAGGCACGCGGCTATTCCGTCCGTCTGCGCAAACTGGACCCCTACCTGAATGTCGATCCCGGCACCATGAGCCCGTTTGAACACGGCGAGGTCTTTGTTACCGACGATGGTGCCGAGACCGATCTGGATCTCGGCCACTACGAGCGGTTTACCGGTGTGCCTGCGCGCAAGACCGACTCGATCTCCTCTGGCCGCGTCTACACCAATGTTTTGGAAAAAGAGCGGCGTGGCGATTACTTGGGCAAAACCATCCAGGTGATTCCGCATGTCACCAATGAGATCAAGGATTTCATCTCGATCGGCGAAGATGAAGTCGATTTCATGCTCTGTGAGATTGGCGGCACCGTCGGCGACATCGAAGGTCTGCCCTTCTTTGAAGCCATCCGCCAGTTCAGCCAGGACAAAGAGCGTGGCCAGTGCCTGTTCATGCACCTGACCTTGTTGCCCTATATTAAGGCCAGCGGCGAGCTGAAGACCAAACCGACCCAGCACTCGGTGAAAGAGCTGCGCTCTATCGGTCTGGCACCGGACATTCTGGTCTGCCGCTCCGAGGGGCCGATCCCGAAGAAAGAGCGCGAAAAGCTGGCGCTGTTCTGCAATGTGCGTCCCGACAGTGTGATTGCGGCGCAGGATCTGAAATCGATCTACGAGGCCCCGCTGGCCTATCACCGCGAAGGTATGGACCAGGCGGTTCTGGATGCCTTTGGCATCTCCCCGGCCCCAAAACCAAATCTGGCGCGCTGGGAAGATGTGGCCGACCGCATCTACAACCCCGAAGGCGAAGTCCGGGTGGCCATCGTTGGCAAATACACCCAGCTGGAAGACGCCTATAAATCCATCGCCGAAGCCCTCACCCATGGTGGCATGTCCAACCGGGTGAAGGTCAAGATCGAATGGGTGGATGCCGAGCTGTTCGACCGCGAGGATGCCACCCCGCATCTGCAGGGCTTCCATGCGATCCTGGTTCCTGGTGGATTTGGCGAGCGTGGCACCGAGGGCAAGATCAAGGCGGCGCAATATGCCCGCGAACATCAGGTCCCCTACCTGGGCATTTGCCTTGGCATGCAGATGGCCGTCATCGAGGCGGCCCGCAATGTGGCCGGCATTTCTGAGGCCGGCTCGGAAGAGTTCGACCACGAGGCCGGCAAGAAACGGTTCGAGCCGGTTGTCTATCACCTCAAGGAATGGGTGCAGGGCAACCACAAGGTTCAGCGCAAGGCCGATGACGACAAGGGCGGCACCATGCGTCTGGGGGCCTATGATGCCACCCTCACCGAAGGCTCCAAAGTGGCGCAAGTCTATGGCAGCAGCCATATCGAGGAACGCCACCGTCACCGCTATGAGGTCGACACCAAATACAAGGAAAAGCTGGAGTCCTGCGGGCTCAAGTTTTCCGGCATGTCGCCGGATGGTCGCCTGCCCGAGATTGTTGAGTGGACTGACCACCCCTGGTTCATCGGCGTCCAGTTCCACCCCGAACTGAAATCGAAGCCTTTCGCGCCGCACCCTCTGTTTGATGACTTCATCCGCGCCGCCAAGGACACCTCGCGTCTGGTTTGAGCCAAAGGCACAAGAAGATCTGTTGAAACCGGTGGGGCCTCCCTGCCGGTTTTTCATTTGTGAGCCAGAAGTCGGAGGCTCGCCCCCGAACCCGCCGGTTCGGGCTTTTAAATGACACTCCCGTGGAAGAATTCCCTACAACTTTTACCTGCGTCAATGCCGCCCTCATGACCAAATCCCAGCCATTGATTTAGTCCCTATTAGGAGTTTCCAATAGGCAAGTTTCTCTTTGCTCTGCCGCTATTGCTATCCCCCCGCCTTTGCCGCCGATGTCGATCCAGCACGGGCCGACCTGCTGCTTCAGCTGTTTCGCGACAACGGCTGTCAGATGACCGACCTGGAGGCAGGTGAAATTCTACCGGACAACGGCTTCTCCAAAAAAGAATTTCGCGACATCATTCGAGCCTGGGACGACAAGGACATGCTCGCGGTCAAAGGGGCCCTGCGCATGGAGCTGACAGCGGCGGCCTGCGCTGGCGAATAAGCCTCGTCTCCAAGTCTTGCAGGTTGCTTTTGTGGAGACAAGCCCCGCCCTGCGGGCCGATCTTTCTCTCTGCGATCACGCCCAAGCGGTAGAGACCGGTTCGAATCCCGCCACCGTTAGCGCAAGCGCCCCCTGCCACAGCTTGTTTCTTGCGACAGGGGCGCTATAGACGGGGCCAGAGAAAACGATTTACGCGGAAGGGCCGGCTCATGGCGCAAGAGATCAACCAGGAACAGTTTGACCGTATCGCCAATGGCGGTGGCTTTATTGCCGCGCTGGACCAATCCGGCGGCTCCACCCCCAAGGCGCTGGGTCTGTATGGCGTCACTGAAGATGCCTATTCCAACGACGACGAGATGTTCGGTGAGATCCAGAAGATGCGCGCCCGCATCATCTGCGCCCCTGATTTCAGCTCTGGCAAAATCCTTGGCGCGATCCTGTTTGAAAAAACCATGGACAATGCCATCGACGGCACCCCTGTCCCAACCTACCTTTGGGAAAAATGTGGCGTTGTGCCTTTTCTCAAGGTCGACAAGGGCCTGGCGGATGAGGCCGATGGCGTACAGATGATGAAGCCGATGCCCGAACTGGATGCGCTGCTGTCGCGTGCCGCCGCCAAAGGCATCTTTGGCACCAAAATGCGTTCGGTCGTCAAAGAGGCCAACCCGCTGGGCATCAAGAATGTTGTCGCCCAGCAGTTCGAAATCGGCAAACAGATCGCTGCTGCCGGTCTGGTGCCAATCATCGAGCCCGAGGTTGATATCCACTCCCCCACCAAGGGCGAGGCAGAGATCTTCCTCAAGGCGGAACTCAAGGATCAGCTGGACGCCCTGGCTGAGGGCACCAAGGTCTCGCTGAAGCTGACCATCCCCAATGAGGCCGGCCTGTATGAAACCCTCGCCGATCACCCTGCCGTGGTGCGCGTCGTGGCGCTGTCGGGCGGTTACAGCACTGCGGATGCCTGCGAAAAACTGACCCGCAACAACAAGATGATCGCCTCTTTCAGCCGTGCGCTGACCGAAGGTCTGAACGTCGCAATGTCCGACGATGAATACAATGGCGCTCTGGGTGCCAATATTGACAAGATCTACAAGGCGTCGCTGTAAATCCTCGCCTGCGATTTTGATTTCGGGCCGTCCCCTTTGGGGCGGCCCATTTTTTTTGGCTCACTCGACCTAACCGGGGCTGTCATCGTAGCCAGCGACTGCCATATTGGCAGGATCATTCCGATCAGCCAGAGGCCCCTGATGACATCGAACCGAGAGCTGCTGCAAATCTTCCTCAAAGGGCTGGAAACCGGAGAGGCCATGGCGGCTGCCGTGGTCGACGAAACCAAGTATATCCAGCACAACCCGCAAACCCATGAGGGCAGCGAAGGCATCGCCACGCTCTTTGCCCGCCTCGCCAAAACCAACCCAAAGGTCACGTTTCAACGGGTCTTTGAGGATGGTGATTTTGCCTTTGCCCATATCGAATATAACTTTTCCAGCCTGCGGGTGGCCTTTGAGGTGTTCCGCTTTGAGACCGGCAAGGCGGTGGAACATTGGGACAATATCCAGCCCCAGCAGCCGGTGAACCCTTCGGGACGCAGCATGCTGGACGGCGAGACAGAGATTCGCGATCACGCGCGCACCGAGGAAAACCGCGCGCAGGCGCGGCGCTTTGTGCAGCAGGTCCTGATCGACGGCGCGCAGGATAAGATATTGGACTTTGTGCAAGCCGATCTTATTCAGCACCACCCCCTGATCGCAGATGGCACCGCAGCATTGCTGGCCGCTTTGTCAGGAGAAAACACGCAAGCTTTGAACCTGCGCTATCAAAAGCTCCATCGGGTCCTGGCCGAAGGCAACTTTGTACTTTGCGTCAGTGAGGGCTGGCGCGGCACGTTGCATTCCAGCTTCTACGATCTCTTCCGCCTCGAAGCAGGGCGGATTGTGGAGCACTGGAACACCACCGAAACCGTGCCAGCGCGCCATGAGTGGAAGAACGACAACGGCAAATTCTGATCGGCCTCTTGCCGCAAGAGGGCTACACAGCCGGTGCGTCAAAAATCTCCGCCAGCCAGGTTTCGAACAAATGCACCTCTGGCCGCAGCGGCCCGCGCCCCTGGCGACGAATCAGGTAATGCGACTGGGCAAAGGGCATTGCGGGTCCCGCGACCGCCACCCCCAGGCCACGTTCAATCGACAGCCTGGCAAAGCGGGTCAGCACCGTGGCATAGCCTCCCCCCCCAGCCACCAGCTGCAGGGCTGCCACCGTGGTATCCACAGAAAATCGCGCATGTTCACTGGCATAGGACAGATCATGGGCGGCAAAATAGCGGGCCCAATGGTCTTCATAGCCCAGGATATGGATCAGCGGCCCCTGCAGCAGGTCTGACACTTGGCGTGGCCTGCTGCTGCCAGTGGCACAGACTGGCACGATGGTTTCCTGCGACAGCCGGATGGCTGTCACATCCTGCCAATCGCCATGGCCCAGACGTATTTCGACATCGGCATCCACATCATCGCGTGGCTCTGGTTCGGTCCAGATATTGGAGACCAGGCGGATGTTGATCTCCGGGTGGCGCATCGCAAACTCCGGCAGCAGATGCGCCAGCCACAGCGCCGAAGTTGAGACCGGCACCCGCACCGTCAGGGTCTGCGCCGCCTCCGCGCCAAACAGCCGGGTGGTCGACAGCGAGATATCCCCCAAGGCCTGACGCACGGTCAGCGCATAGGCCTGGCCAATCTCGGTCAGCTCCAACCGGCGCGCCTGGCGATAAAACAGTTTGCTGCCCAACCGGGCCTCGAGAGAACGGATATGCAGGCTGACCGCCGTTTGGGTCAGCCCGAGCTCCTGCCCGGTTTCGGTAAAGTTGAGCAGGCGTGCGGCGGCCTCGAAGGTACGCAGCCAGGTCAGGTTGGAAAGTCGATCATCCATTTATCACCAAAAATTTTTGGGTATTTCTGGCAATAATTATCATTTTACTTTCACCTCGTCGCGCCTTTTCTTGGCAGCCAGAACAGCTGCGGCCGCCCCAAAGGGCTGGCACGACACCGATGTGGGAGAACACAGATGAAAGTTGGATTTATTGGTCTCGGCAATGTGGGCGCCAAACTGTCCGGATCCTTGCTACGCAATGGCATTGACCTCAGCGTGCATGATCTGAACCCCGATCTGGTGGCACAGTTTGTCGCCAAAGGGGCCAAACCAGGCGGTAGCCCGGCGCAGCTGATGCGCGATTGTGATGCGGTGATCACCTGCCTGCCCTCGCCTGCCGCTTCGGATGCGGTGATGCAAGAGATGCTGCCCGAGGTCCGCGAAGGCAAGATCTGGATGGAGATGTCCACCACGGATGAGGCCGAGGCCAAGCGCCTGGGCGGCCTGGTGATTGCCGCTGGCGGAGCGGCGGTGGATTGCCCGGTCTCAGGCGGCTGTCACCGCGCCGACACCGGCAATATCGCCATTTTTGCCGGCTGCGACCGCGCCACCTTTGAACGCATCCTGCCCTTCCTCACCACCATGGGTCGCCGCATCCTGCACACCGGCGAACTGGGCTCTGCCTCGGTTTTGAAAGTGCTGACCAATTATCTGGCCACCGTGCATCTGGTCGCCAATGCCGAGGCCCTGGTGACCGCCAAGGCCGCTGGCATGGATCTCAACACCGCCTATGAGGCGATCAAGATCAGCTCTGGCAATTCCTTCTCACATATCACCGAAAGCCAGGTCATCCTGAATGGCAGCCGCGACATCTCTTTCACCATGGATCTGGTGAAAAAGGACGTTGGCCTGTTTCAGGACATCGCCGAGCGCAATAATGTGCCACTGGAAGTCAGCCCGATGATCGTGAAGATTTTTGAGGATGGCATTGCCAAATACGGCGAGCGCGAGCTGTCGCCCAATATCATCCGTCGCCTGGAAGACGCCACCGGGCTAGAGATCCTTGCCCCTGGCTTTCCACCCGAGATGAGCGATGATGAACCCGAAGAGCCAGGCTACGAAGTGATCCCCCAGGGTAAACTGGCCGCAGAGTAGATCCAGTTTGCAAACAGAATTGTGGCGGTGCCAGGGACCTAGCACCGCCATTTTTCTTTTCAACCCATTGTAATGAGAAGAAAAGCATGGGTGGTCCGGGAGGGAAGACCACTCAGTCTCATATAGGTCGGCAGTTCCCTATTTAAAGACGGCCGCGCGTTTTTGCATCTGCGCCGCGATCACTTCCATCTGCTCGGGCTTGCCGATCAGCTCTACCTGCTCGGCGCTTTCGCGCAGCAGAACCTCTGACTGGCTGGCGCCGGATTCGGCATAGTCGATCATCCGCTTGGCGGCGCGTATGGCATTGGGTCCCTTGCCTGCGATCTCTGCTGCCAGCGCCTGCGCCGCCGCCAGGGGATCCGCCGCCAGGGACGTCACCAACCCCCAGCGTTCCGCCTGATCTGCCCCGACCTGTGCGGCGGTATAGGTGAGCTGGCGCAACACATCAGAGCGCACAAGCTTTGGCAGCAGCACCATGCCCCCCATATCGGGGATGATGCCCCATTTCATTTCCATCACCGAGAGTTTGACATCTGGTCCCGCGATGCGGATGTCGGCACCCAGCGCCAGTTGCAAGCCACCGCCATAGACAGCGCCCTGTAGCGCTGCAATCACCGGGATCTCGAGGCGGTGCCAGGCCATCGAGACCTCTTGCATTTCATTGGCATCCTGATGGCTGCGCGCCATCAGCCATTCCGTTGGATCGACCTTGCCCATCTGCATAAAGCTCATCAGATCCAGCCCGGCGCAGAAACTCTTGCCTTCGCCGGCCAGAACCACCACCCGGGCATCCGAACTGGCGACCTCTGCGGCGGCCCCGATGATGGCCTTGACCATGGCATCATCCAGCGCGTTCATCTTGTCGCTCCGCGTCAGTGTGACATGAGCGATATGATCTTTGATCTCAACGGACACCCGCGCCATGGTGGCACCTCCTGATTGTTCTGTCAGGACAAGATTGCCTTGGATTCTGTGCGCATACCAGCGTAACGCCGGGGCAAACCGCCTGCCGCCAGCGCCGCCCCGACGTCATCAGTGCAAAACCCAGTCACCAGCCACAAACCGTTGCCTCAGGGAACCGGAGGCAGGTTTTCAGCCGCTGTACGACCAAAGCTGGGCCCGTCCAGCGACATGAGAAAAAACGCATCGCCGACCACCCGTGCGCTGGTGGTCACCCCAAAGCGGCCCTCGGGATCCTGCAAGTCCCGCAGGATGGTGCCGTTTTCGTCAAATTGGATGACCCGTCCCTGATGAATGGGCGCGGGGCGCACGAGCGGCCCCAGTCGCCACAGAACTTTGCGCAAAAACGGATAGGGCATCAGGATCTCGGCAGGGACCCGCGGGCTGGCAAAGGCGAGCCAATAGGTGCCATCGCCCTGAGCCTCGAGATTGTCCGGATAGCCCGGCAGATTGGAGAGAAACAGCTCCCGCTCGCCCGCCTTGTCGCCGGTCAGCCACAGTCGATGCACCTGTGCCCGCCCCGTCTCATTGATCAGCAGAAAGTCCTCATCTTCCGACAGGGCCACCCCATTGGTATAGACAAAGCCGGTGGCGATTTTCTCGACCGTGCCGTCGGGATTGCGCCGCGCCACATAGCCGCTGTCGGATTGCTCCCAGACCGTCAACACCGAGGTCGGTTTGGTGCCGCCCATGGTTTCGGGATCGAACCGATCCGAGGAATTGGAGAAATAGACGGTGCCATCGCGCCCAATGTCAAGTTGATTGGCATAGATCAGCGGCGCGCCGTCGACCTCATCCACCAATGTCTCCAGCGTGCCGGGGCCCGTCCACCGCATCAACCCTCGATAGCTGTCAGCAATGTAGAGCGCGCCATCCGGTCCCGCCTTGAGGCCCAGCGGGCGACCGCCGAGGTCTTCGATCTTTTCCGGCACCGCCCCATCGATGCGATACAATCCTCCTGCCATATCGGTGGTATAGACCGCACCATCTGGCATCACCGCCAGATCCTCAGGGCCAATCGCCCCATCCGGCAACAAGATCGCCTCCATCTCGGCCAAGACAGTTATGTCCTGATGGTCCCCCTGGGGTCCGGGCCCCTGTGCCGGTTCATAGGCCACCGGCGTGACGGGCACCGGCCAGAAGATCAAATAGCCAAGGCCTGCAGCCAATAGCACCAACAAGAGTTTCTTCATCTCGATGTCTCCCATATTTTGCGCCATTCTGCTCTGGGTTGCGCGGTCAAGCAAGCCTTGATGGGAGCGGGTAAATTGCGCTAACTGGCTCCATGAAAACGCCTCGCTACACCCCGCTTGCCGCCTCGCTGCCTTCGACCGTGCCCTTTGTCGGCCCCGAGACACAGGAGCGCCTGCGCGGCAGCGCATTTGCCGCGCGGCTGGGCGCAAACGAGAATATTTTTGGCCCGTCGCCGCTGGCAATCGAAGCCATGCAGGCCGCCGCCGAGGACATCTGGAAATATGGCGATGCGGAGAGTTACGAGCTGGTCCAGGCCTTGGCCAAGCATTACGGCATTTCCCCGGCAAACATCCTGGTGGGTGAAGGGATCGATGGGCTGCTGGGCTATCTGGTGCGCCTGCTGATTGGCCCCGGCGATGCGGTTGTCACCTCGTCCGGTGCCTATCCGACCTTCAACTACCACGTGGCGGGCTTTGGCGGCGATTTGCACATGGTGCCTTACCGCGACGACCATGAAGACCCACAGGCCCTGTTTGCCAAGGCCGCCGAGGTCGGTGCCAAACTGGTCTATCTGGCCAATCCCGACAATCCCATGGGCAGTTGGCATTCCGGGCAAAGCATAGTCGATGCCCTGGACCAGCTGCCAGAGGGCACGCTGCTGCTGCTGGACGAGGCCTATGTCGAATGCGCCCCCGAAGGCACCGCAGCACCGGTGGATATCGAGGATCCCCGCGTCATCCGGATGCGCACCTTTTCCAAGGCCTATGGCATGGCCGGCGCCCGCGTGGGCTATGCGCTGGCACAGGCGGATCTGATCCGCGCCTTCAACAAGGTGCGCAACCATTTTGGCATGAACCGCGCCGCCCAGGCCGGGGCCCTTGCCGCACTCAAGGACCAGGACTGGCTGTCCCATGTGCAGGCCGAAATCGCCACCTCCCGGGCACATCTTGCCGAGATTGCAACCGAGAATGGCCTGGTCCCGCTACCTTCGGCGACCAATTTTGTCACCATCGATTGTGGTGGCGACGGTGCCTTTGCCAAGGCGGTGCTCGATTCCCTGGTTGCACAGGGGGTCTTTGTGCGCATGCCCTTTGTCGCCCCCCAAAACCGCTGCATCCGTGTGAGCTGTGGCCCTGAGGAGGACATTGCGCTTTTTGCCACCGCCCTGCCCAAGGCGCTGGCCGAGGCACGGAGTTAGAAGCAGGGCCAGACGCCCCAGGCTGAGAGCACGGCAGAGGCCAGGCAGAACGCTGGCCGCCGCTCTGGGCGAAATTTCGCGCAAAAAGCGCCATGGGATTGAAGGTCCCGCTGTGACACCACCTAATCGCGGTGGTTTTACCGGACTTTCACCTGTCGTGCGCTAGACTCATTTGGGTAGACACCCAGGAGGGTCAGCCATGAACTATGACAAGGACAATACCCACAGACACAACCACCGCCAGGACGATGAAGACTCGCTCGATCTCTTCACCGCAGCCATTTCCTTTCTCGGCATCAATCTGATGTGGATCTTCTTTGCCGGTTGGGTGCTGTTTGGAATGGTCCCGGTGCTGCTGTTGGCGCTGTTTCTCAATCACCTGATTGATCGCCTTGAGATCCGCATCAAAGAAGACCAGGCACGGAATAACTAGATCCAGGGTCGACGTTCAAAACCCGTCACCGGATAAGGCTCAGAACCCGTTGCCCGGCTCTGAGGTCCTGTTCGCTTGGTCACGCAGTCAGCGACCTGCCTTAGCGTCCCATCACCGCTGGGTAGGTACCTGTTCGGCCAACACCTTAGCGGCCGTCGCCAAGGCCCCTGCCCCATGTGGGATCTTCAGGGCTTGCAAACCTGTTTCGATCCCACCCAGCAGCCCCATGATCATCTGACCGTTCACATGGCCCATATGGCCCAGCCGGAAATGGCCGTGCCATTCGGGACTGTCAGGAGGCGCCAGCCCCAGGCCGATCCCCAAGGTAAGCCCCAGATTTTCCTCAAGCCAGGCGCGCAATGCGCTGGCCATGGGCGACGGCAGATGCAACGCGGTCACCGCATGCGAGCGCAAATCTCGATCTGCCACATTCAGCCGCAACCCCTGCTGCGGGTCTTCGATCTCTCCCCAGGCTTCGCAGGCCGCCCAGACCGCCTGTGCCAGTCGCGCATGACGGGCCCAGACAGTCTCCAGCCCTTCGCCGTGGATCAGGTCCAGCGCCGCGCGCAGACCATAGAGATGATGCGTCGGCGCAGTGCCACCAAAATACTGATAGAAAACTTCCGGGTTTGCCCGCTCGTTCCAGTCCCAATAGCGGCTGACCCGAGGCTGTCTTGCCCGCGCCGCAGCGGCCCTGTCGTTGAAGAAGACAAAGCTGATCCCGGCGGGCGTCATCAGCCCCTTCTGGCTGGCCGTGACCATGACATCAACGCCCCAGGCATCCATCTCAAAGCGGTCACAGCCCAGCGAGGCAATGCAATCCGCCATCAACAGCGCCGGGTGCTGCAGCGCGTCCAAGACGTCACGCAATCCGGCGACATCGTTGCGGATTGAGCTGGAAGTATCCACATGCACGCCCAGAACCGCTTTGATCTCATGAGATTTATCTGCCGCAAGACGATCCGAAATTCGGGCCATATCCCAGGCCGCAGCAGTGCCAAAATCCAGAATCTCGATCTCCACGCCCAGCGCCTCGGCCATTTCGGCCCAACCCAGGGCAAAGCGCCCGGAAGCCGGAACCAGGATCCGATCCCCCGGCTGCAGGGTGTTCGACAATGCCGCTTCCCAGGCCCCGTGACCATTGGCGATATAGATGGCAACAGAGTGCCGAGTACCTGCCAGAGCCTTCAAATCCGGAACCAGGCTTGCGGTCAGGTCCAGCAGCTCACCGGCGTAGATGTTTGGCGACGGACGATGCATGGCCTGCAAAACGGCGTCCGGGATCACCGAAGGACCGGGGATTGCCAGATAGGGCCTGCCGCCCGAAGGGTTTGTTGTCGCGCTCATTTATTCCATCCAAATCGTTGCAGAACTGCAAAAGCCGACCTGCGTTCAATGTCTCATTTTCGCAACCCTAGCCTGCGGCCTGCTGAGGTCAATTGCCGAAAGAGATCCCATTGCCTCTATTTTGAGCTTGCTGGTCGCATGCCCTTCGCGGCAGAAAGCTTGCGCCGCAGGCCCCAGCTGCTTAAATGGCGAAACCTAGTCACGAGAAGGCGACAAATGACAGTTGTGTTTCAACGCTTTCCCAGCCGGATACCCCTATCATGAGCAAAGAACATACCTCCTCTCGCGAGCTTCTGGGCTGGCTCTGGCGTGGCTATCTGCGTCACTACATGGGGCTCTTGGGCATTGCCGTCGTTTTCATGGTGATCGAAGGCGCCACCATGGGCGCACTCGGCTACATGATGCAGCCGATGTTCGATTTGGTCTTTGTGGCCGGAAATACCAATGCATTGTTCTGGGTGAGCCTGGCCTTTCTGGCCATTTTTTCCCTCCGTGGCATCTCCAGCGTTACCCAGAAAGTTTTGCTGAGCAAGGTTTCACAGACCTCGGCCGCACATCTGCGCAAGGACATGCTGGCGCGGCTGATCCGACAGGATCCGGCGTTTCACCAGACCCACGCGCCGGGATTGCTGCTGCAAAGAGTGCAAACCGATGTCAACGCCATCAATGCGGTCTGGCAGGCGATGATCACCGGCACCGGGCGCGATTTGGTCGCTTTGGTGGCTGTGCTCAGCGTTGCCATCAGCATTGATTGGCGCTGGACCGCCATTCTGCTCATCGGGGTGCCGGTGATGCTATTGCCGATCTCACTGCTGCAGAAATACGTGCGCCGCAAGGCGTCACAGGCCCGCGATCTCGGTGCCGATCAGGCCACCCGCTTGGACGAGATTTTTCACGGCATTGTTCCAATCAAACTCAATAAGCTGGAAGACTACCAGCATGGCCGCTTTGCCGAACGCACGGACCGCTTTGTCACCGCTGAGGTAAAAGCCGCCTTTGGCACCTCGGCGATTTCCGGCATGACCGATATCATGGCCGGAGTCGGCTTTATGGCGGTGCTGCTTTATGGCGGCTCCGAGATCATTGCCGGAGAAAAGACCGTTGGTCAGTTCATGAGCTTTTTCACCTCGATTGGCCTGTCCTTTGAACCGATGCGGCGTCTGGCCAATATTTCGGGCATCTGGCAGGCCGCTGCCGCCGCCCTCGAGCGGATCAAGGCCTTGATGGATGCGCCCATTCTTTTGACCTCTCCTGAAAACCCCAAGCCCGCGCCCAAGGGGCTGCCTGCCATCCGTCTGGACAAGGTCAATCTGAACTACGGTGACGCCAAAATCCTGCGCGCGCTGACGCTTGAGGCCGAGGCCGGCAAGACAACTGCCCTGGTTGGTGCCTCCGGCGCCGGGAAATCCACCATTTTCAACCTGTTGACCCGCATGGTGGACCCCCAGGACGGTGGCGTTCTGATCGGCGACACCCGGGTCGCGGATCTGGCAACGGATGATCTGCGCGCATTGTTCTCGGTCGTCACCCAGGAAGCCCTGCTGTTCGATGAAACCCTGTATGAGAACATCGTCTTGGGTCGCACTGATGTCAGCGAAGAAGCGCTGAAAAAGGCATTGGACGCCTCGCATGTCAGTGATTTCCTCGACAAGCTTCCTGATGGGCTGAGCACTTTGGTGGGGCCGCGTGGCTCGGCCTTGTCCGGGGGCCAGCGTCAACGGGTTGTTATCGCCCGTGCACTATTGCGTGATACCCCGGTGCTGTTGCTGGACGAGGCGACCTCTGCCCTAGATGCGCAATCCGAAAAAGTCGTGCAACAGGCGCTGGACAGCCTTGCGGGCGGGCGCACCACCCTGGTCATCGCGCACCGGCTCTCCACCGTGCGCAATGCCGACAAGATCATCGTGATGGAACGAGGTGAAGTGGCAGATCAGGGCACACATGACGAACTCTTGGCGCGCGGCGGCATCTATGCCGATCTGTACCGGCTGCAATTTCAGGACGGCAAGACCCTGCTCGACCGCGAGGGCATGGCCGCCCAGCTGCCCCGGACCGCGGGTCAGGATCAGACCGAACAATCCGGCTGGTTCCGCCGGGTGGTTTCCCGGCTGTTGGGCTGATCAACCATCGAAAAAGCAAAGCTGGCGCGGGTTATTTTTGATAGCTCTGCGCCAGTTTTTTAGGGTCCGCCCCCAAGAGAAACCGCAACAGCGTCAGCAGATTACGTGTCCCCCGCCGCAGCCAGCCCTGGCGCTGATAGCGGGTCGCACTGGTACGGGCCTCTGCCGCCAAGGGAGTCAATCCCTTGAGGCGACGCACCAGAACCACATCCTCCATCAGGGGCTGATCTGGATATTGTTGGGCGGCAAAATAGCTTTCGCGGCGGATCAGCAACCCCTGGTCCCCATAGGGCAAGCCAAAGACCCGCGCACGCAGATTGGCCCAGCCAGCCACCCAGGCAGGCCAGCCCCCCTTGGCGCGAAACCGCAAGCGGAAGTAGGCGGGGTGCCCCTGCCCCTCTTGCAGATGCCGAGCGACTTCCTCTGACCACCCCGGCGACAATTGGGTGTCCGCATGCAGCACCAGGAACCAATCACCCCGTGCCGCCGCGCAGCCCCGTCGCAACTGCCCCCCGCGCGAGGCCGGACCACTGACAAGATTGGCCCCGGCCTCCTCGGCCAGTTGCACGGTCTCATCGCTTGAGCCGCCATCGCTGATCACCATCTCGCGGATCAATCCGGCCGCCAGTCCCTCCATCAGGCTGCCCAGCCCCGCTGCCAGCTCAGAGGCTGCATTCAAGGTTGGAATCACAACACTAATTGGTGCGGGCATGGTGTTTTCCTGTTCAACTCATGTCTCATTGCTTTATCACTGGAGCAGGAATTGGCTGTGCTTTGCAACAGCCTGCACCATCCTTACCATCCCCAACCGCAGATCGCGGGTCAATTTGGAGAACAGACAATGCGCGCGCGCAAGATCCTTCGCCTTTCCGGGACTGACACCCGCGACTTTCTACAGGGGTTGATCACCAATGATATCAACAAGATCGACCAAGGACTGGTCTATGCTGCGCTGCTGACACCACAGGGCAAATATCTGGCGGATTTCTTTGTGTCGGCGCAGGGCGACTATGTGCTGCTGGATGTGGATGCAGCGCAGGCAGAGGCCCTGATGAAGCGACTGTCGATGTATCGGCTGCGCGCCAAGGTCGAGATCACCATGACCGATCTTCAGATCGCCTGCGGCACCGGCCCAGCCCCAGAGGGCGCGCTTGCCGATCCGCGCCACGAGGACCTCGGCTGGCGTCTTATCGGGGCAGAAGCGGGCGATGATGGCAGCGATTGGGACGCGCTTCATGTCGCTCATTGCATCCCCCAAAGCGGCGTTGAGCTGGGACCAGACAGCTATATCCTGGAGGCCGGCTTGGAAGCGCTAAATGGCGTCGATTTTCGCAAGGGCTGTTATGTCGGCCAGGAGGTCACCGCCCGGATGAAGCACAAGACCGAACTGCGCAAAGGGCTGCGTCGGGTGCAGATCAAGGGCACCGCCCCAATTGGCAGTGCCATCACCGCCGGTGGCAAGGCGGTGGGGACGCTGTTCACCCAGTCAGATGGGCAGGCCATTGCCTATCTGCGCCTGGATCGTGCCAGTGGCGAAATGCAAGCGGGGGATGCCATCCTCCATTGGCAGCCCTGACCTGAACCCCGACCTGGGCCGCCTGACACACACCACCGGCAAGACCACCGTTTCCGGATTTCGTTTCTGGTTTTGAAACCTTGTGGCCCCTAGAGTTTGGGTCATCCCAGTCGCACAAAGGCTGGTTCTTTTGACATTTCAGGCCTCAATCAGATCAAATCAATTTTCGGAGACAGCATGCACCGCTCTTTCGCCCCCAGCCTCAGCCTCGCCCTTGCAACCCTGGCCGCTTTGCCAGCCACGGCCCAATCTTGGGAATATGGTGCCTGGCGGGTCTACGCTGCAACCCAGGACACCACCGAACACAGCAGCCGCAGCTGCACCGCCATAACCGGGGGTGACGGCCTCCCGTCGTTGAGCCTGTCGGTGATGAACCTGGATGCAGGCCCCCCCGACGACTACCCGGAACCCACCCTGCACGAAAGTGCTGCACGCGGGTATTCAACCCAGCTGCAAAACGGCCAGGCCGTAGGATTTGTCTTTGATGGTCAGGCCGCGTTTTACGGCATTGCCGATGGCTACCTCGGCGCCGACGGCTTTGCTCAGGCCGTTGTCTCGCCCCGCTGGCAGGACACCATCAATATGCTGCTGTGGATGAAGGCCGGGCAGAACATCGACATCCGAACCGTTCAGCCCTATGGTGCCGGTGAACAGGTGATGCAGGTCTCGCTCAGCGGCTTTACCGCCGCCTATGGCAAGATGATGGATGAATGCGGCTTTGACATCGAAATCACAGCCCCGGAACAGTAGCCCCAAAACCTGGTACCACCCAATGCAACGACCCTGAGGCAACTGCGCCAGAGACAGTACAAACCAACCTGACACCGCCCCAAAGGAAAAGGCCCCCTGTGCAACAGGAGGCCTCTTGGAAAACATGTCGATTCCAATACGTATCGATCGCTGGATCAGGCGCGTTCGGAATAGTCCATGGTATCGGTGTTCACCACAATCATTTCGTCCTGGCCAACAAAGGGAGGCACCATGACTTTGACGCCATTGTCCAGGATCGCAGGCTTAAAGGAGTTGGCAGCGGTCTGCCCCTTTACCACGGGCTCTGTCTCGACAATTTTGCAGATCACTTTCTGTGGCACAGTCGCGTTCAGCGCTTCTTCGTCGTAGAATTCCACCACGATGGTCATGCCATCCTGCAGAAACGGGCGGCGATCTCCCAACAGCTCGGAGGGCAGTTCGATCTGCTCATAGGTTTCGGTGTCCATGAACACCAACATGCCGTCGCTCTCATAGAGGAACTGCTGGTCTTTCTGCTCAAGACGCACGCGCTCGACCTTGTCCGCAGAGCGGAAACGCTCGTTCAATTTGGAACCATTGCGCAGGTTACGCAGTTCCACCTGAGCAAAGGCACCGCCCTTGCCGGGTTTGACGTGATCGACCTTGACTGCGGCCCAAAGCCCGTCGTTGTGCTCCAGGACATTGCCGGGGCGGATCTCGTTACCATTGATCTTTGGCATCTGAAAAATCCTTCTGGGAAGGTTGATGATATATTAAGGCACCCTATATCTGTCGTGGTCTTGGCTGGCAAGACAACGATATCTCGTAGTTTCCCCGGATTAGATATGCAAAATTTGCATGAAAGCTATGCATCTGCGGGCTACCCGAATCGTCACAGTTCCGTCATAAGGAACGCCACGCCAAGAATTGCAATAGCAAGAAAAACAAAGGAAACCAGATGCGAGATTTCGTTGACGGCACCGCCTACAACAATGAACAGGGCAACCGGGCACGCAAGCTCTTTGCCGCTGTTGTCTTGGCTGCGCTGGACGACGCCATTGCCGACGACAAGAAATATGGCAATGGCCCCGAACAGATCGCCCGCTGGGCACGGTCACGCGATGGGCGCGAAGTCCTGAGCTGCGCCGGTATTGACCCCAATGAACGGGTTGTTGGTGGGCTGATGGAATTTGTCGGACGCGGTGTGCGGACCTCTGTTGCGCTGTCGCGCGAAGAAAGCGAACGCCGCAACGCAGCCCAGGCCGAAGCCGCCTGAGCCCGATCTGGCCTAGATGGGCCAGAGATCTGACAAACAGTCAAAAGAAAGACGCGTCCTGGGGGGCGCGTTTTTCTTTTTCTGGGCCCCTGCCTTGTGTCGTGCTCGGGCAAGGATTGGCCGATTTTGCCAGGCGCGCGTGCCATCCCTGCGCTAGGGTAGACAAAAAAAGCGCTTTTCCTTGCCGCACAGATCGGCAATCACGGGGAAACGATAGGCTCAGCTTGGGGATCCGCTATGGCGACACGCGCACTGATGATACAGGGCACCGGCAGCAATGTCGGGAAATCCATGCTGGTGGCGGGTCTGGCGCGGGCCTTTACCCGTCGTGGCCTCAAGGTGGCCCCGTTCAAATCGCAGAACATGTCCAACAATGCCGCCGTCACCCCGGAGGGCGGCGAGATCGGCCGCGCCCAGGCCCTGCAGGCGCGCGCCGCAGGGCGGGAACCGCATGTGGATATGAATCCGGTGCTGCTCAAGCCCGAGACCGACACCGGCGCCCAGCTGATCGTGCAGGGCAAGCGCCGCGGCACCCAGGCTGCCGGGTCCTTCATGCGCGACAAGACCGGACTGATGGAGGCGGCGCTCGACAGTTATTACCGTCTGGCCGCCGATGTGGATCTGGTCCTGATCGAGGGGGCCGGCTCTCCCGCGGAAACCAATCTGCGCAATGGCGACATTGCAAATATGGGCTTTGCCTGCGCGGTCCAGGCCCCTGTTGTGCTGGTGGGCGATATTCATCGCGGCGGCGTCATTGCTCAGATTGTTGGCACCCAGGCCGTGCTGGAGCCGCAGGATCTGGACCGTGTGGTCGGCTTTGCCGTCAACCGATTTCGCGGTGACATCAGCCTGTTTGACGCCGGGCGGGACGACATTGCCCAGCGCACCGGCTGGCCTGCGCTGGGGGTGATCCCCTGGTTTTGGGAGGCCTGGAAACTGCCGGCCGAGGACATGATGGATATCGCCTCCCGCAAGGGTGGTGCCTGCAAGATTGTGGTGCCACAGCTGGAACGGATGGCAAACTTCGACGATCTCGATCCGCTCGCTGCCGAGCCAGAGGTCAGTATAGAGATCATTCCCCCCGGCAAGGCCCTGCCCGGCGATGCCGATCTGGTGCTGATCCCCGGCAGCAAATCCACCATCGGCGATCTGGCCTATCTGCGTGCTCAGGGCTGGGACATCGACATTCTCGCCCACCATCGCCGTGGTGGCCATGTCATCGGGCTCTGTGGCGGCTATCAGATGTTGGGCCAAACCATCGATGACCCAGAGGGCGTAGACGGTCGCCCCGGCAAGGTTGCAGGGCTTGGCCTGCTGGATGTGGAGACCGTCATGGCAGGTGAAAAGCGGGTAACCCTGACCCAGGCCAGCAGCGTCGCGGGCGATCTTCCGGTCAGCGGCTACGAGATTCACATGGGCCGGACCAGCGGCCCGGATTGCGATCGCGCCTGGCTGCGGATTGGCGACCGCTTGGAAGGTGCTGCCTCTGCCGATGGTCGGGTGCTTGGCTCTTATTTGCATGGGCTGTTTGCCTCTGATGGCTTCCGGGCAAACTTTCTATCCGGCCTCGGATACGCCAGCGACAGCGCCTATGACGCCGGGGTCGAAGACACGCTGGATGCTCTGGCCGACCATCTGGAACAGCATATGGATCTGGATCAACTGCTGGCACTTTCGGCACGTGTACCAACCCGCCCCTAGCCTTCACAGCGCTCCACAACCACTCAGAGCCAGCATATTGATGGCACCCGGGCCCAGGAATACGGGTCGCGCCGCGCCCTGCGCGGCGCCAGACCCAACGAAAAAGCCGCTCCCATCGGGAGCGGCTTTTTGGGCGGGAGCCCCCCGCCAACCTGTTTCCATCGAACCAAGAAGGATCAAACGGGCTAGATCAGATCCTGGGCGGCAAGGGCACGCTGTATTTCCCGGCGCACCAATTTGCGCACATTGCGGGTGATCCGCTCCCCCAGAGCCCCCTGGAGTTCACTTCGGACGATATCGGCAACCAGTTCGCGCAGGCTTTCCTCGTCCAGATAGCTCTCATCGCTGGCCAATCCTTCAACGGCGTCCAGAGTCTCGTCCAATGCAGCCTCTTCGGCCAGCTGCCGCGCCTCCAGTTCCGCATCTGCAAGATCCGCATCATTCCCCTGCGGCGCGCCTGTCTCCAAAGGCATCTCGTCCTCAGCCAAGGCCTCCTCGACGTGATCCTTCCATTCGAGCGTCTCGATATTGGTACCCGCATAGGGATCGCTGGAGCTTCCATCCGGCTCCCATTGCCCTTCGGCGCGGGCCACCTTGGCTTCCAGCTCTGCAATCTTCTGCACCACCGATGACACCCGCTGACCGCTCTCACCCGTGTCCTCAACAGCATGTGTCACACCGCCTTGCGGCGGCTCTTCCGGCTCAAACGGCGCAGTGTCCTCACGCACCGGCGCATCGCCGCTGGCTGCGGCTTCATAAAGTGTTGCCGCAGGATCGTGCCAAGGCGCAGCCTCCGCCCCCACTTCAGAGCTGAGGTCGCTGCCCTCGTCCTGCAACGCCTCCGCCAGCTCCGTCACAGCGGCCAGATCCAGGCCCGCCTCAGGGCCAGTTTCAGGGCCAGTTTCGGTGGCTGGCTCGGTGCCTTCCATCTCAGCCTGGTATGCAGACGTCTGCGCACCCTGCTCCGTCGCATCGCCACCTGCTTCGGCATCCCAGCCTTCTGGATCCCAGCCTTCTGGATCCCGGGCCATGGCATCTCGGTTTTCAGGCGTGCCTTCAGGCTGGCGCGCGTCAACCGCTCCTGCCGGTGCTGCGGTCGCCTGCTCAAAAACGGGTTGATTTTCGACCGGCCCGGCCTCTTGCGTCTGCGCAGGCTCTGCGGCGACGCGCAAAGACGGCGTCAGAACCAGGCGCGGAGCGGCTTGGCGGCTCTCTTTCACCGGGGCCACCGGAGGGGTCACGCGCCCATCTTCGCTCACCAATCGGCGAATGGAGGACAGGACATCTTCGATTTCAGCCTGGCTTACAGGATCGGACATATTGTTAAAACCACTCTAGCCTTTGCGGCGAGTGTAGCTCTCCCGCCGCAATCACACAACATTTAGAGAGACTTTTCAGCTTTTCCCTAAGGCAAAGTTCATACTCTGCCTCAGGACCTCTGCCGAACGCTGTTATTGTGGGCCTCAGTTCCGGCCCAGTGCCTTGAGAACCCGGTCCAGATCCCGGCTCTGGCGACTGACCTGCGCAGGCGCACCCTTGACCAGGTTGTAATAGAGCGTCGGATCGTAGATCTCGACCGCCAATCCCAGGTGTTCAGCCGTCAACAGACCCTGTGCCTGCAGCAGCGAATAGGCAGCCGTCGCCTGATTGGCCCGCGACTGCACCCGCGCTGTCAGCGCATCCAGCAGATCCTGTTCGGCCTGCAGCACGTCCAGCGTGGTGCGCGCGCCCAATGTGGCCTCTTCGCGGATACCGTCAAAGGCAACCTGTGCGGCCCGCACGCTTTCGTTGGAGGACACCAGACTCGCCGTCGCCGCCTCGAGCGTTACATAGGCCGCCGCCACAGATTGCGTGACCCCACGTTGGGTTGTGAGCAAAAGCCCCCTTGCCGCATCGACTCGGGCAATGCTGGCCCGAAGGGTCGAGGCAAGTGCCCCCCCTGCATAGATAGGCTGCTTAAAGTTTATGCTGGCCCCCGAACCATGGTAGTCGCGAGTATTAATACCCCCCAAAACGGTGCTGACATCCGCAGTCAACGACACGCTAGGCCCCAATCCTTTTCGCGCAGATTCCACGCTATAGTCCGCAGCTTTGACGGCGTGCCGCTGTGACAAAAGGCTGGGATGATTGCGGGCTGCAATCGCCTCCGCAGCCTGCAATGAGCCAACACGCTTTGGCAACGGCGGCTGCCCTGCAACCACACCAATTGGATTGCCCACAGCTTCGACATAGGAGGCTTTCGCCGCCAGCAGGTTGCCGCGACTTTCGATCAAATTGGCGCGCGCCGAGGCCACCCGGCTTTGCGCCAGGGCAACATCCGTACGGGTCACTTCACCCACATCAAAACGATCTTGTGAGGCCTTCAGTTCCTCCTGCAACAGACGCAGGTTGTTGCTTTGCAGGCGCACCGTCTCTTGCTGCAGCAGGACATTCACATAGGTCTGTACCGCCTGGAACAGTACCTGCTGTTCGATATCAAGTAGGCCCTGACGGGTAGCCAGGACAGTTTCCTGCGCCGCCAGTTGGCTCAACCGCGACGCACCACCGTCATACAACAGCAAAGACAGCTCAAGCCCCATCGAGACCTGCGATGTTGTGGTGCCTGCACTGGTGAACCTTGAGGCGTCATTGCGGGCCCTTGCAGAAATCACCCAATCGACAATCGGGCGCAACCGGGCAACCGCAGACGCAACATTTTCGTCCTCGACCCGCAACAGCGCCCGGTTCTGCTCCAGCAAGCCGCTGGTTTTGTATGCGCCAATCAGCGCATCGGACAGATTGTCGGCACTTGCCGCCTTTGGCAGGGCAAAGGCAACCGCCGCCGCCCCTGCAAATACAAACGTCTTAAACAAACTCGCCGAATTTTTCCTAATCATCGGTAGTCCTATCGTTTGCCGCGCCGCCAGCCGCGGTGGTTTGAATGTTCATACAAGTAGTACATTCAGCACAACTTGCCAGAGTCTTTTAACATCTGGTTCTTCTGGTTACGCATCGGAACGGGAGATTTTTACCCCGATACCATCAGCTCCCCCAAAGCCGTCCCAAGTACGCGCCATTTTGGCACCATCCAGGTCTCGGCATTAAACCCACCCCCAAGTCTCAAAGGGCGAAGGTTGCATCCTTTTCAAAGCCGGGCATCACCAAGGCACCGGCATTAAAGGCAAAGCGCCAGGAGATCTGAGCGCCACGCTTGTGGCCGATCTTCACTTCGCCCAGAGCACCGCTCATGAAGATAACGGCAATGCGGCCACCATCCTTGAGCTGGTCCAACAGTGCCTGCGGCAGATCTTCGACCCCCCCCTGCACCAGAATGACGTCATAGGGGCCGTGCTCGGCGGCGCCCTCAGCCAGCGGTCCCACATGCACGATGGCATTGTCGGCCCCGGCCTCGGCCAGTTGCGCCTGTGCATCAGAGGACATCATCTCGTCCTCCTCGACGCCAATGACCATCTCTGCCATCCGCGCCGTCACGGCTGTGGAATAGCCCAACCCACAGCCAACATCGAGTACCAGTTCGTCGCCTTGGATATCCAGCGCATCAAGCATCTTGGCCAGGGTACGCGCCTCGATCAGGGTCCGGCCTGCGCCAAGATCCATATTGCGATCCGCATAGGCCGCCTCACGCTGGGCATCGGGCACAAAGTCTTCACGCGCCACAGCCAGCAGGGCCTCGATGATCGGGTATTTGGTCACATCCGAAGGGCGGACCTGGGTATCCACCATCATGCGGCGACGTTCGGCAAAATCGGTCATAAGCTAAACTCTTTTGTTCAGTCTGTTAAACGGGGTTGTGCCATATCCCGTCATCCACGGCAACGGGCCTAGAGCAATTTGAAGATGCTGTTGCTCAGGGATCGGAACTGACGCCAGAACCGGTACCTACTCCGGCACCTATTTCTTTTTCACAAACTTGGTCAAAATGACAATCCGCTGGCCTTCGACTCGGCCCTCGATATGGTCGGGGTTGTCCTGCACCAGCGAAATACCTCGCACCGCAGTGCCGCGTTTGGCAGTAAAGCCCGCGCCCTTGACCGGCAGATCCTTGATCAGCACCACATTGTCCCCTGTCGCCAGCGCCGCGCCATTGGCGTCGACATGACCGCCTGCGTCAGCGTGGCCATCTGCCACGGCCTGATTGTCGGCCCAGGCACGGGTCTCGTCATCAAGCCAGAGCTGATCCGCCAGGTCCCGCGCCCAGTCCTGATCCGCCAGCCGCATGAGCAGTCGCGCCGCCAGCACCTGTACGGCCGGCTCCTGCGACCACATGGAGGAGGCAAGACAACGCCAGTGGTTCTCCTCCAGATCCTCCTCGATCTGGCTCTGGCAGGTTGTGCAGATCTGCACCCCAGCCCCCTGCGGGCCGCCGGTGACAGCATAAAATTGGGTGGTTTCTTCGGCAGAACACAGATCACAGGTCACGGGCAAAGCTCCGGTTGGTTGGGATGCCTCGCACTATCGCCTTGGCGCCGGAAAGAAAAGCCTGAGGTCCGCCTGCTGCCCAACCCTAGGAGGCGCAGCCACTGCAGAATGGCGTCGCAGGCAAGAGGTCCAGCCGCTTGGGCGTGATGGCATCACCGCAGATCTGACAAAAGCCGTAGTTCCCCCCCTCCAGCCGCGCCAGCGCCCCATCAATCTGGCGCAACTCCTCCAACTCGTTCAGCCCAAGCGTCTCCAGCACCTCATCGCCCTGACGCTCAGAGGAGCGGTCCTCCCAATCCTTTGGCATCGGCGCATCCAGCGCGTGCTCGACCTCGACCAGATGTCCGGCAAGTGCTTTACGCCGGGTTTCAAGTACTTGCCTTCGTGCTGCAAAATCCATGCGTTCCCTCCCAATTGGTGACCCATTGCCACCTTACTCAAGGACAAGGCTACGGCATTGACCAAAGTCAAAAAACTCGCGGGATCTGGGGAGTGTTGCGGTGGGAATGATCCAATATGAGAGTAAATTGGCCACAGCAGCGTCGCCAGGCCCGTTTTGCTGGGGGCAGTCAGTTTGGGGGCAGAGCGCTGCCATCGGGGATTTGCGCAACCGCAAGCGGCGCGGGTGCCGTGACAGAACAGAGGGGAGCGCCTGACCCTGGGTGGGATAAGCGACGTTTCGGAAATCGTCCGCGGGACGATTGTTTTACTCCCTGTTCTCCCACAATATCTTTCTGCGTCATTTCGAGAGCGAGAACACATATGCCAATTCACAACGGAAAACTGGCTGTCGAGGACATTTTACCTGAGGACTTTTTTCACAGCCTGGGTGTCTACCTTCAAACCTGTGCCCATGTTGAAATGTCAGCCTGCGCCTTAATTGCTTGTTTAGAGGGGTTAGATCCGGAAAACGCTGATTGGGAGCTTAGGTATTTCAAACTGCGAAAAATGGGCACGACGCCTATGATACAGAGCCTCCGAGTCTCCGTGGAACAGGCTGAAGAATACGGTTTTTCCAAACAACTGGAGGAGCTTTCTGAGTGGCTCCACAATTTCAAGTCCAACCGGCATCAAGCCGTTCACGGAGCATTCATCGCTACAGGCCGGTACTACAAAGTTGACTATGTGCAGCAGGTTGGGAAGGGGGAAAAAGCTCAATACAAACGCACCCGAACTCTCGTGATTGAACCCGGAATTGACGAGGTCTGCACTGATGCGAACCGCATTTTTTTGCTGCTTGTTGAAATGTTGGAGACCGTCGAGGAAGGTCTATGGGACAAAGTGCGCCGGACGTCTATGCCATCTGTAGGCCACCCAAAGTGGCCCAACCCGACACCTGTCGAAAAATAGGTGCGATCACATTTGCGGTCGGACGCTGATGGACGTGCCACTGGTTGGGCATTTGCAAGCGCCTGTGAATTGAAAACGGGGCCGAAGCCCCGTCTAACAACCTCTGAATAGGTTGCGATTTCACCGCAGAACACCCAGGTGTGGGCACGCTAGTTGGCTGCGCCAACCGCTGTCGCCCACCCGCCTTGAAGATGGACAGCTTTAGCTGTCCATCTTCAAGGCGCTAATAAACGCTTCCTGCGGGATGTCGACCTTGCCGAACTGACGCATCTTTTTCTTACCCTTCTTCTGCTTCTCCAGCAGTTTCTTCTTACGGGTTGCGTCCCCGCCATAACATTTTGCGGTCACGTCCTTGCGCATCGCCGACAGGGTCTCGCGCGCGATCACCTTGCCGCCAATAGCCGCCTGGATCGGGATCTTGAACATATGGCGCGGGATCAGGTCTTTGAGCTTTTCGACCATGGCCCGGCCCCGGGCCTCGGCGCGGTCGCGGTGCACCATCATCGACAGCGCATCCACCGGCTCATCGTTCACCAGCACCGACATCTTGACCAGATTGTCCTGCTCATAGCCGGTCATCTGATAGTCAAAGGAGGCATAGCCCTTGGTCACCGATTTCAGCCGGTCGTAAAAGTCAAACACCACCTCGTTGAGCGGCAGGTCATAGACCGCCATGGCGCGGCTGCCGGCATAGGTGAGATCCATCTGGATCCCGCGGCGGTCCTGGCACAGCTTCAGCACGTCGCCCAGATATTCATCCGGCACCAGAATGGTCGCCTTGATGCGCGGCTCTTCCAAATGATCCACGATGGTGAGGTCGGGCATATCGGCCGGGTTATGCAGCTCGATCATCTCACCGTCCCGCATATAGACGTGATAGACCACGCTTGGCGCGGTGGTAATCAGCTCGATGTTGTATTCGCGCTCGATCCGGTCGCGGATCACCTCCAGATGCAGCAGCCCAAGGAAGCCACAGCGAAAGCCAAAGCCCAGCGCCGCAGAGGTCTCCATCTCAAAGCTGAAAGAGGCATCATTCAGCGCCAGCTTGTCGATGGCGTCGCGCAGGTCTTCGAATTCGGCGCTGTCCACCGGGAACAGGCCACAGAAGACCACCGGCTGCGCTGGCTTAAAGCCCGGCAGCACCTCATCGGTGCCCTTTTTCTCATGGGTGATGGTATCGCCCACACGGGTGTCGCGCACCTGTTTAATCGAGGCGGTCAGGAAACCGATCTCGCCGGGGCCCAGTTCCTCGATCACTTCCATTTCGGGGCGGAACACCCCGATACGGTCCACATGATGGGTGGAGCCATTGGAGAGCATCTTGATCCGCTCGCCCTTTTTCAGCACCCCGTCCATGATCCGCACCAGAACGATCACGCCGAGATAGGCGTCGTACCAGCTGTCCACCAGCATCGCCTTCAGCGGCGCATCGCGGGTGCCGGTTGGGGCAGGCAGATCCTTGACGATGCTTTCCAGTGTTTCGTGGATGCCCTGGCCGGTTTTGGCCGAGACCTGAATGGCGCCGGTGGCCTCGATGCCGATGACATCTTCGATCTGCTCCGCCACCCGGTCACAGTCGGAGGCCGGCAGGTCGATCTTGTTCAGCACCGGCACGATCTCGTGGTCGGCTTCCATGGCGTGGTAGACATTGGCCAGGGTCTGCGCCTCAACGCCCTGGGTGCTGTCGACCACCAGCAGAGAGCCTTCAACCGCACGCATCGAGCGCGAGACCTCATAGGCGAAATCGACGTGACCCGGCGTGTCGATGAGGTTGAGCACATAGGCCTCACCGTCATCGGCCTTGTAATCGATGCGCACCGTGTTGGCCTTGATGGTGATGCCGCGCTCGCGCTCGATATCCATCGAGTCCAGGAGCTGCGCCTTCATATCACGGTCTTCCACCGTTCCGGTCTCTTGGATGAGCCGGTCAGCGAGGGTGGATTTGCCATGGTCGATATGGGCGACGATGGAGAAATTGCGGATTTTGGCCAGATCAGTCATGGTCAGGCGTATGATTTGGAATCAGCGATTGGTCAAGGTGGGATAACACCCTCATAGGCACCCCCAAAGGGACTATCGTTTCTTACCACAGGCAATCAGGCGCATATTTCTGATGAACTCCCACAAGACAGATTCGCTACAGAAGCTCCCACAAGAGGAATTGCAGCTTCTGCTGGTGCGATACACGCTGCGGGCCTTCCCTGCCGTCAACCCCGACACAAGCGCCAAATCGTTTGATGAAGTGTTTTTTCTTCGGCACGCTCGTACATTGCTTGCCATGTGCTGTTTTGTCACTGAATCTTCACCAGAAATACGACGGGCTGCACAACATGCGGCTTCCTCTGCCAGAGAATACGAACCGTTCAAACTTCAAACTGCAACTTCGATCGCAATCAAGTCCGCTGCCGATGCCCTTCTTTTGAAGGATGCAAAAAAGAAAAAGCAAAAAGCAATCAAGACAATCGAGTTAATCCCCTTTTCTGATTTTCACGCTCAAGCCCAAAGGGATCTCGATACTATTAGAAAGACATCAACTTCAGTCATTATTTTCGACCGTCCGCTTTGGACGCATCCCGTGGAGATCATGGATCCTTATCAGCCACTTCCCTTTCCAGACTTGGAAGAAGTAGTGCTTCAGCTAGGTTTCTGGCAGGACTGGTACAAAGGCTTCCTCGACGGCAAGCCGCTCGACTGGGAGCTGCAACGCCGGGTGGCGCTGATTGACGATGCCATCTGGGAGGCAGGCCCCGAGGCCGTTGCCAAGGAAATCGAGTGCATTCGGGCGAAGTTTGAGCTGGAGCAAGAGATTGCGGCCCTGAAAGAGCAGCTCAGCGCTCAACAACAAATCTCGACCAGAAACCCGCAGATTGGCGACAACGGCGGCCCGCCTTTGGATGGTCCTGCGGCCAAAGCCTTCAAGAAAGATCTGGTTTTGATCTGGTCGGACATCGAAGAACTGGAATCTGAACTCTCCAAGCCAGAGCCCTCTCCGCCTGTCCTGAAACGCATTGCCCAATCTTTTTCTGAAATTGCCCTAAGGATTGCGGCTTATTGCGGCACTACACTGGATACCATCGTCAAAGAAGGGGCAAAGACAATCGGGAAAGGCGCCGGCGGGCTTATCGTAGCTGAATACGTTAAACCCGGTACCGTCGAAGCCGTTGCCAAGGCGATAGGCAAATATCTCTCTACGCATGCAAACTAGTCTTGCCCGTTTCAAATCAGCCCGTCACATCTGTGACGGGCACGCGTCCGCCCGCCCCACGGCGGGCGCGTTCCGCACCCACCCGGGCGAACGCTTGCGGCTCATTTGAAATGAAGCCCTTTGGTTCGGTCTGTGGCAGTCGAGTGCCCCATCGATCTGCCAAGGCCCCACCAGCCACTCCCCCACCGTTCACAGTCATCCCATCGCAAATAACGCAAGATTTCCCGGCGAATTCCTGCGCAATTCAGGCTAGGGATTAACCACGATTGAATCCTCTGCGCAGTTTCGGCATATTCCCGCAAAACCGGATCAAAATCCGGACAGCGATCACGAGGGACATCTGATGACACTGCCATTTCCCAGCCTGCGCCGCGCAGGGTTTTGTGCCCTGTTGGCTGCTCAGGTTTTTGCCGTCCAGACCGTTGCGCAATTCGCCATGACACAGCCCGCCCAGGCCGGGGTGATTGAGCGTGCCTGCCGCAGCTCGGACCGCTCCGCAGCCAATCCCTCGCTCTGCCGCTGCATCCAAAAGGTCGCCAACGCCCGCCTCACCGTCGGCGAACGCAAGACCGTCTCCAAATGGTTTGACGACCCGCACCAGGCCCAGGTGGTGCGCCAATCCAGCAATGCCCGCGATGAACGCCTCTGGGAGCGCTACAAGCTGTTTGGCGCCACCGCCGCCAAGACCTGCGGCTAGGCAGTTCTTTCCCCATCCCTGTCCTAAAATCCGCACCGGCGCTGGCGCGCTACTTTGACCTCTTGCCTGAATTCAGCGCTCGAGCTGACTGTTGGCACGCCGCCGGGAACATTTCGTAAAGTTAAAACCACCCATTTCGCGCCTGATCTAGGCAAACGCCGCTTTCCCCCACCCAAACCATACTACTTTAGGGGGAACGGCAGTTGCAAAGGCACCCTTGACCATAATCTGCCGCCCTAGGAAACTATCGGTAGTTAATCATTTTTTTTGGAGTACCTACATGTTGATGAAGGGGGTTACCCTCAGGGGGCTGGAGGTTTTTGAAACCCTGGCCAAGACCGGTTCGGTGGCCCAGACCGCCGAAGCGACTGGCCTTAGCCAGCCGGCCGTCAGCCAACAGTTGCGCAACCTTGAAAAGGCCCTCGGGACGGATCTGGTCGATCATGGCCGCCGTCCAATGGTGCCAACCTCTGCCGGACGCAGTTTCCTGACCCGCACCGAAGCCATCCTGTCAGAGCTGCGCCTGGCGCAGAGCGAACTGTCGATGATGGATCTGAGCCACCTGCCTGCGCTCTCCATCGGTTTGATCGATGATTTTGACAATGATCTGACTCCCCGCCTGGTCACGGCCCTCGCAGAAAGCCTCACTGAGTGCCGCTTCAAGATGATCACCGCCTCGAGCCATGACATCCTGAGCGCCATCCTCGCGCGCGAACTTCACATCGCGGTCACTGCCACCACCGGCGAGCCGCAAGAGGGGCTGATCGAATTCCCCTTGGTGCGCGATCCCTTCATTCTGGTGGCCCCCAAAGGCTTCATCCCTCAGGCAACACAGGCAGAGGCGCTGCTCGATCAGCTGCCCTTGCTGCGCTACGCAGGCGATCAGCTGATATCCCAGCAGATCGAGGCCCAGCTGCAGCAACACCAAAGTGAATTTGAGAATCGCTTTGAGATCGGCTCGCATCTGGCGCTTATGGCCATGGTCGCTCGCCGCATCGGCTGGGCGGTCACCACCCCGCTTGGCTATATGCGGGCGGCCCGTTTCCATGACCAGATCGAGGCCTTCCCGCTGCCCTTTGCAGGATCAGCACGCCGCATCTCCCTATTTGCCAGCAGCGATTGGGCCGACCAATTGCCGCGGACCGTGGCCCAGACCATCCAAGGGTTGATCAAGCGCCAGATGGTGGATCCGGCCATCGCCCGGCTGCCCTGGCTGGCAGAGGATTTCAAGCTGATCGAGACCTAGTTCTCAACCGCACACCGCCCTGCGGCATGGCTCTGCCGTGGGGCAAACACCTCCCGCCCGTGAGTGTTTTTTGGGGGCGCGGCTCAGCTCCTGATCCGCTGCTCCAGGCCCTTGGCAGCCTGCTCGATCAGATCCAGGCAGCCATCAAAATCACGGGTGTAATAGGGATCTGGCACATGATCCACTTCCGATTCTGGCGCGTAGGTGGTGAACAGCTGCACGGGAACGTTCTTTCCCGCTGGGCGCTGCGCCTCAATGGCTTCCAGGTTGCTGTGGTCCATCGCCAGGATCAGATCAAAGCGATCAAAATCCGCCACACCGAACTGCCGCGCCCGCAGATCGCTGGCATCCAGTCCGCGCCGGTTCAGCGCTGCCTGCATCGCCCCATAGGGGGGCTCATCGCAATGATAGCCCGCCGTCCCTGCACTGTCGGTTTCGACCTCAGGGCAGAGCCCGCGAAACACAGCTTCGGCTGCGGGGGAGCGACAGATGTTGCCGAGGCAAACAAACAGAATACGTCTAGGCATATGACTTTGGCTCCCTTTGCCCCCCCTTGATAGGAGATCCCGGCGCAATGGCAAAGGCCGCAGTTCGACCTCGGGGGCTGAACCTGGCGAGCTGCCTCGTTGGCAATCCAGCTCGCAACCAGGAGGCAGAGCGCCACGGCTGATCCTGGGTGGCGAAAAGCCCGCCACACGGGCGGGCTTTGGGCGCGAAGGAGGGCTGCAAAGCAGCCTGACGCCGCGCCCCCCCCTTCTCTTGATGATATAGCTGCCCTCAGTTCGAATGGGTCATATGGCCGCCCTGACCCGGCTTGCGCTCCAGATCAACGGGGATCTCGATCGCGATTTCACCGGCGTTTTTGAACACCAGGGTGACCGGCACCATGTCCCCGTGCTTCAACTCCTGGTTCAGCCCCATGAACATCACATGGTCGCCCCCACGCTGCAGCATGTGGCTGCCGCTCGCCGGGATGGCAAAACCCTCTTCGACATGCATCATCTTCATCACGCCATCACCCGTTTCCATATGCGTGTGCAATTCAACACGTTTGGCAATATCAGAGCGCACATCGATCAGCTGGTCAGCCTCAGCGCCCATATTCATGATTTCCATGAAGGCGGCCCCGCTGGTCGACATCTTTGTCGACACCCGGGCGTATTGATCATGCACCATGATCTTGGCCCCTTCGGCGGTGGCTGCTCCAGCAAAGGACACGGCGGCAACGGCCGCAAGCAATACGGATTTCAGGGACATCTCTGTCTCCTCTCTTAGGTCAGGTTTCTGTAGAATTTCGGTGTGGGTCTGGACGTCAGCCCAGTGCAGGTGGTGCCCGCGCCAAAGCCTGCACCACCGTCCAATGCCCCTGCAGCCTGGCAGGCCACAAGCGATCAAAGGCCTGCCCACCATAGCTGTGCAACGCCAGCGCATCCGGCACCGACACGGCATCAAGCAGGTTCATCACGCAGTCGGGGCAAAAATGGGGGGGCTGGATCGGCTGACCTTCATCATCGATAAAGACAATCACCGGCCCACTGCCAGAGCAGATCACCATCTGCCCGGTCGCATCTCGCGCACCCTTCATACTGGCTGCCGCATGCCCCGTAAGGGTCACAACCAAAGCCAGTGCCAAGACCAGATATATTCGCAAGAGTCGCGCCATGACACCGGATATGCCCTCGCCATGGCGTCGCTGCAAGTTGTAAATGAAATACGCCTATAACGGCAAAACGCCGCACATCTGAGGATGCACGGCGCTTGGTAATCTTCAGAGAGAAAAGCTTAGGCTTCGGCGGACTGCGCCTTGGCGATCTCTTTCTTCACTTTCAGGGCAGCTGTGGACAGCTCTTCGTCTTTGGCTTTTGCCAGGAAGGCGTCCAGACCACCACGGTGATCAACGGTGCGCAGAGCAGCAGCAGAAATGCGCAGCTTGACGCCACGACCCAGAGTCTCGGACTGCAGGGTAACGTCGTTCAGGTTTGGCAGAAACCGGCGACGAGTTCTGTTTTTGGCGTGGCTGACATTGTTGCCAGTCATCGGGCCTTTTCCGGTCAGTTCGCAACGGCGCGACATAGGTTCATCCTTCGTATCTGGGGCAGCTCCGAGGTATTCCCCCGAATCGTCTGCCATATCTCAAAGGGCGCAGCCAATAGCGACGCCCGAAAACTGGTTGGATGCATTTAGGAGGAATCGCCCCAAGGGTCAAGCCATATGACGGGGTTTTGTGGCAGTCCCCCGTTGAAATGGCTCAGCCCGTTCCAACCTGTGATTTTCAAGAGCGCTATAGGCCCTTCCCGCCCTCTTGGCGAGTCCTCTTTACAGAACGCACAGTCAGACAGATGGATCAGCCCGAAACACCAAGCCCCGCCAGCAAATCCTGCGCCGCCGCCGCCGGTGAGACAACACCGGATGACACCTGATCCGACAGCTCTGTCATCCGCGACTGCGCCCAAGGGGTCTCGAGACGCGACAACAGCGCCTGACGCACCTCCTCGCCAAACCAATAGCGGGCCTGCTCTGCCCGCATACGATCCCAATGGCCCTGATCCCGCCGCCAAGCGGTCAGGGTTTGCATCTCCTCCCAGGCCGCAAGCAGCCCCGCGTCTTCCAGGGCCGAAACGGTCTGCGCCTTGGGAAAGCCCTGCGGATCCTGCACCCGTTTGCGCAGCAGGCGCAGCGCTCCGGAATAATCCGCACAGGTGCGCATGGCGGCGGATTTCAAATCACCATCGGCCTTGTTCACCAGAATGATATCCGCCATCTCCATGATGCCGCGCTTCACACCCTGCAGCTCATCGCCGCCTGCGGGCGCCAGCAACAGCAAAAACAGATCCGACATTTGGGCCACCACGGTTTCCGACTGCCCTACACCCACTGTTTCCACCAGCACCACGTCAAAGCCAGCCGCCTCGCAGACCGCCACCGCTTCGCGTGAACGCCGCGCCACCCCGCCCAGATTGGTCTGGCTCGGGGAGGGGCGGATAAAGGCAGCTTTCTCCCGGCTCAAACGATCCATCCGCGTCTTGTCGCCCAGGATCGACCCACCAGAACGGGCCGAGCTGGGGTCCACCGCCAGCACCGCCACCCGCAGCCCCTGCGCCACCAGCATCATGCCGAAGCTCTCGATAAAGGTGGATTTACCCACTCCCGGCGTGCCCGACAGCCCAATGCGCAGGGCCTGACGCCCGGAGCTGGCCAGCCGGTCCAACAACGCGCTGGCCTCGGCCCGATGATCGCTGCGGCCGCTTTCCACCAGGGTAATGGCGCGCGCCAGGGCACGACGGTCGCCCTTCAGGATCTTGTCACTCAGCTCGGCGATCTTCATGCCCGGCCTCCAGATTTTGAACAGGTCTCAGAAATTTGCGCCCAATTGACGCGGCCCTGCACCGCTTGTCCAGTGCGAAGCCGTCGCAGGGACAGCAAGACGCGCCAAATCCCCTCCAATTCTCCCGGCGTTTGCAGACCTGCTCTCTGGCTCTGGACCCCGGGGCATGCTTTGGCGATAAGCAAACCATGACACAGCCCAGAATGCCACGCCTGCCGATTGATGACGCACTGCCTGCCCTGCTGCAGGCGCTGCGCGAGACCAGTCGCGCCGTGCTGCAAGCCCCACCCGGCGCCGGCAAGACCACCAAGGTTCCGTTGGCGATGCTACAGGCCGGTCTCACCAGCCAGCGCATTGTCATGCTCGAGCCCCGCCGCCTTGCAGCCCGCGCCGCAGCTGAGCGCATGGCCGAAAGCCTGGGAGAGCCGGTCGGGCAAACGGTTGGCTACCGCATTCGCGGCGAGGCCAAGACCTCGAAATCGACCCGCATCGAGGTGGTCACCGAGGGCATTCTGACCCGCATGCTGCAATCAGATCCCGACCTGCCCGGCGTGGGCGCTGTGATCTTTGACGAATTTCACGAACGCTCCCTCAATGCTGATCTGGGCCTGGCCTTCTGCCTCGAGGTCGCGAGTGCCTTGCGCGACGACCTGATCCTGCTGGCGATGTCGGCCACCCTGGACGCCGCCCCAGTGGCCGCCCTGATGCAGGTGCCGTTGATCACCTCAGAGGGGCGCAGCTTTCCAGTGGAAACCCGCTGGTTGGAACGCCCCCTTGGCCCAAAGGCCCGGCGGGTGGATGCGCTTTGCGATCTGGTGGTCCAGGCCGAAAAAGACAGCCGCGACACCTCCAAAGGTGCCAAGCTGGGCGGCGGCATCCTGGTGTTCCTGCCTGGCGAGGGAGAGATCCGCCGCGCCGCACAAAACCTCAGCAACCGGCTGCCTGGAGATTGCACCATTCAGCCGCTGTTTGGTGCGCTGCCCTTTGCAGAGCAGCAAACAGCGATCCGTCCGGCGCAATCCGGGCGCAAACTGGTGCTGGCGACCTCCATCGCGGAGACCTCGCTCACCATTCAGGACATCCGCGTCGTGGTCGACATGGGCCAAGCCCGCCGCGCCCGTTTTGATCCCGGCTCTGGCATGTCACGACTGGTGACCGAAAAAGTCACCCGTGCCGAGGCCACCCAGCGCCAAGGGCGGGCTGGTCGCGTCGCCCCCGGCACCTGCTATCGCCTCTGGACCAAGGGCGAAGAAGGCGCGCTGGCCGCCTTCCCCCCACCCGAGGTTGCCTCGGCGGATCTGACCGGACTGGCCTTGGAATTGGCTCTGTGGGGGGCGCAAGAAGACGATCTTGCCTTTCTCACCCCCCCGCCCAGCGGCACCATGGCCGAAGCGCGCAAACTGCTACAGATGCTTGGTGCGCTGGACAGCAAGACCCAGATGACTGCCCATGGCAAAGCCCTGGCCAAACTGCCGCTGCATCCCCGGCTTGGTCATATGTTGCTCAGCGCCGGCCCCAAGGCCGCAGAACTGGCGGCGCTGCTGGGGGAACGTGATCCCCTGCGCGGTGCCCCGACGGATCTGGGATTGCGGCTGGAGGCCCTGAAGGATCCCAAAGGCTTTCAGCGCAAACGCCCCTATCAGTTGTCCTATCCGGTGCTGGATCGCATTCGCAGCGAGACCCGTCGCCTGCAAAAGCAGCGCAACAATCCCCAGGCCCAGCTGTCGCCCGCCGCCATGGCAGCCCTCGCCTACCCGGACCGGATAGGCCAGCGTCGCAAAGGCGATGCGCCACGCTATGTGCTCTCTGGCGGCAAAGGCGTTGTGATGGAGCCGGGCGATACCCTGGCCGCCCTGCCCTTCATCGTGGCCCTGGACACCGACGGCAACCCGCGCGAAGCCCGGGTGCGTATGGCCGCCCACATCTCCCTTGCGGAGATACGAGAGCTGTTTGCAGATCAGATCAGCTGGCAGGACCATTGCCACTGGTCCAAGCGAGACCGCCGTGTCGAGGCCCGGCAACAGGAACGGCTTGGGGCCATCACCCTGGACGACCGATTGTGGAAAGATGTGCCCGCAGAGCGTGTCGCCGAAGCTATGCTGGAGGGTGTGCGCGACCTTGGGCTGCGACTGGACGGCGCTGCCGGCCGCATGGCCGCCCGGGTCGAACTGCTGCGCGCCGATGGGCATGACCTACCGGATTTCACCCCCGAAGGTTTGATGGAGCGGCTCGAGGATTGGCTGTTGCCGATGCTGAGCGGGATCAAGACCGCTGCCGCCTGGAAACAATTCGACCTGTTGCCCGCCCTGCGCGGCGCGCTCAGCTGGGACCAGACCCAGCTTCTGGACCGCGAAGCTCCGGGCAGTTTCACCACGCCACTGGGGCGCAAGATCCCGATCACCTATGGCGGCGAGGCCCCGGAGATCTCGGTCCGCCTGCAAGAGCTTTTTGGCGTCACCCAGCACCCCAGTATCGGCGGAGTAGCCCTGAAGGTGACACTGCTTTCCCCGGCGCAGCGCCCGATCCAGATCACCCGGGATCTGCCAGGGTTCTGGGCCGGCTCCTATGCCGATGTGCGCAAGGACATGCGGGCGCAATATCCGCGCCATCCCTGGCCCGAAGACCCCACCCAAGAAGACCCAACACTGCGGGCAAAAAAACGCCGCTGAGATCAAGGACCACTCGCATCAACAAGGGGGCTTTGCCCCCTCGCGCCAAAAGCGCTCACCCCCAGGATATTTTTGGCCAAATGAAAGCAGGACCCATCTTCATTTGGCCGCAAGTATCCCGGAGCGCGAGGCAGAGCCTCGCATCAAACAGCTCCAATTGGGCAACAAATGAAGCCAAGCATAGGCCCATGTCATGCGCGCAGAGCGGGAAGGCCGATGCCGGTCGCCTCAAACCCGCCATCAGCGGCCAGGATCTGCCCAGTGACAAAGCTTGCCTTGTCGGACAGCAAAAATGTGATGGCTGCGGCGATCTCTTCCTCTGTGCCATAGCGATTGAGCGGCAGCGCATCGTGATAGGCGGCGATGATCTCCGGGCTATGCACCGCCATGGCCAGCTTGGTGGCCACCGGCCCCGGCGCCACCGCATTGACGCGGATCCCGAGTTCCCCCAGCTCAACAGCCTGCTGCAGGGTCAGCTGCGCCAGCGCCGCCTTGGACGTTCCATAGGCCACCCGCAGCGTGCTGGCCCGCAACCCGGAAATCGAGGTGATATTGACCACCGCCCCTCCCCCATCAGCCGCCAGAAGGTCGGTAAAGCCTTGGGTCATCAAGAATGGTCCGTCGAGATTGGTCTCCATCACCCGCCTCCAGCGCTCAAAGCTGGTCTCGCGGATGGGTCCGAAGTCAGCCACACCTGCGTTGTTGACCAACCCGTCCAGGTGTCCAAATTGCCCCTCCACCTCAGCAACCACGCGCGCGACATCTTCGGGCACGGACACGTCAGCCTCGATCGCCATGGCTTCAGGCAGGTTTTTCGCCGCCTTGGCCAATTCGGCACCATCGCGATCCAGCAAGACCACTCTCCAGCCCTCTGCACTCAGCTCCCCTCCGGTCGCAAGACCTATGCCGCGCGCCGCCCCGGTGATCAAAGCTGTCTTCATAGGTGTCCCCCTCAAAATTCTGCCCCATCTCACCCCGCCGCACTGAGCAAAGTCAATAAATCCAATGACAAATGCCTAAAACAGAAGGTGAAACACAACCAGGGGGAGAAATTTTCAAACGTGCCACCGGCAAAAAGGTCTAATCTGGTTGCACTTTATCCACATCCCCCCTATTTTATTGGCACTTCTGCGCGATGCGACCTCGCCAAGAACAACAAAAGAGCAGCCAAGATGAACAATATCCTGACCCAAGCCTGGGAAGGCATGATCAAACCTATTCTGTTTCGCCCCAAGCGCGTTCAGGTCGCTGCGCTTTGCTATCGAAACACCTCTGACCAGAAAGAAGTCCTGATGGTCACGAGCCGCGGCACAGGTCGCTGGATCCTACCCAAAGGCTGGCCCATCAAGGGAAAGAATGGAGCGGAATCCGCTCTGCAAGAAGCCTGGGAAGAGGCAGGGGTCCAGAAAGGCCACGTCAAAGGCGACCCGATTGGCGCATTTAGCTACAATAAGGAACTGAAGACCGGCCTACCGGTACCGGTCGAGACCTTTGTCTACACTGTGCACGATGTCGAACTCTCAGACCGATACCCCGAGGCACATCAACGAAAGCGCAAGTGGTTCACCTCACAAGAGGCCTCGAATTTGGTCCGTGAGCCCGAGTTACAGGCCATCCTGCGCCAATTGTAGCACTCCCAGGATAGGTTTGTGACAGTTTTGCTTGCCTCGACAGGTCAGCGCACGGTAGTGGCTCCCCATCTTTGCTGCCGAAGGGACAACTATCGTGAGCACCCCACCCAATGACGCCGACCATCGCGAAACGCTGGACCGCGACCTGCATCGGTTTTCGCATCTTGAATCCGCCACCCAATATGTAGCACGGCCAATGATCGCACCAGGGATTGCACTGGTCTTCATCGCCCTGGCCGGGTTAGGAGCCGCACTGGTCTTTGGCGGCAGCCAGACCAATCTGATCGTTGTGGCCGCCGCTGCCTTTGGCGCCTATATGGCGATCAACATCGGGGCCAATGATGTGGCCAACAACATGGGTCCTGCGGTGGGCGCAAACGCGCTGACCATGGGCGGGGCCATCGTCATCGCCGCCCTCTTTGAGAGCGCAGGCGCGTTGCTGGCCGGTGGGGATGTGGTCTCTACCATCTCCAAAGGCATCATCGACCCGCAGGTGGTTGCCACCTCCGAGATCTTCATCTGGGCAATGATGGCAGCGCTGATTTCCTCGGCGCTCTGGGTCAATCTGGCCACCTGGATCGGCGCGCCGGTCTCCACCACCCACTCGGTTGTTGGCGGTGTCATGGGCGCCGGCATTGCTGCGGCAGGTTTTGCCGCTGTGAACTGGGCCACGATGAGCAAGATCGCGGCCAGCTGGGTCATCTCACCGGTGCTGGGCGGCGTCGTCGCCGCGCTGTTTCTGGCCCTGATCAAGGCAAAGATCATCTATCAGGATGACAAGATCGCCGCAGCCCGACGCTGGGTCCCAGTTCTTGTAGGCATCATGGCGGGGGCCTTTGCCTCCTATCTGGCGCTGAAGGGGCTGAAACGCATTATCAAGATCGATCTTCAAACGGCCCTGCTGATCGGTGCCATGATCGGTGCCCTTGCCTATGTCATCACTGCACCGCTGATCAAACGCCAGTCCGAAGGCATGGAGAACCGCAACAAGTCCCTCAAGGTCCTGTTTCGCATTCCACTGGTGATCTCGGCGGCGCTGCTCTCCTTTGCCCATGGCGCCAATGACGTCGCCAACGCGGTTGGGCCGCTGGCAGCCATTGTACACGCCAGCGAGTTTGGCGATTTTGCTTCCAAAGTGGCGATCCCCACCTGGGTCATGGTGATTGGGGCCTTTGGCATTTCCTTTGGCCTGTTCCTCTTTGGTCCCAAGCTGATCCGCATGGTCGGCAGCCAGATCACCAAGCTGAACCCGATGCGGGCCTATTGCGTGTCTCTCTCGGCAGCGATCACAGTGATTGTGGCCAGTTGGCTGGGCCTACCGGTCTCCTCCACCCATATTGCCGTCGGTGCGGTCTTTGGGGTTGGTTTCTTCCGCGAATGGCATCATGAGCGCCGGTTGCGCCAATCCGCCGGCGAGCGGCCCGCCGAACAGCGCATCGCCCCGGAAGAGCGCCGCCGACGCAAGCTGGTGCGCCGCAGCCACTTCATGACCATTGCGGCTGCCTGGGTGATCACCGTCCCCGCTGCAGCCCTGCTGTCCGGCTGCATCTACCTGTTGCTGGCGGCACTCACGCAGTAACCTGCCTTTAGCAACACAGCGCTCTAGATCTGGCCGGGCTCCACTCTTGGGAGCCCGGCCTTTTTCATCTCTGCCTGCCGGATCAGTTGTATCACCACATCGCAGATCGGGGTGGCAATACCATGGGTCAGCCCAAGTCTCTGAATCTCCCCTTGCAGGGCCTCCACTTCGGTGACCCGCCCCAAGATCAGATCCTGCGCCATTGAGCTGCGCGCCTTGGGGTCAATGGTCAGCATCTGCGCCGCGATCCTGGTAAAGGCCCAGGTCGGCAGGCGCAGAATATGCGGACTCAGCCAGGCGGGCAGCGGCGTGGTCGAGACCGGTTCGATCCCCGCCGCCTGCATCACCCGCAGCGCCTCTGCCATCTGGTCCGCCATCAGCCGTCGCCACCTGCGGTTCTGCAATTGATCGACCAGCGTCAGCCCGGACAAGGCATTCAGCGCGTTGTTGAGATTGATCAGCAGCTTGCCCCATTGCACCCCGGCAATATTGTCGCTTTCCTCCAGGGCTAGATCCGGAACTGACAGGCGGCGGGCCCAATGTCCCGGCCCCTCTGCAATCACGATATTGCCCGACGAGGCCCGGTGCACCCCGGGACGCTGTGGTTCGCGGCTGTCAGACGCCGCTGCACCCGCCCCTTGAACTGCGGCCTGCAGCTGCGTGGGCACCACGTTAAAGGGCACCACCGCAGCCCGCACATCGCGTCCCGGCAACATTTGCTGCAACATGCTGGCATTGGCCAGACCGTTCTGAAAGCTGAACACCGTGGCCATGGGTGGCGCATATTGCGCAATCAACTGTCCCATTTCCGCCGTGGCGCTTGATTTCACCGCAACCACCACCAGATCCGCAGAGGACAGCACCGACGGGTCCTCGCTGCAGCGCAACTGACGCGCAGGCAGCGCCTTGCTCAGCCCTGAAAAATCCGTGATCTCGAGCCCCTTGCCGGCGATTGGCTCCAGCACCCGTTTGCGTCCCAGCAAGGTGACCGGAAAACCCGCAGCCGCCCAAAGCCCGCCGCAAAAACAGCCAATGGCCCCGGCCCCGGCGATGACCACATGCGGCGGCCTGGGACCATGACCAGACCGCTGCCCGAGTGCAAACCCAGCCGTGCTCATGCGGGCACAGCAAACCGGTCCAGCACGGCCGAGGTCGTCAGCACCACGCCAAAGCCAGCCTGAAGTGCCGAAAGCGTCACCTCCAACACCACCTCTGCATCGAGATCTCCACCGTTTCGCGCGGGCATAGCAAAGGCGATGAGCGCATCTTCCACCACTTCGATATGAAAGCCGAGATTGGCCGCCGATCTTGCGGTGGAATTGACGCAGAACGCGGCCACGCCCCCCACGATGACCAGGTCGGTTATGCCCTTGGCTTGCAAATGCGCAGCCAGGCCGGTGCCGACAAACCCTGAAGAGCCCGTTTTCCAGAAGATCTTCTCCCCTGCCAGGGGTTCGGCGCAGGGCATCGGTTGTCCCGAGGGCAGATCACGGCGGAATTTGCTGTCCGCGCGCGGATCATCATGCAGCACATGCACCACCGGCAGCCCCGCATCGCGGTAGGCGGCCAGCAATGCGGCTATGTTTTCTTCCGCATCCGGATTGGCTCTGGGGCGGCCCGCCTCCGTCACATTGGCCATCTCCATCTGCATATCAACAATCAAAAGTGCCCGGTTCTGATCCATCCTGCTGTCCCTCTGACGATCCACTAAAAAACCCTCGCGCCAAAATGCCTTGGCGCGAGGGTTGCAGAAGTTTCGGGTCTTGGCCAGAGGGCCAGACAGTGCACCCGCGGTTGACCCCGCGTTATCATCATCCCGACAGGCGGAAGATCTGAGGCAGAGCCGCAGGTCGAATGCCTGGATTGAGGTCCTGGGTTGAGGTCCAGGATCAGACCCCCAGGCACCAGCGCATGATGGCCTTTTGCGCATGCAGGCGGTTTTCGGCCTCGTCAAAGATCACCGACTGCGGCCCATCCATCACCGCAGAGGTGACCTCTTCTTCGCGGTGCGCCGGCAGGCAATGCATGAACAGGGCATCCGGTTTGGCATGGGACATCAGGTCCTCATTGACCTGATAGGGCCGCAGCATGTTGTGGCGACGTTCCTTGGAGGATTGGCTGTCATGCATCGAAACCCAGGTATCGGCCACAACGAGATCGGCGCCTTCGACGGCTTTGTAGGCGTCGCGCTCAATCACCACCTTGGAGCCGGCCTTGCGCGCCAGCCCGACGAACTCATCCTCCGGGTCCAGCTGCGCTGGTCCGGTAAAGGTGAGATCAAAGCCAAATTGCGCTGCCGCATGCAGGAAAGAGGCACAGACATTGTTGCCGTCTCCGGCCCAGACCACCTTTTTGCCCTTGATCGAGCCGCGATGCTCTTCGTAGGTCTGGATATCAGCCATGATCTGGCAGGGGTGAGTGCGATCGGTGAGCCCGTTGATCACCGGAACCGAGGCATATTCCGCCATTTCCGTCAGCACGGTCTCGTCAAAGGTCCGGATCATGATCAGGTCGACATAGCGCGAGATCACCCGCGCGGTATCGGCGATGGTCTCTCCGTGACCCAGTTGCATGTCCTTGCCCGAAAGCACCATGCTTTGGCCGCCCATCTGGCGCACGCCAACGTCAAAGGAGATGCGCGTGCGGGTCGAGGGTTTTTCAAAGATCAGCGCCACCATCTGGCCCGCCAAAGGCTGGCTGTCATCCGTCATCCCCTTGGGGCGGCCTTGGCGGGCCTGTTTCATCTCTTTGGCTTGATCGATGATCCCATGCAGCGCTGCCGGGTCGGTTTTGTGAATATCAAGAAAGTGGTTCATGTCGGTATCGCTTATATATAGGTCGAAAGACGGGGGCAGTCTGCCCCCGGACCCCCGAGGATATTTCAGGCCAAATGAAACTCAGGCCGCTTCAATTTGGGTGGCGGTTTTTTCGAGGCGAACGAGGGCTTCGGCGATGTCCTCCTCGCTGAGGGTGAGAGGCGGCAGCAGGCGGATGACATTGTCAGCGGCCGGCACGGTGATGACCAGGTTGTCATAGCCCGCCGCAACAACATCGCCATTGGCAGCCTTGCATTTGAGGCCCAGCATCAGACCTGAGCCGCGAACCTCTTCAAAGACTTCTGGGTGATCTGCAATCAACCCTTCGAGCCTTTGCCGCAGCAGACCCGCCTTGCGGTTCACATCCTCCAGGAAGCCAGGGGCCATGACCTCTTCGACCACGGCGCAGCCGACGGCGCAGCCCAGCGGATTGCCGCCATAGGTTGACCCGTGGGTGCCAGCCGTCATGCCGGAGGCGGCCTGTTCCGTGGCCAGAACTGCGCCCAGGGGAAAGCCACCGCCGATGCCCTTGGCCACCATCATGATGTCCGGGGTGATCCCTGCCCATTCATGGGCAAAGAGCTTGCCGGTACGTCCGACGCCGCATTGCACCTCGTCGAGGATCAACAGAATCCCGGCCTCGTCGCAGATCTGGCGCAGCGCCTTCAGCTCTGCATCCGGCACCGGGCGAATGCCGCCCTCCCCCTGCACCGGCTCGATCAGGATGGCCGCGGTCTGATCACTGATGGCATTGGTGACCCCATCAAGATCCCCAAATGTGAGATGCACAAAACCCGGCAGCAGCGGCCCAAAACCCTTGACCATCTTTTTGGTGCCCGCTGCGGCAATGCCCGCCGAAGAACGGCCATGGAAGGAGCCATCAAAGGTGAGGATCTCCACCCGCTCCGGCTGGCCCTTCTCATAGAAGTATTTGCGCGCCATCTTGACCGCCAGCTCGCAGGCTTCGGTGCCGGAATTGGTGAAAAATACGGTGTCGGCAAAGCTATGGTCCACCAGAAGATCCGCCAGTTTTTCCTGCTGCGGGATCTTGTAGAGGTTGGAGACATGCCAGAGGTTCTGCGCCTGGGTGCTCAGTACCTCGACCAGTTTGGGATGGGCGTGGCCCAGGGCGTTCACCGCAATGCCGGAGCCCAGATCCAGGAATCGGCGCCCGTCCGCCTCAAACAGCCAGGAACCTTCGCCTTTTACGAACTCCAGCGGAGCACGATTGTAGGTGGGCAGTACGGACGCGATCATCGGATCATCCTTTTTCAAACGTTGAGGCCAAAGCAGTGCATGAGCCGGGCCTGAGGGTCAATATTGAGAGATTGGTTTTGTGCCCATGCGCCACAGGTAGGGCGGGCAACAGATCAAACGGCCGAATTACGCCAAAGGGCGTCGGCGTCGAAGCAAGGTGATATGCGAGGCTTTGATCATGGTTTGGTTCCATATCGGAGGTTTTTGCAAAAAGAAAGCCCTTTTGATAATGCCGGGACATCATTTTGCGAGGCGATCAAAATCCCCGGAGCGGTCCAAAGGAAACGATAGCTCTTGTAAACGGATCGCAAACACCGCAGCAGTGACCACATGCGTATATCCACCCTGCAAAACCCGCCGTTGGCCGCCGCTCTGATCATCATTGCTTCGATCTTTCTGGCAGCCACCTCCCTTTTGGCCAAGGCCCTGGGCACCGAGGCTCTGGGCCCGCCACTGCACCCGATGCAGATCAGCCAGGGACGGTTTCTGTTTGCCTTTGTGGTCATCTCCACGGCGGTGGTGACGCTGCAGTTCAAATTGCAGCGCCCGCAGTGGCGGCTGCATCTGGGGCGGACCAGCTGCGGCTGGCTGGGCATCACTTTGATGTTTGCTTCGGTGGCGCATATCCCGCTGGCGGATGCCACTGCCATCACCTTTTTGAACCCGGTTTTTGCCATGTTGCTGGCGATCCCGCTGCTGGGAGAACAGGTTGGGCGCTGGCGCTGGGGCGCGGCCGCAGTTGCGCTGCTGGGGGCGATGATCCTGCTGCGGCCGACACCTGCCAGTTTTCAGCCCGCAGCCCTGTTGGCGCTGAGCGCGGCAGCCATCATCGGGTTGGAGCTGATCTTCATCAAGAAACTGGCCGGGCGCGAACGCCCCCTTCAGGTTCTGTGGTTCAACAATGCCCTGGGCATGGTGATTGCCAGCATGGCGGTTCTGCCGGTCTGGCAGATGCCAAGCCTGTTGCAATGGGGGGCTCTGGTCTCGCTTGGCGTGCTGATGGCCTGCGCTCAGGCCTGTTTTGTCAATGGTATGGCGCGGGCTGATGCCTCTTTTGTGGCGCCTTTCAGCTATGCCACGCTGATCTTTGCCACGCTTTATGATTTCCTCGGCTTTGGCGCAGTACCGGACTACGTGACCCTCACTGGCGCCTGTGTCATCCTCTCCAGCGCCGCGGTCCTGGCCTGGCGCGAAACACGCCACAAACCTCTGGTCCAAAAATAGTTTTCTGCAAATCACCCGGGGCGACGCAGATGTCGAAAACGGGCATTTCACAGATATCTTTGCAAGCATCCTGACAGAAACACCCTGTCAGGAGCGCGGCGATGCACGAAAGACGTATACCAGAGTGGCTGCGCCACTCCCCTGCCCCCAGCATTCGCGATTTTGGCATTCTGGCGGGGCTGGAGGCCATCGTCCGCGGCATTTTGATCTCGGTCTTTCCGCTGGTGCTCTATCGCAGCCTGGGCGATGCGGGGATGGTCTCTGCCAGCTATTTCTCTGTCGGAGTGATTTCTCTGATTGTCGGCATGATGCTGCCCGGCCTGATCCGCTTTATCCCGCGCCGTTGGGCCTATAGTGGCGGCGCCGTGATGTTCATTCTCTCGGCGGTATCTGCAATCTGGGGCGGGTCATTGGGTATACTCATGGCGCTGGCCCTCAACACCATTGGGTCGGTTGTCACCTTCATTTGCTTCAACGCCTATGTGCTGGACTACATTGCCCGGGTCGAGTTGGGGCGCTGCGAAACTTCGCGGATGTTCTATTCTGCGCTCGGGTGGACCGCCGGTCCCCTCGTCGGGGTAATGTTGATGCGCCTCTGGGAACCTGCCCCCTTTGTCATCTCGGCCCTTGCAGCCCTTGCGATGTTGGTGGTGTTCTGGCGCATGCGCATGGGCAATGGCAAACAGATCACCAAGGCGCAGCGGCCTGCGACCAACCCGCTGGCCTATCTGCCACGTTTTTTGGCGCAGCCCCGCCTGATCGCCGGTTGGCTGTTTGCTGTGATCCGTTCCTGTGGCTGGTGGATCTACGTGGTCTATCTGCCGATCTTTGCCATCGAACAGGGCCTGAGCAAGGAACTGGGCGGGGTCCTGCTGTCTTGTACCAATGCCGCGCTTTTTGGTGCGCCGCTGCTGCAGATCTGGATCCAGCGTCATTCCATCCGCTTTGCAGTACAGACCGGTTTTGCAACCGTGGCTCTCTGCTTTGCCCTGGCCTATGCCAGCGCCAGTTGGCCTGCCCTTGCAGTTGGATTGCTGGTTCTGGGCTCCATCGCCCTGATCGAGCTGGATATCTGCGCGGGCCTGCCCTTCTTGATGGCCGTGAAACCCTCAGAGCGCACCGAAATGTCGGCGGTTTATTCCAGTTACCGGGATGTTTCCGGCATCCTCACGCCGGGGGTGGCCTGGCTGGTGCTGCTGGTCTCGCCCGTTGCTGGTATCTTTGCGGTGGGCGGGCTGGCGATGGTTGCAGCAGCAGGTCTCGCCAGCACCCTGCATCCCCGTCTGGGACGACCGCGCCTGCGGACACCAGCGCAAAGCGCCCAGGATCTTCCTTTGGCCTATGGTGATCCTCAAGAGCCAGAACAGGCGCCCCCCTCTGGTAGCTACGCCGCCCACTAGAGCAGCAAGCCTGCCGTCCAATCAGGCCTTGAGCCGGTAGCCACTGCGCAGCATCGCCCAGGCCGAAAGGCACACGCCAAAGCTTGCCGCCGCGCAGATCAACAGGCCAGTCAGTGGACTGCCGTCCGAGGTGCCAATCATGCCATAGCGCAGCCCGTCGATCAGATAGAACACCGGGTTGAGCTGCGACAGCAGGCGCAAGAACGGCGGCAAGGCCTCGACCGAATAGAAGGTGCCAGACAGAAAAGCCAAGGGCGTCACGATGAAATTGGTGATCGCCGCCATCTGGTCGAATTTCTCAGCAAAGACTCCGGCGACGACGCCCAGCCCGCCCAGCAGCACCCCACCCAGCACCACAAAGCCCAGCGCCACCAGCGGGTGCTGCGGTATGATCTGCAAAAAGATCGCCAGGCCCAGGGCGATGCCACAGGCCACCAGTACCCCGCGCACCACCGCCCCGGCCAGATAGCCCAGCAGGATCTCAAGCCCGGAGAGCGGCGGCATCAGCGTGTCAACGATATTGCCCTGCACCTTGGAAATCACAATCGAAGAAGAGGCATTGGCAAAGGCATTCTGAATGACCGTCATCATCATGATGCCTGGGGCCAGGAAATGCAGGAAAGGCACCCCCATCACGTCCCCACGCTGCGGGCCTATGGCCAGGTTGAAGATCATCAGAAACAGGGCTGCAGTCACCAAAGGGGCCAGCAATGTTTGGGTCCAGACCACCAGAAACCGGGTGATTTCGCGACCCGCGAGGGTCTGCAACCCCAGCCAGTTCACCCGTCCAAAGCGACGCGCGCCAAGGGCACTCTGATAGCCCGCATGAAAATCTGGCATGTTTTCCCCGCATTTGTTGTGGTTTCACTGCATAGCCGCTGGGTTCACAGGCGCAAGGTCTCTTGTAACTCGCGCTTCAGTGATTAAGATAGGGGCTGAATACGGAACTCGATGGCGGCCGCAGGATTCTGGGGCCGCTATTAGCTTGGAAAGGCAACATATGTCTTGGACAGACGAGCGCGTCGAATTGCTCAAAAAGATGTGGGGCGAAGGTCAGTCGGCCAGCCAGATCGCAAAGGAACTGGGTGGGGTGACCCGCAACGCGGTGATTGGTAAGGTGCATCGCCTCGGCCTGTCCAACCGCGCCACCACCGGGGCCAAGGCCGCCGCAGAACCCAAGGAAAAGCCCGCAGCGGCAGCCAAACCGGCGCCCAAGCCGAAGCCGCAGCCCAAGACGGAGCCCGCACGCCCGGTCACGCCGCCTCCCGCAGCGGCCTCGACCTCCGAGGCAAAACCGATTGTGCCGATCCGCAAGCAGATCATTCCCGCAGGTCAACCGCTGCCGCCGCAGCCCTCGGCCAATGAAATCAGCCCCGAAGCATTGGCCAAGGTCAATGAGATCGAAAAGAAGGCCAAAAAGCTGTCGCTGATGGAATTGACCGAACGCACCTGCAAATGGCCTGTCGGCGATCCCGCAACAGAGGACTTCTGGTTTTGCGGCCTGCCAGTTCAGCAGGGCAAGCCCTATTGCGAAGCGCATGTCGGGGTGGCCTTTCAGCCAATGAGCGCGCGCCGCGACCGCAAACGCTAGGCCCACCCTGAACCGATGATAAAACACAAAAGCCCCGTTCCTCTGGATCGGGGCTTTTGTGTTATGCGGCGCAAGCGCGACTTTGAGCGGCGGCATTGAGCCCAAGCGTTGAGCGCCGACGACCGTCCCGCCCTGCCGCTGCCCTTGGCTTTATGGTTCCACGTCACCCGGCAAGACGTCGGGGCGCGCCCTGAACTGCAGTCTCAACTGCCAAATATGCCTTGGAGCTGACCTTGAAACTGCTGACCAATGCAGCCAGCTCCTCCGCATCGCCCTGCATGGTGCGGGCAGCGGCTGAGGCCTCCTCGACCATGGCCGCGTTCTGCTGGGTGACGCCATCCAGCTGCGACACTCCGGTGTTGATTTCGCTCAGGCCAGTGAATTGCTCTTTTGCCGAGGAGGACACATCCGTCGACAGATCGGTGACACGCTTTACGTCTTCAACGATCTGATCCAGTGCTTCACCGGCCTGGTTGACCAATTGCACCCCGTCTTCGACGTGACCAACGCTCACAGAAATCAGATCCTTGATTTCACTGGCCGAGGTCGCCGCCCGCTGCGCCAAGGCGCGCACTTCGGAGGCCACCACCGCAAAACCGCGACCGGCCTCGCCAGCCCGCGCGGCCTCCACGCCGGCGTTCAGCGCCAAAAGATTGGTCTGGAAAGAGATGTCGTCGATCACGCCAATGATCTGCGACATCTTGTGAGAGGACTCCGCAATTTCCTGCATCTTATCAACGGCTGAGGACACCACCGCATTTCCGTTCTCGGCGAACTTCTGTGCTTTGGAAGAGACTTCGCTGGTTTCCGCGGTTGCCTCTGACGAGGAGCGCATGCTGGAGGTGATCTCCTCGACCGCTGCAGCGGTCTGCTCCAGAGTTGCGGCCTGGGTCTCCGTTCTATGGGACAATTCCTGGGCGGAATCAGCAATAGAGACTGCAGAGCTTTGCAAGGTGCTGGTTGAGGTTTGTATCGTTCCGAGGGTTTGGGAGAGATTGGTCATCAATTCATTCAAGGTACAGCGTACCTGATCGTAACGCTGCGGATAATCGCTCTCTTCGGGGCCCGGAATAAGAGTGGTCAGATCTCGTGCCCCAACCCGTTCAATCCCTTTGGTAATGTGATCAAACGCAATTTCCTGTTCCTGGCTCTGGGCCGCAAAATAAGCCTCGATCACATAAAAAGTATCCAATGCAAAAACCCGATTTAGCGCACCGAAAAACTCATAAAGACGACGCCGCGCCCGGGGGGAAACCGTGGTGCCGAATTGTCGCCCCAGAACCTTTTGAATATTGGAGGTCGCCCGTGCATAACCAGCAAGATATAGATCAAACGGCAGCTGAATTCGGAAATGGACTTGACCAATGGTCTCTGCAGATTTGAAATAATCATCTGAAAACGTCCCGCTCAGCAGCATTTCCCAATGCCGTTTCTGTGCGGATCGGGCATGACTGAGTACCTCCTTGCTGGCAAAGAATTTTGCGGCCTCATCGTCGGCCTCAGCAAAGGCGTAGAACTCATCGAGAACAGTATCGAGGTGTGGGACAACGAGAGCCCCGGCTTCTACAAGGTGTTTATGCTCTTTATCAGCAAGAGCAAATTTTGAGACTGTACTAGCTACATTTTCCATATGTTTTACATCCTCCAAGCAGGGGAAATCCAATAATCTGGAAACAATAATCCAAAAGTGTTAAATATATTTTCCGCTAGTTTCTCGATGTCTTTGCGAACACTTTACGGTAGCAATAAGGAGATATCTTCCAAGGCGGCTCCAAGAAAAATGGCCCCCGCAAGCGCGAGAGCCAGATCATCTCTTTCACTTTGAAATTAATGAATTAGGGCTGCACAGGCGCCGTCGACGTGTAGTTGGGAATTGGGTTGGTTGATGCCATTTTTTCTTCGATACCAGGCCAGTTGCCCTCGGCCAGATTGATATTTCCAGGAATATCTTCTTCCCAGAAACCAACAACGTTTTTGGTGATATTGAGATAGAGCCTGTCGTCGACAATGCGCCACAGATTTGGGTTACCAGGGACCTTGCCGCCTTTGGAGACGCCATAAGCGCAGTGACCATCATATTGCGGTGCGTAATAGTCAGGATCCTGGAGGAAAGTGGTGCGGTTTTCCTCTGTCGCAAAGGCAAAGGTGGCCCCGTTATACTCGGTGGTGATGGCCGCATTTCCGGGCACGCCTTCAGGCTGTGCCTGTCCGACGGGCGCCTGCTGCAACCCGCGATAGGCCACCACATCATAACCAGACACCGCATAGCCGGTCTGATCAACAAATTGCTCTCCGGCAAAGGCGGGCAGGCCTAAACTGAGGGCCGCAAGGGCAGCAAATTCAAAACGCTTCATATCTTGTCTCTCTCTTCGATCTTATGAGGCACGGCAATCCGCGCAAAACCAAACTGTCCCTCATTGGCAGTCTGCATCTTCTGAGAGAGAGACTATTCAACTCGACGCCACAGTGAAACGGGGCTCACGCCACTGTGTTTGACCCGGCGTTCTACGTGATAACGCAAAAATTTGATCACCACAGACCTTCCAGTCATTGGAATTTTCCGCAAGGACATTATCTGTGTCATTCCACCGCGGTCAGGCCCCCGCCTACCGCTCGCATGCGACCTACAATAGACAGGGCCCTCACATGAGCGACAAAAACTACATCCCGCCAAAAGTCTGGACCTGGGAACAGGAAAGTGGCGGCCGGTTCGCCTCAATCAACCGCCCCATCTCCGGGGCCACCCACGACAAGGAACTGCCGGTCGGCAAACACCCGTTTCAGCTATATTCTCTGGCCACGCCCAATGGCGTCAAGGTCACCGTGATGCTGGAAGAGCTGCTGGCCAAGGGTCACAGCGGGGCCGAATATGACGCTTGGCTGATCAATATCGGTGAGGGGGAACAGTTCGGCTCTGATTTTGTCGCCATCAACCCCAACTCAAAGATCCCGGCCTTACATGACCGCAGCGGCGAGACGCCGCAGCGGGTGTTTGAATCCGGCTCCATTCTGATGCATCTGGCCGAGAAATTTGGGGAATTCCTACCCTCAGAGGGCTCAGCGCGTACCGAGGTGATGAACTGGCTGTTCTGGCAGATGGGCAGCGCCCCCTATCTGGGCGGCGGCTTTGGCCATTTCTACGCCTATGCCCCGGAAAAATGGCAATACCCCATCGACCGGTTCGCCATGGAGGCCAAACGGCAGCTGGATGTTCTGGACCGGCAGTTGGCCGAGAACCGCTATATCGCCGGAGAGGAGTACAGCATTGCCGATATCGCAATCTGGCCCTGGTATGGCCAGCTGGTGCTGGGACGGCTTTATGAGGCAGCTGAATTCCTTGATGTGGAGAGCTACGAACATGTGCTGCGTTGGGCAAAGGAGATTGATGCCCGCCCCGCCGTCAGCCGCGGGCGCATGGTGAACCGGGCCTTCGGTGCCTTGGAGACCCAACTGCGCGAACGTCACGATGCCGGTGATTTCGAAACCCACACCCAGGACAAACTGGAACCCGCTGAAGAGACCAGTTGAAGCCAGACAGGCCAAAGGCTCCCGCGCCCAGGCGCGTTTCGGCATAGCCGAAACGCGCCAATGGCCTTGGGCCAGGCACTGCGCCTTGGCGCAGTGCGGCACCGCAGAACTCAAATGCCGTGCCAATAATCGCCCGCGATATGTGCCAGTTATGCAGCGGGAGAGCACCCCGAATCCGATCACAGCCCCCATTTATGCCTGACAGCCGATCTTTGGGACTCGCCAGAAAAACTGCGGCGCATCCAGCGCCCTTTTCAAGTCTAATTCACGCCCAGTGTTATAGACCTGGTGTCTTACGCTGCCGTACTGCAGATCGCTGCGGCATTAGAGCCCTTCCCGGCTCTCCCAGTCGATACAGGGCTGCTGAGCGACAATTCCATGAGGGTTGTGACTGCCGTCATTGACATAATAGCCAAATCGGATCTGATCGAAATCAACGGTCTCCTTGATGCCGGGCATTTGGTAGATGCGCCGGGTAAACCGCCAAAGCAGCGGATAATCGACCAGACGTTTTCGCGAACAGCGAAAATGCGTTGCATAAACGGTGTCAAACCTCACAAGGGTTGCAAATAGCCTGATGTCAGCCTGCGTGAGCGTCGGTCCAAACAGAAACATCTGGCCCGTCAGCCGCTGCTCCAATTCATCCATGGTGGTGAAAACAGTCTCTACGGCCTCATCATATTCTTCCTGTCGTTGCGACTTGCCGGCGCGATAGACCGCATTGGAAAGCCCGTCAAATATCCGCCGTGTCAGGGCTTCGACCTCCTCCAGCCGCTCCGCCGGGCGCAGGCAGACGGCCGTACTCACATCATCAAAAATCGTGAGAATATCCGCAGAGGAGTTCGACAGGATCTTTTGGGTTATTGTGTCCCACAAAACAGGCACGGTGGCGCGCCCGGTATAAGCCGCAACAGTCGCCGTGTAGAATTGGTGCAGATGCTGAACTTCAGACCGGTTTGGAAGTGGGCCGCCGGGCAACAGGCCATAGCCTTCGACGCGCGCCCCCCCCCGCCCACTGAATGCTGATGGCATCCTTCAACCCAGCAAGAACCAGTGCAATGACTGCTGCATGAGACCAGGGGCAGCTCGCCGAGGCAATAAGACAGACCCGATTGGTTTCGCAGATCAATTGTTTCAGCCCCGGCCCATCAACACGGGTTGCAAGAGCGCTCATTTCCCGGCGATAGGTTCCCGAAACCATCGATTGGTCGGCCCGATCGTCCCAAACCCCATCAACCAACATACCCATTCTGATCTCTCCCTGTTGCGCTATGACGCCAATTGTGAACGAGACCTAGCCATTCAAGTGCCGTGAAGACAGGCCAAAAAGCCCTGGTCCGTGCAGGCGCACAGCAGCCCAGTCCGGCATATGGCCCGTTTCATCGGCATCTGAGAGTCGATCTCGAGCCCGCAGCCCGGCACCACCCGCGAAACACCATCTGGCAACCGGCGGCGGAAAACACAACAAGGCATCTCTGGCGTTTGCGGAGCACACCGCAGCCAGTCCCCGCGCCGCGCCCAGCGCGGCGCCCGGCCCAACGGGGGAGGATCAATCTTTGATTGCTCCGAGACGGGCGGGAGCCCCCCCCTTCAGCCATCTCCACAGGGCTACTTCAAGATCGGCGGCGCGTCCGGGTCCCCCCCCGGGATCTTGGGTTGATACAGCTTTGGCATCTCCGGTTGCGGCAGATCGAACCGCAGACCAACGCGCGCCAGGGCTGCAGCCATCTGATCCGAAGCCGCAAAAAAGCCGACATCCAGCGCGCCGGCCTCGATGCCCGAAAAGGTCAGGGCCTCATTCACCGCCCGCGCCAGTGCAGCTTCGGCCTCTGGCTGGGCCGCAACAAAGCCCAACAGATGCCCCTGACCTCCGCCCTGATAGCGCAGCCCCACCAGATAGGCCGAACCCGCCAGCCCGCCTGCGGTTGCCAGCTTGGCATCAAGCGCCGTCAACAACACCTCCGGCAGGCCGGTGGGCGGCAATATTTCCTCGATGGCCGCCTCCACCTGATCAGGTCCGTTCTGCAGGGTCGCCTGCAGCCAGTCCACCGCCTCGGAGGCCAGCAGGGTCGAGGAACTGGCAACCTCGAGGTTGATGCCCATCCCGATCCCCTGCCCGGCCAGCATCTCAACGATACCTCGCCCGGCCAAGCCGGCATAGGGCACCGCACGACCGGCAAATTGTGCCAGACGGTCCTCACGGTCGAAGGCCAGCACAAAACGGCCCTCCGGCGTCTCAAACAGTTCCGGTGCGATGCGGTCCCCTTCGGCCTCACGGCTCAGCATCAGGAACAGCTCGCTATCTGCCAAACGTTCATAAAAGCGCAGCCGCAAAGCATCATCCTGGGGCGCGGCCTGCATCAAAGCATGGGCCTGATCCAACACGGTCGGTGACGACGCGGCGTCTGCTTGTGGTGCCCCGTCCAGCTCCCGCCCATCCTCTGGGATTGTCTCGCTCATCACGTCAGCTCCTTTACCCGCCCCCGCAGCACTGGCAACAGCTCTGCTTCGAACCAGGGATTCCGTTTCAACCACCCGGTATTGCGCCAAGACGGATGAGGCAAGGGAAACAGCCGCGGCGCATGGTCCCGCCAGGCCTTAACCACGTCGGTCATCGGAGCCTTGCGCCCCAAATGAAAGCTTTGCGCATAACCGCCAACCAGTACTGTAAGTTCGATATCAGGCAGCGCCTGCATTACAGCAGCGTGCCAGGTCCGCGCGCAGATCGGCGGCGGCGGCAGATCTGACTTCGTGGCGTCATAGCCCGGGAAACAAAAGGCCATGGGCACAATAGCCACCACATCCTGATCGTAGAACTGCGCCGCCTCCAGGCCAAGCCAGCCGCGCAGCCGATCCCCGGATGGGTCCGTAAAGGGTTTGCCGCTGTTGTGCACCCGCAGGCCCGGTGCCTGCCCCGCTATCAGGATACGCGCCTGGGGTTGAAACCAGACAACAGGTCGGGGTTCATGCGCGCTCTGGGTGGCGGCGAACCGATCCGCGCACAGCCTGCACGCCTGGATTTGCGTTCCTATGCCCTGATCCTGCATGTCCCCCCTTTCTTGAGACCAACCGATGTGCGCCCAGCCAATATAGTTGGCCCCATCACAGCCATTGTTTCCAAACGAAATACAGTTAAAACGGTTCCCGAGGATAGTTTCCAGCAGGATCGAGACCGCGGCCAGCCTCAAATGGTTAATGATCTATTGAGATTTTATGCCATAATTCGACATAATAAAGCCCAAATCAAAGCCCATACCCTTAACATTCATGGGATATTCCTTAGTCCCGACACCCAAAGGCTTCCCGCGAGGGAGCAGCAGATCAAAGCCTGGATCAACCCGGCACCGACCCCACCGGCCCCAAATCAATTGGGCCACAGGCAACAGCGGAACAAGCGATGCTTGAGTTTGAAAATGTCAGCAAGTCCTTCTGGACCGGGACGCAGCGCAAGGTCATTCTGGACCAGGTGTCCTTTCGGGTTGAACTCGGCAAATCTCTTGGCATCCTGGCCCCAAACGGCACCGGCAAGACCACGCTGATCAACATGATGGCGGGGCTGGAAAAGCCGGACGAAGGCGAAATTCGCCGCGGTGCCAAGATTTCCTTTCCGCTTGGCTTCATGGGTGGGGTCATAAGTCGCCTGTCCGCTCTGGCCAATTGCCGCTATATCGCCAACCTCTACGGGTTGGACCCCGATTACGTCGAAGCCTATTGCCGCTGGCTTTGTGGGTTGGGCGAATATTTCGACCAGCCGATCGGAACATATTCCTCGGGCATGCGGGCGCGGTTCAGCTTTTCGTTGATGCTGGCGCTGGATTTCGACATCTATCTGATTGACGAAGGCATGCCCTCCACCACCGATATGGAATTCAACAAGAAGGCCGGCGCAATCCTGCAGGAGCGCTTGCAAACCACCACCATCATCATCGTCTCGCATCAGGCCAAGACGTTGGAAAAATTCGCCCGCTCTGCCGCAGTATTGCTGGACGGGCATTTGCACCTGTTTGAAACCTTGGAAGAAGCGAAGCAGCTCTATGACTATCAAACCCAAGGCTAGGAAGTTCCGAATTCGCCGCAACCCGGCCAGCCCAGACAGCGGCGCCGTTGCCGCACCCGTGGCCGCACCTGAGGCCGAAAGCAGCGCCTCGGCCGCCAGCGCCTCGGCCCGGCCCGTCTCTGCCCAGCCTGTTCCTGCCCAGCCTGTCTCCGCACCGACTGAGCCACAGGGACAACCGGCCACCACGTCCACCGGGGCAGAGCCCAGCTTGTCCGGACAGGTCAGCTCAGCACGTGAAACCCGGCTGGAAACCGACATCGAGGTGATCCGGCGCGAAGGGCTCACTGGTCGGCAGCTCAGGATGGCGCGCCGCGTGGCGCAAAAGCACAACCTGCCTGCAACCTCGGATTTTGACGCCGTCCGCTTGTTGCGCGAAAAGGGCATCGACCCGTTCAAACGCGCCAATATGCTCGAGCTGGTGGTACCGCAGAACAAGGCGCAGCCGGACAATATTCCTGCAGCCGGCAATCGGGTCCAACTGCCGCAGACCGTGCCGGTTGCAAAGACCAGCCTGCCCTCCACCGAACTAAGTCCGGTCGAGAAACGCAACCGCGAAATTCAGGAAATCCAGCGCGACATCGCCGCGCGACGCCGCCGCAAGATGGTACTGCTGTTTGGGCGGCTGGCCTTTTTTGTCATGCTGCCAACCCTGATCACCGGCTATTTCTTCTATATGGTTGCAACCCCTATGTATGCGACCAAATCCGAGTTCCTGGTGCTCAAGGCGGATGGTGCAGGCGCGGTCAGCGGCTTGCTCAGTGGGACGCAATTTGCCACCAGCCAGGATTCCATCGCGGTTCAGGGCTATTTGCAATCCAAGGGCGCGATGCTGCGGCTGGACCAGGAACTGGGATTCAAGTCCCACTTTACCCAGGATTGGATCGACCCCATTCAGCGGCTCAACCCCAATCCCACCAACGAAGAGGCCTACAAGACCTATTCGCGCAACGTGAAGATCGGCTATGATCCCACCGAAGGCGTGGTGCGCATGGAAGTCTCGGCCGCCGACCCAGAGGTCTCGGCCGAATTCTCCCGCCGCCTCATCAGCTATGCCCAGGACGAGGTAAACCAGCTGTCCGAACAAAAGCGCACGGATCAGGTGAGTGAATCCGAAGCCGCGCTTGAACTGGCCGAGGCCAAGCGGCGCGATGCCCAGCGGCGGTTGGTGGAATTGCAGCAGGATGGGATGGTTCTGGATCCTGAAGGCGTCATTCTCTCCCTGCGCTCGCAAATCAACACCTTCGAAGTCCAACTGCAACAAAAAGAACTGGAACTGGCCGCCCTGAACGACAACACCCGCCCCAATCGGGCCAAGGTCGACGGGGTGGAGGCCGATATCAATCGGCTCAAGAATGTCATTGCGCGACTGAATGACCGGATGACCGATGCCTCGGAAGGCGAAAACTCGCTTGCAAATCACCGGGTGCAAATTCAGATGGCCCAGGCCGATCTGGCAACCCGTGATCTGATGCTGCAATCGGCTTTGCAGCAAGTGGAATCGACCCGCATGGAGGCCAACCGTCAGGTGCGCTATCTGACCACCGCCGTCGCCCCGGTGGCCAGTCAGGAACCCACCTATCCGCGCAAGTTCGAAAATACGATTTTGGCATTCCTGATCTTTTCCGGTATCTACCTGTTGTGTTCACTCACAGCATCCATTCTCCGGGAACAGGTTTCGTCTTAAGCCATGAAAAACATCCAAATCGCCGATCTCAACATCGGCAATGACCGCCCCTTGACCATCATTGCAGGCCCCTGCCAGCTGGAGAGCGCAGATCATGCGCAAATGCTGGCTGGCCGTCTGAAAGAGGCCTGCGAGGCCGCAGGTGCGCAGTATATTTTCAAGGCTTCCTACGACAAGGCCAACCGCACCTCGATCAAAGGCGTGCGAGGCCCGGGCATGGAGGACGGCCTGAAAATGCTGGAAAGCGTGCGCGATACCATCGGCGTACCGGTGTTGACGGATGTCCATACCGCCGAGCAGTGCTCTGTGGTTGCTGAGGTCTGTGATGTCCTGCAGATCCCCGCACTGCTGTGCCGTCAGACAGATCTGCTGCTCGCCGCGGCGAAAACCGGCAAGGCGATCAATGTCAAAAAGGGACAGTTTCTCGCCCCCTGGGACATGGCCAATATCGTGGCCAAGCTGGAAAGCGCCGGCAATACCAACATCCTGCTGACCGAGCGGGGCACCTCTTTTGGATACAATGCCCTGGTTGCAGATATGCGGTCGCTGCCGCAGATGGCGCAGACCGGCTATCCCGTGGTCATGGATGCCACCCATTCGGTGCAACAACCCGCAGCCCTGGGCGGCTCGACCGGCGGACAACGCGAATTTGCCCCGGTAATGGCCCGCGCTGCTGCCGCCATCGGTGTGGCCGCGATCTTTATCGAAACCCATGAAGATCCGGACCAATCCCCATCAGACGGTCCTAACATGATTTACCTGGATCAAATGCCCGCTCTGATTGAAACCCTGATGCAATTTGATAGGCTGGCAAAAGCCAACCCAGTAGCGCTTTGACCCAAGGGATGAAAATTATGATCAAGCCAGTTTCCCCGGTGTCTCCGAACACCTGGACCTTTTTGCGTGACCCGATGATCACCCCTACGGGCTTTCGCGAATATGACGCGCGCTGGAAATACCCCGAAGAAATCAACCTGCCCGGCATGACCGCTTTGGGCCTTGGCCTTGGCACCCAGATGCACCGCCGTGGCATCCCGCCCGTGATTGCCGTGGCCAATGACTACCGCGACTATTCTCTTGCGATCAAACAGGCGGTGATCCTGGGCCTGATGCAGGCCGGCATCCAGGTCAAGGACATCGGCCCGGCGGTCTCGCCCATGGCCTATTTCGCCCAGTTCCACCTTGATGTGCCCGCCGTGGCCATGATCACCGCCAGCCACAATCCCAATGGCTGGACCGGGGTCAAGATGGGCTTTGAGCGCCCGCTGACCCATGGCCCCGACGAGATGTCGGAACTGCGCGATATCGTACTGAACGGCGAGACTGAAACCCGCCCCGGCGGCTCTTACGAGTTTGTCGACGGCGTCAAGGAAGCCTATCTCGACGATCTGGTGGGCGACTTCAAAATGAAGCGCAAGCTCAAGGTGGTCTGCGCCACCGGCAATGGCACGGCGTCGGCCTTTGGGCCGGAGCTGTTTGAGCGCATCGGTGTCGAAGTGGTGCCCAGCCACAATGAGCTCGACTACACTTTCCCGCATTACAACCCCAACCCCGAAGCCATGGAAATGTTGCATGACATGTCCGCCAGCGTCAAAGCCTCGGGCGCGGATATGGCTCTGGGGTTTGATGGCGATGGCGACCGCTGCGGCGTGGTGGATGACGAGGGCGAAGAGATTTTTGCCGACAAGGTAGGCGTCATCATGGCGCGCGACCTAAGCAAGCTGCACCCCAATGCAACCTTTGTGGCAGATGTGAAATCCACCGGTTTGTTTGCCTCAGACCCTGAGCTGCAGAAGAATGGGGTGACTGCCGATTATTGGAAGACCGGTCACAGCCATATGAAGCGCCGCGTCAAGGAAATCGGCGCGCTGGCCGGCTTTGAAAAATCCGGTCATTACTTTCTGGCAGAGCCCATCGGGCGTGGCTATGACTGCGGCATGCGCGTGGCGGTCGAGATCTGCAAGCTGATGGACCGCAATCCCGATATGTCGATGTCAGACCTGCGAAAGGCCCTGCCCAAGACCTGGTCGACCCCGACGATGTCGCCCTATTGCGCCGATACAGAAAAATACAGCGTTCTCGATCGTTTGGTCGCAAAGCTGGTCGCCAAACACTCAGCCGGTGAGCAACTGGCGGGTCGCTCCATAAAGGAAGTCGTCACCGTAAACGGCGCCCGTGTCATTCTCGACAATGGCTCCTGGGGGCTGGTGCGCGCTTCATCGAACACGCCAAATCTGGTGGTGGTCTGTGAAAGCTCTGACAGCGAAGCGGAGATGCGCGCCATCTTTGCCGATATTGATGCGGTGATCCGCACCGAGCCGCTGGTAGGCGACTACGATCAGACGATCTGATCAACAGCCTTGGCGATCAGATCCAATTTTGGTCTAGAATGACATAGGCCCGCCATTGGCGGGCCTTTTCTTTTGCTTCAACCACTTAGGACCGCAAGGAAGGGTTCAATCCGCGCCCAACAGACGCAGCAGCTGATCCTTGGCCTCCTGTTCGATGCGATCGCGGATCACCTCATTCATGTCCTGCTCCGGGGCGATTTCAGTCTCCAGCTCCTGGCTCAGTTTCTCGCGTAGGCGATCCTTGGCCAGCTGCTCCGCATCGTCGATCTCCGGCTGCAGAGCTTTGGCCAGATCGGGACGGATCTTAGGGTCGGCCCAGGGTCCGGTGATGGCCACCGGAATGGAGAGGCCCGCGCCTCCGTTCAGACCGGAGATTGTCGGCGTGAACAGATAGTCCAGATCCTGTGCGCCCAGCCCGATCCGCCCGGCGCCATCCGCACGGATGCCCTTGAGGCTGACCAGCAGGTCGTCATTGCGCAGATTGCCCTGATCGATGGTAAAACTGCCGGTGAGCTGATCAAACAGGGTGCTGCCGCCATTGCCCTGCCCAGAGCGCATCAGCGCTTCGAGGTCAAAGCCGGAAAAGAACCCTTTTCCTACCTCAACCCAGCCCTTACCCGACAGGGAGCGCATCAGAGCATCCTGACTGTTCCCCGAGGCAAGAAAATCCAGCTCTCCCAGGGCTTCTCCGTTCAGGCGATCATAGCCCGCCATCTGCCCCAGCGCCTTTTCAAGCCGAATGCCATTGTAGCTAAGCTGGCCGCCAGAGGAAAACCCGTTGCGATTGTTGGCCACCAGCTGGCCCTGCACCTGGCCGCCAAACAGAGCCGCTGGCTGCAATTTGAGCACCGCGCGAGATCGCTCCAGCGACAGCGCCAGCTGGCTCACGCCCAGCTCATAGCCCGCGACGGACAGGCTATCAAAGCTCAGCGAGGCGGTGCCATTGGCCAGTGCCAGCGCAGAGGCATCAATGGGTTCTTGCGACCAGCCGGCAGAGGCCGCGCTACCCTCACTGGCTGCGCCATCCACATCAGTGGCCAGCCCCGGAATGGTCAGATGACCGCCATCCAGCTGGGCGGTGAACTGCGGCACATCCGCAAGCGCCACATCCACGGCCCCGGTCAGAATATTACCGTCTAGATCCAGCTCCATATCGCGCAGCGCCACGCGCCCATCGGCGGTATAAGTGGCATCAGCGCCAATGGTCAGCTCTTGCCCCAACCCTTTGGGGAGGCTCAGGCCAGTTTGGCCAAATGCCGCCAGAAAGGCCCCGGTATCGCTGGTCTTTGCGGTCACCCTACCGGTTGCCGCCCCGGTCAGATCGGCACGCCCGTCAAAGCGCAACAGCCCGCCTTCAGCTTCGACCGAGGCCCCGACAGAAGAGACCGCGCCGCCAAGGAAGGCGGCAAAGGTGCCCAGCTCCGCCTTGATCTGCAAGGGCTCCCCCGCCGGGCGCAGGGTCAGATCCACATTCACCGTGCCGCTCGGGTCCGGCCACTGCAGCACCATATCCACCGAGGACATCTCTATCGGCTCCCCCCCGTGTGGGCGATACCGCAGCGAAGCGCCTGTCAGAGTGAGTTTTTCGATGCTGATGGGCAGCACTGCCTCCTGGTTCTCAGGGGCGACTGGCGAGGCCGCACCCTCCCCCGTGCTGTCCGCAGCGCTTTCCAGCACCCAATTGCCCAGACCATCCGCGCGCTCCGACAGGTTCAGATGCGGCAACACCGCCGAGACCTCTGTGACCCGCAGCTTGCCGCGCAACAGATCAGAGGCGGAAATCCCGATGGTCAGCCGCTCCGCCGTCAGCAGCGGCTCTGGCCCGGCCCATTCGGCATTGGAAAAGGCCACCCGATCCGATTTCACCCCCAGCACCGGCCAGAGCGTAAAGCTCACCTTGCCACCAAAGGTCAGCTTGCGCCCGGTCTGCGCCTCGATCTGATCCGCCGCCAGCCCGGCAACCTTTTCCCCTGGCAGCAGCAGCATCACCACCAGCAAGGCAGTGGCGGTTATGACCAGCGCGCTTATGATCCGCAAAATCAGCTTCATCGGCCCATTCCTCATGTCATTCCCCCTGTTCTCGGGGTCTATGACCAACTTAACCTCTCACGGGAAGGGTGCAATGCCCCAGCCCCCTAGCGCAGCCGGAACCGTTGCCGCAGCCCCAGGCCGAGAAGGAAAAGAAACACAAAGCCAAATATTGTTTGTACTGCTGCCAGCCCTTCTAGGGCGTTGTGCAAATCTCTTACGTAATCAGCGCCAAAATGTGTGCGCTGAAACCCAAAGATCCGAAACACATTGGAAAACGACAAGCCAAAAGGTTCGAACATCCCATGCTCTTTACCGTGTAAGGCCCCCTCCCATGCGAAAACCGCCATATAGACCAGCGCTGGCACAAGCCAAAGCGCAAACAGCGCGATCGCAGGGCGTGCGATAGAATGGCCATAATCCGAGAGCAGACCAAACGCCCTGTACGGAAATCTCTGCCACCAACTGCCGATCTGACCCGCGAAATGCATTTCGCGTCGAAAGAAGAAATGCTCGTCTTCTGGCAGGCCTTGTTTGGAGAGAATATGTCGAACGATAGCACAACAATCTTTGGCCTGTTCAGAACCTTGCTTTATCGCATCGGGCCAGTGTTTCGACCTAGCGCTAAAGGCGGCTTTCTCCGGCATAACCGCGCCGGAAAAATCAGGATAGGACGATGTAAATTTGGCGTAGCTAAAATCAACAGGACCTTTGAAATCAGTTGCAGCGAACCGCGTTGGCGAGGCACTTTCTACTGCATCTTTCTTTGAGCGCCCTCGAAAGACGGCCTCACCAAAGTCAGCGCGATCATGGAAAGTTGCGGTGGAGAACTTTGCTTCTGAAGAAAAAGATGCCCCCCGAAATGTTGCGACACCAAAAAAATCGGATCCTGAAAAATCTGCAGTTTCGAAAAATTCAGTCATGGAGAATGAGGATCTATCTGAAAAATCAGAACCGGCGAAACTCACACTCTCTGTGAATACATTGGTATTGAAACTTGCACTGCCTTCAAATTTGCTCCCATAAAAATCGCATGATTGACAAAATCTGCAACGTTCGAAAACAGTATCACCTTTGACCACCAGTTTTTCCATACATGCTGGGCCACTTACCAAAACCCACGTCATGTTCAAATTGCCATCAACAGCCGCACCCCCGAAATCAAAATTACCAACAATATTGAGATTTTCCGCGTAAACATCAGCGGAAAAACAAGAGTTTTCAAAATCAGCACGTCCTGAAATCTCTGCATCTGACAAATCAACCGTCCTGACGAACCCGCATTCAATGAACAATGCGCCTTTCTGAAACCTTGCCCCTTTGAGGTTCAGTTCAGTGTTAAAGTACATATTGTTGACCGAAAATAGATTCTCAAAATCAGTCCCGCTCAAGTTAACTTGCTCTTCAGGCCTCGGCATGGTTGGAGCAGGCGTATCTGGGCCATTTCGTTTGTTCCATTCCCTTAGAAACCCATCATGAATTTTCCTCGATGTAACACCCCGCGTTCCGTCGGATTCAAACACTAAACCATGCTTTTTGGCTCTTTCTACTCCGGAGCTTCCAGGCACTACCCGGGAATACAAATTCCACAGCTTCGCATTTCTTTTTTGGAGCTCATCATCGATCTCCGACCCTTCCTGCTCACCGGCGAGCGTCATCAGCACATACCATGGGTTCTCGTTGGCCGGCTTCAATTTGGGCTGCCGCGCTGGCGCGTCGGTTGCATCATCACGCATCAAATCATCTCGTCATCAAAATGGGCTGTGCTGTCAGGTTAGGGGCGATTGCTGCGCGGTATCAACCAAATACCTAGGGCACGGCTGACCCTGGGTGGGCGTGAAACGCCCTCCCGTGGGGCGGGTCGGGCGTTGCCCGCTGTGCCACCGGGCGAAACAGGGGCGAGGCAGCGGTAATTTCTGCCGTTCCCAAACGCGCCCAGCCATACTATATGGCGCTGATGACCAGCAATCCGCCAGAGCTCCGCCCCGACCTTGCCCCGAAACCGCAAATCGGTGATGCGCCGCGCGCAGGCCAGCCAACCCTTGGCATGGTCTCCCTTGGCTGCCCCAAGGCGCTGGTGGATAGTGAACGCATCCTCACCCGTCTGCGGGCTGAGGGCTATGGTATCTCGCCGGATTACGCCGGGGCCGATGCGGTGATCGTCAACACCTGCGGCTTTCTCGACAGTGCCAAGGCCGAAAGCCTGGAGGCCATCGGCGAGGCGCTGAAGGAAAACGGCAAGGTCATCGTCACCGGCTGTCTGGGCGCAGAGCCGGACTATATCCGCGAGCACCACCCGCGCATTCTGGCGGTCACCGGCCCGCATCAGTATGAGCAGGTGCTGGACGCGGTGCATGCCGCCGTGCCCGCCGATCCCAATCCCTTTATCGATCTGCTGCCGGCCACCGGCGTGCAGCTGACCCCGCGCCATTTCAGCTACCTAAAGATTTCAGAAGGTTGCAACCACAAGTGCAAATTCTGCATCATCCCCGATATGCGCGGCCGTCTGGCCTCGCGCCCGGCCCATGCGGTGCTGCGGGAGGCGGATAAGCTGGTGCAGGCCGGGGTCAAGGAGCTCTTGGTGATCAGCCAGGACACCTCTGCCTATGGGCTGGATCGCAAATATGACGTGAACCCCTGGAACGAAGGGGAAGTGCGCAGCCATATCCTGGATCTCAGCCGTGAGCTGGGCAAGCTGGCCCCGGCGGATGAGCTGTGGGTGCGGCTGCATTATGTCTACCCCTACCCGCATGTGCGCGAGCTGATCCCGCTGATGGCGGATCCCGACAATGCGCTGCTGCCATATATGGACATCCCCTTTCAGCACGCCCACCCGGATGTGTTGAAGCGCATGGCGCGCCCCGCCGCCGGAGCCAAAACACTGGACGAGATCGCCGCCTGGCGCGCCACCTGCCCCGATATCACCCTGCGCTCCACCTTTATCGTCGGCTACCCCGGCGAGTCTGAGGGTGAGTTCCAGCATCTGCTGGACTGGATGGAAGAGGCGCAACTGGATCGGGTGGGCTGTTTCAAATATGAAAACGTCGATGGCGCGCGCTCAAACGCCCTGCCCGATCATGTCCCCGAAGAGCTCAAGCAAGAGCGCTGGGAGCGCTTCATGGAAAAGGCCCAGGCCATTTCCGAAGCCAAGCTGGAGGCCAAGGTCGGTCAGGTGATGCAAGTCATCGTCGACGACATCGACGAGGACGGCATCGCCACCTGCCGCACCAAATCGGATGCGCCCGAGATCGACGGTAATCTGTTCATTGATGAGAACACCGAAGGGCTGTCAGTCGGCGATCTGGTCACGGTCGAAGTCGATGAGGCCGGGGATTATGATCTGTGGGGGCGTGTGGCGGAAGGCAAATGATCCGGGGGATCATTTCAGCCACACGCGGGCGGAGCCCCGGCTAGGAACGACTCCCATGATCGTTTCCCGAGTTTACGGGCACAGCCCAAAGCCGCCCGCCTACGTCCTGCCATTCCCCGTATCACGCCACCCAGCCCGGACCGAGGGGAAGGTGCGAAATCACCCGCCCCTTTGCCGGAGGCAAACCTTCGGTTTGGCGGGCGGTCCAGGCACGCCACTGTCTTTGACTGTGGATTGGCAGGTCATATGAGCCGATTAATGCGCCCTTAGTGCCTCTTCTTCTGCTTCGCCTTCTATTGATTGCACACTGGCGTCTATCTGAGGCTCTCGAATTCTTGGGGGAGGCTTTCTCCAAGCTGAAAGATCTTGGCCCACATCGCGATAAAACGCTGGAATGATCGTTTCAAGCTCAGCAATAAAGTTTGTTTGCTGAGTAAATTTCACTCCCAATCGCTTTGCAACATAGGTATGAAAATTAACAACTTGAAGGCCGTTTTTGTCTTTCTCGCAGAGGTCTGGGTCGGCAATCAATTCTGACAGGGGAAATTGGGTATCTTCGCTGCGACCGGGCCAAGTCATACGCACAAACAGATCATCGCTAGATTCGTTTTTCAATTGACGTAGCAGCCAGTTCAACCGCGCTTTGGAAGACTTCTTGTCCTCTGGCGCTCTCAGCGTCATACCAGCTTCAATTGTTCTGCGGTTTAGATCTGCCACAACCTCCAACGGAGCGGCTGCGTCGGGGATGTCAAAGCTTACTTGCAGTTGATGTGCCTCCCGCAACTCGGCCAATTCATCTTTATGCCGATCAGCAGGGCTCTTGGTGTGTTTTCGGTTCAAACGTTCTCTAACACTCGCCTCCGTTTGCCTGCTCAAAATCAAAGACAGGTCCTTGGTTTCCTGATGCCAAGCCTCAATAGCAGCGATCGCTTCTGGGGACTTGGCTAGTATCTTTCCACCTGCAGATACGAGTTTGTTCAGTTCACTCCATTCCGGAGGCATACGGTCAAAGCCACGAATACCGGCGCTTTCGTGGGTCAAAAAACGTCTCAGTTCATTCAGCAATATTCTCTGATCATCATCTGCAACACCATCGTTGCTGATCAAAAGATCTACTGTTGTCAGGACATACATCCATGACCAGTGGAAAACAGGGATTTTTGAGCGGCTCTTACGGACCTCTTCCAGGGGATGGCTCGCAGGCAGTGTCGCAAACTGATTGGAAATCGTGACAACGCAATCAATCCCGTTGCTCTTTGCCAATGCCCGATATTTTTCAATTTGATCAGGAGTTAGGGGGTTGCTTCCGATCTTGGCCTCAATCATCGCCCGCCATTCACGTGAGCCATTTTTCACAACGATCAAACCGTCAGGGCGGTCCTTGGCTCCCTCTTCTTGACTATCAAAGACCACTTCTGTGTACGTCTCTATTGTAGTGCGCTTTCCTGATCGTTGCCCCAAGGATGAGAGCAAGTCTGAAGCAAGCTCCTCTACTTTCGAAACACACGCGAGAAGGATTGAGGTTGTTCGGCCTTCCTTTGAATTATTAGACAACACAGGGAAAAGACGCGCAGGCTCGCCTTGAATAAGGTATTCGGGTCTTTCCATTGTGCCCTCCAAACTGTCCAAATAAGTGCTGAAAATAGTGAAATCTATTAAGTCTTACGTGAGTTTGCACAACATTTGGGAGAAATCAAAGGTTGAATTTATGAACTTAGAAGCACGGAATGCATGTGCTAAGTATCAATTCACTCACTTCCTGCTACCCTGATCCGCATCGCAACCAGCCAGGGAAAGACCCACGCCATGTCCGATGAAGCCCCCGAAATCGCCCAGAAAAGCCCCTTTGCCGTCGAGGTGACGGAGGGCAAAAGCTATTTCTGGTGTTCCTGCGGCAAATCGCAAAAACAGCCCTTTTGCGATGGCAGCCACAAGGGCAGCAGCTTTGCGCCGGTCAAATGCACCGCCGAGAAAACCGGCAAGCTGTTCTTTTGCGGCTGCAAACACTCCGGCAAGCAACCGCTCTGCGATGGCAGCCATTCAAAACTTTAGCCCAAGCTCTGGACTAACTCCGCCCCCCGCTCTGGGCCTATCGGATTTGCGCCTGCAGCTGCTCCAGGATCGGGCGACTGGCGCAAAACTCCGGGGTCTCGCCTTTTTTGTGTCCATTGTTCGCCAACCATAGCGCGCAGGCATTGGCGCAGCCCGCGCTGCGACAACGGGTGACAACCGATGCATAGTCCAGCACAGAGATCCGCCCCTCGCGCATCGCCTCTCCCAGATCGACGCCCGCAACCCGGCTGACCGAGCGCAAGAGCCAGAAATGCTGGGTAAAATCGCCCAGAGGCCTGCGCTCCGGCTCCAAATCTTTCATGACCATTCCTTTATTGGTTTCATCTGGCGTCTGCGCAAAGCTTCAACAATTGCACTGCATTGCGGCAGCCCGCCGGTGTTTGGCGCTGCGGTGCCGTATCCACCATGTGGTCCTGCGCTTGCAGCCAGTGCTGACAGGCTTGGGGTTGATCGCAGCCGCGACAGGCCTGGACCATCTCTGCCCAATCCGCGGCATTGATTTCGCCGGTTTCAAAGGCATGGGTGAACTCCAGCCCCAACTGCTGCCCCATCCGCGTCAACAGGTGCAGATGATGCATCGCGTCACCAAGCGGTCGCATGTGTGTGCTCCTTGTTCCGACTGTCTTCAGGCGGGCTCTTCCTGCAGATAGGCCAAGAGGTCGCGGTTGCGGCAATAGTCCGGTGCCGCCTCAAACCCCGCCCCACCAGGGGCCAGTCGGGCGCTACATTGGTCTGGGTGGGCGCAGCGACTGCAGCGCAACACCGCTTCGGAAATCTCGTCAAACTGCAGATGACCGGCAATGGCTTTCTCTTGCAGATCCAGTCCCAGGGTCTGGCTCATTCCGTCGAACAGGGCCGCATGGGTCTTGAGGGTCGAATGTTCGCGCATAGGTCTTCTCCCGCATAAGCTGCAGTAAAAGTGCTACCGGAAGGCGGCCAACACTGCCTTGATGCAGATCAACGCTGCCCCGGCAAGCGGCGACAGGGCTTCAGGCCAACACCACAAAGGGGAGTGCGTCAGGTCGAGTGCTGATCGAGATAGGCCCGCACCGCATCCTGAACCCGGCGGAACCGATCGCCGCCCAGTTTTTTGCCGCCATACCAGCGGGTCACGATGATGACATGATCGCGCAGCTCTGCCCGCTCCAGCATCCGCAGGATAACCATGCCGGCCCCGCTTTCGCCGTCATCCGCCTTGAGCCCGCCCGTAGGCAGCAAGGCCGCCCAGGTATTGTGGGTGGCCTTGGCGTAGCTGCGCTCGCGCTTCAGCTCAGCCAGGACCTGATCAACCTCATCGCGCGACGTGACCGGCGCACCACTGACCGCATAACGCGAGCCACGGTCCGTCAGCACCACGCCTAAGCGGATCAAATTGGTGGAAGCCTTCTGGGGAGCTGTCATCTGCCGTCAATCCTGTGCCACGCGCAGGTGGCTGTTAAGTCTTGTCCGGCAGCCGGGCCCCGGCCAAAACTGCAAGGGGAAATCGGCGACCTCAGTCCAGCCCATAACGCTCAATGGTGCGCTGCACCACCCGAACCCGGTCGGGATTTGCCGGATGGGTACCAAGGAAGCGGTCCCCCGGATCCGGCAGGCGATAGAAGAACTGAATGCCGACACTGGGCCGATAGCCTGCCTTATGGGTGATCAAGGTGCCTAGTTCATCGGCTTCCAACTCGAAGTTTTTTGAATAGCTCCGGGCCCCGACACTGGCCCCGATGTCTTGCGCATTGGAGATTTCCGCCGCCGAGCCCCCCGCAAGGCTGGCCAGTCCCGCCAGCAAAACGGCCCCGGCAACGGCATTCTGCTGCTGTCGCGCCAGATGGCCACGGATGTGATGCGCCGCCTCATGGCCCATCACAAAGGCCAGCTCATCGCGATTGGCAATCTGCGCCAGCATGGCGCGGGTAAAGGTGATCACCGGGCGGCCATTGCGATCCTGGCTCTGATAGGCATTGGGCGGGGCTTTGGAATTGGGATCGATCCGGATCAGAAAATCACAGTTGATCCCAGAGGTCAGCTCACGGCAGCTACGCTCTGCCACCGGCTCCAGATTGCGCGACACGGTTGCAAAGGCCTGGTTGGCCTCGGCCGGTGCCATGCCAGAAACCTTCCGCACCGGGACAGCTGTCACCGCGCCTGAGCTGGGGTTTGGGACCTCCAGTGCCAGGTCGCAGCCTGCAAGCAGCAGCGCAGTGCTGCAAAGGGCCATTTTCAGACTGAAGCGGCGCATGTTGTTTTCCTTGATTGAACACCCTAATTATAGGCCGCATTCAGGCCCCGGTTCAATCACAGTTCGGTGTCCTGACTGCACATCGCAGCCCCCGCGCCGCCAACCGCTGAGAGCACAGGTCTCAACAATATGCGTTGGGCCTGTCGCCGCGACAGAGCAAGTATGCCCCAGATGGAAACCCGCCTTCCTCTGGGGCGCTGTTGCCGGGTCTTTGGCGCGCTTTCAGACGCACCTGCCACCGGCTGCAAGCTTGCAAGTCCTTGGCAAAGCGGGCAATCTGATTCTCATGTTTAGCATAGAACATGAATTCGACAGCACCACGGTGACCCTGGTGGACGAAGGCGAAACCCCGCTACAGGAAGACGTTACGCTGAACGCCTTTGCCGAATGTGTGACCATTGAACAGTTGGATCCGCGCACCGATCAGGTGCAGAAGATCACGCTGTCCTACACCCAGGTCCGGGACTTGGGCGCGGCCTTGGACCTGCCCGAGGGCGTGTATCGTCTGGTGCAGGATCGGGACTGACTGAAGCCAGACCAGCCGGGTGGCCATCGAGACGGCACCTGTGTCTTGGTCGGCGCACAGCTGTGCCCTGAAACGATGCTGAGGAGGCAGACCTCAAGCGGGCTCTCCCGCCTTGGCATTCGCCAGCACAACAATCGGACAGGGCACCAAGAGCGCGCTGAGTTGGCCTCTCGCCTAGTCCCTCTCCGGCCCGAGATAGACAAAAACCTTGTAACGAGAGGATGCCCCCTGCCGCAGATCCAGGTTGGAGGGGGCGGTGCCCATCGCCTTGGCCAGCAAGCGGCGCACCGCTTCGGTGGCACGGCCGCCTTCCGGCAGTGCTGTAACCAGGACCTTCAGCCCCTGCTCGCTCAGAACAATGGCGTTACATGACGCGCGCGGTGTCACCCGTAGCCGGATCTCGGCACCGGGCCTGGCCAGATGGCCCAGATCCGGCAGGTCTTTGCGTTTTGACTTTCCCATGGCTTTGTGATGCCCCTTGCAGCGGCGCTTGACCATAGACTTCTTTTGTCACGGTAGGTTAAACCCCGCACGACATGAACAAAAACGCCGCCAGCCTGCAAATGCGCTCCTGCTCCTCAGCAACGAGACCACAGAAAACCACCCCAGCCAGCCGCAATCCACTTGAAATCCCCCTCAGTGATGCCGAGATTGGCAGCATTGATGTAAAAAGGCTTTACATATGACCCAACGCAATGATGCCGCCCTGGAGTTTCTCCTGTCCCGCCGCTCGCGCCCGGCCAAGACCCTGGTGGCCCCGGCCCCAACCCGCGAAGAGCTGCAACCGCTGTTGACCGCCGCCGCCCGGACACCGGACCACGGCAAGCTGGAACCCTGGCGGTTCATCGTGATCGAAGCCGCAGCCATGCCCCGGCTTGCCGAGCTCACTGAGACCGTCGGCCAAAACCTTGGCAAAACCGCAGAGGACATTGCCAAGGCACGCAGCCTGTTTGATCTCGGCCATCTGGCCGTGGTGGTGGTCGAAGTGCAGCACGACAGCCCCAAAGTGCCGGCCATCGAGCAAAGCTACAGCGCCGGGGCCGCCTGCCTGGCACTGGTCAATGCCGCTCTCGCAGCTGGTTGGGGGGCCAATTGGCTCAGTGGATGGGCCAGCCACTCGCGTCAATTTTGTCAGGAGGCTTTTGATCTGGCTGCCAACGAACGCATCGCCGGGATCGTCCATATCGCCACCGAAGGCCCCAAGCCACCCGAACGCCCCCGCCCCGACCTCGCAGCCCTCACCACCTGGATGGACAGATGATCTTTAATGCCTTTTTCAAGACGCTGGGCCAGACAGGAGATCCGCGCTTTCGCCGGGTTTTGTTCCTGGGCATTGGCCTGACCTTGGCCCTGCTGGTGGCCGCCAGTGTCGGCTTCCTGATGTTGGTGCAATGGCTGACCGCCGCCACCGTAAACCTGCCCTGGATTGGCGAAGTCACTTGGCTCCAGGATTTGTTCTCAGTCGGCGCAGTATTGCTGGTGATGGTTCTGTCGATCTTTCTGATGGTGCCGGTGGCCTCGGCCATCACCTCGATGTTTCTGGACGAGGTGGCCCAGGCGGTGGAGGACAAGCACTTCCCCCATCTGCCCGCGGTGACACCAGTGCCACTCTGGGAGGCGCTCAAGGACACGGTGAATTTTCTGGGGGTCCTGGTCGGCGCCAATATCCTGGCCCTGCTACTCTATGTGATGTTCCCACCAGCGGCCCCTTTTATCTTTTGGGGGTTGAATGGTTTCCTGCTGGGACGAGAGTATTTCACCCTGGCCGCCAGCCGCCGCCTGGGGCCCATTGAGGCCAAGAAACTGCGACGTCGGCACGGCGGCACCATCTGGGCCGCCGGCACGCTGATGGCGATGCCGCTGTCCATTCCCTTGGTCAATCTGGTGATCCCGATCCTGGGAGCTGCCACATTCACCCATCTGTTTCACGCACTCTGGCGCAAAACTTAACCAGTCAAAGCGGTCGCTGAGTTTACCTCGCCTGCCCGACACTTTTGCGCAAAGAACAGACGCAATGGCTCCCGCGCCCGCAGTTGCCCCGGCTGCGCCGCAACACCTTGGCGGCCTTGGGCGTGGCACCGCGCCTTTGGCGCGGTGCCACGCCCAACGGGAGAAGGCCTTTTCCAAAGGCCGCCCGACGGGCGGGAGAGCCCCGTTTTTTCGAAATCAAGGATCTCCATCTTGGTGATGTTATCGAGCAATCGCTGCAGCAACGCTCGATCACCTATTGCGGATCAGGCAGGCGATCAAACCAGTCAAAATCATTCACGGTAATCACACCAGACAGAATGATCGCCGCGATAAGAGCCCATAGCAGGGCGGCCAGCACTGTGGTAATCACCGCTTTTTGCCTAAGGTAATGGGTCTCTGGCGCACCGGCATGGGTGCCAGGTTCGATCTCGCCCCGGTCCCCTTGCGTTTCAATGCGGATCGGAATCACAACCAGAAATGTCATGAACCAAATGACCGCATAGAGAACCAATCCGGATGTGATGCCCATAACATGCCTTCCTTGAAATTGCCCTGCATCAGATCCGACGCAGGACCCAGCCTATAGCTTCAAACCTGCTCGAGTTCCACCAGGCAGCCGTTGAAATCCTTTGGATGCAGAAACAGAACCGGCTTGCCATGGGCACCGATTTTTGGCTCTCCGGTGCCCAACACCCGCGCCCCTTCGGCCTGCAGATGGTCCCGCGCTGCCAGAATGTCATCAACCTCGTAGCAAATATGGTGAATGCCACCAGCCGGGTTCTTTTCCAGAAACCCGTTGATCGGCGAGTTTTCTCCCAAGGGGTAGAGCAGTTCGATCTTGGTATTGGGCAGCTCGATAAAGACAACCGTCACGCCGTGATCCGGTTCATCCTGCGGTGCCCCCACCTTGGCCCCCAGCGTGCTGCGATATTGCGCCGAAGCGGCCTCGAGGTCGGGAACGGCAATGGCTACGTGGTTCAGGCGCCCAATCATGATCTGACTTCTCCTAGAGATCTACTGTATCTGCCCGACATATGCGCAATAGCCCGGGTCGTTCGCAAGTGCGCCAATGCGCCCAGTCCAACAGAACCTTCCCAAATCGGCCGCCTGTTTTGCCCCAGCCCGCAGCGCTGCAAACAAGGTTCAAAGCCGTTAACCTCTAATTAGCCTCGAATCCATAGCGTCTGTTTGTATCCGATAAGGAGTATGAGTAATGGACGATTCGGAACTGTTTGCTGCCGCCCAGCGGCTGCCAAGTGCCCGTCGCCCCCTGTTGGGGCTTACAATTCTGGTCATCGAAGACAGTCGCTATGCCTGCGAAGCCCTGCGACTGCTCTGCCTGCGCAGTGGGGCCCGCATTCGACGCGCCGATTGCCTGAAATCCGCCCGCCGTCACCTGCAGGTCTATCGCCCTTCGGTGGTGATTGCGGATGTCGGCCTGCCAGATGGCTCCGGGTTGGATCTGATCAAGGAAATGGACAGCGCCCATCCCAGGGTGCGGATCATCCTTGCCATCTCAGGCGATGAAAACGTCGAAACCGCGGCACTTGAGGCCGGGGCCGATGGTTTCCTGGCCAAGCCGATCACCTCGCTTGCGGCCTTCCAGAATGCCATTCTGTCACGCCTGCCTGATGACCGTCAGCCCACCGGCCCGCGCCAGCTGAGCGACGAGACAATCGAACCCGATCCCATCGCCTTTATCGATGACATGGCCCATGCCGCAGATGTGCTGAACGACACTCAGGAAGACAATTCGCTGGATTATGTGGCGCAATTCCTGGGCGGTGTGGCCCGCAGCGCTGGGGATGCCCCGCTTGCAAAGGCTGCTGAAGATCTGGCCCGGGCCAGACAGGAAGGGCGCCCCGTTACAAGCAATGCTGCCATGATTGCCGGAATGGTACAGGAACGGCTGGAACGCAGGATTGCCATCTGACCATGCTCGAGATCTTTTTGACAACAGCGGCAACCCTTGCGATTGCGCTGTATTTGCAGGCCCGAAACTGCGCCCGCATCATCCGGCGCAACCGGACCAATGAGGGCCTGTCCACGCAGCGCTTTCTGCTCCATCCGCCAAAACGATAGCGCCTGTCCGCCTGTCTCTGTCCGCCCGTTTCTGCGAAGGGCCCTGCCAACAAGAGCAAAACGCACCAGCGCCTGCCCCGTTGACTGAGAACAGCTACAGGGTGGCCTAGCGCAAAAAACCCGGATCCTGCCCCATTTGCAGCCCTGGAAACACCTGTTGTTCAAGATCACTTTGCCCCGTGCCGGTCAGCCCTCGCATGATCCAGCCTGCGACCGCGCGCACATCTCCGGTTGGCATCAGATCGCGGCGGTTGTAGAGCGCCGCTTCCTCCAGCCCGGGCCAACGCCCCATGACACGTCCTCCGCGGATTGCCCCCCCGGCAAGGATCATCGCCCCACCAGTGCCGTGATCGGTGCCACCGGTGCCATTTTCCTGCACCGTGCGGCCAAATTCGGTCATCGCTACGACTGCCGTCTTGCCCCAGACCGGGGCACCGACGCCTTGTTTCAGGGTCAGGATACAGTCGCTCAGGCGCGTCAGGGCCGCTGTCAGGCCACCGGACTGGCGGCTGTGGGTATCCCAGCCATTCAACGAGAACGAGGCAATCCGGGTCTCCCCCCGCAGCTGTTCGGCGGCAAATTCTGCCAATTTCAAATGGGCCTTGCCACGTGACGGTTTTGGCATCTCCATCGCCGGCATCTCCATCTCTTCCATCTCCGCCGCCTGCTCTGGCTCGGCATCGTTGCGCGACAAGATCAGCGCCTCTGACAGCGCCGAGGCAAACAGTGGGTCTTCTTGCATCAGCAAACCTGCCAGTCGTTCGGCCTGGGGGCTGAGCCTCAGATCCGCATCCGGCGACCAGTCCGACACCGGAGCCGCCCCCTGCAAAAGCTGCAACTCCCCATAGCCGATGGCAAAAGCAGTCCGCGCCGCAGTCCCGCTTTGCAATTGCAACAGCCGATTGAGCCATCCATCATGCCGCTCCCCGAGCCCGGTGGTACCGGCCTCCAGCAGATCCTGGCCGTCGAAATGACTGCGCCGGTCGCGATATGGCGTGGAGACCGCCTGGACAAAGCCCAGCTCTTCTTGCCGCCACAGCGGCATCAATGGCGCCAAGGCGGGATGCAGGGCAAAGAACCCATCCAAATCCAGACCGGGCTGCGCCGCGCCATCAGGCCCCCCGCCCAGAGTTGGCCGCAGCCCGGCATAGTTCGGATCGCCGTAAGGTCTGAGCAGATCGAGCCCATCCATGCCCCCGCGCAGAATGATCACCACCAGGCGTTGATCCCAAGGCGCAGCGGCGAGGCTGACCGGGGTGATCAGCGGACTCGCCGCCAGCGAACAGCCCAAAACAGTTCCCCGGGTCAGAAGTTTTCGACGCGAAAGTATCATCTTGCCTCCCATGAGTGTCAGCCCTGTTTATCGCCCTGTTTATCGGCGCTGAAAGGCCGGTGAAGCGAGCACCAGACCAATTGCCTCTGTGCGCGTTTCCGCCGCCGAAGCCACAAACCGCACCCGCTCGTTCGCGTGGGTGCCCAAGCTGTCGCGCGCAAAAACCAACGGATCCGGCAGTTGATCAACCAAGCGCCCCGGGGCTGCCATCGCCCAGCGCAGCCTTGCCGCCAACCCCTGCGGCGAGATCCAGGCGGTATCCGCCTCTTCCCAGCCATCCGGACCAGGAGAGGCCTGCCAGTGCTGCCCCATCAGTCGCATCGGGTTGATAAAGCTCTGCCGTATCTGCTTGGCCTTCCAGTCAGACAAGTCAGCCGCTGCGCCACCAAAGGCGCGACAGGCAGAAGCGGTGAAATCAAACGGTGGTTTCACATTGCCAAGTTCCGCCTCCCAGGCCGTGGGATGGGACAAGAGCACCTCATAGACCTTTGCCAACTGGCCATCGTTTTCGATGTAGGCCGTGCTCAGGTCCGCCACCAAGCCGGGGTCCGGATCATCACGGGTAAAATGCACCGCCAGTTTCCAGGCGATATGACGGGCAGTTGCGGGATGGCGTGCCAGATCCCGCAGCACCTGCAGAACCGGTTCCAGCGCCGCCGCATCGCCGCCATAGCTGATCCCCAGAACCGTCTCGCTCCCCGGCTCCACAAGTTTGGGGTCAAAGACAAACCCCTTGTTGACCCGATAGCTGAGGCCGGTAAACAACTCGGCCAATTGCCGCACGTCCCGCTGATCATAGGGGCCATCAACACCCAGTGTATGCAGCTCCAGAACCTCCCGGGCGAGATTTTCGTTGAGCCCCCCACGCCCCCCCTGTCGCTGCGACAGCGGGCTCTCTTCGCCGCGAGAGCGAAACTGGTCCAGATAATGCAGCATCAACGGATTGGTCACCGCTGAAATCAGAAGATCCTCAAACCGGCCAGCAATGAGCGGGCGGATTGCACTTTCCACATAGCCATAGGCCAGCGGCCGCATCGCCCGGTTCTTGCCCTGGGCGGTAAAATGATCGCCCCAGAACAGGGTCAGGCGTTCGCGCAGGGCGTCCTCGGTATTGATCTGGCGCTGCAGCAACTGGCGCAGCCAGATATAGCGCTGCGCCATGTGGTCCCTGCGGAACCGCTTGAAGGCTTTTTCTGCCTGCTTTTCCTCCGGGGTGCCAAGTTTCTTGCGGGCAAGTTTGCGCAGTTTGGAAAAGGTCAGGACTGACGCCAGCCCCGCCTCACTGTCGGCAATGGCATAGCGGGCGGCCATGTCATCTGGCCCTTGCAGACGCGCCAACATCACAGCGACAGAATTTGGTGGCGCAATCACCGGCGACAGGCCGCAGCCAAAGCGGATCTCTGCCAGTTCTGGGTCAAAAGCCATCGTCTTACTCCCTTGGGTGGTGCGGGTTCCAAGCCGGTATCCACGCCGTTTTCTGTCAACAGTTTAGGCGTTCGGCGAAGGTCTTGCACCTGTGCCAATACTGATACGCATGTTCCCGCGCATTCCGTCGTTGTTAAGGCAATCCGGGGCTCTGCCCCCGCGCCCATGGGCGCTCCCCCGGGATATTTCTGGCCAAATGAAAACGTGGAGAGGCAAAATCGAGGGTGTTGTTCCGCTCAAAGATGGGGTCTGCCCCCATGGGCAAGGTGGCCGCAGACAAAAAGACACCCGGGAGAGAGCCCCCGGGTGCCACGTCGAACCTAGATCACAAGACCCAATGTTGAAACGCCGCTTACTGATCCTGTGGGATCACCCGCAGGCCCAGCTCCATCAGCTGATCCGACATCGGCTCGCTTGGGGCCGACATCATCAGGTCTTCGGCGCGCTGGTTCATCGGGAACATGATGACCTCGCGGATATTGGCCTCATCGGCCAGCAGCATCACCATGCGGTCGATACCAGCGGCACAGCCGCCGTGGGGCGGGGCACCATATTGGAAGGCATTGACCATGCCACCAAAGCGCTTTTCGACTTCTTCCTTGCCATAGCCGGCAATCTCAAAGGCCTTGAACATGATTTCGGGGCGGTGGTTCCGGATCGCGCCCGAGACCAGCTCATAGCCGTTGCAGGCGAGGTCATACTGATAACCCAGCACCTCAAGCGGATTACCCTCCAGGGCCTCCATTCCGCCCTGCGGCATCGAGAAGGGGTTGTGTTCGAAGTCGATCTTGCCGGTTTCTTCGTCGGCCTCGTAGATCGGGAAATCGACGATCCAGGCAAAGGCAAAACGATCTTTGTCGGTCAGACCGAGCTCATCGCCGATGACAACCCGCGCGCGGCCGGCAACGCCTTCGAAGGCCTTGGGCTTGCCGCCCAGGAAGAAGGCCGCATCTCCGACCTCAAGACCCAGTTGCTGGCGGATGGCCTCAGTGCGCTCGGGGCCAATGTTCTTGGCCAGCGGACCTGCAGCTTCGTTGCCAAGCACAATCTCGCCGGATTTGACCAGGGCGTTGACCTCTTTGACAGTGATGCCGCGTTCCTGCGCGATGCTGTCGGCCGATTGCTTGCGCCAGAAGATATAGCCCATGCCGGGCAGACCTTCTTTTTGCGCAAAGGCGTTCATGCGGTCGCAGAACTTGCGCGAGCCGCCTTTGGGCGCAGGGATGGCGCGGATCTCGGTGCCTTCCTGCTCCAACAGCTTGGCAAAGATGGCAAAGCCGGAACCGGCGAAATGTTCAGAGACGACCTGCATCTTGATCGGGTTGCGCAGGTCGGGCTTGTCCGAGCCATACCACAGGGCCGCGTCACGATAGGAAATCTGCGGCCACTCTGTGTCGACCTTGCGACCGCCGCCGAATTCCTCAAAGACACCCTGCATCACCGGTTGGATGGTGTCGAAAACATCCTGCTGAGTGACAAAGGACATCTCCAGGTCGAGCTGGTAGAAATCAGTGGGCGAGCGGTCAGCGCGCGGGTCTTCATCACGGAAACAGGGCGCGATTTGGAAATACTTGTCAAAGCCCGAGACCATCATCAGCTGCTTGAACTGCTGCGGTGCCTGCGGCAGGGCGTAGAATTTGCCCGGGTGCAAACGCGAAGGCACCAGGAAGTCGCGCGCACCTTCCGGGGAGGAGGCGGTGATAATCGGGGTCTGGAATTCGTTGAAGCCACCATCCCACATACGTTTGCGGATCGACTGCACCATATTGGAGCGCAACAGCATGTTCTGCTGCATCTTTTCGCGGCGCAGATCCAGGTAGCGATAGCGCAGACGGGTCTCTTCCGGGTATTCCTGTTCGCCAAAGACCATCAGCGGCAGTTCTTCGGATTTGCCCAAGATCTCGATGTCACGGATGAAGACTTCGACTTCGCCGGTGGGCAGCTTGTCGTTCACCAGGCTCTCGTCGCGCGCCAAGACATTGCCGTCGATACGGATGCACCACTCTGAGCGCACCTTTTCGATCTCGGCAAAGACCGGGCTGTCGGGATCGGCCATGACCTGAGTGATGCCATAGTGGTCGCGCAGATCGATGAACAACAACCCGCCATGGTCGCGGACACGGTGCACCCAGCCGGAGAGGCGGACATTTTCGCCCACGTTGGATTTGTTCAGTTCGGCGCAGGTATGGCTGCGATAGGCATGCATGGCGTGACCTTTCGTGTCTCGGGTCTTGTCTTTGAGCGCACCGTCATTCGGGCAGGCGCACAGAGGCACGCCGAATTCGGCGCAAAATTCGTCTGGGCCGATACACAGGGTTGTGTCGCAGTTGTCAAGCAAGGCAAGACGATTTCACCAGACTATGGGGCTTGAACATCAGTGATGCTGTTGCTCTGCGTCGTAACCGAGTGGCTCCCGCAGCGCCAGAGACCCAGCCGCCACTGCGGCAGCGCCATCGCGCTTTGGGCCCAGCGCCGCGCCTGCGGCGCGGCGCGGTTGGCGCAATACTGAACGGTTCTGTTGCAGGTTCAACAGCCATCACAGAGCAGCCGCAGCGCGCCGAAGGCGCGCTGCCAGGCCCAAGGGCAAATCTGGCATGGCACCCGCCAGGCAGGGTTTGTGCGCGGGAGCCTCTATTTTCTGTGCCCCTTATGCTGCGCTCCAGCCAGTTGCTATCCCGGATAATATTCCTGCTTCACGGCGCATAGCGGCGACCATTGCGCGGCGATTGCTCCGCGCAGGGCATTCATCAGTTTGATATCACGCGCGCCAACCAAATCGGCAGGCATCAGAACCGCCTCACACAGCGCCCCTTGGTCCAGCAGGTCCTGACGGCAGATCCCGGGCAGGCAGCCAGATACTGTGGGCGGGGTCAGCCACCGACCATCAGGGGTCTGAACCGCAATATTGCTGATGGTCCCTTCGCAGATCTCACCGCGATGGTTCAAAAACAGCATTTCGTCCAGCCCATCAGCCAGTCCCGCCCGCACCCGATCATACAGCCCCCTGCGAGTGCTTTTGTGCAAAAGAAAGGGATCATCTGCCTGCAAGAACTCTGTCGCGATGGCAAATCGCCAGGTCTTGGCCACAGGGGGCATCTGTGCTGTTGTGATCTCCACCCCCCCGCTGGTGGTCAGGGTCAGACGGCAGCGCAGCGGCGCGGGACCTTGTATCGCCTCAATTGCGCCCATCACCGAGGCGCGGTCAAACGCTATACCAAAATACGCCGCCGAAGCCGCAAGCCGGTGCAGATGCAGATCCAGCCGCGTCACGGCCTGTCCCGGAACATAACCAAAGGTTTCGATCAGGCGGAAATCGGCATCGTTCTTGATGGCCTCAGCTGGGCAAAACGCGCTTTCCATAGAGCTTCCTCATATTCCGATTGCGCCGTGCTGTCCCAGACAACCCCGCCGCCGACATTCAGCGTCGCCCGCCCCTTTTCCACCATCAAGGTGCGGATTGCCACGTTGAACTCCGAGGATCCATCCGGTGCCATCCAGCCAATGCTGCCGCAGTAGATGTCGCGCGCCCAGGGCTCCAACTCCGCGAGGATCTCCATGGCGCGTATCTTGGGCGCACCGGTGATGGAGCCACAGGGAAACAACGCCCGCAGGATCTGACCCAGACCGATTTCCTCACGCAGCTGCGCCTGCACCGTGGAAACCATCTGATGCACAGTGGCATAGCTTTCCACCGCAAACAGTTCTGGCACCTTGACCGAGCCCAGCTGAGCAATGCGCGAGATGTCATTGCGCAAGAGATCCACAATCATCAGGTTCTCGGCGCGGTTCTTTTCATCCTGACGCAGAAAATCCCGCGCCTTTGCATCCTCAACTGGATCTGCATGGCGAGGTTGGGTGCCCTTCATCGGGCGGGTTTCGATACGACCTGCGGCATCGGTGCGGAAAAACAGCTCAGGCGAGCGTGAGAGCAGATCCGGCAACCCCTCTTGCTGCAGCAGCACGCCATGTCCCACCGGCTGGCGCGCCGCCAGCGCGGCATAGAGATCTTGCGAGCGGCCAAAGGCACCCGCATCAATCGGAAAGGTCAGATTGGCCTGATAGATATCACCCGCGCCAATGGCCCGGTTCACCGCACCAAAGGCCTCAGCGTAGCGTTCATAGCTCCAACGCGGGTGCAGTTCGGTCAGCGCGGCCTCTGCGCCGCCCTGCGCTACCTGATCCACTTCCTTGTTCAGGTCGGGGCCCCCATAGACGCCAAAACACAACAGCGGCAAACGGCGCTGTTGTGGCATGCGGGCCGTCAGGCAAGGCTCCAAGGCAAAGCCCAGCTCATAAGAGGCATAACCCGCCAGCCAATACCCCTGCCCGCGCACTGCATCCAGGGCCTCCAGTGCCGCCGGCACCTCAGCCACAGAATCAGCACGGATCAGGCGCTGGGGACCCGCAAAGCCCATGGGCTGGCCGCTTGGGCCTCTGTCAAAGCGGATCTGCACGTGGCACCCTCATTTCTGATACGGAACTCCCTGTCCAACCCTTATATCCGTTCGCTATGCGAACAAAAGCCACAAAAGCGGCAATTCGATGCGCATGTCCGATCCCCCTTGCACCTTTTTGCGCTACCCCTATAACGCAGGACAATTTGGGCGCTTGGGGGTGCCTGAGTCGCCAATTGTTACAGATCGTCCCGCCAACCAGCCTGGCCTCGCCGCTCGCACATAATCGAAGGAAGCAAACCCATGCCAAAAAGAACCGACATCCAGTCGATCATGATCATTGGTGCGGGGCCCATCATCATTGGGCAGGCCTGCGAATTCGACTATTCCGGTGCCCAGGCCTGCAAGGCGCTCAAGGAAGAGGGTTACCGGGTCATCCTGGTGAACTCCAACCCGGCGACCATCATGACCGATCCGGGCCTCGCCGATGCAACCTACATCGAGCCGATCACCCCGGACGTGGTGGCCAAAATCATCGAAAAAGAACGTCCCGACGCGCTGCTGCCCACCATGGGCGGCCAGACCGGTCTCAACACCTCCCTCGCGCTGGAGGAAATGGGCGTGCTGGAGAAATTCGACGTTGAGATGATCGGCGCCACCCGCGACGCCATCGAAATGGCGGAAGACCGCAAACTGTTCCGCGACGCCATGGACCGCCTCGGCATCGAAAACCCCCGCGCCACCATCGTTACCGCGCCCACATCGGATGACGGCAAGGCCGACCTCAACGAAGGCGTGCGCATCGCATTGGAATCACTGGAAGACATCGGTTTGCCCGCGATCATCCGTCCCGCCTTTACCATGGGCGGCACCGGCGGTGGTGTGGCCTACAACCGCGAAGACTATGAGCATTTCTGCCGCACGGGTATGGACGCATCGCCGGTAAACCAGATCCTGGTCGACGAAAGCCTGCTGGGCTGGAAAGAGTTCGAAATGGAAGTGGTCCGCGACAAAGCGGACAATGCCATCATCGTCTGCGCCATTGAAAACATCGACCCCATGGGTGTGCACACCGGTGACTCGATCACCGTGGCCCCGGCTCTGACACTGACCGACAAAGAATACCAGGTCATGCGGACCCATTCGATCAACGTGCTGCGTGAGATCGGCGTCGAGACCGGCGGCTCCAACGTGCAATGGGCGGTGAACCCCGCCGATGGCCGCATGGTGGTGATCGAGATGAACCCGCGGGTGTCGCGCTCCTCTGCCTTGGCCTCCAAGGCCACCGGCTTCCCGATCGCCAAAATCGCCGCCAAACTCGCCGTCGGCTACACCCTGGATGAGCTGGACAACGACATCACCAAGGTGACGCCTGCCTCGTTTGAACCCTCCATCGACTATGTCGTCACCAAGATCCCGAAATTTGCCTTTGAAAAATTCCCCGGCTCCGAGCCCTATCTGACCACGGCGATGAAATCCGTGGGCGAGGCCATGTCGATTGGCCGCACCATCCACGAGAGCATGCAAAAAGCGCTAGCCTCGATGGAATCGGGCCTCACCGGCTTTGACGAGATCGACATCCCCGGCCTCACCATCGGCACTTGGGAGGTTGCAACCGACAAGGCAGCGGTGATCAAGGCAATCAGCCAGCAGACCCCGGACCGGCTGCGCACCATTGCCCAGGCGATGCGTCACGGGCTGAGCAACGATGAAATCCACGGCGTTACCAAATTCGACCCCTGGTTTCTGGATCGCATCCGCGAGATCGTTGAGGCCGAAGCCGAAGTACGGGCCAACGGGTTGCCCGAGGGCGAGAAAGCGCTGCGTCACCTCAAGATGCTTGGCTTTACCGATGCTCGTCTGGCCAATCTGACCGCAGCCTCCGAAACGTCTGTGCGCAAGGCCCGGATCGCCAAAGGCGTGACGGCCGTGTTCAAACGTATCGATACCTGCGCGGCTGAATTCGAAGCCCAAACCCCCTACATGTATTCCACCTACGAGGCCCCGATGATGGGCGACGTGGAATGCGAGGCACGGCCCTCGGATCGCAAAAAAGTCGTGATCCTGGGTGGCGGGCCCAACCGTATCGGCCAGGGCATCGAGTTCGATTATTGCTGCTGCCACGCCTGCTACGCGCTGACCGACGCGGGCTATGAAACCATCATGATCAACTGCAACCCCGAGACCGTGTCGACCGACTATGACACCTCGGATCGTCTGTATTTTGAGCCGCTGACCTTTGAACATGTGATGGAAATCCTGCGCGTTGAGCAGGAAAACGGCACCCTGCACGGCGTCATCGTACAGTTTGGCGGTCAGACCCCTCTGAAACTGGCCAATGCGCTCGAAGAAGAAGGCATTCCGATCCTCGGCACCTCGCCCGACGCCATCGATCTGGCCGAAGACCGCGAGCGCTTCCAGGAGCTGGTCAACAATCTTGGCCTCAAGCAGCCCCATAACGGGATCGCTTCCACCGACGAACAGGCGCTTGAGATCGCTGAAGAAATCGGCTTCCCGCTGGTCATCCGCCCTTCTTATGTTCTGGGGGGCCGCGCGATGGAAATCGTGCGCGACATGGATCAGCTGCGCCGTTACATCGCCGAGGCGGTTGTGGTATCTGGCGACAGCCCGGTGCTGCTGGACAGCTATCTCTCTGGCGCGGTTGAGCTGGATGTGGACGCCATCTGCGACGGCACCGACGTGCATGTGGCCGGCATCATGCAGCACATCGAAGAGGCCGGCGTGCACTCGGGCGACTCTGCCTGCTCGCTGCCACCCTACTCGCTGTCCAAGGATGTGATCAAAGAGATCAAGACCCAGACCTATGCGCTGGCCAAGGCGCTGAACGTGGTTGGTCTGATGAACATTCAGTTTGCCCTGAAAGACGGGGTGATCTTCCTCATCGAAGTCAACCCGCGCGCCAGCCGCACCGTGCCCTTTGTGGCCAAGGCAACCGATAGCGCCATCGCCTCCATTGCCGCCCGCGTCATGGCTGGTGAAAAGCTCACCGCCTTCCCGCATCGTGGCCCCTATGAGCCCGACGCAGGTTATGACGTCGACACGCCTATGGCCGATCCGATGACCCTGGCCGATCCCGACATGCCCTGGTTCTCTGTCAAAGAGGCAGTGCTGCCCTTTGCCCGCTTCCCCGGCGTTGACACCATCCTGGGGCCGGAAATGCGCTCCACCGGCGAGGTCATGGGCTGGGACCGCAGCTTTGCCGGTGCCTTCCTCAAGGCGCAGATGGGCGCAGGTATGGTTCTGCCGAGCGAGGGCCGTGCCTTTATCTCGATCAAGGACGCCGACAAGGGCGCGCCGATGCTGGAAGCGGCCAAAACCCTGTCAGAGCAAGGCTTTACCCTGGTCGCCACCAGCGGCACCCAAGGCTGGCTCGACGGCCACGGCGTGGCGTGCGAGCTGGTCAACAAGGTCTATGAGGGCCGCCCCCACGTGGTGGACCTGCTGAAAGACGGCCATGTGCAGCTGCTGATGAACACCACCGAAGGTGCGCAGGCGGTCGAGGACAGCAAGGACATGCGCTCGGTCGCGCTATATGACAAGATCCCCTATTTCACCACCGCCGCAGCGTCCCACGCAGCCGCCCTGGCGATCAAGGCCCAGGCCGAAGGGGAAGTAGAAGTGAAGTCCTTGCAGGGGTGAGCCGCGTTTAGGAAACACTCCAGGGGAGTGTTTCAACTGCGAACGATCAAAGCCCGAAGTCTACTAACAAAAAACCCCGGCTCATCGAGCCGGGGTTTTGGTTTCAAGGTGATGATGAAACTGGCCACTCGTAGCTTTGGGTAAATCGCATGCCATTGAATGTATGTGTACAGCAGGGGCACCAGGGCTTCATTTTTTCAACCGTCAAATCGGGGTCTACCAGTACCAACAGGTTGTCATCGTCGACATAAAGGCCACTGAAGTATGAACTTTCCCCGGTTCTGACATAGGCTTTCCGGTCCTCAGTATGGAGCGCAACGAGCCTGAAAATCGGCTCATCCTTGTCCAACCGCGCCACGGCCTCGCTGTACACGCTGTCCCAGTCTTGCCCAACTTTCGAAAGCAAGAACCTGAAAAGCGGGGTGTAGTCCAACCCGAAACGGTGCTTGCCATGCATCGAGCCCAGCATAGATGGATTGCCCCTGGCTTGTTTGGTATTCCGCTCCAAACTTGCCTTACCACCATGTCCGTGGCCATGCCTGACACCATGAGTTCTGGTATTCACTTTCCGAAAAAGTGGTTCTTTCTTTGATTTCATCCCCAAACCCTGTGCCCGTCACCCCACTCACAAAGCCTATCGGAAGGTCTTATCCATTGGAAGAAACTGCCGAGCCTTTCCTTGCAGTGGCCGATCAACGGCTCTTTCCAGTCTACTTCAAGTTCAGATCAAAAGGGCCGCAGTTTTCACTGCGGCCCAGGTTGACTTACAGTTTGTGTGACGGGCTCAAGCCGCGAGCGCTGCCCTCTTCTCGCGCCGCTCATCGCGGGCAAAGAAGATCAGGTAGAACACCGGCGCCGCCACCAGGGTCAGCACGGTGGCAAAGGCCAGACCGCCCATGATGGTCACCGCCATGGAGACAAAGAAGGCGTCCCACAGCAGCGGGATCATCCCCAGAATGGTGGTCACCGCCGCCAGCATCACCGGGCGCAGACGCGACACCGAAGCCTCGACAATGGCTTCGCGCAGGGGTTTGCCCGTGGCGCGCACCAGGTCGATCTCTTCGACCAGAACGATACCGTTCTTGATCAGCATGCCCGACAGGCTGAGCAGACCCAGAAGCGCCGTAAAGGTAAAGGGCAGACCGGTGCCCAACAGCCCCATGGCAACGCCATTGACCGACATCGGCACCAACAACCAGATGATCACCGGCTGACGGATGGCGTTGAACAGGAAGACCGAGATCAGCACCATGATCAGCGCCGTCACCGGCAGCTGACGGCCCAGACTCTCGTTGGCGTCCCCGGCGCTCTCATGGTCGCCGCCCCATTCCATGGTGTAGCCGGGCGGCAGCTGCATCTCCTCGATGGTGGCCTGGATTTCGGCAAAGACCGTGGCGGGAGTGAGATCCACCGGAATATCCGCCCCCACCGTCAGCGTCGGCACCCGATCGCGGCGATGCAACAGCGTGTCTTCCAGCTCCACATCGATGCCATCGATCATCTGCTCCATCGGCAGGAACTTCTGCGCGGTTGTGGAATAGACCACCTGATCCATCAGATTGTATTTGCCCTCCGGTGCGCGACGAATGACAATCGGGATCAGACGATCCTGCTCGCGGAACACCCCGGCCTGCAAGCCATCGGTCGAGAACTGCAGGGTATCGGCGATATCCTCGCGGGCAATTCCAGCGGTCTGCGCCCTTTCGGTGGCATAGCGCGGCGTCAGCACCAGCTCCTGCTCGCGCCAGTTCTGCCGCGCGCTGAGGATATTGGGCGAGGCCGCCGACAAGCGGTCCATGGCCGCATCCCCCAACTGACGCAGCACCTGCGGGTCGGGCCCGGAGAAGCGAACCTGGATCGGGTCGCCGCCACCCGGACCAAAGACCAGACGTTTGGTTCTGAACTCCCCTTCCGGGAACTGCGCTGTCCCAAAGGCCTCAAGCTCTGCCTGCAACGGGGGAATCGCCTCGAGGTTTTGCGTCCGAATAATCAGATGGCCGTAGCTGGGGTTTGGATCCTCGGCGTCATAGGTCAGCAAAAAGCGCGTCGCCCCCCGCCCCACGAATGTGGTGAAATTCACCACATCATCGCGGTTGGAGAGCCAGTCTTCAACCACTTGAAGATGCGCCGAGGTGGTTTCGATGGTGCTGCCCTGCGGCAGCTTGTAATGCACGAAAAACAGCGGCGTGTTGCTGTCCGGGAAGAACTGTTGCTTGACGGTGCCAAAGGCCGCAAAACAGGCAGCCGTCAGGCCAATCAGCCCCATGACCACCAGCCAGCGCAGCTTGAGCGAGATCCTCAGCAAGCCGCCATAGGCCCGAAACAACAGCCCGCCATAGGCATCCGCTGCGCCTTCGCGCCCCTGTTTGAAGAAATAATGCCCCAACAGCGGCGTTGCCGTCAGCGCCAGCACCCAGCTCAGCAACAGTGAGATTGCAATCACCGCAAACAGCGAGAACAGGAATTCACCCGCCGCATCCGGGCTGAGACCGATACCGGCAAAGGCCATGATGCCGATGATGGTGGCCCCCAACAGCGGGATCTGCGTCTTGGAGGCCGCATCATGCGCCGCCTCGCGGGACGTGCGCCCCCGCTGCATCGAGATCTGCATGCCCTCGGCCACCACAATGGCGTTGTCCACCAGCATCCCCATGGCGATGATCAGAGCCCCGAGCGAAATCCGCTCCATCTCAATCGAGAACAGGTTCATGAACAATAGCGTGCCGACAACCGTCAACAGCAGCGTACTGCCGACCACGACGGCGGCGCGCCAGCCCATGAACAAGGCCAGCACCGCAACCACGATGGCCACCGACGTCGCCAGGTTGACCAGGAAGTTGTTGGAGGCCTCATCCACCACCAGATGCTGCTGATAGATCGGCAGGAGCTCGACACCAAAGGGGATCTGACTGTCGAGCTGAGCCAAGCGCGCATCCACCCGTTGTCCGACCTCGACGATATTGTCTGTCGCCAGGCCGGCAATCCCCAGGGTAATGGCTTCGACCCCGTTGAACCGGATCATCAGATCCGGGTTGGCGAGACGGCCGCGATAGACCTCGGCCATATCGACGACATTGATCACTTCGCCCTGAACCCCGATCGACAGCCCCGCGATTTCGGAAACCGTATCGGAGCCTTCCGGTGCGCTTAGGCGCGTCTCGGAGGGCCCAGCCTCCAACAGCCCGGCAGAGCGCACGGTGTTTGATGTGGCAATCGAATTGGCAATCGCCGCAATTGAAATATTCTGATTGACCGAAATCGCCATGTCGGGCTCGACAAAGACCGCCTCATCCGGCAGCCCGGCAATCTCCACATCGGCCACCCCGTCGACGGCCAGCAATTCACGTCGCAGGAAAGTCGCCAACTCATGTTTCTCAGCATCCGTGTAGCCTTCGGAGGTGACCGCATAGAACAACCCAAACACATCGCCAAAGCTGTCATTCACCAAAGGCGTCGACACCCCGTCCGGCAATCCGCGAGAGGCATCGCTGATCTTGGCGCGCAGATCCGTCCAAATGGCCGGCAGCTCAGTGCCGTCATAGGTATCGTGCATTTCCACTTCGATGATGGAGCTGCCGGGACGGTTGATCGAAGTGATGGTCTTGACCTCACCCATTTTCTGGATGGCAGACTCCAGCGGCTCGGTCACCTCGCGGGCAACCTGTTCGGCGCTGGCGCCGGGATAGGCAGTGATCACCAGGGCCTGTTTGATGGTAAAGGCCGGATCTTCCAGACGACCGAGATTGAAAAACCCCCAAATCCCGCCCAGCAGGGCCGCCAGCATGATGATCCAGGTATAAAGAGGCCGATTGATTGAGGCGCGTGCGATATCCATGGTCCGGGCCTCAGTTCGCAAAGCCGGCAAAACGCCGGACTTTTTGCCCGTCGCTCAGGGTCTGGCCACCAGTTGAGACGATCTCCTCGCCGCCGCCAAGACCAGAAGTGATGGAAAAATCACCATTCTGTGTCGCTTGCACCTCAACCGCGACCCAGGTCACAACACCTTCTTCACCGCCTTTGGGGCTGAACACCATCACGCCAAGGCTACCGTCCTGCGCCGGCACAATGGCAGTGGCCGGCACCAGAATTCCGGTTTCACCAACATCCACGGTGACCCGCACCGAAGCCGAGGCACCTGGCAGGATCTGACGGTCCTTTGGCGGTTCCATGCGGAATGTCACCTGATAGGTCTGACCCACATTGCTGGCTTCAGCCTTGAATTCGAGGATGGTCAAAGGGTAAGCGACGTCACTGCCAGGAAAAGTGGCACTGATGGTGATTTCATCACCGCCATCGGCCTGCTGAAACAGCACCTCGGGTACATCCACCTCGATGTGCAACTCCGACATGTCATGCAGCCGCACAATCGGCGTCCCGGCCGCCACAGTGCTGAAGTTCTCTACTTCCCGGGTTGAAATCAACGCATCAAAAGGTGCCGACAGGGTCGCATGTTTGAGCTCATATTCCGCATTGCGCAGCGCGACGCGCGACAGGCTGGCCTGGGTCTCGGCATCCTCGATGGAGACCTGGCTGACCGTTCCCTTCAACCGCTCCAGCCGGTTCACGGTGCGATCCGCCTGCTGTTTTTGCAACTCAGCCTGTTCCAGGCTCAGCTCAAAAGGTTCGAGGTCAAGTTGCGCGATGAGCTGGCCTTGCGGCACAATAAACCCTTCCGCCACCGGAAATTCGAGCACCTGCCCGCCCACCTGAAACGCCAGATCCACCGTCTGCTTTGCCGCCACCTGGCCAAAGAACTGCCGCTCCAGCAATTGTCGGCCTGATTTCGTGGTCAAAAGCTTCACGGGTTTCAGGGCAATCCCGGTCTGAGCACTGCTAGGCAGCGGCATCAGAGCTAGGGCCGGAATTGTCACAACCGGCATCATCGCCAATGCCATCTTACGCAATAGCTGCATCATCTACGTCTCCTTTGCGGCACGCTGCTTGGCAGGGGCCAGAACATTCTTGTGTATCTTGTCGGACAATCTTGCGAATTGCTTGATCTCATTCGCGGTTAGTCCACTCATCTCTCGAAAGGCTTCGCCCGCCTGCTGTTCCAGCAGATGACGTAGATCATGCCCCTTTTGCGTCAGCTGCAGGCAAAAGGCCCGCCGGTCCATGCCGTCACGAACCCGCAGTGCCAGTCCGGCCTGCTCCAACCTCTGTGCCGCAGAGGTCACCGCCGAGGGCACCATCAGCACCCGCTTTGCCAGCTCCCCCATTCGGCGCGGGCAATCCAGATGCATCAGCAGGTAGCACTCCAACCGCCCCAGCGCGCCGATACATCCATCCTGTGCAAAGAGCTCATCCATGCGCCAGCACAGCGCAAACAGACCCAGCAGGGCACGTGTCTCCGGCAAGCTCTCTGCCGTATCAGGAGTTTCAAACGCGGGTTTTGGCATCAATCTGTAACAGTTTCTGACGATTCCCTCTCCCTATACTTCACCGCGCGAAGCTTTCATGTGATGAACATCACACTTGCGCAGGCAAAAGGTTTCCCCGGCTCCCCCTACGGAAACCCGGAGCAAAGCTTGACCTTAGGGCCACAAAAGCGTCACAAAAGCGGGGTTTCCAACCCCATAGGTTCAAGCCATGTTCACAGCCGCCATCACCGGCACCGGTGTTTTCACCCCCTCGCAAATCATTACCAATGCTGAACTGGTCGAGGCCTTCAACGCCTACGCCGATCGGATCAATGGCGAACGGGCCGATGACATTGCGGCAGGAACATTTGAGCCGCTGCAACATTCCTCCGAAGACTTCATCTTCAAGGCCTCCGGCATCGAGCAACGCTACGTGATGGACAAGGCAGGCGTTCTCAATCCCGACATCATGTATCCGCAACTGCGCCAGCGCGACGATGGAGAGCCCGGCATCATGGCGGAAATGGCCCTGGACGCTGCCAAAAAGGCGCTCGCGCAGGCAGGCAGAACAGCACAGGATATCGATTTGGTCATCTGTGCCGCCTCCAACCTCGAACGCGCCTATCCGGCCATCGCCATCGAGGTTCAGCAGTTGCTGGGGATCAAGGGATTTGCCTTTGACATGAACGTCGCCTGTTCTTCCGCGACTTTTGGCATCCAGGCCGCGGTCGACATGATCCGCACGGGCAGCATTCGCGCCGCATTGGTGGTCAATCCGGAAATCTGTTCCGGCCATCTGGAATGGCGTGACCGTGACTGCCACTTCATTTTTGGCGACGTTGCCACCGCGACGGTGCTGGAACGCGCCGAGGCAGCCAAAGGCGATCATTTTGAAGTCCTCTCCAGCAGTTGCGCCACCGAGTTTTCCAACAACATCCGCAACAATAACGGCTACCTCAGACGCTCACGCCCCGATGGGGTAGAAGACCGCCGCGACATGCAATTCATGCAAAACGGGCGCAAGGTCTTTAAGGAAGTGCTGCCCATGGTCAGCCAGCACATCGCCGATCATATGCGCAAAGAAGACATCGACAGCAGCGAGCTAAAACGGCTCTGGCTGCATCAAGCGAACAAATCGATGAATGATTTCATTGGCAAAAAGGCCCTTGGACGTCGCCCTGCCCCGGACGAGCAGCCAAATATTCTGCAGGACTACGCCAACACCTCCTCAGCTGGCTCGATTATTGCCTTTTCCAAACATTCCGACGACATGGCCGAGGGAGATCTGGGTCTGATCTGCTCATTTGGAGCGGGCTATTCCGTCGGCTCGGTCATCCTGCGCCGCCACCGCATCTGAGGCCTCGCATCTCTCAGCTGCAACGCAGCACAGAGATGCCCCCAAAACAAAACAGCGCGCAGCCCGGTTGGGACGCGCACCGCTTGGCACAGTTCAATTGACCTAACCAAGACAGAAAGAGACTTCCTCACCCTTCCACGCGAACCGCTTACCTGTTCCTGCGATCAGGCCTCGGGCGCTTTTTGGTCAGGCGGTCATGCGCTTTCTTCTTCGAGATGTAGCTTCATGTCCAGCAGCACCTGCTGCAGCAGCACTGTTTCGCGCAACAGCCGCTTGGCCTCATTGACGGTGATGATGCCATCCTCGATGGCCGTCTGATATTCGCTCATCAAAAAGGCAAAGCGTTGGCTCAGCGCAATGACATCGGCATTGACGCCGCCATTGCGGTTGGTGCTGCTTGCGCCACTTTCCGAGGCCTTGGCATCATAAGAGAGGGTGATATTCTTGAGATCGGCCAAGGCCGAGGTGACATGGGGAAACGACCCCGCACCTTCCAGTTTTGCCACCGCATCCACCGGCATAAAGCGATCCGTGTGTTCCGGGTTGTCGGAATAGTACCGTCCCAAAGTGGCCTTCGACTTGCCGGTGATCTGGCATGCCGCCTCGATCCCGACATCCTTGACCAAGGCCTCTGTATGCTTCTTCAGATAGGTACCGATTTCTGCCATCAATTCTCACCAACTATACCAAGCCACGAAGGGGAAGCTCAGGGATAAATTCCCATACTCACCTTGTAAAGGAATTGTTATTCTAGCGCCATCCCTATGGTTTTCAGGGATTTAACCAGTGACGGAGGTGTCATTTTTGCCTCCAATTTGTATCGGAGCCAGCTTAGTGAGTGGGCGAAGCTTCGGCATGGGAGTTTTTTCCCATATTTTTGAGTGGGCAAACTTTTCAGCCTAGTGCCCTTCCTGGATCATCGGCTCCGCGCCGGTCTCCCCTTGGAATAGTAACGTTGGGGGCTGCCAGGGAGGGTGCGACGCAGCTCAGCGCCTTTTGGATAAGGGGTTTCATCTCTTTCGCCGCTCTGCACTGCGATATTCTCCGCCCCTCTGGCTCCTCCTGTATCTCTTGGTGTCAGGCCCGTATTGACGCGTTGCTGAGCAGCAGACCCATGCTCCCCTCTTGCTGCCCCCCGCCCAGGCGCGATAAAGGAGCGCCATGGCAAAGCTCTATTTCAACTACTCCACCATGAACGCGGGCAAGTCGGCGGTGCTTTTGCAGGCATCGCACAACTACCGTGAAAACGACATGGACACCTATCTTTTGACCGCCCGCATCGACGATCGCGGCGGCGAAGGGAGAATCGCTTCACGTATCGGAATCAGCGAAGCTGCCGATACATTTGCCCCGGATGAGGACCTTTTTGCCAAGATCAGGGCCCGCCTTGCCCATGGCAGCCTGGCCAGTATCTTTGTTGACGAGGCGCAGTTCCTGACGCCAGACCAGGTCTGGCAGCTGGCCACCGTGGTGGATGACCTTGGCGTGCCAGTGCTGTGCTATGGGCTCAGGGTCGATTTTCAGGGGCAACTGTTTCCGGGCTCAGCAACACTTTTGGCCCTGGCCGATGAAATGCGCGAGGTGCGCACCATCTGCCATTGCGGCAAGAAGGCCACCATGGTGATCCGGCAAGACGAACAAGGCCGCGCCATCACCAAAGGCGATCAGGTACAGATCGGTGGAAACGAAAGCTATGTCTCCCTGTGCCGTCGCCATTGGCGCGCAGCCGTCGACGCAGGCTGACAGGGAGAAGTCGGCCTCCTTTTTAGACGGTGCTTTTCAGACGGAGTCTTGGAGGGCTCTGCCCCCTCGGGCCTGCGGCCCTCACCCCCGGAATATTTGGGGAAAGATGAAAGACTCAGACAAGCTGGCCGAGCGATAAGGCAGGCCCCTGCGCCTTGGAATTTTCCAAAACCTTCGGCGGGCTCTTGCAGGTGCACCTATCCCCGTACCTGCAGCGCTGTCACACCGAATTAGGCAGCGGTTTTCCGGCGAGAAAGGCGGCGACATTATCCAGAGCCATATGCCCCATGGCACTGCGCACCTCCTCTGTTGCGGTGCCCAGATGCGGCAGCAGCGTGACATTGTCGAGATCGCGCAAGGCCTGCGGCACCTCGGGCTCGAATTCATAGACATCCAGGCCAGCCCCCGCGATACGGCCATCCTGCAAGGCTGAAATCAGCGCCTGTTGCTGCACCACTTCGCCGCGGGCGATATTGACCAGATGCGCCTCGGGCCGCATCGCCGCCAGAACCTCTGCATCGACCAGATGTCGCGTTTCCCCACCGCCGGGCACGGCCACCACGAGGACATCAACCTCCCGCGCCAGGCTCACGACATCCGGCATCCGTGTCGCCACAAAGCCCGCATCCTTGTCGCTACGGGCGACATAGAAGACCTCCATGCCAAAGCCATGATGACAGCGCCTGGCAATCGCCTGGCCGATGCGACCAAAGCCCAAAACCCCCAGCCTCTTGCCACTGACATGCTGGCCCAGCATCTGTGTCGGATGCCAACCGGGCCAGTTGCCCGACCGCACCAGACGTTCGCCCTCGCTGGCGCGGCGGGCCGACATCAGGATGAGCGTGAGCGCAACATCCGCGGTGGCATCCGTAACCGCGCCGGGCGTGTTGCTGACCGCCACCCCCTGCGCCTGCGCCGCCGCCACGTCGATATGGTTGAAGCCAACGCCAAAATTTGCCAGCAAGCGGCAGCGCGACGGGCCTGCCTCAGCAAAGATTTCTGCTGAGAAGCCATCGCCAAGCGTCGGCATCACCACATCATAGTCGCGCAGGGCCCGCAGCATCTCTGCACGGCTCAGCACACCGGTGTCCTGGCGCAGATCGACATCGAATTCTGCCTGTGCCCGTGCCGTAACGGCAGCGGTCATCGGCCGGGTAATCCAGAGTTTTGCCATCAATGCATCCTCCCGCCCAGCGGCACCGGACCATCGGGACCGATCAATCGGATCTCGCCGCTTTCGTCCGGCAGTCCCAAAACCAGAACCTCGGACATGAATTTACCGATCTGACGCGGTGGGAAATTCACCACAGCCATAACCTGTTTGCCGATCAAAGTCTCGGGCGTGTAATGCGCCGTCACCTGTGCCGAGGTCTTTTTCTCGCCAATCTCATCGCCGAAATCGATCCAGATCTTGATCGCAGGTTTGCGCGCCTCCGGGTAGGGTTCTGCCCGGGTCACCACGCCAACGCGAATGTCCACCTTGAGAAAATCGTCAAAACTGATTTCACCCACGCGAGAGCTCCTCGGATCGGATTGTGGCGGCTGCTACCGCTTGTTTCAGCAGGTCAGGAAAGCCGCCCTCAGGCTGCATCAACACCTCAAGTGCTGCCTGGGTGGTGCCATTTGGACTGGTCACATTGACCCGCAGTTGGCTGGGACTGTCGTCAGAGCTTGCAGCCAGAGCCCCGGCCCCGGCGACAGTGGCCTTGGCCAGTTGCATCGCCAGCGCTGCGGGCAGCCCCTGCGCTTCTCCGGCGGCGGCAAGGGTTTCGATCAGATGAAAAACATAGGCCGGACCCGAGCCGCTGACCCCGGTGACCGCATCCATCTGTGCTTCGCTGTCCAGTCGCACGGTCTGGCCGATGGCCGACAACAAGTCTTCGGTCATGGCAAGGTTTGCATCAGAGGTCTTTGCATTGCCAATCAGCGCGGTAATACCCTGGCCAATCGCGGCAGGCGTATTGGGCATGGCCCGGACAATAGGCGTATCGGCGCCCAGCATTGCCTCAAAGCTGGCAATCGGCGTGCCTGCCGCGACAGAGACAAACAGCGTCTCGCCATTGCCCAGCGCCTGCAATTTGGGCAGGGCAGCCCCCATCATCTGAGGTTTGACCGCGACCAGCACCAGGGCCGGATTGTCAGGCAGGTCGGTGTTGATATGGACGCCGGTGCCTTGCAGCCAATCAGAGGGGTGCGGATCCAGAACCCAGACCGATGTTGCCGGCAATCCGCCCTCGAGCCAGCCCGCCAGCATCGCCGAGCCCATCTTACCGCAGCCCAGCAGCACCAGCCCGCGCGTCTCAATCGTTCCTGTGGTCATCAGGTCACCCTCCCCGGTTGATAGTCTTTCCGGGGTCAGGTTTACGCCCGCCCGTAGGCCTCTGCAATGGCTACCTGAATAGCGTCTTTTGGCGAGCGATTGGCCCAGGTGGTGAGCTGAATCGCCGGATAGTAGCGTTCGGAATTGGACACCGCCGCATGGATCATTGCATCGATCTGATCCGGGCTGGCCGACTGGCCACCAGCCAGCATCAGCCCATAGCGATACAGCATCACCTTGTGATCCTCCCAATAGGTGAACCCTCCGGTCCAGCATTGGTCGTTCATCAGATTGATCAACTCATAGAGCTGCGGGATCTTGGCCTCGGGCGGCTCCATTTCGTAGCTGCAGACCAATCGCAGGGTCTCTTCATAGCCGGACCAGGCAAGGGTCAGCGAATAGGTCCGCCACTGGCCTTCCACGGCCATGGCGATCTGGTCATCCCCAATGCGGTCAAAATCCCACTCATGATGGGCCGCCAAGTTTTCGACGATGTCGATCGGGTGGATTTCATCGTCCAGAAGATGTTCTGAAAGGGCCATAGTCTCACCTCTCTGTTCTCTAGCCGTGAAGAACGGGACTGCCCCCTACAGCTAGATTTCTGGTCAATGGACCGGGGAGCTTTCCCCTCTCCATACTAGATATGGTGGCAAGGGGGCGAGGCTCTGGCAAGACTTTATTTGGGGATATCTGCAATAAGTTGTGGATGAAAGGGCTGGAACCGCAATATGTCGGCAGGTCGCCGCTGACCAAAAGATCCCGGATTTCCCAAGCCGCTGGCCGTGAAAATCCCCGGAATCCTGTGCCAAAGCGCAGCTGCTCATGTGCGGCATACCAGGGTCTTCCAGCGCCAGTCCTGGCACTGAAATCCTCCTTCAGCCCATTGGTTCTCTGCGGGCCTCTGCCCCGGATCAGGGCGCAGCAAACGCCCCGATTCAATGCACGACGGCTTTGACCTGTCGGATCAGCCCTTGGTTTCCAGCGCATCAAGGCGCGCCTTCAGCGCCTCGTTCTCTTCGCGGGCCTTTTGCGCCATGGCGCGCACCGCGTCGAATTCTTCGCGGGTCACAAAATCGCGATCTGCCAACCAGCGGTCCATCAGGCTTTTCATTGCGGTCTCAGCCTCATCCTTTGCGCCCTGGGCCACGCCCATTGCATTGGTCATCAGCTGAGAAATATCGTCCATGATCTTATTGCGGCTCTGCATCATCTTCTCCGTATCACTCTTAACCCCTATATGGGGCTGCAAAGGGTCGCGGGCAAGCCGTTGACTTTCATTCGCGAGCAAAGGCATTCAGGACCACATGCAGGCCATGATCCAATTTCCCGATATTTCGCCCGAGATTTTCTCGATTTCCCTGTTTGGCATGGAGTTTGCCCTGCGCTGGTATGCCCTGGCCTATATCGCCGGCATTGTGATTGCCTGGCGTCTGGCGGTCACTGCGCTCAAAGCGCCGCAGCTCTGGCCCGGCCAAAAACCCCCAATGCAGCCAGCCCAGGTCGAGGATCTGCTGACCTGGATCATCATTGGGGTGATTCTTGGGGGTCGCCTTGGCTTTGTGTTGTTCTATCAGCCCGGCTATTACCTGTCGCACCCCGCCGAAATCCTGCGCATCTGGCAGGGCGGCATGGCGTTTCATGGCGGCCTGATCGGGGTGATTGTGGCCTCTTGGGCCTATGCCGGCCGCCACGGGATCGCCAAAATCCAGATGGCCGATCTGGTGGCCTATACCGTTCCTGCCGGGCTGTTGCTGGGGCGGCTGGCCAATTTCATCAACGCAGAACTTTGGGGCCGTCCCACCGACCTGCCCTGGGGCGTTGCGTTTCCCACCCAGGGGGCACAGGCCTGCGGCCAGGCCCTGGGAGAGATCTGCGCCCGCCACCCCTCGCAACTCTATGAGGCCGCGCTGGAAGGCCTGATCCTGGGTGGTCTGTTGCTGTGGCTGACCTGGCGGCGACACAGCCTAAAGCGCCCGGGGCTGAACCTCGGGGTGTTCCTGGCAGGTTACGGCATGGCGCGCTTTCTGGTGGAGTTCTTCCGCCAACCGGATGCGCAATTTGTCTCGCCGGGCAATCCTCTGGGGCTGGCCTGGCATCTGGGCGGCTATGGCCTCACCATGGGGCAAATGCTGTCGCTGCCGATGATTGCGCTCGGGCTGTACTTTGCCCTGCGCCACAAACCAAACGAGGAGCAGGCGGCATGAGCAGCCTGCTGCAGCAGATCACCGCCCGGATCACCAGCGAAGGCCCAATCAGCCTGGCCGACTACATGGCCGAATGTCTGCTGCACCCCGAACACGGCTACTACACCACCCGCAGCCCCTTTGGCAGCGAGGGCGATTTCACCACCGCGCCAGAAATCAGCCAGATGTTTGGCGAGCTGATCGGCCTGGCGCTAGCGCAATGCTGGCTGGATCAGGGTGCCCCTGCGCCATTTTCTCTGGCAGAGCTCGGCCCCGGCCGTGGTACCCTGATGGCCGATCTGCTGCGCGCCACCCGCGCGGTTCCCGGCTTTCATGCCGCCATGCAAATCCACCTGGTTGAGGCCTCCCCCCGCCTGCGCGCCCAACAAAAGGATGCGCTGGCAGAGAATCAGGTCCGCTGGGTCGACAGCGTGGATGCGCTGCCAGAGCAGCCGCTGTTCCTGGTTGCCAACGAGTTCTTCGACGCCCTGCCCATCCGCCAATTTGTGCGCGACACCGAGGGCTGGCGCGAAAGGCGTGTTGGGCTCTCAGATGGCGCACTCTGTTTCGGTTTGGGCCCAGAGGCACCGCAGCCCGCCCTGGAACACCGCCTGCTGGATACAAAGCCCGATGATCTGGTTGAGCTGACCCCCGCCGCCGCACCCATCACGGCCCTTCTGGCCCAGCGCATTGCCCAACACGGTGGGGCGGCCCTGATCATCGACTACGGAGATTGGCGCTCTCTGGGTGATACGCTGCAGGCGCTTCAGGCCCATGCACCGGTGGATCCACTCCTGGACCCAGGCTCCGCCGATCTGACCGCCCATGTCGATTTTGAGCCCTTGTGTAGCGTGGCCCAGGGCGCGGGCTGTGCCTTTAGCAAACTGACCCCCCAAGGCGTATTTCTGGAGCGGCTCGGCATCACCGATCGCGCCCGTGCACTGGCGGCGTCACTGCAAGGCGATGCCTTGGAAAACCTGATCGCCGCACATCGCAGGTTGACGCACCCCGAGGAAATGGGAAACCTGTTCAAAGTACTGGGGATCACCCCCGCACATATAGCCCCGCCTCCAGGATTGCTGTCATGACGTTGGAAATTCTGACCTCCGATCTGTTGACCGGCACCCGCCACGGGTTTTTCACCCGACGTGGCGGGGCCTCTTCGGGAATCTTTGCCGGATTGAACTGCGGCTTGGGCTCTTCGGATCAGCGCCAGGCCGTCGCGCTCAACCGGGCCCGTGTGGCAGAGGCCATGAACGTGGGTCCGGAGGCGCTGGCCGGGGTGCATCAGGTCCATTCGGCAGATGTGGCGGTGATCACCGGGCCTACCCACGAACGGCCCCGCGCCGATGCCATGGTGAGCAACACCCCCGGCGTTGCCCTGGGGATCCTCACCGCCGATTGTCAGCCGGTTCTGTTTGCCGATGTGGAGGCCGGGGTCATCGGGGCCGCCCACGCGGGCTGGCGCGGCGCGCTGGATGGGGTGCTTGAAGCCACCTTGACCGCGATGGAGGACCTGGGGGCCAGCCGCGCAAATACCTGCGCCGTGATCGGCCCTTCGATTTCTCAGGCTTCCTATGAGGTCGGGCCAGAGTTCTTTGAAGATTTCACCCATCAGAATGCCGACAACACCCGCTTTTTCGCCGAGGGCGAAGGCGACCGCTACTTGTTCGATCTGCCTGGATTAGGGCTGCAACTGCTACGACAGGCCGGCATCGGCGCGGCGGAATGGACCCGCCATTGCACCTATGGCGATCCGGACCGCTTCTACTCATACCGGCGCGCCACCCACACAGGTGAAGCCGACTACGGAAGGTTAATTTCCTGCATCAGCCTTTAACGGCTGGCCGCGCAAGATCGGTACGGTTTTCGCCTTATTTGCCATCACGCCGCAGGCTCGCGCGCACCAAATTCTAAAAAATTTAGACAAATTACAAAGGTTTATCCTGAGGGTTTTACGCCCTCGAGAACTGCGCCTTGCGCATGGGCTTCCTTTTCCTTTCCACGCCTCGGCCACATTCAGGGCGCAAAGATTACCGATAAAGAGTGCAACCAAGCAGATCCAAGATCTGCGCAGCACCGGTAGGAGAAGCCAAGTGAAAGCCAGAACCCGTTTCCTGAAATCGGTAATTTCTGCCGCAAAATCAGACACCACCGAGATGCCATGGACGCGTGGTGCCCCCCGGCAAGCGCGATTGAACGCCCGCCGCATTGGCTCCGATCAGCGCCAGGACACCCTGCGCCTGAAGCGCGCATAGCCGGGATCAAACCGGCGCGCTGCACTCAACTGCGGGATCCCAAAAGAGAGGATTTTCCACGACAGATCTCCAAAGCACGTCCGGCCAAGGAGCCACACTTACACTGGCGGTGATCATATTTTAGGCAATAGCCGCCACAGTCTCAGCACATGATCCATCGCAGCATCGCCCGGCTCGCGTCGACAGGCAAAGCGCCATGGCCCATCTGAGAGCAGAACCAGCAAGGCACCCCGGTGCAAAACCAATTTATGAGAAAAAATTTTGTTCCATCACCCAATCCCGTTTTTGCCTGATCTGCCGATGGGGGTCGGCGCAGGCAAAGCTGCTAAAGAGAAAGGTCTGGAGTAGATGACCATCCCATATTCGCTGCTACAGGCAGCGGCAAAGGCCTCAGAGGCCAACGCTTTGCTGCAGGACCCTGCCGCCCTGCGTCAGCTGAACAAACCACAGTTGCGCCGCTATGAAGTGAGCAGCCTTTTACCCAATGGCAGCATCGCCGAGACCCGTCATATAGCCCCAGCCCTGCCGCTCTTTGAGGAGGCGTTTTGTGCCTTTACCCGTGGCTCACTGGTTGAGACAACCTCTGGCCCGATCGCGGTGGAGGATCTTCTGCCGGGGGACGAGATACTCACCCACGACGGCAACAGCCAGCCCTTGATCTGGAAAGGCACCACCAGTCTGGTGCCTTCGCGGGCCGATGCCAAGGGACGCAATCACCGGCTAACCAGCTTTATGGCCGACAGTCTTGGCCTACAAAAGCCGACCTCCTGCGTGGTGACCGGCCCCTCGGCGCGCCTGCTGCGCATGCCCCCGCATATGTCGGCTACCCCGGACAGCCCCCAGATGCTCACACCGGTGCAGGAATTTCAGGACGGCATGAACATCTTTGAAACGGCCCCGCCAACTGTGGTGGATATGTTCCATCTCTGCCTGCCCGAACATGCGGTGATCAAGGTCGGCGGCCTGGAGTTCGAAACCTACCACCCCGGACCGGAAGCCCTGAAACTGGTGAGCTATGCCATCAAGACGCTTTTCCTCAATCTCTTCAGCCATGTGGATACACTCAATGGCTTTGGCCCACTGGCGCATGAACGCGCCGCTTTTGAGGCGCAAAACACACTGAGCGGATAAGTCATCAAAGGCCCGTTTTTACACAAAAGGCCCGCGGAAGCGGTCCAACGGTCGCCAAAAAATGCAGCCAGAGCCTGTGCCGATAGAACCGGCGCAGGCTTTTGCGCTCAGGCTTCGCGCATCAGGCGTTCTTCCAGAACCTCGAAGGGCACGCCGGGTTCATCCTTGGCGCCCCGGATCACCAGCGAGGTCTTGACGCTGGCTACATTCGGAGTGGTCAGCAGGTCTCCGGTCAGGAAGCTCTGAAAGGTGCTCAGATCCGGTGAGACACATTTCAGGATGAAATCCACCTCGCCGTTCAGCATGTGGCACTCGCGCACCAAAGGCCAGCTGCGGCATTTTTCCTCAAAGGCGGACAACTCAGCCTCGGCCTGGCTTTCCAGACCAACCATGGCGAAGACCTGCACCTCAAAACCCAGCTCGCGGGCATTCACCTCTGCGTGATAACCGCCAATCAGCCCAACCTCTTCCAGCGCCCGTACCCGGCGCAGGCAGGGGGGCGCCGAAATGCCAACCCGCTTGGCCAATTCAACATTGGTCATACGTCCATCAGCCTGCAATTCCGAGAGTATCTTGCGATCAATCGGATCAAGACGCGTAGTGACCATGTGTAGAGCTCCTGTCAGATTGCGTTTCTTATAGCACCGCCACGGCACCGCGCAATATTATTTCACCGCGGCGCAATAATCTTTGCGACATAAAGTTTCAAGCGCCAAAGCGACCGAATCTCGGCCTGGTGAACCGGCCTGGTGAAAGCGGCAAAAGGACCTCCTGCGCCCAGCCGCCGCATGAGGGGTTTAAGAGCCATGCCCCTGTCGCTATATGCAAGGACGACAGACGGCAGGCCCGTCACTGCACAGATTTGGGGATACAAGATGAGCGACACCCGTCACACCAAGGTTCTGATCATTGGCTCTGGTCCGGCTGGCTATACCGCCGGGGTCTACGCCGCCCGCGCCATGCTGGAACCGGTTCTGGTTCAGGGCATCGAGCCCGGCGGCCAGCTGACCACCACCACCGAGGTTGAAAACTACCCCGGCTTTACCGAGGTGCAGGGCCCGGATCTGATGATCAAGATGCAGGAACACGCCTCTGCCATGGGCTGTGACATCATCGGCGACATCATCACCTCGCTGGACACCACCAAGCGCCCCTTTGTGGCTGTGGGTGACAGCGGCATGGTCTACACGGCGGATGCGGTGATCCTGGCAACTGGCGCGCGCGCCAAATGGCTGGGCCTGGAAACCGAAGAGAAGTTCAAGGGCTTTGGCGTCTCCGCCTGCGCCACCTGCGACGGATTCTTCTATCGCGGCCAGGAAATCGTGGTCATCGGCGGCGGTAATACCGCAGTTGAGGAAGCCCTGTTCCTGACCAACTTTGCCTCCAAGGTCACGCTGGTGCACCGCCGCGATGAGCTGCGTGCGGAAAAAATCCTGATCGACCGGCTGATGAAAAACGACAAAATCGAACCCCTTTGGTTTCATGAACTGGAAGAGGTCTATGGCACCGACAGCCCGCTGGGCGTCGAGGGCATCAAGGTCAAGCATACCAAGTCCGGCGAAATCACCGACATCCCCTGCAAGGGTGTCTTTGTCGCCATCGGCCACGCCCCCGCAAATGAGCTGGTGAAGGACACGCTGGAGCTGCACAACGGCGGCTATGTCTCCGTCAAGCCCGGCACCACCGAGACCTCTGTTCCTGGCGTTTTTGCGGCTGGGGACCTCACCGATCACAAATACCGCCAGGCGGTAACATCAGCTGGTATGGGCTGCATGGCTGCCCTGGATGCGGAACGGTTCCTGGCGGAACAGGAATAGATCGCCTCCTCTGAAATCGGGGCCTCAAGTCTCGGGACGTTGCAGCACCTGCCTGCAGCGTCCTTTTTTCATTCGCAGAGCACCTCTCAGGCTGGCCAACCGAGCGCAGGGACTAGCCAGTTTTGCTAGATTGACAATCCACCTGGGGCATTCAACCATGCCCTTGATATTCGCTTTTTAGCTCAAAAAAATTTCAACAGATGGATCACAAGATGAAACAGATTATCTGGGGCAGTCTCCTCGCTCTCGCGGCTCTGACCACGACTGCACAGGCGGATTATCTGACGCGGTGGGAAGCCGCCGACGAAATCATCGCCAAACGCTTCAACTATCTACTGGTCAAGGACCAAGGCACGACACCGCCCCCGCATCAATGGACCGCAGAGCGGCGCAGCGGCACAAAATGTCTGATCCAGGAATTGATGCAGCGGGACGGCTCCGACAAAACCGTGCGCAAGATCGTTCGAAACCTCGAAGATCTGGCCAGCACGGCCAACAGTCACTCCGTGTCGCGGCTGGGCGCCAATCAGCTCGCCGCGGTGACCTTTCGCGCTGACATCGAGTTGAGCGAAATTGGCGCCCTGGCCCAGAAATGCAACGCCATGCTATAAGGGCTCCCCACGGGGCGGCCTGCTGGGCACAGCAGGGCATCTCTACCCCCTGTCAATCCGGCATGATCTGTGCCCTCCCGCACAGGGCTTGGCCTTGACCCGCCGTCACCTGAGCCGCAGGTTGGTCATAACACCACGGGCACCCTGCCCCTCTGCCAGTACAGCCCGACAGGAGCCCGCAAAACGATGTTATGGAATGGCGACTGGATCACCCGTGCCCGCATCATCAGCGGGTTGATCCTGCTGACCTATGCGGTGTTTCATTTCATCAATCTTGGCCTGGGTCTGATCTCGCCTGAGGCGATGGAGACCATGCAGGAGGCCCGCCATCTGATTACCCGCAACCCTTTGGGCGGCCTCATTCTGATCACCGCACTTTTGGTGCATCCCGGTCTGGCATTGTGGCGGCTGGCCCGGCGGCGCAGCCTGCGCATGCCTCTCAGCGAGGCCTTTCAAACCCTTCTGGGGGTGCTGATCCCACTGCAACTGCTGCGCCATATCACCCATACCACTGTCGCCCATGGCAGCTTTGCGGTGAATGATGACTATCCCTATATTATCGTGCTGATGTGGAACGCCCCTGCGGTCTGGTGGCAATCGGCCCTGCTGCTGGCAGTCTGGGTCCATGGCTGCATGGGGCTGCATTTCTGGCTGCGCCTCACCAACTGGTGGCACAGGTCCCTGCCCTACATGATTGGACTGGCGGTCTTTATCCCCAGCTTTGCCCTGGCTGGACTGCTGACCGAGGGGCGGCGGATCTACGATATCTTTGTCGAGGGCAGTCAGCGGGCCGCCTTGATGGCCAGCTATAACTGGCCCAGTCGCGACGACTTTGCCACCCTGCGTCTGATCGAGACCAGAATGGTCCAGATTTTTCTGGCGCTGCTCGTGCTCACGGCCCTTGCCTATGGAACCCAGAAACTGTTGCGGCGGCGTAGATCGGTGCGCATCACCTATCAACACGGCCCCGCCATCACGGCCGAGAAGGGCCTGACCCTGCTGGAGATGTCACGGGCACATGCCGTTCCGCACACTGCCCTATGTGGCGGCAAGGGACGCTGCACCACCTGTCGGGTGATCATCGAGGATGGACTCGCGGATTTACAGCCCCCTGAGGGCGCCGAGGCGCGCGGCCTGGCGGCGATCAACGCCCCGCAGACCATGCGTCTTGCCTGTCAGATCCGCCCCGAATCCGCCCTGACCGTCTGCCGTCAATTCCGCCCCGACGGCAAAATGGCGCGCGCCCATGCCAGCCAGGGAGAGGAACATCAGCTCGCCATCCTGTTTCTGGACATGCGGGGCTTTACCGCCCGTACATCGGGCCAACTGCCCTATGATGTGGTTTTTCTGCTCAACCGGTTCTTTGATTCCATTGTCCCCGCCATCACCGACAATGGCGGCAGCATCGACAAATACCTCGGAGATGGGCTGCTTGCGGTTTTTGAGGCCGACACGGCCCAGAAGTCAGCCCGTTCTGCCCTCTTCGCCGCCTGCGCGATTGGTCACGCCCTCGACGCCTTTAACCAGACCCTGCTGTCCGAGGGCGAGGCCGTGGTGCAAATCGGAATGGGATTGCATCTGGGCGAGCTGGTCATTGGCGAGATCGGCGCGGCAGGCAATGCCCCGCGCACTATCATCGGTGATACGGTCAATGCGGCCAGCCGCCTGGAGGGGGCCAGCAAGGAACAGGAGGCGGAACTGATGGTTTCGGCGGCTGTGTTGCAAGCAGCGGGCTGTGAGACAGCAACGCTTGAGTTGCGTGATTTTCACCTCAGAGGCGTCTCGGGCCCCTTGGCAGCCCTGACCATTCGCCAGGCATCGACGCTTCCCGAAGTTTTACCCGAAATTGGATCATGATCCTCGTGTCTGCGGTCAAACTGGAACGCAGTTACCGCCCAGCGCAACAAAGCAGACCAGATGGCGTTGCAGCCCTGCCACGCTGACCAAGATCGCGGTTTTGTGCCGATTTTGATCTTTGCATCGGTGGCAATTTATGCGATGCGTTCACGCGTGAACACATATTAATCCAAGCCGATGACATTGCCCGACCCAAAACCCAATCCAGTCGAAGAAGACCTGCTCTTCCGCCTCCTGCGCCAGCTCGATCTGGCACCGGGTGCTTCGCAGCGCGCCACAGCCACGGCGCTCAGCATTTCCCTGGGTGGACTGAACACGCAGCTGCGCGCCGCTGCAGATGCCGGGCTCATCACAATTAGCGACAGACCCGGCCCCGACAAACGGCAGCGATACGCCTACACACTGACCCGCCACGGGGCCGCCGAAAAAAGACGCCTCACCGATCAATTCCTTTCCCGCAAGCTCGCCGAATACAATGCGCTGCACGCGGAACTCACAGGCACCGCAAGCGGATTGCCACATATCAAACACAGGACTCATCCAATGCAGAACAACCTGGCTCCGATCCCAGAGCTCTATGTCTCTTATGACTCCGCCCAGAAACTGAAAATCGAAGCAGGCGAGCTGAAAAGCCACGACCTGACACCGCGCCAGATCTGCGATCTGGAGCTGCTGATGAACGGCGGTTTCAACCCGCTGAAAGGCTTCATGAGCGAAGCTGACTACAACGGTGTCGTTGAAAACATGCGCCTGGAAGACGGCAGCCTCTGGCCCATGCCGATCAACCTTGATGTTTCGGAAGATTTTGCTGCTTCTCTGGAAGTGGGCGAAGACATTGCACTGCGTGATCAGGAAGGTGTCATCCTGGCTACCATGACCGTGACCGACAGCTGGGTGCCCAACAAGGCCCGCGAAGCCGAAAAGGTCTTTGGTGCCGATGACGATGCGCATCCTGCGGTGAACTACCTGCACAACCAGGCCGGCAAGATCTATCTGGGCGGCCCGGTGACCGGCATCCAGCAGCCCGTGCACTATGATTTTCGCGGTCGTCGCGACACCCCAAATGAATTGCGCGCCTATTTCCGCAAGCTGGGCTGGCGCAAAGTCGTGGCCTTCCAGACCCGCAACCCGCTGCACCGCGCCCACCAGGAGCTGACCTTCCGCGCCGCGCGTGAGGCTCAGGCCAACCTGCTGATCCACCCCGTTGTTGGCATGACCAAACCCGGTGACGTCGACCACTTTACCCGCGTGCGCTGCTATGAGGCAGTGCTGGACAAATACCCGGCTTCCACCACTTCGATGAGCCTGCTGAACTTGGCCATGCGCATGGCAGGCCCCCGCGAGGCGGTCTGGCACGGGTTGATCCGCAAAAACCACGGCTGCACCCATTTCATCGTTGGCCGCGACCACGCAGGCCCCGGCAAGAACTCTGCCGGTGAAGATTTCTACGGCCCCTACGATGCCCAGGACCTGTTCCGCGAGCATCAGGAGGAAATGGGCATCGAAATGGTCGATTTCAAACACATGGTCTATGTGCAGGAACGCGCCCAGTATGAGCCCAACGACGAGATCGAAGATCGTGACAATGTCACCATCCTCAACATCTCTGGCACAGAACTGCGCCGCCGTCTGGCCGAAGGCCTGGAAATCCCCGAATGGTTCTCCTTCCCCGAAGTGGTGAAAGAGCTGCGCAAAACCAAGCCGCCACGCTCCAAGCAGGGTTTCACCGTGTTCTTCACTGGTTTCTCTGGTTCCGGAAAATCCACCATCGCCAACGCGCTGATGGTCAAACTGATGGAAATGGGCGGTCGCCCTGTTACTTTGCTGGATGGCGACATCGTGCGTAAGAACCTGAGCTCTGAGCTGGGTTTCTCAAAAGAGCACCGTGACCTCAACATCCGTCGTATCGGCTATGTGGCCTCTGAAATCACCAAGAACGGTGGCATCGCCATCTGCGCACCGATCGCGCCCTATGCCACCACCCGCCGCGCCGTGCGTGAAGACGTCGAAGCCTTTGGCGCCTTTGTCGAAGTGCATGTGGCCACCACGATTGAAGAATGCGAGCGCCGCGACCGCAAGGGCCTGTACAAACTGGCACGCGAAGGCAAGATCAAGGAATTCACCGGGATTTCCGATCCCTATGACGTCCCTACCAACCCCGAGCTGAGCGTCGAGACTGAAAATGTCGAAGTCGACAACTGCGCCCACCAGGTGTTGCTCAAGCTGGAAAACATGGGTTTGATCGCAGGCTAAGCTCTGCGGATACGACCTGTCAGACCAACAAAAAGGCCGACGCAAGCGTCGGCCTTTTCTAATTCCCCCTCAACTGGGGCTTATCCCCCGGCCATATAGCTTGCGGAGCGCTGCGTATCACGACGCATCACTTCGAATTCGGAATAGAAACTGGAAATCGACTGACCAAAGGCCGCGCGAAAGGCCGCTTCCCAGGATTTCCCCTGCCCGACATGACGCCAATAGTTGAGCACTGCCTGTTCCCCATAGCGCTTGGTCAAAAGATAGACCGCATAGCGGGCGGTCAGATACTGCTCCAGCCCTTTCACCGAACGGTTCTCCAACATGGTGCGCAGGGATTTTGCGGATTTCGAAGCGGGTTTCATCAGCTCAGCCAGCGACAGCCTGCGATACCCTCCACGGGCGATTTTCCACTCATATTCAGCAACCTCGGCACCGCCCTCAACCATCCAGGCAGGCCCCATCCGGCTCTGACTACGGTAATTGTTTCTCCAGACCTTGCTGTTGGTGAGCTCATATTGGATGTGGTGCATATATTCATGCGCCATAATTGCCCCGATCTTGGGGCCGACCTTCCGACGCCAGGCCTGATCAAATTTGGCCTCCCGTTTCCAACAAATCAGCAGTTGATCACGATAGGCCTGACCGCTGAAGTAGATGCTGGGGGTCCGGCAGTTGCGCCCAACTGAACGGGACATGCCGCCATAGGACACCCCGCGACCGCGCTGCAATGCGATCGCCAGCTTGGTCAGCTCTGCTCCGGAATCTGCCCCCGCGACATCAACTCGGCTGGCAAGCTGCAGATTATAGCGCGCCTGAAAAAACCTTTCCACACTCTGAAAAGATTCCCGAACCACTGCTGTTTGCACGCTCCCCGGACCACCAGAGCTCATGAACAAGGGCGCACTTGCGCTTGGCATGAATTTTCGCAACTCAGGCTTCAGTGATGCCAATTCCCGACACCAGCTGGCCGCAGAAATCTCTGACAGTTTTGGCAACAGGGCCATATGGGCAGAGCTGGCAAATCGCTTCTGCATTGTTTGGGCCGCAGTTTTGGTCGCCCTGTTCAACCGGCCAGTGACGGGAACGGCCGCCCCCAGAGCTGCAAGCTCGTTCTGGACACAGCGAATATAAGGGGCCTGTGGCGGTTCTGCCGCAAGAAGCGGTGCCGCCAGTGCTGAAAGGACCAGCGGGAGTAGAAAATGAAATCTGGATCTCATGCAATTTTACCCTGAACTAAATTCGCGCAAGCAATTACAGTCTGCAAAACTTATATCAAGGTAAAATCAGCCCCTTAGGGTCAGGACCTTGCCTACAAACTGCCCAACAAACCTTCGGCGGCACGTTTGAAGAGATCGCCATAATGCTCCGCTTTGGTCTTCAATTGGCGCAGGGCTGGCAGGCGGCGGGCGTAGTCTTTTGGCGACACGCGCTGCAACGCCGCTTCGATCTCCGCTTGGTTGCGACAGACAATCACCCCTTCACCGGCAAAGAAGTCGCCGATATTGGGGCACCCCCAGTAGATCGGAACAGTCTCACAGAGAATCGCATCCAGCAGTTTCTCGGTAAAATAGTTGGGCTCCTCCACGTTCTCGATCACCACAGAATAGCGATAAGGGGCCAAGCCATCCGATTTGACCTCGAAGGGCCTGTAGCCCTGCCCCAGGATCTCTGCCTGCGGCATCTCTTGGTGCAGATAATCAACAATTCGGTGGCGCAGCTTGTGCCCGGGATGATCCCGTTTCGCCGAGGCAATGAGAGAGAGCGTTTTCTGTTTCTCAATCACAAGGTCCCGCCAGTCCGGCACCCAAGTGGTACCAAATGGCATCATCACCCCATTGGGCAGGCGCGCTAGCAGGGCCGGGTCATAGGTGAACACCCGAAAGAAACGGCGCGCCGAAAGCCGCAACAGGTGGTGGTGTTCGGCCGACATGATCTTGGGTTCCATCACCATGATCGAGATCCGCGCCGGGCAATGCCGATGGGACTGCACATGCATCGCCCGTTTGGCAAAGACGATCAGATGGTCGTCCGGGCCCATATCCCCGACAGTTTTCCCCGACAGACGATCCGGGCAACCCAGGGGCCAGTGCAGCTCAGCCAGCGGGTGATCCGCCAAGGCCTTGCCCAGCTTACCGCCATAGGGCAGCACCGCAATAGCAGGCTCTGTCATGTGTCGATTTCCATGTCTCTGCCCGCCGTCATGTGCCGTCCGGCAGATCAACCGTACCGCGCATCAGCACAAAGCCTTGCCCTGCTACACGGATTCCGGTGGGAGCCTGCGCCGAACCAATCCGACTGACGCGCGCTTGCCCGGGTCGGCCCATATCGTGGCCCTGTTCGGCAATGAAACTGTCTTTCTGCATCAGATCATGACGCCACAGATAGGCCGCCATGGCCCCGGTGGCCGAGCCGGTGAAAGGGTCCTCTGGCGGGCTTGGCGGGGCCATCAGCAACCGGGCAAAGGTGTCTCCCGCCTCAGTCGCTCCCTGCAGTGTGACCAGGAAAGGCTCCATCACGTCGATGCCATCGGCCCCCATTGCCTGCCCCAGTTTGGCCAGGGCTTGCAGGTCCAGTTGCGCCGCTCTGAGTGCCGCATGATCCCGCAGAACCGTGATGCAGAATGGCAATCCGGTCGAGACCACTTGCGGCGGTGCAACGATGGCGTCAACCGGCAGTGACAGCGCAGCCGCGACCAATTCGGCGGCAGGTTCGACCCCAAACACAGGTGCCACCTGGGTCATTTCAATCAGATCGCCATTTTTGGTGGAGGTGACAGAGACCGGAACAATGCCCGCGCCGGTTTCGAGCCGCAGCTCTCCCTCCCCGATCAGTCCCCGGTCCCGCATGGCGGCAACGGTGGCAATCGTGGGGTGGCCGGCAAAAGGAATCTCCCGGCTGGCCAGGAAATAACGCACCTTGATGTCGGCAATCTCTGAGGGGCCGGTAAAGGTACACTCCACCAAAGAGGTTTCGCGCACATAGGCGGTACAGGTGGCCTCAGGCAGATGCGCGCCGCCGTGCACCACGGCACAGCCATTGCCACCAAAGGCCCGCGCCGAAAAGGCATCAACCCAGTCGAAATCAAATTGGCTCATGTTGTCCCCACCCTGCCTGCTGATGTCACGCCCGCAATCTATAGCGCAGGGCAGAGCCGGACAAAACCACCAAGTCTTGCTCTGCTTGAAAGCCTAGGAAGGCCCACGCAGGCCTGACTGCATCCCATCACCTGCTCCGGGTGGAGGCAGCCCCGGGTCGCATCACAACGCCCAATCTCACAATAGCCCGGCCTCGAAATGACACTACCCACGGTGCTCCAGAAGAATTGGCAAGGCTCTTACCGGAAAAGAAGCATCCCCCCGCTTCATCCTCGTTGAAATTCCAACGGAGATGAGCGGGGCTGCAACGCCGCATTGATGCCTATGGTCAGTGCACCGGAACCGGAGAAAAATCATTCTGCCGAGCCAGAACAAAGGCCATCTTGCGGTCGGCCACCAGGGCCAGCTGCTCCCCTTCGGCATCGTGCACCGCATAAAAAAGCTCTCGCCCTTCGGCATTGGCCTGCATCTCTGTGGGCAGATCCGAAACCGCGACGGCCTTGACGTAGACAGTTCGCGGATCGGTGGTGGCGAAATCGAATGGTGTATGCATTGCTCTTACCCCTTTTTGATACTGATGGTCTGGACCACGGTTTCGGGCCGAGACCGGGTGAGATCGACGTGCAATAGCCCGTTTTCCATCACCGCTTCGCCGACATCTACGCCATCGGCAAGGACAAACATGCGCTGAAACTGACGTGCAGCGATTCCCCGGTGCAGGAACACCCGCCCGTCGCTGTCGTCGCCCTGACGTCCGCGGATCACCAATTGACGATCTTCAACGGTGATCGAAAGATCGGCCTCGGAAAACCCGGCCACGGCGAGGGTAATACGATACGAAGCATCAGAGGTTTGTTCAATATTATAAGGAGGATAGCCTTCATTACCGGATTTGGCAGAGCGTTCGAGAAGGCGTTCCAGTTGCTCAAACCCCAGCATATGCGGGTAAGAGCCCAGAGTGAGTTTTGACACGTATTTCGTCCTTTTGCTGCAAAGCGACGTTTCAGGGCGGTCCCGTAGCGGCAACCGTCTTGCTAGAATATGGTGACTTCTGGCAATTTCTCAAGTCCAGGGCTGCATAGGTCTAGCGGAAAAGACCTTAAGGAAGTATCTTTGGCCTCTCCGAACCCAACAGTTTTTGAGTCGCACATGAACGCTTCTGCCGATATTTCAATGAAGACCGACGAAGTGCTCAAGGTTGAGCTGGAGGTCTTTCGCAGACAACACCGCGATCTGGATGAAGCGATCACCGCCCTGCAGGAACGCGGCACCAGCGATCAACTCACGATCCGGCGTCTGAAGAAGCAAAAACTCGGCCTCAAGGACAAAATTTCGGTGATCGAAGACCGGCTGACACCTGACATCATCGCATAACTTTGCTGCCTAGATCACAGCCGCCCAGGGGACTGCCAACCTGGGGCAGCCTGACTACACCGGACAGGGCCTTCCTTTTGGCCAAAGCCAGCTTTTGATACCGGGGCCGCGCTTCGCATCTCATATTCGGCCTACTCCCCGGCTCCTAGCTCCCTGCCACCGATCAAACCTATCGCCAGTACACCTATCGCCAACACCATGGGCGGCGATAGCGACATCAGCACACCTTGTCTGCCTGTGTTGCCCTTCCCAACCGATAGCTCCCGCGCATTTGCGGGAGTGGCAGAGCCACACCACAAATCCTTGGGTCAGGCAGCTTGCTGCAATTTGGCCGGGCGGGAGCCCACCGCCTCCATGTTCCCTATGCCCGCAAGAGCCTGCGACATTGAAATATTGACGCATTGCGCCAAACGGATCTTCGACTATAGTGCGCGCTCCCTCCACCCCAGCGGCTGGCAGCAGCACGCGGCATGACAGGACCGGACGACATGGCAGACAGGTCATCTGACATCAAAGTTGGCATCATCATGGGGAGCCAATCGGATTGGCCCACCCTCAAAGAAGCCGCAACCCTGCTCGACGAGCTGAATATTCCCTATGAGGCCAAGATCGTCTCGGCGCATCGCACGCCGGACCGGCTCTGGGCCTATGGAAAATCCGCAGCAGATCGCGGCTTGCAGGTCATCATTGCAGGGGCCGGTGGTGCCGCGCATTTGCCCGGTATGGTCGCCTCCAAAACCCGGGTGCCCGTGGTCGGTGTTCCGGTACAGACCCGCGCGCTTTCGGGCGTCGACTCGCTGTATTCCATTGTGCAGATGCCAAAGGGGTTTCCTGTCGCCACCATGGCCATCGGCGCAGCAGGGGCCGCCAATGCAGGCTTGATGGCCGCAGGCATCCTGGCCCTGCAGGATCCCGCCCTGGCCCAGCGCCTGGAAGAGTGGCGTGCGGCGCTCTCGGCCTCTATTCCAGAGGAACCTGTCGATGACTGAGGCGCTGAAACCCGGTGCCACCATTGGCATTCTCGGCGGGGGCCAACTGGGCCGCATGCTCGCAGTCGCCGCCTCCCGCCTTGGCTTCAAGACCCATATCTTTGAGCCCGGTGCCAATCCCCCCGCGGGCCAAGTCGCCGATCAGGTGACCACCGCGGGCTACGAGGACAGCGCGGCGCTGATCGCCTTTGCCAATTCCGTGGATGTGATCACCTATGAGTTCGAGAACATCCCCACCGCCGCATTAGACACCGTCGAGGCGCTGCGTCCAATCCGTCCCGGCCGCGAGGCCCTGCGGATCAGCCAGGACCGCCTCACCGAGAAGAACTTCCTGCAGGATCTTGGCCTCAACATCGCGCCCTTTGCCGATATCAGCGATGCTGCCAGCCTGGATACGGCCCTGGCCGAAATCGGCGCACCCGCGATCCTCAAGACCCGACGCTTTGGCTATGATGGCAAGGGTCAGGCCCGGATCATGACTACAGAGGAAGCCCCCGAGGCGCTGGCCGCCATGGCCGGTGCACCTTCGGTCCTTGAAGGCTTTGTGACCTTCAGCCACGAAGTTTCGGTGATCGCCGCCCGTGGCCTCAGCGGCGAAGTCTCCTGCTATGACCCCGGCGAAAACGTGCATCGCGATGGCATTCTGCACACCACCACCGTACCCGCACGCCTCAGTGCCAGCCAGCGCATGGATGCGGTCTTGCTGGCGGCCAAGGTTCTGAACGCGCTGGATTATGTCGGCGTTCTGGGGGTCGAGCTGTTTGTCACCCAGCAAGGCCTGGTGGTGAACGAGATTGCCCCGCGCGTTCATAATTCAGGCCACTGGACCCAGAACGGTTGCGCCGTGGATCAGTTCGAGCAGCACATCCGCGCGGTCGCAGGCTGGCCCCTGGGTGATGGCCAACGCCATTCGGACGTGGTGATGGAAAACCTCATCGGCGATGACATGGACCGCCTGCCTGAGCTCGCCAAAGAGCGCGACTGCGCCTTGCATCTCTACGGCAAGGCCGAGGCCAAGCCGGGCCGCAAAATGGCGCATGTGAACCGAATCCAGCGCGCCGCCAAGGCGAAATAGCACGCCGAGCCAACGATACGGGGCCAAAGCTCCGCAGCCCCAACTTAGCGCCCGCCCCTTCCCAAGGGTGGGCGCTTCGCTTTTGCCCAGGGACCAGCGCAAAGGTGGCCGATTGTTGTGACACTCTCAGTTGTCAGCCTCCCGTGTCTCTTGCGCTTGATCCCACGCGCGCTTCAGGAAGTAGAGAACTGCATGGGCTACACCGGCAAGGACAACGCCCAGAACTACAGCCTCAAAGGCTGTTTGGTACCAGTAGCGCAGGGCTGTTGTCTCTAGCCACTCTGCTGGTTCAGGTCCTGATCGCAGCAAGGTCAAGTAGCGCCCGTCCGCAAGCCTGGTGTCTAGTACAAATCCCCCAAAGGCCAATGTGGAGGCCAGCCCCAGCATCAAGCATGTCCCTCCCAAGCCTGCAACACATTGTCCCAGGCGGTTCAAGAAGCGCCCAAACGTCACCCCAAAAACCGCGCGGCAATCTCGCCGGACATATAGCTCACCCGGCCGCCTGACAGGGTTGCGGCAACCCGTTCGCTTGCTTTGTCGAGGATCACTATATCGGCGCGCTTACCAGGGGTGAAATCGCCACGATCCGCCAGCCCCAACAGACTTGCCGGACCGGAAGAGACCAGCGCCCAGGCCCCTGCGAGATCCAGCACGCCACTGCGCGCCAGCATCAGTGCCGCCCGGCGCGGGCTGGGGTAGTGGTAATCCGAGGCCAGCGCATCGCACAGCCCCATGGCAATCAGATCCAGCGCTGAGGCATTGCCCTTGTGTGAGCCACCGCGCACCACATTGGGCGCGCCCAGAATGATGTGATCGCCGCCTGCCCGTGCGGCCTCTGCTGCCTCTTGGGTTTCGGGGAATTCGCTGATCCGGGCCCCGCGTGCGCGCCAGGTCGCACGATCTTTGGCAGTTTGATCATCATGGCTACCAATCCGCAGACCAGCGGCGCGCAACTGAGTAGACAGTCTCTCTAGCGCATCCGGCACCTCGCCGCTGCGCCGATGCATCTCCAGCAGCATCTCCAAGTGTTTTTCCGGATTGCGCCCCGCCTTGAGCGCCTGACCGGTCAGCCGGGGTGGCTTTTTGCCCGCAGCCAGACGGTCATGCGGCAGATGATCATTGAAGACAATATAGGGCACCTGCCAGGCTGCGATCTTGTCGGCCAAGCCGTCATAATCGTCGAGCATATGAGTCTCGAACCGCAGCTGCGGCACCAGATCCGTCACCAGATCCGCGCGCACCTTGCGGATCGCCTCAAACACCTGCGCGGCATAGTCAGGACTGCGCAGGCCGCCCTCCCAGCTGTGAAACTGCGCCAGAACGGCGGTGGTGATACCATTGGCTGCCAGCTCTGCCTCGGTGGCAACAACGCCCTCTTCCATCTGTTTCATCGCACCACGGCGTGGTGCCAGATGGCGTTCAAACCCGTCGCCATGGGCATCGATGATCCCCGGCAGCACCAGATAGCCGCTCAGGTCGATCCGGCGGCCCGGTGTTTCCTGCGTTATGCGCCCTGCGGCCAGGCCAAGCTGCCCCGCCAGTTCCAACCCCGCCGGGGTCAATACATCCGCCCCCTGAAGGGTCAATTCTATCATCGTCATTGGTGGTCAGGGTCCTCTGCTACGGCAGCTTCATCACCGGGGCAGCCCTCGGCGATGCAGCGCCCGTCGATAACCTCATAGAGCGCATCCATCCAGTCCATTTTTGGCCCAAACCGCCCCTGTTCCAGGAACCGCAGCACCTGTGCGATGACCAGGGGATCGTTCATCATGAAGGTATGGGTCACCGGCAGCGTCACATGGTCCTGCATCCCCGCCACTTTGGTGCTGTCAACCGAGACCTTGCCGTCATCAACACCCGGGATCAGCGCCGAAAACACCGGGCTGATCGATTGGCTGCCGGCAATCACGCCCAGCGGAAAACTCACCGGCGGCAGGCTCTTGGGGAAACTTTCCGCCCCGGTGCCAAAGGAGCTGCCAGCCGGGCCATTGATCAGGCCAAAAACCTGCCAATCCCCCAGCTCATCCACCACCTCACTGCCCTGATTGGGCGGTCCCAACATCACCACCCGCCCCAGTCTCTTTGGAGGGTTCTGCGGATCTTGCAGCCAGTGGCGCAACAGAATTCCACCCATGGAGTGGCTGACAAAATGCACCGGTTGATCCGCCTTGCAGGACTGCACCGCCGCAGGCAGCGTCTGCGCTGCCAATTGCGGTATCGCATAGTCCGTCGAGGCATACCCGGGGCGCACCACCTGATAGCCACGCCGCTCCAGCACCTGCTCCATCACAACAAAGGAGGTCTCGCTGCGGGCCAGCCCATGCAAGAGCACGACGCAATCGGCCGACGCCAGCCCCGGAACCAGGGTCAAAGCTGCAGAAAGAAAGAGTTTGATCAGAATTCGCATCCCACCCAGATAAGCTCTCTCCTCAAAGGAGAGAACCCCCATCAGGTGTTTTTGGGGGCCCAGATCACCAAGGCGATACCACCCAAAACCGCCAGGGTGCCATAAATCAGCGGCAGCCCGACGGGTTCCGCCAAGAACACCACGCCCCCCAGAATAGCAATCACCGGCACGCTCAGTTGGCTAGTGGCCGCAATGGCGGGCTGTAATTGCGGCAAGACCCGATACCAAAGCGCATAGCCCAGACCAGAGGTCACCGCGCCGGACACAAGACCCAGCGCAATTCCGGGCAGACTGACAATCGCGACCTCCTGCGATAGCAGAACAAAGGGCAACATCATCGCGCTGGCCCATAGAAAATTCGAAGCCGAAGCAGCCAGGGGCGCCTGCACGCCGCGCCCCAGCAGGCTGTAAGCGGCCCAGCCAAGCCCACTCAGCGCCATCAGCCCCGCCTCCAGCAGCGGCACCTGCAAGGTGCCCTGCGGCCAGATCACATAGGCCAGCCCGGCAAAGGCCAGCGCCGCCCCCAGCACCTGCACCCAGCCGACGTGGTGGCCCGTGAACCAGCCCCAGCCAAACATGACAATCTGCACCACGCCAAACAGGACCAAAGCCCCCAGTCCAGCGTCCAGCTGTTTATAGGCGAGACAGAACCCAACCATATAAAGGGTCAGCGCTGCCGCTCCCTTCAGGCTGGCGCTCAAGGGCTGCTGTAGGCGATACCCGCGCAGCTGACACAGTAGCACCAGCACCGCAGCGCCAGAGGCTAGTCGCAAAAAGCCAAAGCCAAGGGCATCCATATAGCCCCAACTGATGGCCATACGCCCGAGAACCGAATTTCCCGCAAAGGCAATCAGAACAAGAACAACTAGGGCAGTCAGCTGCATCACCGGGCCTCGGTCAGGCCGGCGTTCCCGGCTCAGTCGTGAAGGATCCGCAAATCGGTATCACCGTAGCCGCAGGTATAGCAACAGTCATCGCAGCTCTGTGAATTGTTGAGACCAACACCCCAGTATTTATCCGTATTACCGCGCACCCAAGCGCCATAGCAGATGGTCTCGCCGGTGCTGCAATTGAGGTTGTAGCTCTTCTCGTTGTAGTCATCCAGAATGTAGACTTCGTCATCCCCTGGCCAGGCTCGATTATAGTCCTGACTGTAGAACTCCAAGCTGACAATATGTGGATAATCGCTGCGGATGGTCCATCGCAAGCTATCCGCCGACGCCGGAGCCAGGCTCCCCAGAACCATGGCCGCAGCCGCAACAAGTGCAAAAACGCGCATCTTTTCTCCCCAAATTTCTATCGCAAACCCTTTCGAGGGTAAGGCGAGTTGGGAAAAAATCAAAATTTGTCGCTTACAGGCTGGAAAAAGCCTTTGGATAAATCAACGAGGCCTGCGGTATGTCCGCGCCGCGTTTCAGGAGCAGCGTGTGGGACAGTGGGTAGGGGCTGTTGAGGTTCTGAGCCCGCTCCAGGCTGAACCCCCAGCGCCCATAAAACACAGGATCGCCAAGAACGACGATGGCCTCCGGCATATGATCCGGCATCCTCTGAGCCGGAATTTCATACAGAGCCGACAATTCCTGCAGCATACGGCTACCAAACCGCCAAGACCCCCGATAGGCCTCGTCGCGCGGACCACCAACCTCCATATTCGGGTTACCCTCGGCCAGTTTGCCGCCCTGCCATTCGGGCCGCACCGCCATTGGGGCCAGACAGGCCCAGCCCCGCGGCGCCTGCATCCGGCTGAGGGCCAAATAGCCGCCAATCCTGCCGTCCCAGGGCTTTTGCAACTCCAACAGCATATCGCCGTCCTCGCGCAACTTCCGCACCAGCTGCGCCTCGGCATCGGTCGGAAAGGCCGCCGTCAGCAGCGTCTCCACCTCATCATACTGCGCGTCTTTTACCGCGCTCGTAAAATCCGGACCAACGACCATCTCCTGGCCTCCCTTTCATCTTTGCAAAAATACTTCCGCCGGAGGCAGCTCCGCAAAGCGGATCACTTTACAAGACACACCTTTACTTGTCGCCTCGCCCCAGATCACAACCCAAAGTGTACAAGTTGCTTAGATCTGATAGTACACAGCGATTGATTTATACACTCAAAATCCTGGAGCACGGATGCCTCTCTCTTTCTTGAACCCTTTTGACTGGAGTGGGGTCGCTTCCCGCCGCTTGTTTTGGTTTTCTCTTGTTGTCAGCGTCACCATTCTGACTGGCTTGATCCTGGCAACAATTTCATACTCATTCAGACCATGGTTTTTTCTATCGGCTTTGACGATCCTGCAATTTGTTGTCTGGCCAGTATTTGTGAAGCGCCTGCACGACATGGGGCGCAGCGGCCTGTGGAGCATCCTCCTGCTTGTGCCCGTTCTCTTTATCGGTGTACTTCTTTGGCTAGGGCTTGGAAAATCAAAACACCAACCAGAGCAGGCTTGGCCAACACTGCTGTCACACCGGTTTGGCCAATTGCTATTGCTGCTACTGATCTGTGGGGCCTTTAGCCGTGCATTTTGGACCCCGTACTGGATCCCCGCTGGCAGCATGAAACCCGCTCTCTTGGTCGGGGATTACCTCGTTGTCACCCAATACGGGAGAAATCCGAATCCAGACCGTGGCGATGTCGTAGTCTTTCGTCATCCTGTCCACGGCACCGACTTTGTTAAGCGCTTGATCGGGCTTCCAGGGGACAACGTCAAAGTGTCAAATGGCCATGTTTCAATCAATGGAACACTTGCAGGATATGCGATCAGCGAGCCCTTTGAAGAGCCGATGTTACAAGCCGGTGGATATGGACTTTATCCTCGCTGCTACAATACGCCTGTCAAAGTTGGAGAAACATGCCTTAAACAGCAATGGATTGAGACCCTCCCAAGCGGGCCAAGTATCCCTGTTTTGAACATCGCCAATCAAACCGGTGATCACACAGGGGTTTTTCAGATCCCCGACGGCCACTACTTCTTTTTGGGTGACAACCGCGACAATTCCAACGACAGCCGCATTCCACAAGCGGCAGGTGGACTAGGCTACGTGCCGCGCGAACACTTGATAGGCCAAGCAAGACTCATCTTGTTTTCTTCGGCAGGCCCGCACCTATTGTCGTTCACACAATGGCGCCAGGATCGTTTTGCTGTATCGATCCGATAGGATCAGATCTACAGGCGCACTAGCAAACTGATTTCAAAAAAGGGGCCGCCCAAAGGCGACCCCAAAATCATCCGGTAGGATGGCTGATGATTACATCATGCCGCCCATGCCGCCCATGCCGCCCATGTCGGGCATGCCGCCGCCTGCTGCGCCGCCGTCTTTCGACGGTTTGTCCGCAACCATGGCTTCGGTGGTGATCAGCAGGCCCGCAATCGAGGCCGCATCTTCCAGCGCGGTACGCGCCACTTTGGCAGGGTCGATCACACCAAAGGCAAACATGTCGCCATATTCTTCGGTCTGAGCGTTGAAGCCAAAGCTGCTGTCGGCGCTTTCGCGCACTTTGCCAGCAACAACCGCACCGTCAACACCGGCGTTTTCGGCGATCTGACGCAGAGGCGCTTCGATGGCTTTGCGCACGATGACGATACCGGCGTTCTGGTCAGCATTGGCGCCTTCCAGATCGGCCAGAGCTTTACCAGCCTGAACCAGAGCAACACCACCACCAACGATGACGCCTTCCTGCACGGCCGCACGGGTCGCGTTCAGGGCATCGTCTACGCGGTCTTTGCGCTCTTTCACTTCAACTTCGGTCATGCCGCCAACGCGGATAACAGCAACACCGCCTGCCAGTTTGGCAACGCGCTCTTGCAGCTTTTCACGGTCGTAATCGGAAGAGGTTTCTTCGATCTGAGCGCGGATCTGGCCAACACGGGCTTCGATCTCGGCTTTGGCGCCTGCACCGTCAACGATGGTGGTTTCGTCTTTGGTGATTTCGACTTTCTTGGCGGTGCCCAGCATGTCCATGGTGACGGACTCGAGCTTCATGCCCAGATCTTCGGAGATCACTTGACCGCCGGTCAGGATCGCGAGGTCCTGCAGCATGGCTTTGCGGCGATCGCCGAAGCCAGGCGCTTTGACAGCAGCGATTTTCAGACCGCCGCGCAGCTTGTTGACAACCAGAGTTGCCAGCGCTTCGCCTTCAACGTCCTCAGCAACGATCAGCAGAGGCTTCTGCGACTGGATCACCTGCTCGAGCAGTGGAACCATCGACTGCAGCGAAGACAGTTTCTTTTCGTGCAGCAGGATCATGCAGTCGTCGAGATCTGCAATCATCTTGTCGGCGTTGGTCACAAAGTAGGGCGACAGGTAGCCGCGGTCGAACTGCATGCCTTCGACAACATCGGTCTCTGTTTCCAGGCCTTTGTTTTCTTCGACGGTGATCACGCCTTCGTTGCCAACTTTCTGCATCGCGTCTGCGATCTGCTGGCCGATGGCGGCTTCACCGTTGGCGGAGATGGTGCCAACTTGCGCAACTTCAGCGGAGTCTTTGACTTCGCGCGCCATGTCTTTGATGCCCTGAACAACGGTCGAAGTGGCAAGATCGATGCCGCGCTTCAGATCCATTGGGTTCAGGCCAGCTGCAACCTGCTTGAGGCCTTCGCGTACAATCGCCTGAGCCAGAACGGTGGCAGTGGTGGTGCCGTCGCCTGCTTCGTCGTTGGTGCGGGAAGCAACTTCCTTGACCATCTGGGCGCCCATGTTTTCGAACTTGTCTTCCAGTTCGATTTCCTTGGCAACCGATACACCGTCTTTGGTGATGCGGGGTGCGCCGAAGGATTTGTCCAGAACCACGTTGCGGCCTTTGGGGCCCAGGGTCACTTTGACAGCATCGGCCAGGATGTTCACGCCAGCCAGCATGCGGTTACGGGCATCGGTGTCGAATTTGACGTCCTTAGCAGCCATATTTCATTCTCCTCGAGAAATTCTGTATTTGATTAGCGATTGTGGGATCAGAGAAGCACTAGGGCTTACTCGATGATGCCCATGATGTCGCTTTCCTTCATCATCAGCAGCTCTTCGCCGTCGACGGTGACTTCGGTGCCGGACCATTTGCCGAACAGGATGGTGTCGCCAGCCGAAACGGCCATTGCGATCAGCTCACCATTGTCCTTGCGTGCGCCTTCGCCGGTTGCGACGACCTGGCCTTCGCTGGGCTTTTCTTTGGCGGATTCAGGAATGATCAGACCACCAGCGGTTTTTTCTTCGCTTTCGGTACGACGAACCAGCACGCGGTCGTGGAGTGGTTTCAATGCCATCTTTGCAGCTCCTTATAAGGCTCAAAGGTTGTTATCTCTATTTCCCCCTACTCCCCGCAGAGGGCGTTATCACTCACACTTGATGAGTGCTAACGGCGAAAGAGGTAGGGGTCAGAATGCAGGGAGTCAACGGTTTGAAGCGCTTTTTTTGGAGCGCCCCCAAGCAATTGAATGCAGACCTGTTCGGATTTATCCAAATACACCCGTATAATCGATATAAAAAGTCATATAATTCAACCGGTTACCACACCCATCAGGAGCACTCCTCTCAGCCCGAAGGAACACGGCCCATGAAAGCTCACCGCCTAGATTAAAGCGCGTAAACCAAATTCAGCAGCGCCTGGTTGATCTTGGTAAGTGCATTGAGCTGGAGGGTTTTGACCCCCAGCATTCCACCGCCCGATTTGCATTGGGAGTTGAATTTGTCACCTTCATCCACAAACCCTTCTGCAGCTGGGCAAACAACATATCCCGCTTCGGATGAGTATCCAGATCTGGTTTTGACAGAGGCCTGAAGCGAGCGGCCCTCGCCCGGCTGCAAAACAATGTTAAAGGTATCCCGGTGTGGTTCACCGCTGTCCACACTCGACGTCAATACAAGCGCATACTCTAGCGCCAGTTCGCAGTTGTTGTTCACGGATGCCACAGCGTAGGCCCCGTTGTACATGGAAACAAGCATCGAACACTCATCGCCCCGTTGCAGCGCGTTGCGATAGGCTTCTATCGGGACCAATTTCCTGCGCGCCGCACTCAAGGTTTGATCAATGCTGCTAAGGTCAGACCGGATAGCGGACATATGGCTCGCCACCTGCTGCTCTGTCTGTTTTCCAAATTTTGCGGGGTTTGCGCTTGCCCGTCGGTTCAGGGCAACTGCCAGATCGTCCATCAATCTCTCACGCAGCTCTGCTGCATCTTCCCACTCATCTCTTTTGAGGCGTGACTGAGTGGCGGGATCAAGACTGTATTCCTCCACTCCGAACTTTGCGACATCATAGAGAAAACGCGCGGTCTCCGTTACGCGCATATCGTAGGCATCAGGAAAGTTGGGGGCCGTTTCTTCAAGGTAGCGCAACATTCGAAGCCTGCGGTCTGCGCCTAGGGAAAAGTAGTGATAGCTCAATCCTGACGACACTCTTTCAATGTCTTTGAAATACATTCTGGCGGAGTAATACTTCCCCATACCAGCGCCGTCACCTCCGGCCTCGATTGAGTTCTCATAGTACGCGCGTGCCATGATCTGTTGCTTGGCGACGCCCGTTCCAGTTTCATACATATGACCCAAATACGCCCAGGCATAGGCATTGCCAAGCTCTCCTGCCTTCACAAAGAGAGGCTCCGCCCTGCTCTTCTGCATGGGATCCTTGGCATGAAACGCGTAATATTGCCCAAGAAACAATAGCGATCTCGCGTGGTTGGCCTGGCTTGGACGTGCCAACAGTTCGGCAGCTTTGGGCCAGTCTTTTGGCGTGTTGAAATCGCCCTCAATATAGCCAATTGCCAGCCAATAGGTGGCCAGAACATGGCCTGCGTCGGCCGCCAGTTCAAAGAATTTTTCGTGGTTGGCAGGATCTGATTTCACATAATAGGCCCGCCCCAGGGCAAAGGCATATTTGGGATCACCGGATTTGAACGCCTCAAGACATGTGGCTATTGCCTCATCAACATGCCCCCTGATCGTAACGGATGAAACACCGGGAAACGTGCTGGCCTCATCCTCGGGATGGGCCGCCAACTCCTCGCAGCGGTCCCCCGACGGATTATTTTGAGGCCTCCTGCCTTTGGCACCTTCGGCGGTCAGCTCGGCACTGGGGCCCCGATCAGATCCGGCAGAACCGCCCAGTTCTGCGATCTGGATCTGCGCCAGCGGCGCAAAACTGCCATCTGGATACGCATCAAGATAGGCCTGCAGCATCTTTACGTTGCCGGAATTGCCCACCGACTGCCAGAACGCCAGTTCAGTCGCATCCGCCGCCGGTTGTTGCGCGTAACCTGCAGGGGCGCACAGACCCATGGCCGCCGAGAGAACCCCGCCCAGCACCCAAGATTTCAAGCGTCCCATGTAAGCTCCATTTTCACTTATATTATTGCGAACGGCGCCAACAGATCTGAACGATCCCCGGCACATCTCCCCTCATCCCCAAACACCTGCAGCCAACAGCGAGACCCGGTCCTGTGTCAAGAGAGACAGCACCTCAGGTTGTTCTCAAACCGTCTGATTTGGCGCATCTTCTGCCCGAGGGTCTTCTTCCCAGCTATAGGCCCAATGTTTCAGCCCCTCGCCGCCCGCCTCGGTCAGCTGATAGATGCCCTTTGCCACCTTCTCGAACCAGCCGTAATGATTGCGCGCCATCAAGGCAGTTGCTTTCTCCACGCCGGTGGCTTTGGCCACCTCGAATCCTTTGGTAGGGCCGGCCTCTGCCAGATGTGCAGCACAGCGCAGCGCGTCCTGGCGGTAGGCGGTGACGATGCCGTGACGGGTTGCCCCCCCGGCATTGGGGTCCCCCTGCAGGCGCTGAAACTCACGCAGCAATTTGGCTTGCCGCTTTTTGGATTTGCGCGGCGCATAGGGGCCGGGATCGCAGTGCACCTCGGCCCTGCCATCCGCCAGCACTGTAATCAGCCCCAATCCCAGCCGACGGCACATGGCCAGATTGTCCTTGAGCATACGGCGCGCCTGCCGCCCCTTGGGCTTGGGCACTGCAATATAGACCAGATCCGTCACCGATTGGCGCGCAATGGCCTGATGAAACAGCGCCAGCGAAAACCGCAGTTTCAGCTCCACAATCACCGGGTCCTCATCGCCGCGCCGCGCCATGACATCCACGGCCCCCACTTCGCCCTTGACCTCATAGCCTTGGGCCTCGAGCAGGGTCTTCACCGGCGGGTATAACTGATCTTCACGCTCCATAAGCGCGACCTTAGGCCCGCCACCCGCAAAACAAAAGAGCGCCCCGCCGGATCAAAACAATTGCAGCGCAGCAGAGACACGCATAGCGTGCGGTTCATCAACAGGAGTATTCATGCGCCTTCTTATTATCCTTTGCCTACTTTGCCTTCCCACCCTTTCCCAGGCTGCCTGCAAAGGCACCGACCTGCGCCAATCGCTGTCAGAGACGGATCGAGCCTGGATTGACAACAAGGTGTCCGAGATCCCCTTTGCCAAGGGCAACCATTGGATCGCGACGCGCGGCAACCGCCGGATCCATATTGTTGGCACCATGCACTACAATGATCCGCGGATGCAGCCTATCACTCAGAGGCTGGCACCTGTTGTGGAGGACGCAGAAGTTCTGCTGATGGAATCCAGCCTTGCCGACAAGGCGGCCTTTGAAGCCGAGCTTCCGCGCCGCACGGACCTCATAATGATCAACGAAGGCCCTTCTTTGATTGACCGCATGTCCGAAAAAGAATGGGCGGACCTTGCCGCCCTTGCCAATCGACGTGGCCTGCCCTCTTGGATTGCGGCAAAGATGCGGCCTTGGCTTCTGGCGACCACTCTGTCGGTTCCGCCCTGTGTCAAGATTGACCCCAAACGCCTGGAGGGCTTGGACATGCGCCTTGGGAAAATCGCTCTGGCCGCCGGGGTGCCGATGCAGTCGCTGGAGGATACGATGTCTGTCATCGAAACCATGAATGCCGATCCTTTAGAGAAACAGATTCGTGAAATGACTGCGACCATGGCTTTGATGGGCGGAAGCGAAGACGACCACTTTACGTTGAGAGAAGGCTATTTCGAAGAGCGGATAGCCGAGGTTCTGGCTCTCAGCGAGTTGCGTGCCCTGCAAAAGGCCGAACTGCCCCGAAAAGAGATTCAAGCCATTTGGAACCATGCAATTGAGGCCTTGCTGGACGAGCGCAACCGATCCTGGGTGCCGGTGATCGAGGCCACGACTGGTGATCACCTCGTCATCGCAGTAGGCGCAGCTCACCTGCCCGGAGAAAACGGCGTGCTCAATCTGTTGCAGGAACAGGGCTACCAGCTACAGCGCGCCCAGTTCTGAAGACAGCTCCCCTGCGGCCGCGCATCTGGGGGGGGCTTCGCAAATCAGTGGTTGGTTTTTGCTGCAGCGCGCTATCCTAATGTATTGAGGGTCTTGGAAAGCGAAACCCTCAACCGCCCAAAATGATTTAACTGGATCCATTCATGTTGCGTCTTTTCCCTTTTCTGTTTCTCTGCCTTGCCGCCCCCCTGTTTCCCTCGGTGGTGCAGGCCGCCTGCTCCGGCACGGACCTGCGCCAGCATCTTTCCCCACAGACCGCGGCGCGGCTGGAACAGGCCGTTGCCGCCGTTCCCTTTGCCCAAGGAAACCACTGGATCGCACAGCGCGGCGATCAGAGCATCCATGTCATTGGCACCATGCATCTGGGAGATGGGCGCATGCATCGGGTGATGCGCCAACTGCGCCCTTTGATCCTGTCCTCCGATCTGGTCTTTCTCGAACAGCTCCCGACAAACACCCCCGACACTCCGCAGGACCTCATAGAGACCTTCCAACATCAGTTTGTCATGCCACGCGGCAAGCGGCTTGATCAGCTTTTGCCTGCCAAAAGTTGGGAAGCCGTCAGTTTGCAAGCCCGCAACATGGGGATCAAAAGAGAGGTCGCCCCATTCCTTCAACCCTGGGTCTATTCAATGCGCCTGCGCTCTTCAACATGTGGCCCGCGCGGTTTGACCAGCCCGCGCGGCCTGGACGAACGCATTCGCCGCTTCTCTTTGAAAAGAGCCATCCCCCTGGCGGCGCTGGAACAGCCCGGGGACGGGCTGCGGGCCTTCTCTGGCCGCCCGATCAAGGATCAGCTGCGGTTACTGGATTTGAACCTGCGCAACTCCTTTTCCGACAATGATCTGGCGGTGACGCGGCGGGAGGCCTATTTCGATGAGAACCTCACCGAGGGCTGGATCCTCACAAGCTGGAAACGCACAGAGGCCGCAGGCAAGAATAGCGCCTTGCTCAGGCGCCTGGATGCGCAGCTCAATCAACGTCTGCATGACCAAAGAAACAAAGCCTGGATGCCGGTTTTGCGCAGCCGTCAGGAAAAGACCATTCTGGTGGCTGTTGGGGCTGCGCATCTTCCTGGCCGAAACGGAATTCTGAACCTGCTGCGACGCCAGGGCTACAGTCTGCACAGAGCCCAATTTCGCTAGACCCCGTGTGATTGCCGCAGCGCGGCACAGGTGGGGTGACAAGTCGTTCCCCGGGGCCTATAAGGCGCGCAAACTCCCCTAAGTTCACAGGATAGCATGATGACCGTCCAAGTTTTTGGCCACAAATCCCCCGACACCGATTCCACCGGCTCGCCCCTGATCTGGGCCTGGTACCTGAACGAGATCAAAGGCACCGCAGCCGAAGCCGTGCTGCTGGGGGAACCCAATACCGAGGCCGCATTTGTGGTCGAGAAATGGGGCGTGGACAGGCCCGCGATCAAAACCGAGTTTGCCGCAGGATCGCAGGCCGTCATCGTCGACACCAACAACCCGGCGGAGCTGCCCGCAAACGTCAATGATCTGGACGTGCTGGCGATCATCGACCACCACAAGCTGGTTGGCGGCCTGGAAACCAAAGGCCCCATCGATATCACCATCCGGCCCCTGGCCTGCACCGCCACCATCATGCATGATCTGATGGGGGACGACGCCGACAAGATGCCCGACACCATCAAGGGTCTGATGCTGTCCTGCATCCTCTCCGACACGCTGGAATTCCGCTCGCCCACCACCACCGATCAGGACAAGGCCCTGGCCGAAAAGCTGGCCGCAGAGCTGAACCTGGATCTGGGGGCCTATGCCGCCGAGATGTTTGCCGCCAAATCCGATGTCTCTGCCTTCTCCGATGCTGAATTGATCCGCATGGACAGCAAAGAATACGAAGTCGACGGCACCAAGTTCCGCGTCTCGGTGCTGGAAACCACCGCCCCTGAAATCCCGCTGGGTCGCAAGGCCAGCCTGATGGACAGCTTTGCAGCGGTTCAGGACGAAGATGGCGTCGATCAGGTGCTGCTGTTTGTGGTCGACATCCTGAAAGAGGAAGCCACCCTGCTGGTGCCCAATGATCTGGTCAAAACCGTCGCCGAGAAAAGCTTTGGCGCCACTGTCGACGGCGACGCCGTGGTTCTGCCCGGCATCATGTCGCGCAAAAAGCAGATCATTCCGAACCTCAAGGTCTGATTGGCCTGACAATCAGTCGAAAAATTACGATGGGCACCCAAATGGGTGCCCTTTTGCGTGGCGCAGTCGAACCTCCTCGAACACCATTGCCCCCCTCCACGGGCCATCCCCCAAGCACAGGATCATCAAACCGGCGGAAAGCCCTCAAAACTGGGCAGATCTTCCGGGATAAAATGAAAACTCTGCTTCTCGGCGACGTAGATAGCCGCTTTGGGCCCCTTGTAGGCCGCTGGTTCGTCCAGGGTCCCTACCTTGACCATCACCAAATCCAACCCGTCGCGGCGACTTGCAACCTGTGTACCACAACAGCTGCAGAACTCACGGGTGGCAACGGTATCCTCTCCCGGCTTGCGATAGCTCTTCGGCTCTCCTGTGTCATAGGCAAAGCCCTGTGCAGGAACTGCCATAAATACGTTGGCCGCCCCGCCGGCAAAACTCTGGCAAGCGCGGCAATGACATTGCGCCTTGAATACCGGTCTACCCGTGATCTCATAGCGCAGCGCGCCGCAATAACAACCACCCTTCATCGTCAGTCTCCTTGAGCAAATGCCTTCAGGCTGGACGCAGATCACGCCAAAGGCTAGTGTCAGATATGACATCATTAGGGTTATATCTGACAAATGGCTTCGATCAGGACTGTCATATTGCATCCCAAACCCTGCCAGCCCTCGAGTTTGGCTATAGCAGAGGAAGTCTTGCAAACAGCAAACCGGCTGGCCCAGCACCGCGGCAGCACAGCTCCCTTTGAAATTTCGGTACGTCCTCCCGCCCAGGTCCCAAAGATGGCGGACCTAATTATCCTACCTGGACTCGGGCTTAGTACGCCTCGTGAACTTCGAGATTGCGCCAATACTGATGAGTTTGAGATATTGGTTGCCTGTCTTCAACGCCGTCGAAAGTCAGGGGCCACACTGGCAGGAGTTTGCTCCGGCCTCTATGCGGTGGGTCGAGCTGGACTGCTCGACGGTCAGCGCGCCACTTGTCCCTGGTGGCTGGAACCTTTCTTTCAACAAGAATTTCCACGGGCCAAAATATCTGCCCAGGACATGATCTTGGATCAGGGCCATCTGATCACTGGTGGAGCAGCCTTTTCTCAAATCGACTTGATGCTGCATCTGGTGGAACGCTTTGTCGGCCAGGCTGTGTTTGAAGACTGCCGCCGGTATCTCATGGCCGACCAACGTCCTAGCCAAGGCCCTTATGTCTCAGTTTCCGCGCTGATTGCCGCGGATCCGCAGCTGCAAAAAGCTGAGCTGTTTGTGCGACGCAACATCGGGTCGACCTTAACGATTCCGGATCTAGCGGCAGCCTCAGGGTTGGGAGCGCGCACGTTTTCCCGCCGACTGAAGACAAAAGCAAATCTTACCCCCATTGGTTTTCTGCAAGACTTACGCATTTCCGAGGCCATTCGACTGGCCCAGACCAGCCAGTCTACCACGGAAGAAATCGCCCATCACGTCGGATATAGTGATGCATCTGCCCTGCGGCGCCTGATTGCCAGAAAAATGGGACGTGGCTTGGACAGTTTTCGGCAATAGCGGGGCTGCGGGATGGTCAAGCCAAGCGTCATAGGCCATACATCCACTAAAATCGCTCTTTGCCAAAGATGGATCCAATGACCCAGATCATCACTGCCCTCTCAGAAGTCTCCGATCGTTATCAGGCGCTTTTTGTTGACCTCTGGGGCTGTGTCCACAATGGCATCACCGCCTTCCCAGATGCTGTCGCTGCGCTGCAGGGTTATCGCGCCCGGGGCGGCAAGGTGGTGCTGGTCACCAACTCACCAAAGCCACGCGCCGGGGTGGCCAGCCAATTGTCCCAGTTCGGTGTGCCCGCAGATGCCTATGACACCATTGCCACCTCTGGCGACAGCGCCCGTTCCGCCATGTTCACCGGTGCAGTGGGCAACAAGGTCTACTTCATGGGCGAGTGGCAACGCGATGCCGGTTTCTTTGAACCGCTGCATGTGATCCACGATCCGGTCGAGATCACCCGCACTCCTCTGGCCGAGGCCCAGGGCATTGTCTGCTGCGGTCCTTTTGACACCATGGCCGACCCCGATGTGAACCGCGCCGACTTCCTCTACGCCAAACAGAAAGGCATGAAGCTGCTTTGCGCCAACCCCGACATCATCGTTGATCGCGGCGAGACCCGAGAATGGTGTGCCGGTGCCCTGGCGCGGCTCTATACCGAAATGGGCGGCGAAAGCCTCTACTTTGGCAAGCCGCATCCCCCGATCTATGATCTCGCCCGCCGTCGCCTTGCTGAACTGGGCAGCGATATTGCCGATGGCGACATCCTGGCCATCGGCGATGGGCCCCACACCGACATTGTCGGCGCCATGGGAGAGGGCATCGATTCCCTCTTTATCACCGGCGGACTGGCGGCGGCTGAGACAAAAACATCGGTCCAGCCCGATCCCGCAGCGCTCGCGGCCTATCTGAAACAAGAACAATCCGCGCCCAGCTACAGTATCGGGTTCCTGCGCTAAACATCTGGCAACTCATTATTTTTAAATACTAAAGCTAGAAACTCAAAAAACGGCGAGAGCATGGCTTTCGCCGTTTTCATATGCTGCGACCGGCCTTCCCCCAGTTTTGCACAGGCTAAAGTTGTGGATCAGAAACTCCTTGATTTTCTGCACCTGCAAAGTAATAAAGTTGCAAAAGCGAGCAGATCAACGCTCGAAAGTTTCAATGGAACCTCGGCAGGGGCGATCTTATGGAGGGTCAAATGTTGGACAACATGCCACGCGGAACCATCTGCATCGAAGACATCGAAATGGGCATGACCCGCTATGTCCGCAAAGTGATCACCGATGAAGACATCGAGATGTTCTCTCAGGTTTCCACCGACCGCAATCCTGTGCATCTGGATGATGACTACGCCCAGGATACCATCTTTCAGGGTCGCATTGCCCATGGCATGCTCACCGCCGGGCTGATCTCGGCCGTTATCGGCGAGCAGCTGCCGGGCCATGGCACCATCTACATGAGCCAGTCGCTGAAATTCCTCGCCCCGGTGCGCCCCGGCGATCTGGTGCTGGCCGAAGTCGAGGTAACCGACATCGTTATCGACAAGCGCCGGGTCAAGCTGGATTGCCGCTGCATGGTCGACGGCAAGAAAGTCCTGATCGGCGAAGCCATGGTCATGGCCCCTTCGCGCAAGTTCGACTAAGTCCCGACCTCGCGCTGATCGCGGCGCGGCTGCCCCTCTGCAACCTGCTGCAGCAGCCGCCTGCAATCGGGCGCTTGCAAGCCCTCCCCTTGGACGCTAGGCAGGGCCCCATGCGCATCATTCGAGACTATCAATTCGTGGACCATCAAGATCGCGGCGCCAGCGTTGCAATCGGCAATTTTGATGGCGTCCACCGGGGTCACCAATCGGTGATCGATCTGGCCCGCGCGGCGGCGCCCGACGCGCCTTTGGGGGTGATGACCTTTGAGCCTCACCCGCGCGAATTCTTTGCCCCCAATGCACCGCCCTTTCGCCTGATGTCTCCCGAAGCCCGGGCCTCGCGGCTGGAAAAACTGGGTGTTGAACGCCTGTATCAGTTGAACTTCAACGCCGCGCTATCCGGCTTGCCGCCTCAGGAATTTGCCCGCCGGGTGATCGCCGAGGGGCTGGGTCTGCGCCATGTGGTGGTGGGGGCCGATTTCTGCTTTGGCAAAGGGCGCAGCGGCAGCGCTGCGGACCTGCAGCAATTTGGCACCGAAATGGGCTTTGGCGTCACCATCGCCCCCTTGATGGAACATTCGGACGATACGGTGTCCTCCACCGCCATTCGCACCGCCCTCAGCGAGGGCCGCCCCCGCGACGCCGCCGCCATGCTCAGCCATTGGCACCGCATCGAAGGCGAGGTCATCGGCGGAGAGCAACGTGGCCGCGATCTCGGCTTTCCGACGGCCAATATGTCCATCGACGGGCTGCACCCCCCCGCCTTTGGGGTCTATGCGGTGCTGGTCGATGTGCTCGACGGCCCCCATCAAGGCAGCTACCAGGGGGCTGCCTCCATTGGTGTGCGACCGATGTTTGACGGCGAACACCCCAATATCGAAACCTTCCTGTTTGATTTCACCGGTAATCTCTATGGCGCCACCCTATCGGTAGCTCTGGTCGAGCACCTGCGCCCCGAACTCAAATTCGACGGGCTCGAGGCGCTGATCGCCCAGATGACGGTCGATTGCAGCCAGGCCCGCGAGATCCTCGACGCCGAAGCAAGGGCCAACACATGAGCGACGGTATCAACCGACAGGGCCTGGCCAACCGGTTCTGGGAAAAGAAACCCCTCGACAAGCTCTCGCAACAGGAATGGGAAGCGCTCTGTGATGGTTGCGGCAAATGTTGCCTCAACAAGCTCGAAGACGAAGACAGCGGCGAAGTTGCCCTCACCCGGGTCGCCTGTCGTCTGCTTGATGACGCCACCTGCCGCTGCGCCCATTACGAGAACCGCCACCAGTTCATCCCCGAATGTATCGTGCTGAAACCGGACAACCTCGACAGCCATGCCTATTGGATGCCGCAGACCTGCGCCTACCGCCTGCTCTGGGAGGGCAAGTCCCTGCCACATTGGCATCCGCTGATAACCCAGGACCCCAACAGCCCACATGCGGCCGGCGTCTCTGTCCGGGGCTGGACCGTCTCCGAATTCGACACCCCAGAGGAAGACTGGGAAGATCACATCATCGAAGAACCGACCTAAAGCGCCCTCTCGCCAACTGCCCCGGTTCGAAGGCAAAACAGCGAACGCACCGGTCCTGTCTTCATTTGGCCCAAAATATCCTGGGGGTGAGCGCCTTGGCGCGAGGGGGCAAAGCCCCCTGCCTCGTCTCTATACTGCACCCGCTGTCTCTGCTCCTATCGCGACCTCAGCCCAAAAGCCGCGCAGGATCTCAGCCGTATCCGCGGCATGGGTTATCGGCATCATATGGCCAGCCTGTGCCACCACCTGGGTCCGGGCCTGCGGCAACCGCCGCGCCAACCCCTCATTGATCAGAGGCATCACCGGTTCACTTTCACAGCCGCTCAGCAACAGAACCGGCATCGTAACTGCATCCAGGGCCCCGGGCTGCAGCAGTCCCGGTGCATCGTGATACAATGCATCAAAACTCTTGGGCACCGCCTCCATGCCTCTGATCATCGCCGCCCGCGCAGCAGCTGGCAGCTCCGGCCATTTCGGTTTGCCTGTGCCCCACATCCGGTTGAAGAACCGGGTGGCGTTCTCCAGATCCCCCGCGGCATAGAGTTCCCTAAACGGGGCTTCTCTGGCCTCCAGCTCCGCCTGTAATTCAGGAGCCTCCAAGCGTGTTACTGCAAAAAGCACCGGCTCGATCAGACAGAGGCTCCGGACCAGATCCGGGCGCGCCTTGGCCATACGCAATGCCACCGTGGCGCCAAAGGAATGGCCCAACAGATCAACCGGTGCGGCCTCGGTCTCCAAGAGCCGCAACCCGGCCTCAACATTGGCGACCTGGAAATCCAGCGCCTCGTCCCAATCCACACTGCGGCCATGGGAGTACATGTCAAACCCTTTAAGGGTGATCTCATCCGCCATTTCGTGGGCCAAACCACGCCAAGCGCCGGAATGGGCCATCGAACAATGCATCGCCAGTACCCGGCGTTGTCCGGAACCGAATTCCTGAGAAAAGATCCCGCTCAATTTTTGATCCTTCACTTTTGTCCTTTCCCCCGGCTTTGCTCAGCCGGACAGATGCTGTTCCAGGTCCGCGATCCGGTCCTGGCCCCAAAACCGCGCCCCGACTTCGGTCACGTAAAACGGAGCTCCAAAAACACCTGCCTTCACCGCATCCTCGAGGTTTTGCGCATAGGCTTGCGCGCCGGCCAAAAGCCCGCTTTCGGCCAGTTCTGCGTCAAAGCCGGCGCTTGTGAGGCAAGATTTGATCACCTCATCCTGCGCGATATCGCGCTCTTCGGCCCAGACCGCCCGCAGCAGCCCATGCACCAAGGCCCCCATGTCGCCCCCTCCGGCAGACTGAGCCGCGACGATCGCATAAGACGACGGTGCCGCATTGGTTGGCCAATGGCTGGGCTTGAGGTTGATGTCCATACCCAGTTTTGTCGCCTGCCGTTGCATCTCGATCAACCGGTACTCCTGTCGCGAGACGTGACGTTCCTTTGGCGAGGTGCCCCCCGTCCGGGCAAACAGCGCCAAGATGTCCAGCGGCTTGTAAGTGATCCGAACATTCTGGCGCGCCGCCATCTCTTCCAGCCGGGTTCCTGCCAGATAGGCATAAGGCGACAATGTTGAAAAATAGAAATCAAGGGCAGCCATGTGGGTTTTCTCCGCTTAGAACTAGGCTGACAGCTAAGCACATGATAAGCGGTGGGCAAGATCACGAATCTGTCACATAGCCATTGCTGCCGGGGATATCAGCCAATGCCGACTTTGAACGAACCCAAGCTTATTGCTGGGAACGCAAACCTCCCGCTTGCCAACTCAATTGCCCGTCGTATGAGCATGCACCGCGGTGTCGACCAAGGACTGGTTGATGCCCGTGTAGAGCGCTTCAACGACGGCGAGATCTTTGTCGAGGTCTACGAGAACGTGCGCGGCGAGGACATGTTCATCATTCAGCCGACCTCCAATCCGGCCAATGACAACCTGATGGAGCTGCTGATCATTTCCGATGCACTGCGCCGCTCATCCGCGCAGCGGATCACCGCAGTGATCCCCTATTTCGGCTATGCCCGTCAGGATCGCCGCACCAAGGCGCGCACGCCGATCTCGGCCAAACTGGTGGCCAATATGCTCACCGGTGCCGGCATCGAACGGGTGCTGACCATGGATCTGCATGCCGCACAGATCCAGGGCTTCTTTGATATCCCGGTGGACAACCTCTACGCCTCGCCGATCTTTGCGCTGGATGTGAAAAACCAGTTCAAAGACCAGATGGATGAGCTGATGGTGGTCTCTCCCGATGTGGGCGGCGTCGCCCGCGCCCGCGAGCTGGCCAAACGCATCAATGCACCGTTGTCGATCGTCGACAAACGCCGCGAAAAGCCCGGCGAGATTGCCGAGATGACCGTCATTGGCGATGTCACCGACAAGATCTGCCTGATCGTGGACGATATGTGCGACACCGCCGGCACGCTGTGCAAGGCCGCGCAGGTGCTGCTGGACAACGGTGCCAAAGAGGTCCACGCCTATATCACCCACGGCGTGATGAGCGGCCCAGCGGTTGAGCGCGTCAGCAATTCAGTGATGAAGTCGCTGGTGTTGACAGATTCCATCCAGCCTACCCAAGAGATCCTGGACACACCAAACATCCGCATCCTGCCGACAGCACCGCTGTTCACCCAGGCGATCCTGAATATCTGGCACGGCACCTCTGTGTCGTCGCTGTTTGAGGACAAGACCCTGATCCCGATCTACGAGTCGCTGTATTCCAACGGCGTCTGAGCCGGGTATAATGCAATCGAAAAGGCCCCGTGCAGCGCGCTGCCGGGGCCTTTTTGTCTGCGATGAAGTTTTATGGCTTTGCCTCTTCAGACGCGACAGATCGCTGATAGAGATGCCAGGTGCTGTGCCCCAGCACCGGCAGTGTAAAGATCAGCCCCAGAAAGGCTGGGATCAGCGACAGGATCATGGTGAGCGCGATAATCCCCCCCCAGCCAAGCATTACGTATGGGTTCTGCGCCACCACTCGGACCGAGGTTAGCATGGCAGTGACAAAATCAACCTCGCGGTCCAGCAACATCGGCATCGAGACAACCGTCACCGAAAACAACACGGTCGACAAAAAGGCTCCGGCACAGGTGCCAATGGTGAGGAAGGTCCAGCCCTCGGGGGTAAAAAACACTGTCTGCAAGAACCCACCCAGATCCGAAAAGGAGGCATCCTGCAGGATCACCGCCAGCCAGAGCCGCACCTGATACATCCAGACCCAGAAGACAAAGAGCGTGACAAAGGCCATCCAGCCCATTTCCCGTTTGCGCTGATGGGCCATGACGGTGAGGATCTCACCCCAGCCAAACGCCTCACCCTTTTGGCGTCGCCGCGACATCTCATAAAGGCCGGCAGCGGCAAAAGGCGCCACCAGTGGAAATCCCACCATGGCCGGTATGATCATCCAGATCTTACCCAGCCAGATCAGGCACCAGACAAAGAGAATGCCAAAGACCACATAGAAAAGCCCAAAGGAACTGCTCATCACCGGGTGTGCCCAATAGTCCGACAGGCCCGCCCTCAGGGACGCGGTGATATCGCCAGCCTTCAAGGCCTGAACCTCTGGCTGCGGGTGCCGTTGCGGTTGTGTGGCCTCTGATGGCTTGGGTTTGGTGGTCTCCTCACTCATGACAGCCCCCTCCCAAAGCGAAAGCACCCCGCGGGCCCCGTGCAAGACCCAGCGGTAAAACACGCGCGCTTCCTATGTTGGTCAGCTTGCAACAGCTTGAGAGACCGAACAAGTGGTGAGAGGCAGGATCATGCGCCGTGATATGGCGGGGCCTTTCCCGGAATCGTGTCTGTAGGGCTAGCTTTTAACTCAAAGTCAGGATTGAGCCCTGTTTACTTGTTGCTGCGCCTGCACCAATGTCGGCTCCGTAGAGGATAGGAACTTTGAGGGAGCATGCGAGATTTACATGAGTGGATTGATACCGAAGGCGGACCGTTCCTTCTGCTAGCGGAAAAGTCGTTGTCGTCATGGCGCGGAACGGAAAGCTGGACGTTTGAGACGCACGGCGAAGATGCCAGTGATTATAGTCGGGCGTGCGACATTTCAGACTGGATCAGTCCAATACGTTGCGGTGATGACACAGGATACGTTCTTGGAGGAGACATCGGGCCTGTTTCATGGATCACCACAGAGGAACTAAATGGCGGTTACTTGGTTCAATGGTTAGGGGTGGACGATGAAGCCGAAATCCTGCCTGCCCTGCGGTCCAAGAAATTCGAAGAACTAGTTTCCGGCGAACGAGCGGAACACATCAGTATCAAAATTCACGAACCCGGTGAAATGCGAGTCATACAGGCTGCAGAAATTGGTGACGATCTTGTAGCTCCAAGTATTCCAATCAAACTTCGATCTGGGATCTATGATGCAACTTCAGTCTATCTCGAAACCACATCTCTTATGATCGTTGTCCGAAGGCTGAAACTGCAATAATCCGCAACTTCAGCTTGAAGAAAGCATACTTTGGCACAACTGTACCGAAGGTCAGCTTAGTCCCGCATAGCAAACCTTCGATGCCCCTAACAATCAAACCTTGCCCAAGTGCCAAAGCGCCGCTTTGGCAGTGCCCGAACCGCCCCCACGGGGCGGGCGCTTCGCGTCCTCCCCTCGGTTCGGACGCGGTGGATGTGGGATAGGGCTCAAAGGTGGCAAGCTCCGCCAAGCTGACCTTCAAGACAACGGAAACCCAGGATCAAAGGGCAATTCGGTTCGCAGTAGCCCCTAAGGGCTCAATCCACATCATCCCAATCGTCATCGAAGGGCAGCTCTCCAATCGCGATCCAGGCGGCGCGCAGGCGGGCGATGCGGCTGTCGCCCCAGGTGCGGAACACCACTTCAAAATCCGTAGGCGTAATATTTTCTGCCACCAGCTCAGCTCGAATGGCGGCCTTGGTGTCCATATCCCAGAGCGAGATCGAAACCTGCACCACAGGGGGCCGACGGTAGGCCTCTTTGAAACGCACCAGCTTGCGGCGCTCGCGAGCACCCTCCCCGGTCCACATGCTGCCGCCGCTGTCGAATTCGGAAAACAGCACCAGGTCGCCCTGATCCACGCCGGTACGGGGGTTGCGTAATCTCTGCATTACTTGTGTTTCCAAATCATCGTGCTTGCCCTGCCCCGCTGGAAATCCAGCCGGAACCCACAGGCTACACCGCAAAGGCTAAAAGATTCAAAAAAGAAAACCGGCCCCATCGCTAGAAGGGGCCGGTTCAATTCACAAGGTCACACCAGGCAAGCTTTCATGGGCCTTACAGGCTCATGTGGGTGCCCAGGGCCTCCATGTCCGCCAGGAGCTTTGCGGCCTCTTCCACGATGTCGTGGGGCTGCTCCGCGTCCTGGGCGGTTTTGTACATGTTACGAGCATCTTCGATCAGCTCGTCCAGATGGGCACGGGTCATCTCATCCATTGGGATTGCCTTTTCAGCGAGGACCGAAAGGGCCTCTGCACTGATTTCAGCAAAACCGCCGGTAACCACATACTCCGAAGTGCCTTGCGAGCTTTCAACCCGCAGGACACCCGGACGCAGGGTGGTGATGGTGGGTGCATGCATCGGCATCGCCGTCATGTCACCCTCCGCGCCAGGGATCTGCACCGCGTTCACCTGAAGCGAAGCAAGGCTGCGCTCCGGGCTCACGAGGTCAAATTGCATGGTATCAGCCATCAGGGCCCTCCTTAGGCCGCGTCAGCAGCCATTTTTTCGGCTTTGGCGATCACTTCGTCGATGCCGCCAACCATGTAGAAGGCGCCTTCGGGCAGGTGATCGTACTCGCCAGCCACAACGGCTTTGAACGATGCAATGGTGTCTTCCAGTGGAACCTGTTTACCGTCGGCACCGGTGAAGATTTTTGCAACGTCAAACGGCTGGGACAGGAAGCGTTCGATCTTACGCGCACGGGCCACAGCCAGTTTGTCGTCTTCCGAAAGCTCGTCCATGCCGAGAATGGCGATGATGTCCTGCAGCGACTTGTAGCGCTGAAGGATCTGCTGAACGTCAGTGGCAACTTTGTAGTGCTCGTCACCGATGACCAGTGGATCCAGCAGACGCGAGGTCGAACCCAGTGGGTCCACCGCAGGATAGATACCTTTTTCCGAGATCGCACGATCCAGAACGGTTGTCGCATCCAGGTGCGCAAAGGAGGTCGCAGGTGCAGGGTCAGTAAGGTCATCCGCGGGAACGTAGACGGCCTGAACGGAGGTGATCGAACCGTTTTTGGTCGACGAAATACGCTCCTGCATCGCACCCATGTCGGTGGCCAGTGTTGGCTGGTAGCCCACCGCCGAAGGAATCCGACCCAACAGAGCCGAAACCTCGGAACCCGCCTGCGTGAAGCGGAAGATGTTGTCGACGAAGAACAGAACGTCAGAGCCGGTGTCATCACGGAACTGTTCCGCCAGGGTCAGACCCGACAGGGCAACCCGCATACGCGCACCGGGAGGTTCGTTCATCTGGCCGTAGACCAGAGCAATCTTGGACTTCTCCAGATCCTCGGGAACGATAACGCCGGACTCGATCATCTCGTGGTACAGATCGTTACCTTCACGGGTCCGCTCACCAACACCCGCGAACACGGATACACCCGAGTGCACTTTTGCGATGTTGTTGATCAGTTCCATGATCAGAACGGTTTTGCCAACGCCGGCACCGCCGAACAGACCAATTTTACCACCCTTGGTGTAGGGGGCCAGCAAGTCGATGACCTTGATGCCGGTGGTCAGGATCTCGGTCGCTGTCGACTGCTCAGAGAAAGCAGGCGCTTCGCCGTGGATCGCACGGGTTTCGGTTGCAGCAACGTCGCCTTTTTCGTCAACGGGCTCGCCGATGACGTTGAGGATACGACCCAGGGTCGCGTTGCCAACTGGTACCGCGATGGGCGCGCCGGTGTCGGTCACGTCCTGGCCGCGAACCAGACCTTCGGTTGCGTCCATAGCGATGGTACGGACTGTGTTCTCACCCAGGTGCTGGGCAACTTCGAGAACCAGGTTCTTACCATTGTTGTCGGTGGTCACAGCGTTGAGGATTTCCGGCAGGGCATCCTCGAACTGCACGTCCACAACGGCGCCAATCACCTGCGTGATTTTGCCTTTTGCGTTTGCCATGTGTTTGTCTCCGGTTGTCTCTTAGAGCGCCTCAGCGCCCGAAATGATTTCAATCAGCTCGTTGGTGATGACGGCCTGACGCGAGCGGTTGAACTCGATTGTCAGCTTGTCGATCATCTCGCCAGCGTTACGGGTGGCGTTGTCCATCGCGCTCATCCGGGCCCCCTGTTCAGAGGCCCCATTTTCCAGCAGGGCCGAAAAGATCTGGGTCGATACGCCACGGGGCAGCAGGTCGGCGAGGATCGCCTCTTCGCTGGGCTCGTAGTCGTAAACGGCCGATGTCTCTTCCGCTTCACCGCCCTCATAAGAGGCCGGAATAATCTGCAGCGCCGTTGGGTTCTGGGTCACAACATTGACGAACTCCGCAAAGAAGATCGTTGCAACGTCGAATTCACCGGCGTCAAAGCGGGTCAGGATGTCCTTTGCGATGTCCTGCGCATTGGCATAGCCAATCCGTTTGACTTCGCTCAGGTCCACGTGGCCGACAAAATCATCAGCCAGATCGCGACGCAGCGCGTCACGGCCCTTCTTACCCACGGTCAGGATCTTGACCGTCTTGCCAGCAGCCTTCAGCTCTTGCGCCTTTTGGCGCGCCAGCTTGGAGATATTGGCATTGAAGCCACCGCATAGCCCCCGCTCGGAGGTCATGACGATCAGCAATTGCACCTGGTCGCTGCCGGTGCCGCGAAGCAGCTTGGGAGCTGAATCGCTGCCACCAACCGAAGCGGCCAGCCCAGCCATCACGGCGTTGAACCGTTTGGTGTAAGGGCGGGAGTCTTCGGCAGCTTCCTGCGCGCGGCGAAGTTTCGCCGCGGCAACCATTTGCATGGCCTTGGTGATCTTGCGGGTCGATTTGACCGACTCGATCCTGTTTTTAAGGTCCTTAAGACTCGGCATTGCCTAGCCCCCCTTAAGCGAAATCAGCTGCGAATTCGTCCAGCGCGGCTTTGATCTTATCGGCAGCTTCACCCTTGATTTTGGGATCTTCTGTCGAAATCCACTCGAGCAGATCAGCGTGCTTGCCACGCAGATGCGCCAGCATGCCTTCTTCGTAGCGGCCAACAGCCTTTACGTCGATCTTGTCGAGGTAGCCCTGAGTACCGGCGAAGATCACACAGACGATCTCTGCGTTGGTCAGCGGCGAGTACTGCGCCTGCTTCATCAGCTCGGTCAGACGGGCACCGCGGTTCAGCAGCTGCTGAGTGGCGGCGTCGAGGTCGGAACCAAACTGAGCAAAGGCCGCCATTTCGCGGTACTGAGCCAGCTCCAGTTTCACCGGACCCGCAACAGACTTCATCGAGTTTGTCTGAGCCGAAGAGCCAACACGCGACACCGACAGACCGGTGTTCACAGCAGGACGGATGCCCTGGTAGAACAGTTCGGTTTCCAGGAAGATCTGGCCGTCGGTGATCGAGATCACGTTGGTCGGAATAAAGGCGGAAACGTCACCACCCTGGGTTTCGATAACTGGCAGAGCAGTCAAGGAACCAGCGCCAAAGTCTTCGTTCAGTTTGGCCGAACGTTCCAGCAGACGGGAGTGCAGATAGAAAACGTCACCAGGATAGGCTTCACGGCCGGGCGGACGACGCAGCAGCAGCGACATCTGGCGATAGGCAACAGCCTGCTTGGAAAGGTCATCATAGATGATCAGACCGTGCTTGCCGCTGTCGCGGAAATATTCCGCCATCGCGGTTGCGGCATAGGGTGCCAGGAACTGCAGAGGCGCAGGATCGGACGCGGTTGCAGCAACCACGATCGAGTATTCCATCGCACCGGACTCTTCCAGCTTTTTCACCAGCTGAGCAACAGTCGAACGCTTTTGACCAACCGCAACATAGACGCAGTACAGTTTCTTCGACTCATCGTCGCCTGCTGCATCGTTGTAGGATTTCTGGTTCAGCATGGTGTCGAGCGCGATTGCGGTCTTACCAGTCTGACGGTCACCAATGATCAGCTCGCGCTGGCCACGGCCAACGGGGATCATCGCATCAACAGATTTCAGGCCTGTCGCCATCGGCTCGTGCACCGATTTACGTGGGATAATGCCAGGCGCCTTGACGTCGGCAACGCCACGCTTTTCAGCGTTGATCGGACCCTTGCCGTCCAGCGGGTTACCCAGACCGTCAACAACGCGACCCAGCAGCTCGGGGCCAACTGGAACGTCCACGATCGAGTTGGTGCGCTTAACAGTGTCACCTTCTTTGATGTCGCGGTCGGAGCCGAAGATAACGATACCGACGTTATCGGCTTCGAGGTTCAGCGCCATGCCCATAATTCCGCCAGGGAATTCGACCATTTCACCAGCCTGAACATTGTCGAGACCGTAGACGCGGGCGATACCATCGCCAACGCTCAGCACGCGACCAATTTCAGCCACCTCGGCTTCCTGACCAAAATTATTGATCTGGTCTTTTAGGATCGCAGAAATCTCTGCTGCTTGGATACCCATTTATCCGACCTCTTTCATTGCATTCTGTAGGGAGTTGAGCTTGGAGCGGATCGAGCTATCGATCATCTTCGAGCCCACTTTAACGACGAGACCGCCAATGATGCTTTCATCGACGGTTGCATTGATGGTAATCTTCTTGCCCACGCGCTCTGCCAAGGTTTTGGCCAGCTTTTCGCTTTGGGTCTTTGTCAGTGCTTTTGCCGAAACCACATCGGCAGTCACTTCACCGCGGGCTTCTGCCAGACGATCCCGCAGCGCGGAAATCAGTGCAGGAACCACAAACAGACGGCGCTTCTGCGCCATCAAAGCCAGGGTGTTTCGCAACACGGGTGCAAGACCCATCTTGTCAGCAACCGCCGAGATGGCGGCCCCCTGCTCGTCCCGTGAAATCAGCGGCGAGCTGATCAGGTTCTGCAGATCGTCACTGTCAGCCAGGGCAGCTGCCAGATCGTTGATGCTGGTTTCAAGGCTATCAAGCGCCTTGCTCTCTTCGGCGATCTCAAAGACCGCAGTGGCATAGCGCGCAGCAATGCCTGCTGAAATCGAAGCTGGTTCGGACACGTCCACCCTTCCGACATTTTGGCCCCGGTTGGCATATCTGCGACACAGACGGCGTCCGGGGGCGTGAGTCAGCCCTCCCAAGATGGAAGGGCGTTAAAATCAGCGTGGATGTAGCAGAGCGTTAGCAACCTATCAACTGTCTATAATGGCAACAGTGAAATGGTTGAATTAAGCATTTTCAACACCTTAGCCAAAGTGCGGCCCTTTGCCCCCACAAAGTTGGGCAAATTTATCCGTCGAACTGGATCAAATTGCGATTCCTCAGGCGGCAAAAACGACCCAAAACGGCAAAACAGCCCTGGTCTGATGGCCCCAGATTCAAGACCCCAGCCCTAAAAATAGAAACAGAATCATCTTAAACCGGCGTTCTGCGCCCGCCGCCACACCAAGGCCTAGTGCCAAGCGAATTCTCCATCGCCAGTCGCGCAGCGGATGCACCTTGCCTCAGGCGGGTTCGGCAATCGGGTTTGACAGCCCTTCCAGAACGCGGATCGGGTTCGCCCGTTTGACCTTGGTCATATGGCCACGTTGCGGGTGGGTCATCTTACTGACCTCCACCATGAAGACGCCCCCCGCCAGCATGGCCGGCAACTTCCGCCCGATGCGCTCGAACAGGGCACCGGACTTGAGCCAGAACCGTTTCTGGCTGGGCAGCCGGTACAGCGCCGCTGCGTGATGCTCGATGGTGAACTCATGCAGGCGCAATTGGTTCTCCAGCTGGATCAGCGTATAGGGTCGGCCATAACCAAAGGGGGTCTTGTCAGAGCGCGCCCAGAACCCGGCCCGATTGGGCACCACAAAGATCGCACGCCCCCCCGGTCCCAACACCCGGCGGCATTCCTCCAACAGCTGGGTCGGGCGTTCCGAGGTCTCCAGCCCGTGCATTACCACCAGCCGATCCACCCGGCCGGTTTCAATCGGCCAGAGCGTCTCTTCACAGAGCACCGAGACATTAGGCATCCCGGCCGGCCATTGCATGACCCCCTGCGGTCCCGGCATCAAGGCGATCACCCGCCGTGCCTCGGCCAGGTAAGGCCTCATCAAAGGGGCGGCAAAGCCAAATCCCGCCATGGTCTGGCCTGCCGCGTCGGGCCAGAATTCCAGCAGCCGGTTGCGCACCGAGGCCTGCGCCGCACGGCCCAGCGTGCTGCGGTAGTAAAAGTTCCTAAGGTCCTGAACATCAAGATGCATTGCGGGCGCCTGTTTCTTCGGCCAATCTGAGCGCAGTGTAACAATGCCGAGGCGAAAGACCATGCCCCTTGAGATCATTACTCTCCCCTGTCTTGCGGATAACTATGCCTATCTGTTGCATGATGCCAAGAGCGGCAGGACCGCTCTGGTCGACGCGCCCGAAGTGGCCCCGATCAAAGCCGCCCTTGCCGCGCGCGGTTGGGGCTTGGATGTCATCCTGCTCACCCATCACCACTATGATCATATCGACGGTGCTGAAGAGCTGCGCGAAACCTATGGAGCCAAGATCTATGGCGCGCGCGCGGATGCCCATCGCCTGCCGCCCCTGGATCACGCGCTGGACCCTGAAGTGAGCTTTGATCTGTTTGGCGAACAGGTCGCTGTGCTCGACGTTTCAGGCCATACCATCGGGCACATCGCCTTTTACCTGGCCGAAAGCAATGCCGCCTTTACCGCCGACAGCCTGATGGCGCTTGGTTGCGGGCGTCTGTTTGAAGGCCCCCCCGACATGATGTGGCGAAGCCTGAACCGGCTGATGGGGTTGCCGCCACAAACCCTAATTTACTCAGGCCACGAATACACCCAGGCCAACGCCCGCTTTGCCGCGACGATCGAGCCAGACAATGCCAAATTGCAATTGAGAATTGCGGACATCGACGCAAAACGCGCCAAAGGTGAAGCCACGGTTCCAGCCCTTTTACAGCTCGAGCTGGACACAAATCCGTTTTTGCGCGCGCACCTGGGAGACGTTAAGTCAGCCATTGGCATGGAAGGTATTGAAAGCGCTGAGGTATTTGCTGAAATTCGCGGGCGGAAGGATCGTTTTTAGGGCGTATCTCCGCCTCCTAGGCCCGTGGCGGGAGGTCGTAATTTGACCGCTTTCGAAAGAAATGTGACCTAAATTTGAAAGAAAGTCCTTGAAGCTGCCGCTCTATCAACCAAACTCTAATACTATGGAGACATGGTTGATGCAGGGGTGGAATTGGTAAACAAGCCAGCCACCCCGGCCAACCCAAGAACAGAGGAGCACGCCCGTGCCTTCATTCTCGAGCACATTAGAACAAGCCATTCACGCCGCACTTGCGCTGGCGAATGAACGGCGTCATGAGTTTGCCACACTGGAACATCTGCTGCTGGCATTGACCGAAGAACCCGAAGCCGCCCGTGTCATGCGCGCCTGTAGCGTTGATCTCACAGAATTGCGCGCCTCGCTGGTGGAATTCGTCGACGAGGACCTCGCCAATCTGGTGACCGATGTCGATGGCTCGGAGGCGGTGCCCACCGCGGCCTTCCAGCGGGTGATCCAGCGGGCGGCCATACACGTCCAAAGCTCTGGCCGGACCGAGGTCACTGGGGCCAACGTGTTGGTTGCGATCTTTGCAGAACGCGAAAGCGATGCAGCCTATTTCCTGCAGGACCAGGACATGACCCGTTACGACGCGGTGAATTTCATCGCCCATGGGGTGGCCAAGGATCCCGCCTTTGGCGAGTCTCGGCCCGTTGCAGGCGCACCCGAAAGCGAAGAGGAGGCCATGAGCCCGCCTCCGTCAGACGGGGAAAAAAAAGAAAGCGCGCTAGACAAATACTGCGTCGATCTCAACGCAAAATCCCGCGAGGGTGACATTGATCCGCTGATCGGGCGCAGCCACGAAGTCGAGCGTTGCATCCAGGTACTGTGCCGTCGCCGCAAGAACAATCCGCTGCTGGTCGGAGATCCGGGTGTTGGCAAGACCGCCATCGCCGAAGGGCTGGCGCGCAAGATTGTTCAGGGCGAAGTGCCCAATGTTCTCTCGCAAACGACCATCTTCTCGCTCGACATGGGGGCGCTATTGGCCGGCACCCGCTATCGCGGCGATTTTGAAGAACGTCTCAAGGCGGTAGTGACAGAGCTGGAAGATCACCCCGACGGCGTTTTGTTCATCGATGAAATCCACACCGTGATTGGCGCAGGCGCGACCTCTGGCGGCGCAATGGATGCCTCCAACCTGCTGAAACCTGCCCTGCAGGGCGGCAAACTGCGCACCATGGGCTCCACCACCTACAAAGAATTCCGTCAGCACTTCGAGAAAGACCGCGCTCTGTCGCGGCGCTTCCAGAAAATCGACGTGAATGAGCCCAGTGTGCCGGATTCGATCGAGATCCTGAAAGGGTTGAAACCCTATTTCGAGGAGCATCACAGCATCAAGTTCACTGCGGATGCGATCAAATCCGCCGTCGAGCTGGCCGCGCGTTACATCAACGACCGCAAGCTGCCCGACAAGGCCATCGACGTCATCGACGAGGCTGGCGCGGCGCAACATCTGGTGCCCGAAAGCAAGCGTCGCAAGACCATCGGCGTCAAAGAGATCGAGGCCGTGGTGGCCAAGATCGCCCGCATTCCGCCCAAGAGCGTCACCAAGGACGATGCCGAGGTGCTCAAGGATCTGGAGAAAAGCCTCAAGCGGGTGGTCTTTGGCCAGGACGATGCCATTGATGCGCTCTCCAGCGCCATCAAACTGGCCCGTGCCGGTCTGCGTGAACCCGAAAAGCCCATTGGCAACTATCTCTTTGCGGGCCCCACCGGGGTTGGCAAAACCGAAGTCGCCAAACAGCTGGCCGATACCCTGGGTGTAGAACTGCTGCGCTTTGACATGTCGGAATACATGGAAAAACACGCAGTCTCGCGCCTCATCGGGGCCCCTCCCGGCTATGTCGGCTTTGATCAGGGCGGATTGCTGACTGATGGCGTTGATCAGCACCCCCATTGTGTGCTGCTGCTGGACGAGATCGAAAAGGCGCATCCGGATGTCTTCAACATCCTGTTGCAGGTGATGGACAATGGTCAATTGACCGATCACAACGGCCGCGCGGTGAATTTCCGCAACGTGGTTCTGATCATGACCTCCAATGCCGGTGCTTCGGATATGGCCAAGGCTGCCATCGGCTTTGGACGTGACCGTCGCGAAGGGGAAGACACCGCCGCGATTGAGCGCACCTTCACACCTGAGTTCCGCAACCGTCTGGATGCTGTGATCGCCTTTGCGCCATTGCCCAAAGAGGTGATCCTGCAAGTGGTCGAGAAATTCGTGCTCCAGCTGGAAGCGCAATTGATGGACCGCAATGTCTCGATCGAACTGACCCGTAAAGCCGCCGAGTGGCTGGCTGACAAAGGCTATGATGACCGCATGGGGGCACGGCCCTTGGGTCGGGTCATCCAGGAGCACATCAAAAAGCCGCTCGCCGAAGAGCTGCTCTTTGGCAAGCTGGCAAAGGGTGGTTTGGTCAAGGTTGGCATCAAGGATGGCAAACTGGACCTGCGGATCGAAGGCCCCGGCAAGCCCCGGATCTCCGGCGACAAGCCGCCTCTGCTGACTGCCGACTGACGATGCGGTTGCCAATTGAGGCTTTGCTTCTGACGCTCGTCGCGACTCCGATCGCGGCGAACGATCTTTCCTTGAGCTGGCCGGTGGATTGCACCCTTGGTGAAAACTGCCATATCCAACAATATGTCGATCATGACCCCGGACCCGGTGCCCAGGACTACCGCTGTGCACCGCTGAGCTATCAGGGCCACAAGGGCACCGATATTGGCATCCCCTACCTCACCGAGGTACAGCGCGGCATTGCAGTGCGCGCGGCGGCCCCTGGCGTCGTTGTTGGTCTGCGTGACCGCATGCCGGACCTCTATGCCACCGAAGAAATCGCCGAAAGCCTGAAGGGGCGCGAATGCGGCAACGGCGTGGTGCTGCGCCATGAGGGGGGCTGGGAAACCCAATATTGCCACATGAAGCTGGGGTCGGTGCAGGTCCAAAAGGGACAAAAGGTGCAGGCTGGTACCCAGCTCGGAGAGATCGGCCTCTCGGGCAAGACGCAGTTCCCGCATCTGCATCTTGCCGTGCGCCACAATGGCGAGATTGTCGACCCCTTTGCGCCAGACGGCAGCGACAGCACCAGCTGCGAGACCGCGCCAACAGCTGTGGATACAGCAGCCGCCACAGGCGCTGGCCTCTGGGCTGAGCCGGTGCCCTATCAGCCAGGTGGCTTTCTGGGCGTTGGTTTCAACACGGCGGTGCCCGAGTTTCAGGCGATCAAATCCGGCAATGCGGCGGTTTCGAGGCTTTCCCCCGACTCCCCGGCCCTGGTCTTCTGGGCCTATGCCTTTGGTGGTCAGGCCGCTGACCGTGTTCGCCTGAGCATTTCCGGGCCCGAGGGCGTTTTCTCGGTGCATGAGGTCACATTGGAGCGCAATCAGGCCCAGTTTTTCCGCGCCTCCGGCAAGCGATTGCGCAACAAATCCTGGGTTCAGGGACGCTACAGTGGCGTTGCGGTGTTGATCCGCGATGACGTGGAAATCGATCGGATCGAACAAGAAATCGTTGTCAGATAACACAAAGGTAGCACGAGCTCCGCACCCGAGCTCTCTACCGCTCCGCTATTCGACAGCTTCTAGCGCTCAGTGAACTTCAACTCGATCCGGCGGTTCTGCGCCCGGGCCTCGGGGGTATCAGCCTCATTTACGGGCTGATACTCGCCAAATCCATTTGCCGCCAACCGGTCCGGCGCAATCCCCAGACCTTCGATCATGAAACGGACCACCGACAGCGCCCGCCCCTGGCTCAGCTCCCAGTTATCGCTGTATTTGCCACTGCCAGCCATGACCGTGTTGTCGGTATGGCCATCCACCCGGATGATCCAGTTCAGTTCAGGCGGAATTTCAGCCGCCACCGATTGCAGGATCTGGGCCACCTTGGCAATCTCGACTTCGCCATCAGTCGACAGCGTGGCACTGCCCGGATCAAACAACACTTCCGAGGCAAAAACAAAACGATCCCCCTCGATGCGCACCCCTTGCTGATTGCCCAGCACATTGCGCAAGCGACCAAAGAACTCTGAACGATAGCGCTCCAAGTCCTGGGCTTTGGTCTCCAGATCCGCCGCCTTGCTGGCCAGGGCGTCGGCTTCCGCCTGCAGGCGCTTGCGCTCTTTTTCCTCCAGCAGGCGGCGGCGACGCTCTTCGGAGGCGGCACGGGCCAGGGCCGAATTCAAATCCTGTCCCAGATTCTGCAATTGTACCTGTTGGGCAACGTCGCGCGCCTGATAGTCATCCAGAATGGCCTGCAGCCCCCCCAATTGTTCCCGTAGGGCCGCAACCTGTTGGTTCAACAGTGCCGCCTCGCGGTGCGCCGCCGCCGAAAGGGTCTTTTCTTCGGAAAGGGCCAGTTCCGCCTGCGCCAACAGGGCTGCCCGTTCCTGCGCCAATGTGCTTTGCGAGACAGCTCCGCTTTCCGCTTCCTTTTGGGCGTTCAGAGCCGCCAGTAGCCGTTGTTGCAGCACCTCGCGATCGCTGGCCGCGGCCTGAGCATTCTCCAGCGCGTCCAGCGCCTGCAGCAAACGTCGCTCAACGGTGGCCTGATCTTCAGCGGTGGTGGAGGCCGCATTTTGCGCCAGAGCCAGATCGTTTTGTGCCTGCGCCAGTTCGGCCTCAAGCCCTGCCATCACCGAAGCCGCATCCGCCTGCAATTGCGCCAACTCCGTTTGCAACTGGCGCTGCGTCGCATCTGCGTCATCCCGCTGCGCTACCAGCTGCCGCTCCAGACGCAACAGAGCCTCGGCATGCTGGTTCTGCAAGGTGCGCAATTCCGCCTGATACTGGGTTTCGGTTTCAACCGTGACCGCCCGTTGCCGCGCCAGCTCCGCTTCCAGGGCAGCCTTGCTTTGCGCCGCCTGCCGAACCGCAGCATCCAGCTCCCCGGTCAGTCGATCCCGCGTGGCGCTGCTGTCCAGCCGCAACCGGTCAAGCTCTGCCTCCAGAGCACTCACCCGGCCTTCGGCGGCGGATTGTGTCACCTCCATCTGCGCCAGGACCCGCGTCAGACGTTCAGCTAATTCGTCGCGCTGCCGCGATTGCGCCTTGGCCGCCTCCAGCGTGGCCAGCGCCTGTTCCAGGTCCTGGTCCAACCGATCCCGCGCCGCATCCGCTGCCGCCAGCAGGGTCAAGGTATCCTCTGCCTCCTGTCGTTGGCGCTCTAGCGACAGGGTCATCGCGGTCAGTTCCGCATCTGCTGCCTCCAGCTTGGCGCGCAGCGCTTCGGCGGCGGCGGCCTCAACCAAACGGGCTTGTTCCTCGGCACTCAGCTGGTTGGAGAGATCTACCAATTCACCTGCCCGGGCTTCGCCTTCGGATTGCAAATCGGCAATCAATGTCTCCAAAGCTTCGCGTTTGGCAGCGGCCAGCCGGGCCGCTTCGACCCCGGTGTCAATTTCGCCGCGTGCCTGTGCCAGGGCCAGGTTGAGCGCCTCTTGCTCGCTCAGCAATGTTGCGCGGTCTGCTTCAAGACGTTCGCGATCCTGAGAGAGGGCCGCAATCTGCGCCTCTGCCGCGTCGCGCCCGGCAATGAAACTGGCGACCTGGGCCTCAAAGGCGGTGATCTGGCTTTGCGCCAACGCCAAGGCAGCCTGCTGCGCGTCCCGCTCGCTGGTCAGTCCTGCGATCACGCTACGCTGCTGCTCGATGGCGTTTTGGGCCTGGGTCAGATCGCTTTGGGTGGTGGTCAGCGTCGAGCTTAGCGCACCAAGGCGGGCATTCAGACGGCTGTTGTCCCGCTCCTCCAGACCCAAGGCACTGGCCAATGCCTGAACTTCCGCCGACAGCTCATCCAGCTCGCTCTCCTGGCCGGTGATAGTCTCGCGCAGAACAAACTGCACCACCATAAAGATGGTGAGCAGGAACATCAGCACCAGCAAAAGCCCGGTCATGGCATCGACAAATCCGGGCCAGATCGAGCTCTGAAACCTTTGACCGGTGCGCCGTGACAGGGCCATGGTTTAGTCCTCGTCCGGCAAAAAGTTGGACTGCGCGGGCGGTTGCGCAGGGGTCTGGCGTCGCCGTCCCCGTGGCACCGCAAAAGCCTTGACCATGAGATCGATATCTTTGCGCAGCTCGGCCAGGCTTTCCTGACGGCCAGCCGAGATTTCCTCGAGGATGCGCAGCATCTGCACATCGATCGAGCGCAACCGCATGCGGCTTTCGGCATCCATGCCAACATCGCCATGGGCGCGCATGATCTCGGTCAGGGTCTCTTGCCCTACCGCGACCCGGTCCAGGGCGCCGGCAATGCTGGCGGATTGGTCCTGCCGGTGGTTCATGTCGGTGATCGCGTCCACCAGCAGTGACAGTTTGTTATCGACCTCGGCGCGGCTGGTGGCGTTCTGGGCAAACATCGCCTGCAGCGCGTCCATCTGCTCTGCCATGGTATCCAGCACCTCGGAGACCACGCCGGTCTCGCCGCCGCTGCTGCCTTCTTCGCCGGAGGAAAAGCTGACCCGGGTAAAAGATGACAACCATTCTTCCAGCTCGCGGTAAAACCGGTTCTGGCCATGGCCGGCAAACAGCTCCAGCAGGCCGACAATCAGCGACCCCGCCAAGCCCAACAGCGAGGAGGCAAAAGCCACCCCCATGCCGCCCAACTGGGCCTCAAGCCCGGTCATCAGCCGGTTGAACACCGCCAGCCCCTCTTCGCCCTCCTGCGGAGCAAGGCTGCGGATGGTGTCGACCACCGCTGGAACAGTGGTGGCAAGACCATAAAACGTCCCCAAAAGACCGAGAAAAATCAAAAGATTAACAATGTATCGGGTAATCTCACGCTCTTCGTCGATACGCTGCGCTACCGAATCCAGTATCGAACGTGTCGAAGACGATCCCAGCTGCATCCGCGCCGCCCGGGAGCGCAACAGGGCCGCCAGGGGTGCCAGCAGCGAGGGCGCGCGATCATCGCCGTGGCTGCCACCAGAAGCAAAGCTCTCGATCCAGCGCACTGAGCCGATAAGCTGCACCACCTGCCAGAAACAGGCCAGCACCCCGATCACAAAGACCACGACGATAAAGCCATTCAGCCAGGGATTGGCCTGAAACACCGGCAACACCTTGGGCAGGGCGACAAAGACCCCAAAGCCGGCCAATCCCAATGCGATCAACATCAGAATGATCTGTCTTACCGGTTGCGAAAACTGTGGCCTGATCTTGCGGTCTGGTTGCGCCATATTGGAGGGGTCCTGACACGATTTCTGCTCAATTCGTTGCTGAGCTTAAAGCCAAAGACCCAAAAGCGCCAAGGCTTTATGCCGTTATTTGCCGCACCCGCGTCATCAACCACTCCAGTTCCGCGTCGCCCAGGCCAATCTCGGCCAGATGCTCGGCGGTATTGTAGAGATATTCGGTGTTGGGTCCGCGCCCGCCCACCGCCGTGGCAATGATCTGGGCCTGCTGCTCCAGCGCCATGCCGCCACAATACTGCACATGATGCGGATCAATCACATAGGTGACCGCCGTCACCGCCGCGCCGCTGGCCAGTTCGATCTCGAGATCGCGCTCCAGATAGGCCGAGGAAATCAATTCCCGCTCGCGCAGATAGGCCAGGGTCTGCTCTTCTTCGCCTGCTGCCACAGCCAGGGCGAGCCCCTGACAATGGGCCTCTTCGATTTCGTCCAGCGCCAGCACCAGCCCGGGTTTTTCTTCACTGCCGCGGTGATGGATCGAAGACATGCAGAACGAGCGGGCATAGCCCTGCAAGGTCGCCACTTCGCTGCGCGCCACCGTGAACCCCGGGTTCCACAGCAGCGACCCATATCCGAATACCCACATTGTCATGATCTATGGCCCTTTTTTGTCGGGGCCTATAAACAGCATATTGCCGCCTAGAAAAAGAGGGTCTTTGCAGAATGCGACTGCTGAAATGGCTGAGCCTCGGGGCTGCCGTCTGGATTATCTATTGGGCGCTGGCCGCCTGGGGGCTGCGCAGCGGGCTGGAGGCCTGGTTCACCGAGCAGCAGCGCCAGGGGTGGCAGGCGGAATATGCGGCTTTGGACACCAGCGGATTTCCACTGCGTCACGCCACCCTCATCCGCCAGCCGCTGCTGGCGGACCCCGGCACCGGGGCGGCCTGGAGTGCCGATTGGGTCGAATTTGACAGTCCGGCGCTCTGGCCTGGGGCGCAGCGGTTGGGCTTTCCCGCCACGCCGCAACATTTCTCTTTTTATGATCAGAGCCGTCGTCTGGTCGCGCGCGAGATGCAGGCACAGATGCAATTGGCACCGGGTTTGGCGCTGACTCTGGAGCATCTGGAACTGACGGCCGGCCCCTGGCAACTCCTGCAGGAGGCCGATCTGCTGTGGCAGGCAGAAGACCTCAACCTGGTGATGCGCCGATACGACCAGTCAGACCGCTACCTGCTGCAGGCCGCGGCCCAAGGGTTTGCGCCCGGCGGTGTCTTTCGCCGTATGGGCCAGCTGGACGAGGCGCTGCCAGCCCGGTTTGACACCCTAGAGCTGCAGGCCGATGTGGCGTTTGACACCGCCTGGGACCGGCGCGCAATCGAGCTGCGCCGCCCTCAGCCACGCCTGATCGATCTGCAGCTGGCAGACGCCCAGTGGGGCGAGATGCGGTTCAGGGCAACCGGTGCCCTGCAGGTGGATGAACAGGGGCGGCTCAGCGGCGAGCTGGCGCTGCAGGTGAAAAACTGGCGCAGCATTCTGGATGTGGCAGAACGCAGCAGCCTGCTGCCGCCCAGCAGCCGCATGGCGGTGGAACGGGTTCTGAACCTCTTTGCCAGAGACAGCGGTCAGGGCGACAAGCTCGACACCCGTCTGCGCATTCAGGACGGGCAGTTCTGGATAGGTCCGCTGCCGGTGGGAACCGCGCCCAGACTGGTGCTGCGCTAGCCCGCACAACAGGCAATCCGGCCAGCAGGGTCGATCAAGATCCAAAAGAGAAAATGCTCCCGCCTGTTCTGGGACCGGCCTGCGGCCTGCCCCGCCTCAGTTGGGCCAGGCGTCGCGCGCTCCCGCGCGGCGCGGTTGCGCCAAGCGGTCACCGCAGCCTATCAACGCAGCCCATCAGCCCAAGTCGCGTAAGGCGACTTAGCGGCAATAAGAGCCGCCGCGATGGCGGGCCACGTCGAGATGAAAATGATCGCGATGATACCGGTCTGACTCTGGGCCAAGGACAGTCCCAAAGGGACCACAGGCGGCTTTCCAGATCTTTCTCAGCTGCTTGCGGGTCGCACGCGCCCTCCAGCCTTCGAGCACGGTCACAAGGCTGCCGTCTTCCAGTTTGAACCCGGAAATATCGATGGCCTTGCCACGGCCATGTTCAGAGATCTTGGCCCCCGGGCGATTGTTGCGGGTGCGACAGGCGTAATGGGCGGCAACGCGCAGGGACACGACCCGATTGCTGCGGCCAAAAGCTTTCTCTACATCCTTAGAAATCCAGCGCTTCAGGGCCTGGGCCGTCTCGCAAGTCATCACCGATTCCTGGCTAAGTGTAACACCCGCTATCGACCTGACCCGCACCGCATCTTGTGCTCCGCAGCCCGGCAGGCTGGCGGCAACCGCGCCAATCGGTTTGCCCTGGATCGCGATGTCACCACAAACCGCGCCCTTGCGCAGTTGACGACGTTTGAACAGAGCCTGTTGCACCACCGCGTCGGGGCGCAGCAGTGGGCGCAGCGACTGTTGCATATCCACCCGAGGTGCAGCCGCAGGCAGCGCCACTGCGGCCAGCATCTGCGGCGAGCGAGGACGCGCATTGGGGCGCAGAGGGGGGACAACCTGCCCAAGGGGTGCAAAGGCCACCACCGAAGACTGCGGCAAATCCACCCCGGAAACCACCTCAGCTTGGGCCAGGCCCGGACGGGCACTGGGCCGCAGCGAGGTCTCGGGGGCCGAAGCCCAAAGCGGGGCCGCAACAGCGGCCAAAAACACCACCCCCCAGAGTCGCGCGACAGGCTTCATTCCGATGTCCGTCCAAAGTTTGGCGCTGCGGTATCCTGCCCGGCCTCGATAATGCCGCGACGGATTGCCCGCGTGCGAGTGAAATAGTCGTGCAAGTGATCGCCATCCCCTGTGCGAATGGCGCGCTGCAGGGCAAAGAGCTCTTCGGTGAAACGGCCCAGAATCTCCAGCGTTGCTTCCTTGTTGGTCAGGAAAACATCGCGCCACATGGTGGGGTCCGAGGCGGCAATCCGGGTGAAATCGCGAAAACCGGCTGCGGAGTATTTGATCACCTCACTATCGGTCACCCGCCGCAGATCATCAGCCACACCCACCATGGTATAGGCAATGAGATGCGGCGCATGGCTGGTCACGGCCAGCACCAGATCGTGGTGATCGGCGTCCATCTCATCCACATGAGCGCCCATGCCCTCCCAGAGGGCGCGCAGCCGCGCAACCGCCTGTGGATCACTGCCCTCCACCGGCACCAAAAGGCTCCAGCGGTTGTCAAACAGCTCGGCAAAGCCGGACTCAGGTCCCGAATGTTCGGTGCCCGCCAAAGGGTGCGCGGGCACAAAATGCACGCCCTCGGGAATAAGCGGCGCAACCACGTCGATAACATGGCCCTTGACCGAGCCCACATCCGAGACTGTTGCACCGGGTTTCAGGGCATCCCGGATCTGCTCCATCACCGGACCCATGGCCCCCACCGGCACACAGAGCACCACCAGATCGGCCCCCTCGACCGCCTCGGCCGCACTGTCACAGACCCGATCACACAGACCGATCCGGCGCGCCGTGTCCCGTGTCTCGGCGCTGCGGGCATAGCCGGTGACCTCGCCCACCAGCCCGCCGCGCTTGATCGCCCAGAACATCGATGAGGCGATCAGACCCAAGCCGATCAGGGCAACCCGTTGATATACTTGCTGGCTCATGCGGTTTCCTTGAATGTGGTCAGGGCCGCCAGAACGCGACTGTTGTCTTCCGGACGACCTACGGTGATGCGCAGGCAGTCGGGTAATTTGTAGCTGCGGGGGTGACGCACGATAATACCTTGGTCCTTCAGGTGCTGATCGGCACCCAGGGCCTCGGCCTCGCTGGCAAAACGGGCAAGGACAAAGTTGGCGGCGCTCTCGTCACAGCCCAGCCCCAATTGCCGCAACCCTCCACAGAGGCGGCTGCGTTCCTCGGCATTGATGCGCAGGCAATCCGCCACCCAATCCACATCTTGTAGCGCCGCCTCGGCCCCGGCCAAGGCCTGCGCGCTGAGGTTAAAAGGGCCACGAATGCGGTTCAGCACTTCGATTACCGGCAACGGCGCATAGCCCCAGCCCACTCGCAAACCGCCCAAGCCATAAAGTTTGGAGAAGGTGCGGGTCATCACCACATTGTCGTATTGCGCCACAAGGGCACGGCCACCGTCATAGCCCTCGGCAAACTCCACATAGGCCCCGTCCAGGACCAGAATGCAGCTCTCGGGAAGGCCTGCTGCAAGCCGCGTGACCTCATCCATCGGCAAAAGCGTACCGGTGGGGTTGGCAGGATTGGCGATAAACACCAGCCGGGTTGCAGGGGTCACCGCCGCCAGGATCGCATCCACATCGACACAGCGCTCCGTCTCCGCCACCTCGATGGGGGTCGCGCCTGCGGCCAGGGTTGATATGCGATACATAGCAAAGCCGTGCTCTGTATGGATCACCTCGTCACCGGGACCGGCATAGGCCTGGCACAGGAAGTGAATGATCTCGTCAGAGCCCACCCCACAGATCACCTGCGCCGGGTCGACATCATAGGTTGCACCAATCGCTTGACGCAGAGCCTGATGGTCAGTGCTGGGGTATCGATGCATCGCCGCCAGTTCCGCCGTCGCAGCGGTTACCGCCATCGGGCTGGGCCCAAAGGGGTTCTCGTTCGAGCTGAGCTTGAGAGGCTCAGCATGACCGGCAAGCTGGCTTTGGCCGCCCTGATAGAGAGCGATATCCATGATACCGGGCTGCGGTGCAATCTGGGTCATTCTTCGGGCTCCTTGGTTCTGCCTCTCAATAACGAGACAGAGCCCATTGGGAAAGCCGCAAGATGACCAGAACTTGCCCTGCCCCACTCTTTGCCCATTCCCCAGAGCTGGCCCAAGCACTGGCCCAAGCACTGGCCCCAGCGCATCCACTAGCTCGTCCCCAGCTCAGCCCCCTGCCCCATGCAGGCAAATCCATAGACCGCATAGAGACCATGGCAGAGCCGCTGGGCTCACTTGGTTTTGGCCAATTTCTGCAGTTTGGCTTCGGATTTTTTGCGCACCATCTCGGCGAGATCCTTGCGCAGTTTGGCATCCTTGCGCAGTTTCTCCTCCAGTTGCTTCTGCATCACCTTGGCCGATTGGCTGCCATCAGCACTGCCCAGAATATCATTGGCATAGGCCACCAGAACCTTGTCCTGAATGGCACCGGCCACATCGGCATAGATCCCTGGTCCGTGTTTCTTGGCAAAGTCTTCAACCACCTCAGCGCCATATTTGGCGATAAGATCCTTTTTGACCAAGGCATCCATGGCATTGGGCACCAGCTTCTGGGCCAGGAAACTTTGCGATTTTGCCAGGTAGCTGGACCCGAACCCCGCGACGCTTTTCATTGGACCCGAGGACATGATGCCACCGGAGATGATCTTGATCATCGCATCCATCACCTCCTTTTGGTTGGGCGGCCGCCCCAGCATCACCATCGGCTTGAACAGCATGACCGCCTCTTTGGCGGCGTTTTTCATCATCTCTTGCCCCACTGTGGTGGTGAACATCTTTTCCATGAATTTGGTCAGGGCCTTCTGCGAGAAGGTCTGGAACAGTTTTGATGGCAATTGCGCTGCCACCTTGGTCGCAATCCCCTTCAGAAAAGCCCCGCTCAGCTTGCCGCCGACCGCACCGGCGAGCCCGGCAAAAAACGTATCCGACGCGATTTTCTTCGCCGCCCCTTCCCAGGTCATCTTATTGCCGGCCAGGTATTCACCAAATTGACCGGCCCCCGATTTCATCGCCTCGGTCCCGGCGGCGGCCACCGCATGGGCGCGCACCGGGTCCATGCCCTTGGTCGCCATCAGCCGCGCGGTGGCGTAGACCTCGATGATGGCAAAGGAGGTCTCGCGCACAATTTCCAGGGTAAAGATCGCCTTGCCCGCAGTGCCAATGCGCGCCTGGATGAATTTCTCAAAGGCCTTTTGTCCGGCATTGTAGACCTTGGTCGCCTTGGCATCCTGTTTCGACACTTTTTTCCAGTCCGGCTTGGACCGGCTGACCTGGGCCTTCAGGCTGGAGGCCTCGGAGCGGGCATTCAAAATGGCGGTCCAGGGCGGGTCGGTGTCACTGTTCAGGGTCGACATGGTGAATTCGGTGATCGCCATCATCATGCCGTCCTCGGCCTGGCGGGTCTTTTCCACGTCGTTGCAGAAATCCACCCAGACCTCTGCCTGGCCCAGCATCATGTTGGCCTTGGACAGGATCTCGTGTTTGAGCGCCTTTTCCCCGGCCTCGAACTCATCCACCTTGACCTGCTTGACCTTGCCCTCTTCCTTGACCTCGTAGACAGAGACCTTCTGATCGGCGGCAATCATCGTCTGCAGCTTGGGCAGCCCTGCCTTCCAGGTGCGCATGCCGGGATCGACAATGCCGTCAGGCTTTTTGAAGCCCAGAGATTTTTTCTGGAAACTGCGGATATCCTTGATCAGGCCGGCGTCGCATGTTTTGGAGATGGGGATGCCGGCAAAGCCATTTGCCTTGAGCATCAAACGCACCAGCTCGACGTCCACGCCTGCGTTTTTCACCGGTTTGAATTTGCCCTCCCCGGATTTCGGGTCTGGTTTGGTAATACGGTTTTTGTCCCCGACCGGGGCAGATAATTTAAGCGCCATAACAAGGCTCCGACTGATAACAGATAAAACAACGTTTTGATCCTGTCACAGCAGCCGCAGCCCTGTCATGGGTGAAATTCTCGCTCGCTTCCCCTTTGCAGCGATGCCCTACTCCGCTGCAAGCACCTGAAAGCGGGCGGTCGCGGGATCCGCCTGATAGGTTTGGGCAAGCTCTTCAGCGCGTTGTGTCAGCGCATTGACGCTGTCGATAATGTATTGAACCCGCTCCTCGCTCATCAGATATGAGAAGTTGAGCCGCACCCAGCCCGGCTTGCGCAGCTCCTTGCCCGCCTGAAGATCCTCGAACAGGGCCTCGGATTCCCCCTGGTCGATCCCCAAAAGCCGATGCGCATAGGGGCCGGCGCAGGCACAGCCGCCGCGGGCCTGAATGCCGTAATAATCGCTCAGCATGCGGGTAAACAGCTGCTGATGTACCGGCTCTCCCGACATGCCCGTGACGGTGAAGGAAAAGATCGGCAAGCGATGCGCCTCAGCGTGGCCCAGCAGGCTGAGGCGTGGATTGGCGGACCAGCCCGCGCGCGCCATTTCGGCAAAACGCGCCTCCTTGGCGGCAATCTCAACCTCACCCACAGCCTCTTTAACCAAAAAGGCCAGGGCTGCACGAATGTCGCCAATCACATTGGGGGTTCCCGCCTCTTCGCGCGCCGCCAGATCTTCGCTGTATTGATGCCCCCAGGGCGAGACAAAGCTGACAGTGCCACCTCCGGGCCAAGAGGGGCAGCGGCTCTGCACCACGTCCTCGTTGACAATCAGCACCCCAGAGGCCCCCGGCCCGCCGGGGAACTTATGGGGAGAAACCACCACCGCATCCTTATGGGCGCCGTGCTCTCCTGTCATCGAGATCGGCAGATAAGGCCCGGCGCCGGCATAGTCCCAGATCGCCAATGCACCCGCCGCATGCAGGATGCGGCTGATCGGATCCGGGTCGGTGACGATCCCGGTCACGTTGGAGGCCGCCGAAAAGCTGCCAATCATCAAATCGCTGCTGGCGTGCTCGAGCAGGGCCTTCTGCAACGCCTGCAGATCAACGCCCCCCTCTTGCGCTTCGGGGATCTCCACCACTTTTGCCTTGCTCTCGCGCCAGGGCAGGATGTTGGAGTGATGCTCATAGGGACCAATGAAAACCACCGGATTGCGCGCGTCATTGACGCCCAGCAGGCTGACCAGACGGTTGAGCCCGGCCGTTGCGCCCGAGCCGGCAAAGATCACTGCATCGTGGTCTGCCGCATGTGTCACCCGGGCAATTTCTGCCCGCGCAGCCCGGCGCAGCTTGGTCACGTAGGAGCCGCAAAATGACGCCTCGGTGTGTGAATTGGCATAAAAAGGAAGCACCTGGGTGGCGATGAAATCCTCGACCTGGGACATCGCCCGACCAGAGGCGACATAATCAGCATAAACCAGAGGCACCGCGCCTGCCGGGCCCGGAATCATCACCCCTTCGCCAATCAGGCCCTGTGCCAAGCTGCCGTCCTGAGCTGCATTGCGCAGCGAGTCTTTGAATGTTGCAAGGGTCATGGCGCGTCTCCAGGTTTTGTACTCACCTAATTTCCCATGTCTCTTGCGCGAAAACACCTTCAATGACTGATTGATTTGGTCATTCATTGTGTCATATGATTGAAAGATGTCAAATAGTATAGATCAAATTGACCTCTCCCTTCTACGCGCCCTGCAACGCAATGCCGGCCTCTCGCAGCGCGAGCTGGCCGAGGTGGTGGGCCTGTCACAGAACGCCTGCTGGCGCCGCCTCAAGGCGTTGAACGACAGCGGCGTGTTGCAGGGCTCTACCATGCGGCTGGATCGGGCCCAGCTGGGACTGGATCTGGTGGTCTTTGTGATGCTGCGCACCCGGCACCATTCAGCAGATTGGCTCAGCACCTTTCGCCGTCACGTGCTGACTATTCCTGAAGTGGTCGACTTTCACCGCATTGGTGGCGACTATGATTATCAACTCAAGGTGGTCACCCAGGACATGGGCAGCTATGACCGGGTGTATCAGAGGCTGATCGGCGGTGTCGAACTGGACAGTGTGACCTCCTATTTTGCCATGGAAACCATCGCCGAGGCCCGCCCCCTGCCTTTGTAGGGGCGCTATCAGGATAGACTGCCATGCCAGAACCCGCGCCGACATTGCACCTGATCTGCGGCAGGATCGCCGCCGGGAAATCCACATTGGCCGCCAGACTGTCACGCCCCTCTCAGACCCTCTGCCTTAGTGAGGATGATTGGCTGGCAGCGCTCTACGGGGATCGGATGACAACCCTGCAGGACTATGTGGAGGTTTCAGCCAAGCTGCGACAAGTCATGGCCCCGCATATCACTGAACTGCTATCAGCGGGTCTGTCGGTGGTGCTGGATTACCACGCCAATACGGTAGAGAACCGCCAGTGGATGCGCGACTGCGCCCAGCAGGCCAAGGCAGAGGTTCTGTTGCATCTCCTTGATGTCGATGAAGAGACCTGCTGGCACCGCCTGGAGGCGCGCAATGCCCGGGGTGAGCATCCGTTTCAGCCCACCCGCGCGCAATTCAGCCAAATCTGCAAACATTTCACCCCGCCGCAAAGCTCAGAGGGTTTTGCGATCCAGATCCATCAGCCCGGATAGCATCCGTTTTCCAAACAGCTGCGCAGTCAGTGGCTGCCTCAGTGGCCAAAGGCCGCATCCGGCATCCAACGCGGACGTTTGCCATCCGGCCCCATGCGCATATGCAGACAGGCCGTGCCCCCCCGCTGGAAATAGAGGATATCCACGTCATACCAGCCCGCTGCCGGCACCTCGACCTCGCTCATGATGGTGGTGTCGCAGGCCTGTCGACCGTCGAACTTGCCAACCACCTGGCCGCCAATGCGCGCGCGCAATCCGTCATTGGTCAGAAAGTCGATATTGTGGAGCCCCGGCGCATCAAACCGCACATAGCCCTTGATCGAAGCCACAACATGTTCCGCCCGCTTCGAGGTCAGGGTCTTGTCCCCCTCATTGGTGTCGCGGTGATCCAGCCCGCTCAGCGCATGCCCTGGTTCCGACGCAATCTTCAAGGCCGCCGATGCCTCACTCAGGGTTTTGACATCCTGCGGGTAGGCATAGCGCACCGACAGTCCCGGCTGAACGCCAGAGGGCTGCGGATCGGCCAGCTGCAACTGCAGCGGTGCCGCACCCAAGGCGGTGCCGCAGGTCAAAAGAATGGCAGTCACAGTGCTACCCAGTCGATGCGTCATGTTGGTCTCCCGTTGCGCCCGGCTCCTTGTGGAAGGGCTTTTTTTGCTACGGTAGCGATCGACAAGCTGCAGGAGCAACTATTTTTGCACATCAGGCGCATCACAAGACGCATTGCAGCTCAGGGTTGCATTTCCATTTCCCTGTCCAAACCCAGCGACATTGCCGCCGGAGGCCGGCAAACAAAAAGGGGCTGCCCGAAGGCAACCCCTTTCTCCAGCACCCCAAAGGGGCGACAGGATTAGTTCTTGGCGTAGAATTCCACAACCAGGTTTGGTTCCATGATGACGGGGTAAGGCACATCGGCCAGACCGGGGGCGCGCACAAAAGTGGCGGTCATCTTGTTGTGGTCGGCTTCGATGTAGTCAGGAACATCGCGCTCGGCCAGCTGGGTGGCTTCGATCAGAACGGCCAGTTGCTTGGACTTGTCACGCACTGCGATCACGTCGCCTTCCTTCACACGGTAGGAAGGAATGTTGACGCGCTTGCCGTTGACGGTGACGTGGCCGTGGTTGACGAACTGACGTGCAGCAAACACGGTTGCAACGAATTTGGCACGGTAGACAACGGCGTCCAGGCGGCGCTCGAGCAGGCCGATGAGGTTTTCACCGGTGTCGCCGTTCACACGGACAGCTTCGGCATAGATGCGACGGAATTGCTTCTCAGTCATGTCGCCGTAGTAGCCTTTCAGCTTCTGCTTGGCGCGCAGCTGAATGCCAAAGTCGGACAGTTTGCCCTTGCGGCGCTGACCGTGCTGGCCGGGGCCATATTCACGACGGTTCACTGGGGATTTAGGACGGCCCCAGATGTTTTCGCCCATGCGGCGGTCAATTTTGTATTTGGCAGCGGTACGTTTAGTCACAGCTGTTCTCCTTCGATATGGTCGAAGCCCTGATAGGCCACTATGAAGGGCGTTGTCCTCTTAAGTGCAGATCCGCAGACCCACTCCTATGACAGGCATCCCCTTGCGGGGGCCACCAACACCAATGAGCGGCGCTTATATGCGCAAAGGAAGCAGAGTCAACACTGCGCCCCCTGATTTTTCCCAAGTCCTGAGATTTGTTTGCCCCTAGGCGGCCTCATGCATCAGAATGGCCGCCTCCGAGGCGCTGAGATTGCGCCGCGCATAGGCCCCATAGGACATAGGATCGCGCTCCAACCCCGGCAAAAGCCCGGTCAGGCGAATGCGGTCTGCAGTGTCCAGAGCCGACATCGAGGCACTGGCGGGATGAAAGCTCTCGCTTTCCACCCCATTGGCCCAAAGCACCTGATGCGCACCTAACAGTACATGAATGTAGGTGACTTCCTTTACCGAGGAATCCGCCGTGATCGTGCCTCCATTGATCAGATCGCGAGCCGCAACCAGAACCTCTGGGGTATTGAACAGCGCCTGCACCTGACGCCCGCGCAACAGCATACGGTGTTCCGGCGAGACCAGCAGTTCCTTTTCCGGCCGGTCAATACCCAGCGCGCCCGCTCGAATGCGCACCGGCCGCAGCTTTGGCACCACAAACAGCCGCGCGCCACTAATGCGGCGCGCACCAATCCACTGGATCTCCTGGGCCCCATTGTCGCGGGTCTGCACCCAGTCACCTTCGCGCAGTTCTTCTACGCGGCGCGGCCCCTGCGGCGTGGCAATCTGGGTGCCGGGGGTGAAACAGATGACACCGCTGGCCGGCTGCCCTGGCATGCTATCCGCCGGGCAGCCGATACTGCCAAGCGAGTGATGCACCACCCAGAGATCGGTGCCCTTGGGCGGGATTTCATTTACAAACATCAAAAGAGGCCGCGCGCCATCGCCAACCTCAATCAGGGTGACGGTGTAGCTTTGCACCCCATTGGTCACCACAAAGCTCTTGTCCAGCAAAGGGTCTTCGACCGAGACCTCGCTCAGGTTGCTGCGGTTCTGCACCGCCGCCCCAACCAGTCTGCGCACCGAGCGTGCCGCCCGTCTGCGCAAATCGGATTCTCCGTTTGCCATATCCAAACGCAACAGTTCAGCCGGGCCATCGACCCGCACTGCTTCACCCTGCCAGGACCATGCAGCCCCGACATCGATAGCCTCGACCGGTGCGGCCAAAAGACCGTCAATTTCTGTTTGCGTCCAGGAAATAACAAACGTGCCACGAAAGCCCGTTTTCATCTGCCTGTTTGCCTGCTCGTTATTTTTTTATTAACCAAAACTTAACAAACAGGCCCGCGCAGATAAAGTGCAAATCCGCCGGGACCTTACAGTCCAGAGCTGAAGTGTGTTTTCAAAACCTCAATTGCAGCTGCAATGATCCGGTCAACTGGCCTTCGCTTTGGGTGCTGAATTCCTTACCCAGATAGCTGAGGCCATAAAAGGCAGCCATATTCTGCCCCTGCCAGCGCAGCCCCACACGCGCCCTGTGGCGGCTGTTTTCCAGCCCATAGCCTTGGCCCTCTGGCAGATAGATACTGTCAGCTACATAGGCGATATCTGCCCCAGCCGTCAGCGTCAGGCCGGTGCCCCCGCCATGAATGACACTGTAGCGCTGCCCCGTGATGCTCTCGCGGACCGACAAGGACCCCTGCCCCAATTGGCCGTAACTCAGATCGATCCCGGCCCGCAGATAGGTCTCATCCCCGGCCCGCGCCTCGACAAAGGGGCGCAGGGCACTACGCTGCGACAGTGTCAGATCCCGCCCGATCTCAGCGGAAACAAGGGGCTGGAACTTGTTGCCAACCTGATTGGCCCGCACAGAGGCCGAAGGCTGTGGCGCGCCCGCCAGATCATGCAGCCAGTCCTGAAACTCATCCAACTGGGTCTGCGGCCCGACAATGGCAAGCCCCGCGCCAAGAACGATCTCGGCACCACCGCGCTGCATGTGATTGTTGAGCTCAAAGCTCAGCGCCCCGGCCCAGGGGCGATCCCCGGTGTCCGGTGTTTTCAAATCCGCAGGCGCGATGATCTGCCCCTGAATGCGCAGCTCCAGCAGTTCCCCAAACCCAGCGGGTGCCTGCCCCTGCCAATCGTGCCCGTACATCCGCGACGAGGTCAAAGAGCCCGTCCGCCAGCGGTCCTTACCATCCCCCATCAGGTCATTGGTAAACATCAGCCCATAGCCGATCTTGTGGCGCTGCTGCTCGGTCTCTGCCAAGCTCTGTACCGGAAGCAAAAGGGCCAGGGCCATTGCCGCTATCTTTCGAACCATCAATTCTGTCCTGCTTATTCCGCCCCGCCAACATGGGATCGAGGTTAACGCTTCGCTAACACTTCTCTCCCGGCGGCAGCTAGTGCAGCAGAGACACAGTCACCGGCAATACCCCGCGCCCCTGCCAACATCCCGCCACAATGCTGCCGCTGTTGGCTGCACAGACGTACTGCCCCGTTCAAAATGCCCCTTCATATGTTAGCCCCAAGAGCCGGGAGTGGTCTAAAGACACATCTCGCACGACGGCCACAATTGCCACGACGGGGGCCAAAAAAGCAGGCAAGCGTGAAAGGCAGCCCCCCGCGAATGCCTTCTTCAGGCAGGCCCGCCGCGCCCAAGGGTCTCACGCGGGGAGCGGCCAAAGGTGGCGCGATAGGCGATCGAAAACCGCCCCAGATGGCTAAATCCCGCGTCAAAAGCCACGGCACTTACCCGATGATCCGGCGGCAGGCTCTGCAACAGGTAATGCGCGTGGTTTAGCCGCTCCCGCGCCAGATACTGCATCGGCGTACAGTCATAGTGACGTTTGAACCCCATCTGCAGACTGCGCAGGCTGCAGCCCGCCTCCCCCGCAACCTGCATCAGAGTCAAAGGCTCGCTGAGGTTGGCCCGGATGTAATCCGCGGCCCGACGCAGCTGGTAGGGGGCCAGACCTGCCGCCTCCTCCCGCCGCAGGCCATGTGAGATATTGCTGGGCTGGTGAGAGAGAAAACCCAGCAGCAGCTCTTCTTCCAGACGAGCCTGATGCGGATGCATCTGCGCCCCAAAGGCGCAGCGGTTCTGCGCCAGTGAAACCGCCGAGAACAGGGATTTGGACCAGTGCTGCAGGGCGGGTGCGGTCAGATCCACCTCTGGGTCAAACACCACCGGTTCTGTCAGACGACGCCCCAGCAGCGCTTCGGCCTTGGCCTGCACGGCACCGCGGTCGATCTGCAGCAACAGCTTGTGACAGCCCGCATGCCAGGTCATGCGGGTTTCACGGGTCGGATTAAGCACCGTGGCCCGCTGCCTGCAGGCAGCCACCTCCACCCGGCCATTGCGCACATTGGCGGTCCCCGCCAGCGGCAATTGGACCAGGTAAAAGCGCTCCAGCTCACCGGGGTTAATGGCGACTTCGCAACCATAGCTCAGATAGTTCAGCGACAGGCATTGCCCCGCTGCATGATTGTGGCGGGCCTCGAACCGCTTGTATTCACGTCCCGGCGTCAGATCATGGGTACAGAATTTGCGGGCCACATTCTGCCGCGCACGGTCGATATCGCCCGTTTGAAACAGGGGATGTGCGCTCAGGGGTTCAGCCGATCCGGTGTGGGGCCTAGTCTGCATTTCCCCATCCTGCATAAATTTCACACTTAAAACAAAGCTTTTTGGTGTGGCGCAATTTTCTTTGCGCTTTTTGGACAAAGGAAAGCTGCAGTCCTGCCTAGGCTGGCGCAACAATCTTTCAATTTCGGGGAGGAAATCATGAAAGAAACTGCCGGCATTACCCAATCCGCCGATGGCATCAACGGCGTGGCCTGGAACGTGGTGGGTCATACCTACACCCCCAAGCTGCATTCAGACAGCGCCTTTACCTGGCACGCCGATATCCCGCCAGAGACCTTTGTGCCGCCACATATCCATCCGACACAGGATGAATGGATCTACGTGCTGGAGGGCAATCTGGAAGTGGAATTCGGCCATGACCAGGGGCCGCCCACCACCCACAAGGCCGGACCCGGCGATACAGTGCGCATGCCGATGGGGGTGGCCCATGGCATCTTCAACCGCAGTGACGCGACCGCCAAATGCGTCTTTGGTGTCGCCCCTGCCCGCAAGCTCTATGATCTGTTTGTCGCTCTGGACGGCGTCACCGACCCGGCTGAACTGGTGCGTCTCTCGGCGCTGCACGAGGTCGACTTTCTGCCACCCCCGGCCGAATAAGATAGGGGAGCAGGACTATGGTAAAACGCAAGAAGGTCGCCGTGATCGGCGGCGGCGTCAGTGGGCTGGCAGCAGCCAAGGCCTTTGACGAAAAGGGCCATCTCGTCTTTGGCTTTGAACGCAGTCACGATTTTGGCGGCGTCTGGGAGCTGTCACGATCCTACCCGGACGTACAGACCCAATCTCCAAAGGATCTCTACTGCTACACCGATCACCCGATGCCCGAAGACTATCCGGAATGGCCTAAAGGGCCGCAGGTGCATGCCTATCTGCATAGCTATGCGGACAAGCATCACCTCAGCCGGTTGTTTCGGCTGAACACCAACATCCAGTCGATGGATCGGCGCGCCGATGGCAAGCCCGGCTGGACCCTGACCATCGAGGAGGCAGGTCGCACCCGGCAGGAAGACTTCGACTTTGTCGCCATCTGCACCGGGCAGTTCTCTGACAAGAACATCATCACCCATCCCGGCCAGGATGCGTTTATTGCGCAGGGGGGCCAGGTGATCCATTCATCCGACTACACCGATCCCTCGATGATGCAGGGCAAGCGCGTAGTGGTACTGGGCGGATCCAAATCGGCCACCGACATCGCGGTGAATGCCGCCAAGAATGGTGCCAAACAGGTGACAATGGTCTACCGCGAGAACGTCTGGCGGGTGCCCTATTTTGTCGGCGGCATCAATTTCAAGAAACTGCTCTACATGCGCGCCCAGGAGCAGCAGTTCAATCAATGGGGCAAGACCCCGTTCCAGCGAGTCATCGCCGCCGCGCTAAAGCCACTGGTCTGGGCCAATTTCCGGGGGCTGGAAACCCTGCTGAAACTGCAGCTGGGGCTGAAGAAATGGAACATGGTGCCGGACAGCCCTATTGAGAAAGAGGCCTCCTGTTCCCTGCCCATCGTCACCCCCGGCCTGTTTGAGAGCTTCAAATCCGGAACGGTCAAACCGATTCAGGGCACCTTTGATCACTACGAGGGCGATGAGGTGGCGCTGACCACCGGCGACCGTATCAAGGCCGATATCATCGTGCTGGCCGTGGGTTGGAAACTGGGCATTCCCTATCTGGCGCAGGAACATCGTGACAGGTTGATCGAAAGCGACGGCCAATATCGCACCTTCCGCCTGTCGGTGAACCCGGACCTGCCAGAGATGGGTTTTGTCGGCTTCAACTCCAGCTTTTGCACCATCCTGTCGGCAGAGATGATTGCCAATTGGCTGGTGCGCTATGCCGATGGGAAACTGGCCCAGCAACCCAGCCGCGCCGATATGGATCGCAATATCGAGATGATGCTGGACTGGCGGCGGCGCGAACGCCCGGCGGCGCAGGTCTATGGCGGGCTCTGCTCAGCGCCGTTCCACTTCAAGCATTTTGATGAATTGCTCAGCGATATGGGGGCGACCAAGACCAAGCGTGCCAATCCATTGGCCGAACAGTTTTCTTATCCAAATGCTCCGGCCTATGGCGCATTCCTCGCCTCTGCCCCGCAATATCGCGCCGAATAGGCGGATCCAGCGACAGGCAGCTTCAGCGCGACGCCCCTCGGCGTCGCGCTGATTTGGTGTGGATCCTAGGCCTCTGCCAAATGACACGCCACCTGGCTTTGCCGGGTTCCCAAGGGGCGCAACTCTGGCTGACTGTCGCGACAGATCGCCTGCGCCATCGGGCAGCGGTCGGCAAAGGCACAGCCTTTGGGTGGGTTCAGCGGGCTGGGCGGATCGCCTGACAGCTTCAAGGGGCGCACATAGCCCTTGGATTTACGCCGCGCCAGCGAAGGGGCCGCCGACAACAGCGCCTGAGTGTAGGGATGCTTGGGGTCATCAAACAGCGCCTCGCGCGGGCCCTGCTCGACGATCTTGCCCAGATACATCACCGCCACATCATCACAAAGGTGGCGCACCACTCCCAGATCATGACTGATGAACAGATAGGACAGGCCCAGCTCAGCCTTGAGCCGCGCCAGCAGGTTGAGGATCTGCGCCTGAATGGCCACATCCAGCGCCGAGACCGGCTCATCGCAGACCAGCAGTTTTGGATTGGTGGTCAGGGCGCGCGCAATCGAAATCCGCTGCCGCTGGCCGCCAGAAAACTGATGGGGGAACAGATTGAGCTGATCAGGGCGCAGCCCCACCAGCTCAAACAGCTCTTGCACGCGGGTCATCCGGCTGGCCATATCGCCGATTTCCATCAAATCCATCGGCTCGCGCACGATATCCGCCACCCGGGCCCGGGGATTGAGCGAGGAATAGGGATCCTGAAAGATCAGCTGCACGTCGCGACGACGCTGACGCATCGCCTCTTCGTCCAGTTGCAACAGATCATCGCCTTGAAACACCACCCGCCCCGCGGCGGCATCAACCAGGCGAATGGCGGCCATGGCGGTGGTGGTTTTACCGGACCCGCTTTCTCCCACGATGCCCAGCGCACGGCCCCTCTCCAAGGAAAAGGAGACCCCGCGCACCGCCTCCAGATAGGGCTGCGCGGCAAGTAGCGAGGGCTTGGGCAGGGCAAAGCGCACGGTCAGGTCTTTGACGTCCAGAAGCTTGCTCATAGCCACCCCTCCTCAACCCCATGGCAGGCCACGGGATGATGTCCATGAGCCGCCAACAGGGGTTTGTCCACCGCGCACCGCGGGGCCTGATGTGCACAGCGGTCGGCAAAGGCGCAGCCCGCGCCCAGCTTGTGCAGCGGCGGCACCACACCGGGGATCTCTGCCAGCATATCGCCCGCGCCGCCCGCGTCCTTGCCCAGCGCAGGAATACAGGAGATCAGTCCCCGCGCATAGGGATGTTGCGGATAATCAAGCACATCATCGGCGCGCGCCTCTTCGATGACGCGGCCCGCATACATCACCGCCACCCGATCAGCCATTTCGCTGATTGCGCCCATATCATGCGTGATCAGAATGATGGCAGAGCCAAATTCGCGCTGGATTTCGTTGAGCAAATCGAAGATCTGCGCCTGCACAGTCACATCCAGCGCGGTTGTTGGCTCATCCGCGATCAGCACTTTGGGACGGCAACTGACAGCCATGGCGATCATCACCCGTTGGCGCATCCCCCCTGACAACTGGTGCGGAAAGTCACCGGCGCGCACGTCCGGCGAAGGGATCCCCACCCGGTCCAGCAGCGCCACCGCATCGCGCCGCGCCTGAGCTGCATCAACCTTTTGGTGCAGCATGATCGCCTCGGCGATCTGATCGCCCACGGTGAACACCGGATTGAGTGAGGTCATCGGTTCTTGAAAGATCATCGCCATCTCGCCACCGCGCAGCGCCTGCATGCGCTTTTCGCTGGCCTGGGTCAGATCTTCCCCGTTCAGGCGGATGGCACCCTCTGCGATCCGTCCCGGCGGCGTTGGGATCAGCCCCATTACCGAGAGCGCGGTGATGGATTTGCCGCAGCCGCTTTCGCCAACCACGCCCAGGGTCTCCCCCTCCTTCACATGGAGCGAAACACTGTCCAGTGCGGTGACCTCACCATAGCGGGTGTTGAAGGTCACCCGCAGATCTTCGATTTCCAACAGGCTGTTCATCGCTCTCTCAATTTCGGATTGAAGGCATCATTCAGACCATCGCCAATCAGGCTGACGGAAAAGACGGTGAAAAAGATCGCCAGCCCGGGAAAGGTCACCGGCCACCAGGCGTCGAGGATGTATTCGCGGTTGGAGCCGATCATCAGCCCCCAGCTCATCACATTGGGATCGCCAAGTCCGAGAAAGCTGAGACCAGCCTCAAAGAGAATGGCGACCCCAACGGTGAGTGTCGCCGATACAATGAGCGGCGGCAGGGCGTTGGGCAGGATCACTTTCCAGATGATCCGCTTGTTTCGTGCGCCGATGGCACGGGCAGCAGTGACATATTCCAACTGCTTGATCTTGAGGAATTCGGCCCGTGTCAGACGCGCGGTTTGCGGCCAGCTCACCAGCCCGATCGCCATGGCAATGGTAAACAAAGAGGGCGAAAACAGCGTCACCAGAACCATCGCGAACAAGAGCGCGGGCAGCACCTGAAAGAACTCTGTCACCCGCATCAACAGGTTGTCGACCCAACCGCCATAATAGCCCGCGAGCGCCCCCATGGAGATGCCGATCCCCATCGTGATTGCCGCAGCCGCCGCACCAACCGCCAGGGTTGGCCCGCCGCCGGTCAGCAGGCCCGCCACCAGATCGCGCCCCAGATAGTCTGTCCCCAATGGGAACTCGGGCGTCATTCCGGGGGGCTCTTGTGGGGCCCAGACGATATCGAACGGGTCCCCGCCATAAAAGAAGCTGCCATAGAGTGTCGCCAGAATGATCAGGCTCAGCATCGCCACGCCAATCAGAGCGGGAATGTTGCGGCGAAACATCCGCCAGGCCTCGAGTGCCGGGCTCTCTGCTTGAAAATTGGTATCTTGATCGCGCATCAGCCCTTCCCCCTCAGCCGTGGATCAGCCAGTCGATAACTCATGTCGGTCAGAATATTGGCCACCACCACCATGCCACTGGCAAAGAACAACACCCCCATGATGGTTGGGTAATCGCGGCGCAGGATCGATTCAAAGGCCAGTCGCCCCATGCCGGGCCAGTTGAACACGGTCTCCACCAACAGCGCGCCGGAAATCAGATTGCCAAACTGCAACCCCGCCACCGTCAGGATCGGGAGGGCCGCATTGCGCAGCGCATGTTTGAACAAGACCGAGCGCGGCGAGGCCCCCTTGGCCCGCGCAGTGCGGATATAATCCGACCCCAGCACCTCGAGCATGGAGGCCCGCGACAGCCGCGCATATTGCGCCAGGTAGATCACCGCCAGGGTAAAGGCTGGCAGCACCAGGTGGTGCAGAATATCCAGCGCCTTGACCAGGCCTGAAGCGTCGCGCAATTTCACCGACTGCATGCCCTCCACCGGAAAGATCGGAAAGATGCTGGCAAAGAGGATCACCAGCATGATCCCGGTCCAGAACACCGGCACGGCATAGCCGATGGTGGCAAAGACGCTGACAAAAGCGCTCATCACCCCATTTGGTTTGCGCGCTGCCAGCACGCCAAGCACCACACCGATGACAATCGACAGGACCTGGGCGGTGATCACCAACAGAATGGTCGGCAAGACGCGCTGTGCGATCAGGCTGGAAACCGGCTGGTTGAAAAAGAAACTCTCTCCCAGGTCCCCCTGCAGCACGTTGCCGATATAAAGCAGCAATTGAACCGCCACCGGTTTGTTGAGGCCATATTCCTCGCGGATGCTGTCCAGCATCTCTTGGGTGGCACCGCCCATCTCACCGGCAATGACCAGCGCCGGGTCGCCCGGTGCCAGGCGGATCAGCAAAAAGTTTAGCACCACGACGCCCAGCATGAGCAACAGCCCATAACCCAGACGTCGGAGCAAAAAAGAGGTATTCATTTAGGTGTCCAGTCTCAGTGACGTGTGGGATGCCTGAAAAAGGGGCGGCGATCCGGGATCATCGAAGGACCGCCGCCACAGGGAGTATCGTCGAGGCTGGATTATTCGCCCCAGGAGACCTGATCCATCGGATGCATGGTGCCCCAGATACCGGTTGGCGCATTCTGCAGCCGCTTGTCATAGGAAGTGTGATAGGGCAGCGCGTTGATCCAGTAGACCGGCAGATCACCGGCAACAATCTGTTGGAACTCCCCATACAGGGCGCGACGCTTGTCCTCGTCCAGTTCAACCGCGGCCGCGTCAAGCAAGGCGTCCACCTTGTCACTTGCATATTGCTGGGTATTGGACCAGATCACGCCTTTGCGGATGTTGTCGCTCAGGTAGCTGCGGTGCACACCAATAACCGGATCACCCCAGTTAAAGACGATATCCATCGACATTTCAAAATCATGGCCGCCAACGCGCCCGGCCCAGGTTGGGAAATCGGGGGCGGCGCGTACGGTGATGTCGATACCAATTTTCTTCAGCTGCGACTTCATGTATTCCGCCAGATTAAGCTGCTGCTCATTGGGGCCCGGAATATAATCGATGGTCAGTGCCATTCCGTCACCAAAGCCTGCCTCAGCCATCAGCGCATTGGCCTTGTCGAGGTCAACATCATAGGCCGGGATACTGTCGTCAAAATAGGGAGAGCTTTCGATGATGGGCCCGCGTTGCTGCGCCGAGACACCACGGTGCAGCGCCTTGGTGATGAAATCGCGATCCACCGCATAGGCGATGGCCTGGCGCACCCTCACGTCGCTCAGCTTGGGTGACTGGGTGTTGAAGGCCAGCCAATTGATCGGCCCCACGGCGGCATAGCCTTCGGATGTGACGTCAAGGTTCTCAGCCTTCTGCAACCGGCGGATATTCTGGCTGCCTTGCATAAAGGGAAAGATGTCGGCCTCTCCATTCTCCATTGCGATCAACAGCGAAGAGGTATCCGGAACGATCTTGATAATAATTTCGTCCAGCTTGGGACGCCCTTCAAGGAAGAAATTGGGGTTACGTTTCAAAACGATGGCTTCACCTGCGGTGAATTCTTCGACCATAAACGGACCAGAGCCCACCGGCAGACTGTTCAGAGGGTGCGATTTCATATCCTGACCATCGTCAAACAGATGTTTGGGCAGCACCGGTGCCAGGGCCGGAGACAGCGCCAAAAGCAGGGCTGGATGCGGCTTGCTGAGGTGGATTATCACTGTATGCGGGTCCGGTGTTTCGATCTCGGAAACCGGCGCGAACATGGTCTTGAAGGGGTGGTTTTCTTTGATAGTCTCGATCGAAAAAGCCACATCCGCCGAGGTCACCGGCGCGCCATCGTGAAAAGTGGCATTGTCGACCAATTGCAGGGTCAGGCTCAGCCCGTCCTCCGCCATTTCCCAGCTTTTTGCCAAATAGGGCTGGGGCTGCCAGCTCTCATCATAGCGCAGGAGCGAGGCAAAAATCTGCGTTGACGGCACTGCGGTGGCGATACCCGACTGTACAGCACCGTTCAAATGGCGTGGTGTCTGCGTAGACCCAAGCACCAAGGTGCCGCCATCCGCAAACACAGGCAAAGCCGCAACGGAAAAGGCAACAGACAAAGCGGCACCGGCCGCCGCGCCCATGAGACGTGACATGCAATTCATCTTAAACTCCCTGGTCATCTTCTGTGTATTGAAAACAGGCTAGCCCCGTCACAAAATACAGAAAACAGTCTTTTAAAGTGATGCTTCCCCTAAAATTTAGGTGAATAGATGTGGCGGCCGCTCCCGCGCCCCTTCAACCGTAAAGAGAAGATCGCGGAATTTACCTTCCTCGGCCACCTCTCGGCAGGTCTCCAGCACCGTCTTGACCAGGCTGGAACGCTGCGAGGCATGGGTATAGGCCACACCATATTGCGGCGAGTCCAGATCCTCGACGATCGGGCGCGCCACATAGCCATTTTGCCCGGTGCGATCCTGGGGGCCGCAGATATTCATCAAGGCATAACCAAAATTGGCCGCCACCAGCCCGCGCAGCACCGAGGAGCTTTTGGTGGTATGGGCAATATTTGGTCGCAACCCCTGACTGCTGAACAGCCCATTAAAATAGGGCCGCGTTCCCGGCAGATCCAACAGGATCATGGGCAGTTCGGCCAATTCCTGCAGCTGCACTTCCTGCTGCTGCGCCAGCGGTGACACATCCGGGATCAATGCAATCGGTGAGGCCCGGAACATGGGAATAAAGGGCTGGCTGCCCGGTGTCTCGCGCCGATAGGTCAGCGCCAGATCCACCGCCCCCGAGTTCAGCAGATCGGTAATCGACTGCATGTCACCTTCCTTCAGCTCGATGCTGATCGAAGGGTATTTCTGTGAAATCCGTTTCAGCAGTGGCGGCAGCACATAGGGCGCGGTGGGCGCGTAGCACCCCAGCCGCAGCGATCCCGCCGGATCGCCGGTCAGGGACAAGAGGTCAGATTCAAAAATCCGCGCCTGCTCCAGAAATTGCTGCACCCGCGCGCCAACTGACAGCCCAGCCTTGGTTGGAATAATGCCTTTGGCGGGTAGGCGCCGCAGCAGCTCTGCCTGTGTGGTTTGTTCAATGATATCAATGGCAGCCGTGATCGAGGACTGCGAGATATTCATCTCCACTGCAGCCCGCGCGATCGAGCCTGTCCGCAGGGCGGCGTCAAAGTACTTGAGCTGTTTCAAGGTGAATCGCATATCCATTCCCTTAATTTTTGCGGGGTACAGGAACAGTAATTACATTTTTCCAATGGTCAAACCTTGGGTAGGCCTTATGTCAAACAGGCGAGGCTCGACATGTCCCAAATCACTATTTTCAAAGCAAAAAAAATCATCACCATGGATCCAAACTGTCCCGAAGCCAGCCATGTGGCGATCAGGGACGGCAAAGTCCTGGCGGTCGGGGGTACGGATTGCGCCGAACCTTGGGGCGGGACTCAGTCTCGGGATGACCGGTTGCAGGATACTGTGCTGATGCCCGGTTTTGTCGAAGGCCACGCCCATATGATGGCGGGTGCGATGTGGCAATACGCCTATGCCGGCTACCATGATCGCATCGATCCGGACGGCAAACTCTGGCCCGGGATGCAGGATATCGACGCCGTGATCTCCAGTCTGAAAACCCACGAGGCAGCCCTGCCCGCAGACACTCCATTGGTCGCCTGGGGTTTTGACCCGATTTTCCTGCCCAGTGCCCGCCTCAATCGGCATCACCTTGATCAGATCAGTCCAGATCGCCCCGTTGCGGTGATCTTCTCCAACTTTCACCTGATGTGCGTCAACAGCGCCGCCCTCGCCTTGGCGGGATATGGACCACAAACAGAGGCAGAAGGGGTGCTGAAAGACAGCGCTGGCGCGCCAACCGGTGAGTTGCAGGAGATGGCTGCGATGTTCCCGGTGATGCGGCGCATGGGGGTGGATTTTCGCAGCCTGGCCCAACAGGAAAGCTCGATCCGCACCTATGGCAAAGTGGCCAAACGGGCTGGCGTTACCACCATCACCGACCTCTTTTCCACCATGGAACCCGAAGATTTGGAGGTTATGCTCAAGGTGACGGCTGAGCCGGGCTTCCCCCTGCGCATCGTGCCTGCCCAAGGGGCCATCGGGGCGACGCCCGAACAGATCGCGGCCAAGGCCAAGTCCATGGCAGAACAATCTACCAACAAGCTCCGGCTTGGGGCGGTAAAACTGATGACCGATGGCTCCATCCAGGGCTGGACCGCACGGGTAAAATGGCCCGGCTATGTCGGCGGCCATCCCAATGGTCTGTGGAACACAGCCCCGGCGCAGATTTATGAGCTCTGTGAGGTCATGCACCGCGAGGGGGTGCAGATGCATATCCATGTCAATGGCGACGAAGCAGCAGAAGTCTCCATTGCCGCGCTCGAGGCTGCGATGCGCAAAAATCCCTGGCCCGGGCACCGCCATGTGCTGCAGCATTGCCAGATGATGGGTGTTGATCAGTTTCAACGCTGCGCCGAACTGGGGATCTCCGCCAATATCTTTGCCAATCACATCTGGTATTTTGGCGACCAGCATGCCGCGCTCACCATCGGGGAAGAACGCGCCCAACGCATGGATGCCAGCCGCTCCGCCCTGGATGCGGGGGTCAATATCACCCTACATTCCGACGCCCCTGTCACACCGCTGGCCCCCTTGTTTACCGCCTGGTGCGCGGTCAATCGACAGACCATGAGTGGTCGCATTTTGGGAGAGGCGCAGCGAATTTCAGTAATGGAAGCCCTGCATGCCATCACATTGGGAGCCGCGCATACGCTCAAGCTGGAGGCTGAAATCGGCAGTATCGAAGTTGGCAAGGAGGCGGATTTTGCAGTTCTGGGCGCGGACCCAACTGCAGTCGACCCCCTGGCGCTTAGGGATGTGCCGGTTCTTGGGACGGTCTCCGGGGGCGAGGTGCATCTGCTATGACCCGCCAAACGGCCTTGCCGATGACAGTGATCGGCGGCTACCTCGGGGCCGGTAAAACCACCCTGATCAATCAGCTGTTGGCCGCACCACATGGGCGGCGGCTGATGGTCATGGTCAATGATTTTGGTGCCATCAATATCGATGCCAAACTGTTGCAAAGCGCTGATGAAGACACGCTGACCCTGACCAATGGCTGCGTGTGTTGCACCATGGGGGCGGATCTGTTCATGGCCATCGGCGACGTGCTGGACCGCAGCCCCCGCCCCGACCATCTGATTGTCGAGGCCAGCGGCATTGCCGATCCACAAAAGATCGCAAATGCCGCCCTCACCGAACCCGATCTGAGTTATGGTGGCATCGTTTCTGTGGTGGATGCCAAAAATTTTGCCTCTCTGCAGGATGACCCGCAAATCGGGGCTCAGATTGAAAGTCAGATCACCTGCGCCGATCTTCTCTTGGTCAGCAAGACCAATGAGATCACAGCCGATCTGGCACAGCGTCTGGCAGCGCTGTCACCGCGGGACCCACTTTTGGCCAAAGACAGCGCCACCTTTGCCGATCTGTTGCTGAGGGAGGTCCTGCCCCCTGATCTTGAGCCTGCCACAGCCAGCCCCTCGCACCCTGGGTATCTACGCTGGAGCCACACAAGCCGCGCGCCAATGACCGAAGCTGATCTGCGGGAACGGCTGCGCAACCGGCCACGGGCGCTTTATCGAATCAAGGGCTTTGTTCAGGGCAACGCCGGTCGGGGTTGGCTGTTGCATTGCGTCGGACGCCAGGTCTCTCTGGAGCCCATTGCGCAGGACTCCGGGACTAGACTTGTCGGGATTGGTCTTGCAACTCAGATCTCTGCCAAGACCTGCGAGGCCTGGTGGCCCAGCGCGCCTTCCAACTGACATAGCCCCCAATCGACACGACCGCCCCTACTCGAGGCAACGCTGATCAGGCGCGGCTTCACGGCTCCAGCGGCAGGCCTATGATGGCCCCGACGGATTCAAGCCCGATACGCGACAACTCACCCGGCGCAAAGGCCTCTGGCAGGGCACCGCCCTCCATCCACAATCCGTCAATCAAGGCATTGCAGGCGGTGGCAAATTGATTGAGCCGCGCCGGGCTGGCGGCAATCCCCGCCTCTTCCAAAGCCTCCCGAATCAACCGTTCCAACCGATCCCGAAAGTCGAGATAGGTCTTTTCGTGTGTCGCCTTCATCCCGGCGTCATGTTGCACCTTGTTCAAAAATCCGGCCCACAAGGCAATCGAGCGCGGATCCACCACTGGCGGTGTCAGCGAGGAATGCACCAGCACCCGCAACCGATCTCGCGCGGACCCCGGATCCATGGTTGCAGGCGCAAAAGTAAGATCGCTCATCTGCGTCATATGATGATCATAGGCCGCGCTGATCAGCTCTTCTTTTGACGAAAAATAATGTCTTATCAGCCCCTGGGTCACGTCAGCCCGCTCTGCAATGCCGCGCACCGTGGCACCGCGCACGCCTTTTTCCGCCACCAGTTCGAGGGTGGCCTGGATCAGGGCAAGTTTGCGCTGCTCAGCGCCTTCGCGGGTAAATTTTCGGCGTTCTTCGCTCATCTTTCGTCCCTTCACTGCCCAATCCCCGGGCGGATCCTTGGCCTGATCTCTGTCACTGCGGTAATTATACACTTGAATAATTAATACGCATCGGCCTTACTACCTGCAATAACGGAGGAAGCCCCAAGATGCCAAGCGCAGCTCTCGCAGACCAAGCCCCCCCGACCGCCCAGGCCACAGCCACCCAGCGTGCTGCGGTACAGGTCGAGGATCTGCACAAATCCTTTGGCAATCTCGAAGTTCTGAAAGGGGTCTCCCTAACGGCTAAACAAGGCGATGTTGTCGCCATCATCGGCGGCAGCGGTTCTGGTAAATCCACCATGCTGCGCTGCATCAACTTTCTCGAGACACCCAGTGCTGGCAAAATCATCATCGACGGTGAAGAGATCGAGATGCGCGCCGATGGCAGCCCGGCCAACCGCCGCCAGATCGAACGTATCCGCACCCGGCTGGCCATGGTGTTTCAGTCCTTCAATCTTTGGTCGCACCGCACCCTGTTGGAAAACGTCATCGAAGTGCCTGTGCATGTGCTCAAGCAGCCCCGCGCCGAGGCCATTGCAAAGGCCCGCAAGCTGTTGGTCCGGGTTGGCCTGGCAGACAAGGAAGAGGCCTTTCCCGCGTTTCTCTCAGGTGGCCAGCAACAGCGCGCCGCCATTGCCCGGGCTCTGGCGGTGGATCCGGGCGTGATGCTGTTTGACGAACCCACCAGCGCGCTCGACCCCGAATTGGTGGGCGAGGTCCTCACCGTGATCCGGGATCTGGCAGCCGAGGGTCGCACCATGCTTTTGGTCACCCACGAGATGCGCTTTGCCCGCGAGGTCGCGGACCATGTTGTCTATCTTTATCAGGGGCGGATCGAAGAACAGGGTCCCCCCGCAGAGGTCTTTGGCAATCCGAAATCAGAGCGATTGCAACAATTTCTCAAATCCGTCTCATAACCATAACCACCAAGATCGGGGTCAACCCGGTCAAAGCCAACAAAACAAAACTGGGAGAACAAACATGACATTGAAAACCATTCTGGCTGCAGGCCTGACCCTTGCCAGCCTCACCGCCGGTGCAGCGCAGGCAGACCAGGTCAAGATCGGCATTGCAGCCGAGCCCTACCCGCCCTTTGCATCCCTGGATGCCTCTGGAACCTGGGTCGGCTGGGAAATTGAAGTCATCGATGCGGTCTGCGCAGCGGCGGAGCTCGACTGCGTGCTGACCCCCGTCGCCTGGGATGGCATCATCCCCTCGCTGACCGGACAGCAGATCGACGCCATCATGGCCTCGATGTCGATCACCGAAGAGCGCCTGAAGACCATCGATTTTTCGGACCCCTACTACAACACCCCTGCCGTGATCGCAGCGGACAAGGCCATGGATATCGCCCCCACACCTGAGGGTCTGGCCGGCAAGATCATCGGCATTCAGGCTTCGACCATTCACCAGGCCTATGCGCAGGCCTATTTCAAGGATTCCGAACTTCGCGTCTATCAAACCCAGGATGAAGCCAACCAGGATCTCTTTGCCGGTCGCATTGACGCCACCCAGGCTGACAGCATTGCCTTGGCAGATTTTGTTGGCACCGATGCCGGCGCCTGCTGCGAAATCAAGGGCAGCGTTGCCGACGACCCGGAAATTCTTGGCCGGGGTGCCGGTGCAGGTGTGCGCAAAGGTGACGATGCCCTGCGTGAAGCGATCAACATGGGAATTGCCAAGATCCTAGAGGATGGCACCCACGCCGAAATCACCTCGCGCTACTTCTCTGCCAGCATCTACTAAGGCACTGGCGCGATGATTATCCTCGAATGGCTTGGATTGGCCGAAAGCGCAGCCTTGCTGTCGCTCTCGGCTCCCGGCTGGGGCAGCAATCTTTTGCGCGGCCTCGCCAATTCCCTGCAAATCGCCTTTGGCGCCTTTGGCATGGGGTTGATAATCGGGCTTTTCGGGGCCTATGGGAAACTCTATGGCGGGCCGGTCCTGCGGGATCTGCTCGCCATATATACAACTGTTATCCGGGCCGTACCCGAGCTGGTTTTGATCCTGATCCTGTACTATGTCGGCACCGATCTGATCAACAAGGCCGCCGCCCTGATGGGCTATGGCCGGGTTGAGATCAGTGGCGTAGTGGCCGGGATCTGGGTGCTGGGCATTGTTCAGGGTGCCTATGCCACCGAAGTCCTGCGCGGGGCCATTCTGGCGGTCCCGCCCGGTCAGATCGAAGCGGCCCGCGCCTATGGCATGCCCGCCTTGATGACCATGCGCCGGGTCACCATTCCGGCGATGATGGCCTTTGCCACGCCGGGGCTGGCCAATCTCTGGCTGATTGCCACCAAGGATACCGCGCTATTGGCCGTGGTTGGATTTAACGAACTGACGCTGGAGACCAAACAGGCCGCCAGCAGTACCCGCGCCTATTTCACCTTCTTCCTTGCCGCCGGTGGGCTTTATCTGATGGTCACGCTCTGCTCTGGCGCTGTCTTTGCCCGGATCGAGAAATGGGCCCGTCGCGGCCAGCCATCACTGCGGGAGGGGCGCTCATGACGACGGTAAAATCCCTAATGCAGCCCCATCGTATCGTGATGATGGCGCTCTTTGCCGCGTTTGTGCTGTGGTGTGCGCTGTCGATGCGCTGGGACTGGATCCCCAAATATGCTCCGCTGGCGCTTGAGGGGCTCTGGACCACGCTCTGGATCCTGGTAGTCACCACGGTACTGGGCTTTTTGCTGGCAATCCCCCTGGGTCTCGCTCAGGCGATCGGTCCCTGGTATCTGTCCGCCCCGGCCCGACTGTTCTGCACCGTCATCCGCGGCACGCCGCTGCTGTTGCAAATCTGGCTGTTGTACTACGGGCTCGGCTCGCTGTTTCCACAATTCCCCTGGATCCGCTCCTCAGAGCTGTGGCCCTATCTGCGCCAGGCTTGGCCCTATGCGGTCATGGCGCTGACGCTGTCTTATGCAGGATATGAGGGCGAAGTCATGCGTGGTGCCTTTTCCGGGGTTGCCAAGGGCCAGCTGGAGGCGGCCAAGAGCTTTGGCATGCCGCGCTTTACCATGTTCCGCCGCATCTGGTTGCCCCAGGCCATCCGCAATGTGCTGCCGACCCTGGGCGGTGAGACCATCCTGCAGCTGAAGGCCACGCCGCTGGTGGCCACCATCACCGTCGTCGAGATCTATGCGGTCTCTTCACGTGTGCGGGCGGACACGTTCATCGTCTATGAGCCGCTATTGCTGCTGGCACTGGCCTATATGATCATTGCCGGATTGATCGGACTGGCGTTCAAACGCTTTGAAAATCAGGGGCCGGGACGGCGCTGACCGCCTGGGCCTCGTGCAGCAAGGCCCCGAGCAGCCGCATCCAGTGCCGTCAAGGATCCCGCCGTCGGCCCCTTGGCCTTGCCGCCCTGGATGATCCACAACAAGAGACCGCCATCTGCCAGATAGATCGCCCTCAGTCCAACCGCCTGCAATTCCTTGTCAAAACCCCCGGTCAGGCGCACCGTCGGGGCGGCAAGACTACCACCGCCTCCCCGTTTTGAAATGCTCCTTGCGGATCAGATCGATCCGGCCAGAAGACTGCTCTCCAGCTCGGAAACCATCTGGATTTCCTCTATGCTGTCAGCCCCGGGGAGGCCCTCGCCCTCGCCGACATAACCGATGTTGGCGACCACATCTTCACTTGCCAGAACACCGGAACAGCCCAGGTGTTCGGCGGTCTTCACCACCAGTTTATTGACATTTTCTTCCTGCTTGGTCTTGGGCGTAGGCAGACGATCCATGCGCTCAAGCAGGATTGGCAGATGCGCAGCACCAAAGCGACAAACCGGGATGATCCGCCCCTGCAATGTTACGCACGCATCCGGGAAAAACCGGGATCATAGACGCAAGTGGCGATCACCTCAGCGGCCGTTGGCACCCCGCAGGCGTCGAGAACCATCTGTTGACCTGGAGCCGCAAAAGCCGGATCGACAAAGGCATAGGCTAGGTTCTTGCCGACGCGGTGCCCCCAATCACCAGAGGTCACGGTGCCAATGACTTCTCCACCCTGCATCAATGAGGCGCCGGGATGGGCCGGAGACCTGGTGCAGTTGATCTCGAGGGTGACTAGGCGTTTGCGTATCCCGGTGGCACTACGCGCCTGTAGAGCCGCCTTGCCAATGAAATCACCCTTGTCCATTTTGACAAAGCGTTCCAACCCGGTTTCAAAAGGGTCGAACTCAGTCAGCAGATCCGCCTTCCAATGCAAAAACCCCTTTTCCATGCGCATGCTGTCCACCGCACGGGCACCAAAGAGCTTCAGCCCATGAGCCTTTCCTGCTTCCCGTAGTGCCAGATAGGCGGCATAGAGAGAGGCATTGGGGACGTGAATTTCATAGGCCAACTCGCCTGAAAAGCTGACCCCCAGCACCGTCACCGGGGCGTAGCCGATGTGGCTTTCGCGTACAGAGAGCCAGGGGAAGCCCTGCGCCGACCAGTTGCCACGGGCGCAGGCCGATAGCACTGCGCGGGCCTTGGGGCCGGCCAGAACCAGGCTGGTCTGATCATTGGTCAGGCTCTTGATCTGCACATCCTCACCTACGCCGATATGCGCCTGCAACCAATCCATATCATGCAATTCAGAGGCCGCCGCCGAACCGTACCAGATACGTGCGGGGCCGCGATCCGACGCGGGCAGGTTGGCAAGCGTGGCCTCGCCCTTGATCCTGCCATGGTGGTTCAACAGATAGCCCAGACCGGCGCGCCCGGCTTTGCGCGGGATGCGGCCACAGAACATCCGGTCCAGAAAATCAGCGGCATTTGCGCCGGTGATCTCCAGCCGATTAAAGCCATTGACCTCGGTCAGGCCGACATTCTCTTGCACATTCTTGACCTCGGCACCAACCAGATCAAAGGTCTCATCAAAATCAAAACTGAGGGATGGCTGAAAATCGACGCTGGGTTTGATGTAATCGACCCGCTCCCAACCGTTGATCACGGTAAACTCTGCCCCCTCCGCGGCCATAACGGGCGTCAGCGAAGTGGTTCGGGCATTGCGCCCGGCGGGGCGGTGTTCATGCGGGAAGTGAAAGCGGAATTCATTTTGGTAGTCTTCGATCGCTTTCAACGCCGTCAGCTCGACATTTGCATGCGGTCCAAAGCGGCGTGGATCGATGCACCAGGTGTCATATTCTGCCTCGCCATGCACGATCTGCTGCGCCAACAGCCAGCCATGACCACCGCCCTCACCCAGCCCAGCACGCAAGCCAATGATGCAATAAGCGTTGCGCTTTCCCGGGATCGGCCCCACCAGTGGTGCGCCGTCAATGGTATAGGTGATCGGCCCGTTGACGATTGAACGGATGCCGGTCTCTTGCAATGCAGGCATGCGCTCAAACGCGCCTTCCAGCACGTCCATCACCCGCTCCAGATCATCAGGGCACAGAGCGTTGACAAAATTTGGATCGATCCCGTCCATCCCCCAGGTCTTGCAATCCTGTTCATAGAACCCGACCAGAAGCCCGCCTTTTTCCTGGCGGCAGTAGTAGTCTGAGATCGGGCAACGCAGCAGCGGCATACGGTGACCGGCCTCGGCAATGGCCGCGATATCCTCGGTGAGGAAATACTGATGCTCCATCGAGGCCACAGGATGCTGCACCCCCATCATCGCGGCGACTTCATTGACCCGATAGCCGCAGGCATTGATCACGATATCGCAGTCGATTTTTCCCTTGCTGGTTTCGACGGTCCAGGTGTCGTCCCGATGCTGGGTCAGGCCGGTCACAGGCGTGTTGCGATAGACCTCAGCCCCGGCCTGGCGTGCATGATAGGCCAAGGCCTGACAGAGCTGCGCCGGATCGATATCACCGTCCAGCGGATCCCAGAGCCCGCCCAGCAAATTCGTGGTCGAAATCAGGGGATGGCGTCGCGCGCATTCCGCGGCATCGATCACTTCGAACTCCACCCCCATGCCGCGCGCCATCGAAGTAAAATGACGATAGCCCTGCATCTGTGCAGGCGTATTGGCCAGGCGAATGCCACCATCGGCGTGGTGGTAGTTGATCGGATAGGCCGGATCCTCAGAAAGCTTTTTATAGAGGCCTATGGAATGGCTCTTCAGGCCGACCATGGTCTGGTTCATGCCAAAGTTGGTGACCTGCGCCGCCGAATGCCATGTGGTGCCACTGGTCAGCTCATCACGCTCCACCAGCACCACATCCGACCAGCCTTCCTGGGTCAGATGATAGAGCGCCGAGCAGCCCGCGATGCCGCCGCCAATCACTACTGCTTTGGTTCGTGTTTTCATGACTGATGCTCCCGGAAGGTCTCCCATGAGATCAGTCGTCTTATGTCCATCGGGTCAAGCGGGCGCGATGCGATTGTGGAAAAGCCGAAACAAACCTACGAATTGCTGCGACTTTCCCGAATATGAAAAATCCTCCCCTGCCCATGCCCGATCCGCGCCTAATCTTCGGTCTCCGTCTTGGCGGGACCCGGCTGATCATCCCCCAAAATCATGAACTCATGGGCCAGCCAGGGCACCTTCGAGACCACCGGTTCGGTGAAGTTACGGGCAATCAGACGGCGCAGTGCACTGGCCACCACCTCGGCCATGCCGGGCGGGAAGACATCGGTGCTGAACAGCGACAGATTGCGGGCAAAGCCTTTCGCCGGAAACGGCAAAAGGGTCACCCGGTCATGAAACCGCTTGGCCCGGAAATAGCTGGCCGGTGTGGTGATCGCCCAACCACTGCCCTCGGCCACCAAGCCCATCAGAGAATGGTTGCTCTCCAATTCGAACCGGTTCGGCAAGTTCAGCTTGAGACGGCGCAGGTGGATTTCGATGAGGTTGCCAATGATCTGACTGCCCGAATATCGCAGAAACGGCGTATCGGATTTGCCACTGAGAAATTCTTCGGCATTCAGCGCCGAGTTTGACGGCACCGCGACAACAAAGGGATCCCGCAGCAGCCTGTATTCCACCAATCCCGGCATATCGCTTAGGGGGCGCGTGGCTACCGCCGCATCCAGTTTTTGATCGACCAGGAGCTGCAGAATGGCATGGCTGGGACGAGTGTAATGCATAAAGCGGCATTTGGGCAGCGCGGTGGCCAGGAACTGCGCCAGTTCCGGCGCCACCTCACTGTCAAAATCATCCACCATACCAAAGCGAAGATCACGGGATTCAGTCCAGTTGCCAGTGGTCAACTCCGTCTCCCCGCGCCGGATCAGACGTATGCCATCTTCGACATATCGGGCAAAGATCACCCCCGCAGGGGTGAGCTGCATCGGCCGTTTGGAATGATCCAGCAACGCGACCCCCAGACTGTTTTGCAGGTTCTGCAGGTGCTGAGAAACCGTGCTTGCCGACAAGCCGCTTTCCGACGCAGCCTTTTGGATAGAGCCGCTACGCGCTGCAAGAAGGAAGATCTCCAACCATCGCATGCTCAGTTTTGAACGATCCAACATCCTGCAATACTCCCAGCTTGCTTTCCTGCTTTGACTCTTTCTTCGGTTTTTCCGATACTACAATTCGAGTTTTTGGGAATACCTATTTTTGCAAAGCCCAGTCAATTTTACTCGCTAGGCTTTTCCACGTCACAGCCCACGCACTCCGAGACAGGTGCTGGTACCCCATAAAAAGGCAGGTCAACTGCCGTTTTTCCGATGAAATTGCAACAGGGTGAAAAAATGAAACTGACCAAACTTAAATGCGTGATGACCTCAACGGCTGCCGCCGCCGCCATGCTGACAGCCTCGCAGGCCGCTGCACTCGATGAACTGACCGTGGCCTATTTCCTGGAATGGCCGATGCCGTTCCAATATGGCAAGGCCGAGGGGATCTATGAAAAGGAACTCGGTGTCAAAATCAATTGGGTTGCCTTTGACACCGGCACCGCAATGTCTGCGGCCATGGCCTCAGGCGATGTGCAAATCGCCGTGAGCCAGGGTGTTCCCCCTTTTGTTGTCGCCACCTCTGCCGGCCAGGATCTGCAGACGCTCGACGTGGCTGTCAGCTACTCTGAAAATGACAACTGCGTTGTGGCCGAAGGGTTGGAGATCGACAAAACCAGCGCCGATGAGCTGACAGGCCGGAAGGTGGGTGTTCCAATCGGGACCGCCGCACACTATGGATTTCTGTCGCAGATGAAGCATTTTGGTGTGGACGTCGACACCATGGAGATCGTTGACATGGCGCCGCCGGATGGGGCCGCCGCCTTTGCCCAGGGCAATCTGGACATGGTCTGTGGCTGGGGTGGTGCGCTGCGCCGCATGAAAGAACACGGCAATGTTTTGCTGACTGGCGCCGAAAAAGAAGCTTTGGGCATTCTCGTCTTTGACGTAACTGCAGCGCCATCCACTTTTGTCGCGCAAGAGCCCGAATTGGTTGCGAACTTCCTGAAGGTTACTGCTGACATGAATGCCATGTGGAACGCTGGCGATCAAAAGGAAGTCATGCTGCCGGTCATCGCCAAGGATGCCGGCATGGACATTGCCGACACCGAGGCCACCATTTCCACCTTCAGTTTCCCCTCGGTGGAAGAGCAGCTCTCTGAGAAATGGCTGGGCGGCGCAGCACAGTCCTTCATGCTGGGCGTGGCCAATATCTTTGTGGGCGCGGGCAGCATCGAAGCCGCGCTGGACTCCTACGCAGGCACGGTAGAGACCGCACCGCTGGCGGCCGCTGGCAACTAAGACCAGGTCACATTCTCAAATGGCCCGAGCATCTTCGGGCCATTTTCCACATGAACTACAGCGAGGGGATGGCCATGAACGGATTGGACATCAACGGGCTTTCTATGCGCTTTGATCTGCCAAATGGCAGCTCAGTCCAGGCGCTGAAGGACGTTTCCATTTCACTGAAACCTGGTGAACTCATGTCGGTTCTGGGGCCTTCCGGCTGCGGAAAGACAACACTTTTGAACATTCTCGCGGGCTTTCTAGCGCCGACCGAGGGCAAGATCGAACTGAACGGCCACATGGTCACCGGGCCCGACGCAGAACGCGGCATGGTGTTTCAAAAGGGAGCCCTGTTTGAATGGATGAGCGTGCGCGAAAATGTAGATTTTGGCCCCCGTATGAAAGGCATGCCCAAGGCCGAGCGCGATAAGATTGCTGACCATCTGCTGGAGGTCGTAGGCCTGCAGGACTTTAAGGAAAAAGCGGTCTACGAGCTGTCAGGTGGCATGCAGCAACGGGTCGCACTGGCGCGTTGCCTGGCCAATGAACCTGACATTATCCTGATGGATGAACCACTTGGCGCATTGGATGCGCTGACCCGCGAAAAAATGCAAGGCCTGGTGCTGAAACTCTGGAAAGAGACCGGCAAAACCATCATCCTGATCACCCATTCGGTGGAAGAGGCCCTGCTGTTGGGCGAGCGTCTGCTGGTCATGGCCCCCCGCCCGGGGCGCATCCACAAGGAATACCGCCTGCCCTTTGCCGAGCGCGGCGTCAACGCTGACCTGCGCGACGTCAAGAAATCTGAAGGCTTTGCGGAAACCCGCGATGAGATCCTGTCGATGATCTGGGAAATGGAAGAAGAGATCATGGGACGCACGGAGGACGTGGCATGAGCGTACTTCTTTTCTATCTCGCCCTTTTTGTTGGTGCCTATGTCTTGGTCAAGATGATCCGCAAAGGCGTGACATCTCAAAAAGACTTTACCAGCCTCAAGACGGTGACCTTTGGCGATGAAAGCGCGGTCACGCCGGATCGCGCTGCCTCTATCATCTCAGTTGTGGTGATCTTTGTGATCTGGGCGGCCTTTACCGGCTCCAAACTGCTGCCGTTCCACGTGCCAGGCCCGTTCACCGGTGAAACTCAATTCACCTATACGGTCGAAACCGCCGATGGCCAAAGCGATGACGCCACTGTCTTTGTGCATGTCGCCCCATTTGGATCCGACGCCGAAAAATTCGAAGTTGCGCCCGGTGACGGCATTGCCAAAGATGACGCCGTGGCCATGACGGCTTCGCGATCAGCCACAATCCTGTTTGACAAAAACGACGAGGCCAAGCGAAAAGCTGGTGCTAGAATCATCGCCATCAATGGTGCTGCCATCACTTCTGATGGTACCTTTGATGCAGGCGATGGCAGCATCAGCCTGACCGCCAAGGGCGCCATCATCTTCACCCCGGATCTGGGCATGCAGATGAATCCGATCTGGCTACCATCACCAGAACGGGTCGTCGCCCGCTTCTTTGAAATTGCCGACTCTGGATATCAGAACTTCTCGCTCTGGGAGCACCTGGGCTGGTCGTTGATCCGGGTTATTGTTGGCTTCATACTCGGCTCTCTGGTCGGCATTCCGCTGGGCTATGCCATGGGTCTGTCCGGATGGTTCCGCGGCTGGTTTGATCCAATCGTCGAATTCATGCGGCCGGTGCCGCCTCTGGCACTGATCCCGCTGGTGATCATCTGGTTCGGCATCTGGGAGACCGGCAAGATCGTGTTGCTGTTCCTGGCTGCGCTCTGGATCATGACAATTGCCGCGCGGGCGGGCGTCTCTGGCGTCAATATCTCCAAGATCCATGCCGCCTATTCTCTGGGTGCCTCCAAGGCGCAGATCATGCGCCATGTGATTGTGCCCAACTCTTTGCCGGAAATCTTCACCGGGGCACGTGTGGCGATGGGGGTCTGCTGGGGCACGGTTGTGGCCGCCGAACTGGTTGCCGCGCAAAAAGGGGCCGGCATGATGATCATTGCCGCCTCCAAATTCCAGCTCACCGATATCGTCATCCTTGGTATCGTGCTGATTGGCATCATCGGCTACGGAATCGATATCCTGATGCGCAAAGCCGAGGATTATCTAGTGCCCTGGAAAGGCCGCAGCTGATCCCAAGGGCACCCGCTGGCGACTGTGAAAATCTGAAAGGCCCCTATAATCAGGGGCCTTTCTTGGGTTTGGCGCTACCCTGCCCGCCACATCGTCTTGACACATCGCCTTGTTGGTCCATCAGTTCAGCAGGGGCCGCGCTACGACAACAGGCCCGGCTTGACGCAGAGCAGCTGGGATGCCCGATGATCGTCATAGATCCGCTGAATGAACCGGCCCGTGGGGCGTTGGCGCAGATCCTGGTAGACCTTTTGCATAAAAACCGGGCACAGGGCGTGATTTGGCAACATCCCGTGATAGCCCTGGGCCAGGATCATCGGCCCACCTGAAGTCGCCAGAGCCAAATCCGCAAACGTCAGCCGGTCGCCGACCAGATATTGCCGCCCGTCGCTCAGGATCTGGTCAAACTTGTCCCAACCCGCATAGATTTTTTGCAATGCCGCATCAGCCGCAGTCTGATCCAGCTTGAGCCCCTTGTACATCAGCGCCCGAATGACCCGAAAGGCCAGCAGACAGGTCAGCTTTTCGTACCAGGGCACATCCGTGGTGATCGAGGGACAAACAACTGATTTGTACTTCAAGAGATTCCAATAGGACCAATTCACCACGGCCTCCCCCATGTCCCAGCGGGCATAGTGCTCCAAATCGTGAACCTCCTGATACAGCGCCGCTTCGCGGTCCTGATCCGGCAACAGTTTCAGCGCTGACGTGGCCTCAGCTTCCAGCATTGGCAGCAATTTATCGATGCCGCCGAATTTTTTCCCCTCGCGCATGAACAAGGGGTAATCATTCGCGCCGACCCCCCAAAATTTCAGCGCCAGGACATGAAAAATTGGAGCATGCGGGCGTTCCGTATAGGTCACCCCATAATGACTGAGCAGCCAACGCCCCAGGTCGACATCCGCCGAGGGCAACAGTGTGATCAAAAGCGGCTTGGCCATGGGTCCTCTCTAACTGTCGAATTCGAGATGGAAATGTTCGGGGAAACTGCTGGTGCCACAGTCAATCTGCCCGGCAACCCCGGGTGCGCGGCGCAGGTTTTTCCGCATCAACAAGGGTTCGAGGATTGCCGGGATCACCGCCTGGTTGATGGTGGCCCCAAAACAGGTATGCATGCCATAGCCCCAGATAATATAGTCTTCCCAGGGGCGATCCGTGCGGAAACGACCGGGATCAGCAATCTCAAATCGGTCGAAACAGGCCGAGAAGTTGGCCGCAAAAACCATCTGCCCCTTACGTATCTTGATGCGCCGCAACGTCGAGGCTGCCACCTGAGTGTCGCGGGTGGCCCGCCGGTAGATCACCGGGTTGAACGGGTTAAAGCGCAGCGCCTCCCAGACATGCTGGGCCAAGAGCGCATCATTGCCAGCCCTTGCCGCCGCCTGCGCCGAGGCCAAGGCCTCCGGCCGGTTCAGCAGTTCATCCAGCGCCAGGCAACTTGCCCTGGAAATGGTTGGAATTGCCCCGATCAAAAGCCCCAACATATTGTTGCGAATACCAAGATCGCTCATGCCCGGGGTGTCAGCGGATTGCAGCTCCAGGCATCTGTTCAATATATCCGGGGCATCGGTGGGGCGGGCCTTGCGCGCGCAGATCGCCCCATCCAGATAGTCCCGCAATTGCCCCGCCTGTTCCATCGCCCTGGCATCCAACTGGGCGTCGGCCTCCAGATCGAGAAACAAATAGGTGAACAGGGTTGTTGTCCAGTCCACCATGCTTTCGCGGCTGCCGCCTGTGCCGAAATAATGCGCCGTCATGTCCCAGGGCACCTGCAGTGTCAGGCTTGGCACGATATCAATTTTGCCACCGCTTGCCGCCACGGCCTGTTCAGCGATCTTGGCCGCCCGCGGCTGCACGATTTCGGCGACATCTGTCATCCGCGCCGCCAACCGCATGGCCGAGGTGTCGCGGGTATAATCCCAGCCGGGCTGCATGCCGAGAAAGAAGTTGTCGCCTGCCGTCAGCTTGCGCATGCGGGTGCCGTAGACCACCTCGAAATCGGCGTTGCGATTCAGCACCTCAAGACAATCCTCACGGCGTGTCACCAAGGCCGTACCGGTGTTCTCATAGGATTTCATCACAATCCTGTTCAGCGACAGGTTTGGCCAAAATCCACGCAAGAGCGCAAAAATCCGCCTCTGCGTCAAAGGTTTGAGGAAAAACGCCCCAAGCGTGCCCGAGACCAGCGCCCCGCCCCCCTGCACGATCAGCAGGGCCAGGGCCAGCAGCCCCTCGCCCCAGACGGCCAGGCGCTGAAACACCCAGATAAAGACATTGGCCAGGGCGGTCATCATGTTGGGTCAACGATGCCCATGGCCATCATGCGTATCGCCGTCATTGATGGGACAAAGAAATAGTCCCCGCCGCGACATTCGACAAAGGTCTTGAGCTTGCTCATGACATAGGGCGGGCGACCGCTTTCGGGATCAGACGGGATTGTATGGCGGGTGCTGTGATCGTGATTTCCCAGCATCGGACAGGTATTGTTACCCTGGTGGAAGTCGAGACCGTATTGGATCCATTGCTGTTGCACAAACTCGAACTGCCGTTCCAGGCTGGCCCCCATGATCAGCATGATGACGCCCTGCTCGGTGTCATCGCTCTTGTGTTCGAAATTTGGCGGCCCATAGGGCAGCCCGCGGCGCAGGATGCGACGACGCTTGTTCAAAGCACTGGTGGCCTTGGGGTTTTCATATGGCTTGCCGGTCTTGGGGTCGGTCCCGCTCTTGTTCAGCGGATCCAGATAGTCCCGGGTGTTGACGCGGCGCATATGGGCCCCGCCGGGGCATTTGGCCCCGGTCATATCATCGCCATAGCGAAAATCACGTGCCTCGGGTGAGCCGATATACTTGAGATTGCTCATGTAGCCTTCCAGCGGGTCGATGCCTTCGCCGCGAAACTTCATCTTTTTGCCAAAGTCAACCCAGTCGGAGTAGGTCGAAACCTTGGAGAGCGGCACCCCATCAGACCAGCGACCACACATTTTTGCCAGCAGGGTCTCCACCGCCTCTTCCTTGTCGACCCCCATAACTTGGGCATATCTCTCGGCCTCTTCCTCGACCACAGCTTGAAAAGAACCAACATTTTCATGCAACTTGCGAAAGGCGAGAAAGGTGCCGTTGCGCATGAACTCAGGCGGCTGCGCGCTTGGCGGCAACTCCTGGCTTTCGTCCGGATGCCCCAGAAGAAACTCGCCCGTTGCCAGGGGTTCCCAGCCCTGATCGGTGAGTTTTCCGCGCCCAATCACGGTTGTTGGCTTGCCCTTGCCACCATGCTGACCTTCGAAAACCGGATCTCCGATCCCGTCGGTAAAGCCAAAATGCTCTTTGGCGGTCGGCAGCGTCAAACCCCCGAAGGTATCAAAGACAGCAGAGGCCTCTTGATAGTCCGCCTCTTTGCCACGGCCAATTCCACCTAGTTGGCGGACGCCGCAGTCTTTCGCCAGAGTACACAACCAATCGCAGCGCTGCTGCAGCGCCGGATTCGGCTTTTCGGCCTGCTCAAACCCCATCGATTGCGCATTCAATGTCACCAGACAATGGACATCGTCTTTCCCGCCAGAGCCCGGCTCGCGGCTGTCTCTCCAGATGCGATCCCAATGGGCATCCCAATCCTCCCGCAGAGCGTCGGCTTCGGTCTTGGTTTGATCGCGATCCCCCAGAATAAAGGCCCGCGCTTTCATCCCTTCGATAAAGGCGGCAGGCATGGCCTGCAGGGTGCGAACCGGCAGTTGCAGCACCAGCAATCCGGGAAAGGTCAGCGCCATATTGGTGGTGCATTTGGGCTTGTCCTCATCCCCCTGCCACAGCGCCGCCGTGGTCACCTTGCTACGCAACCCCTCCAGAAAGCGGCGTCCGGCTTCGGGGCTGGGGAAATGGAAAAAGAAATAGCGGGCAAAGGGAAAACTGTAGCGCCCATAGGCACGGGTGACATTGCCCTGAATATCATCGAGATTGAGTTCGCGTGTCATATCGGACCTATCTGGCTAGGAAATAACATTCTGGGCATCGGCCGAGGAAATGACGCCCGGTTTTTGCGTCATGGTATGGCGGTTGCTGGGTTTGTGCTGGGACATGAACGCGCCAAAGGCCTCATAGAGGTCGTCGGGTGCCGCCCCCTGCTGTTCAATAAAGAAATCCGAAAACTGTTGTTGCACATACAGGCTCTTGAGGACGGAGGGCAGATCGTCATATTTCCCCGGTGCCAGCGGTTTTTCCCCATTTCGAATGGCATAGCGAATGGCAAGGATGGCCAGAACCACCCCCAACAACATGCTGCCAAGCCCCGTCCAGAGACTGGACCAACCCAGAAGTGGCAGCGTAGTCCAGCCCATTAGCCACAGCGCTAGCGCAGCAAGCCCCAGCACAAAGGGGATGAGGGTGCCATAGATCAACGGCTTGACCGGCAAAATGTGAAAGGCCGGAAGCTGCAGATAATAATCATGGAAAGGCATCGTGGTTTCGACATGGCACTTTTCAAGATAGGCGGCAAAATCATCCGCGCTTTGGACGGTGTCAAAACCGTAGCAGTTGGAGTAGACGGCGATCAGTTCCTCGCGCATCGTCGCCCATAGCTCCCGCGCGTAAGAGGCCCGGACCCGTTGCTGCTGTTGCGGGCTCAGATCGGTTGGCAGCGCATCGCTTTCCTGGGTGACCGCATCCACATCAGCGCAAAAAATCAGATATGGCGCCTTGAGACGATCCACATGCTGCGGCACCAGCGGGTTGTGTCCCTCGATCTGGCTGACCAACGGATTTTGCGTGTTGCGACCGTTATAGACCACATCATTCAGCACAAACATGCGCGCCAGGTGATTGCGGCAATTTCGAGCAAAGGGGCTGTTGAAGGGGGCCTCCTGAGTGGCCGGAGACTGATGTGCGGTCGGCAACATCGCCAGGGCCATCCGCACCCGCTGTTCGTAGGAGGTATGCGGATCATCCGCAGGCGCTCCCGGCTTGATCGGCGCAAGCGTGGTCAGGAAAATATGTCCGGAATCGAGATCGGGCATCGGAATCTCCTATTCAGCAGCTGCGCGCAGCGAGGCATAGCCCTGCTGTGCATTGGAAATATAGTTCCTTCGATTGACGTCGGCGCGCTCGGTGTCGAGGCTTGCCACCGGTCCAAAACCCGGGTCCCCGAGACCGATCTGCATCTTGTAGGCCGCAGCCTGATAGGCCTTGGCAAATTCCTCTGGCGTTGCGGTTTGGTGCAGCTCAGCCAGGGCCAGTACCTGATCATAGATCAACAGGCTGGTCTTGATATCACGCTGTGCCGCCCCTGGTGTGGCATTGTAATAGTAATCCGTATCTATTTGATTGAAGGTAATATAATCCTTGAACGGGGTCACCGGAATGGACTGCGGATATTTAATGGAAGAATACCAGAATAAATCAAGGCCACTGGGAATTCCGTCTGAAAAGGCATCAATATATTGATCCCAAGTGCCATTGAAATTTGAACAGAAAAGCATGTAGTCGTTTTTCAGCTCTTCCTTGCCCTGCCCCAGGTCAGGCCAGCTTTCGGGCTTTATGATCACCCAGCGAGCAAAATGGATCAGCGACAACCCCAATAGCCCCATGAGATTGCTCGGCAGCCCCCTGGATGCCATAAACAACAGCCGATTGATCCAGGTAATCTTGGGATTGCTGGGTGTCACCACGTTCATTGCATAGGCCTTACCGGCAACGTTTGACATGGCACAGTTCCTCACAATTTGCACTCATAACATCAACAATTACACCCTGAACGTGTGCTAGAAATTAATCAACATTTTTAACGTGATAATTCAAAATTTCACCCTTCCAATAAACATCCATCAAATATAGATACATCGAAAGGCTGGAAGTAACTGCTAGACCGAGCCTTTGTGTTGGGGAATTGGCCTGCCAGAATTTCCGCTGGAGCTCACTGCTTCGCGGGCTGACAGCTGTCAAATGAGCAAGATCTCTGTCAGCTAGAAACGCCGTCAAGTACCAGTGCGCCTTGGGCAAGCAACCAGTCGCGAACTACGGCAACCAACGCCGGTTGGCGCGGCACGCGCGGCGCAACAACAAAGTATCCCTCTCCTGTTGCCAAAGAGAGTGCCAGAGGTTGGCACAGGCGCCCCTGCTGCAGGTCTTCTGCTATCAGCGCCCGCGGACACAGGGCAACGCCCTGCCCGGCAATGGCTGCCTCAACCGCCAGGGATGTCTGGCTGAAATTCATCACCCTTGCCTTGGCCGCAGCGGCCTCATCCCCAAGTGCTACTTCCAGAAACACCGGCCAACGACCATGGCTGTCTTCGAGCAGTACCTGCCCAAGCAGATCCCGCGGTGCGCGAATGGCATGGTCTCCTTGGGTCAGGTCCGGGTGACAGACCGGCACCACTTCGGCGTCAAACAGCGGATCAGCCACCAGCCCTGCTCCAAAGGTGGATGGGCCCAGACGGATGGCGACATCCACCCCGTCACTCTGAAAATTCGACAGGGTATTGGAGGCATCAAGACGCAGCCGGATATCCGGGTATTGCAAGGAAAACTGGCCCAGGCGCGGCACCAACCAGCGTGTAGCAAAAGAAGGGGTTGTGCTAATGGTCACAACCCTGTCACCAGGGCTGAGGTTCTCTGTCGCCTCAACAATCATATCAAAGGCCCGGCGCAGCGGTTGCAGATAGCGGCGGCCTTCATTTGTCAAGGCCAGCCCCCGCGCCTGCCTCTCGAACAGTTTGAAACCCAAGTGACTTTCCAGGCTTCGCACCTGCTGAGCCACCGCTCCCTGGGTCACGCCCAACTCCTCTGCAGCCAAGCGAAAGTTAAGGTGACGCCCTGAAACCTCAAAGGCTCTGAGTGCATTCAAAGGCGGTAGCGCACGCATATCTCACCTGTTCAGACTATAGTTTTTCTACAGCCGTATGACAGAATTGATGTTTGGTCAAACTCCAGATCCTCGCCCATATTGGATCCATCAGAGTTCAGCTTTCCCAGAGGATTCGACATGACCAAAAAGAAAGTAGCCCTCATCACCGCCGGCGGCAGCGGCATGGGGGCTGATAGCGCCCGGCGTCTGGCCGCAGATGGCTTTGAGGTGGCAATTCTGTCGTCCTCCGGCAAGGGTAAAGCCCTGGCAGAAGAGCTCGGTGGGATCGGGGTCACCGGGTCCAACAGGTCAGAGGCCGATCTGCAAGAGCTTGTCGATACCACCCTGGCGAAATGGGGCCGCGTCGATGTTCTGGTGAATTCAGCCGGTCATGGCCCCCGCGCGCCCATCCTCGAGATTAGTGACGCCGACTGGCACGAGGGCATGGAAGTCTATTTCCTCAACACCGTGCGCGCCACCCGGCTGGTCGCCCCCCTGATGATCGAGCAGAAATCCGGCAGCATCATCAATATCTCGACTTTCGCTGCCTTTGAGCCCGATCCGGTCTTTCCGACATCTGGCGTCATGCGGGCCGGACTGGCGGCCTATACCAAGCTGTTTTCTGATAAATATGCCGCCGACAATGTCCGCATGAACAATGTGTTGCCTGGATTTATCGACAGTCTGCCAGAGAACCCGGAGTGGAAGGCACGTATCCCAATGCAACGCTATGGCAGCTCCTACGATGAGATAGCCGCCACTGTGGCCTTTCTCGCCTCCGAGGGCGGTGCCTATATCACCGGACAGAACATCCGCGTCGACGGTGGCATCACCCGATCCGTCTGAACCGCAAAAACGAATTGGGGGGAGCTCTCCCCCCCGAGCCGCCTAGCCCGCCCAGCCAAGCCCATGGGCCAAAAGGCGATGCTGCACCCGGCCCGGAAAATCGGTGATAATTGCATCCACACCCAGGGCAATCATCCGGTCGATCTCCGCCACCTCGTTCACGGTCCAGACCGCCACCCGCAACCCCAATGTCTGGGCGCGCGCCACCGCCTGGGCGGTGACATCCAGGTAATAGGGGCACCACAGCGCACCCCCGGCCGCGCAGATCAGATCAGGTGGATTGTCCACCGTCAGCTCCGGGCTGGCATTGGTGGCGCTGTCCTCGCCGATATCATCCGCATTTTCAGGTAGTTGGGTAAGGTAGGAGGTCGGCATTTCCGGAGCCTGGGCAGAACATTCTGCCAGTAGGTTCCAATCAAAACTATGCATCAAAGTGCGCTCCGTCAGCCCCATTTTGCGCAGCTCCGCCACCACCGCCGCAACAATGCCTGCCCGGACCTGAGCGTCCTTCATCTTGTCCGGGTCCGATTTGATCTCCAGCATCAGATGCACATCTTCATACTCTGGCTGCGCAACCAGGCGACACAGGTCCCGCAGCCGCGGGATACCTACCCCTGACAGAAACGCCTGATCGGGAAAGCGCTGCCCATAGGCGCTGCTGCCATCCAGCCCCCCGACATCCAGCTGGGACAGATCGGCCCAATCCAGATCCGAGACCTTGGGCTCTGCGCCGCGCAGCCATGCGCCTTCGCGGTCGCGTACGATAGAGCCCGTCAGACGGTGGTTATGGGTGATCACGGGCACGTTGTCGCGGGTCATCACCACATCGAATTCCAGCAAGCGCACGCCACAGGCCAAGGTAAAGCCAAAACCCTCCAGGGTGTTTTCCGGCATGAGCCCGCGAGCCCCCCGGTGACCGACAACACGGATAAGCCCCTCCTGGCCCGCAAAGGCCTCCACTTGTGGGTGCTGCATCAGGCGTCCAATCGCTTTTGGGTTTTGGGGTCAAACAGATGCAGCTGCTCTGGCGCAACAGAGAAACGGTACTGCGCCCCCCTGGCCGCGCTCACATGGCCGGCAACCGAGGCCACCATGGCATGATCGGTGCCGCCCAGTGTGCCATGCAGCAGGGAATTGGCCCCGAGCTGTTCGACCATATCGACGACAATGGTGATTTCCCCGGCCTCGTCTGGCAGCAGGTGCTCCGGACGAATGCCCAGCAGAACCGAGTCCAGTTGGACCTGTGGTGCCGCAATCGTTCCACCGGTTGGCAGCGTCACCCCATCCGGGCCGGTTGTGGCCGGGAGAAAGTTCATCGCTGGGCTGCCTATGAAACCGGCAACAAAGACCGAGGCGGGCCGGTCATAAAGCTCGATCGGGGTGCCAAATTGTTCGACATAACCGCCATTCAGAACCATCAGACGATCCCCCAGGGTCATGGCTTCGACCTGATCATGGGTCACATAGATCGAGGTCACCCCAAGGCGCTGTTGCAGTTTGCGGATTTCGAGGCGCATCTGCACCCGCAGTTTGGCATCAAGATTCGACAAGGGCTCGTCGAACAGAAAGACCTGTGGATCGCGCACGATGGCCCGGCCCATGGCGACTCGCTGGCGCTGGCCACCGGACAGCTGCCGCGGTTTGCGGTCCAGATACGGGCCGATCTCCAGGATATCGGCTGCCTCTTCCACTCGCCGGTTGATCTCTGCCTTGGCAAGTTTGCGGATCTTGAGCCCATAGGCCATGTTTTCGCGCACGCTCATATGCGGATAAAGAGCGTAGTTCTGGAATACCATGGCGATGTCACGCGCCGAGGGTTCCAGTTCGTTGACCCGGCGATCGCCGATGCGGATCTCGCCGGAGGTCACGCTCTCGAGCCCGGCAACCATGCGCAACAAAGTCGACTTGCCGCAGCCGGAGGGACCAACGATGACGATGAATTCGCCATCTTTGATCGCGCCCTCGACATGGTGCAGAACTTCGGTGGGACCGTAGGATTTGGTCAGATCGGTTAGGTGTATTTCGGCCATTGAGGGGCGTCCTATTTATCGGTTTCCGTCAAGCCCTGCACAAAGAGCTTTTGCATCGAGATGACGACAAAGATCGGCGGGATCATCGCCAGCAGCGCAGTCGTCATGATGATATTCCATTGCGGGCTCTGCTCGGCGGCCTCCAGCATCTGTTTGATCGACATCACGATGGTCGTCATCGAGGTATCCGTGGTGATCAAAAGCGGCCACAGATATTGGTTCCAGCCAAAGATGAAGAGGATCACAAACAGCGCCGCGATGTTCGTCCGCGACAGCGGCAACAGGATATCCCAGAAGAACCGCATCGGTCCCGCCCCATCAATCCGCGCGCTCTCCAGCATCTCATCCGGCACCGTCAGAAACACCTGACGGAACATAAAAGTCGCCGTAGCGGAGGCAATCAACGGGATCGACAGCCCCCAATAGCTGTTGAGCAGTCCAAGATTGGCCACCACTTCGAAAGTGGGCAGGATCCGCACCTCAACCGGCAACATCAGGGTGATGAAGATCATCCAGAAACAGGTCATCCGGAACGGGAACCTGAAATAGACGATGGCAAAAGCCGACAACAGCGAGATTGCAATCTTGCCCAGCGAAATCATCATCGCCATGGCCAGACTGTTGAGCAGCATCAGCCAAACCGGCGCGGTTTCAGACCCGCTAAGTCCGGCGCCAAACAGTGTCTGTTTGAGGTTCTGCCACAGGTAGCTGCCCGGCCAGAGCGGCAGCGGGGCCTGGTTCATACGCAGCTCATCATGAGTGGCGGCGACAAAGGTAATCCAGATCGGCAGCGCGATGGCGATCACCCCCAGAACCAGGATCACATGGGTCAACACAGAGGTGAGTGGACGATTTTCAACCATCAGTATTCCACCTTTCTTTCAACATAGCGGAATTGGACAACGGTCATGGCAATCACCAACACCATCAGGACCACGGACTGCGCAGCAGAGCCCCCCAGATCAAGCCCGACAAAGCCATCGTTGAATACTTTGTAGACCAGGATGGTGGTTGAGCTGCCCGGCCCCCCTTGGGTCACCGCGTGGATGATGCCGAAGGTCTCAAAAAAGGCGTAGACCATATTGATCACCAGCAGGAAGAAGGTCGTAGGCGAAACCAGCGGCAGGATGATGGTGAAAAACCGCCGGCCCGGCCCGGCACCATCGATGGCAGCGGCCTCGATGACGCTTTTGGGAATCGACTGCATGGCGGCAAGGTAGAACAGGAAATTATAGGCCACCTGCTTCCAGGCCGCGGCCAGAATAACCAGCCCCATCGCCTGATTGCCATTCAGATAATGGTTCCAGTCGATGTCAAAAAACTCGAGGAAATAGGGAAAGATCCCCAGCGTCGGGTTGAACATGAACACCCAGAGCGCCCCCGCCAGCACCGGTGCCACCGCATAGGGCCAGATCAGCAGGGTGCGGTAAACCATAGCCCCCTGCACAACCCGCTGTGCAAACCCGGCAAGGATCAGTGCGACCCCCATCGAGAGCGCCGCCACCAGCGTAGAAAAGACCGCTGTGCGCAGGAAGGCATCAAGATAATGCTGATCTTCCCACAGCATCTGGAAATTCTCAAACCAGACAAATTCTGACCCAAGGCCAAAGGCGTCTTCGATCAGAAAGGATTGATACATCGCCTGACTGGCGGGCCAGATAAAAAAGACCAGGGTAATGGCCAACTGCGGCGCGACCAGCAGATAGGGCAGCGGCGAGGTGGGAAAATGGACACGTTTGAGCATGGAGAGCCTCTGTAGAACGTGACCATGCCGCCCCAAACTGGGCGGCATGGTCTTTTGTGTGGTCAGATCTTACTTGGCGGAACGCTCGAACTTGCGCAGCAGGGTATTGCCACGCTCAACCGCTGCACTCAGGGCTTCATCGGCGGATTTGTCACCGGCCCAAAGCGCTTCCATCTCTTCGTTGATCACGTCACGCACCTGAACAAAATTGCCAAAGCGCAGGCCACGGCTGTTCGGAGTTGGCGTGTTCAGGCTCAGCTGTTTGATCGCTGTATCGGTGCCGGGGTTGCTGTCATAAAACCCCTGTTCCTTGGACAGCTCATAGGCCGCTGTGGTGATCGGAACATAGCCGGTCTCCTGGTGCCACCAAGCCTGGACTTCGGGCGAAGACAGATAAGTCAGGAACTGCGCGGTGCCCTTGTACTCTTCGTCCTCATGTCCCCCCAGTACCCAAAGCGTGGCACCGCCAATGATCGAGTTTTGCGGCGCATCCGCGACCGAGGTGTCCAAAGGCAGCATGGCTTGACCAAACTCAAACCCGGCCTGGGACTTGATCGAGCCATAATAAGCAGAGGAGTTCATCCACATGCCGCATTCACCATTGGTGAACATCGGCAGGCTGTCGCCGCGACGACCGCCATATTTGAACAGATTGCCTTCGGACATCGAGGCGATGTCATCCAGACGGGCGGCAACTGCATCATTGTTAAAGGTGAATTCGGTGTCAAAACCCGCAAACCCGTTCTCTTTGCTGCCCAGTTCGAGGTTGTGCCAAGCCGAGTAGTTTTCAAGCATGACCCAAGACTGCCAACCAAAGGACACGCCGCAATCCATCCCGTTGTCGACCAGTTTCTGAGCAGTCTCTTTCACGTCATCCCAGGTTTCAGGAACTTTTGCACCGGCCGCCTCGATGGCATCCCGGTTGTACCACATGACCGGGGTGGAGCTGTTGAAGGGCATCGACAGCAACTCGCCTTCCGGGGTCTGGTAGTAAGAGACAACCGCAGGCAGGAAGGCATCACCGTCAAAGGGTTCACCAGCATCCTTCATCAGTTGCTCAACCGGATAGATCGCGCCTTCGGCCGCCATCATGGTTGCGGTGCCGACTTCAAAGACCTGAACGATCTGCGGGTGTTCCTTGGCCCGGAAGGCCGCAATCGCGGCTGTCATGGTTTCGGTATAATTGCCCTTGTAGACTGGAACCACCTTGTAGGCGTCCTGCGAGGCATTGAAGTCTTCGGCAATCTTGTTGACGCGTTCACCATTGGCCCCGCCCATCGCATGCCACCACTGGACCTCAGTTTCAGCAAAGGCCGTGGTCGCGGTCGCAGCCAGAATGGCGGTGCTGCAGAAGAGTGTTTTTACAGACATTTTTGTCTCCCCGTTCGTTTGATGCGCAAAGATTGGGCAGGGAAAAAACATAATGCAAGTTAAAGTTTTTTGACAGTTGACATAATACAATGTTATGAAATGATCTGATAAACCACAGATCTGGATGCTAAGCCATTGAAATTCAAACTCAGACAGCTTGAGGCCTTTCAGGCCATTGCCCAGACTGGATCGGTCACCCGCGCCGCGAAAACATTGGGAATTTCTCAACCCGCAACCAGCCGCCTGCTGTCGGACTTCTCAAACTCGGTCGCAATCGAGCTGTTTCAACGCAAAGATGGCAGGCTGATTCCCACCAGCGAGGCACGTTACCTGCTGTCCGAAGTCGGCCGCGTCTTTGACAGTCTGCGCCACCTTGAAGAGCTGAACCGCGATTTGACGGATCGCACAGCGGGACATCTGCGCATTGCCTGCCTGCCGGGCTTTGCCAGCTCGCACCTGCCCCAGCTGCTGGCGCAGTTCCTGCAACAAAGACCCGGCGTGAACCTGACACTGGAACCCGACCGCCCCGAACGCATTCTGGAATGGATCATTGGCGAGCAATATGATTGCGGGATCTCAGAGCGGTTTTCCGGTCATCCGGCTGTCGAACACCTCGACATCGCCATCAAAACGGTCTGCATCTTTCCCAAAGGTCACCGCCTGTCCGCGCTAGAGCGTATCTCGCCGCTCGACCTGGTGGACGAGAAAATCATCCATGCCCGCAAGGACAGCCCGTTTTTCACCAGCCTGGCCCGGTGTTTTTCGGACCATGGCGTCTTGATGAACTCCTGGGTGGAGGTCCGGCAGTTTTCCACCGCCTGTATCATGGTTGCTCAGGGTCAGGGCGTTTCGGTAGTCAGTATGTTGGATGCAGAGCAGTTCAAGTCAGCGGATATGGAAACGCGCCCCTTTGATCCGGAACTGGTGCACTGGCTGTCGATCCTGCGCCCGGCCTCTGGCAGCCGCTCCCTGCTATCGCTGGATTTTGTCGACACTTTTGTCGAGAGCCTGCGCCCCTATACAGCCAATGTCCCGCCCAGGCAGGCCGATTAGCCCGTGCCAAAGCCCGAGAGGGTTTGAACAGGGACTAGAAGGCCGCGCCTGTCACCGGGCTTGCCTGCTCATTCCGTAACCGCAAAATCAACGCTGCAGAACTGGGTAAACTGCAGCACAACACTGTCGTTTGTAAATTCCACAACCGCGTAATGAGGGGCTTCCGGTGCCGGTTCAAAGCTTTCCCAATCCCAAGCCGGACGCGGCGCAGGGGCCTGAAAAGACAAGGCCCCGATGGTTGCAAAGGGAATGCCGCGAATACTGCCACAGGTCGGCCGATGCACATGCCCCATAAACAGATGTTTGACGTTAGCATGGCGGCCAATCAGATCCAGAAAGGCGGCGCTGTCCTCGAGCATGATTTCATCCTGCTTGGGCAGGCCCAGGGCCAGAGGCGGGTGATGCATGAAAATATAGGCGGGCGTATCGCCTGCGCGGCGCAGAGTCTGCTCCAGCCAATCCTGTCGCGCAGCACAAAATGCCCCGGCATGCGATCCCGGTTTATGCGTATCCAGGCAGATCATCATCCCTTGCGGCGTTTCGATCGCATATTGGATGAACTCTGCCATCGTCCCCTGCGGCAGCGGCAGTTTTGCGCGCAGCCCCTGCCGGTCATCGTTGTTTCCCATCATTGAATGGATCGCCATCCCAGACCTGGCGAGATAGCGTGCCAATTCGCTGTAATCACCTTCGATATCATCGCCCACCAGATCCCCCGACAGAATGGCAAAATCAGCATCCCCGTGATGGGTATTGGCATGTTCAATGGCAGCGCCAAGCCGCTTGCGAGGATCCAATCCGCCAATGGTGCCCTGATTTTGAAAATGGGGATCCGACATCCAGATGATTTTGGTCATTGCCTATTCCTATCCTGGTAATTTTACCGCTCCGGTGACCTGCGGTCATATCCCAGGACACCCGGCGCCGCTGGTCCGCATCAAAGTCAAGCCTATGAAACAGCCATTTATGGCAGAGTCCAGCACCTTCATTTGTCGCCAAAATTGTAACTCTGGCTGAACGTCCTAGCCGGGTTGGCCTTCACGTCCTGAGGAATCTTTCACAAGCCCGCAGCCAAAACCAAGCGGCCTACCCCTGTCGCCACAAGAGCATAACGCTGGGCACAAACCCTGAACCAAGGGGCTTCACGCTCCCTGGGGAGCCAACTAACGCTTGGTCTTCATGCAGCCCTTGCCCCGATCAGACAGCCGTCCAGGGCCTGGAGAAGAGAGGGATCACTCCACATCCTTGATTGGCAGCGCCGTCTCATATTTCACCTGATCCAGCGCGATCGACGACCGTATCCCCGAAACCGCTTCTATTGTGGTCAGGCGATTTAGGATGAACGCCCGCAGCTCCTGTACATCGGCGACGATCACCCGGAGCAAATAGTCAGAATCTCCGGTCATCAGATAGCATTCCATAACCTCGGAACAGGTGTCGATAGCAGCCTGGAAGGCCTGCAGAACCGGTTCGGATTGGTTGATCAGAGAGACATTGACAAAGACTGTCAGGTTCAATCCCAGCAGCTGTGGATCCAGCAGCGTCACATGGCGTTTTATCAATCCCGAAGTGGTCAGGGCCCGGACCCGAGCCAAGCAAGGGGAGGCTGACAGCCCGACCCGGCCCGCCAGTTCAACATTGCTCAGTCGCGAATCTGCCTGCAGCTCGCGCAGAATTCTCACATCAACTGCGTCCAGATCCATTTTTGGCATTTTATTCCCTTGAAGCTCGATTTCACCGCATACCATGCCGAATACCCCCCGAGAAGAGGCTGCATTCAGCAGGACACACTGCTCCGCTGCGCGCTAAGCTCAGGACAACCAAAACACGCCACTACCGGCGATCCTTTGCAGAGGGCTGACAAGAGCTGCCATGACCAAAGCCACGACCGATCTCATTCACCTGAAAACCATTGAACAGCGGTTGTTGTGGCTGTCGCATTGGATGATCCATCACGCAAATCATGTCCGCCCCAAGGCAGATGGTATCAAGGTGGGCGGCCACCAGGCCTCGTCGGCCTCAATGGTGTCGATCATGACAGCGCTTTATTTCTCGGCGCTAAAGCCGCAGGATCGGGTGGCAGTCAAACCACATGCCTCTCCCATCTTCCACGCCATTCAGTATTTGATGGGCAATCAGACACGCAAAAAGATGGAAAATTTTCGCGGCTTTGACGGCGTGCAAAGCTACCCCTCGCGGACCAAGGATATCGACGACGTGGATTTTTCCACCGGTTCCGTTGGGCTCGGCGTGGCGATAACCTCCTTTGCCTCGCTGGTACAGGATTACATCAAGGCCAAGAGCTGGGGCGGCGATCGGGATCTTGGCCGGATGGTGGCGTTGGTGGGCGACGCCGAAATGGACGAGGGCAATATCTACGAGGCGCTGCAGGAAGGCTGGAAAAACGATCTGCGCAATACCTGGTGGGTGGTCGACTACAATCGCCAGTCGCTGGATGGGATCGTGCGCGAAGGCCTGTTTGAGCGGGTAGAGAAAATTTTTGACGCCTTTGGCTGGGATGTTGTGCGGGTAAAATACGGGGCCTTGCAACGGGCCGCCTTTGCCGAACCTGGCGGTGAAGCGCTCCGCAATTGGATCGACAGCTGTTCGAACCAGGACTATTCGGCGCTGACTTTCATGGGGGGCGCGGTCTGGCGTAACCGCCTGCTTCAGGATCTGGGCGATCAGGGTGAGGTCTCGGCGCTGATCGAGTCCCGCAGTGATACAGAGCTGGCCGAGCTGATGGAAAACCTTGGCGGCAACTGTGTTTCGACCATGGCCGACACCTTTGCCGCGATCGACCACGACCGCCCGGTCTGCTTCCTGGCCTATACCATCAAAGGCTGGGGCACTCCGATCGCAGGTCACAAGGACAACCACGGCGGTCTGATGAACAAGACCCAGTTTGCCGCCTGGCAGGACCACATGGGGGTTGGTGCGGGACAGGAATGGGAGCCCCTGGCCACGGTTCAGGATACGCAAGCGCTGCAGGCCTTTCTTGCCGATGCGCCGTTCTTTGCCAAAGGTCGCCGCCGCTACAATGACGACAAGCTGGACGTGCCCGCGATTTGCCTCAGCTCGGATCGGGAGATCTCGACCCAGATGGCCTTTGGCAAGGTCCTTGATGACCTGTCCAAAGGGGACAGCGACCTGGCCGAGCGGATCGTCACCACCTCGCCGGATGTCACGGGCACCACCAATCTGGGGCCTTGGGTCAATCGGCGCAAATTGTTTGCCCGCCGCGCGCAGGCCGATGCCTTTATCGAGCACCGGATCCCATCGACCGCCAAATGGGAGTTCACGCCCAATGGGCAGCATATCGAATTGGGCATCGCCGAGATGAACCTGTTCCTGCTGCTGGGCGCGGCTGGCCTGTCGCATTCGCTGTTCGGCAAAAGGCTGATCCCCATTGGCACTGTGTATGACCCCTTTGTGGCCCGGGGCCTCGATGCGCTGAACTACGCTTGTTACCAGGATGCCCGCTTTATGATCGTGGGCACACCGTCCGGGGTGACGCTGGCGCCTGAAGGCGGGGCGCATCAGTCCATCGGCACGCCTCTGATCGGCATGAGCCAGGATGGGCTGGCCGCCTTTGAGCCCGCCTTTGCCGACGAGCTGGCGGTGATCATGGAATGGGCCTTTGACTATCTGCAGCGCGATGGCGAGGGTGATCCGGATGAGCGCACCTGGCTGCGCGACGAGACCGGCGGCTCGGTCTATTTGCGGCTGACGACCAACCCGATCGAACAGCCCGGCCCGCGACTGGATGATCGCTTTCGCCAGGGCACCATTGACGGCGCCTATTGGTTGCGCCCACCGGGGCCGAATTGCGAGGTGGTGATTGCCTACCAGGGCGCGGTCGCTCCAGAAGCGATCAAGGCAGCTGGCCTTTTGGCCGAGGGACGTCGCGATATCGGCGTGCTGGCCGTGACCTCAGCCGATCGCCTGAACGCAGGCTGGACCGCTGCTCAGCGGGCCCGCAGCCGTGGCACCGCGGACGCACACAGCCATATCGAAGCGCTGCTGCAGGATCTGCCATCCCATTGCCGTATTGTAACAGTGATCGACGGCCACCCAGCCACCCTGTCATGGCTGGGCAGCGTCCAAGGACATCAGACAATCCCCTTGGGTGTTGAACATTTTGGCCAGACCGGCAGCATTGCCGACCTCTACCAGCATTTTGGCATCGATGCCGCGGCCATCGTTAACAAGGTTCAGGGCCTGACCAAAGGCCGCAAAATCACCCAGCTTCAGGTGATAGCATAGGCGCAGGCAGGGGACGCGCCGTCTTAGCTGCCGCAGACACAGGCTTCGACCTCGGCCAGAAATTCTGGTCGGGTGACCCCACTGACACTCATCAGTGTGGATGCAGGTTTGACCTCGACAGCCAGCAGTAGGTATCGCGCACGGCGTGACACTCGTCCCTATGGGCCCGGTCGGTGACATTGGCCTACAGCCACAGAATAGTGTGGCGGAGAAGAAAAACGGCTCTATATGGCAGTGTCTGCAGCAGCGCTGGCGCTTTGAATTCTGAGGCCCGTGTTATCCTGAAAGCAGACCAAGCGATCTAGCCATAGCGTTTTCGTTGTGCGCTTTGTTCAACCAGCCAGTCCTTTACGATCTGCCGTTCAGGAAAGCCCTTGTGGCTCTTGTTGGTCAGCAGGTAATACCCCGACTGAGTGCGCACCGCAGCCTCGCCGGTTGGACGGACCAGTTCACCCGAAGCCAGCAAATGATCCACCAGGTGGCCCCAGCCCAGGACGACGCCAAACCCATCCAGTGCCGCCTGAATGGCAAGAGGATAAGTATTGAAGGCGACGGCACGGTCCAGCGGTGGGTCAGCAACCTCCTGATGGCTGAACCAGGTCTTCCAAGTCATCCATTCGGCGTGGCTGCTGGTAACCTCAATAAGGTCGAGATCCGGCAGCTCGCTGATTTTGGGCGCGTGATTTTGCCGGGCCAGATAGCCTGGGCTGCACACAGGAAACACGGTTTCCCCAAACAACAGCTGCGCCTCATATCCGGGCCAGCTGCCATCACCTCGCAAGATAGACAGGTCCATCTCGTTTGCCAGGCATTCTGCATCACTGTCCGAGGCGACAAGGCTGATCTTCACCCTGGCATTGGAGCGGTTGAATTTGCGCAGACGTGGCATCAACCAAAGGGCCGCGACCGAATTTGTCGCCGCCAGATTGATTGTGTTTGCCTGATGGTTGGCAAAGATATCCCGGCTGGCCTCGCGCAGGATATCAATCGACTGCGTTACCGACGCCAGCAGTGTCGTCCCATGTTGAGTCAGCGTGATGGAGCGATTGCCCCGCACGAACAGAGGCACATCATAGTGCTGTTCCAGCAGGCGCACTTTGCGGCTTATGGCTGTCTCGGAAATGTTCAGATCTTCGCTGGCACGGGCAAAGCTGCAGGCTTTGGCCGCGGATTCAAAGGCCAAAAGATAGTCCAATGGCGGCAAGACTTTCCGTTTACTCGGCATGATAAAAAGAAACTCCAGATGGTCCAGAACCGGTCAAAATTTCATTCACGGGGAAATTTTTTTCACAACGGTAAGATGGCGTGAAATCCCAACGGATTGATTAAAGCACATAAATCACCGTTTGCCTCTAATTTCTTTAGCCTGGGCCAATCAAATCTCTGTGCTGGTTTGAAGCGGAAAGAATGCACAATGCCCACAGCCGGGGTCGATAGAATCCCGCGGCGGTTACGCCACAAAACACACTAGGGAGCCACTATGAAACTCACAGCTTTTCTTTCTGCTGCCACCCTCGTTGCGAGTGCCAGCACCGCCGCCCATGCGGGTGACAGTAGCGACCCCATCGTCATTCCGATCCATAACTGGTCCAGCCAGATCGTGATGTCGAATGTAGTCGGTCAGATCTTTGAACAGATGGGCAATCACGTCGAATATGTCACCACCGACAGTCAGGCGGTCTATGAATCGGTCCGCCTTGGGGATGTGACGCTTGAAATGGAAGTCTGGGAAGGCGCCTTTGGGGCCTCCTACCGCGCTGCTTTGGAAAAAGGCGGTTTGCACGATGCCGGCGATCACGATGCGGTCACCCGCGAGGATTGGTGGTATCCGATGTGGACAAAGGACGCCTGCCCCGGCCTGCCGGACTGGAAGGCCTTGAATGACTGCGCCCATCTGTTTGCGACGGCTGAGACCGGCGACAAAGGCAGATACCTGGATGGTCCGGTTGACTGGCTGAAACACGGCAAGGAACGTGTCGAGGCGCTGGATATGAATTTCACCGTGATCAATGCCGGATCCGCCGCAGCGCTCTGGGCTGAAATTGGCTCCGCTGAGGCGGACAAACGCCCTGTTGTGGTGTTCAACTGGACGCCCAACTTTGCCGAGGCAGTCTGGCCCGGCGAGTTTGTCGACTTCCCTGTGTGGGAGGAAGGCTGCGACAAAGATCCTGCAGTTGGGCCCAACCCCGACGCGCTATATGATTGCGGCAATCCCACCAGCGGCTATCTGAAAAAGGCGGCCTGGGACGGCATGCGAGACAAATGGCCAGCCGCCTATTGCGCGCTGACCAACATCTCTTTCACCAACCCACAAATCGCTGAGATGGCCAAAATGGTCGACACCGACGAGATGGAGCCGGAAGAGGCAGCCGAAGAGTGGCTGAGCGCCAATCAGGCCGTCGTTGAACCCTGGATAACCAGCTGCAAAGGCTGACATCCACCCTCTCAACTTGTCCTGAAGCGCGACCCTGCGGATAGTTTGCATGGGTCGCGCTTTGGCCCAATAGCGAAGACACTCATGCCCCAAACTCCTCCCGTGATCTCAGCCAAAAATGTCTGGAAACTGTTCGGGCCTGCGCCGGAAAAATACTTGGCAGGGATGCAGCCAGGACGAACCTTTGAGAAAATCCGGGCCGATGGCTATATCGCCGGGGTCAAAGATGTCTCGATCGAGGTGGCCCGTGGCGAAATGCTGGTGATCATGGGGCTGTCAGGGTCAGGGAAATCCACCCTGGTGCGTTGTTTTTCTCGCCTCCATGACATCAGTGGCGGCCAGATCATGGTCGACGGCCAAGACATCATGGCCCTCAATGAGCGGGACCTGATCGAGCTGCGCCGCAACAAGATGGGCATGGTGTTTCAGTCTTTTGGGCTGCTGCCGCACCGAACGGTTCTGGACAATGTGGCCTTTCCACTGGAGATGCGAGGACAGGACCGGCATACGCGCCGGGACCGCGCCATGGAAGTGATCCGCCTTGTAGGTCTTGAGGGGCGCGAAGACTATTTTCCACGGGAGTTATCTGGCGGCCAGCAACAGCGTGTCGGCATTGCCCGTTCGCTGGCGATTGAGCCGGATATCTGGTTTCTGGACGAGCCGTTCAGCGCGCTTGACCCCCTGATCCGTCGCGAAATGCAGGATGAGTTTTTGCGTCTGCAGGCGATGCTTGGCAAGACCATCGTCTTTATCACCCATGATTTTGACGAGGCCCTGCGACTGGCAGATCGCATCGCCATCATGAAAGATGGCGCAGTTGAGCAATGCGATACCCCTGACCGGATCGTGATGAATCCGGCCACCGAATATGTCGCCAAATTCACCAAGGAAATCGACAAGGCGCGTGTGGTGCGCGCCCGCGGATTGGCTGCCCCCCTGAATGGGACAGCGGTAGAAGGTCAGGCAATTGATGGCAGCGCGACCATCCACGACCTGGCGCGCCTATTGGTCAATGATGCGCGCGTGGCCTTGCCCATCGCGGATGACCAAGGCGCAATCACTGGGGTGTTGAACCGCCAAAAGGCGCTTGATCTGTTGCTGGGAGAGGCGTGATGACCTCCGTCATCACAGAGGTCCCAAAGGCGCAGGGCTCTGCAGCCCCCCGGGCCACAATCCTGCGTCTGATGCTGGGGCTCGCCCTGGCGCTGACTATGGCCCAGCTGGCTGGCATTCTGCCTGCTTGGTTGCACCGTTTGCCGCAGGCAGTCATCCCGCCAACAGCCCTGTTTCTGGACCGGGTCTTTGACTTTGTGCAAAACGATTTGGGCCTGATCTATGTCACCCGTTTTATTGCCGAAGGTCCGCTAGAGTTTTTGCTGGATACCTCGGCCAATCTGCTGGAGGGCAAGCGGCGTTGGCCAAATCTCGGGCCGATCCCATGGTCCGCAACGGCCGGGGTCGCGGCTGTTGTCGGCTATGCGCTGGGGGGCTGGAGGTTGGCAGCACTGGGGGCCGGAACCTGTGTCTGGACTGCCTTGATTGGCCAATGGAAAATGGCGATGCAGACGATGTCGGTGCTGGTCGTGGCCGCCCCCCTGGCCTTTGTGGTTGGTCTGTGTCTGGGCATCGCTGCATGGAAGTACCGCTGGTTTGAACGTGTGTTGAAGCCTTTCCTCAGCGTATTGCAGACCCTGCCGTTTTTCACTTACCTCTTGCCTGCGGTGATCTTTTTCAAAGTAGGTCCAACGGCCGGCGCGGTGGCTACGATCATCTTTGCCATCCCGCCAATGATCCTGATGACAACGCTGGGCCTCAAGAAGGTCAGCCACGAGGTGGTTGAGGCGGGCAAGATGTCCGGCTGCACCCGGTGGCAGATGCTGCGCCATGTCTATATTCCCGCAGCGCGGACCGAGATCCTGGTTGGGGTCAATCAGGTGATCATGCTCTGTCTCGCCATGGTGGTTCTGACGGCCTTTATCGGCATGCCGGGGCTGGGCGCAAAATTGCTGGCGATGATGGGCAGCTTCAAACTGGGCCGCTCGTTTGAGATCGGCGTGACCATTGTGCTGCTGGCGGTGACGCTGGATCGGATGTCCAAGGCCTGGGTGGTGAAACAGCCCCAACATTTTGAAAAGGGCACGCCCTGGTGGGTCCGTCACCGGATCCCACTGCTGGGGTTGGCAGTCTTTGTCGGATTTGTCTTGTTGGCGCAGCTTTTTCCAATCCTTGGCAGTATCGGGCGCAAACAACATTTCAGTCAGGGCAAAGAGATCGACGTGGTTATCAAATCTTTTCTGGCGCTGGATGGCATTCGCGGCGTGACCGAATGGCTGCGTTGGTTCCTGAATGTCAAAGTCCTGATCCCGTTCCGCAATGGCATGTTGGCGATCCCCACCCCGGCCTTCATCCTGATGGTGGTGGCATTCTGCTACTGGCTAGGGGGGCGCAGACCTGCGATCTTTGGCGCGGTGTTCTTCTCCATTGTTGCCCTGTCGGGCTGGTGGGATCGCTCGATCATCACGCTTTATGCGGTGATCTCTGCGGTGGCACTGGCGACATTGATCGGCATTCCCTTGGGCATTCTCGCGGCCCGCTCCGAAATCTGGTCGCGCCGGGTGCTCTTGGCCTGCGATACGGCCCAGACCTTCCCAAGTTTCATCTATCTGATCCCGGCGATCATGCTGTTTGGGGTCAATGATGTGGCGGTGGTGTTCTCGGTGCTGATCTTCGCCACTGTTCCATTGACCCGCTACACCGTTGAAGGCCTACGCACGGTCCCCCCTGAGATGACCGAAGCGGCTGAGATGTCCGGCTCAACCCGGCGTCAGAAACTGCTGTCGGTGCAACTGCCGCTGGCGCTGCCAACAATGGCAGTGGGGTTCAATCAGGCGATCATGTTTGCCTTCTTCATGGTCATCATCGCCGCCTTCATCGGCACACAGGACTTGGGGCAAGAGCTGCAGCGCACGCTGGCCGGGACGGAACTGGGCAAGAATTTTGTCCTGGGTCTGAATGTGTCGCTGATGGCTCTGACCTTTGACATGGCCATTACCGCCTGGGCCGAGGGGCGAAAACGCGCCCTGGGGCTGGAGTGAAGCAGGGAAGAATGCAATGAATGTACAGCCGATTTTTGAGCTGCCCTTTGAGCGGCGTGGCGTCTTGGCGCCCGGGCTGCCGATCCTGCCGCAGGGGGTTGAGCGCCATCCGGTGCCGGGGGCTGGCTCGCGCGCGGTGCCGATCTCCAAAGGCGATACCCTCACCCTATTGGATCGCGACGGGATGCAGAGGGCAGAGATGGTGTTTTTCGCACCGGACCGCCGCTCTGATGCCGCGATGCTGGGCGCAGAGGGACGCGGTCGCCCAGAGGGTATCATCGCCACCCTCGCCAATGGATCTCGCTCTGGTGCCAAGGTGCTGCGCGCCCTGGAGACGGCCGGGTTCGATCTGGGGCAAGGCGATGCAATCCGCGCCTTTGAAGAGGGCTCGCAGGCGGGAGACATGGTCTCCTTCACAGCCGAGTGCGATGGCATGGTGATCGTTGCTGCCCCCGGTGGCCCGATGCGGCCCGAAGAGCAGAATCCGCCGACCGAAATCATTCTCTACATCCAGCGCTCTGCATCTGGCCTGCTAAAGCCGGAGATTGCGGCGCCAGAGCCGCTGGCCGATCCGCTTCAGGATCACAACATCCAACCGGGCAACGCGCAGACCTATGAGGTCAAGGCCGGGCAATACATTCAGGTGCTCGACGTGAAAGGGCGGGAATGTTCGGACTTTCAGGCCTTCAGCCTGCGTGCCTTGGACAAGGGGATCGAGCGGGAAATCGACCCGACAACCACCCGCAGTCTGATGGGAAGCCTCTATCCTGCGCCGGGGATTTTCTCAAAATACTGGTCAGTGGACCAAGAGCCGCTGGTTGAGATCGTGCAAGACACCTGCGGGCGTCACGATACCTTTGGCCTGGCCTGTACGGCCCGCTACTACGAGGATCTGGGCTATCCCGGCCATATCAATTGCTCTGACAACATGAACAAGGATCTGGCGCAGTTTGATATCAAACCGCGCGGTGGTTGGCCTGCAATCAACTTCTTTTTCAATACCATGTTGGATGAGACAAATGCCATTGGCATGGATGACCCCTGGTCCCGTCCCGGCGACTATGTGCTGCTGCGCGCGCTCAGCGATCTGGTCTGCGTCAGTACCGCCTGTCCCTGTGACATTGATCCCGCCAATGGCTGGACCCCCACCGACATTCAGGTGCGTACCTATAAAGCGACCGAGGATTTCTCTCGGTCGGTTGGCTATAGAAAATCTGCGGAGGCGGATGTGGAAGAAACCAAGAAAACTGCGTTTCACGACTGTTTTGCGCGTCATACCCGCGATTTTGTCGAATACAATGGCTACTGGCTGCCAAACACCATGACCAATCATGGTGCAATTGCCGAATATTGGGCCTGTCGAGACAGGGTGGCGGTGATGGATCTGAGCCCGCTGCGCAAATACGAGGTCACCGGTCCAGACGCCGAAGAGTTGATGCAGGCCTGCGTGACCAGAAACATGAAAAAGCTGAGTGTCGGGCAAGTGGTCTATACCGCCATGTGTTACGAGCACGGCGGGATGATCGATGACGGCACCGTCTATCGTCTGGGTGAGACCAATTTCCGCTGGATTGGCGGCAATGATACCAGTGGGCTTTGGTTGCAGCAGCAGGCAAAGGCGCGCGGGTTGAATGCCTGGGTGCGAAACTCGACGGATCAGTTGCACAATATCGCAGTCCAGGGTCGTCATAGCCGCGACATCCTGAGCCGGATTTTCTGGACGCCGCCGCAACAGCCCACAATCGAAGAGCTGCCCTGGTTCCGCCTGACCGTTGCCCGCGTCGGTGATGTTTCGGGCACTTCGGTGGTGATTTCACGGACCGGATACTCCGGAGAGCTGGGGTACGAGATTTTCTGTCATCCCAAAGATGCGGTTGAGATCTTTGACCGGGTCTGGGAAGTCGGGCAGGAGTTTGGCATTGCACCACTTGGTTTGGCGGCTCTTGATATGTTGCGGATCGAAGGCGGGTTGATCTTTGCAGGGTCCGAATTTGACGACCAGACCGACCCCTTTGAAGCGGGCATTGGCTTTACTGTACCGCTGAAATCAAAGGAGGATGATTTTGTCGGCCGTGCAGCAATCGAAGAGCGAAAGGCGCATCCCCACCGCAGGCTCGTGGGGTTTGAAGTCGAGGGAGGCACCATCCCGGTTCCAGGGGATTGCATCCGGGTCGGACGCGCGCAGGTCGGAGAAATCACCAGTGCCATGAAGTCGCCAATTCTGGGAAAAGTGATTGCTTTGGGACGGGTGGCCACAACCCACGCCGAGATCGGAACCGAGATCGAAATTGGTCAGCTGGACGGGCTGCAAAAACGACTGCGGGCACGCATCGTCGCGTTTCCTCACTTTGATCCAACCAAGGCGCGGGTGAAGGGGAGCTACGATGGATAGGAGGGTTAGAAAAAACAGACCCTCAACCATTCCGGTAGTTCGAAAAATTCTCGCAGGGGATTTGGACAAGAGGGGAGGCTCAATCCATTCATCAGCCCCTGCGACAAGCACCATCAGGATATCGGAATAGTCCCATCTTATTTTCACATGTTTGTCAGCCTCTCCATGCGAAGGGTTAGGCAGTCCCAAGCTGATCTTCGTTTCATTTAGGGGAGCAGAAACTTTCACAAAGTGGAGCCGTGGCCAGGCTGGTCAATTCGTTGATTGCTGAATCATTTCAGCTTTCAAAGCTACCTTAAGTAAAACCATCTGAAGGTCAAAAACGGTGCCAGGATCTTAGTGGCGTCATTCGTGACTACGCTTGAGGCCTGAGCTCCACGGATGAGCCTCATAGAAATTTCGAGACCTATCCGACAAACTTTTTATCTTCTTCGCAAACAGGATTTGAGCGACTGCGGCTCCCAATCCCTGAAACAACAATGCCACTTCCGATTTCTCGGCAGCGGTATTGTTTTTGCAGCCAGAATTGAAGCTTCAAGCGGCAAACTAAAAACTGCGTCCGATTTTCACAAGACCTGCAGCACCCTATTCGACATTTCCATCCACCTCTCAAAACTCCCTTTAACTCAATACATTATCATCACAACATCTTAATATATTGACGAACAGTCTGACACTAAATCACCGTCGCTCACTGAAGGATCAAGACCCTTTAATCCTACATCTCTGGCTGACTCGGATTCGTCCTGGGAAAGCTCAAACCCAAACAAGTAGTTATTTAATTCAACTATCTACGACACCTATCAGGGGAGGAGACAGCCCAACCCTTTGGACGCGCGTACCGCTGCAAAGCAGCGGGTTTGACGGCTTGGGATTGCCCCTGCCCGTCCCTGCGCGTTCAAAACCGCTACTGCATCGCCTTTCGCGTGTCAAAGACGCAGGATCAATGGGGCCTGACTTTAGTAAACGAATGGCCCACCTGTACCCTAGGCATGAAAATTCTCAGCGAATTGAACTGGATAACCCCAGAGAGCCAAGCAAGAAACCCGAACAAATGCCCTTTATCAACGATCAGACTTGGCGCTATTCACTGAACCGCTCTACCAATTCAGTGCATCGCAACAAATAATCTGTGGCCATATACTTGCCAATGCCCGCGCTCTGCACCGCACACATTACAATGTTGCATTTTGAACATTTAGCTCTATCCTAGGGTGAAGTAAATTTTCAGAATAATAAATCATTTTTACCCCCTATTCGAACCAGGAGATTGCCAATGCTAATCAATTCAGTTTCCGAAATATTGCACCGACTTGCATCACATGGCTGGGCAGATTTAATGGCCGCGCATGGTCTTGATTTAAATGCGCAAAACTTGGCAGACGAGCTCACCCGGCCGTTACAAAACATAGATCGGTCCATACCTGGATTCAAAGACTTGTCGCCTGCGTGTTCACGAGCTGTCGAGCCGGGATCCCCGGCCCGAAGTCTACTCTTTCATGCCCTTGCAAGTCCCGAGGTTCACAGTAGCCCAGTTGGAGCCCTGTCTGCCTATCCATCCCTTGCTGACCTAGACGCTATTGAAAACTATATATATGCAGCAGCGGCCCTGAGTTTCGAAGACGTTGAGGATCTTGCCCGCCAAACACAGAGTCATTTCAGTGGCCCTGTGGATGGGGAAATAGCTATCGTCGTTCTGTCTACAGAATACCGTTCTGCATCGGACAGCGTGCATGGCGGACAGGCAGATCAGGTTTTTTCGCGCACGGGCATCGCAAGGGCGGGCACGCTGCCCCCCAACTACAACGCAAAGGCACGGGGCCACTGGCCTGCATCCGATCAAATCGGCATTCACTCAGTGCCTTCAACATGGAACGCTTACCTTTGTACAAAGGTGCGTCCGGACCGGACACAAGTGCTGAGTGCGGCCGGCATCGGCCCGGCAACCCCAGTTGCAGAAGATATCAATCAGCTCTTCTGGACACCGATACACAAACTCTTTGACGGTCAGGAATGTTTGGTTGGTGAAACCGTTTCCTTGCAGTGGCTGGCTCATCACGAAAACACAAAGATCGCGCGGATCCATAAGTTCCTGCATTCGATTGGCGAAGTTTCGCGCGTCGGGACAGACGATCTAAGCGCCAGCCCGTTTAGGTTCACCGAGGGTCTGGCCAATCTGTCGAACGATGCCAGCTTGCCACCTGCAGTGATCGTGCCGGTTTCACATCCGCGCCTTATCGACATTGCAAGAAACGCAGCCGGAGTACCGGTAACTTTCAAGGTTCCAAAGTCAAAATCAACGCCTTCAGGTGCTGTCAAATTGTTCTGGAGCAGCCTGGAAATGCGTAATTTCGGGACCGGTGGAAACAGACCTGCCCCAGAGTACGTGCATATCCGGCATGTTCTTGACGAAAACGGAGGCGTCGTCTCCCTGAATGACGAAGCGGGCCTAATAGATAAGATTGAAACGGCTGGCTACGACGCCGTTCACTACGTGGACTTCACCGGTGCGGGTTATATCACCCTGACTGGTACCGGGCTTTCGCGCGCCTTCGATATTAAGGCAGGACACAGCGTCATCGCTGCTCCTGACTTCTATCCAAAGGTCGATCAGCGGCAAGTCCAGATATGGCAGCGCAATTTGCGGGAAAGTGACCCTGACCTGGCAGATTTCATAAGATGGGAAAGCCAACTTGCGCCGCTTTCGGCAATCCGATTGCCCGCAAACCCGGCGATTGACACTGCAGGACGCCACCCGTTTGCACGTTCTGAAGATGATGGTACGGAGGAAACAATAAGCGCGCTCATTGCGGTGCCGGATTCAACACGCTCTGCCGCCACCGAATTTAAGCTGTCGGATGTCGAACGTTGCTCGACGATGCCGGATGCAGCTGCAGGCATCTTTGCGCCAGGCTGGGCTATCTCTTCTGATGCCACAGAAGGCCGCAGACACCTCGCAGCCTATGGCTTGGGGAGTCCTTTTCCAGAAGACTCTAAGCTTTGTGCCGCTTTAAGTGCCTTTTGGCCTGCCGCCGCACCAGATACCACACGGACCTATGAGCCAACCCGCGACTCGGTTGTCCCGATGGTTGATGAGGAGATGACACACGGCGCTGCCTGGGACGGTATTGATGGGATAACCCTGTCCAACGATGGCCGCACCGTGGAATTTCCCGACAAAGACTATGCCGATTACACCGAAAGTTCTTTGAACAACGCCTTTGATATCCGCAAAATTGCTGCAGTGACATTTGATGACTATGTAACCCGGGCCCTGAGAACGGCTCAGGTACGGCGCTATTTGGCGCAAAATCCAAGCTTGGGTGCCACCAACTTCCTTCTAGCGTCTTTCACGCAGGTGCCTGACGGGCACACAGATTTGGCACAAATCCAAACCGATACGTCCAGGGAGCTTTCAGGTCCGGCGTACCGGTTCAAGATTATCACGCGAGACGCCTCTTCTGCCAAACCCGGTGACCATCGCCGCAGGGTCGCGAATGTTAGCAGCCTGCTCGAAATTATTGCCGCCGGAAATGGTATCGCCCATCGCAACGCTGGATCATGGATCTCCTTAGATCCGATCTTGTTTATATCATGAAAAGTGATGTCCTCATTGTCGGAGACGGTATTGCAGGCCTATCGAGCGCGATCATCGCCAAACTAAAGGGGCTGGAGACGGTCGTTCTCCAACCCAGCACCAAACCGAGAGACGCGTTTCATGTCGTGCTGCACCCTGGTATAGAAGCTCTGCTCAAGACGCTCGGAGTGGCTCAGGAGGCGGCTTGTTTAGCGTCCTCCAGACCAGACGGATATTGGCGATACAGTGCAGAAGGCCGCGATTTCGTGCTCTATGGCCAGGACGCCGAGGGCCCTTGGCTTGGCTACCTCGTGAGCCTGAGGGAGCTGGAGAACTTGCTCAGAGCTCGGGCTCAATTTCTTGGGACTATTTTCCTTCGTCCGGCCGACGCGGTGCATGCCCTTTCGGAACATGGGGCTGTCAAAGGTCTGGAAAGCGCAAGGAAGCGTTGGTTCGCAGGCCTGACCATTGACGCAAGCGGCGCAAGGGGGATCCTTGCCCGCGACTTGTGTTTGAAATACCTGTACGGATCTCCACCACTTGTCGCAACCTATGCTTCACAAGCGTCAAGCAACCCCGCCTCTCACCCCATATTCCGAATGGACCCAGATGGGTGGCGCTTTGATATGAGCACCAGCCCAGGCCATAGATGCACCATCGGAATGGCCATCACTTCGCAAAAGATCTGCGAAAAGGGCAAATCTGGCCGGGATGTCTCCTGGCGATATTTGCCCGAATGTGCGGGCCCTGGATATGCACTTGTCGGCGATGCAGCCTTCCGACTCGACCCGGGTTCAGGGGCGGGTGTACTGCGGGCAATTATGATGGGGATCAAGGCTGTCGAATTGGCGGCGCAGCCCGACGAATGGCATCTGTACCGCCAATGGGTCAGTGACTGGGCCCGCACTGACGGCGCTGCGCTCGCGGAAATCTATTCTGAAAAACCATTCAACGCCGCCTGGCCCAAATCGCATCGCTGGAGTGATGCGAGACTTTCCTTTTAACCGGGGCATTCAAAGACCAGAGACAACACATACCGGGGGGAACGATCCGATGACCTAAGTCAGCCAGTCATATTTTTCGCTAGCAGAATTTATTAAATGAAAGTCATCCCATGTCACATCAAACACATTTCGGCAAATCAGTGCTTGCCCCACGTTCAAAATTCTATCAGGGCCCGTTCGGCAGAATTTGCCCCAACCTGGATCCCTGGGTGCCTCCAGGCACTACAGAAGAACAGGATGCTGGGTTTTTGGAGTTTGCGACCAAAAACATGGTTGAACTGCCAGGGTCAACACCGACTGAAATCGCTCAGGACCAATCCACGATTGACGAACTTGAAAGCAAATTCGGATCACAGATCCCTGCCGGGTACACGTATTTCGGACAGTTTGTTGATCACGACATAACGCTTGATACCACGTCTTTGACAGCGCGGGAGATCGACCCTGATCAAATAAAAAACTTTCGCACCCCAAGACTTGATCTGGACTGCGTTTACGGCAGAGGCCCCGGTGACCAGCCCTACCTTTATGAATTCGATAGCAAAGGAAAATTCACGGGAGAGCTTCTGGTTGGGACAGTGGCAGGAACAAACCTGAAAGATTTGCCTCGAAATCAGCAGGGGCGCGCATTGATCGGCGACATGCGCAATGATGAGAATTCGATGGTCAGCCAACTGCAACTCGCCTTCATCCTGGCGCATAACGAACTTGTCGAAAGAGCGGATGCGCAGGGCGCAAGCGATGCGTTTTCTGCAGCCCGAAAATCTCTAACCCGTCTTTACCAATGGGTCGTCTGGAATGACTTAATAAAACGCATTGCGATTGATGAGGTCTATAACTGTGCGCTGCAGCTAGAAGAGCTTTGCGGCGGGCGCAAAGTTTGGACGATGGGACTGAAAGATGTGTATGAATGGAAAGATCAACCGTTCATGCCAGTCGAGTTTTCTGGTGCTGCTTATAGATTTGGCCACTCCATGGTCCGCAATTCATATCAGACAAATGATCCGCACCGGGGGTTCAAGAATTTCGCTCCAATCTTTGACAATAATGGCTCCGCGGATCCGGATGACCTCAGGGGGTTTCGCCCGATGAAGAAAGAAAACGTCATCCAGTGGGATTGGTTCCTACAGATGACCAGTTCTGCACCAGGCCTGTTCCCACAAATGGCACGGAAGATCGACACAAAACTGGCCAATGCTCTGGTCCATCTTCATGAATCGGACGCAGGCGAAGCGGAAAATGTTCTGGCATTCCGGAATCTTAAACGCGGAGTAAACCTGGGGCTTCCGTCGGGCGTGGATGTTGCCAAAAAAATGTGCCTGAAACCGGTGGCGCTGACCAGTGATGAGCCTCAATCACTTTGGTATTACGTGCTGAAAGAAGCAGAAAAGCTGCCCGGTACCAACGGTGGCGAGATGCTTGGCCGTGTCGGCTCTACCATCGTCTGCTCCGTGTTTGCCGGTCTCTTGAAAGGTGATCCACGGTCCTTCTTCAACACCGACCCATGTTGGAGGCCCAATGATGATCCGTTGCTCAAGCCAGGCGAAGATAACGCCGATGATGATGACTGGACACTTGCAGCCATCATCCGCTTGTCCGGCCTGCCCGTCGACGGCAGCCATGTATCAGAACAAACCTAGCACTTCGTTTGTCTCTCCCGCTAAGCCTGTCGCTTACCCGGGGGAGACACCCGAGCAGTGCAGAGAGGTCGCTGCCGCAACACCATCCAAAAGTTGCAAGATCGCAACCTTACAACAAATTTGTTGAGAGTTAAGATTTCTCGGCAGAGAAGTATCCGAACTTATGGACGCTCAAAATGCGCTCTTTGAATCCACTCGAGTATCGTTACTCACAGCCCAAACCTGCCGTTGAGCTAGTGATCTTTTACCGCAATGCAGCTTCATTGATCCGGCCATTCACCGCATGCGCAAGATCTACAATCGGACAACTTCAAAAGCGCAGGAAAAATCGCCATCGATCTGGGCGGCCCATTTTGCGTCCCCCCCCTCGAGCCAAGCAATAACTGAGCTGGCGCGAAAGGAGAGTATTTTGTTCACGAGTAGATCAGTTTCTGCCCAGGTTGGCCTCTTGTAGTCTCAAGCGCTGGATCTTCCCTGACGGGCCTTTCGGAAGTTCTGGTAGAAAATGGATCCTGTCGGGCGACTTGTAGGTGCCCAGACGTTCTCGGCAAATTGCGAGAAGTTCTTCTTCAGTAACCGCCGATCCTGCACCGAGTGACACTGCGGCCTCTACCCGCTCGCCGTAACTGGGACAGGGACGGGCAAAGGCCGCGGCCTCGACAACATCCGGGTGAGAATAGAGCGCCTCATCGATTTCACGGGGCGCGATATTCTCACCGCCCTTGATAATCAATTCCTTCAGGCGACCGGTGACAAAGATGTAGCCGTCCTCATCCTGCCGCCCCAGATCGCCTGTGCGCAGCCAGCCATCGGGGGTAAAACTGTCCGCTGTAGCCTCCGGGTTCTTGAGGTATTCCCGCATCACATTTGGCCCCCTTACGGCGAGTTCACCTTCCTCGCCGTGCGGTGCCTTTTCCAGGTCTGGTGCAAGAATTGCGGCCTCGTTCCCAAAGGCAATGCCCGGAGATCCAATTTTCCGGAGCCCCGGAGGCAGCGGATTGGACAAAATTTGTGCCGCCGTTTCCGTGAGGCCCATGGTCTCGATGATCGGTAAACCGAACCGTTCCTCAAAGGCACGCTGCACATCTGGAGCCAAAGCCGAAGACGCCGAACGACCAAAGCGCAATCTTGCGCGGACAGCGGAATCAGGAGTTATGTTCGAGTGGAGCAGGTGCGAAATGATTGTTGGCACAACCGAAATCCAGCTTGCCCGCGCTTCAGCCACCTGTGCCCAAAACCGGCTTGTTGAAAACCTGGGCACCATTGCAAGCGTGCCCCCCGACACCAGTGCGCCCATCACCGTGACGCAGAGCCCGTTGATATGGCAAATGGGCAGGACGCAGAACCCTCGGTCAGCGGGTGATAGCTGATGGGCCACCGCGGTTGTCCAGCCGCCAGCAAGCAGGCTGGACTGGGTATGAACGACGCCTTTCGGCCGCCCTGTGGTTCCCGAGGTGTACATCAAAAGCGCATGGCTTTCTGGCAGAACCTCGTGCAAATCCACGCTGCCAACAGGGGCAAGGTCTGGTTTAAGCGTCAAAATTGCAAGGTCTTTTGCAGCATTTCTGAACATCTCAGCCTGTTCCGGACCCACAAATGCAAAACGGGCTTCGCAGTGTTCCAAAGCGTATGATATAGAATCTGATCCAGCCGCGAGATTGATCATTGTGGCGCGAAACCCGCCGTACAACACGCCAAACAGGCATTCCAGCGCCGCGCGGCCATTTGGCATCATGATCGCGATGCTGTCTCCGCGTGCGACGCCGCGTTCCGTCAGCGTCATGGCAATACGGCGAGAGATGTCGCGCAGCTCGGACCAGTCAAGATCCGATTCCCCCTCGGGAAAGACAAATCCATCACCGCCTCTTTCTGCCCGCGCATCAATCCAATCACGCAGCGTGCCCTCAGGCGGGCTGTCCGAACGCAGTTTCATTGTCCCGTCTCTGCCCAATAATCGGCAAAGATGTCTTTCACCGCCGGTTCGCGCGCTGGGATTTCGCGGATCACCTTTGCAGTCTGGATGAAGTGCCGCCAGTTGAGGTTGGTATCAATGGAATTGCCGCCCCAGCTACCGCAGCCCATCGACAGGGAAAATGGCATCCCGTTGTTGAAGGATCCACCGGTCGCAAAGGTATGTGGTTGATTGACGATCACCCGGCAGGTGGGTAGATCACGGCCCAGTTCGACTGCGCGGGCGTCCTCAGCGGTGTGGATGCCGACGGAATGCCCGGCACCCTGGTACGCAAGGATGCGCGCGGTGGTTGCCTTGGCTGCTGCGAAATCACTGGCCCGGTAAAGCGCCAGAACGCGGCTCAGTTTTTCGCCAGAAAGAGGGTGGTCTGGGCCGATGCCATCGGTTTCAACTGCAATGAACCTGGTTTCTGCGGGTACTTTTCCATCAAGCCCGAGTGCCGTCATCATCTTGTCTGCGTCCTGCGCAATCACAGCGCGGTTTAAATGTCCATCGGGCCAGAGCTTTGCGATGATGCCCGGCGCGGCATCGGCCGTCACCAATGCGCCTCCCTCGACAGCCATTGCAGCCACAAATGCATCATAGACTGCATCGACCACCACAGCCGCATTCTCTGATGAACAGGAGGTGGCGTTATCAAAACACTTTGACGCGGTAATCTTGGCCGCCGCCGCCGCCAGATCGGCAGTTTCATCCACGATCACGGTCACATTTCCAGCACCTACGGCCACCGCTGGCGTGCCACAGGACTGTGCGCGGGCGACGTTGTTCTGGCTGCCCGTGCAGATGACCCGGTCTACAGCCTCCATCAACCTCTGCGTCTTTGCTTTCGACCCTGGCGAAGGGATCATTTGCACCAGATCCCGGTCCAGCCCCAACTTGTCCAGTTCTGTATGGATATAGCCCAGCAGCATCGCACAAGCCGCCACCCCTTTGGGCGAAGGGGCTACCACGATGGCGTTGCCGCCTTTCAGTGCATTGATGATGTTGTTGGCGGGTGTTGCTGCCGGGTTGGTCGAGGGCACGACAGCGCCGACCACACCCACCGGGCGGGCAATTTCGGTCAGGCCAGTTTCCCGGTCCTCACTGATCACACCGCAGGTTTTTGCGTGCTGAATATCGCGCAGCAGGCCCAGTGTTTTACGGTGATTCTTGGTGATCTTATCCGCCACATTGCCAAGCCCGGTTGTTTCCACCGCCAGCTCAGCTAGTGCTCGGTTGCGTCCCGGTTCCATAATAGCCCAGCCAGCTGCAAGGGCCGCGCGATCATAGCAGGCTTGGGTGGCACCCGCCTCGTAGATGGCCTGCGCCGCGCGGGCGCGTGCCACGATCTGGTCGACCGCGGCCTGATCAGCATCAAGTGTCATTGCTTCATGTCCTGAAAAAATGCGGGGCGGGCTGCTCGTCTCCCGCCCCTTGGGAGTATGGGGATCAGAGACCGGCGAGAAGCGCCTGCAGAGTCTCCTGACGCTTGGCCCACATGGCCTGTACTTCTTCGCGGTTCATCACCAGCATGGGCGATCCGCCTGCCTCCATTTTGGACGCCACACGGCTGTTCTTGAACATCTCCGGCACCGTGGCGGCGAGTTTGTCGATCACCTCCTGCGGAGTGCCTTTGGGGACCATCACGCCGCGGAAATTGACCGATGCATTGTCCACATCCAGCCCTTGTTCCATCATCGTGGGCACATCGGGCAGGAAGTCGGAGCGCTCCAGATCTGCCACGCCGAGGATCTTTACGTTGCCGGCTTCACGTGCCCGGAAAGCATCAGACAGATTGTTGACCCCGCCCAGAACTTCGCCTGCGATGACGGCTTTCATCGCTGCTGCACCACCGCCTTTTGTTGGGATATAGGCCATTTTCACGCCCGCAGCCTTTTCGATCTGCAAGGCAGCGATATGGTGACCAACGAACAGGCCCGCACCTGAGAAGGTCAGCTTGCCTGGGTTTTCCTTGGCATAGTTCACCACATCCTGCATCGAATTGAAGGGGCTATCTGCGGCGACGACAAATACCGCCGGGTCAGCGCCCCAGTTTGCGATCGGCTCGAAACTGTCGGTGGAGTATTCCACGCCACCCTTGATCGATTGGGCAATGAAATGCGGCACGTTATAGGCCGCGAGTGTGTAGCCATCAGCATCGGCCTGCGTGGCGAACCAGTTCCAACCGACGCGTCCACCAGCACCCGGTTTGTTCAAGATCGCGATGGGCATTCCCAATGCGTCCTCATTGCCTGCGGTCATGGTCACGATCCGGGCCTGAAAATCGGTCGCTCCACCAGCCCCGTAGGAGACCACCATCATCACCGGTCGTTCCGGATACTCCTCCGCCGCAGCAGCTCCGGTCAGGCTCATCAGGGCTATGGATGCCCCTGCTAGTAGGTGTTTCATTTCGCGTTTCCTCCCTAAAGGTGTAACCGTATTTTCACGGCTCAGAATAGTATTTCGCGCGGGGTGTAGACCTTCAGCAGCAGCGCAAAGAGTGCATACATCACTGCAATGAAGCCTGCGGTGATCACCGCCCGTTTGACCCAGACCCACGCATCGCGATGCGAAGACGGATCGTAGAGCGACAGCAGGACAAAGAAGGCCACGGTCGTGGCGGTATAAAATCCAAAGGCTGTGGCGGCCCAGAAGACGTAGACTCCCATGACAGCAAGCCCGGGCAGGATGTTCAGCATCATGCTGCGCGACAGGCCAGTGCCAACCTTGGACTTGCCCATCACCGCCTTGGCAAAGGTCCAGCCCGCCAGCACCACAAATACGGTGGCGATAAGCCGTGGGAACAGAAAGGCCTCTGCTGGGGCTTGCGTGTAGCTGATCCAGGTGATCCAGACACCAACCGCAAAGACAAGCCCAGAGGGCAGAATATGCTGCGTGCGGTTCATGTGCGGACCTCCGTTTTGTCGGCAGGTGTCTGGGAACGGCGCTGGCGCAGCTCCATCCAGGCGGAGTAAGCGATCGAGGCGAGGACAATGGTGATCAGCAGTTTGTTGAGAGCCCCGCCCAGGAAATAGGTGGTCATACCGTCGGTTGCGTTGGCAATCATGCTGCCTTGGATGAAGTTGGCCTCTGCAATCGGGCCAAGGATCAGCCCCAGTACCAGAGGTGCGGCTGAAAAACCGTAGCGTTCGAAGAAGAACATCATGATCCCTAGGCAAGCCATCACATAGACATCACCCATCGAACTTTGCACAGAATAGGCTCCAAAGACTGACAGGGCCAGCACCACGGCCGCCATGACCGATTGTGGCACTTGCGCGACACGCGCCGCGAGCCCGGCAATATAAAGCCCGAAGAGGCACATCAGGATCTGCCCGATCAGCATCGAGTTGATAAAGGTCCAAGCGACTTCCGGGTGGTTGTCGAAAAGGTCTGATCCGGGGAAAATTCCGTGGATCAACAGCCCGCCCAGAAGAACGGCAGCGGTGGGGCTACCGGGGATGGACAACGTTAAAAGAGGCACCAGCGAGGGGCCGACCATGGCGTTGTTTGCGCTTTCTGCTGCGATCACCCCTTCGGAATGGCCTTTGCCGAACTTTTCGCTCTCGGATGAGAATTTCTTAGACTGATCATAGGCCACCAGTCCGGCAATTTGTCCGCCGACACCGGGGATCAGCCCGATGACAGATCCGGTGACGGTGCCGATGGTCAGGGCGCGGGGGCGCCGGATCAGCTCGCGCAAGGCGTCCAGAACCGAGTGTTTTTGCACCGCGATCACCTCGGCCGCACCGGAATTGCGGCCCTTGGCAAACATGGTCAGCACTTGTGGGATGGCGAATAGGCCGATGAGGGCTGCGATGATGTTGATGCCGCCACCTAAACTAGGGTGGAAGATGAAACGCTGCGCGCCCATGATGTCGTCAAAGCCGATTGTGGACAGCCACAGGCCGATGCAGCCCGACAGCAGTCCTTTCACCACGGAGGCGGAGTCGAGCGAGCCAATCACTGTGACCCCAAGAATGGCCATCCAGAACAGATGCGATGGACCAAAGGCGAGCGCCCAGTCCGCCAAGACAGGCGTGAGGAAAATCAGCAGCAATACACCGAAGATGCCGCCCACGGCTGAGGAGAGGAAAGACAGTTGCAGAGCTTTTGCCCCATGTCCCTGTTTGGCCATCGTGTGACCGTCCAGGGTGGTGGCGATATTTGCTGGAGCGCCGGGGATCTTCAGCAGGATCGCGGAGACCGCGCCGCCTGCCACAGTTGACGTATAAGCGGCTCCCAAAAGGATCAAACCCTGCGTGGCCTCCAGTTGGAACGTGAATGGGATGAGCAGCGCCACGGCCATGGTCGGCGAAAGTCCAGGGGTCGCACCCAGTATCAGCCCGCCGATCGTGCCGCCGAGCAACAGCATAAAAGACAAGGGCGAGAAGACATCGCCAAAGTAGTAGATGAATTCCATTCAGGGCCTCCCAACCCGCTAACAGACGGTTTCCTCGCCTCATTGACAAATCAGGTTAGGGGATGAAAATAGTATTGCAAATGTTTTCATAAATTGATCCGGTAAGGAGGTTTTTATGGATATTAAACAACGTGGTAAGGTTGACATAGTCGCGGTGGCAAATGCCGCAAAGGTTTCTGCGTCTACCGTGTCGCGCAGCTTCAATCACCCGGATCTGGTGAACCCGGCGACTCGCAAGAAGATCGACCGGGCGGTGAAAAAGCTGGGCTACATCCGCAACCGCGCAGCGCAATCAATGCACGGGCGGCGCTCCGGAACTATCGGCTTGGTTGTCCCCACCATCAACCACGCAATCTTTGCCGAGGTGATCCAGGCCTTCTCCGACGCAATTGATCAGGAGGGCTTCACCTTGCTGATCGCCTCGCACGGCTATGATCTGGACCGCGAATACGAAATGATCCGCAAGCTGATGGAACACAGGGTCGATGGTCTTGCGTTGATCGGGCTTGATCATACTAGGGAGACCTATCGCTTGCTGGAGCAGCAGGATGTTCCAACGCTCGCCATTTGGACCCACGATCAAGACTCGCCGATCCCCTGCGTTGGGGCTGACAACCTTGAAGCAGGGCGCATGGCTGCACGTCATCTGGTTGGCCTTGGTCATCGGGAAATCGGGCTGATCTTCCCGGCCACTCAGAACAACGACAGGGCCAGGCAGCGTAAAATCGGCGCATTGGAGGTGTTCCAATCCGCTGGAATTTCGGTCCCTGAGGAATGGCAGCCGGAAGCCCCCTACAGCATCGCTCAGGCCAAGCAGATGACACTGGACTTGTTGACTCTTGACCAACGCCCCAAGGCAATTCTGTGCGGAAACGACGTTATTGCCCAGGGGGCTTTGTTTGCCGCGCAAAGGATTGGACTTCAGGTTCCCCAAGACTTGTCGATCATGGGGATCGGTGATTTCAAAGGCTCCGCCGATACAGAGCCTGGGCTTTCAACTGTCAGGATTCCCGCCGGGCGCATTGGTCAAATGGCAGGAAGCCATTTCTCCTCCTACGTTACTTCTGAGGACCGTGGCCTCTTTCGTTTCAAATGCAATCTCAGCCTCGTGCAGCGAGGGACAACCGCCTCCGTGACACGATGAAAAGATTCATATGCCAATCAAGTCAGGGAATTGTTCGACTTGAAAATTCCGTCGGTGCCCTGTCTGCGCCATTACCTTGTCACAGACACAGTGTCCGAATTTGAAGGCCGTTCGGAATTGCCGGTCATGCGCGACAATGCATATGGAGGTTACATCCGCCAGGAACAATGGTCCGGGCTGATCGGCATTTACGAGGGCCATATTTGCCCAACAGTCTGGACCATGCCTGAAGGCGCGCCTTGGAAAGCCGAAAACGAGTTGTTTGAAGCCGACTACGACAGCATCGGCGATTTCCTGATGACAGCTTTTGACAAAATGCCCATTCTGGTTGATTTGGGCATCAAACGCGTTGTCCGCGGTGCCATCACCCATACCCCGGATGGTGGAATGTTGGTGGGGCCGTCTGGCGCACCAAATGTCTGGTTGTCTTGCGGCTCATCGATCGGCCTGGCTTGAGCGTGGATACATCCATCATCTGCTCAGCCAGTAGTTTCTTCGGCTTGGCAGTCTCAGTCTCAAGCGCTTTCAGCCACTTGGCATCAGACAGTTCCATGCCAACATATTTGAATCGCCACTTGTATAACCTGGCATCACTGACCCCGTGCCTGAGGCATAACTCCTTTGCACCAGCCCCCACCGAATGCTCCTTCAAAATTCCCAATGATTTGCACTTCGCCAAAACGGCTTGGCTTCATTGTCTGTCTCCTCAATTGGAGCACAGGTCAAAGGATCTCGACAATGTCCGAATACGACACAGAAGAAACTGGCTTGTGGATGATGAAGCAGGTTTCGCAAAAGCTCAAGTTCACGACGCGAACATCGGTTGCCGGACCGGCGCAGTCCGGATCGGTGCAGGTTCTTTCGCGAACCGAGACTAGACAGGCCGCACTGCTGCCGAGATAGTCTCTGACCAGCCGCTTGACGCGTTGTGTGTGCCACAAGGCTTTTGCGGCCTGAATTGGTTTGGATTCTGACATTCCGCCTCTCAACTATCCCGATGCTTGCCTCGCGTAGGAAGGCTTAAAAACCAGAGCCAAAGTGGCGGAACGAGCGAAGCACGATCGCGGGTGTTTGCCCCCGCAAGGGCGCAACGCAGCCAGATCAGAGTTGGGTTGGGTTTGGTACATCACCATAAACAGCCACTGGATCAAATGTCTTGTGGTCTTCGACAAAGGTCAGCGGGTCACCGGCCTCTGCCCCATGCGGCACCGCCCGGTAGAAACAGGAGCGATAGCCAACGTGGCAAGACGCGCCGGATCCGGTGACATCGACGCGCAACCACAGCGCATCCTGATCGTCGTCGATGCGTGCTTCAACCACCTTCTGGACCAGACCAGAGGTGGCGCCTTTGTGCCAAAGTACCTGGCGTGCACGGCTGAAGTAATGCGCCTCACCAGTTTCGATGGTCAAACGGAAGGCTTCGGCACTCATCCATCCGAGCATCAGCACCTCACCCGTGGCAGCATCGGTGGTGATGCAGGGCAGAAGGCCATCTTCACCAAACTTGGGGGCGAGATCTGTGCTTTCTTCTACCTGTTCCACGGTTTGACGGGATTGAAATTGCAATTGTGTCATCTTAGCTCTCTTGTTATTTGATATGTTATAGCATAACTATTCACGACTGAAAGCAGATACTTTTTAAGGCGCAGGCCAAATGGCATCAATGGATAACCGCGTTCCCGTCACCTTGTTGACGGGGTTCTTGGGAGCGGGAAAGACAACGCTGCTCAACCACCTGATCCGGGATCCGGAGGCCGGGCGAATTGCTGTTATCATGAATGAATTCGGGGATGTGGGGCTCGATCACGACTTGATCGAGGAAGCAACCGAGGAAACCGTATTACTGCAATCCGGGTGCCTGTGCTGTGCGATCCTGAGCGATCTCGGCAAAACGCTAGGGGCTTTGATCGACAAACGTGCTGCGGGAAAGGTCGATTTCGACCGGGTTGTGATTGAAACCAGCGGCATCGCCGATCCGGGCCCAATCGTCCACACGCTTGCGACGGACTATCAGATCGCCCAGGCGTATCGGCTAGACGGTGTGGTGACACTGGCCGATGCGGCAACGGGGATGAAAACGCTCGATCAGCAGTTCGAAGCGGTTCATCAGGTCGCTATGGCCGACGTGCTGATCCTGTCAAAAACAGATCTTGTCGAACCCTTTGATCTGTCCCGGTTTGAGACCCGGCTACAAGGCATCAATGCCACGGCTCGGCGCATCTATGCCGATCATGGAAGCGTCCCATTGGGGGTGCTTTTTGGCCTGTCCGCCATGCAGACAGACGTGACATCATCGGAGGTGGACAATTGGCTGGGGCTGGCCGCGCAAATGGCCAAGCCCGATCCATTGGCTGGGCTTTCCGGCTTCTCAGCCCAGCCTGCAACGCCTGCCACCTTCAGCCCCTCGGTGCCAGTGGCCCATCATGATCACCGGATCAATTCCGCATCCATCGAAGTAACAGAACCAATTCCGGCGGATGTTTTTGACTTCTGGCTGGATACGCTGATCGCGCTCAAGGGCCCGAATATCTTGCGGATGAAGGGTATTTTGCATGTAGAAGGGCTGCAGTACCCATTTGTCTTTCACGGGGTGCAGCACATCTTTGAAGCACCCGTACCAATAAAGAGCTGGTCGGGCGAGGACACAACCAGCCGTGTCGTTGTGATCGCACGCGACATGGAGCAGGCGGATCTGCAGGCGAGCCTGGAAATGCTCTTGCTGCAACCCAAAGACGACGCCGGATCAGAAGACCTGCCCGGCGGCATGATGGTCGAGACCATCGATATGCCGTTCTGAGCCATGCCGAGCTGCTGTTCCCAGTCAAAGCGCCCAATTGCGCCACAGATCAGCCGCGACCCGATCGGCGCCCTTGCTGTCTGGCTATTGATCCTGCCTGTGCGTGGCTATCGCCTGTTACTGTCACCCTGGCTGGGTCATGCCTGCCGGTTTCGACCCACCTGTTCCGCCTATGCCATGGAGGCGCTGGAGACACATGGACCGCTGCGCGGGACCTGGTTGACGCTCTGGCGCCTTGCCCGCTGTAACCCCTGGGGAGGCAGCGGCTACGATCCGGTGCCCTGCCCCCGCGAAAGAAAGACTTCAAAGTGATCACCATTAGCCTGCCCGATGGCGCGACCCGTGCGCTTGACCCTGCCAGCACTGCCGCCGATCTTGCCGCCTCCATCAGCCCCAGTCTCGCCAAGCGCACGGTGGCTGCGGTCGTTAACGGCCAGGTGAGCGATCTGTCTGCGCCCTTACCCGATGGGGCAGCGGTAGAACTGATGTCGCGCGATGATCCGCGTGCACTGGGGCTGATCCGTCATGATCTGGCCCATATTCTGGCCGAAGCCGTCCAGGCGCTTTGGCCCGGCACCAAAACGGCCATTGGCCCCGCTATCGAGCATGGGTTCTACTATGATTTCGAACGCGACACGCCGTTTACGCCTGAGGATCTGCCCATCATTGAGAAAAAGATGCGCCAGATCATTGCCAGCAAAACGCCCTTCACCTGCGAAGAATGGAACCGCGAGCAGGCTCAGCAGCACTTTGAAGCCGTCGGGGAGCCCTACAAGCTGGCGCTGCTTGACGCGATCCCTGAGGGCGAGGCGGTCAAGGTCTATCGCCAAGGGGATTGGCTGGATCTGTGTCGGGGGCCGCATATGCGCAGCACCGGTGATGTGGGCAGCGCCTTTAAGCTGACCCGTGTGGCGGGGGCCTATTGGCGGGGTGACAGCAATAACCAGATGCTCAGCCGCATCTATGGTGTTGCCTTTGCCGACAAAGCTGCGCTTGACGGCCATATGACGATGATGGCCGAAGCCGAGAAACGCGATCACCGCAGGCTGGGCCGCGAAATGAACCTATTTCACTTTGAGGAGGTCGCGCCCGGCTCTGTCTTCTGGCACGCCAAGGGCTGGCGATTGTTTCAGACGCTGATCGGTTATATGCGCGATCGTCAGGAAGAGGCAGGTTACATCGAGGTCAACTCCCCAGACATCATGGATCGTGCGCTTTGGGAAACCTCCGGCCATTGGCAAAACTATCGACAGAACATGTTCCTGGCTAAGACCGAGGACGACCGCGACTACGCCCTGAAACCGATGAATTGCCCTGGCCATATGCTGATCTACGGGCAAGGTACCAAGAGCTATCGCGATCTGCCGCTAAAAATCGCCGAATTCGGAAAGGTGCATCGCTACGAGCCCTCGGGTGCTTTGCATGGGCTGCTGCGCGTGCGCAGCTTCACCCAGGATGACGCCCATATCTATTGCACACCCGATCAGCTGACTGAGGAGTGCCTGAAGGTCAACGATTTGGTCCTGTCCATCTACCGCGATTTCGGATTTGACGACGTGCGGATCAAACTGTCGACCCGCCCCGAAAACCGCATTGGCGACGATGACAGCTGGGATCGCGCAGAGGAGGCACTGCGCACAGCCCTGGATCAAGCGGGGCACCCCTATACGATCTTTGAGGGCGAAGGCGCGTTTTACGGGCCGAAACTGGAATATGTCCTGCGCGACGCCATCGGGCGGGATTGGCAATGCGGGACGCTTCAGGTGGACTTCAACCTGCCGGAACGGTTCGGCACCACCTATGTTGCCCCTTCGGGCGACAAACTGGCGCCGGTCATGTTGCACCGGGCGCTCTTTGGCTCGCTGGAGCGGTTCACCGGTATTTTGATCGAACACCACTCAGGGCACCTGCCTCTATGGCTGGCACCAGTGCAGGCGGTTGTGGCAACGGTGACAAGTGCGGCAGACGGTTGGGCCACAGAGGTCGCTGGAGCGTTGAAAGCCGCGGGGCTGCGGGTAGAGACCGATCTGCGCAACGAAAAGATCGGCTACAAAGTGCGAGAACACGCTGTGCAGAAGGTCCCGGTGCAGATCGCGCTTGGCGGGCGGGAGGCCGAAGAACGCAGCGTGACCATCCGCCGCCACGGGACCGACAAAACCCAGACTCTGTCAATGGAGGAAGCCGTGCAGGCACTGGCAGCAGAGGCGCAATCCCCCAGTCGGCAAGGCTGATGGCGGCGCTCGGTCAAAAGGTTCCGAGCCCTCTGCAAACGCGACCCATTGGAATAGACGAAAAAGGAACATCTATTGCAAATCACCCAAGACGAAATCCAACAAGCTCTCAATACCTGGGGCAACGGAAAAATCAATATTTCCAACGCATTCGAGGAAGGCGGCATCGAAGCTGCCCGCGAAGTCGCTTCTGCCAATATCGACAGCTATTATGGCTACGACCTTGGGCCGGTCCTGTTTAAGCCGACCATGGCCAGTGGTGAACAGACCTTCCGTCCGACCAAGGCGGGGGCCCTGGCCTATTTCTGTGGACACTCCAAAGAATACCCGCTCGACAACGGCTTTGCGATCATGGGCTGGCGCGCGATGGAAAGCTTCCCCTCGGCCAGCTTCATTCAGGGCGATGTCGCGATGTGGATGGGCTGGGTCAAACTGACCCACTCGGACGGGTCGGTCACCACGGTCGACAAGAGCTTTGGCTACAAGAAGGACGAAACCGGTACGCTACGGATCGTTCTGCACCACTCCTCGCTGCCCTACCAGCCGCCGGGACTGCCCCTGAAAACAGGGACCCTCAAATGATCCTCGACAAAGCCCCTGCACTCGATGATTGCATGGCTTTTGCATCCACACCTGGCAGCCTGACTGCCATTCATCAGCCAAACTGTGCTGCAACGGTCTGGCAGCGTAAACCGCTGCCGCGCTTCCAGGAATGGATCGATGGGTTGCCGCCCGATCAATTGCCAAAGGCGCGGATGATCTTGCGGCCAGAGGCTGTCTGTGACGCGCTGATCGATATCAGCCAACAGTGCGGGACGCCGGATTGTTCAGAGCGCAACCTCTTGATCGAAGATGCCTCTGCGCTGGCATCCATTTTTGCAAGCGTCATGAACAACGCATATCTGAGGTTGCGATTTGACGTGATCAACTCCAATGCCTGCCGTAAATTCCATGTCGATGCTGTGAAAGCCCGGCTGGTCTGCACCTATCGTGGCACTGGTACGCAGTATGGCCTTTCTGAGGACGGCCATAATCCCGAGCAAATCATGACTGTGCCGACCGGATCTCCGACCATCCTGCGCGGCACAGGCTGGCCCGAAACTCCGCTTTCGGGCCTGTTGCATCGGTCTCCCCCGATTGCCGACACCGGCGAAACGCGGCTGCTGCTGGTGCTCGACCCGATTGAGGATCCGGAGAAAGAGGCCAAAACCGCATATATACATTGAATTGTGCCCCCTATGAACCAATACCACGCCCAGAAGGTCGCTAATTTCACGCTTAAACCAGGCGATGTAACTCGAAAACATTGGGAGAGCATCGCGAAAGATGCGGGGTTAAATGCCCGTGGTCTGCGTCTGCGCGTGCAGGAGCTCGCTGGGGCAATAATGAATTCCAAGTCCGCAGCCACTGAGACGGTTGGCAGCTTACGCTGCTGTGATGACCGCGTTGACACCTGCTGGTGTTATCGAAGCAACCTGGCGTGGTGCACAGGTTGCTACACGATACGCCCAAACAACATACCCCGATGACCTACGTCGAGACGTCCAGAGAGATCTGAAACTACCAATGGAATTGGTGCGATCATTGGGAGGTGTCTCATTACCTTGGCACGAAAGAGCTGCTTTCAATATTTATCTTGCTGCACCCGATTTTTCATACATCAACAAACAAGAATTGGATGAAGCGGTATCCGCTTTGGAATATCATAATTTTAATGTGCGACGACCTATTCAAGAGAACGGTGAAGTTGCTCGTCCAGCCGACATCCACACGCTCCGTGAGGTCTACAATAAAGACATCGCTCTGCTTGAAGCGTGTGACGTTGTTTTTGCGGTGCCTTTGGAAAAGGACCCTGGCACATTGGTCGAAGTTGGCTACGCACTGAAATCCAATACTCCAGTAATCACTTACGACCCACGAGGTGAAAACAAGAACACCATGGTAATGGCGGGTATGCGCAGAAAGCCGTCGCTGCAAAAATGCGAACCGTCTTCGCCCTTCGGAACCTGATCGGTCCAAAGCAGCCTTCAAGCTAGTGCCGCAACGCGGTGGTGCAATTTTCGCACTGCTGCCGTTGGTCTACAGTGCTGAATTTGTAACCGCTGAATAGCAACAGAGCGGAAGAATTCGGTCAATTAGTATAAGGTGGTTAACTGGGTGGTTCTCTCAAACTAGGTACCTAGTAGAGTCCGTCCATCAAGACGCCGAACACCTGCTGGAAAAAGCAATTGCTCAAGCCACTGAATGGCAGCACCACGCTCGCGACAAACAGTGAAGAAAGCGCGCTGTTCAGCCCGTGTAAGCGCAACGAAGAATACGCTAAGGTCCTCCCTTGCGTTTGGTCTCAAGCTCCACCAAGTCTGGTTGTCCAAGCCGTAAAAAATCATCGTGTGGAACTCTAGACCTTTGCTCTTGTGAATGGTCATGAGCGGGACCTGACCTTTACCCTCGAATTCATCCAGAACAGCATTCCAGTTGTCAGCAATAAGCACGCGCTTTCATTTAGGGTCCAATGTTGGCAGATTGTTCACTCCTGAGTTGGAAACGGTCCCTTAGCTCCTTCTGGACGAACGAAGCCGACCACAAAACCAAATGGCTTTCCAATCTTGTTCAAGGTCTCAAGTGTCGGGTTGGATGTGCCCTTCTCTAGCTCCAACACTTGTTTTCTCGTCAAGCCAAAGTAGCCCGCAAACTCAGCCTGGGTCAGCCCAAGTGAATCCCGGATTTCGCGCACAGCACTGGGCAGTCTCAAGTTACCTGTGTGAGCCGCGATAGTAACATCATGCCGACGCGCATGTTTCTCACTACGTGTCAGTTTACGTTTTTTTGGCATAGTCAGATATCAATCAGTGCAGCGCCATAGCGTTCCTTCAAGGAACGAATGAACGTGATTTCAGGCTCGGCTAGCTTGCGCCGGTTGATATGCCGCCAGCTGCGCTCATAGATCTGAAGTGCGTCCTGTTCATCTATCTCACCCTGCTGCTTGCGAAACCAGCACTGCGCCTGAAGCTGAGGATAGTCCGAAATTTCGATCATCATCACTTCTCCATTCTAGCTACCAGAATGGATATTAGGCTCAGCATGGGGGTAGAGAAAGCCTCGAATAATAAGTGCCATCGAAGGGTCACTTTTTAAAGAGATTGGCAGCAATGAGTGCCTGTTCAACGGTACATTTGGGCTCTTTGCCCAGATCGAACCCTAAGTGCGACTGCCTTCGAAGTCATCGTTCTGGATGTCGAGCTTTGCAAAGGCCTCAGGTGTCAAACAAGATCTGCCCCCACAGCGAAAGCCGCTGCCTTGCTGAGCAATAAAAGGAGTTTGCACTTCTCAGCCAGAATACTCAGAGGCGATCCCCCCGTATCAACTGTTTCTCCTGGTGTCCTCTTCCCTTTGAGCCCTTCCGGCGGTCATGCCAGTGTTCGGTAGTATCAGTCTGCTGCACCTACCATTGAGACCTCAAAGTACTTCAACACGGTGGCTAGAAGATGGGTGTGATTACCATCAACTGCTTCTGAAAGAAATTCTTGAATATCTGCCTGAGATACCTGTGACTGTCTGGCGGCCCTTTGACACCGGGCGAGTATATCGAATGCGTTGTCGCTACAGGTGGTCAAGTCGATTTGTGCCATCTTCTTCATGCATGGTTCCCCTTATGCATCTGCTTGTGAACACTTTTCTATCACTGGAATGTTTCGCTGAGATTTAGAGAACCATGAAGGTGAAGATAGACCGCTAGTCGATCACAAGAAGGTTTTCGTGTTCGAAGAGGAATTGGCGGCTTGTGACAGCACTATTCAACAGGGGCGGAAAGCGGAAGTTCGCTGCAATTGCATCCCGACAAGATCTCAAAGGCGGTAGCAGTCATTCAAATGCGCAAGCGTCCAAGCTTTTCTGCGGGCGCAAAAGATGGTTTACCCTTCAGGGAACCGGACTTTCTGTGCGGGTGCGAGGCGTTTGATTCCACCGATTGATCGCGCGATCCACAGGCATTCTGGTACCACAAGCGCCATGCGACGTGGCACAAGCTTGGCAGGACCTATCGATAAATATGGATAAGTCGATCACGACCGTGTATCCGATTCACTCCAGAAACGTTGACGTTCTTTGCGGTTTATGTGGTTGTGCGTGGGAGCGCTTTGCGTTTCGGTTCGGTAAAAGGCTTGGATGATTTGGACGTTTTACTCTACTGGGACCAGGAGGTCGCCCAAGACGCTGCGGACATCGCCGATGCGCTCAGGGCCTGTGGACATCGCCTATCGGTGTGGTCCGAAACCGCGCGCCATGACGTGCCGGAGGCGGCCATCGTTTTCCTAGGGCACGTGCCGGATATCGCACCCGGACAAAGCGCAAAAATCATGGCAGAAGCCCTGCTCGAAGACTGGGACAAGGTTGAGTTGCCGATCGTGGCGTTTTACCCGGATCCCGAGATTCCACCCGATCCCGACGTCTGGAAGAAAATCCAGCAAAATCCCGCGTTGCTCAATACGCGGAACGCTTTGCTGGCGCGGCTGAACGAGGATGTCTGTTGCACGTTGTTGCACCTGCCACACGGCGACGCCCCAAAGCAGAGCGCTGTCGCCGCTTCCTCGGCGCTGCAAGAGCATGTTGCTCAGCGCGGCGAGCGGGCGACGAATCAGACGTTTATTGCCCGGATGCCCGACCTGCATACCCCGTACCGTTATCCTCTTCACAACGATGTCTTTGTCGGCCGAAGGGACGACCTCGCCGCCTTGCATGACTGGGCGCAAGGCGATCCGCGTCCGGTCTGTGCACTCATTGCGATGGGTGGCTCGGGCAAGAGTGCGCTGGCGTGGCGCTGGATTACCAACGAGCTTGAAAATCTCGACGACGCGTTCGAAGGCGTGTTCTGGTGGGATTTCTACCACGATTCCGATGCCGAAAAATGCGTAGCGCATTTGCTGGCTTATCTGACGTCAGAGCCACTCGCCTTCTTCGCCCGCCGCAGTTTTATGGCCAACGTCGAAACGCTGCAATCCCATTTGAACGGTCGGCGGGTTCTGGTTTGCCTCGATGGTGTGGAGCGCATTCTGAACCACTACCGCGAATTCGATGCGGATGCGCATGATGCGCTGGGGGCCGAGGACGACGAACGCCCCGTCGAGGACCGCTACCGCGCCTGTGCGCGGCAGGAAGGGGCCTTGTTTCGCGCCCTGCTAAACATGCACAAATCCAAGGCTTTGCTGACCTCGCGCCTTCTTCCGCTTGATCTGGAACTCAGGGGCGCGCCGCATCCCTCCCTCAAGCAAATCGACAAGCTGCAAATGACCCTCGCGGATGTGCGGGTGATGATGGACGCGCTGGAGGTGCGCGCCAGCGATGCGGCCCTTACCCGCATACTGAAGCTTGTCGCGGGTCACCCCTTGGCCCTGCGCGCACTGGCCGGTGCCGCCAAGTCCGACCACGGCGGCGACCTTGAATCCTTGTCCGTCCAGCTGCGCCGTGCGGAC
>JADFAE010000007.1 GCA_015665415.1 Roseobacter sp.
CCGTCATGATATCACCCAAGAATTCGCATTTTTCCGGTCCAATTTCACCTGACCAAATATCGCAAAGACGGATCGCGGCTGGGCGCTACATATGTCGTCGCGCCAAGGCACTTTCCGGGCAAAGAGAGTCAGACCTGGCCCCTAGGCAGGCCACAAGAGAGTAAAAATACCATGAGTAACGCATAAGGAGTCTGAACAATTTTAACCAATTCCGCCCCCATTCAGGGCTGTTCCCCCCATAGGCCGTCCCCGCGGGACCTCCATCCGGCCCCTTCCAAAACCTGTTCCGCCCGCTTGCGGAGCTGCAGAAGTCCTGCGCCCTGGATTTCAAGCTCTATCGGGAGCTGCAAGACAGCGCCTTGCCCCAGACCGGCTGCCCCCCGGTCTACAAGGCTGAGCCACCTGCGGACACGCCGGGTAACACCTCCTCCTACGAGATAACCAATTGTTTTCTCATAGGAGGCGCACTTGAAAAGAATCTAGCCCTTTGATCTGGCTCTCGGTCGGCGGGAGCGGGCAGGCATGTCCTGCGCCCATCCCTCTCGGGTGCTCAGACCAAGTGCAAACTCCTCCGGGTCGCGCGCCTGTGCGGCTGCCAGCAGATCGGGTCCCGACATCAAAGCATAGCCAAAGTGCCCCATGATCTCAGGTACCTTTGCCAGACATTCTGTGGCGACCTCCGCTTCCTCCGGTTTCAAAAACCCGATCCCCCGGCAATATCCGGACTTGATACCCGTAAGGCCGGACCCCTTCTTGCCGCGAATGACCGCCTCCTTAAAAGGAAGGCCCAACCGGTCATTGACCGCCCTCGGGTTGCTGGTGAATTCCTCATAGGAAATGAATGGGAAAAAGGGGTAGGCCTGCCTGATCTCGATGATCTTGCCGGCTCTTTTAAGCCAGGTTTGAGCCGCGGCTTCGGGGCGCTTGTTATAGCGCCGCAGGCAGGAGGCAATATATTGGTATGGATTGCAGATGCTGATCAATGCGGAACTGTCCTCTCCAAAGACCGTCTTAATGTCTGGCACCCGCATCAGGTTGGGCGGAGAGGCCTCAATGAACATCTTTCCCGCTGCCAATGCTTCCCATTCCCCACGGATGAACCTCCAATCAAACCTTTGAGATTCCTGCCAGTTAAGCGCGGACGGCGACTGACGCATGATATGCCGAACTGCCGGTGCCATTTGTCCTTCGTTGTTGCCGAAAGGGGGGAGGTATCCGCCAATCTGGCTGAGCAGATATTGCGACAATACGGTGGTGCCCGAATTGTTCGGGCAGAACAGAAACAAGAACTTCAAGCTCTTCAGATCCACCCAATCGCCATAAAAATTCCGCACGGTAATATCCTGCTGCAACGTCACATTATCCTTCAATCACTTGTAATCCATTGATCAGAAATCTCATACCCTCACGACGCACATCAGCCAACCCCTTCCTCACTGGGCTAGGCAAGGAGGGTGGCCCTGCTGAATTGCGCAGGGGGCCGTTTTCGATCAGACCCGGCAGCAATATCGGATGCCCCTCTCTCCTCAAGGCGCAGCAAAAGCAACCGCCTCCCTCACAGTCGCGTCGCCGCCCCGGAAGCTGCGACAGATCCCTTTTCATCAAGCACCGATACGGCGAGATCGATAAAGGAGGTCAAACGCGTCATGTCTGCGCCAGCTCTTGCCATGCCGGTGATCGCAAGCGCCTGGCCGGTGAGAAAATGCGCCAGGGCTTCCACATTTAGGTCCCTGGCCAACTCCCCGCGCTCCAAGGCGGCCTCGAGACATTGGCGAAACACAAGGGACTGCCGATCTATCAAGGATTGACTAAAGTCACGTGGCTTTTCCGGCAGCTGATGAGCGTCCAGAAAGCTGGCAGATATAAAGCAGCCGTTGGGCAAGTCCGCACAGGTCACGGTCGAGGCAATGCCGATGAAAAGAGCCCGGAAAGAATCCGCAATCGGGGCTGGAGATTGCACAAGATCCGCCAGCATCGGTTCAGCGATCGTTTCAGAATAATTCTGCAACGCCTTGATGAAGAGCTCCTCTTTATTTCCGAAATTCGCATAAAAGCCAGGCTTTGCCATTCCCGTCAGCTTTGACAGATCATTCAAACTGATCTCGCTATATCCCGCTGTCCAAAAATTGCTCATCGCAATCTGCAAAATGTCTGCAGGGTTGGATTTTTGTGGCCTTCCACGCGGCATTTGACGTCTTCCTTAAATTAAATTCCAATCGGTATTTTATATATTGACGGTGCCACCTTCAATCGACAAATACAATACCACTTGGTGTTCCTACCAGGTAACATGTCAACAAACCAAATGTGAGAGATCCCATGCCCCAAAGGCCACGGGTCGACCATACTGAAGCAGGTAGCTGTCCAGCGCCTCGAAATAGCTGAAGGAGCTTTCCGACTTCACAAAACGCAGCTCCATCAAGGTGCTGGTGGCATCATCGATGAAGACGAACAGGGTGCAGGGCGGGGCACGATCCTCAAACCAGCGATGATCCGAACCATCGATCTGGATCAGCTCACCGTAGCATTCTCGGCCAAGCGTGGTTGGTGGAATGTTCGGCGATGTTTGCGCGATAGCCAAATTCCGTCCTCAATCATCCATTTGCGCAAGGTCTCGCGAAAGATCGTCGATTTATGGCGCTTGAGGACACGCGCCATCTCTCTGACAGGCACCTTTGCATGCCTCCAACGTTCTATTCTGCGCCGTTCTGTGATAGATAGCTGGCTGTAAACACGCCCCATAGTCGATTCCTCTTGTCAGTTAACATACTGTTTTATAACAAGAGTCTCAGTTGAGGGTCGCGTGCTCCCCGCTACACAAACACATCCCTCGTAATACATATTATGTTAAAAACACTACCTCACTCTCATATCAGAACAGAAAATCATCCGCCGTGATATCGGCCAGCAGCAGCCCCTGCAACAGGATCTGACCATTGCCGGTCGCCACCAACACCCCGCTGGCAAGCTGGCTGATCTCCAGGTCCGAGAAATCATCCCCCGCCACCCCCATGCCGCTGAGGTCGATCAGATCCTCGCCGGGGGTGAAATCGAGGATCTCATCCTGGCCATGCACCTTGCCAAAGACAAAGCTATCCGCGCCGTCTCCCCCGGTGAGCCAATCACCGCCCATATCGCCCGACAGCTGATCATTGCCAGTGCCGCCAAACAGATTGTCGCGGCCGCGCCCCCCCTTGAGCATATCATCCCCATTGTAACCCCAGGCCCAGTCGGGATCGGCGCCTCCCTTCAGGGTGTCATTGGCGGCGCCGCCCATCAGGCTGTCGCTGCCCGCCTGCCCCACCAGCAGATCGGCACCCTCCTCGCCCCAGAGCTGGTCATTCTCGGTGCCGCCGCGGATATCGTCATTGCCAAGACCGCCATAGAGGTGGTCCGCTCCCATATTGCCCTTGAGACTGTCATTGCCGGGACCGCCCCAGAGCGTGTCATTGCCCTTATGCCCCTGCACATCGTCATTGCCCTCATTGCCATAGAGCAGGTCATTGCCGCCGCCACCCAGCACCATGTCATCGCCGAGCTCGCCACAGACCGTATCCGCGCCCCAGCCGCCGCGCAGGATGTCATTGCCATCGCCGCCCATCAGCTCATCGGCGCCGCCCTGGCCGCGCAGCTCATCATCGCCCCCCAGCCCCCAGATCCGATCCGCGCCACCACTGCCCTCCAGCAGATCGGCGCTGCCGCTGCCATAGGTGATATCCTCCGCAGCGCTATCCCCCAGCGCCAGCCGGTCGGCACTGTCAAACCGTCCATCGGGCCAGAGATCCTCCAGCGTCAAATCGGTGCCGCTGGCGCTCTGCACCACAATGCGGGTGCTGCCAAAGCGCAGCTCGAGGCCACCCGAGTGGCTGTGCTGCTGCAGCTGGGCCGGGCTGTAGAGCCCGGTAAAAAGCGACAGGTCCAGCCGGTCCTCGCCGGGGGTGAAATCCAATACCGTGATCGCGCCGCCGCCCGGGTCGGCAATTGCCCCCAGCGCAAAGAGATCGGCACCCAGGCCGCCCGTCAGCCGGCTGCCCGCGCCACTGGCCACCAGGGTGTCATCGCCCCAGCCCCCCTGCAGGGTCACCGCGCCGCTGCCGCCCTGCAGCAGATCATCTCCGGCGCTGCCCTGCAGTGTTCCGGCCCCCTCCAGCAGACTGTGCTGCCCCCCCAGGTCGCCCAGATCCAGGGCCAGGCGGGATATCCCGCCGCTGGTGCCCGAGCTCACATAGATCTCCAGCTGATCGCCCAGCAGGGCGCTCTCCAGCGCCGTCACATTCTGCAGCCCCAGCCCCGCCGCATCAGCCAGGCTGGTGACATGCATGAGCTGGCCCGAGGGCAGCAATCGCAACAGGCTGAGCCCATCATCCGCGCCAGCGGCCAGCACCAGCACATGGCCCTCGACCACCACCAGTTCCAACAGCGACACCGCGCCAAAACGGGTGGCCAGGGTATCATTGAGCTGATCCACCAGCTGCAGGCTGCCATCCGCCGCCACCCGCATCACCGAGAGGGAGCCGCTGCCCGCAGAGGCCAGCACCAGCCAATTGGCCCCATGGGCCTGGAGGCTTTGCAGCGCCGTCGGATCCGAGACCGGCAGGCCTTCGCTGATGCCCAGTTGGTCCGCCGCCTGCAGCGCCCCGCTCTCACTGTCGATGCGATAGCTGCGCAGCCCCTGACCCAAAGGATCCAGCGCAAACAGCAGCCCCGCCTCTGCCAGGATCTCCAGCCCGCTGCTGCCCGCGCCCGCAGCCGGCAGCTGATAGGCGCTATCCCCGCCGGTGGTGGCCAATTGAGCCTGAACAGTTCCGCTCCCGTCCAGCCGCCAGCCCTGCAGCACCCCGCTTTCGGTGATGCCATAGACCAGGCTGTCACCGGCATGGGCCCCGGCGCTGAGCCCGCCCACAACCGATGTCTCCAATCCGCCCGCCGAGGCCGAGGCCAGACTTTGTGTCTGCTGGGCAGAGAGCGCGCCATTGCCGCCGATGTCATAAGACAGCAGATCGCCACTGCTGCTGCCCTCAAACAGCAGTCGCATCTCGCCGCCGATCTCGCCCAGAGCAAAGGCCCCGGTGCCCAGGTCCGCCCCCTCGTGCCAATAGCGCTGCATCAGCTCAGGAGGGGCGGCGCTGCCATCCAGGCGAAACAGGCTGATGCCGCCATTCACCCCATTGACCGCATAGAGCCAGCTGCCGCTGTCGTCCTGCAACACCTCAAGATCGCGCAGATCGATGTCAAAGCGGTCGCTGCCGGTCTGAAAGCGCTGCAGAAACTGAAACTCCATGGCCTGTCTCTCCCCGGTTGCCCCCAGCCCTGCTGCGCCCCAGGACCACCTGAGACGCAGCGGGGGATAGCTTTTGTCATCCAGAGACAGGATCGCCGCGCCCCACGGCCAATTGCGGGATCAAATTTGGGCGAAACAGCGGAGATTGTTTACAGATTGAAGACAATGCCTAAAGCCCTGAGGGCAGGAAACAATCCGCAGGCTTTCTTTCCGGATCAGAACCAATGCGGCGAGGTTTGCCGCCGCCTTGCAGCAGATTACCCGCTGCTGGCCGCCCCCTGCCCCTCCCATTTTTCCACCGGCGCTCTCCCTGGCGCTCTCCCTGGCGCACGCACTGGCAGCCACTCTTGTTGCAGGCTGCACGCGCGCCGCCTTAGCGCCGCCTTGACCCCCGCGCGCAATGCTGGCGGGCAATTCTACTGTCGCTGCCCAGATCCCCTTGTTCAGGAACCCGCGCCCCATGTCCGAGACCTCTGCCATCCTCGCTCTGCCCTATCTGATGCCCTCGCAGGCGCAGAAACATGTCACCCATAACGAAGCGCTGCAGCTGTTGGATGCGCTGGTGCAATTGCGCGTCACTGCCTTTGACGCCGAGACCCCGCCGCTGGACCCGGCCCTGGGCGCCGCCTATGCGCTGGGGGCCAGCCCCAGTGCCGCCTGGGCCGGGCAGGCCCAGGATCTGGCGATCTGGCAGGGCGAGGGCTGGCTGTTCATTCCGCCGCAACCCGGTTGGCGCGCCTGGGGGCAGGAGGCGGGCGAACTGCGGATCTGGCAAGGCAGCGCCTGGGAGCAGGTTCTGGGCCAGACCCAGAACCTGCCCCAGCTTGGCATCCAGACCAGTGCCGATGCCTCCAACCGGCTGGCGGTTGCCTCTGCGGCCAGCCTGTTCAGCCATGCAGGGGCAGGCCATCAGCTGAAGCTGAACAAAGCCGCCAGCGGCGACACCGCCGCACTGCTGATGCAATCCAACTGGGGCGGGCGCGCCGAGATCGGGCTGTTGGGCAATGATGATCTCAGCTTCAAGACCTCTGCCGATGGCAGCAGCTGGGGCACCGCGCTGGTGCTGACATCGGACGGCCATGCCGGCTTTGGCACCGCCAGCCCCACGGCGCATCTGGAGATTGCCGGCACCGGTTCGGATTATCTGATCGCCGGGGATGGCAGCGGCGCGGCCTTTCGACTGGCAGCAGATGGCAATGGCGCTTGTGATGGGGCCTGGTCGGGGGGCGGGGCGGATTACGCCGAATGGTTCGAATGGGTTGACGGCAACCCCGATGAGGAAGACCGCCGCGGCATCTCGGTGGTGCTGGAGGGGGCGCATATCCGCCCGGCGCGCTCAGATGAGGACCCGATCGGGGTGATCAGCGCCGCCCCGGCCCTGATTGGCGATGGCGACCTGGATGAGTGGAAACAGCGCTGGCTGCGCGATGAGTTTGGCGCGCTCTTGCTGGATGCGGCGGGCCAGCGCCAGCAGAACCCCGATTATGATGCCGCCCAGCCCTATCGCCCCCGCAGCACGCGGCGCGAATGGGCCCTGGTCGGGCTTTTGGGCAAGCTGCGCCTGCGCGCGGGCCAGCCCCACAGCGCCTGCTGGCTGCCAATGCGCCAGATCTCAAAAGAGATCGAGGAATGGCTGATCCGCTAGAGATCAGCCATTGGCGATTTACCCTTTGGCCCCCTGGCCGCGGGCATAGACATCCTCGTAGCGGATGATGTCATCCTCGCCGAGATAACTGCCGGTCTGCACCTCGATCAGCACCATCGGCAGCTTGCCGGGGTTTTCCATCCGGTGCACCGCGCCCAAGGGAATATAGACCGACTGGTTTTCGCTGAACAGCTGCACCTTGTCATCGACGGTGACCTTGGCGGTGCCTTCGACCACGATCCAGTGCTCTGAGCGGTGGTGATGGCTTTGCAGGCTCAGCGCCGCGCCGGGATGCACATGGATGCGTTTGACCTGAAACCGCTCGCCCACGGCGAGGCTCTCGAACCAGCCCCAGGGCCGGTGGTCCTTGGGGAATTCCGTGGCCTGGCGCGCGCCCTTGGCTTTCAGCGCCGCAACCGCCTGTTTCACGTCCTGGGCGCGGCTGGCATCCGCCACCAGCACCGCATCCGGCATCGCCACCGCAATCACATCTTTCAGCCCGATGCCAACCACCTCGAGACTGTCATCCTCTGAGCGCAACAGGCTGTCGTGACAATCGATGGCGCTGGCATTGCCGCTGGTGACCACGCCCTGATCATCCGGGCTGGCCTCGCGCCAGACCGCGTCCCAGCCGCCCAGATCGGACCAGCCCGCCGCAAAGGGCACCACCGTGAGGTTTTTGGCCTTTTCCATCACCGCATAATCGATGGAGATATCTTCCAGCGCCGCCCAGGCCGTGGGGTCGAGCCGGAAAAAGCCAAGATCGCTATGACCTGCCTGGATTGCGGCCTCAACCGGGGCCATCAGATCCGGCGCATGAGCGGCAAACCCGGCCAGAATGGTCTTGACCGAAAACAGGAAAATGCCGGCATTCCACAGGAAATTGCCCGAGGCCAGCATCGCCTCTGCCGTCTCGGCGTCGGGCTTTTCGACAAAGCGTTTGAGACCGATGGCGCGGGGCGAAAAATCGCCCGGATCCCCGGTCAGCTCGAGATAGCCATAGCCGGTTTCCGCATGGGTGGGCTTGATGCCAAAGGTGACGATCTGGCCCTGGGCGGCCGCCTCGCCTCCCACCGCAACGGCGGCGCGAAAGGCGGCATCATCCGGCACCACGTGATCGGAAGGGGCCACCAGCATCAGCGCCTCCGGGTCCTGCTGGTGCAGCCACAATGCCGCCGCCAGCACCGCCGGCGCTGTATTGCGCCCGGCAGGCTCGATCAGGATGGCCCCAGGATCGATACCCGCCTCTGCCAGCTGCTCGGTGACGATAAAGCGGAAATCGGAATTGGTCAGCACCATGGGGGCTGCAAAGCCCGCACCGGCCAGCCGCTGGGCCGAGGCCTGAAACAGGGTGGTCTCGCCGACCAGGGGCACAAATTGCTTGGGGTAGCTTTTGCGCGACAGCGGCCAGAGCCGGGTGCCGGAGCCGCCACACAATAGGACCGGGGTAATCTTTGCCATCCTGTTTCTCTCTATCTCTAAAGGGCTGCCAGTGCCTCGACGGCCTCGGGAATGGGGTAATGGTGGTTGCCCACAAACAGCCCGTTGGCATCAATGTAATCGGCATTGCTCAGGCTGCCGTGGATCTCATAATCGAAATACTGCATCACCTCGTTCTTGGCAAAATTGCCCGCCACGATGGGGCGGCATTCAAAGCCCTTGGCCAGAAGCTGCTTCACCAGATCGGCGCGGGCAATCCCTGCGCCTTCGCGGATGACCAGCGAGAAACCAAACCAGCTGGAGGCGCCGATCTCCTGCTGGATGGCAAATTTGGGATGATTGGCCAGCCGCTCCTGCAGCAAGGCGCCATTGGCGCGTCGCCCTTTGATGAGATCCGGCAGTTTCTTCAGCTGTTCGCGCCCCAGCGCCCCGGACATCTCCAGCGGGCGCAGATTGTAGCCCGGCAGCACAAAGCGAAAGCTCTCCTCAAAGGGATCCTCAGATTTCTCGCCGGTCACATGGTTGAATTTGGGCAGGTTGCGGGTCCAACCATGGGCGCGCAGAGACAGCATCACATGATAAAGCTCTTCGTCATCGCAGGTCACCATGCCGCCTTCCATGGTGGAGATGTGATGCGAGAAGAACGAGGAATAGGAGCCCATGACGCCAAAGGTGCCGGCCTGTTTGCCGTCAAAGGTCGCGCCCATGGATTCACAATTGTCCTCGATCATCACGATGCCGCGCGGCGCACAAAGCGCCTGCAGCACCGCAAAATCATTGGGGTTGCCCAGGAGGTTCACCACCATCAGGGCGCGGGTCTTGTCACTGATCGCCGCCTCCAGCGCGTTCAGATCATAGTTCAGCGTGGCGCGGTCGATATCGACGAATTTCAGGTGCAAGCCGTACTGCTGCAGCGGGTAATAGGTGGTCGACCAGCTGACCGCGGGCACGATGATCTCATCGCCGGGCATCAACCGCAGATCGTCATTCTTGGTGTAGCGCAGCGCCGCCAGCATCAGCAGGTTGGCCGAGGAGCCGGAATTGACCATCACCGCATGTTTGCTGCCAAAATAGGCGGCAAACTCGTCTTCAAAGGCCCGCACCTCGGGGCCCATCGAATACATGTCACTGTCGATGACGCGCTGCAGCGCATCCTGTTCCGCCTGATCCCAGGAGGAGGTGGCAAGAGGGTAAATCGGGCTCATGCGTATCCGCTTTCCAAATAGTGGCGATAGGTCTGCGCGATGCCGTCCCGCAGAGAGGTCGGGGCCTGCCAGCCCCAGTGGTCCTGACGGTCGGTGGCGCAGAGTTTCTGCTTCATGCCAACCGGTTTGCTCAGATCATGGCTGAAGTTTCCGTGCCAGCCAATGACCTCGGCGACGGTGGCGTAATAGTCGTTGATACTATGATCCTGGCCCAGACCGATGTTCATGCTATCGGGCAGGCTCTCCATATCGGCGGCGGCGCGCAGCACCGCATCGGCCAGATCAGCGGCATACATGAATTCACGCCGCGCGGTGCCATCGCCCCAGATCTCGACGGTTTGTTCGCCCGTCTTCTGCGCCTGATGCACCTTGTGGATGATGGCGGGCAACAGATGCGAGTGTTTCGGGTCGAATTTGTCATGCGCCCCATAGAGATTGCAGGGGATCAGCGTCTTGTATTGGGCGCTCTCATCCTCGCGGCGGATGTATTCGCACAGGCGCAGTGCCAGGATCTTGGCAATGGCATAGCCCTCATTGGTGGGCTCCAGCGTCCCGGTCAGCACCATCTCTTCGCGCAAAGGGTTCTCAGCCGCCCGCGGATAGATGCAGGTGGAGGCCAGGTTGAGGAATTTGCGCACCCCACCGCGATGGGCCCCCATGATGATATTGCGCCCGATGGCGGTGTTTTCATCCAGAAAGGCCACCGGATTGGCCATATTGGCCTGAATGCCGCCGACCCGGCCCGCCGCATGCACCACCAGATCTGGCTGGTGGCGGGCAATATAAGCATCAACCGCCGCCGCATCCGTCAGATCCAACGCGGCGCTGCGCGGGGCCAGGATCTCCCAGTCGGCGGCACGGGGGTGCTCTTGAATATTGCGCCCCACCAATCCGCCGCCGCCGGTCAGCAGCATCCTCGCCTTACGGCTGCCCTGTCCTGCACTCATGGCTTAATCCTCGCGTGCGACGGGTTCGTCATAGCCGTGATCCTTCAGCACCCGGGCGCGCTGCGCCGCCTTCAGATCCGCAGCTGCCATTTCGGCGCACATCTCCTGCACCGTGATCTCCGGCACCCAGCCGAGCTTTTTCTTGGCCTTGGCCGGATCGCCCAACAGGGTCTCCACCTCAGCGGGGCGGAAATAGCGCGGATCGATGCGCAGCACCACATCGCCAACCTTCAGGGCCGGAGCCTTGTCGCCTGTGATCGCGGCAACGGTGGCGATCTCATCCACGCCAGAGCCGCTGAACTCCAGGCTGATCCCCAGTTCGGCCGCCGACCATTCGATGAACTGGCGTACCGAATATTGCACCCCGGTGGCGATGACAAAATCCTCAGGATTGTCCTGCTGCAGCATCATCCACTGCATGCGCACGTAATCCTTGGCATGGCCCCAGTCGCGCAGCGCATCGATATTGCCCATGTACAGACAGGGCTCCAGTCCCTGGGCGATATTGGCCAAGCCGCGGGTGATCTTGCGGGTCACGAAGGTCTCGCCGCGGCGCGGGCTCTCGTGGTTGAACAGGATGCCGTTGCAGGCATACATGCCATAGGCCTCGCGGTAGTTCACGCAGATCCAATAGGCATACATCTTGGCCACCGCATAGGGGCTGCGCGGATGGAACGGGGTGGTCTCGGTCTGCGGTGTTTCCTGCACCAGGCCATATAGTTCCGAGGTCGAGGCCTGATAAAACCGGGTCTTTTTCTCCAGCCCCAGAAAGCGCACCGCTTCCAGCAGGCGCAGCGTGCCCATGGCATCGACATCGGCGGTGTATTCGGGCGATTCGAAGCTGACGGCCACATGGCTTTGGGCACCCAGATTGTAGATCTCGTCGGGCTGCACTTCCTGAATGATCCGGGTCAGGTTGGAACTGTCGCTCAGATCGCCGTAATGCAGTTTGAACCGGGCCCTGTCGGTATGGGGATCCTCAAAGATGTGATCGACCCGCTGGGTGTTGAAGGAGGAGGCCCGACGCTTGATGCCATGCACCTCATAGCCTTTGTCCAGCAGAAACTCCGCCAGATAGGATCCGTCCTGGCCGGTCACACCGGTGATGAGCGCTTTTTTCATCCGCATTCCTTCTCTGCCTGTGCCCCTGCCTTGCCCCGATGAGATTGCCGGGGCCGCAGGCCACCAAGACAGGCATCGGAGAGGACCCGCAACCGGATCCGCAACAGGGGTCTCAATAGCGGGGTACGATCCCAGCTGCCATTGTGCAAGCCTCACCCGGGCTGCAAGCGGCGGATTTCATCCGGGATTGGCCCGGGAATGCGCCAGGATTACACCAGGCCCAGGACAGACCCCCTGTCCCGCCCCCCCTGTCCGCCCCCCGTCCAGTCCGCATCCTGGCCCCTCTCCTGCGGGCCTGCCAGTCCCGTTTCCAGTCCCGCTTTCGTTGCAGGCTTTCAAAGTTTCTGATTGCATGCAAATATTTGCACACCCTCAAAAGTTGTCCTCCACAGCTGCTCTCCCAAGGGTCCCCGCCACGGGGATCGCCACAAGGTCAAACGCAACGATGTGCAAAAAGACAGTTCATCTTCATATCGGGTCGCATAAGACCGCCACCACCACGCTGCAGAACACCCTGGCCGCCAATGCGGATCTGCTGGCCCGCGCCGGGCTGCTCTATCCACAGACCGGGCGCAGCTTCAACGGCCATCATCCGCTGGCGCTGCAGCTGCGCGACCCGGAGCTGCAGGATCAGCCCCTCGAGAGCCGGGGCGACTGGCCCGCCCTGCTGCAGGAGATCGAGACGGCGCAGACGCCGCATGTGCTGCTGAGTTCGGAGAATTTCGAATGGCTGCAACAGCTCGCCCCGCTGCAGGCGCTGCAGCGGCGCTACCGGGTGCGGGTGCTGTTTTACATGCGCAGCCCCCAGACCTATCTGGAGAGTTTCTACAACCAGGTGGTCAAGGATCTCAAAACCCGGGAATCGCGCACATTAGAGACCTATATCTGCGAGCACGGCCTGTTCTTTCTCGACAATGAAAAACTGCTGAACCGCTGGAGCGACGCCTTTGGCCAGGAGGCCGTCCAGGTGCAGCTCTATGAAAAATCCAGCAGCCCCGAGGCGCTGCTGGAGCGGTTTCTCGATGCTCTGGGCTGCCACAGCCGCTTACCGCTACTGCTGCCGCCGCAAACCGCGTTGCAAAAGGTCTCGCTGCCGCCCGATGCGCTGGAATATCTGCGATTGCGCAATCTGCATCAGGCCCCCACCAATGGGCAATATCACCTCACCATGGCGCTGGCGCAGATCGCCCGGCACAAGGCCGCCGCGCTGCAGCGCACCCGCGCCGGGCTGTTGTCACTGGCGGCACAGCGCAATCTGCTGAACCGGTTCAGCGCAGGCAATCGCCGGGTGGCCCGGCGCTATCTCGGCAGCGACCGGTCGCCTTTTTTGCCCAGCCAGGCCCGGGCCCATGCGCAGTTCGACAGCCGCCTGCCCCAGGGCGATGACGTGATGATTTCCAAGGTGGAGGCGCTGCTCAGCCGCTTTGAACGCAGCGCCGAGCCCACAACCACCGCCTCAGGTGCGGGCAGATCCGGACCAAAGCCGCCGCAAGATCCGCCGCCTCAGAGCAGGCGCGCACCGCCAACCTCCTCAGCCCCTGCATCTTCGGCCCCGGATCTGCCCTTCGCCCTTTCCCTGCCTCCAACACGTTAGGTTGCAACATGCATGTCGTGGTTCACATCGGCCCCTATAAGACCGGCTCCACTGCGATTCAGGCGGCCCTGCGCAGCGGGCAACAGGCGCTGGAGCAACAGGGCTGCTACTATTATCACGCCCCCTTGATGCCAGAGTTTGCGCTGCAGACCCTGGGTCTCAGCGCGCCTGAACAGATGGTCCCGGATCTGCGCCACCGCTTTGCCACCCTGGAACAGGCCCAGGCCTGGAGCGCACGCTGCTGGCAAGAGTTCGAGGCCCAGGTGCAGGCACGACGCCCCCTGCTCAGCCTGATTTCGAGCGAGCATTTCTCCGGGCTGCGCAACCCGGCCCCGCTGTTTGACCGGCTGCGGCGCAGCTTTTCGCGGATCACCGTGCTGGCCTATCTGCGCGCCCCTGCCAGCCTCTATCGCTCCACCCTGCAGCAGCGCATTCGCGGCAATGGTGAGCGGCTGGCAGACCTGCCCAGCCCGCTCAGTTTTGTCTATCCCGCGCGCCAGCAGCTGGAGCCCTTTCTCAACCTGGTGGGGCGCGACAATATGGTGGTGCGCCGCTTTGGCAGGACCACCCAAGCCTCGCAGCCCTGGGATGTGGTGGCGGATTTCGCGGCCATGCTTGCGGATCTGGAACCGGGGTTGGCCGGACCCTGGCTACAGGCCCGCCAACAGGCCAACCCGCAGGCCGATCCGCGGGTCAACAGATCCCTGCCCGGGGCCCTGCTTGCCTGGCTCTTGACCCAGAACGAGCTGCTGGACAGCCGCGGGCCCGGCACCCGTCGCCACCAGTTGCTGGCGCGGCTGGAACAGGACCCCGCCCTGCAGGCCCTGCCCCGGCTCGCGTTCAACGACCCCGCCCTGCCCGCGCTGATCGAGGCCAGGGCCCGCCCCGCCTGTGCCTGGCTCAACCAGACCTTCCTGGCCGGGCAGACGCCCTTGCCGCTGGCCGCCGATGCTCCAGGCCCAGAAACCTCAGGCCCAGAAACCTCGCCCCAGGCTCTGCGCGCCGCGCAAGAGGCCCTGCGCGACTGGCTGCTGGCCCAGCTCACCCCCGCGGCCACCCAGGTGCTGGCCCGCGCCCTCCTCACGCTGGATCCCCCGCCACGGCCTGCGCCCCCCCAGGAACCCCAGGAGCCCCCATGCCCCTGAACAGCTATCGCTACATCTTCATCATCACCTATGCCCGCTCCGGCTCCACCCTGCTGATGAGCCTGCTGAACCAATGCGCGGGCGTCTGCATCCGCGGCGAAAACAAGGCCACGCTCTATCACCTGTTTCGCGCCAGCCAGGCCCTGCGTGAGACCTTTCGGCGCGGCCAGAACAGCCCCCAGGAAGACCCCGACCGCCCCTGGTTCGGGGCCGGAGCCACCCGGCCAGCCCGCTTCCGCCGCCAGCTGCTGCAGGGGTTTGTCCGCGACGCCCTGGTGCCGCCAGCGGGCACAAAAGTGACCGGCTGCAAGGAGATCCGCCACCATCACCCCTTTGCCGATGACGTGGAATTTGCCGCCTATATCCGCTTTCTGCTTGAGAATTTCCCGGATGCGCGGCTGGTGTTCAACAGCCGCAACCGCGCGGATGTCTGCCGTTCCGCCTGGCTGGCTCAGCGCCCCCGCGCCCAGGTCGAAGGGATGATCACCACCTGCGAGCGCCGCTTTGCCAGTGCCATGGCCGCCCATCCCGAACAGTGTTTCTGGGTCGATCATGACGCTTTCACCGCCACACCGCAGCGCTATGAGGCGCTGTTCGCCTTTCTGGATCTGCCCCATGATTCCGCCCGCATAGCCCAGGTACTGGACAAGCCGCTGCTGCATCAGCCGCAGAAATAACCCCCCGGCCCCAAAGCCCCCTCTCAAAAGCCCTGTCAAAACCCCCTGTCGGCCCTCGTCAGCGATTTGACTTTGCGCTAGGGTCGCGCCGAAACAGACGACCCAAAGGCCTTGGCTTTCTTATGACGCAGACAGGATCACCGGGCCCGCAGACAGGTAGCCCACAGATAGGCGACCCACAGACAGACAGCGCCCAGGAGGTGCAGACCGTCCTGGTGCATATCGGCAAATGTGGCGGCTCAACCCTGCGCCAGGCGCTGGAGGACAGCGCCAGCGGGGTGGATCTCGTCACCCATGTCCGCCAGCCGCCAATCGGGCCTCAGTATCGCTATTACATCACCCTGCGCTGCCCGCTGCGACGGGCGATCTCGGCCTTTTACTGGCGCCGCAAACTGGTCCTGCGCGAGGCCAGCCAGGCCACTCGGTTTCCCGGCGAGGCGCAGATCCTGGCCCATTATGTCAGCTTGGATAATCTGGCGCGGGTGCTGTTTCACAAGGATGGCAGCGTCAATGCCATGGTCCAGGGTCAGTTCCGCGCCCTGCATCACCTGGGCGAGGGTATCAGTTTTTACCTGCAGGATCTGTTGGCAGCGGTGCAGCCCGATCAGATCCTCGGCGTGCTGCTGCAAGAGCAGCTGGAGGCGGATCTTCTGCGCCTCTTTGGCCTCTGCAGCCCCGGGCGGCTCAACGATAACAGCCAGCCGGATCTGCACCCGGCCCATTCCGAGGACCGCCGTCTCAGCCTGCAGGCCCAGAACAATCTGCGCCGCTTCCTGCAGGCCGATTACGCCTGCATCAAAACCCTCGACGCCTGGGGCAAACTGCCGGCGGGCTACCTCCAGGGGCTGGACGAGGCGCTGCCAAGCCCCCCGCAGGACGGTGCGGATGGCTGGCGCGCCTGGGCCAAACCCCGCGGTCATGCCCTGTTCCCCTGATGGGCCCCACATAACCGGGCCCAGCCAAAGACCTGCCCCTAGCGCATCGCGCCCATCATCTCGATGAATTCGGGTTGCCAGCGCCAGTCCTCCATGTGCAGCATGCCACAGCCCTGGGGCAGATCCGCCATCTGGTTCAACCGCCGCTGCACCAGAAAGGCCAGCCCCTCGATGCCGCTGCGCTCCAGCTGGGCCGTGCTCAGCACCCCCGGACCAAAGGCCTTGGCCAGCATCGCCAGAAAACCAACCGCCGCCTCGCGGTAGATCTGCTGCAGCTCCGCAGGCAGCCCGGCATGGGACCAGCGCAGGGTATTGATCAGCGCGCTCACCACCGGCTGCAGATCCGGCCAGGCCTCGGCTTCGGCCCGCAAGAACACCTCGCGGAACATGTTGAAACTGTAGAAATGGCGCGCATCCCCCTGTTTGATGTCCTGGGCCGCGTGCTGGCGATAGTGATAGCTCTGGCCAAAGACATGGGCCATCTCGCCACCATGCTGGGCACAGAGCAGCTGAAAGACCTGATCGTCAAAGGCGCGCACATGTTCGGGAAAGCCGATCTGCCAGTGATCCAGAAAATCACGCCGGTAGATCCGCCGCCAGATGCTGGGCTGGCCCTGCATCAGATCCAGACTGGGACTGAGAGCATAGCGGATCTCCCCCAGCCGCTGCAGCGGCCCTTCGGAAAAACGCGCCTGCTCCGCCTGCGGATGGCGCTGCTCTGCCCCGGTCGCATCCACCTCAAAGGCAAAGAACTCTCCCTCCACCATGTTAAAGCCGCCATAGCGGGCCAGTTCCAGCAGGCTGGAAAACAGCCCCGGATCGACCCGGTCATCGGCATCGACAAAAGCAATATGGGAGGCGTCGGAACAGGCGCGACCATGGTTGCGGGCCGAGGCGCAGCCGCCATTGGCCTTGGGCAACAGCTGCAGCCGGGAGCAGTCACGATAACGCTCTGCCACCAGATCACCGCTGCCATCGGTTGAGCCATCATCCACCACCAGCACCCGGATATCAGGATTGTCATCCGCCAGCAGGCTGTCGAGGCAGGCACCGATGAAATCCCGGGCGTTATACATCGCCACCACCACATCCAGCCCCGGGCGGCGCGCGCCCAGGCTGTCCTCATGATCACGCCGCAGTGCCAGGTCGCCATGGAGCAGATAGATCTGCCGCTTCACCTCGGGGTCCTGCGGCAGCAGCGCCGCACTGGGAACATGCGAGACCAGCCGACCGGTGACAAAGGCAGTGGAAGTCGCATGCATCGCCTGGGCCAGCTCGGTCTCGACGCCGGGCGCATCCAGCTTGACCAGATCCGGGGCCAGCGCCGTCAGCAGACCGGGCGGCAGCGCCGGGCAGCTCTGAACGGCGCCATCGCCCGAGACCGCAGTGGCCGGGGCCAAACGCCCGCCCAGCCCCGGCAGGGCGCAAAAATCGCCCCATTGCGGTTGCGCCAGAAACTCAGAGAGGATTGCAGAGAGAATTTCAGAGCGCTCAAAGGCGTGATTTTCCCGTTTTAGGCTCTGATATATTGGAATGTCAGAGGCTGTGGCCTCGGGGTGAAAGCCGCCCTGCAGGCATGAAATATTCTCCAGCCCGCTGCGCTGCACCGTCTCCTGCAGGGCCTGATAGCGCGCACTGTCCGCCTCGATGCACAGCACCTGCCAGCGCGGAAAGGCAGCGGCGAAGGCCAGGCCAAACCAGCCCGCGCCCGCCCCGATATCCACACAGAGCCCCTGGAGGGGCAGCACCCGCGAGGCCAGGAACAGCTCATAGATCTCTCTCAGATCCTGTCGCCGCTGCTGCACCTCCAGGGCCTCCTCGCGGTGCCAGATCTCCACCTGCTGGCCAAAGGCCTGCACCGATGCACGCTGCAGGCTATCGCCCGCGGGCCTCGGCAGCGGCGTTGCAAGCGGTGGCGAGGTCCAGAATTTCATCGCAGCTCTCCTGTCGCCAGCGACGGCCTTGTGATGCAGGGGGGCCGTCTCATGCTCTGCCCGCCATCAGATGCGCCTGGGCATAGCTCTGCAGGCTCTGGCGTTCATTGCGCGGATCAGGCGTCTCGGGGGAAATCACAAAGAACTGCGGATCCACCTGCCCCAAAGAGGCCCGCAAGAGGGCACGGTAAGCCCCCAGCTGATGCCGGGCAATGCGCTCCTCGCACCATTTCAGCAGCCGCAGGGCGCCAATGGAAACCGCACCGCGAAACCGCGCATTGGCACAGTCGGGATGCGCGGCCAAAAGCTGGAACATCACCGTCGTGGTGGCAATGACATCAAAGCGGATCTCAGAGCTGGCGCCGGTCAGCTGTGGCCGCAGCTGGCGGCGGAAATAGGTGAAACTGCGCGAGGCCAGCAAATGCACCGACCGGGCCTGGGCAATGCAGAGCGTGTGAAACAGGATATCCTCGAAGAAGTGATCATTGGGAAAGCACAAGCGCGCGCGCGCCAGCAGATCGCGGGCGATGAACTTATTGGCCGATTGCGGCTCATGGCTGGCGGCCCAGGCCTTGGTGGCGGCCAGATCCAGCCCCACCTCCCCCGCCTCTGCCGCTTCGGCCTCGGCCTGCAGCGCGCTGTCCTCATCCATGAAGCAGGCCAGCCTGCCCTGCGGCGGTGCCATCACACCGCGTACCAACAGCAGCTCTGCGGGCTGCGCCTGCAGCGCCTGCGCCACCTCGGCAAAGGCCCAGGGCGCGCGCAGATCATCGCCATCCAGAAAGCAGATGTAATCACCGCTGCAATGGCGCAGGCCCCGGTTGCGCGCCGAAGACAGCCCGTCATTGGCCTGTTGCAACAGGGAGATGCGCGGGTCCTGCAGCCCCTGCAGCACCGCGCGGGTCTGGGCATCGGCCCCATCATCGACAATCACCAGCTGCAGGTCCTCATGGGTCTGGTTCAGCACCGAGGCGATGGACTGCGCCGCCAGCGCGCCTTCGTTGAAAACCGTCATGACACAGGAAAATTTCATCAGTATTGCCCCTTCATGCCACCCCGGTCACCGCAAAATCGCTGATCTGCAAATCGCCACTGCCCGGGGGCAGAAACAGATGCAGATCCAGCGCATGGGCCTGCTCCAGCATCGCAACCGGTGGCGCGATCTCGGCGCTGACCCAGCTCAGGCCGGGCTGCAGCGCCAGCGCGGTGGCGGCAAAGATGTCGGTGAACCCGCCCTCCTGATGCAGCCTGAGCGCCAACCGCGCCTCCAAAGGCGGTGCCTCAGAAAAATCTGCCGCCTCAGCCTCTGGGGGCGCTGCTGTCTTGGCGGGGGAAATGGGCTGCAGCGCCAGTTGCAAGCGGCAATAAAACCGGCTGCAGTCCAGCCAATCGCCTACGCCCCGATCTGATCCCTGGCCTGATCCCTGGCCTGATCCCCGGCCCAATCTCCGGCCGGTTCTGGCACCCAGCTTGATCCCCACCTCCAACCATTGCGCCACCGCGGTGACAGCGCGGATCTGCAGATCAAGACCGGCGCTGCGGCGGGCGGAAATCTGCCCCTGATCCGGCTCCACCGCCGCGTGAATGCGGCGCGAGAGGCGAATGTGATCCGCCGCCCGGCAGGCCGGAAAACACTCGGTTTCGCGCAGATCAAAATTCACCAGCATGCCCTGTATGCTCCCCCTCCCCGCAAAAACAACACAACCATATAGTGCAATGACGCACTCCGACATTGCAAGAGATTGATCACCCATAGGTTGCCTGTCGAGAATTCGATCGCGCGCAGGCCTGATTGCTCAGCTGAGGGAGCGCGTGAACGCGAGCCGCAATCCCGCCTGCGGCCGGGCGCTTCTGCACCTGGCCTGCAGGCGTTCTGCGCCCGTTTTGCTACAGGGGCGCAGTCCAGAAGGCCGGGATCGCCTGACCTGCGCTTTGGGCCTGCAGAAAACCACGCGCCGCATCCAGCGCCTCGCGGATGGTGACATCCATGTCGAGATAGCGATAGGTGCCCAGACGCCCGACAAAGCTGACACCGGAGGTCGCCTCTGCCCGCGCCACATAATCGGCCAGCAGAGCTTTCTCCTTGAGCTGGCGGATCGGATAATAGGGGATATCGCCAGGCCCGGCACTGCGCGAGAACTCCCGATAGCAGACCGATCCCTCATGGCTTTCCCAGGGGGCAAAATGCTTGTGTTCGGTGATCCGTGTATAGGGCACATCAAGGTCGCCATAATTCATCACCGCGCAGCCCTGATAATCTCCCTCATGGGTGAATTTTTCAAAATCCAGGGTGCGATAGCCCAGGCGGCCCAGCTCATAATCGAAATAGCCATCCAGCGGCCCGGAGTAAAACACATGGTCAAAATCCGCGGTCTCATCGCGGCTGAAAACAGTCTCTAACTTGACGGTTATGCCTGGGTGATCGAGGATTTTTGCGATCATCTCGCTATAGCCCTCTTCGGGCATACCCTGGTATTTGTGAAAGAAATAATTGTCGTCATAGTTGAAGCGCAGCGGCAGCCGTTTCAGGATCGAAGCCGGCAGCTCCGCAGGCTGCACCCCCCATTGCTTGATCGTATAGCCCTTGAAAAAGGCCTCGTAGAGATCGCGGCCAACAAAGCGCAGCGCCTGGTCCTCAAAGCTCTGCGGATCCTCAATCGAGGTATCGGCCTGCTCTTGGGCAATAAAGGCGCGGGCCTCTTCGGGGCGCAGGGTCTTGCCAAAAAACTGATTGATGGTGTGCAGGTTCACCGGCAGCGAATAGACCTGACCCTGGGCGGTGGTCTTGACCCGGTTCCGATAGGGCAGAAAACGGGCAAAACCATTCACGTAATCCCAGACCTCGGCGTCATCGGTGTGAAAGATATGCGGCCCGTAGACATGCAGCAAAACCCCGGTGGCGGGATCGCGCGCCGTGTGGCAATTGCCACCGATATGGTCGCGCCCGTCCACCACCTGCACCTGATGGCCGGCCTCGGCCAGATGGCGGCCGATCACCGCCCCCGAAAGCCCGGCCCCCACCATCAAGAATTTGCCTGCTGTCATGATCTTTCTCCTCGGCCAGCCCTCTCGACCAGACCTCCCGGTTCGGCCGTGCAACCTCGCCCCTGCCCATAGCGGCAAAGCGGGTCTGCGCACAACCGCTCAGCAGCCCAGGCCCCGCAGCAAGGGGGTGGGCAGTGGCGCGCTCAGCTCGCCCCCTCCCCGCCCTGCTCCGACCTGTGCTGCGCGATCATCGCCCGCAAAAGCGGGGTGACAAAATCTGCCATCAACTGGTTGCTGTCGGCAGGCAGCGTCATCTCGGCCAGCGGCATCTCGACCCCCGGCAGCGGATCAAGGAACAGGGCCTCGCGGTCGAAATAGCGCCGGGCCAGGGCCCGGTTGCCGCGCGCATATCCGTTAAGGATCCGCTCTCTCTGCGCATGCGGGATCAGCAGCTGAGACGGGGCCTGTTGCCCCGCGGCGGCACCAATCTTAGCGCAGGCCTCGGTCAGCAGGGCGCGATAGGGCTCTGGGGCCTCATCCAGCGGCAGGCGGCGCATGAATTCCGAGACCTGCGGCGCAAAACTGGGGTTCACCGGTGGGCCGCTGCCAAAGCGCTCAGGCGGCGGCAGATCGATACTGGTGCAGAACATCTCAACCGCGCCCCCCGGCGGCATCTGGCTGGGCTCATAAAGGTTGAGAATGACATTCTCGCGGCCAAAAATCTGCTCCAGGTGGCGCACGTAACGGTCATAATCGATCCAGTGGAACTGCTGCCGCTGGGCCAGAAACTCGGGCAGGGTGCAATGGCTCAGGCGGGGGTTCCACTGCCATTTGATATTCTGCAAATACCAGCTTTCCAGCCAGAGATCCTGACGCCGTAAAGCGAACACAACTTTTACGTTAAAATACTTGCGGAACTCTCCTAGAGCGCTAAGGTTTTCCCGTATGCAGATATCTTCATCACTCAGAATAATCGTATGCAGCTCCATCTCATGGGCCGCGATGCGCCGCATCAACTCGGCGCAGAGCTGCTGCGGGCTTTTGCGGCCCGAAAACAGCGCATTGATCAGATGCACGTGACGGCGGGCCTTGAAGGGATAAAGCACCCCCTGCTGTTTCAGCGCCGCGATATTGCGATGCAGATACTGCTGCACCGCCGAGGTGCCGGTGCGATGGGCCCCGATATGAAAGATGAGGTTGCGCGTCATGTCGTCTCTGCTCACGGCTGCGTTTCCCCTCTGCGCTGTCTCATGGCTCGCTCTGCGCGCCCCAGGACAGCAAGACAGCACAACCAGAATGAAATGTCACACCAAATTTTTCTCCAAAAACGTGCACTTCATTTCCCTTTCAAGCCCTGTGCTCAGCCCCAATCCTCCGGCCCCAATCCCCGCAATAGGCGTGCCAAGTAAGCGCCCCAAATCGTCATCAAGGCCCCTTCGATGCTGACATTGCAAAACATCATTGCTCCCGAGCCGGGCGTCTGCAGCGAGCCGGACCTCTATTATCATGCCACAGGCGCGGCGCAGATCTGCCAGCAGGGATCCGGCTTTTGCCTGCTAACCGGCAGTCGGATCCGTTTTGATACCTATTTCAATCTGTTCAACCTCGGCACCTGGACCCAGGCCTGCCTGCTGGAGGGGCTGATCCTCGAGATCACCGCCCGGGGGCCGGGCGAGATCCGGGTGCTGCATCTGCGCCAGGGCCATCCCGCAGAGATCCTGCATCAAAGCCGCCCCCAGCTGCACCCGGACAGCCCATATCAGATTGACCTCTCTGCCCTGCTCAGCGGCACCCCAGAGGGGCTCTTGGCGCTGGAGCTCGTCGCTTTGGGCCCCGAAAAACTGCAGCTTTATACGGCCCGCTTTGCCACCCGCCGCCAGCCGCCCTCCCTGCCCCGGCTGGCGATCTCCATCACCACCTTCCAGCGCGAGCACAAGGTGCGCGACACCGTGGCCCGGCTGGACACCTTCCTGGCGCGCTCTGGCTTTGGCGACAACATCCATGTCCAGGTCATCGACAATGGCCAAAGCGCTGATATCCGCGCCGGGCCCCGGGTCACCGCCTATGCCAATCGCAATCTCGGCGGGGCTGGCGGCTTTGCCCGCGGCCTGCTGGAGGCCGAGGACCGTGGCTTCAGCCATTGTCTGTTCATGGATGACGATGCCAGTTTCCACATGGAGAATATCCTGCGCAGCTATATGCTGCTGACCCTGGCCCGCGATCCTCAAACCGCCCTGGCCGGGGCCATGATCGGCAACCGGCGCCAATGGGAGATGTGGGAAAACGGGGCCTATTTCGACGGCTCCTGCCATCCGCTGTTCAACGGCATTGATCTGCGCTGCCCGCAAGCGGTGCAACAGATGGAGCTGCGCAGCACCCAGGCCCGGCCCGCAACCTTCTATGGTGGCTGGTGGTTCTTTGCCTTCCCGCTGGCCGGGCTGCGCCGCCACCCGTTTCCGTTTTTTGTACGTGGCGATGACATCAGCTTTTCGCTGGCCAATGATTTCAACATTTTCACCCTCAATGGCGTGGTCTCCTTTCAGGATGATTTCATCGAAAAGGAAAGCGCCCAGACGCTCTATCTCGATCTGCGCAACCACCTGCTGCATCACCTGATCTTCGCGCAATTGGAGCGCTCGGCGCTTGGCACCGCGCGGATTGCCTGCCGCTTCATGATGCGCTCGATGCTGCGTTGCAAATATGAGAGCGCCGCCGCCCAGCTGATGGCCTGGCGCGATGTCATGCAGGGGCCGGTGTTTTTTGATCGCAATATCGACATGCAGGCCCGTCAGGCCAGTATCCGAGCGCTGATCAAGCAGGAACATTGGCAGCAGAACACAGACACCGCGCCACAAGAGCGACGCTGCTTCAGCCGCCTGCCCCGGCGTCTGCGCCATCTTCTGGGCCTGTTCAGCCTCAATGGCCACCTCTTGCCCTTCTGGAGCCGGGTCGGCGATCAAATCGTGCTGGAGATCGACGATCGCGGATTGGTCTTTCCCGCCTTTGGCGCCGCCCGGCTCACCTATCGCAATGGCACCGGCACCCAGGCCTATACGGTGCGCCATTCCAAGGCCCGTTTCTTTGCTCTGGCCTGGCAGATGCTGCTGGCCCTGACCCATTGGCTACGCCATCACGAGGAGCTCAAGCGCGCCTATCGGCGGGGCTATGGTGACATGACCACACGGCCCTATTGGGAGGCCAAGCTGGGCCCCGCGCGCGCGCCCCGGGATCAGGCCGCCGAATAGGCTATTTCATCAGCCTCTCATGCAGGTCGATCGCCTCGTCCAGATCCTCGAAATAAGACACTTTGCCATGTTCCAGAACCAGACCTGAATCGCAGAACTGGCGCAGCTGAGGCATCGAGTGATTGACCATGATGGCACCGGAATGGCGCATCCGCTGGGCAAAGATGGCGCGGCTTTTGGCGCGGAAGCTGGCATCACCTACCGCCGTGACCTCATCCACCAGATAGGTGTCAAAGCGGATCCCCATCGAGGCGCCAAAGGCCAGCCGCGCCCGCATGCCGGAGGAATAGCTGCGCAGCGGCATATGGTAGGATTTGCCCAATTCGGAAAATTCACCAACAAAATCCACCAGCTCCTCGGTATCCACCCCATAGACCCGGGCGACAAAGCGGATGTTTTCGACCCCGGTAAGCTGACCGTGAAACGATCCCGCCAGCCCAACCTGCCAGGAGATGGTGCCATCAGAGACCACCCGGCCGTGATCCGGGCGCATGGTGCCGGAGATAATCTGCAACAGGGTTGATTTGCCCGCCCCGTTGCGCCCCAAGAGCGCCAGCGAGCGCCCGGTGGGCAGGGTGAGGTTGAGATCATCGATGACGATCTTGCGCTCCCCCTTGAGCCAGAAGCTCTTGGTCAGATTCTCGAACCGGATCATGGCAATGGGATCTCCCGGGTCAGTCTCAGCTGCGGTCGCGGATGGAATAATAGATCAGCGACAGGATCGACCAGCCCAGCACCAGGAACAGCGCCACCAGCCCGCTCAGCACAAAGCGCTCGGGATATTCTGCCTCCTGGGCCCGGGTCGGATTGATATAGGTGGCCAGATAGCGGCTCTGGCGGCTGGCCTCATCCCGGGCCAGCGCCAGCCCGGTCAGCGCCGCGCGATAGGCCTCTTCGCTATATTCACGATCCACCGTCAGCCGTTCGAATTCGGAAATCAGCGAGGGGTAATCTTCGCCGACGCCGCCGGTATCGGTATTGGTCGAGGTAAAGGTCTGACGCTCGATATCGATCCGCTGGCGGATCACGTCGATGCGCTGCTGAGCCTTTTTCAGACGCGGATCGCCGGTGGCCACGGTGCCGCGCAAAAGATCATATTCGATCAGGGAGGTGGCCAGTTCCTGCTGCAGATTGTTCATCACCCCCATGCGGCCTTGAATATCGGCCTCCGGATCGACAATCCGGGTGCGGGTGCGAAACCGGGTCAAGGCCTCGCGCGCCGCCTTCATCTCTTCCACCGCCTCCTCGAGATCAGCCTGGGCATAGCCGATGGCATCGGCGCGGGCCTGCTGGTTCAGCGCATTGATGCGGGTCTGGCTTTCGGCAACAATCGCCCGGGTGATGGCCTGGGCGGTTTTGGGATCAAACCCCAGGGCCTGCACCTCGATGAGGCCGGAACTGCTGTCAAAGGAAATGCTGACAATGCGTTGCCAATACCAGATCATCTCTTCCTGGGTCGCCTCCGGCCAGATCGAGAAGGCCCAATCGCTGGGCCAGTGTTGGCTGTAATGGGCGCGCAGATCGATCTGCGCATCCACCGCTTCCATCATCTCCTGGCTCTGGATGAATTCATAGAGGATATCGCTGTCCGAGGCCGTGGAACTGCCGGCAAAACTGGCCAAGCCGCCCAACAGATCATTGGCAGAGCTGCTGTCCTGGCTGCGCACGGTAAAACCGGTGGTCGACTGATATTGGTCCTCGGCCACGGTTGCGAGATAGAAGATCACCGCCGCCAGCGGGGCCAGCACCAGCACCACAAAGCTGGCAATCAGCCCCCAGTGGCGTTTGCGCATCTTCGCCGGTCCTGCCAGCGGATAGCTCTGGGCCTCGACTTTGGCTTCAGCCGCGCTGCGTTTTTGATCGGATATTTCGGCGGCGGCTTCGGCGGCCTTCAGCCGCGTTTTCAGCTCCTGCACCTGCCGGTCGATGGGGCGGTTGCCTTTCTGCGCGACTTTGCCCGGATTGGCACCTGCCAGATTTGCAGCAGATGTCTGCCCCATATCCTGTCCTGCGGTTTGAACCGCAGTCCGCTCCCCCTCCGGCTGCGGCTTACCGCCCGGTTTTGAACCTGCGCCACCGCCCTGTTTTTTTGCTCCGGCCGCTGTCATGGGATGTTGTTTCTCCTCATCCACCTTGCCTCCGTCCATGCTGGCCCCGCTTGCAGTGCTGGCGGGCCTCGACATCTGCACCCGGACGGGTCACATCCTAAACGCCCTGCGATCAGAGCTGTTTGTAATTGCCTGTACTATGACCCATAGTATCGCCTGCCAACCCCTCCTTCACAACCACAGAATCCCGCAAGCCCGCATATGTCCAATCCCCCCTCCGCCGCCCCCCAACCGGAGGGCTCCGCCGCCAGTCCGCACTCCTCTGAGCCGCAGTTCCCGCAGGCCCAAGAGCCCCGCGCCAAGGGCGGGCGCAGCTTTGCCCCCCTGCGCAGCATCACCGCCCTGATCCTGCGGGAGATGGCAACCCGCTACGCCCGCACGCCCGGCGGCTATATCTGGGGGCTGCTGGAGCCGCTGGCGGCAATCATCTTTCTGTCGGTCGGCTTTTCCCTGATCATCAGGACCCCGTCCCTGGGCAATAGTTTCCTGTTGTTTTACGCCACCGGCTACATGCCCTTCGATCTCTACGGCAGCGTCTCAACCAAGACCTCCCAAGCGATCAACTTTTCCAAACCCCTGCTGCAGTTTCCCGCCGTCACCTGGATTGATGCGGTGCTGGCCCGGTTCCTGCTCAACAGCCTAACCTCGATCCTGGTCTCCGCCATCCTGCTCACCGGCATCCTCAGCGTGATCGACAGCCGCACCATCATCGCGCTGCCCACCATCGTCCAGGCGATTGCGGCGACCCTGGTGCTGGGACTGGGCGTCGGCACCCTGAACTGCGCCCTGACCGGGCTTTATCCGGCCTGGGGCATCGCCTGGTCGATTTTCACCCGGCCGCTGTTTCTGGCTTCGGGGATTTTCTATCTCTATGAGGATCTGCCGCCGCTGGCGCGCGATATCCTGTGGTACAATCCGCTGATGCACATCATCAGCCTCGCCCGCAGCGGGTTTTTCCCAAGCTACAATCCCAGCTATGTGAATATGGCCTATGTGTTTTCGGTTGGGCTGATCCTGCTGGTCTTGGGTCTCTTGCTCATGGGGCGCTATCACCGCGACATCCTGCAGAACTGACCCTGTACTCGCCACAGGGGCCACCATGACAGGGGGCCACCATGATCTCGGCCCGGGGCCCTCACCCGGTCTTGGGCGGCTTTGCCAGCTCCAGCACCGCAGCATGCGGCACCGCCCGGCGGCGCAACAACCCGTCCCGGATCGCCCGTAGCATCAGACGCAAAAAGGCGCGGCGCTCCCCGGGATGGGCCCTCAGCTTGGACAGCCATTTCGGCACCACCAGCAAAAGCACCGGCCAGAACAGCCAGCCCGCCGCCATCCGATAGAGCAGCAACAGGTTGCGGTGATAATAATAGACCTTCCACAGCGGGATAAAGCGACCCCGCTGAGCCCCCTCAGCGCCATCCTTGGCGGCAAAGGTGGTGAGATCATGCTCAAAGCGCACGCCGGGCTCAAAGCCGATGCGCCCGCCCGATTTGGTCAGCCCCAGAGTATAAAGCCCGTCATCGCCATAAATGAACAGATCCGGGTCCGGATAACCGATGCGCCGCACCGCCGCCGCCGAGATGAAAAAACCGACAAAGGAGGTGACATCGATCTGCATGCCGTCCCCTTCGTAGTCGGCAGGCTGCACATGAAAGCCGGAGCGGCCGCCGCCAAACAGCGTACGCAGGAATTCACGGCTATGCCAGAAGGGGTTGCGCGAGGGCCGGTTCATCTCGCAGATGCCCCCTTCGGGAAAATAGACCGCTGCGGCCACCGCATCCCAGGTACGGGCCGGATCGCGATGAGCGGGCAGGGCATGGAACGCGGCCAGCCCCCCCGCGGCAGGGCGGCCATCGTCATCCATCACCACCAGCCAGTCGGGGGCATGGGCCTGCATGGCATGGCGCATGCCCATCTCAAAGCCACCGGCCCCGCCCCGGTTGCGGGCGCTGCTGCGGATATCAAGCCGCGGCTCTGACAGGCTGGCGAGCCAGGCAGTGGTGCCATCGGTGGAGGCATTGTCCACCACCACCACGGCAGCAAGCTCCGTTGCTGGGCTTTCCAGCAGCCGCGCCAGGGTGGGTTTCAACTTGTCGAGCCGATTGTAGGTCACCACCACCGCCACCAGACGGCCAACAGGGGACACAGCGGGTGCCCCGTCCAGCTCCACGGCTTTTTCCAATGTCACGCCCGGCTCTCCTCATTTTGCCGCCCCAGCCCCCCCGGCTCGGGACCGGATCCGGGGCTGTCGGTTCCTCTGGCAAAACTCATACTTGCCGCAGCATGTCAAATATTTTGCCCGCCGATTCAGGCCGTGACCTCAGGCTGCACCAGCCCCGCTGCGGACGAAAGTCTCACTTGGAACCCACTCCAAATGTTTCGCGCGCGAAACATTTGGGCAAAAAAGAACTCACACCACAGTGGCACAAATTAGCAAGTTAGAGACTAAAAAGGAGCTGCACGGATGTGCAGCCCCACAGGCAAGACAGGAGGCAAGACATGCTGTTTCAGATCTCAGCGTTGCCGCAACCAGACCTTCAGATCTTCCACGAGTTTCGCATCCACTGCCGCGCCACTCAGCTCGATGCGCCGGGCATCGGGCTGAAACCCCAGCCGCAGACCGGCGGCGATCTGGCTGCTGATCCGCTCCTGCGGGGCCGTCTCAGCAGCAGGCTGGCGGATTTGCGGCGCAATCTCTGCGCCAGATTCCTCAGGAGGTTGTGGCTCTAAACGTGCCTTTAGAGCCTGTTCATTCTGCAGATCTTCCAGCGCCGCAGTCAACACCGCCAGTTCCTCAACTGCCGTGGGGCGCGCGGCTAACTGCAGCGCCGCTTTTAGGCGGGGCGCAAACTCCGCATCCTCGCCCATCTGGCGCACCAGGGCCAGGCCCAGCTTCTCGCTGATCGCGGCGGGAAAATACAGCACCGCGTCCAGCGCCTCGACCAGGGTGACAAAACTGCCGATCTTGGAGCGCTTGGCCCGTGGTGCATTGGCAAACAGCCCCTGCAGCGCTTTCTTCTGGGTTGGGAACACCCCCTCCTTGAGCGCGCGCACCGCAATGCGGGCGCGTTCATAATGGGATAGATTGACCCGGATTTCATTCTCTTCGACCATGGCCACATAGGCCGCCTCGGCGCTGTCAGGGCGGATCACCAGCGCCTTGATCTGGGAGAATTCAGGCTCTGAATTCTCAGCATAGAGTCTGCGCAGCGCGCTCAGCCGGCGCCAGCCCGAAATCAGCCCCCAGGATTTTCCGTCACGCCGCCCGCTCAGGGGCACCACTTCGATCGGGGTCTGCTGGCCGCGGGCGCGCAGGGATGCCATCAGCGCTGCCATTTCCTCTTCGTCCTGACTGATCCGGTCGCGCACCAGATGGGTCTCATCGATCGCCTCCAATGCGATCTCTTCCACCATCAACCCCTTGGCACGGGCATTGCTCAGCACATCCGACAATTCCTGCAGGGCGGCTTGGCTTGCGGCCTCGGAAGCTACCTGAGCAATGGGGGCGGGGGCAGCAGCGCTGGGGCTGGCCAGGGCCGGTCCCAGCGCCGATTTGCCCTCAGGCGCGCCGGAAAGATAGCTGTTCTGTGCCGGGGTAAGCCGCTTGCGTTTTGCCATCTGCCTTGTCTCCTCCTCATGCGATCCCGGGGGCATTTGCGCCGCACCCTGGGCTTTCTACCTTGTTAGAGCCTTAAGCGCCCGCACGCGCGCTTTGCGCTTTACCCTGATCTTCAGCCTGTGCTTCCAGCTCTGCCCGCCGCCAGACCCCCAGCAAAAGCCGCTTGAAGGCCGCATAGGTGGCGTCAAATGTTTCACGCCCACGGGCGTAGGTCTCGCGGTTGAAATCGCGGTAATCGGCCTCATAGATGCCGCTGACCTGCTCCCCCGCCTGGCCGATCAGGGCGGTGAAGTCCTGTTTATGCGGAGAGAGCACCGGGCCCATATAGGCCTGCATCAACCCGGCCAGCTCGCCCTGCTGGGCGCTGTCATAGCGGGTGATCACCGCGCGCACTGCATCCCATTCAAAACCCATCTCTGGCCGCCCCAGCGCGCGTGCGGCCAGGTTCTCGCCGTCTTCAATGGAGGCAAAGGTCGAATGCAGCATGTCAAAGAACCGACCGGTGCTGTCGAACTCCAGAAAAGACGCCCCCATCGGCACCAGCAGGATATCCGAAGCCGCCAGCCCGTTGATGGTGAGATAGCCCAGGGCGGGCGGGGTATCGATAAAGATCACATCATAGTCATCCAGCACCCCATCCGCCTCCAGCCGGTCGGTGAGCGCATCCCACAGTTTCCAGCTGCGCGCGGCCATGCGCCAGACCGGGATCTGGAACTCGGCCCAGTACAAATTCAGCTGGGCGCCAATCAGATCGATATTGGGCCAATGGGTGCCCTGAATGACATCCCCAGCGGTCATCTCCATGGCAGTGCTCAGCGAGTCTTCCAGCGGCTGCGGGGCCTCACCACGCTCCAGTCGGCGCTGGTTGTCTGCGCGCAAATGCTCGCCGTAATGGCGCGCCAGCAGCGGAAAGGCGGTCTGCCATTCATCCTCGACACGGCCACCAAAGATCGAGGTCATCGAGCCCTGGCTGTCGAGATCGATCACCAGCACCTTGTAGCCATCCAGTGCCGCCGACATCGCCAGATGGGCGGCGGTGGAGGTCTTGCCAACACCACCTTTGAAATTGGCCACCGAGACCAGTTTGGCCGGCAGGCCCTTGGGGCGATAGGGGGTGTAATCCTTTGCCTTGGATCCCTGGGCACCAAAATGCGCCCGCAGCATCAGCACCTCATCCAGGGTGAACCATTTGGCCCCCCCCTCGGTTTCTGAGCGCCCCTGGGGCAAGTCCGGGTTGGCCTTGAGCACGCGGCGGAAATGGGCCTGGGCAACAGGGATCAGATAGCGGGTGATTTCCCAGGTGGAAAACAGGCGCAGCTCTTTGCGTCCCTCTTCGTTCATGCCCCGGCTGGAGAGATCCGCACGACCCCGGGCGCAGCCCTCGGCGATATCGGCAAAGCCTGCGGTATTGGTTGGATTATCCAGCTCTGCCAGGGCCGCATCGGGATCAATGTTGAAATAGGGCGGCAGAGCGGCGCCTGCTTTGTGGATATCTCGTGCCATGAGCTGTTGTCTGCCCTCGATCTGCGGCTGTTGCGCCGCTGTGCCTCTTGCTTTGGAGCCTTTGCCGGATCCAAAATTCCCGGCGAATGTATCGCCTTTATGAGCTGATATCAGAAAAGGCAGCACATGGGAAGAATATGCACATCCCTTTTTCTTTTTCTAAGCAATTCAGGGCTTTGCAACAGGGGAAAGGGGTGGATTTTGGGGCTTCCAAAATTATCTACCCTGTTATTTATGAGTTATATTATAGTTATAGGCAGGCAGGCTCTTGCGCAAAGCCCTTTTTTTATTGGCGTTGAGCTTGGTTTTTGAAGCGGAAGTGACTCTGAAACCCCGTTGAGATGACTCCAAACCCCCGAAGCAGTGACTCTGGAACCCCGTTGCGGGGTCATGTGGATAACTCTAGGGTGGGCGTAATCAAAACCACGAAAAACGAGTCACCCCTCGGTTCTGTAAAATGCGCGCCACAGAGTGAATGAGCGCCATCAAACTGGGGAGAGGGTGAGCGAACAGGCAGAGCGGGCAGGCAGCGATGAGTGCAATTGCATCAGGGGGAGTATATCCACCCGAGGGGCAGGCGGATTTTTTCCTCTGCGATATTTTTGATGCCATTCCCAAGAATGATCTGGCGTCGATGGAGCATCCGCTGTTTTCATTGGCGACGCGCCCCGATCGACGGATCCTGAACTATCAGCACAATGGCGCCGAGATCACCGTGGTGCCCAGCGTCAAGGGTTTGGCGACAATCCACGACAAGGATATCCTGATCTTTTGCATCAGCCAGTTGATGGCGGCGCTGAATGCGGGCCGTCAGGTCAGCCGCACTCTGCACCTGAAGGCGCATGATCTGCTGATTGCCACCAACCGCGAGACCTCTGGCGATGCCTATCGCCGGTTGCGTGAAAGCTTTGAACGCTTGGCCGGCACCCGTATCACCACCAATATCACCACCGGTGGCGAAGAGGTGACCAGCGGCTTTGGCTTGATCGAGAAATGGGAGATCGTGCGCAAGGCCCCCAGTTCCAAAAAGGGGCCGGGCCGCATGGTCAATGTGGCGGTGACGCTGTCGGACTGGCTGTTTCGCGCGGTGCTGTCGAAATCGGTGCTGACCCTCAGCCGTGATTATTTCCGTCTGCGCAAGCCGCTGGAGCGGCGCATCTATGAGCTCAGCCGCAAGCACTGCGGCCGCCAGGCGAGCTGGACCATTTCGGTAGAGACCTTGCTGAAAAAGTCGGGCTCTGCCAGTCCGCGCCGGGTGTTTCGCAAGATGCTGCGTGACATGATCGATGCCCAGCCGCTGCCGGATTACGCCATGGAGGAGCTGCCGGGGGATCTGATCCGGTTCAGCCAGAAACATGCACTGGTGGAACCGGGGGCCGGTGATGCGCCGGTGCTGAAGCCGGCCAGCCTGGAGCGTGCCCGCACATTGATGCCGGGGGCGGATGTCTATGCGCTGGAGGCCGAATGGCGCGCTATGTGGGCGCGTTCTGGCCGGCCCCGGTTGCGCCAGGCCGATGCCGCCTTTCTGGGCTGGGTCAAAAAACGCAGCGCGGAGTAAAAAAGAGGGGGCTTTGCCCCGTTCGACCCTCAAAGCGCCCAGAGGACGCTTTGCCGCCGCTGGCGGGCCGGGTCTCACCCCCCAGGATATTTTTGGCCAAATGAAGCCGGGCGGGTGCTGGCCATCTGTTTTCATTTTGCCCAAAATACCTCCGCCGGAGGCTGTTAAATGTTTCGCGTGCGAAACATTGACTCTAAATCGTGATCCGCTTGGCCGCGGGCACCAGGGCATTGATCTGGGCGATATGCTCTGGCAGGCAGCGGCTGAGGAAATCGTAATTTTCCAGCACATGGGCGCGGGCAGCGGGGCCGAGATGCGCATAGGCGCCGGGATTGTCCAGCACATCCGTGACCTGATCCGCCAGGGCCGTGGGATCGAAGAAATCCACCAGCATGCCGGTCGCACCATGTCTCACCGCCTCGCGCACGGGGGCCACATTGGCAGCCACCACCGTGGCCTGCATCGACATCGCCTCAAGCAAGGACCAGCTGAGCACAAAGGGCATGGTCAGATAGATGTGGCAGCGGCTGATGCGGATGATGCGGCAGAGGTCGTCATAAGGCACCTTGCCGAGGAAATGCACCCGGCTCCAATCGACCTGATCGCCCAGTTCCGCCTCCATCTTGCCGCGCAGCCCCTTGGGGTGGCTGCTTTCGCTGCCGTAGGAGGTCTCGTTGCCGCCGATCATCAGCACCCGGGCCTTGGGGCGTTTGGCCTGGATCTGGGGCAGGGCGCGCATCATGATGTGAAAGCCGCGGGCCCGCTCCATGTTGCGGGCAACATAGGTCACCACCTCATCGTCGCGGGTCAGGGGGCGTGACAATCGCCCCAGGCCAACCGAGGCCGCTGGATCCGCCTGCAACCGGTCGCAGCGAATGCCGTCATGGCAGGTATACATGCGGTCATGAAAGGAGGTCGGGAAGCGGTCGCGCTGCCAATAGGTGGGGGTATGGCCCTGATCCACCACCTCGATGCTGGCATAGGGCACGCTGTTGCGGGCCTGGGCAAAGAAACCGGCCTGATCATTGGGCGGGGCGTCAGGATCAAAACCGACCAGCCCACCGGAGGTGCGGTAGAAATACTCAAAGAAGCCAATCACCGGCACATCCGGCCAGATCTCCTTCATGAACAACAGCTCTCCCCAGCCGGTATGGCCGATGATGATATCGGGCTTGAATCCTTGGTCGCGCTGCAGTTGGCGCGCGGCAAGGGCGGCACCAAGGCCGGCACCGGCGGCCGCCTCCCAATCCTTGGACAGCCCATAGGCCTCCTTGCCGGGCTGATGATGCGGCTGGTAAGTGACGGTTGTGACCCCGTCGATCCGCAGCCCCTTGCGCTGGGTCAGAAAAACGATCTCATGGCCGCCCTGCTGGACCAGCCAGCTCAGCAGTTCGCGGTATTGGCCGGGCATGTTTTGATGCACAAAGAGAAATTTCATGACGACAGGGCTTTCAGGGCAATATGGGACAGAGAATTCTTGGCTCCATGCTTGCCGGGGAATGCTGCGGGGTGCAAGCAACCCGGTGGGGCGGAGTTGCGACATCTCCCCGGCCTGGCAAAAGCCGCCGCTGCTGCGGGTTTGACCATGGCGCAATGGCGCGGCAATGGGTAGGACTGAGGGGGCAGGCAGGTGACAGGATGACAGATGCAGATTGAAGAGACAGGATTACCGGGGCTGAAGCTGCTGGTGCCGCAGCGTTTTGGCGATGCGCGTGGATTTTTCAGCGAGAGCTGGAACCGGCAACGGCTGCTGGATCACGGCATTGATCTGGATTTTGTGCAGGACAATCATTCGCTCTCGATGCAAGAGGGCACCCTGCGCGGGCTGCATTTCCAATCCCCGCCCCATGCCCAGGACAAGCTGGTGCGCTGTGGCCGGGGCGCCTTGTTTGATGTGGCGGTGGATATTCGCGCAGGCTCGCCCTCTTATGGCAAATGGTTCGGGGTGGAGCTGACGGCTGAGAATGGCAGGCAGCTTTTGGTGCCTGCGGGGTTCCTGCATGGCTTTATCACCCGCGCGCCCGAGACTGAGATCATCTATAAATGCACCGACTATTATGCGCCCGACTGCGATGGCGCGGTGGCCTGGGACAGCTGCGGCATTGAGTGGGGGTTCGACGGCCCCCCGGTGCTGAGCGATAAGGATGCCGCAGCGCTGTCGCTGGCGGAATTCAACAGCCCCTTTGTATTTGAGGATCCGGCATGAAGATTCTGGTGACCGGTGGTGCGGGCTTTATCGGTTCGGCGGTGGTGCGGCTGGCCATCGGGCGCGGGTATGAGGTGGTCAATCTGGATGCGCTGACCTATGCCGCCTGTCTGGACAATGTGGCCGAGGTTGCGGGCTGTGATCGCTACGCCTTTGAGCAGGCGGATATCCGCGACCGCGCCGCGCTGGATCGGGTCTTTGCCGTGCATGCTCCGGATGCGGTGATGCACCTGGCCGCCGAAAGCCATGTGGACCGCTCCATCGACGGGCCCGGGGATTTCATCGAGACCAATATCAGTGGCACCTTCAACATGCTTGAGGCGGCGCGCAAATACTGGCTTGAGGCCGGTCGCCCCGAGGGCTTTCGCTTCCATCATATCTCGACCGATGAGGTCTATGGCAGCCTGCCCGATGACCCGGAGGTCTTGTTCACCGAAGAGACCGGGTATGATCCGCGCTCGCCCTATTCCGCTTCCAAGGCCGCCTCTGACCATCTGGTGCGCGCCTGGGGCGAGACCTATGGGCTGCCGGTGCTCTTGACCAATTGCTCCAACAATTACGGGCCCTTCCATTTCCCGGAAAAACTGATCCCGGTGGTGATCCTCAATGCGCTGGCGGGCAAACCGCTGCCGATTTATGGCGATGGCTCCAATGTGCGCGACTGGCTCTATGTGGAGGACCACGCCGATGCCTTGCTGGTGGTGCTGGCCAAGGGCGCGGTTGGGCGGTGCTATAATATCGGCGGCGAGAATGAGCGCTCGAACCTGGAGTTGGTGAAGACACTTTGCGCTATTCTGGATGAAAAGCGCCCGCGTGCAGATGGGGTGTCCTATCAGAACCAGATCAGCTTTGTGACGGATCGCCCCGGCCATGATGCCCGCTATGCCATCGACCCCTCCCGTATCCGGAATGAACTGGACTGGCGTCCCAGCGTTACCGTCGAGGAGGGGCTGGCGCGCACGGTGCAATGGTATCTCGACCATGAGCCCTGGTGGCGCGCCTTGCAAAATCGTGACGGCGTGGGCCAGCGGCTGGGGCGGGGGACATAGGGGCTTTCCACTTGGAAAGCCTGCCTCCGGCGGAGGTATTTGGGGAAAAGTGAAAACAGGGCGCAGAACATGAGCATTCTGGTATTTGGCAAGACCGGTCAGTTGGCGCGGGAGCTGGCGTTGCAGGAGGGGGTTACCTGTCTGGGGCGCGATCAGGCGGATCTGTCGGATCCGGCTGCCTGCGCCGAGGCCATCCGGCAGGCGCGACCGCAGGCCGTGATTAATGCCGCAGCCTACACGGCCGTGGACAAGGCGGAGCAGGAAGAAGCACAGGCAAGTCGCATCAATGGCGCCGCCCCCGGTGCCATGGCACGCGCCTGCGCCGATCTGGGTATTCCCCTGGTGCAGGTCTCCACCGATTATGTCTTTGACGGCAGCGGCGAGACCGCCTGGCAGCCGGAGGATACAACGGCACCCATCAATGCCTATGGCCGCAGCAAGCTGACCGGCGAAGAGGCGGTGCGGGCGGCGGGCGGCACATATGCGATCCTGCGCACCTCCTGGGTGGTCTCTGCCCATGGCAATAATTTTGTGAAAACCATGCGGCGCTTGGGTGCTGAACGGGATCGCTTGACCATTGTGGCGGATCAGATCGGCGCGCCGACCTCGGCGCGCGATCTTGCGCTGGCCTGCCTTGAGATGGCGCGCCAGCTGATTGCGGACCCCAAAAAAGCGGGGACCTATCATCTGCAGGGCACCCCCTGGGTGAGCTGGGCAGGCTTTGCGGCGGAGATCTTTGCGCAAAGCAAGATCGCCTGCGCGGTGGCAGAAATCCCTTCCCGCAATTATCCCACCCCGGCGGCGCGGCCATTGAACTCAAGGCTGGATTGCACCTTGTTAGAGACTGTTTTTGGAATTGCACAGCCAGATTGGCGCTGCGGCTTAGCTGAGATTTTGCAGGATTTGGAGGCCATATCATGAGCATTAGAAAGGGCATCATTCTGGCGGGGGGCTCCGGCACCCGGCTCTATCCCATCACCATGGGCGTCTCCAAGCAGCTCCTGCCGATCTATGACAAGCCGATGATCTATTATCCGCTGTCTGTCTTGATGCTGGCGGGCATCCGCGAGATCTGCCTGATTACCACGCCACAGGACCAGGCGCAGTTTCAGCGCACCCTGGGCGATGGCAGCCAATGGGGGGTTTCGCTCTCTTATGTGGTGCAGCCTTCGCCCGACGGGCTGGCCCAGGCCTTTATCCTGGCCGAAGAGTTTCTGGCGGGCGCCCCTTCGGCGCTGGTGCTGGGGGACAATATCTTCTTTGGCCATGGCTTGCCAAAACTGCTGGCCGCGGCGGATGCCCAAGACAGTGGCGGCACCGTCTTTGGCTATCACGTGGCCGACCCTGAACGCTATGGGGTGGTGGATTTCGACGCGGCGGGCCGGGCCCGCCAGATCATCGAGAAACCCAGCGTGCCGCCCTCGAACTATGCGGTGACCGGGCTCTACTTCCTTGATGGCACCGCGCCCCAGCGTGCCCGCCAGGTGCAGCCCAGCCCCCGGGGCGAGTTGGAGATCACCGATCTGCTGCAGATGTATCTCGACGAGGAGAGCCTGCAGGTCGAGACCATGGGTCGCGGCTATGCCTGGCTCGACACCGGCACCCATGGATCGCTTCTGGAGGCGGGCAATTTTGTCCGTACCCTGCAGGATCGTCAGGGGCTGCAGACCGGCTGCCCCGAAGAGATCGCCTATGAGGCGGGCTGGATCAGCGATGCGGCCCTGCGCACCCGCGCCCAGCTCTTTGCCAAGAACGACTATGGCCGCTATCTGGAACGGCTGCTGGGTTAGACCGCGTATCGCGGTGGGATCTGTCTTCATTTGGCTGAAAATATCCCGGGGGAACGGGCCGCAGGTCCGTGGGGGCAGGGCCCCCTGAACTTTGCCGTCTCAAGCCTGGAGGAGGCTTTTGGCGCTCCGGCCACAGGTCCCGCCAGATATGGGAGTAGCGGGGCGAGAAAGCCGTGGGTTTTGATGGCAAATCCGCTATGGTGCCCAGCAAAGATCAAATGAGCAGCGGGCGGCAGATTCTATCGCGGATCTGAGGCCTGTCACGCAGGGACATAAAGAGCAGCCCATGAACAAACGCGCAGTGAAACATGCGGTGGCCTTCAGCCTGGGCCCCAGCGGCCTGACCGGGTGGATCTCAGGTCTCAGAGCGGCGTTGGGGGCTGGCCTCTTGGCCCTGACCCTGTTGCTGGCCCCGCCGCTGCGGGCCCAGGTGACCCTAGATCTGCGCGACGCCGACCTGCGCAGTTTTGTCGAAATCGTCTCCGAGGCCACCGGGCGCAGCTTTGTGCTCGATCCCGGCGTGCGCGGCACGGTGACGGTGCTGGCCCCCGATCAGATGTCGCCACAGGATCTGTTCGAAGTCTTCCTGTCGGTGCTGGAGTTGAACCGGCTGACCCTGATCACCGGCGCCGGGGCCGATCGCATCGTGCCGATGAATGTCGCGCGCGAGCTGTCCTCGGGGGGCAGTGCGGGTCTGCCCAGCGGCTTTGAGACCCGGGTGATCCCGGTGCGCGAGGTGCCGCTGCAGGAGGTGATCGAAGTGGTACGCCCGCTGCTGCCCGCCGAGGCGGTGATGACACCGGTGCCGGGGGCCAAACGGCTGATCATCTCGGACCGGGCCGCTAATCTGAACCGGATCGCCAAGCTGATCGCGCGACTGGACCAGCCCCGTGCCGCGCCACCAATCGAGATCATCCGGCTGCAGAATGCCAATGCCGGCGAGGTGCTTCAGGTGGTGCAATCGATGGACCTGATCCCCGAGGGCTCTTCGGTCACGGTGGACCGGCGCTCGAACGCCTTGCTGATTTCCGGCTCCGAGGCGCTGCGCCACCGGGTGCGTCTTTTGGTGGATGAACTGGACACCCAGCGCGACACCGTGGTCTCGCGTACGGTGCCTCTGAACTATGCCGATGCGGCCTCGATTGCCGATGTGGTGATGCGCACCCTCAACACCGATGATGGCAATACGGCGCGCGCGCCGGTGCGCATCGTGCCGGAGCTGCAGACCAATACCCTGCTGATCTCCGCCCCGCAGGAGCGCATTGCCGAGATCGTGCAGATGGTGCGCTATCTGGACCAACGTCCAACCCAGGTGCTGGTCGAGGCGGTGATTTTTGAAATGTCGGTCGAGGGGCTGTCGGATCTGTCGGTGCAGTTTGGCGCGGTGCTGAACAATGCCCTGGTGGGCGGGGCCCAGTTCGATCTGCCGGGACGCAGCAGCCTGACCAATCTGATTTCCTCGGTCTCCAATGGCACCACCCCGGCGCTGGGGGCGGGGGGTGTCTTTGGCGGCGCGGCGCGCAATGCCAGTGGCGATGGCATCGTCGGGCTGATCACCGCCATTGCCTCGGTCAATTCCACCCGGCTGTTGTCGACGCCCTCGATCCTGACCCTCAACAATCAGGAAGCAGAGATCGTGGTGGCGCAGAATGTGCCCTTTGTCACCGGCAGCTATTCCACCGTCAGCGATGGCAGCTCTGTCGACAATCCGTTCCAGACCATCGAGCGCCAGGACGTCGGGCTGACGCTGAATGTGACGCCGCAGATCAATGCCGATCGCACCGTGCGCATGCTGATCAAGCAGGAGGTCTCCAACCTCACCAATACCACCGCCTCCTCGGGCGGGGAGATCACCTCGCGGCGTTCGCTTTCGACCACGGCGCTGGTGCGCGATGGCAATGTGATCATGCTGGGCGGGCTCTTGGAAAATGGCTCTGGCGGGGTCAGCCAGAAGGTGCCCGGCCTGGCCGAGCTGCCGCTGGTGGGCGGGCTGTTTCGCGGCAAGAATGCCAGCAGCAGTCAGCGGGTGCTTCTGGTGATGCTGCGCCCGCAGGTGGTCTCTACCGAGGCCGAGGCGCAGCGCATCAGCCGCGAGCTGTCGCGCAAGGCCCGCGACATCAGCGCTGCCATCACCCCGGTGGATGACGGCCGCTTTCCGCATAATCAGCTGGGCGGGCTGCCCTTTGACGGCGCCGATCTGAACCAGCCCTTTGATGCCGGTTTCATCGATGATGTGGCGCAGCGCCGCAACTTCCCGCCCTTGCCCAGCAGGCTCCGGTTTGGCAGTGGCAACTAAGTTTTCCTTTGCCTTTGCCCGCGATCAGCAGGTCCTGTTTGAGGGCAGCTGCCTGTTGGCGGGCCCCGGGGTGACCCAGCTGGGCCTGCGCGAGGCGCAGCGGCGCATCGGCCTGGATCCGGCGCTGCGCTATCAGGCCCTGGATCAGGCGGATTTTGAGACGGCGCTGGCGCGGATCTATCAGCAGGGCGGCGACAGCAGCGAGCAGGGCAGCGAGCTGAGCTTTGATCTGGAGGAAGCTGCCTTTGCCCGCCGCCAGCGTGATCTGTTGGATGAGCCAGGCGATGCGCCGGTGATCACCCTGGTCAACCAGCTGTTGCGCCGCGCCGTGCAAAGCGGCGCATCCGATCTGCATATCGAACCCCACGAGGCGGGCCTGCGGGTGCGCATGCGCATTGACGGCGTGTTGCAGCAGGTGATGGACCGCGCGGATGTGCCGGTCAAACGCATCGTCTCCCGGCTCAAGGTCATGGCCGGGCTGGATATCGCCGAGACCCGATTGCCGCAGGATGGCCGCATTCCGCTGGCCCTGGCCGGTCGGCAGATCGACACCCGCGTCAGCTCTTTGCCCGGCCATTACGGCGAGCGCATCGTGCTGCGGATCCTGGACCGATCCACCGGGTTACGGCCGCTGGCGGATCTGGGGCTTTCGTCGCAACAACAGGCTCTATTGCAGCGGCTTTCGGGTTTTCCCAACGGAATTATCCTCGCCACCGGGCCCACCGGGGCGGGCAAGACCACGACGCTGTATTCGCTGCTGCAGCTGGCCGATCGCGCCGAGCGCAATATCGTCACCGTCGAGGATCCGATCGAATATGATCTGCCCGGCATCAGCCAGAGCCAGATCAATGCCGAGATCGGCATGAGCTTTGCCGCCGGGCTGCGCGCCACCCTGCGCCAGGATCCGGATGTCATTCTGGTGGGCGAGGTGCGCGACGGCGAAACTGCCCAGACTGCGGCGCAGGCCGCCCTCACCGGCCATCTGGTGTTTTCCTCGCTGCATGCCAATAGCGCGGTGGGGGCGATTGTGCGCCTGCGCGATCTTGGTCTCGACAATTTCCTGATTGCCGCCACCCTGCGCGGGGTGATTGCGCAGCGCCTGCTGCGCCGTCTGTGCCCTGATTGCTGCGTGCCCCAAGACACCCCGGCCCGGGCGGCGGCGCTGTTTCACCGCCACGGGGTATCCCTGCCTGCGCAGATCCAGGACCCCGGCGCAGGCTGCGAGGCCTGCGGCGGCAGCGGTCATGCCGGGCGTCTGGGTATTTTTGAAATGGTGGAGATCAGCGAGGATCTGACCCGGGCCATTGATCAGGGCGCCAGCGAGGTGGCGCTGAAAGAGCAGGCGCTTGGGGCCGAGGAGACGCTGATCGGCCAGGGGCTGGCGGCGGTGGCCGCAGGCGCGGTCAGCCTCGATGAGGCGCTGCGGGTGGTGGGGGATGTGGCGTGAAGGCCTATCGCTATACCGCCTATACCGGGGCCGGGCGGCGGCGCAGCGGCACGGTGGTGGCTGAAACCGAAAGCGATGCCACCACCCAATTGGCGGCGCAGGATCTCTTTGTTGCAAAGCTGAGCGAGGTCGGCGCTGCGGGCAAAGTGGCGGCGGGCAGGCCCGCGCTCTTGGCGCGCCGCCCCCGGCTGAGCCCGGATCTGCAGGTGGTCTTTACCCGTCAGATGGCGGTGATGCTGGCGGCAGAGCTGCCGGTGGATGCAGCGCTGGAGGCGGTGCGCAGCGGCGGCCATCCAGCGCTGGATGCCATGGCCGCCGAGACCCGTGCTGCGCTGCTGGATGGGGCCAGCCTCAGCGCGGCGCTGACCCAGACCGGGGCGGGTTTTGCCCCCTATTACCTGGCGGCCCTGCGCGCCGGCGAGGCGGCCGGTGAGCTGGCCTCGGTCTTTGACGCGCTGGCTGATCATCTGGAGCAGCTGGGCAGCGACAAGGCGCAGATCGCCACGGCGCTGATCTACCCGGGCTTTGTCGCCGCCGTTTCGCTGCTGGTCTGCGCCATCCTGATGACCACGGTCGCGCCCGAGATCGTGGCCATGTTTGAGATGTCGGGTCGCCCGCTGCCAGAGCTGACCCGCGCTGTGCTCTGGGTCTCTGATCTGATCCGTGACAACGACCTGCTGATCCTGCTGTTGCTGCTGGCCTTGGCGGGGATCTTGCTGCTGGCGGCACGGCTGCCCCATCTGCGGGCGCGGCGCGATCAGCTGCTGTTGCGCCTGCCGCTGGTGGGGCGGCTGATGCGACTGTCGGCGGCGGTGCAATATCTGCGCACCCTGGCCCTGGTGCTGGGCTCCCGCCACGCGGTGCTCAGTGCCACCGACAGCGCTGTCGAGGTGCTGACCCTGGTGTCGTTTCAGGCCGAGGCCCGGGCGGTCACCCGGGCGGTGCAGCAGGGCGAAAGCCTGTCAAAATCGCTGGAGCAGCTCAGCTTTCTGCCCCCGGTGGCGCGCCAGTTGATTGCGGCGGGTGAGGTCTCGGTGCGGCTGGCGCGGATGTCAGAACGCGCCGCCACCCTGGTAGAGCATCGCCTGTCGACCGAGAGAAAGCGCATTGCGGCCTTGTTAGAGCCTGCTTTGATGATGCTGGTGGGCGGGCTGGTGCTGGTGATCGTGCTGGCGGTGCTACTGCCGATCTTTGATCTGCAGGCGGTGGTGGCCGGCTGACCCCTTAGTTCTCGGCAAAGCCCAAAAGCTCTGGCGCATCGCCCTGACGCGAGACCCACAGCCCCTCGGCATCGATGCGCACCACAGTGACATCCTCGCGTAGGGAATCGCCGCGGCGGACCAGCTGCTCACCACTGGGATGATCGACAATGGCCCAGGTGGCCTGCCCCGCCTGCACCCGGCCTTTCAGCACATAGCCAAGCGAGTCCAGCGGTGGTTTTGGCGCCCGCGGGGGCTGCGGTTCCGGCGTCACCGGGGCGGCGGCGGGTCTGGGCGGCTGTTTCTCCCCAAAAAGTGCGGGCCAGTGCCTGCGCGCCCGCTGCGGCGCTGGCGGTGCGCTGCCCGCCGCCAGCGTTGGCAACTCCTGGCGCTGCTGCTCCGGCGGCGGCGCGGCCAGTACCTGCCACAGCTGATGCCCGGCAAGGCTGGCCAGGGCCAGACAGCCAAGGGTCGAGAGGGCAGCGATCAGGCGCATGGTGCTCCTTGCGAGGTTAGAGGCTGGCCTCAGGGCCGGCGCATATGGGTCACAGGTCCAGCTCCAGTACAGGGATGTGGCAGGGCTGCGATAGACGGGTTGCGCCGACCATGGTAAATTTCTGTTCACAGTTAAACAGGAAAAGAGCAGGCAATGCAGGCGATATCTTTGGCACGGATCGGGATGATTTCCTGTGTGGCTTTGCTGCTGGGCAGCTGCGGCGAGGGCAGCGGGCCCGCAGGCAGCGGTTTTCAATCCAAATATGCGGTGGCGCGCAATGCGCTGGAAACGGGCGATTACGCCCGCGCCAAACGCAGCTATCAGCGGCTGATCGCAGAGGCTGGCCCGCTGGTGCCGCGTCTGCAGCTGGAATATGCCCATGCGGAGTTGCGGGCCGGCAATTATGCCGCCGCGGCAAAGATCGCGGGCGATCTGGCCCAGAACCAAAGCGGCGAGGCCCGTGCGGTTGCGCTGGCGGTGCAGGGCACGGCCCAGCATGAGCTGGGGTTGGACCTGCTGGCCCGGGGCGAGGTCGAAGCTGGCAAGGCACAGCTGACCCAGGCCCGCGCGGCGCTGAGCGAAGTGTTGAAATCCAAAAGCGATCTGGATCCGCTGGGTTCCATGGCCGGGCGTCGGGCCAGCATTGAGGCGCGGTTGCAGAAATTGTGATCACGAGGCTGCGGCAGCGCGGATCCTGCCTGATCCGGGCCTAGTTTCCCGCCGGGCTGAGGCTGATCCAGGCCGCGACCCGGCCCGCATCCGCCGCGGCGTCCAGGGCCTCCAGCCGGAAACTGTCAATGTGATAGCCCCAGCCGGGATGGGCCTGCGACAGCCACTGGGCCAGCTGGATGAAATCCACCCGCTCAAAGCGCAGATCGATGCCGCCATCGCCCGTGGTCGACAGCGCGCTGAGCGCCACCCGCAGCCGGGCGTTGATCAACCCCTGTTCGATACCGCTGGAGCCTATGGGATCCTGGGGGGTGACGGAATCTTCGCCTTTTAGAGCCTGTTTTTCCACCACGCGCGCGGCCACCCAGGCCTCCAGCGCCTGGGCGTCCTGTACCGCGAGTTCGGCGGCCAGACGGCGCTCCTGCAGCGGCAACAACAGGCCAAATCCGATACCTAGGACCGCAACCAGACCCGCCACAGCCAGCAGGGCGCGCTCCCGCGGGCTCAGCCGCAGCAAAAGATCAATCAGAGGCAGGGATATCGGTCTCATGGGCGGGTCTCCCCCAAAGCGGCAGCGGAGGCGGCAGGGCCCGGCGTGATCACAAATTCGGCGCGCACGCCCTGGCTGTCTTCGCTGACCTGGGATTCGACCAGATTGGCCGAGAGATCCGCCGCTTGCAGCGCCGTGGCCAGACGGTCTGCGGCGGCAAAATCCGCCAGCCGCAGCACCAGCAGCAAGCCGCTGTCGCTGTGATAACTCAGCAGGTCGGGGCGCAGATCGGCGGCGGCCAGCACCTGGGCCACCCGGGCGGTCAGCTCCAGCGGGTTGTGTAGCGATCCGGCCGCGCCTTTTGCGCGGCGCAGATCCTCAAGCGCGCGGCTGACCTGCAGGCGCGCATCCAGCACCGGGGCTGCGGGGATGAAATGGGTTTTGACCAGGGCCTGGGCACTGGCCTCTGCGGTGCGGCGTTCTGTCTGCAGCTGGTCCAGCTGGATCAGCTGCGCGGCGGCCCAGAGGCTGGCCGCCAGAGCGAGCGCCAGCAGCGGCCAGCGCCAGGGCAGCACTGCGGCAGCGAGGCGCGCGCGCGCCGCCATCGGGTTGTGACGTAGATCGCAGTCCAGCTCACCATGGGCAAAGACCGCAGGCCTGGCCAGGCCAAGCGCCGGTGCCGCCTCGGGCTGGGTGATCAGGGGGATGTCATGCTCGGCGGCCAGGGTCTCGATCTCAGCCTGCAGCGCCTTGCCGGCAGGGCCCGGCTGGTCAGGCTGTTGTAGCAGGATTGCCTGGGGTGGGGAGATCTGTGGATCGGGGCTCTGCAGGGCTTGGCGCAACAGGGCCAGGGCAATCGGGGACTGGGCGCCAAAGCCATCTTCGGGTCCCAGCCGGACCATCATCTGCGTCGGGACATTGGGGTCGCCAGCCTCGGGAGTATCCGCCTCAGGGTTCTGGGTCTCGGGCTCCAGCCGCAGACTCCAGAGGCCGGCACTGGTGGGCAGGGTGAGGTAATCCGGCAGCACCGCCCGGCAGGAGATCCCTGCAAGCGTCTGCAGATAGACCTGATCTGCCACCATCACCCGGGTCCAGCTGTCCGGGTTCTGTCGCCCCCCCCGGGGCAGAAAGGGGCGCAGGCTCAGGCTGTCCTGGGGCAGGCCGGTGCGATCTGCCAATTGCCGCCGGGCCACCTGCTCGCGCGCCTGTCCGCGCAGCCCCTTTGGCAGATCCAGGGGCAGCAGCGGCACCTGACTGCCGGGCACCGTGACCACCGCCTCGACCCCCGCCTCGGTCAAGGTTTTGGGCCCTGAATCGACCTGGGTCTCGGGGGCGCCGGCCTTGGGCTGCGCCAGGGCGGCAAGCCGGATCACCGGGCCAGGTGGGATCCGGGCGCGTTTTGCCTTGCGGGCGGCGGCGGGCATCACTGGGGGCTCCTGCGCAGGATCATCTGGTTTTCGGGTCTTTCATAGTTTGACGCAGCATGGCGATAGCATCGCCAAAGCGCAATGTCGCCTGTTCTGTGGCATCGGGTGGAAATGCACTGGGGAAACAAGATCCTGTGGACGCGGAGAAGCGGGGAAGGGGCTGGTCATGGGCGTTGGGTCACCTGCCAGATCAGCTCGGGTCGTTGCCCGGGGGCCTTGCGGTGCAGGATGGTCACCCGGCGGGCCGCAAGCGGGGCCAGCGCTGCCTGGCTGTCGATGCGAAACCAGCCTGAGCTGATTGTCAGCTGATCCGGGCCCAATTGGCTGGGGTCCGGATCTGTCTCGGCCTCGTCCTGGTTCTCTGCCTGCTGCAGCCGGGCCGCGATCAAAAAGGCCTCGACCGAGGGGAAGGGGCTCTGCGCGCGGGACTGGATCAGCCGGGACAGGGCGGCGGCGGGCAGATCGCTCAGAAAGGCAGAGAGCACCTCGGGGGCGGCGGTATTGACATTGAGGCGGCTGTCGCCGGGCAGAGCGGTGATCAGGGGGCGCAGCCGGGCATAGGCGCGTGGGCTGAGGCCGGGCAGATCGGCCAGTTGATCACCGCTCAGCAGTGGCCCGCCCACCGGATCAAGCGGCACCGGATCAAGATGTTGCGGGTTGAGGCTCGGCGCAGTGAGAGAGAGCTGCGGCGCCTGGGCCTCCCGCAGGGCCCCGGGGGTGACAAAGCGGCGTATGTCGGCGGCGATCTGTGGCGGCAATCCCAACTGCGCCAGCAGGCGGTCAAAGGCGGTCTGCGCCAGAGTGTTGTCCGGATCACTCAGCCAGTTCACGTTAAAGCGCCCCTGCAGGTCGTGGATCTCCCCCTGTACAGTCCCGCGGGCCAGGGTCAGGGGGGGCGTGGTGCGGGCCTGCGTGACAGGATTGCCACTGCTCTGGCCAGTGCCCTGACCCTGGTCGCGGGCCAGCCGGGTCAGGGCCAGGGCATCAAAACCATCCAGTGAGAGCGCAAGTTGATCCGCCATCAGGGCGGTCTCGAGCTGGTGACGCCCCTGTTCGGCGCGGCTCAGCAACAGGGTGGCGACAGCCGCCAGCGCCGCGACCAGAACCAGCGCATTGACCAGGACAAAGCCGCCATCGCCAAAGCGCGCTCCCTCGCCCACCTTGGTCCTTGCCCTGGCCACAGTTGGCTGGGTCTTGGGGGGATGTGGCCTGCGCGGGGTCATTTCAGGCTCTCCACAAGGGAAATCTCGCCATGATCGCGGGTCACCAGGGTCAGTTCCACCGCCAGGGGCAGGCTGTTGGAATAGACCTCGCTGGCCACCGCGGTGCTGTCGCTATCCCCCGCAGCGGTGGGTGTGGCATTGGCACTGGCGCGACTGTGGGCGCCTTCGACCCATCCAATCTGTGGCCAATAGCTGCGCAGGCGCAGCGCCTCAATCGGACCAAATCCGCGGTCACGCTCGGCGGAGGGCCAGGGCACCGGGGCACTGCGCGCATCGGCGCGCGCCGGAAACAGGCTGGGCCAGACCCGGCGGCTGAGCTGGCCCTGATGCAGAAGCCATTCGACCCGGATCGGCTGCAGAGAGGCGGTGGAGGCCGCTGCCTCGCTGTCAAAGCGGGACAGCCCCGCCCGCGATAGCGACAGCTTGGCACTGGGGCCCGCCGGTTCAAACAGCAGCGCTGAGCGCGGCGCGGCGCGATCCGGTGGGTAAAACAGCATCGGCACCAGGGCTGCGAGATCGGCGCGCAGCAGGCTGGTGAGCTCTGCCAGGGCCGCACTCTGGTCGGATCGGATCACCAGATCATCGCGCATCCGCAGCATGCCGGTGAGCGCCTGCGCCCCCAGCACCGCGACCAGTGCAAAGATCGCCATGGCCAGCACCAGCTCGATCAGGCTGATGCCGCGATCGGGCCGCGCGGATTGATCCTGGGGCGCGCGCCTCATGGGCGGGGCTGCGGCGGCAGATAGAGGATCAGCTGCGCCCCCTCACCGCTGGCGCTGCGGGCGGTGACGCTGGCCTTGATCAAGCCGCCCTGGGTGGCTTGGCGCTGGGTGGTGAGGGTGATGCGATGCCCGCCCTGGACCACCACATCCGGCAGCACCGGGGCGGCAGAGCCGTAGATCTGCAGCTCTTCGGCGCGGTTGCGGGCGGCAATGCGGGCCAGCAGGCGCGGCATCTCACCGCCAATGGCCAGGCGGGATTGATCGCTGGCGCGCAGGGCGGCCAGACTGCCAAGCGCCAGCACCAGGATCGCCACTGCCAGTTCCAGCAGGGTAAAGCCGCGGTTGCGCGCGGCGCGCCCGCTCTTGTCTCGCATCAGGAGGCCTCGCATCTGAGCCCGGTCCAGCCATCGCTGCGGCAGCTGCCACCGGGGGCACCGCTTGCGCGGGGGGAAAACCGGATGACAAAGGCAGAGCTGCGCCCATCGCCGAGGACCTGGATCTGCGGGATTTGCGTGCCGCTGCTGCGGCGCGCGCCGGCCGTGGTGCCGGTGGCGTCAAAGCGCACCACCCCGTGCCAGCGCTGCTCTTGCTTTGAGATCTGCCAGCCCTGTTTGTGCCAGCCCTGGTTCTGCGTGCCCTGTTGCGGTGTCGACTCGCGTCTGGCCTGGCGCATGCCACGGGCATTCACCACCAGCCCCAGTGTGTGTTGCCCGGCAATGGCACGCTGACGCAGGCTGTCAAATTGGCGTTGAAACCGTGCCATATCGCTGTCGCCGCTGCTGCTGCGGGGCAGGCTGAGCGTAAGGCCAAGCGCCAGCACCGCCAGAATGGCGATGCTCACCAGCAGCTCAATCAGGGTGAAACCAGCCTCAGCTGCAGCGGCTGGGGCTGCTACAGGCGCATCTGCCGCTGAAACAGGCTCTAATTCAGGGTCCATGAGCCGATATCCCGATCCGCACCCGTGCCCCCGGCACTGCCATTGGCGCCATAGCTGAAGATGTCGAAATCCCCATGCACCCCCGGCGAGAGATAGTGATAGGGCTGGCCCCAGGGATCCACCGGCAGCCGGTCCATATAGCCGTTCTCGGCCCAGTTGGCGGGCTGGGGGTCGCTGCTGGGGCGGCTGACCAATGCGGCCAGCCCCTGTTCGCTGCTGGGGTAGTTGAAATTGTCCAGCCGATAGAGTTTCACCGCGCTGGAAATGGCGGCGATATCGGCCTTGGCGCGGGCGGCGCGGGCCTGATCGGGACGGTCGATCACCCGCGGCACCACCACCAGCGCCAGGATCGACAGGATCACCACCACCACCATCAGCTCCAGCAGCGAGAACCCGGCATCGCGGGCCCGGGTTGGGGCTTCACGCTGGGCAGGATCAGGGGCCTTGGCGCGGCGTTGCAACGGGACCAGAGCGGGACAGGCAAGAGGGGGCATGGGAGACTTTCTTTTGAATGGCTTCATGATAAGGGAGGGGGGGAGAGCTTGTCCATCACCCGCCCCCGGATCAGGGAAAATCAGTTGATGCCAAAGAGTGCTGCCTGTGCCAAGTGACCTGCTAACGCCGTTTTTGCCCCAGGTTTCATCCCTGCCCTTGTCGCAGCCTGTGTCTTTGCCCTGGGTGCTGTTCCTGCTGTTGTTGGCACCCGCTCTGGGCTCGTTTCTGGGGGTGCTGGTGGATCGGCTGCCGCGCGGCGAGGATGTGCTGCGCGCGCCCTCGCGCTGTCGCAGCTGTGCGCATCGGTTGGGCCTGCGGGATTTGCTGCCGATCCTGTCCTTTGCGGCCAGTCGCGGGCGTTGTCGTCACTGCAGGGCCGTCATTCCACCCTGGAGCCTCTATCTGGAGATCTCCGCCACCGGTGCGGCGGTGCTGGCGCTGGCCGCGGGTGGCAGCCTCGCGGAGGTGCTGTTCTCCTGCCTGTTTTTATGGCTGCTGTTGGCGCTGGCGGCCTGCGATCTGATCTGGCTGCGGCTGCCGGATCTGCTGACGGCGGCGCTGGCGCTGCTGGTTTTTGCCTGGGTGGGACTTGGCGCTGGCCTGGAATTTAGACTGGGGCTGGAATTTGAGCTGGCGCTGGTCGGAGCGGGACTGGGCCTGGGCAGTTTTCTGGCCCTGCGGCTGGGCTATCGGGCCTGGCGGGGGCGCGAAGGCCTGGGCCTGGGCGATGTCAAGCTGATGGTGGGGCTGGGGGCCTTTGCCGGGCCTTTTGATCTGCCACTTCTGGTGCTGATGGCAGCGCTGATGGGGCTGACAGGGGGCGGGGCGGCGGCGTGGATCAAAAGGCGGCAAAGGCTTGGGGCGGCGGCGATTGGATCTCCGCCTCTGGGGCAGCAGGCGCTGCCCTTTGGGGCCGCCCTTTGCGCCGCTGCCGCGCTGCTCTGGCTGCTGCGCGCCCTTGATCTGCTGCCCGGTTGAGGCTGCGGGTTTGATCTTGCCAGCGCCAGCGCTTAGGGTCCGGGCTGATGTCGCTTCCACAGCGGCGCTGACGCGTTTTTTCAGACCTATTCACACGTGAGAGACATGGCGATTTCCAATACCTTTCCCCGCGCCCTGCAGATGGCGAGCACGGCTTTGATCCTCACAACCTGGCCTGTGGCGCTTTGGGCTGAGGGGAGCCCGTCGCAGGCGAGCAGCGAGAGCAACGGGTCCGCCGCTGAGGTAGCCTCGCTCAGCATGGCCGAAATCGAAGCGGCCTGGGCGGCGGGGGATTTTGTCTCTGTGCGTCAGGGGCTGCAGCATCACGCCGAGACAACCGGAGCCCCCTTTGCCCAGTATCGCTATGGCCGGGTGCTGCTGGAGGGGCGCGGCGGGCCGCAGGATCTGATGGCGGCGCGCGACTGGCTGGAACGCGCAGCGGCGCAGAACCAGTCCGAAGCGGCGGTGCTGTTGGCGCGGCTTTACCTCAGTGCCCCTGCCGGTGGACCGCCGCGTGATCCGGCCCGCGCGGCGGTGCTGTTTCGCCAGGCTGCGGTGCGTGGCCAGGCCGAGGCGCAGTATTACCTGGGGCTGCTATATGGCCAGGGCACCGGGGTGACCGCAGATCCGGTCGAGGCGCTGACCTGGCTGCAGGCGGCGGCGGAACGCGACTATACCGAGGCTCAGTTCGAGCTGAGCCGCGCCTATGCCAGCGGCAGGGGCACCGCCGAGGATCCGGCCAAGGCCTTGCACTGGTTGCAGGCGGCCGCCACTGCGGGCCATGCGCAGGCGCAGTATTTTCTGGCCTATGCCCTGGACAGTGGCCAGGGCGCGCCGCGCAACCGCGCAGAGGCGCTGAACTGGCTGCATCGCTCCGCCGAGGGAGGGTTTCTGCGTGCGCAGGTGGCCTTGGGCAAGAAATATCTGCGGGGTGACGGGGTTGAACCCAACCCGCAGGAGGCGCTTCGCTGGCTGGCACTTGGGGTCCAAGCGGACAACCAGGAGGCGGTGCTGACCCTGGGGCTGGCGCTGTTGGGCGGAGAGGGCATTGCCGCCAATCCGGCCCAGGCGCAGATCCTGCTGACCCAGGCTGCCGCCGAAGGCCAACCCGCTGCCAGTCATGCGCTGGGGCGGATGCTGGAACAGGGGCTGGGCCAGCCCGCCAATCTGCCGGAGGCGGTGAAACTCTATCGCCAGGCGGTGGATCAGGGCAGCACCAAAGCGGCGCTTCGCCTGGGAGAGCTGGCGGTGGCGGGTCAGCTGCAGGGGATGATGGCCCCGCATCGTATGGTGCCTTGGGTCGAGACGCTGAGCGGCGCGGCAGCGCGTGATTGGCTGCAGGCCCAGGCACAGGATGGGCTGCGCCCGGCGCAGCGGGCCTTTGGCGAGATGCTGTTGGCAGAGGGCGAAGCCGAGACGGCGGCGCAGTGGCTGACCCTGGCCGCGCGCGCCTATGACATGCGGGCCCAGCACCAGTTGGGGCGGCTTTATATTCAGGGCGAAGGGGTCGAACAGGATTATGTGCTGGCCCATAAATGGCTCAATCTGGCGGCGGGGGCAGGTGATGCCAAAGCCTTGGAGATGCGCGCGGTGGTGGCAGATCTGATGACGCCAGAGCAGGTGGCCCAGGCCCAGGCCCTGGCGCGGGAACATCTGGAGACCGCCAGATCCGGCCCGGATGCACAAACCCTCCGGCAATCCGTGCCGCAAGCGGCCTCGCAATGAGGCGGCGGCAGCGGCGGCCCCTTTGGCTTGCGCCTGCGCTGCTGAGTGCGGGGATTGGGACTGGGGTGATGACCGGACTGGTGAGTGGACTGGCCAGCCCGGCTCTGGCACAGCAGCAAAATCCGGTTTCCCCTCCCGTTCAGAGCGCCTCTCTGCAAAGCCAGGCGGCGGCAGGGCAGGCCGAAGCGCAATATCAGCTGGCCCTGCAGCTGCAGCGCGGCGAGGCGCTGCTGCAGGATTACGCCGCAGCGGTGATCTGGCTGCGCCGCGCCGCCGAGCAGGGCCATGTCGCGGCGCAGACCCGTCTGGGTCAAAGCTATCTGCACGGGCTGGGGCTGGCCCAGGATCCGGAGCAGGCGCTGGTCTGGCTGCGCCGTGCAGCCGCCAGTGGCGCGCCAGAGCCGCAGTTTCAGCTGGCCAGCCTGCTGGAACAGGGGCCTGCCAGCCTGGCAGATCCCGTCCAGGCGGCGCAGCTTTATGCCCTGGCGGCCGAACAGGGCCATGTGGATGCCTCCGTCAGCCTTGGGGTGCTTTATCAGAATGGCACCGGTGTGGCACAGGATCCGGTGCGCGCGCGCCAACTCTATGAGGGACCGGCCCAGGCGGGTCACGCCCGGGCGTTGAACAATCTCGGCCTGATCTATGTGCGTGGCGCGGGCGTGGCGCAGGATTATGCGCTGGCGGCACAGCTGTTTCAGGCCGCAGCCGAGCGGGGGCTGGCGGTGGCGCTGAACAATCTTGGCACGCTTTATGAAAACGGTTTTGGCGTTGATCTGGACGAGGCCCGCGCCGAGGCGCTGTACCGTCAGGCCGCGGATCTGGAGCGCGGCGGCGCTAGTCTGATCTCCCGGACCCGCCCCGGCGCGCTTTATGACCCCAGCCCGGCGATGCCCGATCTGGGTGGCTCCGGGTTGAGCCAGCTGCAAACACGGGCCAAGGCGGGGGATGTGCAGGCGCAGTTTCAGCTTGGCTGGCTGATGTTGCAGCCTGCGGCAGGCGCGGATCGCGAAACCGAGGCACAGGCGCTGGCGCTGTTGCAGGCCGCCGCCCGGGGCGGACAGCCGGCGGCCATGGGCAATCTGGCGCTGCTTTATGTCGAAGGCCGGTTGCTGCCGCAGGATTACATGCTGGGGTATATGTGGCTGGTGCTGGCGATTGCCGCAGGCCAGCCCGAAGCCCCGGCGCTGGCCGAAAGCCTGGCAGCGCAACTGCCGCCGGCGCAGCTGCGCGCCGCCCAGGACCGGGCCGCAGCCCTGGTGGCGGCTGCCAGGCCCTAGCCGCTGCCGCCACGGCCTTCAGGGGGAAGACAGCAGAGGCTCTCGCCTTCCCGAATAAACAAAACAGCCGCCCCCGGATAGGAGCGGCTGTTTGCGGTTGCAGGACCTGCGTTGGATCAGAACTCCCGTTTGGTTCAGAACTCCAGGCGCACCCCATGTTCAATCTTCAGCGCATCGCTGTTGGGCATCGACAGGCGGGTGACCACCGCGCCGCGATCATTGGCAAAGCGGCGCTCGCGGTGGAAATTGGCGCTCAGCCGGTCGCTGTCATTGACCGTCTCATAGTCGATCTCAAAGCGGTAGCTCAGCCCGGTGAGCGGGTTGAACAGCTCATGGGCAAAGCCCAGTCCCAACCCACAGCCCAGGCTGCTGTCATAGGAGGAGGTCTCGCAGATCAGCCGCGGCGTCAGCGCCAGGCTGGTTTGCACGCCACGGGGGTCCGCCTCAGCGCTGTTGCCAAAGCCGGAGAACTCGATTTCGGCAAAGATGCGGCTGCCATCGAAATCGGGGATATCAATGCTGCCAGTATCTGTCTGCGACAGCTGGGTGGCGGTGACATCGGCGTCGCTGGCGCGGGCGATGGCCAGATCGAGCCCGACGCGCGGGGTGATCCGCAGCCGGTCCAGCTGATGCTGCCCCGACAGGGCTATGCCGCCAAAGAGAGCGGCATAGTCATAGCTGCCATCGGCCTGGATCGGGGTGGTTGTGGTGGCAAAGCTGAGATCAAACCGGTGATGGCCCACAGCGCCGGCGGCGTAATAGTCGAGGAACAACCCATCGCCCAGCTGACGGGCGCCATAGACACCGCCATTGACGCCAAAACCATTGATCGAGCCATCGGCCAGACCGGTGACATTGGTGCGGCTGAGATAGCCGCCCCAGAAGCGCCCGCGCAGGTCCTGCTCTGACAGGAAGCGCTCGCGTTGCTGCGAGAACTGTACCAGTGCCTGGGTGCCGATGCTCTCGCTGCGGGTCAGGCTGAAGCTGCCGGCCAGGATCTGGCGACTGCCGCTGGCGCAATTGTAGACGTCATAGCCGAAAGTGCCGTCGCTTTGGCCGGTGCCGCCCTGGATGTTCAGGCTGCCATCAATATCAAAGGAGGAGAGCGTGCCACAGCCGAGCCCGGCCGCACCGGCCTGCAGCCGCGACAGCGCACCTTTGGCGATGGTGCTGAAATGGCGCTGCTGGTTGCGCACCGTCTGCTCGAGATCGTTTTTCAGGATCTCGGTCAGCGGCTCACGGATCTGGTCGATCAGATCATCCGTCACGGTGACCGCCGACAGGGTGAGGGCAAAGCCGTCAAAACCGGCATCCCCGGAGCTGACGGTGACCGTGGGCTGACAGCTGTGCGATCCTTCGACCACGTCATCGTCGATGGCGGTGATGGTCAGGCTTTGCGACGTATCGTAAGTGCCGCTGGTGAAGGTCAGGCTGGCGGGCGAGACGTTGCACTGCGCATCGCCGGCAAAATCCAGCTGCACATCCGCCGTGGGCTGACCCAGCAGCACAAAGGACATGGCGGCGGTGTCATTGCCGCTTTCGGAGGCGGTGAGATCGTCATTGGTGACAGAAATGACCGCGGAATCGTCGTCAAACAGCGTGGTGCTGCCGGTCAGATCCGCAGGGGTGGTCGACAGCGCCACATCGGCCGCACCAGAGGTGACAGCGGTGAGGGTCAGGGTGACGGTCTCATCGCCCTCGATCAGCCCGTCTTCCAGCACCGGCAGATCCACCACCGCCGAGGTATCGCCGGTCAGAATGGTGACGCTGCCACTGGGGGCGGTGTAATCCGTGCCGGAGGTGGCGGTGCCGCCCAGGGTATAGCTGATGACGCTGTCCTGGGCAGAGACCAGATCCTGGCTGACGGTAAAGCTGACACTGTCGGTTGCACCGCCATTGGCCTCTGCGCCGGTGTCGCTGGCGCTGACCGTGACCGCATTGATCTGGCAATTGGTCATCGGGATATTGTTGGCCAGCACATCCGGGTCACCGGCCTCGATCACGAAGGTGTCATAGAACACCGGGTTGGCGGCCAGGGAGGCATCCGCCAGCACCCCGGTCGAGCCCACTTCGGTAGAGCCCAGCACGGCGGGGTTGGAGGGCAGCAGCGTGGTCACATCAATGCTGCCCGAGGACAACCGCGCGGTGCTGGCCACGCCGGTCGAGGGGTAGCTATAGGCCACACTATAGGTGCCGGGCACCAGGGCGAACCACTGGTATTCCCCGGTGGAGCCATCGCGCACGATCGTGATGTTGTTGGCGGTCCCGACCGAGCTGTTGGAGCCCGAGTCGCCGGTCACGGTGATGCCACCGCCCGACAGGATGCGGCCATCGTCTTCGCAGTAGAAATAGCCCTGCGGGTCGTAATCGGCGCTGTCGACGATACCATCGCCATCGCGGTCGGCGCTGCTGCTCTCGAGACTGTCGGGAACACCGTCGCCATCGGCATCCGGCTCGGGGCTGGGATCGGGGGTGCCGGTCAGATCGGCGGTGACCTCGATGGCGCTGCTGGCGGAGTTGCCATTGCCACTGCCGTTCACCGCCGCATCCAGCGGCAGAGAGATGGTAAGGGTGCCATCGTGATCCGGGGACACGGTCAGGGTGTAGCTGGTACCGCTGCCGGTCAGCGCTGTGGCGGTGCCGCCATCAATGCTGAAATCGCTGTCGGCCAGGCCTGTCACGCTCTCGCTGAAGGTGACGGTGACGCTAAAGGCGTGGCTCTGCGCATCCGAGGGCCCGCTGAGGGTGACGCTGGGACGATCGGTGTCCTTGGTGGCGGTGTCATTGATCACCGGCGCGGCATGGCCAAGGCTGCCGGTCATCCCCACCGCCAGTGTCACGGTGCCATCACCCAGGCCAGAGACATCGAGGCCGCTGATCTGTTCGCTGCTGCTGGACACGGTGCCGCTGCCGGTCACCGTGGTGCCGCCACCACTGGAGGACAGGCCATAGCTGTAGCTGGCGCCGACTTCGGCATTGGCAAAGGTAAAGCTCACCGCGCTCTCATTGGCGGTGGTGATTGGATCCTGATCCAGGCTGACGCTGGTGGCGGTGGCGGTCAGGGTGTCGCTGGAGCTGCCGGAATCGCCCAGAGAGGAGGTCAGATCGCCACTGGTATTGACAAAACTGCCGCCCACTGTGGCCTTGACGTCCACCGCGACGGTGCAGCTGGCCCCGGCACTGGTGCTGCCGCCGGTATAGGACAGCGTGCTGGTATTGGTCACGGCGGTGATCGTGCCGCCGGTGCAGGTGGTGCTGGCATTGGCGGGGCTGGCCACAACCAGGCCCGATGGCAGGGTGTTGCTGAAATCCAGGCCGCTGGCCGCCAGGGCTGCAGCGCTGTTGTCGATGGTGAATGTCACAGTGCTGGTGCCGCCCTGATCAACCGTTGCCGGGGAGAAACTCTGGGTGAAACCGGGGGCAGGTTCGACGGTGAAGCTGGCGGTGGTGGCGGCGGCGACAACAGTGCCGCCCTCGGTCAGGCTGGCGGAGGTGATGTCATAGCTGCCCGCAGTGGCCGGACTGGGCAGTTGCACCACCAGATCAAGGCTGCAGCTGTCGCTGGGCGCCAGGGAGGCGCCAGAGAGGGTCAGCAGGCTGGAGCCGGTGAGGCTGGACCCTGCACCGCAGAGATCGCTGCCGGTGCCCGAGGTGACGGTCATGCCGGAAATCACCGCATCGAGATCGGTGCTGAAGCGCAGGTCCGACAGGGTGGCGCTGGTATCGGTATTGGTGATCACATAGGTCAGCGTGCTGCTGCCGCCACTTGCCAGGGCGCTGTCGGCGAGGCTGGCGGTAAAGCTGGGCAGATCAAAGCTGCTGACGGTGAGCGCCGCCGAGGTGGCAGGGCCGGTGACGGCCAATCCGCTGGCGGTGCCGGTCAGGCTGCTGGTATCGCCGGAATGGGTCTCGGCGCTGGCGCCTGCGGGCACCACTTGGGTCACGCTGAAGCTGCAGCTGGCACCGGCAGCAAGGCTGCCACCACTAAAGCTGAGGGGCGAGGTGCCGCTGATTGCGGAGCCGGATCCGCAGATATCGGAGAGGCTGCCGGAGCTGGAGGTGAGACCTGAGAGCTGCGCATCCAGATCATCGCTAAAGGCCAGAGCGCTGAGCGCATGGCTGCTGCTGAGATTGGTCAGCGTATAGTCGACACTGACGCTGCCGCCGGGGGCGGTGGGGCTGCTGGCATAGGATTTGCTCAGCGAGATCAACTCCCCCTCGACCAAAAGATTGGCCACGATGGGATCCAGGGTCACCGCATTGCCGTCCAGCTGCGCCGAGAGGCTGGAGGTGGTTGTCCCATAGGTGCCATCTGCTGCGCCGAGGGGCACCACCACATCCAGATCGATGGTGCAGGTTGTTGTCGGCAGGACCTCTAGATTGAGGAAGATGAGAAAGGTTGTGCCGCTGCCCGAAGCAGAGCCACCGCAATTGTCGAACACCGCCGTGGAGGCATCTACCGCCCCCAGGCCGGAGAGCGGGGTGGAGAGGCTTTCGGTGAAAAGGGTGATGTCATAGGTGGCGGCGGCATCGGGGTTTTGCAGGCTGTAGCTCAGCCTGATGGTCTCGCCGGGCAGGGCCGAGCTGGGGGCAAAACTCTTGGAGGTCACCAGCGGTTCGGCCGCCAGCACCTGCAAATCATCGCTGCTCGCGGGGACTGTCAGGGCTTCGCCGCCCGCTGTGCCGGCGAGGCTGGAGCTGGTATTGGTATAGGTGCCGTTGCTGGCCCCGGCGGGAATGGCGACGCTCATCACGATCTCGCAGCTGGCCCCGGGGGCCAGGCTGCCGCCACTATAGCTCAGCAGCGTATCGCCGGCCGAGAGCGCCGGGCTGCCGCCGCAGCTGTCGCTCACGGTGCTGAAGCTGGCCCCGGACAAAAAAGTGGTCAGATCATCGCTAAAGCTGAGGCCAGTGGCGGTATTGGGCGATTCCGCCTCGCTGGCGAGGGCGAAGGTCAGGGTGGCGCTGTCGCCGGCACCGATCACGGATTCGGTGAATTCCTTGACAAAGCTGAGATTGGCGCCGCCTTCCACCTGCAGGGTGGCGCTGGCGCCCAGGGTGACCACCGATCCGCCATTGACGGTGGAGTTTACGTCCCCGGTGGTGAAATCATAATCGCCCGGTGTGGCATCGGAGGCAACGCTGAGCACCAGATCAAAACTGCAGCTGTCGCCGGCGGCCAGAACCCCATCGGTGAGGGTAAAGGCCCAGGTATCCGTATCGACAAAGGTCTGGGCAAATGTACTGCCAGCGCCGCAGTCGCCCGCTGTGGGCAGGGTATTGATGGTGACATCATTGCCGCCGGTGATATCGGTGATGATGTCACTGAAGGTCACGTCGCTGAGGGCAAAGCTCGCGTTGGGATTGGTGAGCGTATAGCGCAGGGTGCCACTGCCGCCCGGGGCCACCGGATTGTCGATGACACTCTTGCTGAGGCTGGCGCCCTGGCCGCCATCGCCCAGGATGCGCAGATCGGCCGTGGCGGTGCCGCCGGTATAGGGGTTGCCGCCGATATCGGCCGTCAGCGCGCTGGTGGTATTGGTGTAATCCCCGGTGGTGGCCGCGGCGGGCGTCAGCAGGGTGACGTCAAAGCTGCAGCTCTCGCTTGAGGCCAATGAGGCGCCAGCAAGGGTCAGACTGCCGGAGCCGGTCAGGGTTGATCCGGCTCCGCAGAACCCGTCGGCGGGCAGGCTGGTGGCAACCAACCCGCTGAGCATGGCATCGAGATCATCGGTGAAGGCAATATTGGTGGCGGCGCTGTCGCGGCTGGTGTTCTGCAGATCAAAGCTGAGGGTCACATTTTGCGACAGGCCCACCTGGGTCAGCGAAAAGCTCTTGGAGAAATTGATCTCGCTGGGGGTGGGGGCTTCGACCACCAGGGTGCCGGTGCCGGTGACCTGGCTGCTGGAGAAGTTGGAGAAGGTCGAAAACAGGGTGCTGGTGGCGATCTGATCGCCCAGGCTCAGCGCTTCGACATCAACGGTGATGGTACAGCTGGCCCCGGCCGTCACCGCCAGACTATCGGCATCGATATTGTCACCGCCGGAAGCGGCCACAACCGTGCCGCCGCAGCTGTTGCTGATATTTGCCGGGGTGGTGAGCGCCAGCCCGCTGGGCAAGGTTTCGTCGAAACTGGCGGCGAGGATGTTGAGCCCACCACCGGTATTGTCGATGGTATAGGTCAGGGTGCTGATATCGCCGGGATTGACGGTGCTGGGCGAGAAGCTGTGGGAAAACACTGGGGTCGGCAGGCTGACGATCAGATCATCCGTGGCACTGCCGCTGTTGCCCTGCGAGGAGGTCAGATCGCCGGTCGTCAGCGTGTGCGTGGCCACGGTGCTGGAGGTCACCGGCAGGGTGATGGTGCAGCTCTCGCTGGCGCCCAACCGTCCTTCCGTCAGGCTCAGGCTGGTCCCGCCGGAGGTGGCGGTGAAAGTACCGCTACAGCTGTTGGACTGGCTGCCTGCGGCCACGGTAACACCGGTGGGCAGGGTGGCGCTGAAGGTGAGATCGCTGGCGGTGCTGGCGGAGGTTTCGGTGAGGGTAAAGATCAGGCTGGTGTTGTTGCCCGTCGTGACTGTGTCCGGGGAAAAGACCGCCGTGAATGTCGGCGCCGATTGGGCCCTGGCAAGACCTGGGATCAGACCCGACATCAGGATCAGAAAAGACGCAAGGAACAGATTGGAAAAAGGGCGCAACAGGCTGGTCATGGAGGATCCCGAAAAGTCAGAGGTCTTTGAGAATATCGTGATGTTTGTCCGGGGCATCCCGCACAGGTTGGCGCCACGGTAGGGGGAGCCAAGCCTCTGCGGCAACGGCGAATTTTCAAAACATTAAATTTTTTGACAACTGTCACAGATTGGCCATTTTTTGCCGATGCAGTTGCGATGTTCCCGTATAAAGAGAGCTTAGCGCCAGGTAATCACCTGATTTCAATCTGCGTTTGGGCCCAAAGCTGACCTAGCGGCAGGGGAGGCCGGATCGGATCGGATTTTGTCGCCGCGTCTCTCAGCGCTGGCGGCGAATCCGATAGAGCTGCCCGACGGCAAAATCGCCCGCAATCCGGGTCTCCTGACCATCGGGCCAGCGGATCTGCAGGGCCTCGACCTGGTGGCTGTCGCCGAGGCCAAAATGGGCCCGGGCGGCATCATAGCTCATGAAGCCGCCGCCCAGCTGCAGCTCGCGGCTCTGGCGACTGCCATCGGCCATCTCCAGGGTGAGACGGGCGCCGATGCCATCATGGTTGCCGTGCAGATCCTGCAGCTGCACCACGATCCCGCGCCGCTGGCTGTTGTTGCGAAACGCCACCAGCGGGCCATTGACCGGATGGGTCACCAGATCCAGATCGCCATCGCCATCCATATCAAACTGGGTGGCGGCGGCGGTCATCAGGTAATCCTCCAGCCCGGCCGGTCCCGAGGCCTCGGCAAAGCTGCCATCGCCCTGGTTGCGAAAGAACAGGTTGGAGGGGGAGACCTCATTGGGCACCCAGGTGCCATTGACGATATAGAGATCCTGCCAGCCGTCCTGGTCGAAATCCGCCACCTTGGTGTCCCAGCTCCAGCCGCCGACCTCGAGCCCGCGCGCCGCAGCGCTGTCCCTGTAGCGGTCTCCCTGCCACTCCAGCAGCACATTGGCCCGCAGGATCTGGGGATGGCTGAGGGCAATTTCTGCCGCCAATGGCTGGCGGCTGGGTTTGAAATGCACCGCGCAATAGGCCCGCGGCAGCGCCTGGCTGGCGGGGATCAGGGCGCAGAGGCTGGCATCGCGTTTCTGAATGGCCAGATCCTTGATCAGCATCGCCTTGCACTGGGCCGCCAGATCGCCGCTCAGCTCTTGGCAGCGGGCGGCATAAGACGGATCAAAGCGGTTGCCAGAGCGGTACCAGCGCTTGATCTCCATGTTCTGCAGGCAGGTCGCCTTGGCTTCCGGATCCTGGATGACGTCGCAATATTGCCCCAGGGGCTGCATCTTCAACCGCTCAGAGACCCCCGAAGAGCGCCCGGCGATCTGCGCCAGATAGATCTCGGGGCGACCATCATTGAACAGATCGGCGGTGCTCACTGCCATGGTGGTGGTGGTGGTATGGGGGATCAGCCCCTCGGGCTGGGTCAGCATGGTCAGGCCGCCTGCGCCATCGCCGCGATAGAAGTAATCGGGAATGTCGAAATCATTGCCGATGATCAGATCCTGCGCCCCGTCGCCGTCAAAATCGCTGACCAGCACCGACAGGGTCTCGCCGGGGATGCCGGGCAGGTCACGATACTGGCTGCCATCCAGGGTGCCGCCGGGATTAAAGATCACCCGGTTGCGCGATTCCTCACCGGGAATGCGCCGGTACCAGCCCGCCGCCCAGTTGCCCAGGGCCAGATCGAGATAGCCGTCGCCATCAAGATCGCCAAAGCTGAGCCCCAGGGTCAGCGGCGTATCGGCGCGGTTCTGCACCCTGCGCAGCGGGCTGTCACCAAAGCGCCCCTGATGGTTGCGCCACCAGGAATTGCCCTGGCCATAGCTGGTGAAGAACAGATCCAGCCAGCCATCATTGTCGATATCCACCAGGGCTGCATTGAACACCGCCAGATCCGCCAAAGGGCCCAGATCCAGCTTGACGCGCAAGAACTGCCCGGCGCCGTCGTTTTCATAAAGATAGAGCCCGGCCTGGGTGGAGGCCACGGCCAGATCGATGTCGCCATCGCGGTCGAAATCGCCCGAGGCCAGGCTGCGCCCTTCCCAGAAGGGGGGCCACATGTCGCGCATGGAGAATTCCAGCGGCTTGTCGATGCCGATGCGGGTGGCCTCCAGGCGGGTAAACAGCGTCTCGGCAGGCGGCGAGGGTGGAGCCAGGGGCTGGCTGCTGATCTGTATCTCGGCGACATCAGCGCTGAGGATCTGCGGCAGTGGCGCGGGATCTGCCTGGGCTGTGTCCAGCGTCGCGGCCTGGGCAGCCCCCCAGAACAGCCCGGAAGCGGGGGGCGGGGCCGGGCGCGCCTCGCTGTGCAGCAACATCTCCAGGGCGCGTTGGCTTTGCCAGTGGTGATAGCCCTGGGCCCCCAGTCCGGCCAGCACGCCCAGGGCGGCAATCGACGCCGCCATCAGGGCGGCCAGGCGCAGCCCCAGCATCTGGTGAATGATAAAGAAGGAATAGATCGAAAAGCTGCCAAGGCAGATCAGCAGCGCCATGACATAGCCCTGGGCCAGTCCACTGGCGATCAGCACCCCACAGAGCACCACGTCAAAGCCCATCGGCACCGGCAGGAACAGCCCCACCAGGGCAATCAGCACCAGCAGCCCCAGCCCAAAGGGCAGCCCGGTGATCAGATCCGGTGGCAGCAGCGTCGCCACCAGGGCACCAAGAAAACCGGCCAGCAGCATCAGGGGCACTGTCAGGCGCAGGATATACCAGAGATTTCCAAGATAGGCGCGCGCCACCGCCAGGGTGGCCGCGATCACCCCCTCTGGCGAGGGGCTGTCTGATGCCAACTCGGCAGCGCTCCAGGGCTGTGGCAACTGTTCGGGGGGCTGAACCTGCCGCTGATCCGGGCCCAGGACACGGCAGATCAGCGGCACCAGCCCCAGGATCACCACCAGGCTGAGGAAGATCTTGGCCAGCACCATGTAAAAGGGCAGCAGGCTGAACAACATGGTCAGCACCACAAAGTTCAGACTGGGCGAGGCCACCATCGCCGCCAGCGCTGTCTCGACCCGCATCCCCGAGGCATAAAGCCCGCGGCCGATGGGAGCGGCGCAATTGGCGCAGACCCCAAGCGGCGTGCCAATGAACAGCCCCAAAAGCGCATTGGCCAGCGGGCTGGCAAAGGCGCGCTGGCGCAGTTGCGCCAGCAGGGTCATGAACCCAGCGGCAAAGAGAATGCCAAATGTCATCCCCTGTTTGTTGGTATAAAGCCAGTTCAGGGTGGAATAGATCACCCGCTCCGGGATCGACATGGTCTCGTTCAGGGCAAAGCGCGCCTCAAAGCTCAAGGGATCCTCGAGCTGGATGGCCCCGGACATCATCAGTTTTTCATTCAGCGCCGGATAGCGCGAGCCTGTCCAGAACAGGGCGCAGAGCAGCGCCAGGATCGCCAGGGAGATCCCCAGGCGCAGAGGACTGGGCAGAGGTTGGCGCAGATGGGTCTGGTCGGAGGGGGCGGGCATGCGCAAAGGGTTTGCTCTCATGGATAGGCTCTCGGGGATCTGGTGCCCAGGTCCGGCACCCGCGGTCTGATGGCGGTTTTGCCGCCAAGCTAGAACCGGCAGCGCCGCTTGCCAAGCCACAACAGGGGCTGGCGCCGCGAGCGAGGCGCTGGCCTGCAGGCCCCCAGTCAGATCAGATCCAGACAGATCCCGTCAGATCAGACCCTGTTCAGGCCAGAAGGGGCGACAAGGCTCCGCGCCTTGCCAACCCCGCCCTTTGCGACTGTTTTTGAGTGTTGCGGCTGATCACTGCGACTGCAGGCGGGTTTCCAGCTCTGAAATCCGCCGGGTCAGCTGTTCGATCTGCAAATCTGCGGCATCCCGCTCTGCCATCCGGGTATTCAGCTGTTCGATATAGATATGGGCGGTCTCCAGCTCATTGAGCATCCGCAGCAGTTTCTGCGAGACATTGACCGGAATGCCGGGGCCGGTTGGGCCAACGGCGGGCAGATGTTTGTCTTCCCACATCGCGGCGGCATGCGCTTCGATCGAGGGCACCTGATAAATTTCGGGGTCAAACACCGCGTCACAGGGATCGGCCACGGTACAGACACCGCCGCCGCCGGTGGTGATCAGATTGCCGGGGATGATCATATTGCCGTCGTCAAAGAGCTCCAGTTCAGCGTCGCCGGTGCCGGCAAAGGACAGCCGGAAGGTGCCATCTTTGAGGACCATTTTGAGATCGGGGCCGACATTGGAGGTATCCGACAGGGTGACGGTGGCCTCGCCGGCATTGGTGACCATCAGACTGCCGCCGCCTGAGGCGATGATATTGCCGCCCGTGGTTGCGCTGCCACGGCTTGCGGTAATATTGCCGCCCCCCGAGGCGGTGATATTGCCCGTGACCGGGGTCGCGGCGATGTCCGTTGCGCTCCGGGTGGCCGTGACATTGCCGTCATTGGACACTGTGATATCGCCGCGGACGTCCAATCTTGCCGTTGGGGATGGCGTGCCCAGGCCGATATTGCCGCTGGCTGCAATATAGACAGAATCGTCCGGAGCCCCGGGCTTGATCCGGAAGGGCAAGTTGCTGCTATTGGTGACGTCACGGATAAAGAAATTGGTCTCATTGCCGGATATATCCCAGGTCTGCGGGGCAAAGCCGGAGGAGCCGTCCTGCTGCAGACGCAGGCTAGGGCTGTTGCCCTGGACCATATGCAGATCGACAACCGGGGTGCTGGTGCCAACGCCAATTCGTCCAGCGCTATCGACATAGAGCGTATGAGAGGGGGTATTCGCCTCAACGGTAAAGGGGATTTTGCCATTGGTGATGTCATCGATGGAGAATTTATTGGCACCGCCATTGCCGCTGTCATTGGCGGTCAGCTGCCAGTCATTATTGGGGAAACTGCCGGTGCTGGAGGTGTCATCGAATTTGAGGCGCAGGTTGTTTTCCTTCAGGCGAATGGTGTCAAAGCCAAAGCTTTCGCTGCTGGCGCAGTCAATGCCGACACAGAGGCTGCCCTGTACGATCTGGTCCGTGGCAACCACATCGGCGGCCTGGGCGGCACCGGCGATCAGGCCCAAAGCACTGACACCAGACATGAGGGAGAGATTGAAAAAATGTCGCATGAAATTCCTGTTCCGTAATGCGGCGCAGCCTTGATCTGGGCGCAGTTTTCTGAATCGCCTGGGGACATCAATTTATTGGCCCGTACAGATGGCCTGTACAAAAACGGCCTGTACAAATCGATTGAGCGGCTCCCCCGGCTTTGCCCGGCAGGCTACGGGGAAAAGACAAAAAATCTAAGCGGTTTTTCCACCTTGGAGTGGTTTTTTTCTCACGTTTCATCCCTAGGGAGATCCTGGCCCGGGGTCAAATTGCAGCAGAGGCGCTGACAGAGCCGCCAGAACAGGCGGGACCAAAGGAGGATCTGATGACAAAAAAGCGCGCACCCCGGGGCACGCGCTTTCTCTTTGTTGGGATCAGGACTTTGGCAGGATCGATTGCTGCGCCTGGGTCAAAAGCCCGCGCAGCCGCCGCGCTGTCAGCCCTCTTGCAGCTGTACCTCCAGCTCGGAAATCCGGCTGTTCAGCTGTTCGATGTAGATATGTGCGGTCTCCAGCTCATTGAGCATCCGCAGCAGTTTTTCGGAGACATTGACTGGAATGCCAGGGCCGGTTGGGCCAACGGCGGGCAGATGTTTGTCTTCCCACATCGCGGCGGCATGCTCTTCGATCGAGGGCACCTGGTAGACTTCGGGGTCAAACACCGCATCACAGGGATCGGCCACGGTGCAGGCACCGCCGCCGCCGGTGGTGATCAGATTGCCGGGGATGATCATATTGCCGTCGTCAAAGAGCTCCAGTTCAGCGTCGCCGGTGCCGGCAAAGGAGATCCGGAAGGTGCCATCTTTGAGGAGCATTTTGAGATCGGGACCGGCATCGGAGGCATCCGCCAGGGTGATGGTGGTATCCCCGCTATCCACACCCGCGATCAGCATGCCGTTGCCAACGAGATGCAGGCCCGCAGTGGGGCTGGCGGTGCCCAGGCCGATATCCCCATCGGTATCGACATAGATCGCGTTGCTGGGCGCGCTGGGGCGGATCCGGAACGGCAAGGTAGAGCCATTGGTGGCGTCACGCACAAAGAAATTGGTCTCATTGGCGGCCACATCCCAGGTCTGCGGGGTAAAGCCGGAGGTGCCATCCTGCTCCAGGCGCAGGGTCGGGGTGTCGCCATCGGGCACATGGATTTCAACCACCGGGGTGTTGGTGCCAATCCCGATCCGGCCCGCATCATCGACATAGAGGCTATGCGAGGGGGCTGAGGCCTCGATGGTAAAGGGGGTGCGCCCGCCATCAATATCATCAATGGAGAATTTATTGGCGCCACCATTGCTGCTGTCATTGGCGGTAAGCTGCCAGTCATTGGTCGGGAAACTGGCCGAGTTCGATGTATCCTGGAATTTGATCCGCAGATTGTTTTCCTTCAGGCGGATGGTGTCAAAGCCAAAGCTCTCGCCATTGACGCAGTCCTGCCCCGCACAGATGCTGCCCTGTACGATCAGATCGTCGATAATCTGCTGATCCGCCTGCGCGGCCCCGGCCACCAGGCCCAGCGTGCTGACTGTGGCGATGAGATTGAGTTGGAACAAATTTCTCATGAAATTCCCTTTTCTTCGGTGCTGCGCAGTTCTGCTCTCTGCGTGGCGGTGTCTTGATGTGGTATTATGTGGCGGTTGCGGCGCAGATCAGTCTTCGCGGATTTCTTCGGGGGTGATGATCACCCCGCGCGAGACCATGAACGAGCCATTCAGATAAAAGCCCTTGGATCTTGAGCTGGCGACCTCGCCGCGGCCATTGTCGATTGGGTTGACGATCTCGACCTGCTCCTCGGTCGCGGCCTTCAGCTCGTAGCGGTAGATGCCGTCCTGCACCTCGGCGCGGTCCAGCTCATAGACCGGGGTGCCGGAGGCGGCAAAGATCTGGGTGATCTTGCCGTTGGGGGCAGAGACCACCAGCTGGGCATTGCTGAGACCGGTCCAGTTTTCGAACCAGACCGCATTGGAATTATGCTGCTGCACCGGATCGACGCTCAGCGCGCTTGCGGCACTGGCAAGGCCCAGTCCTAGCCCGAAGATCAGAGATCGAAGTGAGTTTTGCATCATCAGGTACACCTCTGCGAATTTACACGTCATCGAAAAGCGCCACGGCCAGACCTCTAGCCAAGAGCAGGGGCAGTTTTCCACCAAATTTCTGCGAGATTACGGGGAAAACCTGCGAACTTTAAGCAATTTTTAATCTTAACGTTAATTTCGCTTTTGAAACGCGCTCTTTAGGTGACGCAGGGTCACCTCAGTCTGGCGCGGCCGCCTCAGGCCGCCGGAGCTGCGCTGCGCCCTACAGCACGCCCGCGCGGCTGAAGACGCCAAAGAAATTGCCGATGATATTGGAGATGGTGAGCGCGTCATTGATCGGAGATTCGGTGGCCATGACCAGGTCTCCGGGGTTGATCTGAAACTGGCGGGCCGAGAACAGCCCATCCGCCGAGGTCAGATCCAGACTGAAGACCACCCGGGTCTGGCGCGGCCCCCGCAGCCCCGGGGCCACCGCCGCCGCCTCATATTCGCGCAGCACCAGCAATCCCTGCGGATCGGCCTTGCCGTCCTGAAAGCCCCCCGAAATCGACATTGCATCCATCGCCGACAGCGCATCCTTGCTGAAGATATGCAGATCTTCCCGGCCGGTGGCCCCAAAGGAGAGAAAATAGCGCTCATCTTCTTCGACAAAGACCCGGTCACCGCCGCGCAGCAAAGTGTCCAGCCGCGGATCATTCAGCAGCGCATCCACCGAGGTGCCATAGATATGGTGGCCGCGCACCAGGCGGATCTGCGGATTGTTGAGCCCCGAAGAGATGCCGCCCCCCGCCGAAATCAGCCCCATCACCGAGAAGTTGCGGTTGGGCATCGGATAGGTGCCGGGCTGGGCGACGCCAGAGACCAGATCCACCGAGTTGTTGCGCCCCTCGGCCATGTCCAGCTGCAGCTGCGCCGAAGGCACGATTGCTTCCAATGCGTCCTGCAATTTCTCCCGGGCCAGATCCGGGGTCAGCCCCAAGACATTCACATTGCCCACATAGGGCATGAAGATACTGCCATTGGCCGCCACCCGCACATCCTGCAGCTGCACCATCTTCTGCTCCTGCGAGGTGAGCAGGGAATTGTCGCTGCTGTCCCAGATCCGCAGTGTCAGCTGGTCGCCGGACTGGATGATCTGGGTCTTGGCCCCCGTGCTGGCCGGGATCCAGCTCAGCCGTTCCTGCGTGCCGGTGGTGGGCCATTGCGCCACGCTGGGCAGAAAGGCCCGGGTCACCGAATAAAGCGCAAAATCGGCATCGGCGGCGCTGGCGCCCCGGACGATCTCTTCGCTGGCGGGGGCACCACCGGGCAACCGCCCGCAAGCCGCCGGCAACAGAATCAGGCTGACGGCGGCAACAAGGGAAAGCAGAAGGCGCATGGAGGCTCTTTTCAGGAACGGTCTTGATTTTTGCTGCCCGCAAGATACTGGGCTTGGACGGAGCGTCAACAGGGCAGCGACCCGCAAGCAATGAGAGGCGACAAATGGGTTTTCCGGTCACAGTTGTTCTGGGGGCCTCGGGGCGGATCGGGTCGGTGCTGCGTCAAGAGTGGCAGCCCTATCATGACATGATCCGCTGGCAGGCGCGCCGAGCCGCGCCGCGCCCGCGCGCCGATGAAGACTGGCATCTGGATGAAGACTGGCACCTGCTGGATCCCCTGGCGCGCGCGCCCAAAGGCCTGGCCGCCCGTGATGATCTGGCGCAGCTGATGACAGGGGCCGAGGTGCTGCTGTGCCTTGCCGGCAGTATTCCGGGGCGCGGCAAACCCGGTCAGGATGTGGATCTGGCGGACAACAGCCGCCTGGCCCTGGCCGCGGTTGAGGCCGCAGCCGAGGCCACAGGTGCCGCCGCAGGGACAACAGCCCCGGCGCGGGTGTTTCTCTGCTCTTCGGCGGCGGTCTATGGCAATCAATCCGGACTGCTGCAGGAAAGCGCCGCGCTGCGGCCCGCCAATGCCTATGGCGAGGCCAAGGCCGAGATGGAACAGCGCGCCGCGCGCCGCGCCCAGGAACTGGGGGTGCAGCTCTGTGCGCTCAGGATTGGCAATATCGCCGGGCTGGACGCGGTGCTGGGCGGCTGGCGACCGGGATTTCGCCTGGATCACTTCGCCGATGGCCAGAGCCCCGGGCACAGTCCGCGGCGCAGCTATGTCGGGGTGCAGGCGCTGGCGCGAATTCTCGCCGCTTTGGTGGCGGTGCCAAACCTGCCCCGCATCCTCAACCTGGCGCAGCCGGGGGGGGTTGAGATGGCCGCCCTGCTGCGCGCCGCCGGGCGGGACTATGAGCCGGTGCCAGCCCCCGATCACGCCATTGCCGAGGTCCAGCTGGACCTGGAGCTGCTGCAACAGATCCTGCCGGGCCATCCCGATCTCATGACCGCAGCAGATCCCATCCGCCTGGTGGCCGAATGGATTGCATTGAACCCGGCCTCTGGCCCCCTTCAAACCGCCGCCGCAAACCGCAAGGAGCCCCAGCGCTGATGACCTGGCACAAACGTCTGTTCGACCTTTTCTTTGTCACCCTGCTGATCGTGATCCTGGGGCCGATCCTGCTGGCGCTGCTGCTCTGGCTGTTGCTGAAAGAGGGGCGGCCGCTGTTTTATGTCGCCGAGCGCATGAGCACCCCAACGCGCGGCTTTGGCCTGTGGAAACTGCGCACCATGACCGTGGTTGCAGAGGATGCCGGCGTCTCGGGGGGCGACAAGAGCGCTCGGATCACCGCAACCGGTGCCTGGCTGCGCGCCAAACGGCTGGATGAGTTTCCGCAGCTGTGGAATATCCTGCGGGGGGATCTGTCCTTTGTCGGCCCGCGCCCGCCGCTGCGCCAATATGTCGAGGCCCACCCAGAGATCTACGCCGAAGTGCTGAAATCGCGCCCCGGCGTCACCGGCCTGGCTTCGATCATCTACCACAAACACGAGGCGGCCCTGCTGGCGCGCTGCGCCACGCCACAGGAAACCGATGCAACCTATTCGCGCATCTGCGTGCCCGCCAAGGCGCGGCTGGACCTGATCTATCAGCGCCACCAAAACATGTGCTTTGACTTTGACCTGGTGTTCCAGACCATCGGCAATATCTTCCGGCGCCGTTAGGGCTCCTGCAGGTTCTGGCCCTGAAATTCCCCTTGAACCAGCCAGACCCCTGCGCAAAGAGGGGGCTGTTCATTTGATTTTTTCCAAAGGTTTTTCATATGCCTCGCTCAGCAAAACAGAAAGTAACAAAGGCGATATTTCCGGTTGCGGGTCTGGGGACGCGGTTTTTGCCTGCGACCAAATCGGTGCCCAAGGAAATCATGACCCTGGTTGACCGCCCGCTGGTGCAATATGCCATCGACGAGGCGCGCGCGGCCGGCATCAAGGAGTTCATCTTTGTCACCTCGCGCGGCAAGGGGGCGTTGGAGGACTATTTTGACCACGCCCCGGCGCTGGAGCAGGAGCTGCGCAAAAAGGGCAAGGACGCGCTGTTGGAGGTGTTGAAAGACACCAATATGGACAGCGGCGCCATCGCCTATATCCGCCAGCACAAGGCCCTGGGCCTGGGCCATGCGGTCTGGTGCGCGCGCCGTCTGATCGCCAATGAACCCTTTGCGGTGATCCTGCCCGATGACGTGATTGCCGCCGAAAAACCCTGCCTGCAGCAGATGGTCGAAGCCTACGCCGAGACCGGCGGCAATATGGTGGCAACGATGGAGGCCTCGCCCGAGCAGACCTCCTCTTACGGGGTGCTGGACCCCAGCGCCGGGGCCTCGATCTCGGGGGCGGTGGTTGCCGCCCGCGGCATGGTGGAAAAGCCGGCACCCGGCACCGCGCCGTCGAACCTGGCGGTGATCGGCCGCTACATCCTGGGGCCCTCGGTGCTGCGCAATCTCAATCAGATGAAACAGGGGGCGGGTGGCGAAATTCAGCTGACCGATGCCATCGCCGAGGATATCGCCGCCGCGGTGCCAACCCATGGGTTCCGCTTCAAAGGAGAGCGCTATGACTGCGGCTCCAAGGCCGGGTTCTTGCAGGCCACCGTCGCCTTTGCCCTGTCGCGCCCCGAATTGCGCGAGGATTTGATGGGTTACCTCAACCGGTTGACCCCGCAGCGCCAGGCGGCGGAATAAGCCGCCAGGATCTCTGTCCTGAGGCTGATCCGCCATCGGATGAGGGTAAAAATGCAGCCCCAGGCGGATTGCTTGGGTCAGAGTGCAGGCATCAGAAAATCAAAGTGTATTTTTCGTTAAATTTCAACCATTACGAGAGTAATTCTTCGTGGTTCTCTTTGCCTATGCCCCTGTCCTGTGCTAGAGGAAGACAATGCAAAAACAAATAGAGTGACGGATATCTGATTTAAAACACGGCCCCGCCAAGCCTATAGAACCTGCTGCCGCAAACAGGCCTTGCCTCTCCAAACAGTGACATTGGCCAGACCTGGCCAATCACCAAAACACGGGCCGCCATCAGGACGGACCATACCATTCTGGCCACATCGATCTGACCGCTGAGGCAGAAATCGCAAATTGCGCCCCGCTATTCGGCCTGCCCGCGCAGGGCTGGGCGCCAAAGCACTGGACCATCCGGGGATGTTCAACCTGATCAGCGCCTTGTCGCGCAAGCAGAAATCCTACATTTTTCTGGCGATCGACCTCGCCCTGGTGCCGCTGTCGCTGCTGTTCACCCTGATTCTGCAGCCCCGGCCCGAGACCGCTGTGGCGACGCTATCCACCCTGCTGCCGGTGCTGCCCTATGTGCTGCTGGCCATGGCCCTGGCCTCGCTGCGGCTGGGCCTGCCGATGGTGCAGCTCAATGCCTATGAGCGTCACGCCGTGGGGCTGACGGCGCTGGTGGCCAGCTTTACCGCATCCGTGCTGGCGCTGCTGACCGCCGGGTTTGGCCCCCATCTCAGCCCCGGAACCTATGTGGTTTTTGCCATCAGTCTGATTTTGTTCATGATGGCCATACGGGCCCTGATGCATCAGGTGGTGCTGATCATCTACCGCCGCGCCAGCCCCCGCTGCCGGGTGCTGATCTACGGGGCGGGCACCACCGGCACCCAGCTGGCCCAGGCGCTGAAATCCCATGACGGCATCGACCCGGTGGCCTTTGTCGATGACAACAGTTCGCTGCAGGGCATGACCCTGGTCGGGTTGCCGGTCTTTGCCCCAACCGGCATCCAGGAACTGATGAGCAGCCGCCAGATCAACCGGGTGCTGCTGGCGATGCCCTCGCAAAGCCAGCCCAGGCAGGCGCAGATCATCCAGCGGCTGCAGGCGCTGCAGCTGGAGGTACAGGCGCTGCCCTCCTTTGCCCAGCTCATTGGCGAAGAGGCGCTGGTCGACAAGCTGACCCCGGTGGCGCCGCAGAGTTTTCTGGGCCGCGCCGCCCGCACTCTGCCCCTGAACGAAGCCGCCAGCTCCTATGCCGATCGGGTGGTGCTGATTTCCGGCGCCGGGGGCTCGATCGGCTCAGAGCTGTGCCGCCAGGTGCTGACCTGCCGCCCGCAAAAACTGGTGCTGTTCGAGCTCAGCGAGCTGGCGCTTTACACCGTCCACCAGGAGCTGCTGCAGCTGGCCCGGGGCAGCGATGTCGAGATCGTGCCGGTGCTGGGCTCGGTCACCGATCCGCGCCAGGTCCGCATGGTGCTGGCCAGCCAGGGCGTGCAGGTGGTGCTGCATGCGGCCGCCTATAAACATGTGCCTCTGGTCGAGGCCAACCCATTGCCGGGGCTGGCCAATAACGTCTTTGGCACCCAGACCCTGGCCGCGGCCTCGCTCAGCGCCGGGGTGGAACGTTTCATCCTGATCTCCTCGGACAAGGCGGTGCGCCCAACCAATGTGATGGGCGCCTCCAAACGCCTGGCCGAGCTGGTGCTGCAGGATCAGGCCCTGCGCAGTGGTCAGACCATCTTTACCATGGTGCGCTTTGGCAATGTGCTGGGCTCCTCCGGCTCGGTGGTGCCGCTGTTTCAGGATCAGATCAGTCGCGGCGGCCCGGTGACGGTGACCGATCCGCAGGTGCGGCGCTATTTCATGACCATCTCCGAGGCGGTGCAGCTGGTGCTGCAGGCCGGGGCAGAGGCCCAGGGCGGCGAGGTCTTCGTGCTTGATATGGGCGAGCCGGTGTCGATCCTGCAGCTGGCCCGGCAAGTGATCGAAAGTGCCGGCCATTCGGTGCGTGATGCCGACAATCCGGAGGGTGATATTGCCATTGATATCATCGGGTTGCGCCCCGGCGAAAAACTGGAAGAAGAGCTCAGCCTGACCGGAGAGCTGATCACCACCCGCCACCCCAAGATCTTTTGCACCCGCGAAAGCGTGCTGTCGGAGATCGAGGTGGCCGGGGCGCTGCGCGGGCTGCGCCAGGCGGTGGCCGCCGGCGATGAGGCCGCTGCGCGCCAGGGTCTGCAGCGTTGGGTCGAAGGCTATGGCAGCCAGGACACAACCCGCAAATCTTCCTGAATTTCAGACCGGGCGACAGCCGTGCTGCGTTGATCCCGGCGCGAATTCCATGCTCTAACCGCTGCAACAGCAGACCAGTCCGGTCTGCCCCCGGCATCAAACCACAGGCCTGTTCAGGCCAGGCCAGTTTGCACAGTAAAAGGCAGTTCCAACCCCGTGACCCGCAGCTCTTCCTTCACGTTCCGGATCGCCCTGGGCAGCGCCGCGGTGCTGGCCTGTGCCGCCTCTGCCACCCTGGCCTGGGGCCCCGAGATCACCCAGGAGGTGCAAAATCCGACCCCCGGCAGCGCCGCAGCCGCGCCCCGGTTCAAGCCGCTGCCGCCACCCAGTCTCAATTTCTACGGCAGTGCCGGCCTCATCGACATGCCCTCTTCGGAGATGCTGGCGGATGGCACCTATGCGGTGGGCTATTCCTGGTTTGGCGGCCAAAGCCGCTACAATATCACCTTTCAGGCGCTGCCCTGGCTGTCGGCCTCCTTTCGCTACAACGGCATCCGCAATCTCAACCTCTTTGGCTTTGATACCTATTACGACCGTGGCTTTGACGTCCGTGCCCGGCTGTGGCGCGAGGGCAGATACCGCCCCGAGGTCACCATGGGGCTGCAGGATTTTGCCGGCACCGGGGTCTATGCGGCGGAATATTTTGTCGCCACCAAACGGTTTCAAACACCGGCCCTGTCGCGGCGCAGCGGGCCCGGCACCCTCAAGGTCTCGGCGGGCTTGGGCTGGGGGCGGCTGGGCTCTTATGGGGCCATTGGCAATATCGGCGGCAAACGCCCCACATTTGTCGGCGGCTCCACCGGCGGTGAGCTGTCTTATGACCAATGGTTTCGCGGTGATTTTGCCCCCTTTGGCGGCATTGAGTGGCAGCCCAACGAACGGCTCAGCCTGAAGGCGGAATATTCCTCCGATGCCTATGTCACCGAGACCCAGGTCTCTGATGTCTTTGAGCGCAAATCCGCGCTGAACTTTGGCCTCGAGTATCAATATAGCGACCGCACCCGGCTGGGGGCCTATTATCTCTATGGCTCCGAGATCGGCTTTAGCGCCCAGTTCCAGCTCAACCCGCGCCAGCCGATTGCCCCGGTGGTGGTGCCCGCCGCCCAGCCGGTGGTGCCGCGCAGCATCTGGGCCAAAACCCAGGCGCATTGGGGCCAGGGTTGGAGCCAAAGCCAGAGCCAGAAGACGATCTACCGCGATCAGGTGGCTGAGCAGCTGAAGAAGGATGGGCTGATCCTCGAGGCCATCGATCTGCAGGGCACTGTCGCCGAGGTGCGCTTTCGCAACCCGCGCTATCGCTCCACCACCCAGGCCATGGGCCGGGTGGCGCGGGTGATGGCCAATTACTTGCCCGCCTCGGTCGAGACCCTGCGCGTCACCCCAGTGCAGGGCGGCATCGGTGTCTCGACCCTGGAGGTGCGGCGCTCCGATCTGGAGGCGCTGGAATTCGACCCCGAGGCCAGCGCGGCGCTGGTGGCGGTGGCCGGCCTCAGCGAGGCCCGCCCGCTGGCGCAGGACGCGCTGCATTCGGATGAGCTGTACCCGGCCTTTTCCTTCAGCACCGGCCCCTATACCCGGCCTTCCTATTTTGATCCCTCGCGCCCCTTCCGCATCGATGTCGGCGTTGATCTCAAGGCCAGCTATGCCCCGGCTCCGGGCTGGATCCTGGCCGGCACCCTGCGCCAGCGCCTGGCCGGCAATACCGCCCAGGGCCGCGCCTCGAACTCGGTTCTGCCCCATGTGCGCACCGATATCTCCAGCTATGCGCAATATGGCACCACCCTGGAGAACCTGTTTGTAGGCCGGACCTGGAAGCCGGGACAGAACCTCTATGCCCGCGCCAATATCGGCCTGTTTGAAACCATGTTTGGTGGTGTCTCCGGCGAAGTGCTGTGGAAGCCGGTGAACAGCCGCCTGGCCCTCGGCGTCGAGGGCAACTATGTCATCCAGCGCGATTATGATCAGCGCTTTTCCTTCCGGGATTACAAGACCTTCACCGGTCATGCCTCGGCCTATTACGAGATGGGCAACAACTATATCCTGCAGCTTGATGCCGGGCGCTATCTGGCCGGTGATTATGGCGGCACCGTCAGCATCGACCGGGTGTTCAACAATGGCTGGAAAGTGGGTGGTTTTTTCACCCTGACCAATGTCTCGGCCGCGGATTTTGGCGAGGGCTCCTTTGACAAGGGCTTTCGCTTCACCATGCCGCTGGACTGGATGCTGGGCAAACCCAGCCGCCGCGGCTTTGGTCTCACCATCCGGCCCACCCAGCGCGACGGCGGTCAGCGGGTTGCGGTGCCGGGCCGGCTTTATGGCGGCATCCGCGCCAGCCACCGCGCCAGCCTGCAGGATCAAGCCGCGAGGTTCTGGGAATGAGCATGCAGATTACATGGGCCTTTGGCTGGGCAAAATGGGCCTTTGGCCGGCGGGCAGCCTGTACCCTCGGGCTTGTGCTTCTTGCCGCCTGCGCCAAGGGGCCGGGCGAACCCAGCGCCGAAGTCGAGCTGTCCCAGGCCATCGGCCAGGTCATCCGCCAGAGACTGGCGCCCAAGCCCGAGCCCCTGGTGCTGACCCGGGCCATGTTGGACGCGCAGGCGGTGCCACATCTGGAGGTCGTGCTCGAAGATCAGGAACTGACCGGCTATCTTGGTCTGCTGTTGTCGCGGCGCGATGATCTGCCCGGCGAGATCACCCATTGGAGCGCGGCCGATGGCACCGCGCTGATCTTTCGCAACGGCATGCTGATCGCCAGTCGCGGGATGGCGGACAATCTGCTGTCGGCGGAGGTTGCCGCCAAGGGGTTGCAGCCAGGTCCGGCCCATGGTGGTCAGCGCAGCTATCAGCTGCGCAGCGGCGATTTCAGCGCCCGGCAGGTGGTTCTTGCCTGTGTCCTGCAGGATCTCGGCCCCGCCACCCTGGAGATCGTCGAGCAGAGCTATCCCACCCGCCACCTGCAGGAGCGCTGTGAAAGCCAGGCCGCCGGAGCCGCGCCAAAAATTGTCATCAATGAGTACTGGATCGATTCTCAGCCACGCCCGCCCTCCGGGCCCCAGACTGATTATCTGGCCCGGCATCAGACCAGGCTGGTGCGCCAATCGCGGCAATGGGCCGGGCCGGGCCTGGGGTATCTGCGCATTCGCGACCTCTCAAGCTGAGTGTTTTTGCCACAGATTTGAATTTTTCACGCTGTGTTTGGGCAAAAAACCATTTCTCAAGCAATTCCTCTCTATTCCTTGCGTTGAAATAGACCCGCAGCTCGCCTAGAGTTCTGACAAGCACCTTTCCAATGGAGATTTGGATTATGAAAAAGATCTTTGCAGCCCTGGCCGTGACCGCCCTTAGCGCAACCGGCGCACTTGCCCAGGACATCGACGAAGCAGCCGTCGACCCGACCATCACCAACCAGGCAGTTCCCGGTGCAGGTGTCGGCGCGGGTGCCGGTGGCGGCGGTCTGGGTGTAGGCGGCGGCCTGGGTGCAGGTCTTGGCGCTGGCGGTCTGGCCGCAGCGGGTCTGGGTCTTGCGGTTGTTGCGGGTATCGCAGGCAACAGCGATGATGCGACCACAACAACCACGACAACCACAACAACCAACTAAGCAGAGCGCACTCCTAGGTTGGGAGGTCCGCCGGTTTCTGTGGCGATTGAAACGTTCAAAACGGGTCTTGGCGGGCCCGTTTTCTTTTGCTGTGCTGCCCCACGCAAAATTCCGCCCAACGCCGCCGCCACCGCTCTGGCAGTGCGGGCCCAGTACGTTATGATCCCCTGCGTTATGATCCGGTGCTTTGTACCCCGGGCCACACCTGCGGATCCGCCCAGACTTGCTCTCTCATAGGCCTGCCCTCATCATAGGCCCGCCCCCTTATAGGACTGAAACACATGCGCAAATTCTTTGGCACCGACGGGGTACGCGGGACCGCCAATATCTACCCGATGACCGCGGATATGGCCCTGCGCATCGGCGCCGCTGTTGGACGCTATTTCCGCCGCGAAACGGGCGGGGTGCACCGGGTGGTGATCGGTAAGGATACCCGGTTGTCGGGCTATATGTTCGAGAATGCGCTCACCGCCGGGCTCACATCCACCGGCATGAATGTGCTGCTCTTGGGACCGGTGCCAACCCCGGCGGTGGGGCTGATGACCCGTTCGATGCGCGCCGACCTCGGGGTGATGATCTCTGCCAGCCACAACCCGGCCCAGGACAATGGCATCAAGTTCTTTGGCCCCGATGGCTTCAAACTCTCAGATCAGGCCGAAGCAGAGATCGAGGCCCTGATCGAGACCGGAGTGGAACCGGCCCAGGCCCAGAACATCGGCCATGCCAAGCGCATTGATGACGCCCGTTTTCGCTATGGTGAGAGGGTGAAATCCTCGCTGCCACGCGGCATTCGCCTGGATGGGCTCAAGGTGGTGCTGGACTGTGCCAATGGCGCCGCCCATCGCACCGCACCAGAGGTGTTGTGGGAGCTGGGTGCCGATGTGGTGCCGCTTGGCGTCGCCCCCAATGGCAACAATATCAACCTGGGCTGCGGCTCGACCCAGCCCGAAGCGGCGGCGGCGGCGGTGGTGGCCCATGGGGCTGATGTCGGCATTTGTCTGGATGGGGACGCCGATCGGGTGATCATGATCGACGAGACTGGCCAGGTCGCCGATGGCGATCAGCTGATGGCGCTGCTGGCCAGTCGCTGGGCCGAAGCTGGCAGCCTGACCGGCAAGACCCTGGTCGCAACCGTGATGTCGAACCTCGGGCTCGAACGACATCTGGCCAGCCAGGGGCTGCGGCTGGAACGCACTGCGGTGGGGGATCGCTACGTGGTGGAGCGGATGCGCGCGGGCGGCTTCAACCTCGGTGGCGAACAATCCGGCCATATCGTGATGAGCGATCACGCCACCACCGGCGATGGGCTGATGGCCGGGCTGCACATGCTGGCCGCCATGGTGGAGACGGGCCGCAAAGCCTCCGATCTGCTGACTCAGTTCACCCCGGTGCCACAGCTGTTGCAGAATCTGCGCTTTGCCGAAGGCAAGGCCCCGCTCGAGGCCGCTTCGGTGCAGACAGCGATCAAATCCGCCGAAGTGGCTCTGGCCGGCAAGGGCCGCCTGCTGATCCGCAAATCCGGCACCGAAGCGCTGATCCGGGTGATGGCCGAATGCGAGGACGAGACCCTGCTCAATACAGTGGTGGGTGAAGTTGCCGCCGCAGTTGAGGCCGCCGCCGACTAAAGTCCGGTCCCGCACGCACCACTCCTGCACCAAGAGGGGGCCTTGCCCCCTCGCGCCAAAGCGCTCACCCCCAGGATATTTTCAGCCAAATGAAGACCCAAAGGAAGGTCCCCGTTTCATTTGGCCCCAAATATCCCGGGGGGTGAGGTCCGGTCCGCCAGAGGCGGCAAAGCGTCCACAGGACGCTTTGAGGAGTGAACGGGGCAGAGCCCCATAAGGCCGGGGGCCGGGCGCGTCTTTCTTCGATACTGAAAAGCCGTCGCTCAGAGGTTCTCCCAGCGACGGCTTTTCATTTGTTTTCCAATCTTGGGCGCTTATCCCTTGGGGCGGCGCGGTTTGGCAGCACCGCCTTTGGCAGCTTTGGCAACAGCGGCGCGGGCCTTGTTCTTCTTGCTGTTGGCCTTGCCTTTGGGCGGGGGCGGGCCTTTGGGACCGCGCTCATCGCTGGATTTTCCGCCAAATTTGCCAGCCGGTTTACCCGCAGGCTTACCTGTGGCTTTGCCGCCCTCTTTGCGCCAGCTCTTGCCGGGATCCGCAGCCCCCGCGCGATAGCTGGGTTTGCTCTCGGCTTTTGGAGCTGCCGGTTTGGCAGCGGGTTTGCTGCGCGGGCTGACTTCGTTCACCACCGCATTGGGTTCCCGCGGGGCCGCCGGCTTATGGCGTGGCCGATCAGCGCGATCTTTGCGTTCGGGGCGATCAAACCGGTCGCCACGGGGTTTGTCACCGCCATAGGGTTTCTTGTCCCGGGACCCGCCCTCGCGAGGGCCATCCTGGCCCCGATGCGGCCGCTTGCCCTCATAGCCACCGGATTTGCGTGGGCCCCCCGAAGGACGGCCAGCAGGCAGATTGGGCGGCGTTGCCAGACGGGTCACTTTGGTGCCGTCGTCCAGCACCATGTCAGCTCCCATGGCTTTCAGGAAACCATCGACATGGGTTTCGCGGATCTCGGCAAAGCTCTCGCTCTGCTGGATGCGGATGGCACCAATATCGCTTTTGGTGATGTCCCCGGCGCGGCACAGCATTGGCAACAGGCGGCGCGGGTCGGCGCCATTGTCGCGTCCCGTGGCCAGAGAGAACCAGACGCTGGGGCCAAAAGGCGCGCGGGGTTCGGGCTTGGCATTGGCCGCCGAAAGCTCCTCAGGTGCCGAGCGGCCGGCATTCCACAGGCGCAGATAGGCGGCAGCCAACTGGCTGGGGCTGAATTCTTCGGCCAGCTTGGCAATCATCGCCTCTTCGCTGCTGGCAGGTGCCTCAGCCCAGGCCGGATCGGCCAACATGCGCTCACCGTCCCGCTCTTTGATCATCTCAGCCGAAGGCGCATTGCCCCAGACCGCCTGCAGCTTGGCCATCTTCAACAAGCGCTCGGCCTTGCGCAGGGCTTTTGGTGGCACCACCAGGGCGCTGACGCCCTTGCGACCGGCCCGGCCGGTGCGGCCTGAGCGGTGCAACAGGGTCTCGTGGCTGTTGGGCAGCTCGGCGTGGATCACCAGATCCAGATTGGGCAGATCGATGCCGCGCGCGGCCACATCGGTGGCCACACAGACCCGGGCGCGCCCGTCCCGCATTGCCTGCAACGCATGAGAGCGCTCCGCCTGGGACAGCTCACCGGAGAGCGCCACCACCGAAAAACCGCGGTTGGACAGGCGGCTCAGCAACCGGTTAACCATGGCGCGGGTGTTGCAGAACACGATGGCATTGGGCGATTCAAAATAGCGCAACACATTGATGATGGCGTTTTCATCATCGCGCGCCGCCACCGACATCGCCTGATATTCGATATCGCTGTGCTGGCTTTTCTCGGCCACAGTCGAAATCCGCTGAGCATCGCGCTGATAGCTTTTGGCCAGACCGGCGATGGCCGGGGGCACGGTGGCGGAAAACAGCAGGGTTTGGCGTTCATCGGGGCTCTCGCCGAGAATGAATTCCAGATCCTCGCGAAAGCCGAGGTCCAGCATCTCATCGGCCTCGTCCAGCACCACGGCGCGCAGATCCGACAGATCGATCGAGCCGCGCATGATATGGTCGCGCAGACGGCCCGGGGTGGCCACCACGATATGGGCACCGCGCTCCAGGGCGCGGCGCTCGTCGCGCATATCCATGCCCCCCACACAGGAGGCCATCACCGCGCCTGCTTCGCCATAAAGCCAGGCGAGCTCACGCTTCACCTGCATCGCCAGTTCGCGGGTTGGCGCGATCACCAGCGCCAGCGGCGTCGCTGCAGGGGCGAATTTATCCTCCTCCCCCAAAACCGTATCGGCAATGGCGAGACCAAAGCCCACGGTCTTGCCAGATCCGGTCTGGGCCGAAACCAAGAGATCGACCCCGGCCAGGGCCGGGTCGGAGACCGCCTCTTGTACGGGGGTCAAAGATGTATATCCACGGCGCTCAAGCGCCAGAGCCAATGTGTGTTTCAAGAGATGTTCTGCTTTTCTATTGCGGCGGAGGCCGAACCAGGGCTGCCGCTCAAAAGGGCGGGACCCCGGCAGCAATTGGCCGCGTATAGGCCATTCATTCCGCCATGTATAGCCATCTCAGGCACGCGCAACCCGGCTTTGCGCCCAAAGCGCGCGCAACAGGCCCAGAGCCCGCGCAACAGAACTGTTGCGCCACCGCAGCGGCGGGCTCAGCACCGGGCAAAGCAGGTTCCCCCTTCTGGCGGAGCGCGCGTGCCCCAAACAACCCAAGGACCATTCTCCAACTGGTTTGAGACAAATTGCCCCTTCTATCAGGCCCTGTTTCAGCCGGTTCAGGCCAATATCCAATGCTGACATACCTTCGCTTAACGATCTTTTGTCACACTCAGCCAGTATCAATTTGAGAGGTCCGAGCGCCATGTGGCTGATCCGCCTTCTGACAGCTGCCCTGCCAGCCGTGATCCTGCCCCCGACCGCCCCTGCGGTCCTGGGGTTTGCCGCCCTTACCCTGTGGGGGGGGGCCTATCCGGCCCGCGCCGATGTGATCGAGTTGCGCGCCGACCAATGGTGCCCCTTCAACTGCGTCCCCGACAGCAGCGCCCCGGGCTTCATGGTAGAGCTTGCCCGCGAAGCCCTGGCCCCCTTTGGCCACGAGGTCCGCTATGCCAATCTCAACTGGTCCCGCAGCCTGGCCGAGGTCCGTGTCGGCACCGTCAACGGCGTCATCGGCACCGACACGGATGAATCTCCCGATCTCGTCTTTGGCGCGCCCCTGGGTCAATATCAGGAGGCCGCCGTCTTTCGCCGCAACGAGGCCCGCCCGATCGCAACCCCGCAGGATCTGCAGGGGCTGCGCCTGGGCGGCATCCAAGACTATGACTATGCCGCCGCGCTGCTGGATTACATCGAAAGCAACGAGACAGATCCCACCCGGGTCCAGCTGCTTAGTGGCGACAACGGGCTGACCCGCAATCTGCAAAAGCTGCTGACCCATCGCATTGACCTGATCCTGGAGGAGCGCTCGGTGCTGCTGCATGCGCTCAACGCCCTGGGGCTGCGCGATCAGGTTGATGTCATCGCACAAGAGGCGGTGACCCCGCTCTATATCGGATTTTCCCCTGCTCTGGACAGCTCGGCGCTCTATGCCAGCCAGCTGAGCCAGGGGCTGGAGCGGCTCAAACTCTCGGGGCGCTACGATGAAATTCTGACCCGCTACGGGTTGGAAGGCTAGGCGCATGGGGGGCTTTGGCATCTCTTCCTTTCGTGGTCGCCTGCTCCTGGGCTTGCTGATTCCGGTCCTGGTGATCCAGGCGCTCAGCATTGCCCATGAGATGCTGGAGCACAAAGAGGTCTACCAGCAGGCCTTGCAGGAAGAATCCAACCTGGTGCTGCGTTTTGCCGGCGAGGCCCTGGCCCGACCGATGTGGGACTATGACTCGGATCAGATCCAAAGCATCCTCAAGGGCATCGTCAGCGAGGGCCGCACCGCCCAGGTGGGTATTTTCGACAGCGGTGATCGCCAAATCTACCTTGAACAGGCCCCCACCTACAGTCCGGCAGAGGGATACCTGCAGGCCAGCAAGGACATCCTCTACCAGGTTGGCGATCAACAGATGCCCCTGGGGCGGCTGGAAATCTCCCTGCCGGCCTCCAGCATTACCGAGCCTCTGCGCGCCGCGATGCAGCACCATCTCATGGTCTCTGGCTTCATGCTCTGCCTGATTGGCTGCGTGGCCTATCTGGTGCTGTCGCGCCTGGTGCAGCCGATGACAGCGCTGACCCGTGCCCTTGTCGACATCCGTCATGACCGCTTTGAAGGCGAGATCCCCGGTCTGGAGCGGCGCGATGAATTTGGCCTGATGGCCCAGGCCCTGAATCAGCTGCGCCAAAACAAGATCGAGGTCGCCGAACTGCGCGCCCAAAGCGATGAGAGCACCCGGCGCGAACACAAGCGGATCATGCGCGCTCTGCAATCCACCCGCGACGGGGTGCTGCTGGCCGATGAGACCGGCAAGGTGGTGCTGTGCAACCCCAATGGCGAGGCCTTCTTTGGCGACACCCGCGCCGGGCAACAGCTGAACCTCTATTCCTGGCTGCCGCTTGATCAAGCCGAGCAGATCGAAAGCAATATCCAGCATCAGGAGAGCTTTGCCTTTGAGGCCTCCCCCCCGCAAGCCGCCAACGGACAGGTGCTCAATCTTCTGGTGCGCGGCGGGCCGATCCGCGATGAGCAGGGACTTTATCTTGGCACCATGCTGCTGGCCTCGGATCACTCGGATCAGGCCCGCCAGGCCGAACGGGTGCGGTTTCTGGCCGAACATGACAGTCTGACCGGGCTACCCAACCGCCGCCTGATGGAACAGACCCTGGCCAAATGGCTGCAGGACGAGGGCGATCAGGTCTCTATCCTGCTCGCCGATCTCGACCATTTCAAATTGATCAATGACACCCTGGGCCATCCGGCGGGGGATGCGCTGTTGCAGGTGGTGGCACAGAAGTTCGAGGCCTGTGCCAGCACTCAGGTGCTGGCCGCACGCCTGGGCGGGGATGAATTCGCCATCCTGGTCAAAGGCGCCAGCAGCCTGGAGCGGCTGACCCATATCGCCAAACGCCTGGTCACCGAGATGGCGCTGCCCCAGCAGGTGAACGGCCAGGTGCTGCACACCGGCATGTCGGCCGGCATCGCCACGCTCTCGGGCGTGCAGGCAGATCCCTCCGAAGGCATGCGACGCGCCGATCTGGCGCTCTATGAGGCCAAGCGGGCCGGGCGCGGCACCGTCGAGGTGTTCCACGCCGATCTGGAGACCGAAATCAAACGCAAGACCCTGCTGGAGCGCGAGTTGCGCCTGGCGCTCGAAGAGGGCGACATCCGGCCGGTGTTTCAGGTTCAGACCGATCTCGCCAGCGGCGACATCATCGGTTTCGAGTCCCTGGCGCGCTGGCATCACCGCCAGCTCGGCTCCATCTCGCCCGCCGAATTCATCCCCATCGCCGAGGACAGTGGTCTCATTCGCGAGCTCACCCATCAGATCACGATCCGGGCCTTCTCCACCGCTGCCAAATGGTATGATCTGGGCTTTCGTGGTCGGGTGGCGGTCAATCTTTCGCCCAAGCTTTTTGGCGCAAACGTCGATGAATTTGTCAATGACTGCCTGTTTGAGACCAATTGCCCAGCCTCTGCGGTAGAGGCCGAAATTACCGAAACCGTGGTGCTGGCCAGCGGTCAATCCGCCCTGCGCGAAATCCAGGCGCTGCAGGAATTGGGCATCACCGTGGCGCTGGATGATTTTGGCATGGGCTATTCCTCACTCAGCTATCTGCAGAAATTCCCGGTCGACAAGATCAAGGTCGATGCGGCCTTTGTCTCCAAACTGCCGGAATCGGCGGAAACCCGGGCCATTGTCAGCGCCATCGCCGAGCTGGGCCATGCGCTTGGCATGAAGGTGACCGGTGAAGGTGCCGAAACCGAAGACCATCGCCGCGAGCTGCAGGCCTGCGGGGTGGATTATCTGCAGGGCTATTTCGACGGCCCCCCCCTGGCCGAACGCGCCGCCACCCAGCGGCTGTTCCCGGCCGAGGACCAGCATCTGAAACTGCCGGGCTGAGGGACAGACAGGGGGCTGAGCCCCCAACTCTCAGGGGGATGGCGCAGCTGCTGCGGGGCTTTCAGACGGCGGCGGTGCAGCTGCACCGTCCCCCATGAAGAGTTTCTGCATGTCGACAAAGATGCCTGCCGCCAGCATGGCGCGCACCGGCACCCAGGGATCGGGATTGGCGGCAATCTCGTCATACAGCCCACGCGAGACCTGAAAATGGTTCAGCACCTCTTCGCTCTCGGAGCGCACCCAGACCAGATCCAACAGCGCCTCCTCGTCGCCGGCCTCACTCAGGCCCATCAGGCGCAGTTCCACCCCCTCGGCCAGAGGCGCCTCGGGCAGGCTGCGCAGCAGATCCAGCTTGGCCACTTCCCACAGCAGATCATCAAAGCCCAGCTCCGCCAGCACCAGCTTTTCACGTAGGGCAGGCCAGCCAAAGACCAGACGCCGGATCAAATCCTTGCCCACGCCCTGGGCCGCGCTGGGGGCCGCATCCCCATAGCTCAGATCAAAAATCGCCTGTTTCCCGGCGGCGATCTCCAGATGGTCGCGCAGGGCCTGGGCGGGCAAGGCGGCAATCCACTGACCACGCCCGACATCAAGATAGTTGAAATCCGGCTCTAGGCGGAACTCATGGTCGCAGGCGCTGCAGGTGGCGGTCTGAAAGCTCTGCTCCAGGATCTCATCACGCAGATCGGGGCGGCGGTCGGCGTTGACGCTGCCCACCGCCTCAAAGCTGAAAACCTCTGCACAGTTCGGGCAGGTCAGGTTCATTTCGACAAAAAGCGACATTCTCTCATCCCCCCTCAGGTCAGCTTTTTCAGCCAGTCAACGGCTGGGTGCTGATCTTTCAGTTTCTTGCTGTGATAGGCGGCATAGAGCTCCGAGAACCACTCACCCGGAGCGCGGAACTGATAGCCGGTGATCGCCTGTTTGCGCGCTGCAAAGGCATAGCTGTTCCAGGTGCCGCCCTTGTAGCTCTCATGGTAGACCCGACCGCCGATATTGAGCTTGGCGGCAATGATGGCGCTGGCCCAGGGGTTGTTGCCTGCCCGGGCCATATCCACATGGGCACAGCATTTGCTGCGCCGGCGCTCCCAGGTTTCCGGATCCACATCAGTGGGGCATTCCGGCAGTGCCAGATTCGCCGCACCACTCATATATTGCGCCACATAGGCAGCGTCATATTGGTAGTGACCGGCAATGGCATCGGCCACCGGTTTGACGATCTGGCCATGTTCCTGCCAGCCCCCATGGGTCGCACTGCCCGCCACCCCCTTCATGAAACTGCGCTGATCATCCACCGCATGGCCGGCCTCGTGCAGGGTGTTCCAGGAGAAGAAATCCACCTGCTCCTGATCCGCCGGTTTGCAATTGTCATCGACCTCACCGACCTCATGCGGACGACCAAACCCATAGACACCGCTGAGATGGGCATCGCCTTCGCGCATCACCACCGCCTTGGGCCCACCGGAATAGACGGAGCCCTTTTGCGTCTCCACATCCTCGTAGCCAAAGATCTTCATCGAGGTATTGTCGCGGGTGTCTTTTGGCGGCAGCACCGACATCACCTCATAGAAGCGCCGGATATTGGGGCCCTTCTTGGCATCGGCAGTGCGCAGATTGCCCGCCGCATTGCGATCACGAGAGGCACCGGTGGAATCGGTGCCACTGGCATCGATATAGATATTGAGCTTGCAGCCGAACTTGGCCTCAAAGGCCACCTTGAGCACCCGGCGCTGCGCCGAGGCATCCAGCCCCTTGATCATATCGTCGAGCTGTTTATCGCCATCAGGGCGGTCCAGGATCGCTTTGATGTTCTTGGGATCCGGCGCCACATTGCCGGCCATCTTGTCCTTGGCCACGGCATCCACCGCCTTGTCCTTGGCGGCTTTGACATGGGCCTCTGCCCCGTCGTGATCGCGTTTGGATGCGGCCTCGCGGGCCTGGAGGATCAGCCCGTCGAGCTGCTCCAGATCCTCGCGGATGGCATAGCGCTGCTCGCTGCCCAAAAGCGTCTTGTGCTGCGCCTCAAGGGCATCGCAATCCGTGATCACCTGGTCATGGCGCGCGGCCATCCCCATCAGCGCGTGATGCTTGTCCATCACCGCCTCGATGGCGGCACTGGCCGCAGTCACATCACCACCAGAGCGGGCCGATTTGAGCGCCGTTGTGACCTCTGCCTTCAGCGCCTCGGCATCCTCCTGGATGATGCTATATTTGACAAAGGGCGCGGTCTTGGCGGTGATGCGGGAAATCACCCGGGTTGCCAGCTCATCCAGTTGCTTGTGATGGCTGATCTCCACCTGCAGGGCCTCGCAGGCCTTCAGCGCCGCCGGCAGCGCCGCTTTTGCCGCCTTAGGCTCTGTTTTCAGCTGTGCCTCGATGGCATCGACCTGGTTTTCCGCCGCATCCAGCCCTTTGGCAAATTCCGCCTCACTCTCCCATTTGAGCGCATCAAAGACCGCGCGCAGCTGTTCCACGGCAGCGGTGATGGCCGCGGTATCGCTGTCCTCCATCCCCTCGAGATCGTCACCAATCCCGGCCAGGGCGGCGTTGTTCCTGGCCGCCACCAGCGCCGCGGCACAATCCTGCGGCAACACATCCAGCAGCGCCTGGGCCTGGCCCATGCGCCCCTGGGTGGCCAGCTCCATCATATTGTCATATTTGCCCTCGATGCGGGCGATCAGCGGCGCAATATATTTGGCCTGTTCGTGATCCTTGACCTCCTGGATCTTGACCACCGCCGCCTTGCAGGCCTCTTCAAAAATCTTGTGGCCCTTGCAATCATCAATCACCGGAGCGCAGTCGGTGACCAGCTGATCCATCGCCGGGCTGGCCGTGGCAAAGGCGCGCTGCGGCACCGCCGTCGAGCCATGCTGATCGCTATAGGTCTTGCGCAGGGCGGCCACCCGGGCCCCCAGCCCGGCATGTTTCGCCAGTTTGGCATATTCCGCCTCCGCCTCCTTGACCTTGTTCTCTGCCGCCAGCCGCTTGGGCTCATAGGCGGTGCGGGCAGCCAACATGTCCTTGCCCCGGTCAATGGCCCAGGAATCGTCATTGACCACCTTGGCGGCGACCTTGAAGAGACGCTGCTGCAGCAGATCGGCAATTTTCACCTTGGCGGCGGCAATCTCGTCGCGCTCTTTCTGCACCAGCGGATCGGCAGCGATATTGACCTCATCATCATAGATCCACTGCTGACGGCGCTTGATGGTGGTGACATAATCGACCCGCCCGGCCTCATAGGCCTGGGCCCGTTTCACATCCGCCTTCAGCTTGGCCACCGCTGCCGCATGTTTGCCCGCCGCCCAGTCGGTATCAAACTGGGTACGAAAGCCAATGACCTTATCGACCTCGATCTGCAGGCTTTCCTTGGCGTCGATCGGATTGGTGAAGGTCAGCGCCTTGTCACGGCTACGGATCAGGCGTCGTTCAGGGGCGGCCAACAGCGCCTTGAGCGGCTTGGCCTCGGCAAAATGCGCCAGCTTCTTGCGCGCCGCCGCAACCTGGGTCTGGGCCTCATTGACTTTGGACAGGCCGGTGCCGAAATCCAGACCCGGTGCCTTGGCGGCATCATCTGCCGCCGTCAGCAGCGCATTGATCGCCACAAGCTCTGCCGCCAGGCAATTGTCATTATTGCTGCTGCCATCCTTCAACTCGGTCTCCACTGCAGGCCGTATGGCGGCCCGCTGACTGGTGAAACTGGCCTTGCAGGCCACCCGTTCCAGAATGCCCTCCAGCTGTTTGATCGCTTCGCCGAGATGGCTGCGCACCTTATCGAGATCGGGGCTGGCCCCGGTGGAGGCATCGCGGCCCTTCTGCGCCTCGGCAGCGGCTGTGGTGCGCAGGGCGGCAAAAGAGCCGTCATCCTTGCCCTCGACATATTTGGCCAGCTCTTCGTAGTTCTTGAAGGCCGCGACCACATCCTTGTCGACCGCCGCCAGCACATCATCCTTTTTCAGCTTGGCCAGCTCGGCGCGCATCTCGATGAGGTTTTTGGCCACATCCGCCGCGCCGTCGCCTGCGATGACGCTGTCGCGCGCGCTTTTGTAATCGCGCGCCGCCCCTTGGGTCGAGGCCTGGCGCAGATAGCTGTCACAAGAGGCCAGCTCATCCGTGGCGGCGGCGGCCTCCGGCAATTTGCGCAGATCAACCAGCCGGGCCTCCAGCGCGTCGCGCTTGGTCTTATAGGCGAGATAGTCATCAGCGCGGGTCTTATAGGCGGGCCAATCGCCCTGGCTGGCGCTCAGGATGCGGGTGGCGCTGTCGAATTTGCGCAGAATCGCATCCGAGGCGGCACTGGCGGATTCCGCCTCCATCCGGGTGATCACGTCATCAATGCCCGCCTTGCCGGCATGGGCCTTGAAGTCGTTGAGTTTGGCATCAAACAGCGCCCGGATCTCGACATAGCCCTTGGCTTTGCGGCCCCGGTTGAGCAGATCCCAGGATTCGCGCTGCGCCAGGTCCAGTTTTTCCGCCGCCTTGAGCATATCGGGCTGCTTGGCCGGCTGGTTGGCATCCAGCGCCGCCTGACAGCGATCGATCCCCGCCTTGAGCAGGGCTTTGACATTGGCCGGAAAGCCGTTGAGCTCATTGAGATTGGCCTGCACCACCTTCAGCAGCCCGTCCTTTGCCACCCAATAGGTGGCACTGGGGTCGCCATCCAGCGCCAGGGCGCGGTGTTCCAGCACCTCCACATGCTGGTGCAGATCCGGCACCTTGTTCATCGCGGTGACTGCGGCCTCATAATCCTCAGCCGCCGCCTGGGTGACCCCGCCGTCATAGGCCGCAACCAGCGCCGCGATGGCCTTTTGGATCTGAGCCCGCGCCGGGGTGGCAGCGCGTTTGGGATCCACCAGGGTTTTGCGATCGGCCTGGATCTTGCGGTAATGGGCAAAATCATCCGCCAGCGCTTCCAGCATATCGCCGCGGGTCAGGAAAGAGACGATGCCACCGGACGCCTTCTGGAACTCGAATTTGGCCGCATCGGCCTCGGCGGCCACGATCTCGGCCTCCATCGCCGCCAGCTTGGCCTTGACCGGATCAACGCCTTTCAGCGCATGGGCCTTGATCGGCACCAGACGGGTGGCAAACAGCGGATGGGTCTGCTCCCAGGTCTGCTTGTCCTCAGTCAGCTGTTTCACCTTGGGCTCCAGATCCACCATCAGCTTGGTGGCAGCCGCCGCCGCCTGTTCCAGCTCTGCCACCTCTTTTTCGGGGGCGATCCCCAGATGGGTTGTGGCCTGCTGCACCGCCGTGGCCCAATCGCCCGGGGCAGGGGTGCCAAATGCGGCAATCAGCGCCTGAACCCGGGTCTTCACACCGCGCGCGGTCTCGAGTTTGGCCAGGGCCTGTTTCTTGGCCGGATCCTCGGTCTCGGCCTCAGGCTTGTCGGGCGTCTCGCTCTGTTTCTTGGGGGCTGCCGTTTCCGGTGCAGCCGCAGGCGATTTCTCTGTCTGCGGGGCTGTGTCAGACTGGGTTGTATCAGACTGGGATGTGTCAGACGGGGCTGTGTCAGGCGGGGAGGCCGTCTCTGTTTCCGTCTCCTGCGCCGGGGCAGTGGCAGCGGCTTTGGCGGCCTCTACCGCCGCCGCCAGCAGCGTCGACAGCGGACCGACCGATTTCAGCGCGGCGGCAAAATCACCCGCCCCGGCCTTGCCCTTGGCAAAATCCCAAACCGCCTGGATCTTGGCAATCTCACCATGGGTTCCGGCCAGAACCCGGCTCACATGGGGCTCCAGCTTGGCACAGGCCTCTTGCCAGCGGATCGCGCGCAGATCCTCCTGCGGCGGCGTCCCGTCATCATCCCCGGGTGTGGTCTTACCAGCGGCCTCCGTTGCCGCATCCGGCGGCGACTTGGCAGCCTGGGCCTTTTCAACCTGGGCCAGCGCCTTTTCCAGCTGGGTCAACAGCGCCTCGGCCTTGGGCAGCTCTCCCTTGGACACCAGTCCCGCCGCCCGTTTCAAGCCATCAACCAATTTGGCCTGGATCGCGCCTGTGAGCGGCGCAATTGCATCACGGCAGCGGGTCAGCCGCAGCTTCAGCGCGGCCGCCTCCTCTGAGGCGGCGCTGTCCGCCTGGGTCGCGGCGGCGCTGTCTTCGCTGTCTTGTGCCTGCCCCTGGGGGGCTGCGGCGGGGGCCTGCCCCGCCTCCTCCTGGTCCTCGGGGTCCTGTTGGAATTCGCTTTCTCCCGGCGCCAGCACCGCCAGTTTCATCTGGATGCCATTGCTGCGAAAGAAGATGCGGAAGTTTTTCAAAAGCCCGGCGGGTGGGTCGCTGAGACAAGAGAGTTTGAGCAGCTGGCCTTCCACCGCCAGGGTGCCATGGCAGGATTTCTGCGGCTGTACCCCGTCGGTTTTCTTGACCTGCAACAGCAATTTGTCGCTGCCGCGTTCCTTATGCATGATCAGGGCGCAATCTTCGGGTTTCTTGCCCAGAGCCAGCGCAAACTTGAGCTCCTTGTTGCGGGCCAGTTTGATCTTCTGTTTCAACTCTTTTACGGATTCTGCATCTAACGGCACGACAGTTCCCCCCAACCAATAACCTAAGGCAACGCATAAAAACGAGGACATCGGGGCCGCCCAAAACACGGGGCCCCAAATCAGGATGCACGCAGATCCGGGTTCGGTCCAGTTTTTTACCCCCCGGCGCCTGACAGCCCCCCGCTCCCGACAGGCCCTGATGTCCCGCCACACCGAGGCCCCGGGCCCAGGATCAGGCCCAGAACCGAGCGCGGGAAAAAAGGTCGGGAGGGGCCTGAGAGACGGTTGCCAAATTGCAGACGCGGGACCCAAGGGCCCCGCGTCAACAAAAAGGATAGGTGCTAAAATCACCTTTTCGACATGCCACCACTCACGGTTTTCAAAGCTGCCGGACTGCTGTCGAGTGTAGGTAACCTCATGATAGTGTCAATATGATACCCAAAAGGGCGAAAGTCTGTTTACTTTTACGCAACAGTCCGCAATCTAGACGGATAGGCACCATGCTGGGGTGAAAATGTCTGAGATTTCAAAGCTGACGGAATTGAGAAAGCTGTTGCTGAACATGGAACACTCCATGGGCCTGCAGGATTTGTCTACGGTAGAGCGCGACATCTATTATGCCGCCAGCGATCACGCCATCAGTGCCGGGGCAGTGAAGACCACCGTGCTGCAGGATCACGCGCTGCTGGCCAGTGTCTCGCGCCCGACTTTTTTTCGCGCCCTGAAATCGCTGCAGGGCAAAGGCTACCTGGAGCAATGTGCGAACTCCGTACGGGGTTATTACATTGTTAAGACTCCCAAGCGATAACCCCAGATAGCCGACATTTGGGCAAACCACATGTAGGCCATAGTGAGGCAACCACCGAGGGCTATCGTGACAACACAAGATCTGGCAAAAGAGACCGCTGTGGTATCTCTGGCCTATCTGGTTGCCTTCTTTGCCACCTTCGAGATCCTGATGCCGGTGCAAACCGTGTTCTTTCCCGATTTTGGCAGCCGTGCCAGCCTGTTGTTCCTGCCCCATGGGGTGCGGGTGCTGGCCGCCTGGCTGCTGGGCTGGCGCTCGCTGCTGGCGCTGCTGCCCGGCGTCGTCACGGTCTTTGTCTATGTCGCCGGGATAGGTGCCTTTGTCCCCAGCCGCATCGCCGCCATTGTCATCGCCGTCACCGTGCCCGCCGCTGTCTTTCACCTGCTGCGTCTCATCGGCTGGGATCTTTTCCCCGCGCGGCATCGGCGTCCCTGCTGGCCCTGCATCATGGTTGCCGGCCTGGTGATCTCTCTGGTGACATCGCTGCTGACCAATTATGCCTTTGGCAGCGCGCCCGAGGATTATATCGCCTATCTGATCGGGGATGTCTTTGGCCTGTTCTTCCTGATGCTGATCCTGATGCTGAGCTTCCGCCATCTGCGCCGGGATATCTGATCTACTGCGCAGGGGTTGCCCCAGCAGACAGACCGGATGATCCAACAGGCCAAATCATCTGGACGGAGCCCCCTGTCATGGCTCCCCCCTGACACCCGGGCCGCAGCGCAGACTCTGATGCGCTCCTGAGCCTGCACAGGTTGAATCCCACGTGGCTGAATCCGACGTGGCTCAAAACACCTTGAAACAGATCATCCTACCCTGCCCCCGCAGCGCTCCGAGACCGGGGCGGGCGGCAGCAGCAACAGTCATCTCAGCCGCTGCGCTCACCTGAGCTCAACTGGCCTGGCGCGGGGCCTCCTGATCCCAGCCACTGTCCTGATCCCAGCCACTGTCCGGATCACTGCCCAGATCACGGCCCCAGCCCATGTCCAGATCAGCCTCCTGATCGCGGCCCTGATCCTGGCTGCGGTCAAAGGCCTGCCCATCCGCAACCGCCGCGGTGCGAAAGCCGCCAAGCGCGGCATCCATCGCCTGGGCCTCCTGCGACAATCCGATGCTGGAGGAGGTCACCTCCTCGAAGAGGGCGGCATTCTTGGCGGTGGAATCATCCAGATGCCCCATCGCCTTGTTGATCTCCTGCAGGCTGCCCGATTGCTCCGAAGAGGCCTCGGAAATCTCCTGCATCAGGCTGGCGGCACTGCTCACAGAGCCCGAAATCTCGCCGATCACCTCGCCGGTGCGCGCCACCAGATCGGCCCCCAGCTCGATGTTCTGCCCGCTTTCGGCCACCAGGGTGGAAATCTCGGTGGCGGCTTCCTTGGAGCGATGCGCCAGGGTGCGCACCTCCGAGGCCACCACCGCAAAGCCCTTGCCGACATCGCCGGCCCGGGCCGCTTCGACCCCAGCGTTCAGCGCCAGCAGATTGGTCTGCTGGGCAATGCTTTCGATCATGCCGATGATCTGGGAAATCTTGTATGAGCTTTCCTTGATCCCCTCCATGGCGACATGGGTGCGCTGCACCACATCCAGGCTTTCTTCGGCGTTCTGACGCGCCACCTCCACCGAGGTCGAGGCCTCTCCCGAGGCCTTGGCGGTATGGGTGATCGAGACCGAGAGCTGGTTCACCGCGGCGGCGGTACTGGCCAGGGTCTGGGCGGTGCGTTCAGAACGTTCCGACAGATCGCGCGAGGCGGCGGAGATTTCCGAGGTGCCGCCGGCGATGGAGCGCCCATTGAGGCTGAGGCTGCTGACCGATTGCTCGAGCCCGTCCAACGCGGCGTTGAAATCATCCCGCAGCTTGGCGTAGCCCGCGCTCATCGGGGTGTCGATGCGGGTGGTCAGATCGCCCTGTGACAGCTGCGCCAGGCCTTCGCCAATGGCGGTCACGGCGGCGGTCTGATCGGCCTGGCGTCTTTCCCGCTCTGTGGCGGCGGCTTTTTCGTTGTCCGCCTTTTCCACCAGCCCATCGCGGAACACCGACAGGGCGCGGGCAATGCGATAGATCTCATCGCTGGCGCGCTCAAAGCCACTGACCGGGCTCATGTCGCCTGCGGCCAGATGTTCGGTGGTTTCGCTGATCCGGGCCAGCGGTCGGGTGATCAGGATCCGGGTCAGCACCAGGGCCAGTATCAGCACCCCGCCCGAGACCAGCATCAACAGTTGCATGCGCTGCTCGGCGAGGCCCATTTCGGCGGTGATACTGGTGGCCATCTGCGCGATCTCTGTCTGGCTGTCGGCCCCCAGATCGGCGGCATGCTCGGCAATGCTCAGCACCACCTCGGCGGTTTCCTGCGAGGCCAGCGCCGCAACCGCCGTGGCCTCCAGCTCCGCCACTTTGAAAATCGCCAATCCCTGGGCCGGATCCGCCATCGCGATCAGCCCTTCGAATTCGGTCTTCAGGCGGCCGCCGTCAAAGCGGACATAGCCCTGCAGCACCTGAGCGGCCTCGGCCAGCGGCGCGGCGGCCACACGGGTGGTCTGGACATCCCCGGATGCGGCCACATCCAAGGCCGCCAGCTGAAAGGCACTGATCACACCATTGATCTCCAGCAGCCGGTGCAACATGCCAACCTGATTGTCCAACAGCCCCTGAATCGCCGTCTTGTTGTTGTCACTGGCCTGGCTGGCCGCCACCGAGAGGGTAAAGACCATCTTGTCCAGCGCCCGCGACAGCGGCGCAGAGCTGCTCTGGCGTGCCTTCATCACGATCTTGCGGTTTTCCTTTTGATCCTTGCGGCTGGCGCTCAGGGTCTCCTTGAAGACCTCGATACCGGCCCGCACCCGTTTGGCACCAAAGGCGTCCAGCCCGATCTCTTCCAGCTGCGCCAGCACCGGCTCCAGCCGGGCGACGGCATCGCGGGCCATGACCTCCAGCGCCTTGCGGGTCTGCACATCGCGGACATGACCCAGGGCCAGCGCCGCACCGGACAAGACATTGATGTCGCCGCGCGCCTCCAGCAGGGTCTGCAGGCCGCCAAACTGTTTTTCCACCAGATTGCTCAGCACCGTATCCACCTCGGCGATGGTCTCGCCACCCCCCGTCATCAGATTGGTATGGGCCTCATCCGCAATCTGCACCAACTTGCCCTGCAAATCAGCGCTGAGATTTTGCAGCTCGGCGCTTTGGGTCTCAACCCAGGCCTGGTTGCGAAACGCGCTCTGGCGGGCCGCAACCAGCGCCTGGAGGGTCGCGCCCACCTCTGCCGCCTCACTCTCAAAGCTTGTGCGCCGCGCCGCGGGCAGGGCGGCGACGCTCTGGTTCAACAGCTCCGTGGCATGGGTGATCTGCGCCTCGGCCTCGGTCAACTGGCTCTCGTCCTGGGCCAGCAACACCGCGGTCATGGCATTTTTGATCTCAGAGGCCGCGCCCCCCAGCGCATTGCTCATTTCCAGCTGCGGCAGCTTGTGTTCCGACAGGTCCTGCATGCGGCTGCCAACACTGCCAAAGACCAGCGAGACCAGCACGCCACCTGCAACCGAAGCCGCGCCCATGGCCAGCAGGATCAGGGTGATCTTTGCGCCGATACTGGAAAAGGGTCGCCATCTGCGCTTGCCCGCGCCTGCATCTCCCGCTCCCAATTGACCTGCCTCTGCGGTGTCTGCTGCCTTATCTGCCGTCATGATATCACCCAAGAATTCGCATTTTTCCGGTCCAATTTCACCTGACCAAATATCGCAAAGACGGATCGCGGCTGGGCGCTACATATGTCGTCGCGCCAAGGCACTGTCCGGGCAAAGAGAGTCAGACCTGGCCCCTAGGCAGGCCACAAGAGAGTAAAAATACCATGAGTAACGCATAAGGAGTCCGGCAAATTTTAGCTAATTCCGCCCTCATTCAGGGCTGTTCCCCCCATAGGCCGGGCCCGCTCTGGGGCTCTTTACGGCCCTTTCCAAAACCTGTTCCGCCCGCTTGCACAGAGTAGAAATGGTTTGATGTCACCCCTTCTCTATTGGATAGAGGACCCGTTTATTCGACAGTGCGACATGTCATTTGTTGAAGTCAAAACAGGACGGCAGCCCCAAAATGATGGTTTTCTTTAAAGAGCGTCTGGTTGTTCTTGCGGTTCCCAAGACCGGGACCTGCGCCTTGGAAAGCGCCCTGAGCCCAAAGGCCTCGGTGGCATTTCGCAATCCAACCTATCTCAAACACACGCGGGCCCGCGGTTTTGAATCCGATTATCGCAAGCTGTTTGAGCGTCCCAATCTGCCACCTCTGGAGACCATGGCCGTCATGCGCGATCCCCTGGATTAGCAGGGCAGCTGGTTCCGCTATCGCCAACGCGCCAATTTGAACGGAGGCCCCACCAGCTCTGCCGGGGTGAGTTTCGATCAATTTGTGGAGGCCTATCTGGCGAAGGAGCGCCCCCCCTATGCCCGCATTGGCCGCCAGTCGGATTTCACCACCAACCAGGCCGGAAAACTTATCGTAGATCACCTTTTACCTATGAAAACCCGCCCTGCGCGCTTCAGTTCCTCGAGCAGAAACTGAAGCGGAAAATCACTCTGAAACCGGTCAATGCATCGCCGAAAAAGATCTGCCCCTCTCGCCTCAAGGCGCAGCAAAGCAACCGCCTCCCTCACGGTCGCGTCGCCGCCCCGGAAGCTGCGACAGATCCCTTTTCATCAAGCACCGATACGGCGAGATCGATAAAGGAGGTCAAACGCGTCATGTCTGCGCCAGCTCTTGCCATGCCGGTGATCGCAAGCGCCTGGCCGGTGAGAAAATGCGCCAGGGCTTCCACATTTAGGTCCCTGGCCAACTCCCCGCGCTCCAAGGCGGCCTCGAGACATTGGCGAAACACAAGGGACTGCCGATCTATCAAGGATTGACTAAAGTCACGTGGCTTTTCCGGCAGCTGATGAGCGTCCAGAAAGCTGGCAGATATAAAGCAGCCGTTGGGCAAGTCCGCACAGGTCACGGTCGAGGCAATGCCGATGAAAAGAGCCCGGAAAGAATCCGCAATCGGGGCTGGAGATTGCACAAGATCCGCCAGCATCGGTTCAGCGATCGTTTCAGAATAATTCTGCAACGCCTTGATGAAGAGCTCCTCTTTATTTCCGAAATTCGCATAAAAGCCAGGCTTTGCCATTCCCGTCAGCTTTGACAGATCATTCAAACTGATCTCGCTATATCCCGCTGTCCAAAAATTGCTCATCGCAATCTGCAAAATGTCTGCAGGGTTGGATTTTTGTGGCCTTCCACGCGGCATTTGACGTCTTCCTTAAATTAAATTCCAATCGGTATTTTATATATTGACGGTGCCACCTTCAATCGACAAATACAATACCACTTGGTGTTCCTACCAGGTAACATGTCAACAAACCAAATGTGAGAGATCCCATGCCCCAAAGGCCACGGGTCGACCATACTGAAGCAGGTAGCTGTCCAGCGCCTCGAAATAGCTGAAGGAGCTTTCCGACTTCACAAAACGCAGCTCCATCAAGGTGCTGGTGGCATCATCGATGAAGACGAACAGGGTGCAGGGCGGGGCACGATCCTCAAACCAGCGATGATCCGAACCATCGATCTGGATCAGCTCACCGTAGCATTCTCGGCCAAGCGTGGTTGGTGGAATGTTCGGCGATGTTTGCGCGATAGCCAAATTCCGTCCTCAATCATCCATTTGCGCAAGGTCTCGCGAAAGATCGTCGATTTATGGCGCTTGAGGACACGCGCCATCTCTCTGACAGGCACCTTTGCATGCCTCCAACGTTCTATTCTGCGCCGTTCTGTGATAGATAGCTGGCTGTAAACACGCCCCATAGTCGATTCCTCTTGTCAGTTAACATACTGTTTTATAACAAGAGTCTCAGTTGAGGGTCGCGTGCTCCCCGCTACACAAACACATCCCTCGTAATACATATTATGTTAAAAACACTACCTCACTCTCATATCAGAACAGAAAATCATCCGCCGTGATATCGGCCAGCAGCAGCCCCTGCAACAGGATCTGACCATTGCCGGTCGCCACCAACACCCCGCTGGCAAGCTGGCTGATCTCCAGGTCCGAGAAATCATCCCCCGCCACCCCCATGCCGCTGAGGTCGATCAGATCCTCGCCGGGGGTGAAATCGAGGATCTCATCCTGGCCATGCACCTTGCCAAAGACAAAGCTATCCGCGCCGTCTCCCCCGGTGAGCCAATCACCGCCCATATCGCCCGACAGCTGATCATTGCCAGTGCCGCCAAACAGATTGTCGCGGCCGCGCCCCCCCTTGAGCATATCATCCCCATTGTAACCCCAGGCCCAGTCGGGATCGGCGCCTCCCTTCAGGGTGTCATTGGCGGCGCCGCCCATCAGGCTGTCGCTGCCCGCCTGCCCCACCAGCAGATCGGCACCCTCCTCGCCCCAGAGCTGGTCATTCTCGGTGCCGCCGCGGATATCGTCATTGCCAAGACCGCCATAGAGGTGGTCCGCTCCCATATTGCCCTTGAGACTGTCATTGCCGGGACCGCCCCAGAGCGTGTCATTGCCCTTATGCCCCTGCACATCGTCATTGCCCTCATTGCCATAGAGCAGGTCATTGCCGCCGCCACCCAGCACCATGTCATCGCCGAGCTCGCCACAGACCGTATCCGCGCCCCAGCCGCCGCGCAGGATGTCATTGCCATCGCCGCCCATCAGCTCATCGGCGCCGCCCTGGCCGCGCAGCTCATCATCGCCCCCCAGCCCCCAGATCCGATCCGCGCCACCACTGCCCTCCAGCAGATCGGCGCTGCCGCTGCCATAGGTGATATCCTCCGCAGCGCTATCCCCCAGCGCCAGCCGGTCGGCACTGTCAAACCGTCCATCGGGCCAGAGATCCTCCAGCGTCAAATCGGTGCCGCTGGCGCTCTGCACCACAATGCGGGTGCTGCCAAAGCGCAGCTCGAGGCCACCCGAGTGGCTGTGCTGCTGCAGCTGGGCCGGGCTGTAGAGCCCGGTAAAAAGCGACAGGTCCAGCCGGTCCTCGCCGGGGGTGAAATCCAATACCGTGATCGCGCCGCCGCCCGGGTCGGCAATTGCCCCCAGCGCAAAGAGATCGGCACCCAGGCCGCCCGTCAGCCGGCTGCCCGCGCCACTGGCCACCAGGGTGTCATCGCCCCAGCCCCCCTGCAGGGTCACCGCGCCGCTGCCGCCCTGCAGCAGATCATCTCCGGCGCTGCCCTGCAGTGTTCCGGCCCCCTCCAGCAGACTGTGCTGCCCCCCCAGGTCGCCCAGATCCAGGGCCAGGCGGGATATCCCGCCGCTGGTGCCCGAGCTCACATAGATCTCCAGCTGATCGCCCAGCAGGGCGCTCTCCAGCGCCGTCACATTCTGCAGCCCCAGCCCCGCCGCATCAGCCAGGCTGGTGACATGCATGAGCTGGCCCGAGGGCAGCAATCGCAACAGGCTGAGCCCATCATCCGCGCCAGCGGCCAGCACCAGCACATGGCCCTCGACCACCACCAGTTCCAACAGCGACACCGCGCCAAAACGGGTGGCCAGGGTATCATTGAGCTGATCCACCAGCTGCAGGCTGCCATCCGCCGCCACCCGCATCACCGAGAGGGAGCCGCTGCCCGCAGAGGCCAGCACCAGCCAATTGGCCCCATGGGCCTGGAGGCTTTGCAGCGCCGTCGGATCCGAGACCGGCAGGCCTTCGCTGATGCCCAGTTGGTCCGCCGCCTGCAGCGCCCCGCTCTCACTGTCGATGCGATAGCTGCGCAGCCCCTGACCCAAAGGATCCAGCGCAAACAGCAGCCCCGCCTCTGCCAGGATCTCCAGCCCGCTGCTGCCCGCGCCCGCAGCCGGCAGCTGATAGGCGCTATCCCCGCCGGTGGTGGCCAATTGAGCCTGAACAGTTCCGCTCCCGTCCAGCCGCCAGCCCTGCAGCACCCCGCTTTCGGTGATGCCATAGACCAGGCTGTCACCGGCATGGGCCCCGGCGCTGAGCCCGCCCACAACCGATGTCTCCAATCCGCCCGCCGAGGCCGAGGCCAGACTTTGTGTCTGCTGGGCAGAGAGCGCGCCATTGCCGCCGATGTCATAAGACAGCAGATCGCCACTGCTGCTGCCCTCAAACAGCAGTCGCATCTCGCCGCCGATCTCGCCCAGAGCAAAGGCCCCGGTGCCCAGGTCCGCCCCCTCGTGCCAATAGCGCTGCATCAGCTCAGGAGGGGCGGCGCTGCCATCCAGGCGAAACAGGCTGATGCCGCCATTCACCCCATTGACCGCATAGAGCCAGCTGCCGCTGTCGTCCTGCAACACCTCAAGATCGCGCAGATCGATGTCAAAGCGGTCGCTGCCGGTCTGAAAGCGCTGCAGAAACTGAAACTCCATGGCCTGTCTCTCCCCGGTTGCCCCCAGCCCTGCTGCGCCCCAGGACCACCTGAGACGCAGCGGGGGATAGCTTTTGTCATCCAGAGACAGGATCGCCGCGCCCCACGGCCAATTGCGGGATCAAATTTGGGCGAAACAGCGGAGATTGTTTACAGATTGAAGACAATGCCTAAAGCCCTGAGGGCAGGAAACAATCCGCAGGCTTTCTTTCCGGATCAGAACCAATGCGGCGAGGTTTGCCGCCGCCTTGCAGCAGATTACCCGCTGCTGGCCGCCCCCTGCCCCTCCCATTTTTCCACCGGCGCTCTCCCTGGCGCTCTCCCTGGCGCACGCACTGGCAGCCACTCTTGTTGCAGGCTGCACGCGCGCCGCCTTAGCGCCGCCTTGACCCCCGCGCGCAATGCTGGCGGGCAATTCTACTGTCGCTGCCCAGATCCCCTTGTTCAGGAACCCGCGCCCCATGTCCGAGACCTCTGCCATCCTCGCTCTGCCCTATCTGATGCCCTCGCAGGCGCAGAAACATGTCACCCATAACGAAGCGCTGCAGCTGTTGGATGCGCTGGTGCAATTGCGCGTCACTGCCTTTGACGCCGAGACCCCGCCGCTGGACCCGGCCCTGGGCGCCGCCTATGCGCTGGGGGCCAGCCCCAGTGCCGCCTGGGCCGGGCAGGCCCAGGATCTGGCGATCTGGCAGGGCGAGGGCTGGCTGTTCATTCCGCCGCAACCCGGTTGGCGCGCCTGGGGGCAGGAGGCGGGCGAACTGCGGATCTGGCAAGGCAGCGCCTGGGAGCAGGTTCTGGGCCAGACCCAGAACCTGCCCCAGCTTGGCATCCAGACCAGTGCCGATGCCTCCAACCGGCTGGCGGTTGCCTCTGCGGCCAGCCTGTTCAGCCATGCAGGGGCAGGCCATCAGCTGAAGCTGAACAAAGCCGCCAGCGGCGACACCGCCGCACTGCTGATGCAATCCAACTGGGGCGGGCGCGCCGAGATCGGGCTGTTGGGCAATGATGATCTCAGCTTCAAGACCTCTGCCGATGGCAGCAGCTGGGGCACCGCGCTGGTGCTGACATCGGACGGCCATGCCGGCTTTGGCACCGCCAGCCCCACGGCGCATCTGGAGATTGCCGGCACCGGTTCGGATTATCTGATCGCCGGGGATGGCAGCGGCGCGGCCTTTCGACTGGCAGCAGATGGCAATGGCGCTTGTGATGGGGCCTGGTCGGGGGGCGGGGCGGATTACGCCGAATGGTTCGAATGGGTTGACGGCAACCCCGATGAGGAAGACCGCCGCGGCATCTCGGTGGTGCTGGAGGGGGCGCATATCCGCCCGGCGCGCTCAGATGAGGACCCGATCGGGGTGATCAGCGCCGCCCCGGCCCTGATTGGCGATGGCGACCTGGATGAGTGGAAACAGCGCTGGCTGCGCGATGAGTTTGGCGCGCTCTTGCTGGATGCGGCGGGCCAGCGCCAGCAGAACCCCGATTATGATGCCGCCCAGCCCTATCGCCCCCGCAGCACGCGGCGCGAATGGGCCCTGGTCGGGCTTTTGGGCAAGCTGCGCCTGCGCGCGGGCCAGCCCCACAGCGCCTGCTGGCTGCCAATGCGCCAGATCTCAAAAGAGATCGAGGAATGGCTGATCCGCTAGAGATCAGCCATTGGCGATTTACCCTTTGGCCCCCTGGCCGCGGGCATAGACATCCTCGTAGCGGATGATGTCATCCTCGCCGAGATAACTGCCGGTCTGCACCTCGATCAGCACCATCGGCAGCTTGCCGGGGTTTTCCATCCGGTGCACCGCGCCCAAGGGAATATAGACCGACTGGTTTTCGCTGAACAGCTGCACCTTGTCATCGACGGTGACCTTGGCGGTGCCTTCGACCACGATCCAGTGCTCTGAGCGGTGGTGATGGCTTTGCAGGCTCAGCGCCGCGCCGGGATGCACATGGATGCGTTTGACCTGAAACCGCTCGCCCACGGCGAGGCTCTCGAACCAGCCCCAGGGCCGGTGGTCCTTGGGGAATTCCGTGGCCTGGCGCGCGCCCTTGGCTTTCAGCGCCGCAACCGCCTGTTTCACGTCCTGGGCGCGGCTGGCATCCGCCACCAGCACCGCATCCGGCATCGCCACCGCAATCACATCTTTCAGCCCGATGCCAACCACCTCGAGACTGTCATCCTCTGAGCGCAACAGGCTGTCGTGACAATCGATGGCGCTGGCATTGCCGCTGGTGACCACGCCCTGATCATCCGGGCTGGCCTCGCGCCAGACCGCGTCCCAGCCGCCCAGATCGGACCAGCCCGCCGCAAAGGGCACCACCGTGAGGTTTTTGGCCTTTTCCATCACCGCATAATCGATGGAGATATCTTCCAGCGCCGCCCAGGCCGTGGGGTCGAGCCGGAAAAAGCCAAGATCGCTATGACCTGCCTGGATTGCGGCCTCAACCGGGGCCATCAGATCCGGCGCATGAGCGGCAAACCCGGCCAGAATGGTCTTGACCGAAAACAGGAAAATGCCGGCATTCCACAGGAAATTGCCCGAGGCCAGCATCGCCTCTGCCGTCTCGGCGTCGGGCTTTTCGACAAAGCGTTTGAGACCGATGGCGCGGGGCGAAAAATCGCCCGGATCCCCGGTCAGCTCGAGATAGCCATAGCCGGTTTCCGCATGGGTGGGCTTGATGCCAAAGGTGACGATCTGGCCCTGGGCGGCCGCCTCGCCTCCCACCGCAACGGCGGCGCGAAAGGCGGCATCATCCGGCACCACGTGATCGGAAGGGGCCACCAGCATCAGCGCCTCCGGGTCCTGCTGGTGCAGCCACAATGCCGCCGCCAGCACCGCCGGCGCTGTATTGCGCCCGGCAGGCTCGATCAGGATGGCCCCAGGATCGATACCCGCCTCTGCCAGCTGCTCGGTGACGATAAAGCGGAAATCGGAATTGGTCAGCACCATGGGGGCTGCAAAGCCCGCACCGGCCAGCCGCTGGGCCGAGGCCTGAAACAGGGTGGTCTCGCCGACCAGGGGCACAAATTGCTTGGGGTAGCTTTTGCGCGACAGCGGCCAGAGCCGGGTGCCGGAGCCGCCACACAATAGGACCGGGGTAATCTTTGCCATCCTGTTTCTCTCTATCTCTAAAGGGCTGCCAGTGCCTCGACGGCCTCGGGAATGGGGTAATGGTGGTTGCCCACAAACAGCCCGTTGGCATCAATGTAATCGGCATTGCTCAGGCTGCCGTGGATCTCATAATCGAAATACTGCATCACCTCGTTCTTGGCAAAATTGCCCGCCACGATGGGGCGGCATTCAAAGCCCTTGGCCAGAAGCTGCTTCACCAGATCGGCGCGGGCAATCCCTGCGCCTTCGCGGATGACCAGCGAGAAACCAAACCAGCTGGAGGCGCCGATCTCCTGCTGGATGGCAAATTTGGGATGATTGGCCAGCCGCTCCTGCAGCAAGGCGCCATTGGCGCGTCGCCCTTTGATGAGATCCGGCAGTTTCTTCAGCTGTTCGCGCCCCAGCGCCCCGGACATCTCCAGCGGGCGCAGATTGTAGCCCGGCAGCACAAAGCGAAAGCTCTCCTCAAAGGGATCCTCAGATTTCTCGCCGGTCACATGGTTGAATTTGGGCAGGTTGCGGGTCCAACCATGGGCGCGCAGAGACAGCATCACATGATAAAGCTCTTCGTCATCGCAGGTCACCATGCCGCCTTCCATGGTGGAGATGTGATGCGAGAAGAACGAGGAATAGGAGCCCATGACGCCAAAGGTGCCGGCCTGTTTGCCGTCAAAGGTCGCGCCCATGGATTCACAATTGTCCTCGATCATCACGATGCCGCGCGGCGCACAAAGCGCCTGCAGCACCGCAAAATCATTGGGGTTGCCCAGGAGGTTCACCACCATCAGGGCGCGGGTCTTGTCACTGATCGCCGCCTCCAGCGCGTTCAGATCATAGTTCAGCGTGGCGCGGTCGATATCGACGAATTTCAGGTGCAAGCCGTACTGCTGCAGCGGGTAATAGGTGGTCGACCAGCTGACCGCGGGCACGATGATCTCATCGCCGGGCATCAACCGCAGATCGTCATTCTTGGTGTAGCGCAGCGCCGCCAGCATCAGCAGGTTGGCCGAGGAGCCGGAATTGACCATCACCGCATGTTTGCTGCCAAAATAGGCGGCAAACTCGTCTTCAAAGGCCCGCACCTCGGGGCCCATCGAATACATGTCACTGTCGATGACGCGCTGCAGCGCATCCTGTTCCGCCTGATCCCAGGAGGAGGTGGCAAGAGGGTAAATCGGGCTCATGCGTATCCGCTTTCCAAATAGTGGCGATAGGTCTGCGCGATGCCGTCCCGCAGAGAGGTCGGGGCCTGCCAGCCCCAGTGGTCCTGACGGTCGGTGGCGCAGAGTTTCTGCTTCATGCCAACCGGTTTGCTCAGATCATGGCTGAAGTTTCCGTGCCAGCCAATGACCTCGGCGACGGTGGCGTAATAGTCGTTGATACTATGATCCTGGCCCAGACCGATGTTCATGCTATCGGGCAGGCTCTCCATATCGGCGGCGGCGCGCAGCACCGCATCGGCCAGATCAGCGGCATACATGAATTCACGCCGCGCGGTGCCATCGCCCCAGATCTCGACGGTTTGTTCGCCCGTCTTCTGCGCCTGATGCACCTTGTGGATGATGGCGGGCAACAGATGCGAGTGTTTCGGGTCGAATTTGTCATGCGCCCCATAGAGATTGCAGGGGATCAGCGTCTTGTATTGGGCGCTCTCATCCTCGCGGCGGATGTATTCGCACAGGCGCAGTGCCAGGATCTTGGCAATGGCATAGCCCTCATTGGTGGGCTCCAGCGTCCCGGTCAGCACCATCTCTTCGCGCAAAGGGTTCTCAGCCGCCCGCGGATAGATGCAGGTGGAGGCCAGGTTGAGGAATTTGCGCACCCCACCGCGATGGGCCCCCATGATGATATTGCGCCCGATGGCGGTGTTTTCATCCAGAAAGGCCACCGGATTGGCCATATTGGCCTGAATGCCGCCGACCCGGCCCGCCGCATGCACCACCAGATCTGGCTGGTGGCGGGCAATATAAGCATCAACCGCCGCCGCATCCGTCAGATCCAACGCGGCGCTGCGCGGGGCCAGGATCTCCCAGTCGGCGGCACGGGGGTGCTCTTGAATATTGCGCCCCACCAATCCGCCGCCGCCGGTCAGCAGCATCCTCGCCTTACGGCTGCCCTGTCCTGCACTCATGGCTTAATCCTCGCGTGCGACGGGTTCGTCATAGCCGTGATCCTTCAGCACCCGGGCGCGCTGCGCCGCCTTCAGATCCGCAGCTGCCATTTCGGCGCACATCTCCTGCACCGTGATCTCCGGCACCCAGCCGAGCTTTTTCTTGGCCTTGGCCGGATCGCCCAACAGGGTCTCCACCTCAGCGGGGCGGAAATAGCGCGGATCGATGCGCAGCACCACATCGCCAACCTTCAGGGCCGGAGCCTTGTCGCCTGTGATCGCGGCAACGGTGGCGATCTCATCCACGCCAGAGCCGCTGAACTCCAGGCTGATCCCCAGTTCGGCCGCCGACCATTCGATGAACTGGCGTACCGAATATTGCACCCCGGTGGCGATGACAAAATCCTCAGGATTGTCCTGCTGCAGCATCATCCACTGCATGCGCACGTAATCCTTGGCATGGCCCCAGTCGCGCAGCGCATCGATATTGCCCATGTACAGACAGGGCTCCAGTCCCTGGGCGATATTGGCCAAGCCGCGGGTGATCTTGCGGGTCACGAAGGTCTCGCCGCGGCGCGGGCTCTCGTGGTTGAACAGGATGCCGTTGCAGGCATACATGCCATAGGCCTCGCGGTAGTTCACGCAGATCCAATAGGCATACATCTTGGCCACCGCATAGGGGCTGCGCGGATGGAACGGGGTGGTCTCGGTCTGCGGTGTTTCCTGCACCAGGCCATATAGTTCCGAGGTCGAGGCCTGATAAAACCGGGTCTTTTTCTCCAGCCCCAGAAAGCGCACCGCTTCCAGCAGGCGCAGCGTGCCCATGGCATCGACATCGGCGGTGTATTCGGGCGATTCGAAGCTGACGGCCACATGGCTTTGGGCACCCAGATTGTAGATCTCGTCGGGCTGCACTTCCTGAATGATCCGGGTCAGGTTGGAACTGTCGCTCAGATCGCCGTAATGCAGTTTGAACCGGGCCCTGTCGGTATGGGGATCCTCAAAGATGTGATCGACCCGCTGGGTGTTGAAGGAGGAGGCCCGACGCTTGATGCCATGCACCTCATAGCCTTTGTCCAGCAGAAACTCCGCCAGATAGGATCCGTCCTGGCCGGTCACACCGGTGATGAGCGCTTTTTTCATCCGCATTCCTTCTCTGCCTGTGCCCCTGCCTTGCCCCGATGAGATTGCCGGGGCCGCAGGCCACCAAGACAGGCATCGGAGAGGACCCGCAACCGGATCCGCAACAGGGGTCTCAATAGCGGGGTACGATCCCAGCTGCCATTGTGCAAGCCTCACCCGGGCTGCAAGCGGCGGATTTCATCCGGGATTGGCCCGGGAATGCGCCAGGATTACACCAGGCCCAGGACAGACCCCCTGTCCCGCCCCCCCTGTCCGCCCCCCGTCCAGTCCGCATCCTGGCCCCTCTCCTGCGGGCCTGCCAGTCCCGTTTCCAGTCCCGCTTTCGTTGCAGGCTTTCAAAGTTTCTGATTGCATGCAAATATTTGCACACCCTCAAAAGTTGTCCTCCACAGCTGCTCTCCCAAGGGTCCCCGCCACGGGGATCGCCACAAGGTCAAACGCAACGATGTGCAAAAAGACAGTTCATCTTCATATCGGGTCGCATAAGACCGCCACCACCACGCTGCAGAACACCCTGGCCGCCAATGCGGATCTGCTGGCCCGCGCCGGGCTGCTCTATCCACAGACCGGGCGCAGCTTCAACGGCCATCATCCGCTGGCGCTGCAGCTGCGCGACCCGGAGCTGCAGGATCAGCCCCTCGAGAGCCGGGGCGACTGGCCCGCCCTGCTGCAGGAGATCGAGACGGCGCAGACGCCGCATGTGCTGCTGAGTTCGGAGAATTTCGAATGGCTGCAACAGCTCGCCCCGCTGCAGGCGCTGCAGCGGCGCTACCGGGTGCGGGTGCTGTTTTACATGCGCAGCCCCCAGACCTATCTGGAGAGTTTCTACAACCAGGTGGTCAAGGATCTCAAAACCCGGGAATCGCGCACATTAGAGACCTATATCTGCGAGCACGGCCTGTTCTTTCTCGACAATGAAAAACTGCTGAACCGCTGGAGCGACGCCTTTGGCCAGGAGGCCGTCCAGGTGCAGCTCTATGAAAAATCCAGCAGCCCCGAGGCGCTGCTGGAGCGGTTTCTCGATGCTCTGGGCTGCCACAGCCGCTTACCGCTACTGCTGCCGCCGCAAACCGCGTTGCAAAAGGTCTCGCTGCCGCCCGATGCGCTGGAATATCTGCGATTGCGCAATCTGCATCAGGCCCCCACCAATGGGCAATATCACCTCACCATGGCGCTGGCGCAGATCGCCCGGCACAAGGCCGCCGCGCTGCAGCGCACCCGCGCCGGGCTGTTGTCACTGGCGGCACAGCGCAATCTGCTGAACCGGTTCAGCGCAGGCAATCGCCGGGTGGCCCGGCGCTATCTCGGCAGCGACCGGTCGCCTTTTTTGCCCAGCCAGGCCCGGGCCCATGCGCAGTTCGACAGCCGCCTGCCCCAGGGCGATGACGTGATGATTTCCAAGGTGGAGGCGCTGCTCAGCCGCTTTGAACGCAGCGCCGAGCCCACAACCACCGCCTCAGGTGCGGGCAGATCCGGACCAAAGCCGCCGCAAGATCCGCCGCCTCAGAGCAGGCGCGCACCGCCAACCTCCTCAGCCCCTGCATCTTCGGCCCCGGATCTGCCCTTCGCCCTTTCCCTGCCTCCAACACGTTAGGTTGCAACATGCATGTCGTGGTTCACATCGGCCCCTATAAGACCGGCTCCACTGCGATTCAGGCGGCCCTGCGCAGCGGGCAACAGGCGCTGGAGCAACAGGGCTGCTACTATTATCACGCCCCCTTGATGCCAGAGTTTGCGCTGCAGACCCTGGGTCTCAGCGCGCCTGAACAGATGGTCCCGGATCTGCGCCACCGCTTTGCCACCCTGGAACAGGCCCAGGCCTGGAGCGCACGCTGCTGGCAAGAGTTCGAGGCCCAGGTGCAGGCACGACGCCCCCTGCTCAGCCTGATTTCGAGCGAGCATTTCTCCGGGCTGCGCAACCCGGCCCCGCTGTTTGACCGGCTGCGGCGCAGCTTTTCGCGGATCACCGTGCTGGCCTATCTGCGCGCCCCTGCCAGCCTCTATCGCTCCACCCTGCAGCAGCGCATTCGCGGCAATGGTGAGCGGCTGGCAGACCTGCCCAGCCCGCTCAGTTTTGTCTATCCCGCGCGCCAGCAGCTGGAGCCCTTTCTCAACCTGGTGGGGCGCGACAATATGGTGGTGCGCCGCTTTGGCAGGACCACCCAAGCCTCGCAGCCCTGGGATGTGGTGGCGGATTTCGCGGCCATGCTTGCGGATCTGGAACCGGGGTTGGCCGGACCCTGGCTACAGGCCCGCCAACAGGCCAACCCGCAGGCCGATCCGCGGGTCAACAGATCCCTGCCCGGGGCCCTGCTTGCCTGGCTCTTGACCCAGAACGAGCTGCTGGACAGCCGCGGGCCCGGCACCCGTCGCCACCAGTTGCTGGCGCGGCTGGAACAGGACCCCGCCCTGCAGGCCCTGCCCCGGCTCGCGTTCAACGACCCCGCCCTGCCCGCGCTGATCGAGGCCAGGGCCCGCCCCGCCTGTGCCTGGCTCAACCAGACCTTCCTGGCCGGGCAGACGCCCTTGCCGCTGGCCGCCGATGCTCCAGGCCCAGAAACCTCAGGCCCAGAAACCTCGCCCCAGGCTCTGCGCGCCGCGCAAGAGGCCCTGCGCGACTGGCTGCTGGCCCAGCTCACCCCCGCGGCCACCCAGGTGCTGGCCCGCGCCCTCCTCACGCTGGATCCCCCGCCACGGCCTGCGCCCCCCCAGGAACCCCAGGAGCCCCCATGCCCCTGAACAGCTATCGCTACATCTTCATCATCACCTATGCCCGCTCCGGCTCCACCCTGCTGATGAGCCTGCTGAACCAATGCGCGGGCGTCTGCATCCGCGGCGAAAACAAGGCCACGCTCTATCACCTGTTTCGCGCCAGCCAGGCCCTGCGTGAGACCTTTCGGCGCGGCCAGAACAGCCCCCAGGAAGACCCCGACCGCCCCTGGTTCGGGGCCGGAGCCACCCGGCCAGCCCGCTTCCGCCGCCAGCTGCTGCAGGGGTTTGTCCGCGACGCCCTGGTGCCGCCAGCGGGCACAAAAGTGACCGGCTGCAAGGAGATCCGCCACCATCACCCCTTTGCCGATGACGTGGAATTTGCCGCCTATATCCGCTTTCTGCTTGAGAATTTCCCGGATGCGCGGCTGGTGTTCAACAGCCGCAACCGCGCGGATGTCTGCCGTTCCGCCTGGCTGGCTCAGCGCCCCCGCGCCCAGGTCGAAGGGATGATCACCACCTGCGAGCGCCGCTTTGCCAGTGCCATGGCCGCCCATCCCGAACAGTGTTTCTGGGTCGATCATGACGCTTTCACCGCCACACCGCAGCGCTATGAGGCGCTGTTCGCCTTTCTGGATCTGCCCCATGATTCCGCCCGCATAGCCCAGGTACTGGACAAGCCGCTGCTGCATCAGCCGCAGAAATAACCCCCCGGCCCCAAAGCCCCCTCTCAAAAGCCCTGTCAAAACCCCCTGTCGGCCCTCGTCAGCGATTTGACTTTGCGCTAGGGTCGCGCCGAAACAGACGACCCAAAGGCCTTGGCTTTCTTATGACGCAGACAGGATCACCGGGCCCGCAGACAGGTAGCCCACAGATAGGCGACCCACAGACAGACAGCGCCCAGGAGGTGCAGACCGTCCTGGTGCATATCGGCAAATGTGGCGGCTCAACCCTGCGCCAGGCGCTGGAGGACAGCGCCAGCGGGGTGGATCTCGTCACCCATGTCCGCCAGCCGCCAATCGGGCCTCAGTATCGCTATTACATCACCCTGCGCTGCCCGCTGCGACGGGCGATCTCGGCCTTTTACTGGCGCCGCAAACTGGTCCTGCGCGAGGCCAGCCAGGCCACTCGGTTTCCCGGCGAGGCGCAGATCCTGGCCCATTATGTCAGCTTGGATAATCTGGCGCGGGTGCTGTTTCACAAGGATGGCAGCGTCAATGCCATGGTCCAGGGTCAGTTCCGCGCCCTGCATCACCTGGGCGAGGGTATCAGTTTTTACCTGCAGGATCTGTTGGCAGCGGTGCAGCCCGATCAGATCCTCGGCGTGCTGCTGCAAGAGCAGCTGGAGGCGGATCTTCTGCGCCTCTTTGGCCTCTGCAGCCCCGGGCGGCTCAACGATAACAGCCAGCCGGATCTGCACCCGGCCCATTCCGAGGACCGCCGTCTCAGCCTGCAGGCCCAGAACAATCTGCGCCGCTTCCTGCAGGCCGATTACGCCTGCATCAAAACCCTCGACGCCTGGGGCAAACTGCCGGCGGGCTACCTCCAGGGGCTGGACGAGGCGCTGCCAAGCCCCCCGCAGGACGGTGCGGATGGCTGGCGCGCCTGGGCCAAACCCCGCGGTCATGCCCTGTTCCCCTGATGGGCCCCACATAACCGGGCCCAGCCAAAGACCTGCCCCTAGCGCATCGCGCCCATCATCTCGATGAATTCGGGTTGCCAGCGCCAGTCCTCCATGTGCAGCATGCCACAGCCCTGGGGCAGATCCGCCATCTGGTTCAACCGCCGCTGCACCAGAAAGGCCAGCCCCTCGATGCCGCTGCGCTCCAGCTGGGCCGTGCTCAGCACCCCCGGACCAAAGGCCTTGGCCAGCATCGCCAGAAAACCAACCGCCGCCTCGCGGTAGATCTGCTGCAGCTCCGCAGGCAGCCCGGCATGGGACCAGCGCAGGGTATTGATCAGCGCGCTCACCACCGGCTGCAGATCCGGCCAGGCCTCGGCTTCGGCCCGCAAGAACACCTCGCGGAACATGTTGAAACTGTAGAAATGGCGCGCATCCCCCTGTTTGATGTCCTGGGCCGCGTGCTGGCGATAGTGATAGCTCTGGCCAAAGACATGGGCCATCTCGCCACCATGCTGGGCACAGAGCAGCTGAAAGACCTGATCGTCAAAGGCGCGCACATGTTCGGGAAAGCCGATCTGCCAGTGATCCAGAAAATCACGCCGGTAGATCCGCCGCCAGATGCTGGGCTGGCCCTGCATCAGATCCAGACTGGGACTGAGAGCATAGCGGATCTCCCCCAGCCGCTGCAGCGGCCCTTCGGAAAAACGCGCCTGCTCCGCCTGCGGATGGCGCTGCTCTGCCCCGGTCGCATCCACCTCAAAGGCAAAGAACTCTCCCTCCACCATGTTAAAGCCGCCATAGCGGGCCAGTTCCAGCAGGCTGGAAAACAGCCCCGGATCGACCCGGTCATCGGCATCGACAAAAGCAATATGGGAGGCGTCGGAACAGGCGCGACCATGGTTGCGGGCCGAGGCGCAGCCGCCATTGGCCTTGGGCAACAGCTGCAGCCGGGAGCAGTCACGATAACGCTCTGCCACCAGATCACCGCTGCCATCGGTTGAGCCATCATCCACCACCAGCACCCGGATATCAGGATTGTCATCCGCCAGCAGGCTGTCGAGGCAGGCACCGATGAAATCCCGGGCGTTATACATCGCCACCACCACATCCAGCCCCGGGCGGCGCGCGCCCAGGCTGTCCTCATGATCACGCCGCAGTGCCAGGTCGCCATGGAGCAGATAGATCTGCCGCTTCACCTCGGGGTCCTGCGGCAGCAGCGCCGCACTGGGAACATGCGAGACCAGCCGACCGGTGACAAAGGCAGTGGAAGTCGCATGCATCGCCTGGGCCAGCTCGGTCTCGACGCCGGGCGCATCCAGCTTGACCAGATCCGGGGCCAGCGCCGTCAGCAGACCGGGCGGCAGCGCCGGGCAGCTCTGAACGGCGCCATCGCCCGAGACCGCAGTGGCCGGGGCCAAACGCCCGCCCAGCCCCGGCAGGGCGCAAAAATCGCCCCATTGCGGTTGCGCCAGAAACTCAGAGAGGATTGCAGAGAGAATTTCAGAGCGCTCAAAGGCGTGATTTTCCCGTTTTAGGCTCTGATATATTGGAATGTCAGAGGCTGTGGCCTCGGGGTGAAAGCCGCCCTGCAGGCATGAAATATTCTCCAGCCCGCTGCGCTGCACCGTCTCCTGCAGGGCCTGATAGCGCGCACTGTCCGCCTCGATGCACAGCACCTGCCAGCGCGGAAAGGCAGCGGCGAAGGCCAGGCCAAACCAGCCCGCGCCCGCCCCGATATCCACACAGAGCCCCTGGAGGGGCAGCACCCGCGAGGCCAGGAACAGCTCATAGATCTCTCTCAGATCCTGTCGCCGCTGCTGCACCTCCAGGGCCTCCTCGCGGTGCCAGATCTCCACCTGCTGGCCAAAGGCCTGCACCGATGCACGCTGCAGGCTATCGCCCGCGGGCCTCGGCAGCGGCGTTGCAAGCGGTGGCGAGGTCCAGAATTTCATCGCAGCTCTCCTGTCGCCAGCGACGGCCTTGTGATGCAGGGGGGCCGTCTCATGCTCTGCCCGCCATCAGATGCGCCTGGGCATAGCTCTGCAGGCTCTGGCGTTCATTGCGCGGATCAGGCGTCTCGGGGGAAATCACAAAGAACTGCGGATCCACCTGCCCCAAAGAGGCCCGCAAGAGGGCACGGTAAGCCCCCAGCTGATGCCGGGCAATGCGCTCCTCGCACCATTTCAGCAGCCGCAGGGCGCCAATGGAAACCGCACCGCGAAACCGCGCATTGGCACAGTCGGGATGCGCGGCCAAAAGCTGGAACATCACCGTCGTGGTGGCAATGACATCAAAGCGGATCTCAGAGCTGGCGCCGGTCAGCTGTGGCCGCAGCTGGCGGCGGAAATAGGTGAAACTGCGCGAGGCCAGCAAATGCACCGACCGGGCCTGGGCAATGCAGAGCGTGTGAAACAGGATATCCTCGAAGAAGTGATCATTGGGAAAGCACAAGCGCGCGCGCGCCAGCAGATCGCGGGCGATGAACTTATTGGCCGATTGCGGCTCATGGCTGGCGGCCCAGGCCTTGGTGGCGGCCAGATCCAGCCCCACCTCCCCCGCCTCTGCCGCTTCGGCCTCGGCCTGCAGCGCGCTGTCCTCATCCATGAAGCAGGCCAGCCTGCCCTGCGGCGGTGCCATCACACCGCGTACCAACAGCAGCTCTGCGGGCTGCGCCTGCAGCGCCTGCGCCACCTCGGCAAAGGCCCAGGGCGCGCGCAGATCATCGCCATCCAGAAAGCAGATGTAATCACCGCTGCAATGGCGCAGGCCCCGGTTGCGCGCCGAAGACAGCCCGTCATTGGCCTGTTGCAACAGGGAGATGCGCGGGTCCTGCAGCCCCTGCAGCACCGCGCGGGTCTGGGCATCGGCCCCATCATCGACAATCACCAGCTGCAGGTCCTCATGGGTCTGGTTCAGCACCGAGGCGATGGACTGCGCCGCCAGCGCGCCTTCGTTGAAAACCGTCATGACACAGGAAAATTTCATCAGTATTGCCCCTTCATGCCACCCCGGTCACCGCAAAATCGCTGATCTGCAAATCGCCACTGCCCGGGGGCAGAAACAGATGCAGATCCAGCGCATGGGCCTGCTCCAGCATCGCAACCGGTGGCGCGATCTCGGCGCTGACCCAGCTCAGGCCGGGCTGCAGCGCCAGCGCGGTGGCGGCAAAGATGTCGGTGAACCCGCCCTCCTGATGCAGCCTGAGCGCCAACCGCGCCTCCAAAGGCGGTGCCTCAGAAAAATCTGCCGCCTCAGCCTCTGGGGGCGCTGCTGTCTTGGCGGGGGAAATGGGCTGCAGCGCCAGTTGCAAGCGGCAATAAAACCGGCTGCAGTCCAGCCAATCGCCTACGCCCCGATCTGATCCCTGGCCTGATCCCTGGCCTGATCCCCGGCCCAATCTCCGGCCGGTTCTGGCACCCAGCTTGATCCCCACCTCCAACCATTGCGCCACCGCGGTGACAGCGCGGATCTGCAGATCAAGACCGGCGCTGCGGCGGGCGGAAATCTGCCCCTGATCCGGCTCCACCGCCGCGTGAATGCGGCGCGAGAGGCGAATGTGATCCGCCGCCCGGCAGGCCGGAAAACACTCGGTTTCGCGCAGATCAAAATTCACCAGCATGCCCTGTATGCTCCCCCTCCCCGCAAAAACAACACAACCATATAGTGCAATGACGCACTCCGACATTGCAAGAGATTGATCACCCATAGGTTGCCTGTCGAGAATTCGATCGCGCGCAGGCCTGATTGCTCAGCTGAGGGAGCGCGTGAACGCGAGCCGCAATCCCGCCTGCGGCCGGGCGCTTCTGCACCTGGCCTGCAGGCGTTCTGCGCCCGTTTTGCTACAGGGGCGCAGTCCAGAAGGCCGGGATCGCCTGACCTGCGCTTTGGGCCTGCAGAAAACCACGCGCCGCATCCAGCGCCTCGCGGATGGTGACATCCATGTCGAGATAGCGATAGGTGCCCAGACGCCCGACAAAGCTGACACCGGAGGTCGCCTCTGCCCGCGCCACATAATCGGCCAGCAGAGCTTTCTCCTTGAGCTGGCGGATCGGATAATAGGGGATATCGCCAGGCCCGGCACTGCGCGAGAACTCCCGATAGCAGACCGATCCCTCATGGCTTTCCCAGGGGGCAAAATGCTTGTGTTCGGTGATCCGTGTATAGGGCACATCAAGGTCGCCATAATTCATCACCGCGCAGCCCTGATAATCTCCCTCATGGGTGAATTTTTCAAAATCCAGGGTGCGATAGCCCAGGCGGCCCAGCTCATAATCGAAATAGCCATCCAGCGGCCCGGAGTAAAACACATGGTCAAAATCCGCGGTCTCATCGCGGCTGAAAACAGTCTCTAACTTGACGGTTATGCCTGGGTGATCGAGGATTTTTGCGATCATCTCGCTATAGCCCTCTTCGGGCATACCCTGGTATTTGTGAAAGAAATAATTGTCGTCATAGTTGAAGCGCAGCGGCAGCCGTTTCAGGATCGAAGCCGGCAGCTCCGCAGGCTGCACCCCCCATTGCTTGATCGTATAGCCCTTGAAAAAGGCCTCGTAGAGATCGCGGCCAACAAAGCGCAGCGCCTGGTCCTCAAAGCTCTGCGGATCCTCAATCGAGGTATCGGCCTGCTCTTGGGCAATAAAGGCGCGGGCCTCTTCGGGGCGCAGGGTCTTGCCAAAAAACTGATTGATGGTGTGCAGGTTCACCGGCAGCGAATAGACCTGACCCTGGGCGGTGGTCTTGACCCGGTTCCGATAGGGCAGAAAACGGGCAAAACCATTCACGTAATCCCAGACCTCGGCGTCATCGGTGTGAAAGATATGCGGCCCGTAGACATGCAGCAAAACCCCGGTGGCGGGATCGCGCGCCGTGTGGCAATTGCCACCGATATGGTCGCGCCCGTCCACCACCTGCACCTGATGGCCGGCCTCGGCCAGATGGCGGCCGATCACCGCCCCCGAAAGCCCGGCCCCCACCATCAAGAATTTGCCTGCTGTCATGATCTTTCTCCTCGGCCAGCCCTCTCGACCAGACCTCCCGGTTCGGCCGTGCAACCTCGCCCCTGCCCATAGCGGCAAAGCGGGTCTGCGCACAACCGCTCAGCAGCCCAGGCCCCGCAGCAAGGGGGTGGGCAGTGGCGCGCTCAGCTCGCCCCCTCCCCGCCCTGCTCCGACCTGTGCTGCGCGATCATCGCCCGCAAAAGCGGGGTGACAAAATCTGCCATCAACTGGTTGCTGTCGGCAGGCAGCGTCATCTCGGCCAGCGGCATCTCGACCCCCGGCAGCGGATCAAGGAACAGGGCCTCGCGGTCGAAATAGCGCCGGGCCAGGGCCCGGTTGCCGCGCGCATATCCGTTAAGGATCCGCTCTCTCTGCGCATGCGGGATCAGCAGCTGAGACGGGGCCTGTTGCCCCGCGGCGGCACCAATCTTAGCGCAGGCCTCGGTCAGCAGGGCGCGATAGGGCTCTGGGGCCTCATCCAGCGGCAGGCGGCGCATGAATTCCGAGACCTGCGGCGCAAAACTGGGGTTCACCGGTGGGCCGCTGCCAAAGCGCTCAGGCGGCGGCAGATCGATACTGGTGCAGAACATCTCAACCGCGCCCCCCGGCGGCATCTGGCTGGGCTCATAAAGGTTGAGAATGACATTCTCGCGGCCAAAAATCTGCTCCAGGTGGCGCACGTAACGGTCATAATCGATCCAGTGGAACTGCTGCCGCTGGGCCAGAAACTCGGGCAGGGTGCAATGGCTCAGGCGGGGGTTCCACTGCCATTTGATATTCTGCAAATACCAGCTTTCCAGCCAGAGATCCTGACGCCGTAAAGCGAACACAACTTTTACGTTAAAATACTTGCGGAACTCTCCTAGAGCGCTAAGGTTTTCCCGTATGCAGATATCTTCATCACTCAGAATAATCGTATGCAGCTCCATCTCATGGGCCGCGATGCGCCGCATCAACTCGGCGCAGAGCTGCTGCGGGCTTTTGCGGCCCGAAAACAGCGCATTGATCAGATGCACGTGACGGCGGGCCTTGAAGGGATAAAGCACCCCCTGCTGTTTCAGCGCCGCGATATTGCGATGCAGATACTGCTGCACCGCCGAGGTGCCGGTGCGATGGGCCCCGATATGAAAGATGAGGTTGCGCGTCATGTCGTCTCTGCTCACGGCTGCGTTTCCCCTCTGCGCTGTCTCATGGCTCGCTCTGCGCGCCCCAGGACAGCAAGACAGCACAACCAGAATGAAATGTCACACCAAATTTTTCTCCAAAAACGTGCACTTCATTTCCCTTTCAAGCCCTGTGCTCAGCCCCAATCCTCCGGCCCCAATCCCCGCAATAGGCGTGCCAAGTAAGCGCCCCAAATCGTCATCAAGGCCCCTTCGATGCTGACATTGCAAAACATCATTGCTCCCGAGCCGGGCGTCTGCAGCGAGCCGGACCTCTATTATCATGCCACAGGCGCGGCGCAGATCTGCCAGCAGGGATCCGGCTTTTGCCTGCTAACCGGCAGTCGGATCCGTTTTGATACCTATTTCAATCTGTTCAACCTCGGCACCTGGACCCAGGCCTGCCTGCTGGAGGGGCTGATCCTCGAGATCACCGCCCGGGGGCCGGGCGAGATCCGGGTGCTGCATCTGCGCCAGGGCCATCCCGCAGAGATCCTGCATCAAAGCCGCCCCCAGCTGCACCCGGACAGCCCATATCAGATTGACCTCTCTGCCCTGCTCAGCGGCACCCCAGAGGGGCTCTTGGCGCTGGAGCTCGTCGCTTTGGGCCCCGAAAAACTGCAGCTTTATACGGCCCGCTTTGCCACCCGCCGCCAGCCGCCCTCCCTGCCCCGGCTGGCGATCTCCATCACCACCTTCCAGCGCGAGCACAAGGTGCGCGACACCGTGGCCCGGCTGGACACCTTCCTGGCGCGCTCTGGCTTTGGCGACAACATCCATGTCCAGGTCATCGACAATGGCCAAAGCGCTGATATCCGCGCCGGGCCCCGGGTCACCGCCTATGCCAATCGCAATCTCGGCGGGGCTGGCGGCTTTGCCCGCGGCCTGCTGGAGGCCGAGGACCGTGGCTTCAGCCATTGTCTGTTCATGGATGACGATGCCAGTTTCCACATGGAGAATATCCTGCGCAGCTATATGCTGCTGACCCTGGCCCGCGATCCTCAAACCGCCCTGGCCGGGGCCATGATCGGCAACCGGCGCCAATGGGAGATGTGGGAAAACGGGGCCTATTTCGACGGCTCCTGCCATCCGCTGTTCAACGGCATTGATCTGCGCTGCCCGCAAGCGGTGCAACAGATGGAGCTGCGCAGCACCCAGGCCCGGCCCGCAACCTTCTATGGTGGCTGGTGGTTCTTTGCCTTCCCGCTGGCCGGGCTGCGCCGCCACCCGTTTCCGTTTTTTGTACGTGGCGATGACATCAGCTTTTCGCTGGCCAATGATTTCAACATTTTCACCCTCAATGGCGTGGTCTCCTTTCAGGATGATTTCATCGAAAAGGAAAGCGCCCAGACGCTCTATCTCGATCTGCGCAACCACCTGCTGCATCACCTGATCTTCGCGCAATTGGAGCGCTCGGCGCTTGGCACCGCGCGGATTGCCTGCCGCTTCATGATGCGCTCGATGCTGCGTTGCAAATATGAGAGCGCCGCCGCCCAGCTGATGGCCTGGCGCGATGTCATGCAGGGGCCGGTGTTTTTTGATCGCAATATCGACATGCAGGCCCGTCAGGCCAGTATCCGAGCGCTGATCAAGCAGGAACATTGGCAGCAGAACACAGACACCGCGCCACAAGAGCGACGCTGCTTCAGCCGCCTGCCCCGGCGTCTGCGCCATCTTCTGGGCCTGTTCAGCCTCAATGGCCACCTCTTGCCCTTCTGGAGCCGGGTCGGCGATCAAATCGTGCTGGAGATCGACGATCGCGGATTGGTCTTTCCCGCCTTTGGCGCCGCCCGGCTCACCTATCGCAATGGCACCGGCACCCAGGCCTATACGGTGCGCCATTCCAAGGCCCGTTTCTTTGCTCTGGCCTGGCAGATGCTGCTGGCCCTGACCCATTGGCTACGCCATCACGAGGAGCTCAAGCGCGCCTATCGGCGGGGCTATGGTGACATGACCACACGGCCCTATTGGGAGGCCAAGCTGGGCCCCGCGCGCGCGCCCCGGGATCAGGCCGCCGAATAGGCTATTTCATCAGCCTCTCATGCAGGTCGATCGCCTCGTCCAGATCCTCGAAATAAGACACTTTGCCATGTTCCAGAACCAGACCTGAATCGCAGAACTGGCGCAGCTGAGGCATCGAGTGATTGACCATGATGGCACCGGAATGGCGCATCCGCTGGGCAAAGATGGCGCGGCTTTTGGCGCGGAAGCTGGCATCACCTACCGCCGTGACCTCATCCACCAGATAGGTGTCAAAGCGGATCCCCATCGAGGCGCCAAAGGCCAGCCGCGCCCGCATGCCGGAGGAATAGCTGCGCAGCGGCATATGGTAGGATTTGCCCAATTCGGAAAATTCACCAACAAAATCCACCAGCTCCTCGGTATCCACCCCATAGACCCGGGCGACAAAGCGGATGTTTTCGACCCCGGTAAGCTGACCGTGAAACGATCCCGCCAGCCCAACCTGCCAGGAGATGGTGCCATCAGAGACCACCCGGCCGTGATCCGGGCGCATGGTGCCGGAGATAATCTGCAACAGGGTTGATTTGCCCGCCCCGTTGCGCCCCAAGAGCGCCAGCGAGCGCCCGGTGGGCAGGGTGAGGTTGAGATCATCGATGACGATCTTGCGCTCCCCCTTGAGCCAGAAGCTCTTGGTCAGATTCTCGAACCGGATCATGGCAATGGGATCTCCCGGGTCAGTCTCAGCTGCGGTCGCGGATGGAATAATAGATCAGCGACAGGATCGACCAGCCCAGCACCAGGAACAGCGCCACCAGCCCGCTCAGCACAAAGCGCTCGGGATATTCTGCCTCCTGGGCCCGGGTCGGATTGATATAGGTGGCCAGATAGCGGCTCTGGCGGCTGGCCTCATCCCGGGCCAGCGCCAGCCCGGTCAGCGCCGCGCGATAGGCCTCTTCGCTATATTCACGATCCACCGTCAGCCGTTCGAATTCGGAAATCAGCGAGGGGTAATCTTCGCCGACGCCGCCGGTATCGGTATTGGTCGAGGTAAAGGTCTGACGCTCGATATCGATCCGCTGGCGGATCACGTCGATGCGCTGCTGAGCCTTTTTCAGACGCGGATCGCCGGTGGCCACGGTGCCGCGCAAAAGATCATATTCGATCAGGGAGGTGGCCAGTTCCTGCTGCAGATTGTTCATCACCCCCATGCGGCCTTGAATATCGGCCTCCGGATCGACAATCCGGGTGCGGGTGCGAAACCGGGTCAAGGCCTCGCGCGCCGCCTTCATCTCTTCCACCGCCTCCTCGAGATCAGCCTGGGCATAGCCGATGGCATCGGCGCGGGCCTGCTGGTTCAGCGCATTGATGCGGGTCTGGCTTTCGGCAACAATCGCCCGGGTGATGGCCTGGGCGGTTTTGGGATCAAACCCCAGGGCCTGCACCTCGATGAGGCCGGAACTGCTGTCAAAGGAAATGCTGACAATGCGTTGCCAATACCAGATCATCTCTTCCTGGGTCGCCTCCGGCCAGATCGAGAAGGCCCAATCGCTGGGCCAGTGTTGGCTGTAATGGGCGCGCAGATCGATCTGCGCATCCACCGCTTCCATCATCTCCTGGCTCTGGATGAATTCATAGAGGATATCGCTGTCCGAGGCCGTGGAACTGCCGGCAAAACTGGCCAAGCCGCCCAACAGATCATTGGCAGAGCTGCTGTCCTGGCTGCGCACGGTAAAACCGGTGGTCGACTGATATTGGTCCTCGGCCACGGTTGCGAGATAGAAGATCACCGCCGCCAGCGGGGCCAGCACCAGCACCACAAAGCTGGCAATCAGCCCCCAGTGGCGTTTGCGCATCTTCGCCGGTCCTGCCAGCGGATAGCTCTGGGCCTCGACTTTGGCTTCAGCCGCGCTGCGTTTTTGATCGGATATTTCGGCGGCGGCTTCGGCGGCCTTCAGCCGCGTTTTCAGCTCCTGCACCTGCCGGTCGATGGGGCGGTTGCCTTTCTGCGCGACTTTGCCCGGATTGGCACCTGCCAGATTTGCAGCAGATGTCTGCCCCATATCCTGTCCTGCGGTTTGAACCGCAGTCCGCTCCCCCTCCGGCTGCGGCTTACCGCCCGGTTTTGAACCTGCGCCACCGCCCTGTTTTTTTGCTCCGGCCGCTGTCATGGGATGTTGTTTCTCCTCATCCACCTTGCCTCCGTCCATGCTGGCCCCGCTTGCAGTGCTGGCGGGCCTCGACATCTGCACCCGGACGGGTCACATCCTAAACGCCCTGCGATCAGAGCTGTTTGTAATTGCCTGTACTATGACCCATAGTATCGCCTGCCAACCCCTCCTTCACAACCACAGAATCCCGCAAGCCCGCATATGTCCAATCCCCCCTCCGCCGCCCCCCAACCGGAGGGCTCCGCCGCCAGTCCGCACTCCTCTGAGCCGCAGTTCCCGCAGGCCCAAGAGCCCCGCGCCAAGGGCGGGCGCAGCTTTGCCCCCCTGCGCAGCATCACCGCCCTGATCCTGCGGGAGATGGCAACCCGCTACGCCCGCACGCCCGGCGGCTATATCTGGGGGCTGCTGGAGCCGCTGGCGGCAATCATCTTTCTGTCGGTCGGCTTTTCCCTGATCATCAGGACCCCGTCCCTGGGCAATAGTTTCCTGTTGTTTTACGCCACCGGCTACATGCCCTTCGATCTCTACGGCAGCGTCTCAACCAAGACCTCCCAAGCGATCAACTTTTCCAAACCCCTGCTGCAGTTTCCCGCCGTCACCTGGATTGATGCGGTGCTGGCCCGGTTCCTGCTCAACAGCCTAACCTCGATCCTGGTCTCCGCCATCCTGCTCACCGGCATCCTCAGCGTGATCGACAGCCGCACCATCATCGCGCTGCCCACCATCGTCCAGGCGATTGCGGCGACCCTGGTGCTGGGACTGGGCGTCGGCACCCTGAACTGCGCCCTGACCGGGCTTTATCCGGCCTGGGGCATCGCCTGGTCGATTTTCACCCGGCCGCTGTTTCTGGCTTCGGGGATTTTCTATCTCTATGAGGATCTGCCGCCGCTGGCGCGCGATATCCTGTGGTACAATCCGCTGATGCACATCATCAGCCTCGCCCGCAGCGGGTTTTTCCCAAGCTACAATCCCAGCTATGTGAATATGGCCTATGTGTTTTCGGTTGGGCTGATCCTGCTGGTCTTGGGTCTCTTGCTCATGGGGCGCTATCACCGCGACATCCTGCAGAACTGACCCTGTACTCGCCACAGGGGCCACCATGACAGGGGGCCACCATGATCTCGGCCCGGGGCCCTCACCCGGTCTTGGGCGGCTTTGCCAGCTCCAGCACCGCAGCATGCGGCACCGCCCGGCGGCGCAACAACCCGTCCCGGATCGCCCGTAGCATCAGACGCAAAAAGGCGCGGCGCTCCCCGGGATGGGCCCTCAGCTTGGACAGCCATTTCGGCACCACCAGCAAAAGCACCGGCCAGAACAGCCAGCCCGCCGCCATCCGATAGAGCAGCAACAGGTTGCGGTGATAATAATAGACCTTCCACAGCGGGATAAAGCGACCCCGCTGAGCCCCCTCAGCGCCATCCTTGGCGGCAAAGGTGGTGAGATCATGCTCAAAGCGCACGCCGGGCTCAAAGCCGATGCGCCCGCCCGATTTGGTCAGCCCCAGAGTATAAAGCCCGTCATCGCCATAAATGAACAGATCCGGGTCCGGATAACCGATGCGCCGCACCGCCGCCGCCGAGATGAAAAAACCGACAAAGGAGGTGACATCGATCTGCATGCCGTCCCCTTCGTAGTCGGCAGGCTGCACATGAAAGCCGGAGCGGCCGCCGCCAAACAGCGTACGCAGGAATTCACGGCTATGCCAGAAGGGGTTGCGCGAGGGCCGGTTCATCTCGCAGATGCCCCCTTCGGGAAAATAGACCGCTGCGGCCACCGCATCCCAGGTACGGGCCGGATCGCGATGAGCGGGCAGGGCATGGAACGCGGCCAGCCCCCCCGCGGCAGGGCGGCCATCGTCATCCATCACCACCAGCCAGTCGGGGGCATGGGCCTGCATGGCATGGCGCATGCCCATCTCAAAGCCACCGGCCCCGCCCCGGTTGCGGGCGCTGCTGCGGATATCAAGCCGCGGCTCTGACAGGCTGGCGAGCCAGGCAGTGGTGCCATCGGTGGAGGCATTGTCCACCACCACCACGGCAGCAAGCTCCGTTGCTGGGCTTTCCAGCAGCCGCGCCAGGGTGGGTTTCAACTTGTCGAGCCGATTGTAGGTCACCACCACCGCCACCAGACGGCCAACAGGGGACACAGCGGGTGCCCCGTCCAGCTCCACGGCTTTTTCCAATGTCACGCCCGGCTCTCCTCATTTTGCCGCCCCAGCCCCCCCGGCTCGGGACCGGATCCGGGGCTGTCGGTTCCTCTGGCAAAACTCATACTTGCCGCAGCATGTCAAATATTTTGCCCGCCGATTCAGGCCGTGACCTCAGGCTGCACCAGCCCCGCTGCGGACGAAAGTCTCACTTGGAACCCACTCCAAATGTTTCGCGCGCGAAACATTTGGGCAAAAAAGAACTCACACCACAGTGGCACAAATTAGCAAGTTAGAGACTAAAAAGGAGCTGCACGGATGTGCAGCCCCACAGGCAAGACAGGAGGCAAGACATGCTGTTTCAGATCTCAGCGTTGCCGCAACCAGACCTTCAGATCTTCCACGAGTTTCGCATCCACTGCCGCGCCACTCAGCTCGATGCGCCGGGCATCGGGCTGAAACCCCAGCCGCAGACCGGCGGCGATCTGGCTGCTGATCCGCTCCTGCGGGGCCGTCTCAGCAGCAGGCTGGCGGATTTGCGGCGCAATCTCTGCGCCAGATTCCTCAGGAGGTTGTGGCTCTAAACGTGCCTTTAGAGCCTGTTCATTCTGCAGATCTTCCAGCGCCGCAGTCAACACCGCCAGTTCCTCAACTGCCGTGGGGCGCGCGGCTAACTGCAGCGCCGCTTTTAGGCGGGGCGCAAACTCCGCATCCTCGCCCATCTGGCGCACCAGGGCCAGGCCCAGCTTCTCGCTGATCGCGGCGGGAAAATACAGCACCGCGTCCAGCGCCTCGACCAGGGTGACAAAACTGCCGATCTTGGAGCGCTTGGCCCGTGGTGCATTGGCAAACAGCCCCTGCAGCGCTTTCTTCTGGGTTGGGAACACCCCCTCCTTGAGCGCGCGCACCGCAATGCGGGCGCGTTCATAATGGGATAGATTGACCCGGATTTCATTCTCTTCGACCATGGCCACATAGGCCGCCTCGGCGCTGTCAGGGCGGATCACCAGCGCCTTGATCTGGGAGAATTCAGGCTCTGAATTCTCAGCATAGAGTCTGCGCAGCGCGCTCAGCCGGCGCCAGCCCGAAATCAGCCCCCAGGATTTTCCGTCACGCCGCCCGCTCAGGGGCACCACTTCGATCGGGGTCTGCTGGCCGCGGGCGCGCAGGGATGCCATCAGCGCTGCCATTTCCTCTTCGTCCTGACTGATCCGGTCGCGCACCAGATGGGTCTCATCGATCGCCTCCAATGCGATCTCTTCCACCATCAACCCCTTGGCACGGGCATTGCTCAGCACATCCGACAATTCCTGCAGGGCGGCTTGGCTTGCGGCCTCGGAAGCTACCTGAGCAATGGGGGCGGGGGCAGCAGCGCTGGGGCTGGCCAGGGCCGGTCCCAGCGCCGATTTGCCCTCAGGCGCGCCGGAAAGATAGCTGTTCTGTGCCGGGGTAAGCCGCTTGCGTTTTGCCATCTGCCTTGTCTCCTCCTCATGCGATCCCGGGGGCATTTGCGCCGCACCCTGGGCTTTCTACCTTGTTAGAGCCTTAAGCGCCCGCACGCGCGCTTTGCGCTTTACCCTGATCTTCAGCCTGTGCTTCCAGCTCTGCCCGCCGCCAGACCCCCAGCAAAAGCCGCTTGAAGGCCGCATAGGTGGCGTCAAATGTTTCACGCCCACGGGCGTAGGTCTCGCGGTTGAAATCGCGGTAATCGGCCTCATAGATGCCGCTGACCTGCTCCCCCGCCTGGCCGATCAGGGCGGTGAAGTCCTGTTTATGCGGAGAGAGCACCGGGCCCATATAGGCCTGCATCAACCCGGCCAGCTCGCCCTGCTGGGCGCTGTCATAGCGGGTGATCACCGCGCGCACTGCATCCCATTCAAAACCCATCTCTGGCCGCCCCAGCGCGCGTGCGGCCAGGTTCTCGCCGTCTTCAATGGAGGCAAAGGTCGAATGCAGCATGTCAAAGAACCGACCGGTGCTGTCGAACTCCAGAAAAGACGCCCCCATCGGCACCAGCAGGATATCCGAAGCCGCCAGCCCGTTGATGGTGAGATAGCCCAGGGCGGGCGGGGTATCGATAAAGATCACATCATAGTCATCCAGCACCCCATCCGCCTCCAGCCGGTCGGTGAGCGCATCCCACAGTTTCCAGCTGCGCGCGGCCATGCGCCAGACCGGGATCTGGAACTCGGCCCAGTACAAATTCAGCTGGGCGCCAATCAGATCGATATTGGGCCAATGGGTGCCCTGAATGACATCCCCAGCGGTCATCTCCATGGCAGTGCTCAGCGAGTCTTCCAGCGGCTGCGGGGCCTCACCACGCTCCAGTCGGCGCTGGTTGTCTGCGCGCAAATGCTCGCCGTAATGGCGCGCCAGCAGCGGAAAGGCGGTCTGCCATTCATCCTCGACACGGCCACCAAAGATCGAGGTCATCGAGCCCTGGCTGTCGAGATCGATCACCAGCACCTTGTAGCCATCCAGTGCCGCCGACATCGCCAGATGGGCGGCGGTGGAGGTCTTGCCAACACCACCTTTGAAATTGGCCACCGAGACCAGTTTGGCCGGCAGGCCCTTGGGGCGATAGGGGGTGTAATCCTTTGCCTTGGATCCCTGGGCACCAAAATGCGCCCGCAGCATCAGCACCTCATCCAGGGTGAACCATTTGGCCCCCCCCTCGGTTTCTGAGCGCCCCTGGGGCAAGTCCGGGTTGGCCTTGAGCACGCGGCGGAAATGGGCCTGGGCAACAGGGATCAGATAGCGGGTGATTTCCCAGGTGGAAAACAGGCGCAGCTCTTTGCGTCCCTCTTCGTTCATGCCCCGGCTGGAGAGATCCGCACGACCCCGGGCGCAGCCCTCGGCGATATCGGCAAAGCCTGCGGTATTGGTTGGATTATCCAGCTCTGCCAGGGCCGCATCGGGATCAATGTTGAAATAGGGCGGCAGAGCGGCGCCTGCTTTGTGGATATCTCGTGCCATGAGCTGTTGTCTGCCCTCGATCTGCGGCTGTTGCGCCGCTGTGCCTCTTGCTTTGGAGCCTTTGCCGGATCCAAAATTCCCGGCGAATGTATCGCCTTTATGAGCTGATATCAGAAAAGGCAGCACATGGGAAGAATATGCACATCCCTTTTTCTTTTTCTAAGCAATTCAGGGCTTTGCAACAGGGGAAAGGGGTGGATTTTGGGGCTTCCAAAATTATCTACCCTGTTATTTATGAGTTATATTATAGTTATAGGCAGGCAGGCTCTTGCGCAAAGCCCTTTTTTTATTGGCGTTGAGCTTGGTTTTTGAAGCGGAAGTGACTCTGAAACCCCGTTGAGATGACTCCAAACCCCCGAAGCAGTGACTCTGGAACCCCGTTGCGGGGTCATGTGGATAACTCTAGGGTGGGCGTAATCAAAACCACGAAAAACGAGTCACCCCTCGGTTCTGTAAAATGCGCGCCACAGAGTGAATGAGCGCCATCAAACTGGGGAGAGGGTGAGCGAACAGGCAGAGCGGGCAGGCAGCGATGAGTGCAATTGCATCAGGGGGAGTATATCCACCCGAGGGGCAGGCGGATTTTTTCCTCTGCGATATTTTTGATGCCATTCCCAAGAATGATCTGGCGTCGATGGAGCATCCGCTGTTTTCATTGGCGACGCGCCCCGATCGACGGATCCTGAACTATCAGCACAATGGCGCCGAGATCACCGTGGTGCCCAGCGTCAAGGGTTTGGCGACAATCCACGACAAGGATATCCTGATCTTTTGCATCAGCCAGTTGATGGCGGCGCTGAATGCGGGCCGTCAGGTCAGCCGCACTCTGCACCTGAAGGCGCATGATCTGCTGATTGCCACCAACCGCGAGACCTCTGGCGATGCCTATCGCCGGTTGCGTGAAAGCTTTGAACGCTTGGCCGGCACCCGTATCACCACCAATATCACCACCGGTGGCGAAGAGGTGACCAGCGGCTTTGGCTTGATCGAGAAATGGGAGATCGTGCGCAAGGCCCCCAGTTCCAAAAAGGGGCCGGGCCGCATGGTCAATGTGGCGGTGACGCTGTCGGACTGGCTGTTTCGCGCGGTGCTGTCGAAATCGGTGCTGACCCTCAGCCGTGATTATTTCCGTCTGCGCAAGCCGCTGGAGCGGCGCATCTATGAGCTCAGCCGCAAGCACTGCGGCCGCCAGGCGAGCTGGACCATTTCGGTAGAGACCTTGCTGAAAAAGTCGGGCTCTGCCAGTCCGCGCCGGGTGTTTCGCAAGATGCTGCGTGACATGATCGATGCCCAGCCGCTGCCGGATTACGCCATGGAGGAGCTGCCGGGGGATCTGATCCGGTTCAGCCAGAAACATGCACTGGTGGAACCGGGGGCCGGTGATGCGCCGGTGCTGAAGCCGGCCAGCCTGGAGCGTGCCCGCACATTGATGCCGGGGGCGGATGTCTATGCGCTGGAGGCCGAATGGCGCGCTATGTGGGCGCGTTCTGGCCGGCCCCGGTTGCGCCAGGCCGATGCCGCCTTTCTGGGCTGGGTCAAAAAACGCAGCGCGGAGTAAAAAAGAGGGGGCTTTGCCCCGTTCGACCCTCAAAGCGCCCAGAGGACGCTTTGCCGCCGCTGGCGGGCCGGGTCTCACCCCCCAGGATATTTTTGGCCAAATGAAGCCGGGCGGGTGCTGGCCATCTGTTTTCATTTTGCCCAAAATACCTCCGCCGGAGGCTGTTAAATGTTTCGCGTGCGAAACATTGACTCTAAATCGTGATCCGCTTGGCCGCGGGCACCAGGGCATTGATCTGGGCGATATGCTCTGGCAGGCAGCGGCTGAGGAAATCGTAATTTTCCAGCACATGGGCGCGGGCAGCGGGGCCGAGATGCGCATAGGCGCCGGGATTGTCCAGCACATCCGTGACCTGATCCGCCAGGGCCGTGGGATCGAAGAAATCCACCAGCATGCCGGTCGCACCATGTCTCACCGCCTCGCGCACGGGGGCCACATTGGCAGCCACCACCGTGGCCTGCATCGACATCGCCTCAAGCAAGGACCAGCTGAGCACAAAGGGCATGGTCAGATAGATGTGGCAGCGGCTGATGCGGATGATGCGGCAGAGGTCGTCATAAGGCACCTTGCCGAGGAAATGCACCCGGCTCCAATCGACCTGATCGCCCAGTTCCGCCTCCATCTTGCCGCGCAGCCCCTTGGGGTGGCTGCTTTCGCTGCCGTAGGAGGTCTCGTTGCCGCCGATCATCAGCACCCGGGCCTTGGGGCGTTTGGCCTGGATCTGGGGCAGGGCGCGCATCATGATGTGAAAGCCGCGGGCCCGCTCCATGTTGCGGGCAACATAGGTCACCACCTCATCGTCGCGGGTCAGGGGGCGTGACAATCGCCCCAGGCCAACCGAGGCCGCTGGATCCGCCTGCAACCGGTCGCAGCGAATGCCGTCATGGCAGGTATACATGCGGTCATGAAAGGAGGTCGGGAAGCGGTCGCGCTGCCAATAGGTGGGGGTATGGCCCTGATCCACCACCTCGATGCTGGCATAGGGCACGCTGTTGCGGGCCTGGGCAAAGAAACCGGCCTGATCATTGGGCGGGGCGTCAGGATCAAAACCGACCAGCCCACCGGAGGTGCGGTAGAAATACTCAAAGAAGCCAATCACCGGCACATCCGGCCAGATCTCCTTCATGAACAACAGCTCTCCCCAGCCGGTATGGCCGATGATGATATCGGGCTTGAATCCTTGGTCGCGCTGCAGTTGGCGCGCGGCAAGGGCGGCACCAAGGCCGGCACCGGCGGCCGCCTCCCAATCCTTGGACAGCCCATAGGCCTCCTTGCCGGGCTGATGATGCGGCTGGTAAGTGACGGTTGTGACCCCGTCGATCCGCAGCCCCTTGCGCTGGGTCAGAAAAACGATCTCATGGCCGCCCTGCTGGACCAGCCAGCTCAGCAGTTCGCGGTATTGGCCGGGCATGTTTTGATGCACAAAGAGAAATTTCATGACGACAGGGCTTTCAGGGCAATATGGGACAGAGAATTCTTGGCTCCATGCTTGCCGGGGAATGCTGCGGGGTGCAAGCAACCCGGTGGGGCGGAGTTGCGACATCTCCCCGGCCTGGCAAAAGCCGCCGCTGCTGCGGGTTTGACCATGGCGCAATGGCGCGGCAATGGGTAGGACTGAGGGGGCAGGCAGGTGACAGGATGACAGATGCAGATTGAAGAGACAGGATTACCGGGGCTGAAGCTGCTGGTGCCGCAGCGTTTTGGCGATGCGCGTGGATTTTTCAGCGAGAGCTGGAACCGGCAACGGCTGCTGGATCACGGCATTGATCTGGATTTTGTGCAGGACAATCATTCGCTCTCGATGCAAGAGGGCACCCTGCGCGGGCTGCATTTCCAATCCCCGCCCCATGCCCAGGACAAGCTGGTGCGCTGTGGCCGGGGCGCCTTGTTTGATGTGGCGGTGGATATTCGCGCAGGCTCGCCCTCTTATGGCAAATGGTTCGGGGTGGAGCTGACGGCTGAGAATGGCAGGCAGCTTTTGGTGCCTGCGGGGTTCCTGCATGGCTTTATCACCCGCGCGCCCGAGACTGAGATCATCTATAAATGCACCGACTATTATGCGCCCGACTGCGATGGCGCGGTGGCCTGGGACAGCTGCGGCATTGAGTGGGGGTTCGACGGCCCCCCGGTGCTGAGCGATAAGGATGCCGCAGCGCTGTCGCTGGCGGAATTCAACAGCCCCTTTGTATTTGAGGATCCGGCATGAAGATTCTGGTGACCGGTGGTGCGGGCTTTATCGGTTCGGCGGTGGTGCGGCTGGCCATCGGGCGCGGGTATGAGGTGGTCAATCTGGATGCGCTGACCTATGCCGCCTGTCTGGACAATGTGGCCGAGGTTGCGGGCTGTGATCGCTACGCCTTTGAGCAGGCGGATATCCGCGACCGCGCCGCGCTGGATCGGGTCTTTGCCGTGCATGCTCCGGATGCGGTGATGCACCTGGCCGCCGAAAGCCATGTGGACCGCTCCATCGACGGGCCCGGGGATTTCATCGAGACCAATATCAGTGGCACCTTCAACATGCTTGAGGCGGCGCGCAAATACTGGCTTGAGGCCGGTCGCCCCGAGGGCTTTCGCTTCCATCATATCTCGACCGATGAGGTCTATGGCAGCCTGCCCGATGACCCGGAGGTCTTGTTCACCGAAGAGACCGGGTATGATCCGCGCTCGCCCTATTCCGCTTCCAAGGCCGCCTCTGACCATCTGGTGCGCGCCTGGGGCGAGACCTATGGGCTGCCGGTGCTCTTGACCAATTGCTCCAACAATTACGGGCCCTTCCATTTCCCGGAAAAACTGATCCCGGTGGTGATCCTCAATGCGCTGGCGGGCAAACCGCTGCCGATTTATGGCGATGGCTCCAATGTGCGCGACTGGCTCTATGTGGAGGACCACGCCGATGCCTTGCTGGTGGTGCTGGCCAAGGGCGCGGTTGGGCGGTGCTATAATATCGGCGGCGAGAATGAGCGCTCGAACCTGGAGTTGGTGAAGACACTTTGCGCTATTCTGGATGAAAAGCGCCCGCGTGCAGATGGGGTGTCCTATCAGAACCAGATCAGCTTTGTGACGGATCGCCCCGGCCATGATGCCCGCTATGCCATCGACCCCTCCCGTATCCGGAATGAACTGGACTGGCGTCCCAGCGTTACCGTCGAGGAGGGGCTGGCGCGCACGGTGCAATGGTATCTCGACCATGAGCCCTGGTGGCGCGCCTTGCAAAATCGTGACGGCGTGGGCCAGCGGCTGGGGCGGGGGACATAGGGGCTTTCCACTTGGAAAGCCTGCCTCCGGCGGAGGTATTTGGGGAAAAGTGAAAACAGGGCGCAGAACATGAGCATTCTGGTATTTGGCAAGACCGGTCAGTTGGCGCGGGAGCTGGCGTTGCAGGAGGGGGTTACCTGTCTGGGGCGCGATCAGGCGGATCTGTCGGATCCGGCTGCCTGCGCCGAGGCCATCCGGCAGGCGCGACCGCAGGCCGTGATTAATGCCGCAGCCTACACGGCCGTGGACAAGGCGGAGCAGGAAGAAGCACAGGCAAGTCGCATCAATGGCGCCGCCCCCGGTGCCATGGCACGCGCCTGCGCCGATCTGGGTATTCCCCTGGTGCAGGTCTCCACCGATTATGTCTTTGACGGCAGCGGCGAGACCGCCTGGCAGCCGGAGGATACAACGGCACCCATCAATGCCTATGGCCGCAGCAAGCTGACCGGCGAAGAGGCGGTGCGGGCGGCGGGCGGCACATATGCGATCCTGCGCACCTCCTGGGTGGTCTCTGCCCATGGCAATAATTTTGTGAAAACCATGCGGCGCTTGGGTGCTGAACGGGATCGCTTGACCATTGTGGCGGATCAGATCGGCGCGCCGACCTCGGCGCGCGATCTTGCGCTGGCCTGCCTTGAGATGGCGCGCCAGCTGATTGCGGACCCCAAAAAAGCGGGGACCTATCATCTGCAGGGCACCCCCTGGGTGAGCTGGGCAGGCTTTGCGGCGGAGATCTTTGCGCAAAGCAAGATCGCCTGCGCGGTGGCAGAAATCCCTTCCCGCAATTATCCCACCCCGGCGGCGCGGCCATTGAACTCAAGGCTGGATTGCACCTTGTTAGAGACTGTTTTTGGAATTGCACAGCCAGATTGGCGCTGCGGCTTAGCTGAGATTTTGCAGGATTTGGAGGCCATATCATGAGCATTAGAAAGGGCATCATTCTGGCGGGGGGCTCCGGCACCCGGCTCTATCCCATCACCATGGGCGTCTCCAAGCAGCTCCTGCCGATCTATGACAAGCCGATGATCTATTATCCGCTGTCTGTCTTGATGCTGGCGGGCATCCGCGAGATCTGCCTGATTACCACGCCACAGGACCAGGCGCAGTTTCAGCGCACCCTGGGCGATGGCAGCCAATGGGGGGTTTCGCTCTCTTATGTGGTGCAGCCTTCGCCCGACGGGCTGGCCCAGGCCTTTATCCTGGCCGAAGAGTTTCTGGCGGGCGCCCCTTCGGCGCTGGTGCTGGGGGACAATATCTTCTTTGGCCATGGCTTGCCAAAACTGCTGGCCGCGGCGGATGCCCAAGACAGTGGCGGCACCGTCTTTGGCTATCACGTGGCCGACCCTGAACGCTATGGGGTGGTGGATTTCGACGCGGCGGGCCGGGCCCGCCAGATCATCGAGAAACCCAGCGTGCCGCCCTCGAACTATGCGGTGACCGGGCTCTACTTCCTTGATGGCACCGCGCCCCAGCGTGCCCGCCAGGTGCAGCCCAGCCCCCGGGGCGAGTTGGAGATCACCGATCTGCTGCAGATGTATCTCGACGAGGAGAGCCTGCAGGTCGAGACCATGGGTCGCGGCTATGCCTGGCTCGACACCGGCACCCATGGATCGCTTCTGGAGGCGGGCAATTTTGTCCGTACCCTGCAGGATCGTCAGGGGCTGCAGACCGGCTGCCCCGAAGAGATCGCCTATGAGGCGGGCTGGATCAGCGATGCGGCCCTGCGCACCCGCGCCCAGCTCTTTGCCAAGAACGACTATGGCCGCTATCTGGAACGGCTGCTGGGTTAGACCGCGTATCGCGGTGGGATCTGTCTTCATTTGGCTGAAAATATCCCGGGGGAACGGGCCGCAGGTCCGTGGGGGCAGGGCCCCCTGAACTTTGCCGTCTCAAGCCTGGAGGAGGCTTTTGGCGCTCCGGCCACAGGTCCCGCCAGATATGGGAGTAGCGGGGCGAGAAAGCCGTGGGTTTTGATGGCAAATCCGCTATGGTGCCCAGCAAAGATCAAATGAGCAGCGGGCGGCAGATTCTATCGCGGATCTGAGGCCTGTCACGCAGGGACATAAAGAGCAGCCCATGAACAAACGCGCAGTGAAACATGCGGTGGCCTTCAGCCTGGGCCCCAGCGGCCTGACCGGGTGGATCTCAGGTCTCAGAGCGGCGTTGGGGGCTGGCCTCTTGGCCCTGACCCTGTTGCTGGCCCCGCCGCTGCGGGCCCAGGTGACCCTAGATCTGCGCGACGCCGACCTGCGCAGTTTTGTCGAAATCGTCTCCGAGGCCACCGGGCGCAGCTTTGTGCTCGATCCCGGCGTGCGCGGCACGGTGACGGTGCTGGCCCCCGATCAGATGTCGCCACAGGATCTGTTCGAAGTCTTCCTGTCGGTGCTGGAGTTGAACCGGCTGACCCTGATCACCGGCGCCGGGGCCGATCGCATCGTGCCGATGAATGTCGCGCGCGAGCTGTCCTCGGGGGGCAGTGCGGGTCTGCCCAGCGGCTTTGAGACCCGGGTGATCCCGGTGCGCGAGGTGCCGCTGCAGGAGGTGATCGAAGTGGTACGCCCGCTGCTGCCCGCCGAGGCGGTGATGACACCGGTGCCGGGGGCCAAACGGCTGATCATCTCGGACCGGGCCGCTAATCTGAACCGGATCGCCAAGCTGATCGCGCGACTGGACCAGCCCCGTGCCGCGCCACCAATCGAGATCATCCGGCTGCAGAATGCCAATGCCGGCGAGGTGCTTCAGGTGGTGCAATCGATGGACCTGATCCCCGAGGGCTCTTCGGTCACGGTGGACCGGCGCTCGAACGCCTTGCTGATTTCCGGCTCCGAGGCGCTGCGCCACCGGGTGCGTCTTTTGGTGGATGAACTGGACACCCAGCGCGACACCGTGGTCTCGCGTACGGTGCCTCTGAACTATGCCGATGCGGCCTCGATTGCCGATGTGGTGATGCGCACCCTCAACACCGATGATGGCAATACGGCGCGCGCGCCGGTGCGCATCGTGCCGGAGCTGCAGACCAATACCCTGCTGATCTCCGCCCCGCAGGAGCGCATTGCCGAGATCGTGCAGATGGTGCGCTATCTGGACCAACGTCCAACCCAGGTGCTGGTCGAGGCGGTGATTTTTGAAATGTCGGTCGAGGGGCTGTCGGATCTGTCGGTGCAGTTTGGCGCGGTGCTGAACAATGCCCTGGTGGGCGGGGCCCAGTTCGATCTGCCGGGACGCAGCAGCCTGACCAATCTGATTTCCTCGGTCTCCAATGGCACCACCCCGGCGCTGGGGGCGGGGGGTGTCTTTGGCGGCGCGGCGCGCAATGCCAGTGGCGATGGCATCGTCGGGCTGATCACCGCCATTGCCTCGGTCAATTCCACCCGGCTGTTGTCGACGCCCTCGATCCTGACCCTCAACAATCAGGAAGCAGAGATCGTGGTGGCGCAGAATGTGCCCTTTGTCACCGGCAGCTATTCCACCGTCAGCGATGGCAGCTCTGTCGACAATCCGTTCCAGACCATCGAGCGCCAGGACGTCGGGCTGACGCTGAATGTGACGCCGCAGATCAATGCCGATCGCACCGTGCGCATGCTGATCAAGCAGGAGGTCTCCAACCTCACCAATACCACCGCCTCCTCGGGCGGGGAGATCACCTCGCGGCGTTCGCTTTCGACCACGGCGCTGGTGCGCGATGGCAATGTGATCATGCTGGGCGGGCTCTTGGAAAATGGCTCTGGCGGGGTCAGCCAGAAGGTGCCCGGCCTGGCCGAGCTGCCGCTGGTGGGCGGGCTGTTTCGCGGCAAGAATGCCAGCAGCAGTCAGCGGGTGCTTCTGGTGATGCTGCGCCCGCAGGTGGTCTCTACCGAGGCCGAGGCGCAGCGCATCAGCCGCGAGCTGTCGCGCAAGGCCCGCGACATCAGCGCTGCCATCACCCCGGTGGATGACGGCCGCTTTCCGCATAATCAGCTGGGCGGGCTGCCCTTTGACGGCGCCGATCTGAACCAGCCCTTTGATGCCGGTTTCATCGATGATGTGGCGCAGCGCCGCAACTTCCCGCCCTTGCCCAGCAGGCTCCGGTTTGGCAGTGGCAACTAAGTTTTCCTTTGCCTTTGCCCGCGATCAGCAGGTCCTGTTTGAGGGCAGCTGCCTGTTGGCGGGCCCCGGGGTGACCCAGCTGGGCCTGCGCGAGGCGCAGCGGCGCATCGGCCTGGATCCGGCGCTGCGCTATCAGGCCCTGGATCAGGCGGATTTTGAGACGGCGCTGGCGCGGATCTATCAGCAGGGCGGCGACAGCAGCGAGCAGGGCAGCGAGCTGAGCTTTGATCTGGAGGAAGCTGCCTTTGCCCGCCGCCAGCGTGATCTGTTGGATGAGCCAGGCGATGCGCCGGTGATCACCCTGGTCAACCAGCTGTTGCGCCGCGCCGTGCAAAGCGGCGCATCCGATCTGCATATCGAACCCCACGAGGCGGGCCTGCGGGTGCGCATGCGCATTGACGGCGTGTTGCAGCAGGTGATGGACCGCGCGGATGTGCCGGTCAAACGCATCGTCTCCCGGCTCAAGGTCATGGCCGGGCTGGATATCGCCGAGACCCGATTGCCGCAGGATGGCCGCATTCCGCTGGCCCTGGCCGGTCGGCAGATCGACACCCGCGTCAGCTCTTTGCCCGGCCATTACGGCGAGCGCATCGTGCTGCGGATCCTGGACCGATCCACCGGGTTACGGCCGCTGGCGGATCTGGGGCTTTCGTCGCAACAACAGGCTCTATTGCAGCGGCTTTCGGGTTTTCCCAACGGAATTATCCTCGCCACCGGGCCCACCGGGGCGGGCAAGACCACGACGCTGTATTCGCTGCTGCAGCTGGCCGATCGCGCCGAGCGCAATATCGTCACCGTCGAGGATCCGATCGAATATGATCTGCCCGGCATCAGCCAGAGCCAGATCAATGCCGAGATCGGCATGAGCTTTGCCGCCGGGCTGCGCGCCACCCTGCGCCAGGATCCGGATGTCATTCTGGTGGGCGAGGTGCGCGACGGCGAAACTGCCCAGACTGCGGCGCAGGCCGCCCTCACCGGCCATCTGGTGTTTTCCTCGCTGCATGCCAATAGCGCGGTGGGGGCGATTGTGCGCCTGCGCGATCTTGGTCTCGACAATTTCCTGATTGCCGCCACCCTGCGCGGGGTGATTGCGCAGCGCCTGCTGCGCCGTCTGTGCCCTGATTGCTGCGTGCCCCAAGACACCCCGGCCCGGGCGGCGGCGCTGTTTCACCGCCACGGGGTATCCCTGCCTGCGCAGATCCAGGACCCCGGCGCAGGCTGCGAGGCCTGCGGCGGCAGCGGTCATGCCGGGCGTCTGGGTATTTTTGAAATGGTGGAGATCAGCGAGGATCTGACCCGGGCCATTGATCAGGGCGCCAGCGAGGTGGCGCTGAAAGAGCAGGCGCTTGGGGCCGAGGAGACGCTGATCGGCCAGGGGCTGGCGGCGGTGGCCGCAGGCGCGGTCAGCCTCGATGAGGCGCTGCGGGTGGTGGGGGATGTGGCGTGAAGGCCTATCGCTATACCGCCTATACCGGGGCCGGGCGGCGGCGCAGCGGCACGGTGGTGGCTGAAACCGAAAGCGATGCCACCACCCAATTGGCGGCGCAGGATCTCTTTGTTGCAAAGCTGAGCGAGGTCGGCGCTGCGGGCAAAGTGGCGGCGGGCAGGCCCGCGCTCTTGGCGCGCCGCCCCCGGCTGAGCCCGGATCTGCAGGTGGTCTTTACCCGTCAGATGGCGGTGATGCTGGCGGCAGAGCTGCCGGTGGATGCAGCGCTGGAGGCGGTGCGCAGCGGCGGCCATCCAGCGCTGGATGCCATGGCCGCCGAGACCCGTGCTGCGCTGCTGGATGGGGCCAGCCTCAGCGCGGCGCTGACCCAGACCGGGGCGGGTTTTGCCCCCTATTACCTGGCGGCCCTGCGCGCCGGCGAGGCGGCCGGTGAGCTGGCCTCGGTCTTTGACGCGCTGGCTGATCATCTGGAGCAGCTGGGCAGCGACAAGGCGCAGATCGCCACGGCGCTGATCTACCCGGGCTTTGTCGCCGCCGTTTCGCTGCTGGTCTGCGCCATCCTGATGACCACGGTCGCGCCCGAGATCGTGGCCATGTTTGAGATGTCGGGTCGCCCGCTGCCAGAGCTGACCCGCGCTGTGCTCTGGGTCTCTGATCTGATCCGTGACAACGACCTGCTGATCCTGCTGTTGCTGCTGGCCTTGGCGGGGATCTTGCTGCTGGCGGCACGGCTGCCCCATCTGCGGGCGCGGCGCGATCAGCTGCTGTTGCGCCTGCCGCTGGTGGGGCGGCTGATGCGACTGTCGGCGGCGGTGCAATATCTGCGCACCCTGGCCCTGGTGCTGGGCTCCCGCCACGCGGTGCTCAGTGCCACCGACAGCGCTGTCGAGGTGCTGACCCTGGTGTCGTTTCAGGCCGAGGCCCGGGCGGTCACCCGGGCGGTGCAGCAGGGCGAAAGCCTGTCAAAATCGCTGGAGCAGCTCAGCTTTCTGCCCCCGGTGGCGCGCCAGTTGATTGCGGCGGGTGAGGTCTCGGTGCGGCTGGCGCGGATGTCAGAACGCGCCGCCACCCTGGTAGAGCATCGCCTGTCGACCGAGAGAAAGCGCATTGCGGCCTTGTTAGAGCCTGCTTTGATGATGCTGGTGGGCGGGCTGGTGCTGGTGATCGTGCTGGCGGTGCTACTGCCGATCTTTGATCTGCAGGCGGTGGTGGCCGGCTGACCCCTTAGTTCTCGGCAAAGCCCAAAAGCTCTGGCGCATCGCCCTGACGCGAGACCCACAGCCCCTCGGCATCGATGCGCACCACAGTGACATCCTCGCGTAGGGAATCGCCGCGGCGGACCAGCTGCTCACCACTGGGATGATCGACAATGGCCCAGGTGGCCTGCCCCGCCTGCACCCGGCCTTTCAGCACATAGCCAAGCGAGTCCAGCGGTGGTTTTGGCGCCCGCGGGGGCTGCGGTTCCGGCGTCACCGGGGCGGCGGCGGGTCTGGGCGGCTGTTTCTCCCCAAAAAGTGCGGGCCAGTGCCTGCGCGCCCGCTGCGGCGCTGGCGGTGCGCTGCCCGCCGCCAGCGTTGGCAACTCCTGGCGCTGCTGCTCCGGCGGCGGCGCGGCCAGTACCTGCCACAGCTGATGCCCGGCAAGGCTGGCCAGGGCCAGACAGCCAAGGGTCGAGAGGGCAGCGATCAGGCGCATGGTGCTCCTTGCGAGGTTAGAGGCTGGCCTCAGGGCCGGCGCATATGGGTCACAGGTCCAGCTCCAGTACAGGGATGTGGCAGGGCTGCGATAGACGGGTTGCGCCGACCATGGTAAATTTCTGTTCACAGTTAAACAGGAAAAGAGCAGGCAATGCAGGCGATATCTTTGGCACGGATCGGGATGATTTCCTGTGTGGCTTTGCTGCTGGGCAGCTGCGGCGAGGGCAGCGGGCCCGCAGGCAGCGGTTTTCAATCCAAATATGCGGTGGCGCGCAATGCGCTGGAAACGGGCGATTACGCCCGCGCCAAACGCAGCTATCAGCGGCTGATCGCAGAGGCTGGCCCGCTGGTGCCGCGTCTGCAGCTGGAATATGCCCATGCGGAGTTGCGGGCCGGCAATTATGCCGCCGCGGCAAAGATCGCGGGCGATCTGGCCCAGAACCAAAGCGGCGAGGCCCGTGCGGTTGCGCTGGCGGTGCAGGGCACGGCCCAGCATGAGCTGGGGTTGGACCTGCTGGCCCGGGGCGAGGTCGAAGCTGGCAAGGCACAGCTGACCCAGGCCCGCGCGGCGCTGAGCGAAGTGTTGAAATCCAAAAGCGATCTGGATCCGCTGGGTTCCATGGCCGGGCGTCGGGCCAGCATTGAGGCGCGGTTGCAGAAATTGTGATCACGAGGCTGCGGCAGCGCGGATCCTGCCTGATCCGGGCCTAGTTTCCCGCCGGGCTGAGGCTGATCCAGGCCGCGACCCGGCCCGCATCCGCCGCGGCGTCCAGGGCCTCCAGCCGGAAACTGTCAATGTGATAGCCCCAGCCGGGATGGGCCTGCGACAGCCACTGGGCCAGCTGGATGAAATCCACCCGCTCAAAGCGCAGATCGATGCCGCCATCGCCCGTGGTCGACAGCGCGCTGAGCGCCACCCGCAGCCGGGCGTTGATCAACCCCTGTTCGATACCGCTGGAGCCTATGGGATCCTGGGGGGTGACGGAATCTTCGCCTTTTAGAGCCTGTTTTTCCACCACGCGCGCGGCCACCCAGGCCTCCAGCGCCTGGGCGTCCTGTACCGCGAGTTCGGCGGCCAGACGGCGCTCCTGCAGCGGCAACAACAGGCCAAATCCGATACCTAGGACCGCAACCAGACCCGCCACAGCCAGCAGGGCGCGCTCCCGCGGGCTCAGCCGCAGCAAAAGATCAATCAGAGGCAGGGATATCGGTCTCATGGGCGGGTCTCCCCCAAAGCGGCAGCGGAGGCGGCAGGGCCCGGCGTGATCACAAATTCGGCGCGCACGCCCTGGCTGTCTTCGCTGACCTGGGATTCGACCAGATTGGCCGAGAGATCCGCCGCTTGCAGCGCCGTGGCCAGACGGTCTGCGGCGGCAAAATCCGCCAGCCGCAGCACCAGCAGCAAGCCGCTGTCGCTGTGATAACTCAGCAGGTCGGGGCGCAGATCGGCGGCGGCCAGCACCTGGGCCACCCGGGCGGTCAGCTCCAGCGGGTTGTGTAGCGATCCGGCCGCGCCTTTTGCGCGGCGCAGATCCTCAAGCGCGCGGCTGACCTGCAGGCGCGCATCCAGCACCGGGGCTGCGGGGATGAAATGGGTTTTGACCAGGGCCTGGGCACTGGCCTCTGCGGTGCGGCGTTCTGTCTGCAGCTGGTCCAGCTGGATCAGCTGCGCGGCGGCCCAGAGGCTGGCCGCCAGAGCGAGCGCCAGCAGCGGCCAGCGCCAGGGCAGCACTGCGGCAGCGAGGCGCGCGCGCGCCGCCATCGGGTTGTGACGTAGATCGCAGTCCAGCTCACCATGGGCAAAGACCGCAGGCCTGGCCAGGCCAAGCGCCGGTGCCGCCTCGGGCTGGGTGATCAGGGGGATGTCATGCTCGGCGGCCAGGGTCTCGATCTCAGCCTGCAGCGCCTTGCCGGCAGGGCCCGGCTGGTCAGGCTGTTGTAGCAGGATTGCCTGGGGTGGGGAGATCTGTGGATCGGGGCTCTGCAGGGCTTGGCGCAACAGGGCCAGGGCAATCGGGGACTGGGCGCCAAAGCCATCTTCGGGTCCCAGCCGGACCATCATCTGCGTCGGGACATTGGGGTCGCCAGCCTCGGGAGTATCCGCCTCAGGGTTCTGGGTCTCGGGCTCCAGCCGCAGACTCCAGAGGCCGGCACTGGTGGGCAGGGTGAGGTAATCCGGCAGCACCGCCCGGCAGGAGATCCCTGCAAGCGTCTGCAGATAGACCTGATCTGCCACCATCACCCGGGTCCAGCTGTCCGGGTTCTGTCGCCCCCCCCGGGGCAGAAAGGGGCGCAGGCTCAGGCTGTCCTGGGGCAGGCCGGTGCGATCTGCCAATTGCCGCCGGGCCACCTGCTCGCGCGCCTGTCCGCGCAGCCCCTTTGGCAGATCCAGGGGCAGCAGCGGCACCTGACTGCCGGGCACCGTGACCACCGCCTCGACCCCCGCCTCGGTCAAGGTTTTGGGCCCTGAATCGACCTGGGTCTCGGGGGCGCCGGCCTTGGGCTGCGCCAGGGCGGCAAGCCGGATCACCGGGCCAGGTGGGATCCGGGCGCGTTTTGCCTTGCGGGCGGCGGCGGGCATCACTGGGGGCTCCTGCGCAGGATCATCTGGTTTTCGGGTCTTTCATAGTTTGACGCAGCATGGCGATAGCATCGCCAAAGCGCAATGTCGCCTGTTCTGTGGCATCGGGTGGAAATGCACTGGGGAAACAAGATCCTGTGGACGCGGAGAAGCGGGGAAGGGGCTGGTCATGGGCGTTGGGTCACCTGCCAGATCAGCTCGGGTCGTTGCCCGGGGGCCTTGCGGTGCAGGATGGTCACCCGGCGGGCCGCAAGCGGGGCCAGCGCTGCCTGGCTGTCGATGCGAAACCAGCCTGAGCTGATTGTCAGCTGATCCGGGCCCAATTGGCTGGGGTCCGGATCTGTCTCGGCCTCGTCCTGGTTCTCTGCCTGCTGCAGCCGGGCCGCGATCAAAAAGGCCTCGACCGAGGGGAAGGGGCTCTGCGCGCGGGACTGGATCAGCCGGGACAGGGCGGCGGCGGGCAGATCGCTCAGAAAGGCAGAGAGCACCTCGGGGGCGGCGGTATTGACATTGAGGCGGCTGTCGCCGGGCAGAGCGGTGATCAGGGGGCGCAGCCGGGCATAGGCGCGTGGGCTGAGGCCGGGCAGATCGGCCAGTTGATCACCGCTCAGCAGTGGCCCGCCCACCGGATCAAGCGGCACCGGATCAAGATGTTGCGGGTTGAGGCTCGGCGCAGTGAGAGAGAGCTGCGGCGCCTGGGCCTCCCGCAGGGCCCCGGGGGTGACAAAGCGGCGTATGTCGGCGGCGATCTGTGGCGGCAATCCCAACTGCGCCAGCAGGCGGTCAAAGGCGGTCTGCGCCAGAGTGTTGTCCGGATCACTCAGCCAGTTCACGTTAAAGCGCCCCTGCAGGTCGTGGATCTCCCCCTGTACAGTCCCGCGGGCCAGGGTCAGGGGGGGCGTGGTGCGGGCCTGCGTGACAGGATTGCCACTGCTCTGGCCAGTGCCCTGACCCTGGTCGCGGGCCAGCCGGGTCAGGGCCAGGGCATCAAAACCATCCAGTGAGAGCGCAAGTTGATCCGCCATCAGGGCGGTCTCGAGCTGGTGACGCCCCTGTTCGGCGCGGCTCAGCAACAGGGTGGCGACAGCCGCCAGCGCCGCGACCAGAACCAGCGCATTGACCAGGACAAAGCCGCCATCGCCAAAGCGCGCTCCCTCGCCCACCTTGGTCCTTGCCCTGGCCACAGTTGGCTGGGTCTTGGGGGGATGTGGCCTGCGCGGGGTCATTTCAGGCTCTCCACAAGGGAAATCTCGCCATGATCGCGGGTCACCAGGGTCAGTTCCACCGCCAGGGGCAGGCTGTTGGAATAGACCTCGCTGGCCACCGCGGTGCTGTCGCTATCCCCCGCAGCGGTGGGTGTGGCATTGGCACTGGCGCGACTGTGGGCGCCTTCGACCCATCCAATCTGTGGCCAATAGCTGCGCAGGCGCAGCGCCTCAATCGGACCAAATCCGCGGTCACGCTCGGCGGAGGGCCAGGGCACCGGGGCACTGCGCGCATCGGCGCGCGCCGGAAACAGGCTGGGCCAGACCCGGCGGCTGAGCTGGCCCTGATGCAGAAGCCATTCGACCCGGATCGGCTGCAGAGAGGCGGTGGAGGCCGCTGCCTCGCTGTCAAAGCGGGACAGCCCCGCCCGCGATAGCGACAGCTTGGCACTGGGGCCCGCCGGTTCAAACAGCAGCGCTGAGCGCGGCGCGGCGCGATCCGGTGGGTAAAACAGCATCGGCACCAGGGCTGCGAGATCGGCGCGCAGCAGGCTGGTGAGCTCTGCCAGGGCCGCACTCTGGTCGGATCGGATCACCAGATCATCGCGCATCCGCAGCATGCCGGTGAGCGCCTGCGCCCCCAGCACCGCGACCAGTGCAAAGATCGCCATGGCCAGCACCAGCTCGATCAGGCTGATGCCGCGATCGGGCCGCGCGGATTGATCCTGGGGCGCGCGCCTCATGGGCGGGGCTGCGGCGGCAGATAGAGGATCAGCTGCGCCCCCTCACCGCTGGCGCTGCGGGCGGTGACGCTGGCCTTGATCAAGCCGCCCTGGGTGGCTTGGCGCTGGGTGGTGAGGGTGATGCGATGCCCGCCCTGGACCACCACATCCGGCAGCACCGGGGCGGCAGAGCCGTAGATCTGCAGCTCTTCGGCGCGGTTGCGGGCGGCAATGCGGGCCAGCAGGCGCGGCATCTCACCGCCAATGGCCAGGCGGGATTGATCGCTGGCGCGCAGGGCGGCCAGACTGCCAAGCGCCAGCACCAGGATCGCCACTGCCAGTTCCAGCAGGGTAAAGCCGCGGTTGCGCGCGGCGCGCCCGCTCTTGTCTCGCATCAGGAGGCCTCGCATCTGAGCCCGGTCCAGCCATCGCTGCGGCAGCTGCCACCGGGGGCACCGCTTGCGCGGGGGGAAAACCGGATGACAAAGGCAGAGCTGCGCCCATCGCCGAGGACCTGGATCTGCGGGATTTGCGTGCCGCTGCTGCGGCGCGCGCCGGCCGTGGTGCCGGTGGCGTCAAAGCGCACCACCCCGTGCCAGCGCTGCTCTTGCTTTGAGATCTGCCAGCCCTGTTTGTGCCAGCCCTGGTTCTGCGTGCCCTGTTGCGGTGTCGACTCGCGTCTGGCCTGGCGCATGCCACGGGCATTCACCACCAGCCCCAGTGTGTGTTGCCCGGCAATGGCACGCTGACGCAGGCTGTCAAATTGGCGTTGAAACCGTGCCATATCGCTGTCGCCGCTGCTGCTGCGGGGCAGGCTGAGCGTAAGGCCAAGCGCCAGCACCGCCAGAATGGCGATGCTCACCAGCAGCTCAATCAGGGTGAAACCAGCCTCAGCTGCAGCGGCTGGGGCTGCTACAGGCGCATCTGCCGCTGAAACAGGCTCTAATTCAGGGTCCATGAGCCGATATCCCGATCCGCACCCGTGCCCCCGGCACTGCCATTGGCGCCATAGCTGAAGATGTCGAAATCCCCATGCACCCCCGGCGAGAGATAGTGATAGGGCTGGCCCCAGGGATCCACCGGCAGCCGGTCCATATAGCCGTTCTCGGCCCAGTTGGCGGGCTGGGGGTCGCTGCTGGGGCGGCTGACCAATGCGGCCAGCCCCTGTTCGCTGCTGGGGTAGTTGAAATTGTCCAGCCGATAGAGTTTCACCGCGCTGGAAATGGCGGCGATATCGGCCTTGGCGCGGGCGGCGCGGGCCTGATCGGGACGGTCGATCACCCGCGGCACCACCACCAGCGCCAGGATCGACAGGATCACCACCACCACCATCAGCTCCAGCAGCGAGAACCCGGCATCGCGGGCCCGGGTTGGGGCTTCACGCTGGGCAGGATCAGGGGCCTTGGCGCGGCGTTGCAACGGGACCAGAGCGGGACAGGCAAGAGGGGGCATGGGAGACTTTCTTTTGAATGGCTTCATGATAAGGGAGGGGGGGAGAGCTTGTCCATCACCCGCCCCCGGATCAGGGAAAATCAGTTGATGCCAAAGAGTGCTGCCTGTGCCAAGTGACCTGCTAACGCCGTTTTTGCCCCAGGTTTCATCCCTGCCCTTGTCGCAGCCTGTGTCTTTGCCCTGGGTGCTGTTCCTGCTGTTGTTGGCACCCGCTCTGGGCTCGTTTCTGGGGGTGCTGGTGGATCGGCTGCCGCGCGGCGAGGATGTGCTGCGCGCGCCCTCGCGCTGTCGCAGCTGTGCGCATCGGTTGGGCCTGCGGGATTTGCTGCCGATCCTGTCCTTTGCGGCCAGTCGCGGGCGTTGTCGTCACTGCAGGGCCGTCATTCCACCCTGGAGCCTCTATCTGGAGATCTCCGCCACCGGTGCGGCGGTGCTGGCGCTGGCCGCGGGTGGCAGCCTCGCGGAGGTGCTGTTCTCCTGCCTGTTTTTATGGCTGCTGTTGGCGCTGGCGGCCTGCGATCTGATCTGGCTGCGGCTGCCGGATCTGCTGACGGCGGCGCTGGCGCTGCTGGTTTTTGCCTGGGTGGGACTTGGCGCTGGCCTGGAATTTAGACTGGGGCTGGAATTTGAGCTGGCGCTGGTCGGAGCGGGACTGGGCCTGGGCAGTTTTCTGGCCCTGCGGCTGGGCTATCGGGCCTGGCGGGGGCGCGAAGGCCTGGGCCTGGGCGATGTCAAGCTGATGGTGGGGCTGGGGGCCTTTGCCGGGCCTTTTGATCTGCCACTTCTGGTGCTGATGGCAGCGCTGATGGGGCTGACAGGGGGCGGGGCGGCGGCGTGGATCAAAAGGCGGCAAAGGCTTGGGGCGGCGGCGATTGGATCTCCGCCTCTGGGGCAGCAGGCGCTGCCCTTTGGGGCCGCCCTTTGCGCCGCTGCCGCGCTGCTCTGGCTGCTGCGCGCCCTTGATCTGCTGCCCGGTTGAGGCTGCGGGTTTGATCTTGCCAGCGCCAGCGCTTAGGGTCCGGGCTGATGTCGCTTCCACAGCGGCGCTGACGCGTTTTTTCAGACCTATTCACACGTGAGAGACATGGCGATTTCCAATACCTTTCCCCGCGCCCTGCAGATGGCGAGCACGGCTTTGATCCTCACAACCTGGCCTGTGGCGCTTTGGGCTGAGGGGAGCCCGTCGCAGGCGAGCAGCGAGAGCAACGGGTCCGCCGCTGAGGTAGCCTCGCTCAGCATGGCCGAAATCGAAGCGGCCTGGGCGGCGGGGGATTTTGTCTCTGTGCGTCAGGGGCTGCAGCATCACGCCGAGACAACCGGAGCCCCCTTTGCCCAGTATCGCTATGGCCGGGTGCTGCTGGAGGGGCGCGGCGGGCCGCAGGATCTGATGGCGGCGCGCGACTGGCTGGAACGCGCAGCGGCGCAGAACCAGTCCGAAGCGGCGGTGCTGTTGGCGCGGCTTTACCTCAGTGCCCCTGCCGGTGGACCGCCGCGTGATCCGGCCCGCGCGGCGGTGCTGTTTCGCCAGGCTGCGGTGCGTGGCCAGGCCGAGGCGCAGTATTACCTGGGGCTGCTATATGGCCAGGGCACCGGGGTGACCGCAGATCCGGTCGAGGCGCTGACCTGGCTGCAGGCGGCGGCGGAACGCGACTATACCGAGGCTCAGTTCGAGCTGAGCCGCGCCTATGCCAGCGGCAGGGGCACCGCCGAGGATCCGGCCAAGGCCTTGCACTGGTTGCAGGCGGCCGCCACTGCGGGCCATGCGCAGGCGCAGTATTTTCTGGCCTATGCCCTGGACAGTGGCCAGGGCGCGCCGCGCAACCGCGCAGAGGCGCTGAACTGGCTGCATCGCTCCGCCGAGGGAGGGTTTCTGCGTGCGCAGGTGGCCTTGGGCAAGAAATATCTGCGGGGTGACGGGGTTGAACCCAACCCGCAGGAGGCGCTTCGCTGGCTGGCACTTGGGGTCCAAGCGGACAACCAGGAGGCGGTGCTGACCCTGGGGCTGGCGCTGTTGGGCGGAGAGGGCATTGCCGCCAATCCGGCCCAGGCGCAGATCCTGCTGACCCAGGCTGCCGCCGAAGGCCAACCCGCTGCCAGTCATGCGCTGGGGCGGATGCTGGAACAGGGGCTGGGCCAGCCCGCCAATCTGCCGGAGGCGGTGAAACTCTATCGCCAGGCGGTGGATCAGGGCAGCACCAAAGCGGCGCTTCGCCTGGGAGAGCTGGCGGTGGCGGGTCAGCTGCAGGGGATGATGGCCCCGCATCGTATGGTGCCTTGGGTCGAGACGCTGAGCGGCGCGGCAGCGCGTGATTGGCTGCAGGCCCAGGCACAGGATGGGCTGCGCCCGGCGCAGCGGGCCTTTGGCGAGATGCTGTTGGCAGAGGGCGAAGCCGAGACGGCGGCGCAGTGGCTGACCCTGGCCGCGCGCGCCTATGACATGCGGGCCCAGCACCAGTTGGGGCGGCTTTATATTCAGGGCGAAGGGGTCGAACAGGATTATGTGCTGGCCCATAAATGGCTCAATCTGGCGGCGGGGGCAGGTGATGCCAAAGCCTTGGAGATGCGCGCGGTGGTGGCAGATCTGATGACGCCAGAGCAGGTGGCCCAGGCCCAGGCCCTGGCGCGGGAACATCTGGAGACCGCCAGATCCGGCCCGGATGCACAAACCCTCCGGCAATCCGTGCCGCAAGCGGCCTCGCAATGAGGCGGCGGCAGCGGCGGCCCCTTTGGCTTGCGCCTGCGCTGCTGAGTGCGGGGATTGGGACTGGGGTGATGACCGGACTGGTGAGTGGACTGGCCAGCCCGGCTCTGGCACAGCAGCAAAATCCGGTTTCCCCTCCCGTTCAGAGCGCCTCTCTGCAAAGCCAGGCGGCGGCAGGGCAGGCCGAAGCGCAATATCAGCTGGCCCTGCAGCTGCAGCGCGGCGAGGCGCTGCTGCAGGATTACGCCGCAGCGGTGATCTGGCTGCGCCGCGCCGCCGAGCAGGGCCATGTCGCGGCGCAGACCCGTCTGGGTCAAAGCTATCTGCACGGGCTGGGGCTGGCCCAGGATCCGGAGCAGGCGCTGGTCTGGCTGCGCCGTGCAGCCGCCAGTGGCGCGCCAGAGCCGCAGTTTCAGCTGGCCAGCCTGCTGGAACAGGGGCCTGCCAGCCTGGCAGATCCCGTCCAGGCGGCGCAGCTTTATGCCCTGGCGGCCGAACAGGGCCATGTGGATGCCTCCGTCAGCCTTGGGGTGCTTTATCAGAATGGCACCGGTGTGGCACAGGATCCGGTGCGCGCGCGCCAACTCTATGAGGGACCGGCCCAGGCGGGTCACGCCCGGGCGTTGAACAATCTCGGCCTGATCTATGTGCGTGGCGCGGGCGTGGCGCAGGATTATGCGCTGGCGGCACAGCTGTTTCAGGCCGCAGCCGAGCGGGGGCTGGCGGTGGCGCTGAACAATCTTGGCACGCTTTATGAAAACGGTTTTGGCGTTGATCTGGACGAGGCCCGCGCCGAGGCGCTGTACCGTCAGGCCGCGGATCTGGAGCGCGGCGGCGCTAGTCTGATCTCCCGGACCCGCCCCGGCGCGCTTTATGACCCCAGCCCGGCGATGCCCGATCTGGGTGGCTCCGGGTTGAGCCAGCTGCAAACACGGGCCAAGGCGGGGGATGTGCAGGCGCAGTTTCAGCTTGGCTGGCTGATGTTGCAGCCTGCGGCAGGCGCGGATCGCGAAACCGAGGCACAGGCGCTGGCGCTGTTGCAGGCCGCCGCCCGGGGCGGACAGCCGGCGGCCATGGGCAATCTGGCGCTGCTTTATGTCGAAGGCCGGTTGCTGCCGCAGGATTACATGCTGGGGTATATGTGGCTGGTGCTGGCGATTGCCGCAGGCCAGCCCGAAGCCCCGGCGCTGGCCGAAAGCCTGGCAGCGCAACTGCCGCCGGCGCAGCTGCGCGCCGCCCAGGACCGGGCCGCAGCCCTGGTGGCGGCTGCCAGGCCCTAGCCGCTGCCGCCACGGCCTTCAGGGGGAAGACAGCAGAGGCTCTCGCCTTCCCGAATAAACAAAACAGCCGCCCCCGGATAGGAGCGGCTGTTTGCGGTTGCAGGACCTGCGTTGGATCAGAACTCCCGTTTGGTTCAGAACTCCAGGCGCACCCCATGTTCAATCTTCAGCGCATCGCTGTTGGGCATCGACAGGCGGGTGACCACCGCGCCGCGATCATTGGCAAAGCGGCGCTCGCGGTGGAAATTGGCGCTCAGCCGGTCGCTGTCATTGACCGTCTCATAGTCGATCTCAAAGCGGTAGCTCAGCCCGGTGAGCGGGTTGAACAGCTCATGGGCAAAGCCCAGTCCCAACCCACAGCCCAGGCTGCTGTCATAGGAGGAGGTCTCGCAGATCAGCCGCGGCGTCAGCGCCAGGCTGGTTTGCACGCCACGGGGGTCCGCCTCAGCGCTGTTGCCAAAGCCGGAGAACTCGATTTCGGCAAAGATGCGGCTGCCATCGAAATCGGGGATATCAATGCTGCCAGTATCTGTCTGCGACAGCTGGGTGGCGGTGACATCGGCGTCGCTGGCGCGGGCGATGGCCAGATCGAGCCCGACGCGCGGGGTGATCCGCAGCCGGTCCAGCTGATGCTGCCCCGACAGGGCTATGCCGCCAAAGAGAGCGGCATAGTCATAGCTGCCATCGGCCTGGATCGGGGTGGTTGTGGTGGCAAAGCTGAGATCAAACCGGTGATGGCCCACAGCGCCGGCGGCGTAATAGTCGAGGAACAACCCATCGCCCAGCTGACGGGCGCCATAGACACCGCCATTGACGCCAAAACCATTGATCGAGCCATCGGCCAGACCGGTGACATTGGTGCGGCTGAGATAGCCGCCCCAGAAGCGCCCGCGCAGGTCCTGCTCTGACAGGAAGCGCTCGCGTTGCTGCGAGAACTGTACCAGTGCCTGGGTGCCGATGCTCTCGCTGCGGGTCAGGCTGAAGCTGCCGGCCAGGATCTGGCGACTGCCGCTGGCGCAATTGTAGACGTCATAGCCGAAAGTGCCGTCGCTTTGGCCGGTGCCGCCCTGGATGTTCAGGCTGCCATCAATATCAAAGGAGGAGAGCGTGCCACAGCCGAGCCCGGCCGCACCGGCCTGCAGCCGCGACAGCGCACCTTTGGCGATGGTGCTGAAATGGCGCTGCTGGTTGCGCACCGTCTGCTCGAGATCGTTTTTCAGGATCTCGGTCAGCGGCTCACGGATCTGGTCGATCAGATCATCCGTCACGGTGACCGCCGACAGGGTGAGGGCAAAGCCGTCAAAACCGGCATCCCCGGAGCTGACGGTGACCGTGGGCTGACAGCTGTGCGATCCTTCGACCACGTCATCGTCGATGGCGGTGATGGTCAGGCTTTGCGACGTATCGTAAGTGCCGCTGGTGAAGGTCAGGCTGGCGGGCGAGACGTTGCACTGCGCATCGCCGGCAAAATCCAGCTGCACATCCGCCGTGGGCTGACCCAGCAGCACAAAGGACATGGCGGCGGTGTCATTGCCGCTTTCGGAGGCGGTGAGATCGTCATTGGTGACAGAAATGACCGCGGAATCGTCGTCAAACAGCGTGGTGCTGCCGGTCAGATCCGCAGGGGTGGTCGACAGCGCCACATCGGCCGCACCAGAGGTGACAGCGGTGAGGGTCAGGGTGACGGTCTCATCGCCCTCGATCAGCCCGTCTTCCAGCACCGGCAGATCCACCACCGCCGAGGTATCGCCGGTCAGAATGGTGACGCTGCCACTGGGGGCGGTGTAATCCGTGCCGGAGGTGGCGGTGCCGCCCAGGGTATAGCTGATGACGCTGTCCTGGGCAGAGACCAGATCCTGGCTGACGGTAAAGCTGACACTGTCGGTTGCACCGCCATTGGCCTCTGCGCCGGTGTCGCTGGCGCTGACCGTGACCGCATTGATCTGGCAATTGGTCATCGGGATATTGTTGGCCAGCACATCCGGGTCACCGGCCTCGATCACGAAGGTGTCATAGAACACCGGGTTGGCGGCCAGGGAGGCATCCGCCAGCACCCCGGTCGAGCCCACTTCGGTAGAGCCCAGCACGGCGGGGTTGGAGGGCAGCAGCGTGGTCACATCAATGCTGCCCGAGGACAACCGCGCGGTGCTGGCCACGCCGGTCGAGGGGTAGCTATAGGCCACACTATAGGTGCCGGGCACCAGGGCGAACCACTGGTATTCCCCGGTGGAGCCATCGCGCACGATCGTGATGTTGTTGGCGGTCCCGACCGAGCTGTTGGAGCCCGAGTCGCCGGTCACGGTGATGCCACCGCCCGACAGGATGCGGCCATCGTCTTCGCAGTAGAAATAGCCCTGCGGGTCGTAATCGGCGCTGTCGACGATACCATCGCCATCGCGGTCGGCGCTGCTGCTCTCGAGACTGTCGGGAACACCGTCGCCATCGGCATCCGGCTCGGGGCTGGGATCGGGGGTGCCGGTCAGATCGGCGGTGACCTCGATGGCGCTGCTGGCGGAGTTGCCATTGCCACTGCCGTTCACCGCCGCATCCAGCGGCAGAGAGATGGTAAGGGTGCCATCGTGATCCGGGGACACGGTCAGGGTGTAGCTGGTACCGCTGCCGGTCAGCGCTGTGGCGGTGCCGCCATCAATGCTGAAATCGCTGTCGGCCAGGCCTGTCACGCTCTCGCTGAAGGTGACGGTGACGCTAAAGGCGTGGCTCTGCGCATCCGAGGGCCCGCTGAGGGTGACGCTGGGACGATCGGTGTCCTTGGTGGCGGTGTCATTGATCACCGGCGCGGCATGGCCAAGGCTGCCGGTCATCCCCACCGCCAGTGTCACGGTGCCATCACCCAGGCCAGAGACATCGAGGCCGCTGATCTGTTCGCTGCTGCTGGACACGGTGCCGCTGCCGGTCACCGTGGTGCCGCCACCACTGGAGGACAGGCCATAGCTGTAGCTGGCGCCGACTTCGGCATTGGCAAAGGTAAAGCTCACCGCGCTCTCATTGGCGGTGGTGATTGGATCCTGATCCAGGCTGACGCTGGTGGCGGTGGCGGTCAGGGTGTCGCTGGAGCTGCCGGAATCGCCCAGAGAGGAGGTCAGATCGCCACTGGTATTGACAAAACTGCCGCCCACTGTGGCCTTGACGTCCACCGCGACGGTGCAGCTGGCCCCGGCACTGGTGCTGCCGCCGGTATAGGACAGCGTGCTGGTATTGGTCACGGCGGTGATCGTGCCGCCGGTGCAGGTGGTGCTGGCATTGGCGGGGCTGGCCACAACCAGGCCCGATGGCAGGGTGTTGCTGAAATCCAGGCCGCTGGCCGCCAGGGCTGCAGCGCTGTTGTCGATGGTGAATGTCACAGTGCTGGTGCCGCCCTGATCAACCGTTGCCGGGGAGAAACTCTGGGTGAAACCGGGGGCAGGTTCGACGGTGAAGCTGGCGGTGGTGGCGGCGGCGACAACAGTGCCGCCCTCGGTCAGGCTGGCGGAGGTGATGTCATAGCTGCCCGCAGTGGCCGGACTGGGCAGTTGCACCACCAGATCAAGGCTGCAGCTGTCGCTGGGCGCCAGGGAGGCGCCAGAGAGGGTCAGCAGGCTGGAGCCGGTGAGGCTGGACCCTGCACCGCAGAGATCGCTGCCGGTGCCCGAGGTGACGGTCATGCCGGAAATCACCGCATCGAGATCGGTGCTGAAGCGCAGGTCCGACAGGGTGGCGCTGGTATCGGTATTGGTGATCACATAGGTCAGCGTGCTGCTGCCGCCACTTGCCAGGGCGCTGTCGGCGAGGCTGGCGGTAAAGCTGGGCAGATCAAAGCTGCTGACGGTGAGCGCCGCCGAGGTGGCAGGGCCGGTGACGGCCAATCCGCTGGCGGTGCCGGTCAGGCTGCTGGTATCGCCGGAATGGGTCTCGGCGCTGGCGCCTGCGGGCACCACTTGGGTCACGCTGAAGCTGCAGCTGGCACCGGCAGCAAGGCTGCCACCACTAAAGCTGAGGGGCGAGGTGCCGCTGATTGCGGAGCCGGATCCGCAGATATCGGAGAGGCTGCCGGAGCTGGAGGTGAGACCTGAGAGCTGCGCATCCAGATCATCGCTAAAGGCCAGAGCGCTGAGCGCATGGCTGCTGCTGAGATTGGTCAGCGTATAGTCGACACTGACGCTGCCGCCGGGGGCGGTGGGGCTGCTGGCATAGGATTTGCTCAGCGAGATCAACTCCCCCTCGACCAAAAGATTGGCCACGATGGGATCCAGGGTCACCGCATTGCCGTCCAGCTGCGCCGAGAGGCTGGAGGTGGTTGTCCCATAGGTGCCATCTGCTGCGCCGAGGGGCACCACCACATCCAGATCGATGGTGCAGGTTGTTGTCGGCAGGACCTCTAGATTGAGGAAGATGAGAAAGGTTGTGCCGCTGCCCGAAGCAGAGCCACCGCAATTGTCGAACACCGCCGTGGAGGCATCTACCGCCCCCAGGCCGGAGAGCGGGGTGGAGAGGCTTTCGGTGAAAAGGGTGATGTCATAGGTGGCGGCGGCATCGGGGTTTTGCAGGCTGTAGCTCAGCCTGATGGTCTCGCCGGGCAGGGCCGAGCTGGGGGCAAAACTCTTGGAGGTCACCAGCGGTTCGGCCGCCAGCACCTGCAAATCATCGCTGCTCGCGGGGACTGTCAGGGCTTCGCCGCCCGCTGTGCCGGCGAGGCTGGAGCTGGTATTGGTATAGGTGCCGTTGCTGGCCCCGGCGGGAATGGCGACGCTCATCACGATCTCGCAGCTGGCCCCGGGGGCCAGGCTGCCGCCACTATAGCTCAGCAGCGTATCGCCGGCCGAGAGCGCCGGGCTGCCGCCGCAGCTGTCGCTCACGGTGCTGAAGCTGGCCCCGGACAAAAAAGTGGTCAGATCATCGCTAAAGCTGAGGCCAGTGGCGGTATTGGGCGATTCCGCCTCGCTGGCGAGGGCGAAGGTCAGGGTGGCGCTGTCGCCGGCACCGATCACGGATTCGGTGAATTCCTTGACAAAGCTGAGATTGGCGCCGCCTTCCACCTGCAGGGTGGCGCTGGCGCCCAGGGTGACCACCGATCCGCCATTGACGGTGGAGTTTACGTCCCCGGTGGTGAAATCATAATCGCCCGGTGTGGCATCGGAGGCAACGCTGAGCACCAGATCAAAACTGCAGCTGTCGCCGGCGGCCAGAACCCCATCGGTGAGGGTAAAGGCCCAGGTATCCGTATCGACAAAGGTCTGGGCAAATGTACTGCCAGCGCCGCAGTCGCCCGCTGTGGGCAGGGTATTGATGGTGACATCATTGCCGCCGGTGATATCGGTGATGATGTCACTGAAGGTCACGTCGCTGAGGGCAAAGCTCGCGTTGGGATTGGTGAGCGTATAGCGCAGGGTGCCACTGCCGCCCGGGGCCACCGGATTGTCGATGACACTCTTGCTGAGGCTGGCGCCCTGGCCGCCATCGCCCAGGATGCGCAGATCGGCCGTGGCGGTGCCGCCGGTATAGGGGTTGCCGCCGATATCGGCCGTCAGCGCGCTGGTGGTATTGGTGTAATCCCCGGTGGTGGCCGCGGCGGGCGTCAGCAGGGTGACGTCAAAGCTGCAGCTCTCGCTTGAGGCCAATGAGGCGCCAGCAAGGGTCAGACTGCCGGAGCCGGTCAGGGTTGATCCGGCTCCGCAGAACCCGTCGGCGGGCAGGCTGGTGGCAACCAACCCGCTGAGCATGGCATCGAGATCATCGGTGAAGGCAATATTGGTGGCGGCGCTGTCGCGGCTGGTGTTCTGCAGATCAAAGCTGAGGGTCACATTTTGCGACAGGCCCACCTGGGTCAGCGAAAAGCTCTTGGAGAAATTGATCTCGCTGGGGGTGGGGGCTTCGACCACCAGGGTGCCGGTGCCGGTGACCTGGCTGCTGGAGAAGTTGGAGAAGGTCGAAAACAGGGTGCTGGTGGCGATCTGATCGCCCAGGCTCAGCGCTTCGACATCAACGGTGATGGTACAGCTGGCCCCGGCCGTCACCGCCAGACTATCGGCATCGATATTGTCACCGCCGGAAGCGGCCACAACCGTGCCGCCGCAGCTGTTGCTGATATTTGCCGGGGTGGTGAGCGCCAGCCCGCTGGGCAAGGTTTCGTCGAAACTGGCGGCGAGGATGTTGAGCCCACCACCGGTATTGTCGATGGTATAGGTCAGGGTGCTGATATCGCCGGGATTGACGGTGCTGGGCGAGAAGCTGTGGGAAAACACTGGGGTCGGCAGGCTGACGATCAGATCATCCGTGGCACTGCCGCTGTTGCCCTGCGAGGAGGTCAGATCGCCGGTCGTCAGCGTGTGCGTGGCCACGGTGCTGGAGGTCACCGGCAGGGTGATGGTGCAGCTCTCGCTGGCGCCCAACCGTCCTTCCGTCAGGCTCAGGCTGGTCCCGCCGGAGGTGGCGGTGAAAGTACCGCTACAGCTGTTGGACTGGCTGCCTGCGGCCACGGTAACACCGGTGGGCAGGGTGGCGCTGAAGGTGAGATCGCTGGCGGTGCTGGCGGAGGTTTCGGTGAGGGTAAAGATCAGGCTGGTGTTGTTGCCCGTCGTGACTGTGTCCGGGGAAAAGACCGCCGTGAATGTCGGCGCCGATTGGGCCCTGGCAAGACCTGGGATCAGACCCGACATCAGGATCAGAAAAGACGCAAGGAACAGATTGGAAAAAGGGCGCAACAGGCTGGTCATGGAGGATCCCGAAAAGTCAGAGGTCTTTGAGAATATCGTGATGTTTGTCCGGGGCATCCCGCACAGGTTGGCGCCACGGTAGGGGGAGCCAAGCCTCTGCGGCAACGGCGAATTTTCAAAACATTAAATTTTTTGACAACTGTCACAGATTGGCCATTTTTTGCCGATGCAGTTGCGATGTTCCCGTATAAAGAGAGCTTAGCGCCAGGTAATCACCTGATTTCAATCTGCGTTTGGGCCCAAAGCTGACCTAGCGGCAGGGGAGGCCGGATCGGATCGGATTTTGTCGCCGCGTCTCTCAGCGCTGGCGGCGAATCCGATAGAGCTGCCCGACGGCAAAATCGCCCGCAATCCGGGTCTCCTGACCATCGGGCCAGCGGATCTGCAGGGCCTCGACCTGGTGGCTGTCGCCGAGGCCAAAATGGGCCCGGGCGGCATCATAGCTCATGAAGCCGCCGCCCAGCTGCAGCTCGCGGCTCTGGCGACTGCCATCGGCCATCTCCAGGGTGAGACGGGCGCCGATGCCATCATGGTTGCCGTGCAGATCCTGCAGCTGCACCACGATCCCGCGCCGCTGGCTGTTGTTGCGAAACGCCACCAGCGGGCCATTGACCGGATGGGTCACCAGATCCAGATCGCCATCGCCATCCATATCAAACTGGGTGGCGGCGGCGGTCATCAGGTAATCCTCCAGCCCGGCCGGTCCCGAGGCCTCGGCAAAGCTGCCATCGCCCTGGTTGCGAAAGAACAGGTTGGAGGGGGAGACCTCATTGGGCACCCAGGTGCCATTGACGATATAGAGATCCTGCCAGCCGTCCTGGTCGAAATCCGCCACCTTGGTGTCCCAGCTCCAGCCGCCGACCTCGAGCCCGCGCGCCGCAGCGCTGTCCCTGTAGCGGTCTCCCTGCCACTCCAGCAGCACATTGGCCCGCAGGATCTGGGGATGGCTGAGGGCAATTTCTGCCGCCAATGGCTGGCGGCTGGGTTTGAAATGCACCGCGCAATAGGCCCGCGGCAGCGCCTGGCTGGCGGGGATCAGGGCGCAGAGGCTGGCATCGCGTTTCTGAATGGCCAGATCCTTGATCAGCATCGCCTTGCACTGGGCCGCCAGATCGCCGCTCAGCTCTTGGCAGCGGGCGGCATAAGACGGATCAAAGCGGTTGCCAGAGCGGTACCAGCGCTTGATCTCCATGTTCTGCAGGCAGGTCGCCTTGGCTTCCGGATCCTGGATGACGTCGCAATATTGCCCCAGGGGCTGCATCTTCAACCGCTCAGAGACCCCCGAAGAGCGCCCGGCGATCTGCGCCAGATAGATCTCGGGGCGACCATCATTGAACAGATCGGCGGTGCTCACTGCCATGGTGGTGGTGGTGGTATGGGGGATCAGCCCCTCGGGCTGGGTCAGCATGGTCAGGCCGCCTGCGCCATCGCCGCGATAGAAGTAATCGGGAATGTCGAAATCATTGCCGATGATCAGATCCTGCGCCCCGTCGCCGTCAAAATCGCTGACCAGCACCGACAGGGTCTCGCCGGGGATGCCGGGCAGGTCACGATACTGGCTGCCATCCAGGGTGCCGCCGGGATTAAAGATCACCCGGTTGCGCGATTCCTCACCGGGAATGCGCCGGTACCAGCCCGCCGCCCAGTTGCCCAGGGCCAGATCGAGATAGCCGTCGCCATCAAGATCGCCAAAGCTGAGCCCCAGGGTCAGCGGCGTATCGGCGCGGTTCTGCACCCTGCGCAGCGGGCTGTCACCAAAGCGCCCCTGATGGTTGCGCCACCAGGAATTGCCCTGGCCATAGCTGGTGAAGAACAGATCCAGCCAGCCATCATTGTCGATATCCACCAGGGCTGCATTGAACACCGCCAGATCCGCCAAAGGGCCCAGATCCAGCTTGACGCGCAAGAACTGCCCGGCGCCGTCGTTTTCATAAAGATAGAGCCCGGCCTGGGTGGAGGCCACGGCCAGATCGATGTCGCCATCGCGGTCGAAATCGCCCGAGGCCAGGCTGCGCCCTTCCCAGAAGGGGGGCCACATGTCGCGCATGGAGAATTCCAGCGGCTTGTCGATGCCGATGCGGGTGGCCTCCAGGCGGGTAAACAGCGTCTCGGCAGGCGGCGAGGGTGGAGCCAGGGGCTGGCTGCTGATCTGTATCTCGGCGACATCAGCGCTGAGGATCTGCGGCAGTGGCGCGGGATCTGCCTGGGCTGTGTCCAGCGTCGCGGCCTGGGCAGCCCCCCAGAACAGCCCGGAAGCGGGGGGCGGGGCCGGGCGCGCCTCGCTGTGCAGCAACATCTCCAGGGCGCGTTGGCTTTGCCAGTGGTGATAGCCCTGGGCCCCCAGTCCGGCCAGCACGCCCAGGGCGGCAATCGACGCCGCCATCAGGGCGGCCAGGCGCAGCCCCAGCATCTGGTGAATGATAAAGAAGGAATAGATCGAAAAGCTGCCAAGGCAGATCAGCAGCGCCATGACATAGCCCTGGGCCAGTCCACTGGCGATCAGCACCCCACAGAGCACCACGTCAAAGCCCATCGGCACCGGCAGGAACAGCCCCACCAGGGCAATCAGCACCAGCAGCCCCAGCCCAAAGGGCAGCCCGGTGATCAGATCCGGTGGCAGCAGCGTCGCCACCAGGGCACCAAGAAAACCGGCCAGCAGCATCAGGGGCACTGTCAGGCGCAGGATATACCAGAGATTTCCAAGATAGGCGCGCGCCACCGCCAGGGTGGCCGCGATCACCCCCTCTGGCGAGGGGCTGTCTGATGCCAACTCGGCAGCGCTCCAGGGCTGTGGCAACTGTTCGGGGGGCTGAACCTGCCGCTGATCCGGGCCCAGGACACGGCAGATCAGCGGCACCAGCCCCAGGATCACCACCAGGCTGAGGAAGATCTTGGCCAGCACCATGTAAAAGGGCAGCAGGCTGAACAACATGGTCAGCACCACAAAGTTCAGACTGGGCGAGGCCACCATCGCCGCCAGCGCTGTCTCGACCCGCATCCCCGAGGCATAAAGCCCGCGGCCGATGGGAGCGGCGCAATTGGCGCAGACCCCAAGCGGCGTGCCAATGAACAGCCCCAAAAGCGCATTGGCCAGCGGGCTGGCAAAGGCGCGCTGGCGCAGTTGCGCCAGCAGGGTCATGAACCCAGCGGCAAAGAGAATGCCAAATGTCATCCCCTGTTTGTTGGTATAAAGCCAGTTCAGGGTGGAATAGATCACCCGCTCCGGGATCGACATGGTCTCGTTCAGGGCAAAGCGCGCCTCAAAGCTCAAGGGATCCTCGAGCTGGATGGCCCCGGACATCATCAGTTTTTCATTCAGCGCCGGATAGCGCGAGCCTGTCCAGAACAGGGCGCAGAGCAGCGCCAGGATCGCCAGGGAGATCCCCAGGCGCAGAGGACTGGGCAGAGGTTGGCGCAGATGGGTCTGGTCGGAGGGGGCGGGCATGCGCAAAGGGTTTGCTCTCATGGATAGGCTCTCGGGGATCTGGTGCCCAGGTCCGGCACCCGCGGTCTGATGGCGGTTTTGCCGCCAAGCTAGAACCGGCAGCGCCGCTTGCCAAGCCACAACAGGGGCTGGCGCCGCGAGCGAGGCGCTGGCCTGCAGGCCCCCAGTCAGATCAGATCCAGACAGATCCCGTCAGATCAGACCCTGTTCAGGCCAGAAGGGGCGACAAGGCTCCGCGCCTTGCCAACCCCGCCCTTTGCGACTGTTTTTGAGTGTTGCGGCTGATCACTGCGACTGCAGGCGGGTTTCCAGCTCTGAAATCCGCCGGGTCAGCTGTTCGATCTGCAAATCTGCGGCATCCCGCTCTGCCATCCGGGTATTCAGCTGTTCGATATAGATATGGGCGGTCTCCAGCTCATTGAGCATCCGCAGCAGTTTCTGCGAGACATTGACCGGAATGCCGGGGCCGGTTGGGCCAACGGCGGGCAGATGTTTGTCTTCCCACATCGCGGCGGCATGCGCTTCGATCGAGGGCACCTGATAAATTTCGGGGTCAAACACCGCGTCACAGGGATCGGCCACGGTACAGACACCGCCGCCGCCGGTGGTGATCAGATTGCCGGGGATGATCATATTGCCGTCGTCAAAGAGCTCCAGTTCAGCGTCGCCGGTGCCGGCAAAGGACAGCCGGAAGGTGCCATCTTTGAGGACCATTTTGAGATCGGGGCCGACATTGGAGGTATCCGACAGGGTGACGGTGGCCTCGCCGGCATTGGTGACCATCAGACTGCCGCCGCCTGAGGCGATGATATTGCCGCCCGTGGTTGCGCTGCCACGGCTTGCGGTAATATTGCCGCCCCCCGAGGCGGTGATATTGCCCGTGACCGGGGTCGCGGCGATGTCCGTTGCGCTCCGGGTGGCCGTGACATTGCCGTCATTGGACACTGTGATATCGCCGCGGACGTCCAATCTTGCCGTTGGGGATGGCGTGCCCAGGCCGATATTGCCGCTGGCTGCAATATAGACAGAATCGTCCGGAGCCCCGGGCTTGATCCGGAAGGGCAAGTTGCTGCTATTGGTGACGTCACGGATAAAGAAATTGGTCTCATTGCCGGATATATCCCAGGTCTGCGGGGCAAAGCCGGAGGAGCCGTCCTGCTGCAGACGCAGGCTAGGGCTGTTGCCCTGGACCATATGCAGATCGACAACCGGGGTGCTGGTGCCAACGCCAATTCGTCCAGCGCTATCGACATAGAGCGTATGAGAGGGGGTATTCGCCTCAACGGTAAAGGGGATTTTGCCATTGGTGATGTCATCGATGGAGAATTTATTGGCACCGCCATTGCCGCTGTCATTGGCGGTCAGCTGCCAGTCATTATTGGGGAAACTGCCGGTGCTGGAGGTGTCATCGAATTTGAGGCGCAGGTTGTTTTCCTTCAGGCGAATGGTGTCAAAGCCAAAGCTTTCGCTGCTGGCGCAGTCAATGCCGACACAGAGGCTGCCCTGTACGATCTGGTCCGTGGCAACCACATCGGCGGCCTGGGCGGCACCGGCGATCAGGCCCAAAGCACTGACACCAGACATGAGGGAGAGATTGAAAAAATGTCGCATGAAATTCCTGTTCCGTAATGCGGCGCAGCCTTGATCTGGGCGCAGTTTTCTGAATCGCCTGGGGACATCAATTTATTGGCCCGTACAGATGGCCTGTACAAAAACGGCCTGTACAAATCGATTGAGCGGCTCCCCCGGCTTTGCCCGGCAGGCTACGGGGAAAAGACAAAAAATCTAAGCGGTTTTTCCACCTTGGAGTGGTTTTTTTCTCACGTTTCATCCCTAGGGAGATCCTGGCCCGGGGTCAAATTGCAGCAGAGGCGCTGACAGAGCCGCCAGAACAGGCGGGACCAAAGGAGGATCTGATGACAAAAAAGCGCGCACCCCGGGGCACGCGCTTTCTCTTTGTTGGGATCAGGACTTTGGCAGGATCGATTGCTGCGCCTGGGTCAAAAGCCCGCGCAGCCGCCGCGCTGTCAGCCCTCTTGCAGCTGTACCTCCAGCTCGGAAATCCGGCTGTTCAGCTGTTCGATGTAGATATGTGCGGTCTCCAGCTCATTGAGCATCCGCAGCAGTTTTTCGGAGACATTGACTGGAATGCCAGGGCCGGTTGGGCCAACGGCGGGCAGATGTTTGTCTTCCCACATCGCGGCGGCATGCTCTTCGATCGAGGGCACCTGGTAGACTTCGGGGTCAAACACCGCATCACAGGGATCGGCCACGGTGCAGGCACCGCCGCCGCCGGTGGTGATCAGATTGCCGGGGATGATCATATTGCCGTCGTCAAAGAGCTCCAGTTCAGCGTCGCCGGTGCCGGCAAAGGAGATCCGGAAGGTGCCATCTTTGAGGAGCATTTTGAGATCGGGACCGGCATCGGAGGCATCCGCCAGGGTGATGGTGGTATCCCCGCTATCCACACCCGCGATCAGCATGCCGTTGCCAACGAGATGCAGGCCCGCAGTGGGGCTGGCGGTGCCCAGGCCGATATCCCCATCGGTATCGACATAGATCGCGTTGCTGGGCGCGCTGGGGCGGATCCGGAACGGCAAGGTAGAGCCATTGGTGGCGTCACGCACAAAGAAATTGGTCTCATTGGCGGCCACATCCCAGGTCTGCGGGGTAAAGCCGGAGGTGCCATCCTGCTCCAGGCGCAGGGTCGGGGTGTCGCCATCGGGCACATGGATTTCAACCACCGGGGTGTTGGTGCCAATCCCGATCCGGCCCGCATCATCGACATAGAGGCTATGCGAGGGGGCTGAGGCCTCGATGGTAAAGGGGGTGCGCCCGCCATCAATATCATCAATGGAGAATTTATTGGCGCCACCATTGCTGCTGTCATTGGCGGTAAGCTGCCAGTCATTGGTCGGGAAACTGGCCGAGTTCGATGTATCCTGGAATTTGATCCGCAGATTGTTTTCCTTCAGGCGGATGGTGTCAAAGCCAAAGCTCTCGCCATTGACGCAGTCCTGCCCCGCACAGATGCTGCCCTGTACGATCAGATCGTCGATAATCTGCTGATCCGCCTGCGCGGCCCCGGCCACCAGGCCCAGCGTGCTGACTGTGGCGATGAGATTGAGTTGGAACAAATTTCTCATGAAATTCCCTTTTCTTCGGTGCTGCGCAGTTCTGCTCTCTGCGTGGCGGTGTCTTGATGTGGTATTATGTGGCGGTTGCGGCGCAGATCAGTCTTCGCGGATTTCTTCGGGGGTGATGATCACCCCGCGCGAGACCATGAACGAGCCATTCAGATAAAAGCCCTTGGATCTTGAGCTGGCGACCTCGCCGCGGCCATTGTCGATTGGGTTGACGATCTCGACCTGCTCCTCGGTCGCGGCCTTCAGCTCGTAGCGGTAGATGCCGTCCTGCACCTCGGCGCGGTCCAGCTCATAGACCGGGGTGCCGGAGGCGGCAAAGATCTGGGTGATCTTGCCGTTGGGGGCAGAGACCACCAGCTGGGCATTGCTGAGACCGGTCCAGTTTTCGAACCAGACCGCATTGGAATTATGCTGCTGCACCGGATCGACGCTCAGCGCGCTTGCGGCACTGGCAAGGCCCAGTCCTAGCCCGAAGATCAGAGATCGAAGTGAGTTTTGCATCATCAGGTACACCTCTGCGAATTTACACGTCATCGAAAAGCGCCACGGCCAGACCTCTAGCCAAGAGCAGGGGCAGTTTTCCACCAAATTTCTGCGAGATTACGGGGAAAACCTGCGAACTTTAAGCAATTTTTAATCTTAACGTTAATTTCGCTTTTGAAACGCGCTCTTTAGGTGACGCAGGGTCACCTCAGTCTGGCGCGGCCGCCTCAGGCCGCCGGAGCTGCGCTGCGCCCTACAGCACGCCCGCGCGGCTGAAGACGCCAAAGAAATTGCCGATGATATTGGAGATGGTGAGCGCGTCATTGATCGGAGATTCGGTGGCCATGACCAGGTCTCCGGGGTTGATCTGAAACTGGCGGGCCGAGAACAGCCCATCCGCCGAGGTCAGATCCAGACTGAAGACCACCCGGGTCTGGCGCGGCCCCCGCAGCCCCGGGGCCACCGCCGCCGCCTCATATTCGCGCAGCACCAGCAATCCCTGCGGATCGGCCTTGCCGTCCTGAAAGCCCCCCGAAATCGACATTGCATCCATCGCCGACAGCGCATCCTTGCTGAAGATATGCAGATCTTCCCGGCCGGTGGCCCCAAAGGAGAGAAAATAGCGCTCATCTTCTTCGACAAAGACCCGGTCACCGCCGCGCAGCAAAGTGTCCAGCCGCGGATCATTCAGCAGCGCATCCACCGAGGTGCCATAGATATGGTGGCCGCGCACCAGGCGGATCTGCGGATTGTTGAGCCCCGAAGAGATGCCGCCCCCCGCCGAAATCAGCCCCATCACCGAGAAGTTGCGGTTGGGCATCGGATAGGTGCCGGGCTGGGCGACGCCAGAGACCAGATCCACCGAGTTGTTGCGCCCCTCGGCCATGTCCAGCTGCAGCTGCGCCGAAGGCACGATTGCTTCCAATGCGTCCTGCAATTTCTCCCGGGCCAGATCCGGGGTCAGCCCCAAGACATTCACATTGCCCACATAGGGCATGAAGATACTGCCATTGGCCGCCACCCGCACATCCTGCAGCTGCACCATCTTCTGCTCCTGCGAGGTGAGCAGGGAATTGTCGCTGCTGTCCCAGATCCGCAGTGTCAGCTGGTCGCCGGACTGGATGATCTGGGTCTTGGCCCCCGTGCTGGCCGGGATCCAGCTCAGCCGTTCCTGCGTGCCGGTGGTGGGCCATTGCGCCACGCTGGGCAGAAAGGCCCGGGTCACCGAATAAAGCGCAAAATCGGCATCGGCGGCGCTGGCGCCCCGGACGATCTCTTCGCTGGCGGGGGCACCACCGGGCAACCGCCCGCAAGCCGCCGGCAACAGAATCAGGCTGACGGCGGCAACAAGGGAAAGCAGAAGGCGCATGGAGGCTCTTTTCAGGAACGGTCTTGATTTTTGCTGCCCGCAAGATACTGGGCTTGGACGGAGCGTCAACAGGGCAGCGACCCGCAAGCAATGAGAGGCGACAAATGGGTTTTCCGGTCACAGTTGTTCTGGGGGCCTCGGGGCGGATCGGGTCGGTGCTGCGTCAAGAGTGGCAGCCCTATCATGACATGATCCGCTGGCAGGCGCGCCGAGCCGCGCCGCGCCCGCGCGCCGATGAAGACTGGCATCTGGATGAAGACTGGCACCTGCTGGATCCCCTGGCGCGCGCGCCCAAAGGCCTGGCCGCCCGTGATGATCTGGCGCAGCTGATGACAGGGGCCGAGGTGCTGCTGTGCCTTGCCGGCAGTATTCCGGGGCGCGGCAAACCCGGTCAGGATGTGGATCTGGCGGACAACAGCCGCCTGGCCCTGGCCGCGGTTGAGGCCGCAGCCGAGGCCACAGGTGCCGCCGCAGGGACAACAGCCCCGGCGCGGGTGTTTCTCTGCTCTTCGGCGGCGGTCTATGGCAATCAATCCGGACTGCTGCAGGAAAGCGCCGCGCTGCGGCCCGCCAATGCCTATGGCGAGGCCAAGGCCGAGATGGAACAGCGCGCCGCGCGCCGCGCCCAGGAACTGGGGGTGCAGCTCTGTGCGCTCAGGATTGGCAATATCGCCGGGCTGGACGCGGTGCTGGGCGGCTGGCGACCGGGATTTCGCCTGGATCACTTCGCCGATGGCCAGAGCCCCGGGCACAGTCCGCGGCGCAGCTATGTCGGGGTGCAGGCGCTGGCGCGAATTCTCGCCGCTTTGGTGGCGGTGCCAAACCTGCCCCGCATCCTCAACCTGGCGCAGCCGGGGGGGGTTGAGATGGCCGCCCTGCTGCGCGCCGCCGGGCGGGACTATGAGCCGGTGCCAGCCCCCGATCACGCCATTGCCGAGGTCCAGCTGGACCTGGAGCTGCTGCAACAGATCCTGCCGGGCCATCCCGATCTCATGACCGCAGCAGATCCCATCCGCCTGGTGGCCGAATGGATTGCATTGAACCCGGCCTCTGGCCCCCTTCAAACCGCCGCCGCAAACCGCAAGGAGCCCCAGCGCTGATGACCTGGCACAAACGTCTGTTCGACCTTTTCTTTGTCACCCTGCTGATCGTGATCCTGGGGCCGATCCTGCTGGCGCTGCTGCTCTGGCTGTTGCTGAAAGAGGGGCGGCCGCTGTTTTATGTCGCCGAGCGCATGAGCACCCCAACGCGCGGCTTTGGCCTGTGGAAACTGCGCACCATGACCGTGGTTGCAGAGGATGCCGGCGTCTCGGGGGGCGACAAGAGCGCTCGGATCACCGCAACCGGTGCCTGGCTGCGCGCCAAACGGCTGGATGAGTTTCCGCAGCTGTGGAATATCCTGCGGGGGGATCTGTCCTTTGTCGGCCCGCGCCCGCCGCTGCGCCAATATGTCGAGGCCCACCCAGAGATCTACGCCGAAGTGCTGAAATCGCGCCCCGGCGTCACCGGCCTGGCTTCGATCATCTACCACAAACACGAGGCGGCCCTGCTGGCGCGCTGCGCCACGCCACAGGAAACCGATGCAACCTATTCGCGCATCTGCGTGCCCGCCAAGGCGCGGCTGGACCTGATCTATCAGCGCCACCAAAACATGTGCTTTGACTTTGACCTGGTGTTCCAGACCATCGGCAATATCTTCCGGCGCCGTTAGGGCTCCTGCAGGTTCTGGCCCTGAAATTCCCCTTGAACCAGCCAGACCCCTGCGCAAAGAGGGGGCTGTTCATTTGATTTTTTCCAAAGGTTTTTCATATGCCTCGCTCAGCAAAACAGAAAGTAACAAAGGCGATATTTCCGGTTGCGGGTCTGGGGACGCGGTTTTTGCCTGCGACCAAATCGGTGCCCAAGGAAATCATGACCCTGGTTGACCGCCCGCTGGTGCAATATGCCATCGACGAGGCGCGCGCGGCCGGCATCAAGGAGTTCATCTTTGTCACCTCGCGCGGCAAGGGGGCGTTGGAGGACTATTTTGACCACGCCCCGGCGCTGGAGCAGGAGCTGCGCAAAAAGGGCAAGGACGCGCTGTTGGAGGTGTTGAAAGACACCAATATGGACAGCGGCGCCATCGCCTATATCCGCCAGCACAAGGCCCTGGGCCTGGGCCATGCGGTCTGGTGCGCGCGCCGTCTGATCGCCAATGAACCCTTTGCGGTGATCCTGCCCGATGACGTGATTGCCGCCGAAAAACCCTGCCTGCAGCAGATGGTCGAAGCCTACGCCGAGACCGGCGGCAATATGGTGGCAACGATGGAGGCCTCGCCCGAGCAGACCTCCTCTTACGGGGTGCTGGACCCCAGCGCCGGGGCCTCGATCTCGGGGGCGGTGGTTGCCGCCCGCGGCATGGTGGAAAAGCCGGCACCCGGCACCGCGCCGTCGAACCTGGCGGTGATCGGCCGCTACATCCTGGGGCCCTCGGTGCTGCGCAATCTCAATCAGATGAAACAGGGGGCGGGTGGCGAAATTCAGCTGACCGATGCCATCGCCGAGGATATCGCCGCCGCGGTGCCAACCCATGGGTTCCGCTTCAAAGGAGAGCGCTATGACTGCGGCTCCAAGGCCGGGTTCTTGCAGGCCACCGTCGCCTTTGCCCTGTCGCGCCCCGAATTGCGCGAGGATTTGATGGGCTATATCTCCAAGGTGGCGCAGGTCGACAAGGCTGCTGAGTGAACATGAAGCTGGCTGTGCAGAAGGTGCGGCCTTTGAGAGGCGTGAATTGACGTGAAGACTGTACTTGTGACCGGCGGCGCCGGCTATATCGGCTCCCATGCCTGCAAGGCGCTCAAGGCGGCGGGGTATACTCCGGTTACCTTTGATAATCTGGTCACCGGATGGCGTGATGCGGTCAAGTTTGGCCCCTTCGAGCAGGGCGACCTGCAAGACCGGGCCCGCCTGGATGAGGTCTTTGCCAAACACAGGCCGGTGGCGGTGATGCATTTTGCCGCCCTCAGCCAGGTTGGCGAGGCGATGAGTGAGCCGGGGCGCTATTGGGCCAATAATACCGGTGGCTCGCTCAATCTGATCGAAGCAGCTGTTGCTGCGGGCTGTCTGGATTTTGTGTTTTCCTCTACCTGCGCCACCTATGGCGAACATGACAATGTGGTGCTGGACGAGCAGACCCCGCAATTGCCGCTCAATGCCTATGGGGCCTCCAAGCGCGCGGTTGAGGATATCCTCCAGGATTTTGAAGCCGCACATGGGCTGCGCTCGGTGATTTTTCGTTATTTCAACGTGGCTGGGGCTGATCCGGAGGCCGAGGTGGGGGAATTCCACCGTCCCGAGACCCATCTGGTGCCACTGGTGCTGGATGCCATCGACGGTAAACGCGATGCCCTGACCGTGTTTGGCACCGATTACGAGACCCCGGATGGCACCTGCATTCGCGACTATGTTCATGTTTGTGATCTGGTGGATGCCCATGTGCTGGGTCTCCAGTGGCTTGAAGCAGAGAAGGGATCGCAGGTCTTCAATCTGGGCACCGGCAGCGGTTTTTCCGTCCGCGAGGTCATGGACAAGGCGGCAGAGGTGACCGGGCGGGCAGTGCCCTGCAACGAGGGGCCGCGCCGGGCCGGGGATTGCACCAAACTGGTGTCGGGTTCGACCCGGGCGATCACAGAGCTGGGCTGGGAGCCGCGCCGTTCGCGTCTGGAAGTGATGATTGCTGATGCCTGGAGCTGGCATCAATCGGGCCACTACGAGGCCTGAGATGACGCAGGGGCGCCGCCATAGTCTGGACCATGGTCAGGGCTGGATCGCGCGCTACCGATTGCGTCTCAAGCGGCGGCGCCTGTTATGGCGCTGCCTGCGCGCGCGCCATCAGCTGGTGCAGCAGGTGGACCGCACCGATCAGATTTCCCGCGATGACATCCTGGGGGTTGCGGTCTTGCGCAATGAACGGGCGCGGTTGCCTTATTTTCTGCAGCATTACCGGGACCTTGGGGTCGCGCATTTTCTGATCGTGGACAATGGCAGCAGTGACGGAAGCCTTGCCTATCTGCAAGCGCAACAGGATGTTTCTGTGTGGCAGACCGATGCCAGCTACCGCGACAGCCGGTTTGGCGTGGATTGGGCTGGATGGTTGTTGATGCGCTATGGCCATGGGCATTGGTGCCTGACGGTAGATGCGGATGAGATCCTGACCTTCCCGCATGCGGATCGGCGTAATCTGCTGGACCTGACGGCCTGGCTGGACCAGCGCGGGGTGCAGGCCTTTGGTGCGATGATGCTGGATATGTACCCCAAAGGCCCGATTGGTGCGGTGTCCTATCGGCCTGGATCGGATCCCTTTGCGGTGCTCGATTGGTTTGATGGCGAAGGCTACACTTGGGAACAGCAGCCGCGGTTTGGCAATGTCTCGATCCGGGGCGGGGTTCGCAAGCGGGTGTTCTTTGCGCAAGAGCCGGAGCATGCACCGCATCTGCACAAAGTGCCACTGGTGCGCTGGGATCGTCGTTTTGCCTATGTCAGCTCCACGCATATAGCCTTGCCCCAGACCCTGAACCAGGTGTTCGACGCACGGTCCGAGCTGCCCACAGGGGTTTTGTTGCACAGCAAGTTTTTGGAAGAGGTCATTGCCAAATCGGTGGAAGAAAAACAGCGGCGACAGCATTTCACCCATATTGAGCGATATGATGACTACTACGACGGTCTCATTGCCAACCCGGTGCTCTGGAGCCCGCAATCGCTTCGCTACAGGGATTGGCACCAGCTGGAGGCGCTGGGGCTGATGACACGTGGGGCCTGGGACTAGAGCTGTGCAGTCCCTGATTGAACTGCTTTTGATTGCGGCCGTCGAATTGGGGTCGAATCCAACCGTCCAAACCGCCCCTGCCATGGGAAACAATCTGTTTACCTCATCAGTTGCAGGCCGTATTGTTCTAAAAATAGAAACAATATCCCAGACCCTCTCTTCTCATCGAAACACCATATTAGGCGCTGAAACGCTATAACAACCGGGTATCGGCAGCTGGGTTTGGATATCGTAAGGGCAGGCATTTGAAGATTTGGCAGTCATATCGCATGCGGTTGAGGCGTAAGCGCCGCCTTGTTCGGGCTGTCCGCAAGTCCAGCGAGTTGCGCTCCGTTCAGGACAATACCAGATCTATCCGGCCCAGTGACATTCTGCTGGTCTCGACCATGCGCAATGAGCAGATCCGGCTGCCTTATTTCCTCGACTATTACCGCAAGCTGGGCATAGGTCACTTTCTCTTTGTCGATAATGGCTCAGAAGATGGCACAGCCGAATATCTGCAGGGCATGGCGGATGTGTCTTTGTGGCAGACCAATGCCAGCTACAGGCGGTCGCATTTTGGTGTCGACTGGATGAACTATCTCAAGCGCAAATATGCCCACGGGCATTGGGTGCTTGTGGTGGATCCGGATGAGCTGTTTATCTACCCGTTTTGCGATACGCGCCCGATCCAGGCCCTGACCGATTGGCTGGACAATTCTGCCATCCGCAGCTTCTCGGCGATGTTGATCGACACCTATCCCAAGGGCTCGATCAGCGAGGTGCCCTATCAGGCTGGGCAGGATCCGCTGGAGATCGCCAATTGGTTCGACAGCGGCAATTACACCATCAGCCAGAATCCGACCTATGGCAATCTGTGGATCCAGGGGGGGCCGCGCGCGCGGGTGTTTTTTGCGGATGAGCCGAAAAAGGCACCGGCGTTGAACAAGACACCGCTGGTGAAATGGGATCGGCGCTACGCCTATGTCAGTTCGACCCATGCCTTGTTGCCGCGCGGGCTCAACCAGGTCTACGAGACCAATGGGGGGGAAAAGGCCAGCGGCGCGCTGCTGCATACCAAATTCCTGGATACCTTTGGGGCCAAGGCCAAAGAAGAGCTGGCCCGCAGCCAGCATTATGCCGGGTCCCGCGAGTACAGGGCCTATGCGGAAAACCTGGAAAAGCAGCCTGAGCTCTGGTGTAAATGGAGCGAGAAATACATCAACTGGCGGCAGTTGGAAATTCTCGGTCTGATGTCCAAGGGGAATTGGGCATGAGTGGTGTTGGCATTGTCATGCTGGTGCATACGGCCTTGGATCGGGCCGAGCAGGTTGCCCGTCATTGGATTGCCAGCGGCTGCCCGGTGGTGCTGCATGTGGACAAGAATGTTGACGGGGCCACCTTTCGCAAGTTCCGCCAGGCACTGGCATCAGAGCCTCTGATCCGCTTCAGCAAGCGGCATCGCTGTGAATGGGGGACCTGGGGTATAGTGGCGGCCTCGCAATCGGCCGCTGCGTTGATGTTGGAACAGTTTCCCGATGTGCGCCATGTCTATCTCTCCTCTGGCTCATGCCTGCCGCTGAGGCCGGTGGAGGAGCTGGTGGATTATCTTGCCGCCCGCCCGCGCACCGATTTCATCGAAAGCGCCACCACCGCCGATGTGCCCTGGATTGTTGGCGGGCTGGATTTTGAGCGCTTTACCCTGCGCTTCCCGTTCTCCTGGAAAAAACACCGCTATCTGTTTGACCGCTATGTCGATCTGCAGCGTGCCTTGGGGATCCGCCGCCGCATTCCCGCCGGTCTGGTGCCACATATGGGCAGCCAGTGGTGGTGTCTGACACGGCAGACGCTATCGGCCATTCTGGAAGACCCGGAGCGCGCCGTTTATGACGCCTATTTCCAGAAGGTCTGGATCCCGGACGAGAGCTATTTCCAAACTCTGGCACGACAATATTCCACCAATATCGAAAGCCGATCGCTGACCCTGTCGAAATTCGATTTCCAGGGCAAGCCGCATATTTTTTACGATGACCATCTGCAGCTGTTGCGGCGCTCGGATTGTTTTGTGGCGCGCAAGATCTGGCCGCGGGCCGACCGTTTGTACCAGGCGTTTTTGACCGATTCTGCCGGGGCGATGAAAAAAACAGAACCCAACCCGGGTAAGATCGACCGCATTTTTGCCAAGGCGGTGGAGCGTCGCACCCGTGGCCGTCCTGGCCTGTATATGCAAAGCCGACTGCCCGCGTCTTGGGCTGTCAACAGTGTGACATCGAACCCCTATTCGGTGTTTCAGGGGTTTTCGGAGCTGTTTGAAGATTTTGAGACCTGGCTGGCGCGCATCACCGGTTCCAAGGTGCATGGCCATCTTTTTGCACCGGAGCGTGCCGAACTGGCCGGCGGGGGCCACATGATCAATGGGGCCCTGACCGACAGGGCCGAAATACGTGACTACAACCCGCAGAACTATCTGACAAACCTGATTTGGAACACCCGCGGGGAACGTCAGTGCCTGCAGTTTGGCCCGCGCGACAATCAGGTGATCCGCAAGACCTTTGCCCGCGATCCCAACGCGCAGATTTCCGTGATCAGTGGGGCCTGGGCGGTACCGCTGTTCCGCTCCAACCAGAATTTCACCGAATTGCGCCGGGAGGCTGCCAAGCTGCAACAGATCGAGGCCAGTTTTCTGAACACTCTGCGTAACCAAGAGACAAAGGCGCGGGTGCGGATCTGGACAATGGCCGAATTTATCGAGGCTCCGATGGAGCCGCTGCAGACCATTCTGGATGAGTTGGGGCCCCTGATGCCGCGACATTTGAGCGAGGCCCCGACCCTGGTCAATCTCGACGGCTTTGGTCAATTCCTGCAAAATCTCAAGAACCAGGGGATGCATCCCTATCTGATGGGGGATTTCCCGGTGGAGCAGGGACCGGTGAACATGCCAAAACCCCCGAGAAAACCCTATCTGGTGCGAAAATAACCTATGACAGCTGCTTTTGACTATTTCATTGTCTTTGCCGAGATGCGCACAGGCTCCAATTTTCTGGAAGCCAACCTCAATGCTTTTGACGGGATTACCTGCCACGGAGAGGCTTTTAATCCGCATTTCATCGGCTATCCGGATCGGGACAATATTCTTGGGGTGACCGAGGCCATGCGAGAGGATAATCCCGGTTGCCTGATCTCTCGGATCAAATCGGAATCAGGGGAGTTGGGTGGGTTTCGCTATTTTCACGATCATGACCCGCGCATTTTGCAGCAGGCGCTGGATGATCCGCGTTGCGCCAAGATCATCCTGACCAGAAACCCGCTGGACAGCTATGTGTCCTGGAAGATTGCCCAGGCGACAGGGCAGTGGAAACTGACCAACGTAAAGCGCCGCAAGGAGGCGCTGGCGCAGTTTGACAGTGCCGAGTTCTCGCAACATGTGGAGGCGCTGCAGGACTTTCAGATCACTTTGCTGAACCATATGCAGAAAGCTGGCCAGAGTCCTTTCTACATCGCTTATGAAGATTTGCAGAGCGTCGAGGTGATGAATGGTCTGGCCCGATGGCTTGGGGTTGAGGCTCAGCTTGAGGCCTTGGACGACAGTCTCAAGCGGCAGAACCCGGCCCCGGTGGTGAGCAAGGTGGAAAACCCCAAAGTGATGGAAGAGGCGCTGGCGGGGATGGACCGGTTCAACCTCAGCCGCACGCCAAATTTTGAACCACGTCGCGGTCCTGCTGTACCAAACTATGTTGCCGGGGTGGTGACACCGCTGCTGTACCTTCCGATCTCAGGCGGACCCGAGGCTGAGGTGACTGCCTGGATGGCGGGACTCGACCATGTGGCACCGGAGGGGCTGATTACCGGTATGAACCAAAAGCAGCTGCGGCAATGGAAACGGGGCAATCCCGGTTTCCGCAGTTTCACCGTTCTGCGCCATCCGGCCGAACGGGTCCATTCGGTGTTTTGCCGCCGCATTCTGCCAAAGGGCCAGAGCGGTTTTGGCAATATCCGCGAGACATTGCGGCAGCGGTTCAATCTGTCCCTGCCCAAGCATGGCCCCGACGCGAGCTATGGCACGGCAGAGCACCGCAAGGCTTTTTCGCAGTTCCTGACTTTTCTGCAAGCCAATCTGGCAGGACAAACCTCGGTGCGAATGGATGCGGAATGGGCCAGCCAGTCGCAGGCGCTGGCTGGTTTTGCCGATTTGGGCCCCCCGGATATGGTGTTGCGGGAAGATGAGTTGAGCACGGCTTTGCCGGATCTGGCCCAAAGGCTTGGTCGCGCCACGCCGGGCCAGCCGGACCAGGCCCCGGTGGATCTGCCCTTTGCTCTGGCGGAGATCTGGGATGGGGCGCTGGAAAAGCAGATCTCAAAGCTCTATCAGCGGGATTATCTGAATTTTGGGTTCTCTGCCTGGCACCCTTGATCGGGTAGGCGCTGCGCGCCGGTGATCCTGTGGGGCGGAAAGCCAACGAAGAGGGCTCTCCCGCGCCCGTTTGGAGTTTTGACATGCAAAACACCAAAATCGGCCTTGGGCCTGGCGCCGCGCTATGCGCGGCGCTGATGCGCTAGATCGCAAGTATATGTCCCACGGCGACACCAAAGCTATACGGCGGTCCGTTCGGATCCTCCCAGAGCACAGCAAGCAAAGCCACAGGACCTGTGTGAGGCCTGCCAATCCGCCTCTTGACGGGCCCCAATCCTTTGGCCAATCCTTTGCGGACGGTGGCAGTTTGCGCCGGTTGAGACTGGCGGTTCTGGGGGCGTTCTCAGCGGTCCGGAATTGCAAGTTGGGCTGCAGGGTGCTCCGCAGGAGCGATCCTGCCCGGCCCAAGGGGAGAGGACCAATCTTTGATTGTTCCGAAACGGGCGGGAGCTCCCCTTTTCATGTGATGAAAGGGCGGCGGCATATTGGACGGGTTTTGGTTGCGCCGGTTTGATACCTGATCAGGCGGCTTGAACCGGCTGCACTTCGGTCAGGATCGTGAACAGGGTGGCAGGATCATGATTGGCGCGCAGCTTTGTGCAAAAACTCTGTTCGCGCAGCGTGCGCGAGACCAGGGCCAAGGCTTTCAAATGTTCAACACCTGCGTCTTCGGGTGCAAACAGCGAAAACACGATATCCACGGGCTGTCGATCCACGGAGTCGAAATCAAGGGGTTTTTCAAGGATGATAAAGGCGCTGCAGACCTCATGCAGCCCATCCAGACGTGCATGCGGCAGGGCAACGCCATGGCCAACCCCGGTGGGGCCAAGGCTCTCCCGATCCAGAAGAGCCTCGACCGTGGATTGGGCTGAGAGGCCATAGGCCCCAGAGGCCACCTCGGCAATTTCCTGAAACAGGCGCTTTTTGCTGGATACGGCACCGATAACCCGGACGGCGTCCGGTTTAAGGAGGCTTGAAATCTGCATAGTCACCTGCTCCGTTCAGATGCCGTGGTGCGCCTGTTCTAAGGCTTATACTTTTGGGTCGATCCAGCCAATGTTGCCATCTTCCCGGCGGTATACCACGTTCACCCCGTTCTTGTTCTCATTGCGGAAAACCAGCACCGGGGCGCCAGCCAATTCCATCTGCATCACTGCTTCACCTACCGAGAGGGACGGAATGCGGGTTTCCATCTCTGCCACGATGATCGGCTGCAGTGTTTCGGGCTCGTCTCCGCTCCCGGCTGCATCAGAAGCGAGGATATAAGAGCTGCCGTCGAGAATTTCAACCGGTTCGCTGCGATCCCGGTGGTGATCTTTCAGCCGACGCTTGTAGCGGCGCAGCTGTTTTTCCATCTTTTCGCAGCAGTCTTCAAAAGCCGAATAGATTTCAGTGGCATGTGCCTTGGCCTGGGCGGTAAGCCCGGTGGACAGATGCACGGTGGCTTCGCAAACATATTCATGCGCAGACCGGGAAAAGACGACATTCGCGTCGGTCGGGCGTTCTGCATATTTCGCGACGACAGTCCCCAGCTCGGTCTGAACATGGGTCTGCAATGCTTCGCCAATGTCGATCTGTTTACCGCTGATTTTGTAACGCATGTGATCTCCTTCACAAATTTCCACCCAAAACACCACCCGGGCCGGGCCCGGAGGGTTGTCGTCAGTTCTGGGTCAGGGGATGTGGCAGGGCAGTGGGTTGCAGACCTTCGGGTCTTGTTGCCAAGACCTCGCTTCGGACTACCTCGAACTGCACGTTTGCCATAGGTCAATTCGATGCCAAACCAGCGGTAGAGTCAATGGCGATACCTCAAATTGATGAGAGGAAAACCTGTCAGCCGGCGGAATTCAGCACGGATAAAGATGCCTCCTTGATAGAGGTATCACAGTTGTCAGGCGTGAATTTTGGAAATCAATTCTGCAGTTTAAGAGATTCGAAAATTGTCGCCCAGATAGACGCGACGGACGTTTTCGTTCTCCACCACCTCGGCAGGGCTGCCCGACATCAACACCTGACCATCGTGCAGAATATAGGCGCGATCCACGATCTCAAGAGTCTCGCGGACGTTGTGATCGGTGATCAGTACACCGATGCCACGCTTTTTCAGATCGGCCACCAGATGGCGGATATCGCCAACCGATATCGGGTCAACCCCGGCAAAGGGTTCGTCCAGCAGAAGATATTTGGGGTCAGCCGCCAGGCAACGGGCGATCTCCACCCGGCGGCGCTCACCGCCTGACAACGCCAGTGCCGGAGCGCGGCGCAGGTGTTCGATGGAAAAGTCCGACAGCAGCTCTTCCAGCCGCTCGCGGCGTTTGTGATCGTGTTTTACCGCAATATCGAGGACGGCCATGATATTGTCTTCGACCGAGAGGCCGCGAAAAATCGACATCTCCTGCGGCAGGTAGCCGATCCCCAGCCGGGCGCGGCGATACATCGGCAGGTTGGTGACGTTCTGACCATCAATGGTCACGGTGCCGGCTTCGGGAAAGATCAGCCCGGCAATGGCGTAAAAACTGGTGGTCTTGCCGGACCCGTTGGGCCCGAGCAGAGCAACCACCTCGCCGCGGTCCAGTGACATCGACACGTCACGGATCACCACTTTTTTGCGGTAGCTTTTGCGCAGTCTTTCGATGCGCAGGCCCGAGGTGCCTTCGGTCAGCTTGAGATCAGGTTTCTGCGCCATCAATTGCCATCGCCCGAATTGGAGCTGGGGTTCAGAATTGTCTTTACCCGACCTGCCATGCTTGCGGTTCCGGTGGTCAAGTTGACCACCATACGCTGCGAGGTAAGGCTGCCAGCGTTCTGATTCAAGAGGACATTCCCGCTCAATACGATGGTGCCCTGATCGATTGTATACTCGGCACGCTGGGCTTCGGCGGCATCCGCTCCGCTGACCAGCAGCACATTGCCAATGGCCTCCAGCCGTTCGATGCCACGTTTGCCCGCATCATCGGTCTTGTAGATCACCAGAACCCGGTCGGCTGACAGGCGCATCACCCCTTGGATGATCAGCACATCGCCGGTGAACTCAGCGGAGCCGTCCACCTGATTGACCGCCAGGGCATCAGAGGTGACCTCGACCGGTTGCGAGGGATCTGCCTTGACCGAGCCAAAGGCAACGGCGGCATTCTGCGCCAGCACAGGTGCGGTGAGCCAAAGGGAGGCCATCAGGCTAATCAACAGGGCACGCAAATGAGTCACAGTCTATCTATCCAATTTTTGGGGATCGTATACCAGCTTGACCCTGTTGGTGAAGAGAAGATGCACTGGCCCACCAACAGTTTGTGAGGTGATTTCCATATGGCCGGCGGTCAATTTGCCCAAATCACCCGTTGCAGTGACGGCACCGGGGCTTTCTGCCTGCACCGCAGAGAGCTGGGTCTTCAGGGCTTCGGTCTCAATTACCAGTCCGTCGGCGCTGGTGATTTCCACATTACCGACAAAGCGGGCCAGGTCCTGATCCGGATGTAGCGTGCCGCGGTCCGAGCGCAGCGTCAGCCGACCACCGGCCACCATGCGGATCTCTGCTTCAAGGTCACTGGCGATCACGGGCGTATCAGAGCTGGCCCGGGCCACTGTGGCGGTGACCCAGATTTCATCCCCGTCGGAGGTCGAGCCGGAGAAGAAGGGGCCGGTCACTTGCTGACCCTGCATGCGTTCTTCGATTTCGCGGTCGGCAAAGGGGATAACCGCTTCGGTGTCTGCATTGCGCGAGATCAGGAACAGGGTCGACAGCAATCCCAGGGCTGCCAACGGCAGCAGCACCTTGAGATAATTGACCATACGGGAATAGGGATCCATGACCTGGCTGCCTTGTGCTTATCCGAGGCCTGCGCGCAGGCAATCGTGAATATGCAAGAGCCCCTCGGCGCGATGGCCCTTGGCGGGATCCACCACAAACAGACAGGTGATCTTGCGCTGGTTCATGATCGCCACTGCTTCTTCGGCCAGCGCGTCAGGGGCGATGGTTGTTGGGTCCTTGGTCATCACCGCTTCGGCGCTGTTTTGCAGCAACCCCTCCATGTGGCGGCGCAAATCCCCATCGGTGATGATGCCCAGCAGAGTGCCGTCGGCATCGGTCACACCAGAGACGCCAAAGCCTTTTTGGCTGATCTCAATGAGGGCTTCGGACATTGGGGTGTCTTTGTTGACCAGCGGCAGGGCCGTGTCGCCATGCATCAAATCGCGCACCCGGCTGAGCTGGGCCCCCAGTTTGCCACCCGGGTGAAAGTCGCGAAAGTTTTCGGGGCGGAAGTCGCGGTATTTCATGATAGCGATGGCCAGGGCATCGCCCATGGCCAGAGTCAGGGTTGTCGAATTCGAGGGCACAATGCCATAGCCGCAGGCCTCGCCCATGGCTGGGATCTGCAGCTGCACATCTGCCTGGGTCATCAGGGTGCTTTCGGGCTTGCTCGAAAGCCCGATCAGCGGAATGTCAAAGCGGCGGGTAAAGGCCAGCAGATTTGCCAATTCCGGCGCTTCGCCCGAGTTGGAGATCGCCAGAACCACATCGCCCTTGGACAGCATGCCCAGGTCGCCATGGCTGGCCTCGGCCGGGTGCACAAAATAGGCGGGGGTGCCGGTGCTGGCCAGGGTGGCGGCAATCTTGTGGCCGATATGGCCAGATTTGCCGATGCCGCTGATGATGATCCGCCCGGTGGCCGCCAGGATCATGCGGGCGGCTTGGGCAAAGCGTTCGTCAAAGCTTTCGGCCAGGGCGTCTAGCGCTCGGGCCTCGTCTGTGGCCACCTGACGCGCGGTGGCGAGGAATTTTTCAGTATCGGTCATGAGTGTGCAAAAATATCCGTTTCGGGCCAGCCAGCCAGGTCCAGTCTGGCACGCATTGGCAGAAAGTCAAAACAGGCCTGGGCCATTTCGGTGCGGCCTTCGCGTTCCAGCCTTTTGTTCAAGGCCTCGCGGAGGCGGTGCAGGTACAGAACATCCGAGGCGGCATAGTCCAGCTGCGCAGGGGTCAGAATCTTGGCCCCCCAATCGCTCATCTGCTGCTGTTTGGAGATGTCGACGCCGATCAGCTCTTGGGTGAGGTTCCTGAGACCGTGTCGGTCGGTGTAGGTGCGCACCAGGCGGCTGGCGATCTTGGTGCAGTAGACCGGGGTCGTCAGGGCACCAAAGGCGTTATACATGGCAGCAATGTCAAAGCGGCCATAGTGAAACAGCTTCAGGGTGTCAGGATCTTCCAGCAAGGCGCAGAGATTGGGGGCCTCGGTTTGGCCTTTGGCGATCTGCACAATATGGGCATTGCCATCGCCATCAGACAGTTGCACCACGCAGAGCCGATCGCGATGCGGGTTCAACCCCATGGTCTCGCAATCGATCGCAACGGTGGGGCCCAGTTGCAGGCCATCCGGCAGGTCGCCTTGGTAGAGGTGGTTGGCCAATTCACGCGTTCCTTTGATTTCCAAGCCCCGGCACGGGGCGTATCCAGCCCGGGTTTTGACCGGGCGGTTCCAACTGGGTGGGTCTATCAGTCAGCCTTGTTCCCGAAATAGGGGGAATATGGGGTGAACTCAACCGTTGGCCGGTGATCCGGGGGCCGTTGGCCGTAAATCTGCGTCGGGCCAAGAGAGTGGCTGGGTTTTGATCAAGGCGACAGCCTGGCCCCCAGACCTGATCCCCGAGAGGGCGATCTGATGACACGAGATGTGCAGATGTGAAGGGGGCCAAAATATACAGGTCTGCGACCAAGTTGACCAAAGGGCCGGAGCAGAGTGGTCGGGTGCCCTACGGGGGGGGGCTGCAAGAGGTCGGATATTTTGGGGAGATGACTTGGTGCCCAGGAGAGGAACCTAATATATATTTTATAATCTTGTTAAATAACATTTTTCTACAAAATCACTTTCTAGACCACCCGTGGGTCCACCCTTTGAAATCAATACCTGCAAAAATGGCTCACTTTTCCAATTACTAGGCTCTGGACCCATTGATTTGGTTGCGGTTGTCGCGTCGAACTGATTCAAGCACCTGAGCTTCAGGAGGCGTGATGAGCAATCTTTTCTGGCTGAGCGACGAGCAAATAGATCGGCTCCGACCCTTCTTTCCAAAGAGCCATGGCAAACCACGTGTCGACTACAAGCGTGTATTGAGTGGGATTATATTTATCAACCGCAATGGCTTACGTTGGTCTGACGCTCCAAGGGAGTATGGCCCGCCCAAGACGCTCTACAACCGTTGGAAGCGATGGAGCGATATGGGCGTGTTTGCCCGGATCATGGAAGGATTGGCGGCGGAGGCCGCTGATGACAAGACCATCATGATCGATGCCACTTACCTCAAGGCGCACCGCACGGCTTCCAGCCTGCGGTTGAAAAAGGGGGGCGTGGTCGGCTGATTGGCCGAACAAAGGGTGGGATGAACACAAAGCTGCATGCCGTCACTGACACGAACGGTCGTCCGATCCGCTTCTTTGTGACAGCCGGTCAAATCAGCGATTACACTGGGGCCAGGGCTTTGGTCAGCAGCCTGCCATCGGCCGATTGGCTGTTGGGCGACCGGGGCTATGATGCGGACTGGTTCCGGGAAGCCCTTGTAGACAAGGGAATTAAGCCCTGTATTCCGGGGCGGAAGTCGCGCGACAAACCTATCAAATACGACAAGCGCCGCTACAAACGCCGTAACCGGATCGAGATCATGTTCGGACGCCTGAAAGAATGGCGCCGTGTCGCTACCCGCTATGACAGATGCCCAAAGGTCTTCCTGTCAGCCATAGCTCTTGCTGCAACGGTCTTGTTCTGGCTGTAAATCAATGAGTCTGGAGCCTAAGACCACCAAGGAATCGTGGTAAAAGAGTTCGTTTCCGTTCTCCATCATATGCAGGGTGACCTGGGTATCTTTGGGCCCATTTTTTCCCAGCTGTTGTGACATGCCCTCTCGTCAAGCGGATGGAGTTTGAAGTTCAGGTCAAAAGCCACCTATTTTTTCTCGTGTTGAACAGTGTAGACTTCCGCTTTAGGACGAGTCGCGAGTGTCAACCTAGCCTCAACCCAGTTCATAATATTGCTGGAGACATTTTGTGTTTCAAAAACTAAATGATATTTTTCGTTCGGACGATTTCCTCCCCAATTCCGCCATCTTTCCAGATATCAACAAGGAGAAGCTTGCTCGAGATCTTAAGCTTGAAGAGGAGGGTCGCAAGCGTGGTGCTGTTAAGCAGCCTGAGGAGGGTGCCGAAACTCTTGACCACATGGAGCTCAAGGCCGTTGCTCGTGTTGAAGATCTTAAGCGTCGGGGCTTGGAGAACTATGAGACAAACAGGGGGGTCTACAGTGAGCGCCTGAACTTGGCCGTTTCTGCCAGAATGCAGGTGGAGACGGAGTCAAATGATGCGAAAGCGCGATTCGCAGAAGATGTGACTAAGTGGAAATCTATGATGGTTTCCCCAAGGGAGAAAGTTCAAGAGGCCTTTCGTTGGCGCAATAGGTTTCGGGAGCTGAATAAGCTTGAGCGTCCGGCTGATCCGCAAGTGAGCCTGGTCAAGATCATTGGTCTTGCGTTGATAATGATTATTTTGGAAGCCTTTGGTAACGCTTACCTGTTTGCTCAGGCAAACCCACTTGGACTTCTTGGGGGCCTTGTCGCGGCGTTCCTTGTGTCGGCTGGGAATGTTGCCATGAGCACGATCCTTGGAATGGGTGTGCGCTTCATAAATTGCAGGGGGTTCTTTAATCGGCGATCCCTCAAGTATGAACCCAGATATTCCATATTTCCTTGGCCCGATCCTTCGGACTTGGGCCAAGGAGGAGGTGACCAAGGCAGATCACAACACCCGCATTTGGGATGTCGTGCATAGCAAATCCGACGTGCCTACGATCTTAGATCTTGCGCCCTCACTTGAGATGCCGACGCTGATAATCTGGCGTCAAGAAGACCGGATTTTTCATATCAGTGGCGCTGCACTACTCGATCATAGTTTACCGACCTCACATTTAACTAAGCTTGATGAATGTGGGCACGTGCCAATGCTGGATAAACCCGCTGCTGTAGCGTCAGAGTACCTCGAGTTCCTGTCATCTTACCCCATTCATGCGTCTCAATAACCGGTTAACCGCCTATTCGCTTTTGAAGACGCCAGCTTCTTAGTATTCGTAAAATCATCGACGCTCCAAAGTGTGCCAAGTAGTCGTTCATTTTTAAAGCGGCATCGATGACATGGATTAGTGCTGTTTTCTCGGAGGTCGAAGCTAAAAAGTCCACAGGAAAGGCTTAGTGGTTCAATACCTCAACCTGTACGTTGACCACCCAATTCATCCATGGCAATCCGCCCTCCGATTTCATTTAACAGGCAGTCAATTTCGCGCTTGCGCACCGGTTTGGCAACAGTTTGATCCACACCGCATGCTCTGTATTCTGGCAACTGATCGGGCATCACATTGGCCGTCACTGCAATGATGATAGGGGGCGGCAATCCCTGCCTCTTTTTCTCACTAAGAATTTTTGAGGTAGCAGCCATTCCGCCCATACCAGGCATATTGATGTCCATAAAAATGACATCGAAATATTTTTCTTCAGTTCGACTGATAGCTTCCTCACCAGTTTCCGCTTCCTCAATTGAATTACTGTGTTTTTTGGTGAAAGCTCTTAATACTCTACGGTTGATCTTGCTGTCGTCCACTATCAGTACACGCAAACCCGAATTACTGAATTCGTTGTCTTGTCTCGCCTTTTTGAGACCCGAAATTTTTCGTACTAGACCATCGCCAATTTTTTCTTTATCTGCAATATTTTGCATCGCCGAAGAACAGAACGGTTTAACTTCAAAAGTTGCGGTGAATGTGCTGCCACACCCAAGCTCACTTGATACCGTCAGATCCCCCCCCATCGCCTTACATATTGCGCTCGAAATCGACAGTCCTAGACCTGTTCCCTTATACTTCTTTTGGGTCGCCTGCTCTGTCTGGTAGAAGGGATCAAAAACCAACTTTGCATCGTGTTCGGATAAGCCGCAACCACTATCCTCAATTGAAAACATCAATTGTCTGGTGCTTGGCGAGCCACCGTCACGAACTGATACACGAAGATTAACAAACCCGACGTCCGTAAACTTGAGAGCATTAGACACCAAGTTATTAACTACTTGGACAATTCTCATCGAGTCTCCCACCAATTTCATGGGACTTTCGCTTGAAACTTGAAAGTAAAAATCGATGCCACATGATCTCGCCGTTGGCTCATTAATCACAAAAACATTTTGCACAATCTCTTGGAGCGAAAAAATTCGCTCTGCAAATACAAAAGCCCTGGAGTCAATTTTTGATAAGTCTAGAATATCGTTTATTGCGTGCTGCAAAACATTTCCTGAAGTTAGGATTGTGCCAACCATTCCGTTCTGCTGAGTTGTAAGTGAAGTTTCAGACAGCAGTTGTGCCATTCCCAAAACTCCATTCAGAGGAGTGCGGATTTCATGGCTAACGTTGGCCACAAAGGCAGACTTTGCCTCACTACTCTTTATTGCTTCTCGGCGGAGAGCTCTTTCTCTCTTCGCTGCCAAAAATGAAACAACGCACTCAAAAGCACAATAAATCAATACCGAGACAAAGGAAGCAATTATTAGATTATTGTGAAAAACCGCATCTCGATTGCTGTTATATTGTGCGAAATGAACGACTGACCTGTGTTGTTGAAGGTAGTCGGTTATCCACAAACGCCTAAACTCCGTAATTAGCGCTTGAATTTCAAATTTTGCGGCCCGAAGTTGCTGACTATTGAATTTCAGGTCTTTGCCCCAAGACTTTTCAAGTGCCGTCAAAAAGCTCTCATATCCTTTGACCATCTCCTTTAGGTCTAGATCGCTGAGAATTTCCCTTTGATCAAAGATCCCTAAGCGGCTCCATAGCACATCAATTCTTGTCTGGAGAGACGTGGCCGGTACGTTTCCCTGTTCGACCTGAAGAAGCGCAATGTGCAAACGAAGGGCTTCATAAATTACCTCATTTACTTTCCAAGTTAAAGATGAAAGCCGGAGCGCGTCGTCAGTCGAGACTTGACGACGTTGATTTTCCGAATTGGTTGCGGCCCAAAGCACTGCGGCCAATACGGCGAACACGGCGAATGGCCTTAGAAGCCGAGTACTCAATATTCTACGGAGCCGCATACCTACCGAATCTCCATAGAAATCAGCTGCCAAATCATCTCATTGTCAAATTTCTTTAGCTTGGCCTCGCCTTTGGACTGCGGGTAAATGACCCAGATCGGCCCCTTGTCACGCACGGTCATCTCCTTGCTATTGTGCAAAATGGCCAAAATAACCCCTTGATTTTCTGCGTGTGTTACTGGAATGTCCACGAAGTAGTCGTTTATCGCGGACGCACCAATTGTGGTTCCTGATGCCGAAACGAAATCTAGTAACGACGATAGCCTTGGACCCTCAAATGTCTGCATGCCGTCGGTGAACGACGTAAAAGTATTAACCTCCTCCCATTGCAGCGCCTTAAGCAGGTCCAAGTCGAACTTTGCGCCTGCTTGCGAGTTTGTTTTTCCAATAGCGCCAGAAACAGTCAAAATGACTTCGCCAGTGGGCATCGGAAGCTGTTCTGCTGTTGCAGCCATTGAGAACGACATGGTAGCTGCCGCAGCTGCAGCAAAGTCTTTGAAGTATATTGTCCAGTTTTTGTTCATTTAGTCACCTCTTAATTTTCATCCAAGGACCTGCAAATCCGCCGCAGTGTCGCTTTCTCTTGTTTCTGCATCCTTTGCCCGGATCAATTAGTCCCGTTTATTCTCTTTCCTCTGCCGCAGGGAACGACCGCATCCAATTAAAGATACATTAATTTTCGTGAGGTCCAATTTTTTTGTTCGACACATGCATCCCTGGCTATCTTGTGCTCACTCTTTGAGCACCGCAGGGCTTGCGCAAATTTTGAGGATGGGAGGTAGGAACTCCACTCAAAGTCATAGTTCGGACCGTGAGCTTTGATGCCCAGGCTGTCTGGCTATCGTTCTTATCGAGCAAACTGAATCTGGGTGATCTATCGATGATTTGGAATCCTGAATTCAGAACCGAGAAGCGCTTCCAGCTGCGTCCGACGAATGGGAACTGTGAAGTTAAGTCCCACTCTGAATCCGGAGCTCCAAACAATTTTTGCTTTGCGAGAAATGGAGTTAGCCAATATTATTCGAATTTCGGCTTGACGAACCAGTCCGTTAATATTGAGGTTCGCTTCGATGCAGGCTCCATGGGCTCCTAGGTCTATGGTCACGGCACCCAACGAGTGGTTCTCAAACTGAACCTCACATGCTAACTGTTTACTGAACCTTCGCCCAGATTTTCGATTATCTGAGTACCGGATAATTCCATTCAGGTCCAATTCAGGTTTCCCCCAAGCAGACAGTGTTCTAGTGAATTCGCCGGTATTTGTCCCAACTGTGAGAAAAGAGAAAAATAGTCGAACCCAGTGTAATGCTCCGTCATCCTACCGCTCTCGAATTTAGCCATTAGAAGGACATCAATGGCGATTGATTTGGGCTTAGTGGTTAACTTTTCAATCAGTTTGAATGTTGCACTGCACCATGGCGTATCTTCGATAAGCTTGGTGATTTTGACCTCACCTGGCCCGGTCAAGCGTCTGAACAGTTCAACAAGTTCCGGAAACTCTTCCTTTGGAAAGTTCTCTGAGCCCAGAAAATCCGCCATATCATCCATTGTTTTGGCATCGCCAATTTCTCGGCGCAGCTGAAGCAGCGGTTCCACAGCCTGTTCACGCCAGTCGGCGATGATCTTGGCCATCTTTTGCGCCCGGATCTCCTGCATCATGCTCTCGACCGATTTAACTTCCAACTCAGCGACCAGTCGGTCGAACTCAGCCGCATTGGCGTTGAAAGAGTCCAATAGCGTGTTTTCGCCGACCAGAAGGAACCCACGCATTCCAGCCTGCAAATCTACAGCGATGGTCTGTAGGTCTTTGGCGTCACTGATAATTGAGTGGGAACGCTCCACCGCTTCGAGGGAGCTATTCATAAACTCTGGGCTGGCAATGCCGGTTTTCACCAGGGTCATAAATGCCTGTCGGCGATTGCTCAGGCTGACCTCTTCCTCTTCGATGAAACTCTCAATCTCCGTGCGGAAGGCATCAAAGAACTCTGTGCCCTTGGCCTTCCTTACTTCGGCGGCCATGTCATTCATGGTCATTGAATCACCAATGTACCGGCGAAGCTGAATGGCGTGCTCAGCAACCTCGGTCTGCCAGGCGCGCAGGGTGTTCTCCGCCTGCGTTAGCCGCTCCACCATCTGAGGTTCATCGCTGACGGTCTCATACAATTCTTCAAAGGCGACAAAGGTCTCTGCCAAGCCGTGTTCATAGGGTTCCAGATATTGTTCTTGGCCGGCCAATAGATAGCCGCGAAGACCAGCTTCCATTTCGAAGGCCGCTGAAGTGAGATGTGCAACCTCATCCAGAATATGCTGGGTGTGGTCAACCTTATGGGAGGTCTCTTCCATCAGTTTGAGGTCAAAGACCGTTAGTGCCCCAACGCCCCCAATTAGGACCAATGGAAACAATGCTGCAGACATGACTTTTGTCTTGGTCTTTACACTGGAAAGAGAAAATCTTCGTACCTTATTCGCAGAAATACCGGTCATCGTTACATCCTGTGAGAGTCAATATAAGTCTCACAATGAGAAAAAACGTTTACTATATCATTAATTGTATTACCTGAAATTCCCCAATTAGAACGCCTTCCCCTGCATGTTGGCGCTGTTTTGACCCCCGATCAAGATTTTTATGCACGCCCTAAGTTTGTTTGGTCGCCTCGCACGCGAACTGAGGGTGTTTTCTGTCCTCAACCACCGATTTGACCCGGCTTTTGGTCTGATCAACATCCGTTTGGACAGACCGGTTAAGCCGCTTTCCTACCAGTTTTGCCGCTGTCGCCCTCATGCAGGACACGGATGTGCACGCAGCCGCTGGATAGCCGAGAGAATGCGATTGAACGGGTCACCAGTGACGCCGACTTCAGCAAGCTGAAAGGTAATGGCACGGGCATGTCGGACGACGCGCGCACCGATTTTAATCAGCCGGGTTTGCAAGCTGGTCAGCGACCAATCGGCTATCTCGTCGGGCAACGCGGACCCTTGCAAGAATACACCGAGATTTTAGGCCAGTGCATGGAGTTGCAGGCGGACCTCGTTCTGCGCCATTCCCTTACATGACAAACGTGTCCAATTGATCGCCAGCTTTCCTTCCTTGATGTGCTGCTCGGCCGTGCCGCGTTGATTGTAGAAGCGGATGATCCAGTCAGGTTTCATTGGCATGTTGGTGACCACAAAACCGACGCGCGGGAACAGCTCGCCGGGATGCCATTCCACTTTGGCGATGACACGACGCGGCTTGTCCCAGGATGCCGCCTGATACTCGAAGTCGCCGTAGATGCGCTTGACGCCTTTTGGCGGACGACCCACAGGGCGCTTTAGGAGATGCGCAATTCTGCCCTGAAGAACACAGTTGGTGCGCAGGCGAATGGCATAGTAATATCTTTCCGCTTCCAGAGTTTTGTATAACTCTGGGATGGCGAAGGCAGCATCGCCCCGGAAGAACCGCATCAGGTGATGACCCGCATATCGCGCAATGACGGGTTTCAGAACCTCTTCCCATCCATCCGCGCTATGCACATTGCCGGTGCGCAAGGCACAACGTTCCAAGTGGCCAAACTGGTTGAAGACGAACAGCGGGTGATAACACATGCAACCGAAATGACCGTTCCAGGCGGTGCCCTCCTGCGCTCCATGGGTCGGGCTGACCGAGCTATCCATATCCAGCATGATCCACTTCAGCGGCTTGCGCTCGTGAAAGCGGTCGATCCATTGTCCTGACATATCAGCCAGTGCAGCGCGGTTATCAGTTGTCGCCAGCACCTCGGTCTCGAACCGTCCCATCTGGCTTGCGGACGCGGCATTGGCATCCACAGCCCGTCCGCCGACCACCTGCCGCATCACCGGATCAGGCGACAGACGATCCGCATCATTCACATCATCGTACCCGGCCAGCCGACCGAAAACCGATTGGCGCAACAGACCGACCAGTGAAGTGGTCCGGCAAAACTGGACAGCGTGCTAAGGTGTATCCAACACGAATGAATGGATACGAGAATGACGAAGCGACGGAACTTTTCAGACACGTTTAAGGCTGCTGTGGCGCTTGAGGCGCTGCGCGGAGATAAGACGGTTCGGGAGATTGCGGCCAAGCGGCAGCTCCATCCGACGCAGGTGAGCACATGGCAACGGCAAGCGATTGAAGGCATGGCTGGCGTTTTCTCAGACAAGGTCAGGAAGGCTGAGAACAAAGAGGGCGAGCTCAAGGAGCTTCACGCCAAGATCGGGCAGTTGGCGGTGGAGAATGATTTTTTGTCACAAGGGCTGAAGCGATGAGCCCGTCTGAACGTCGCGAGATGATCCGCAAGAAGAACACGAAGCTGAGCCTGACGCGCCAATGCAAGCTGCTGAAGATCAGCCGTTCATCGATCTACTACACGCCGGTCGGCTTTGATCCGGCAACGCTTGATTTGATGCATGAGATTGATCGGATATTTACGAAGTATCCTTTCTTCGGGAGCCGTCAGATTGCGGCTTATCTTCCCCAGTCAGGGTTCTCGGCGGGGCTGCATCGGGTGCGTCGCCTGATGAGCATTATGGGCCTACAGGCTGTCTATAAGGGCCCCAACACCAGTAAGAAACATCCACAGCACCGCATTTACCCATACCTGCTGAGAAAGCTGCCAATATCGCGATCCAATCACGTTTGGTGCAGCGACATTACCTACATCCCGGTCAAGCGCGGCTTTCTGTACCTGGTGGCAATCATGGATTGGGCGACACGCAAGGTGTTGTCATGGCGTTTGTCTAATACGCTGGATGCCAGCTTTTGTGTTGAGGCGCTGGAAGAGGCTATCGCAAGGTATGGAAAGCCGGAAATAATGAATACGGATCAGGGCAGCCAATACACGCGCGCTGGCTGGATCACGACATTGACCAAAGCGGACATCAAAATCTCGATGGATGGGCGCGGTCGTTATCTCGACAATATCTTCATCGAACGGCTCTGGCGATCCCTGAAGCAGGAGGCTGTGTATCTGCACGAGATCACCAACGGCTTCCAAGCCAAACGGATCATCGACGACTGGATCGGCTTTTACAACACAGAGCGTCCTCACACAGCCCTTGATAAACGCACGCCAGACACAGCATACTTCGAACAAGTGGAAACAAGAAAAGCGGCATGAACAAAAACCAGATGCATCTTACCCAAGCCGCAAACCTGTCCTAAAAAGCAGGACCACTTCACAGTGAGTGCAGACGGTTGTGGCCAGTGCGCGTATCTCTCAGAAATCCGCCAGCAATGCCGTGCAGGCCCAGCACCTCATCCAATTCCCGGAACAACAGCAATCCACCATCAGAACTGATCTTGGAACCATGAAATTCCAGCCGCACACGACAGTCAAAACCGAGCCTGACATCGCCCGTTTCGCCTGCACCCTCTGGGTGATCCATAATCCGCAACCTCAAGCCCAAGTAACATTCTGAAATATAACACATTACTGGCCGTCAGAGGGGCGAAAACGTCGTTCCACTTGGGGAATGCGGGCTAAGAGTGCGGAGCCTCATATTCGATAGTTCAATTTCTTCGAGGTGTGATACGAATTCAAAATTCCACACCATTTGAATATTAGGTGGTGTCAGTCACCTCTTCGGCCCGCATATTTGTGCAGAGTTTCCAGGAGGTGATATACCGGCTGTAGGCGCTGATGTCAGACAGAACTTTCGAGAGTTACCATGACTTTGTTTGGTCAAACTCTAAGTACCGGCTTAGCGATTGTATAGCTTATGTCTTCCCGAGGAAGGGTGAACATCTCCCCGTCGCTTCAGTGCTTCACCGGTAGTGTTGCCAGGCGGTGCAATTCATCCATCATTCTGATCACTAGCCGAACACTGACCTCCTGAATGCCCCGGTCTTGTTCGTGCAACTTTTTGATGAGGCATTCTGTATCGTCAGGCGACATATTCCGACGAATGGCCTCCTTCTCAATAAAATTACCAATTTGTCGAGCACTTGGAGGGGTGACGAAGATGGTGCGCAACCGTGATCGAAGCAGCATCGGTAACCGTTCCGGATCATTGCAGGTCATAAGCCAGTTGATATGGCTCATATCAAAGCCAACCTGGAAGTAGGGGCAGGGCCAGTCGCGCGCAGAAACGGATTCAAGAAGTCCAAGCAGGGCGGAATGAAGGGATGTACTATGGCCGACAGAGCTGCGCACCACCCCGGCCTTGTCAACCTCGTCGATGATGACAACGGGGTTTGCAACCGCCTTGGAGAGCATCGTTTTCAGAGGGCGGCCGCATTCAGCCCCACTCCACCCTCTGGGGAGACCACTGACCGGAAAGGCTTCTGAGCCGGTTCCTCCATCGATGTGCACAGTGGGAAGCTTGGAGAGCTCTGCAAGCCGTCGCACAAGATGTGTCTTCCCAAGCCCAGCACCACCTACTAACAGGGTAGGCCTCAGTTTAAGGCCTACCCCTCCTTCCACCACATGATGTCGCATGTCCAACCAGATTTCTTGAATGACTTGCTGCATCCAGGGCATTTCCTCAAACAGCTGTGACGCGATTTCGTCAACTGCATGTTCGCTGCCTGGCCCTTCGATGATTGCGCCACATTCGACAGGCTTCAACAGCTTGCGGTCCGTCCGAGATAGGTGTTGGCCCTGACCATATCGACGCCGAGCCGCAATGATCTTTTGAGCACGCCGGTGGATCCTATTTTTATCATAGAGAACCAATGGCCGAAATTTTTCCTTCGGCTGACCTCCCTCAGTCGAACTCAAGTATCGAATTTCCTCGAGATGCAGCCTCAAGCGTGATTCAATATCGGCGTCATCGGTTTTGAACAGTCTCAAATCAGTCAGAAAAGGAATAGTGTTGGGCACTAACTCACCTCACAATAAAATATTGCGCAGGCCTAGAATCACCATCAAAAATAGGAACCTTACCTGCCTTCAAACGTGTTAACGAGGCAAGTTTTATATGAGATGCAAAGATCTAAAAGGTTTCAACATGCTGAGAATATAGTGTTTCCAAAGGGGAACTACAACAACCTGCGAACCAAATTTTTCAAGGGCAAGACCAGGGGGAGCAGTGACTTCTGAACCCCGTCAATAAATATTTTCCACAAGCCTCCCGTTAGGTTTTGAACATCCGGTATAAGGGTAGACATGCAAAAACCTTCTCTTCTGGAGGGGAACTTCACGGTGACTGAATTTTTATTGCCCTCCTTTACAACATTAATCATAGGGATTGGTTTTTCACTTTCTTCGTAAGTCAAATCACTAAGAGTTCGAACAACTCCGGGACTTGCGATTACCGTGTAATTCTGTACTTCTTGATTTTTCATTGCTTGCATTACATGGGAGGCAATTGGTCGCAAGAACTCCTCCAGATCAAAATCCTTGCCAGTTTCTTTTACCCAGTTATTCCTAGCATTACTATTTGCAGAATAGAAAGAGTTGGATCCGCGAAGCTTTAGAGATTTCTGAAAGCTCCCTTCATTAAAATTTTGAACAACGCCAAATGCGACATTGCGCCCTGCCGGCGACACTACTGGCTGCCCGCAACCGCAGTATACATTCTCCTTCGCCCCTTGCGAACATTCTGACGGAGTATGTGACTGAGGTAGATCGGCCGGTCTATTTCTCTGCTTCCGTTTATCAAAGTGATCCCTTTTACGTATTTCTACCAAACGAACCTCCCTTTTGCTGCTAACTTCGCACTGGTGAAAACTCACTCGACGTCCTTTTTCCTCCAGGCCCTTAAGTGTTGCCTTAAGTGACCCCTCCACTCTCGACATCCGCCGCTTTTTCATCTTGTCGAGAAATGTTGCCAGGATCTCCGCATTCTGAGTTTTGGCTACTTGATACGTGGAAAGACATGGCTTCGTCCCGTACCTGATGCACCTATCGACATCTTTCCGCGCAATGGATTTCAACTTCAGACCAGAATAAGCCGTCATCCACGAGATTTTTGACTTGAAGAAGCGCAACGCGTTTGGTTGGCTAAAATCCCCCCGCGGCAGCTTCAGAAAAACGTGAAAGTGCAAATAAAAATTCTGTTTCTTCTCATCAAAGGGCATTTCTAACTGAGCATATAGAAACTCGCCGAGGCCAGAGCTTGAGAATTTCCTTTTTAACACATTGTAACGCTTGAAAGCGAGATCCACGGCTTCCTTTAACTGACCTGCTGTTGTGCGGCACTCAAGGGCAGGAAATGTCAGCGCAGCGAATTGAGATACGCCAAGAACTTTTGTCTCATAGTAGTACTGGAGGTTTGCTGCGGTTTGGTTCGCGTCAACCATAGCGATGGATGGCAACCGTTTATCGTGTTTGAACGCAGTGTATGAAAACCCAAGGTACTCCTCATCAGGCAGACCGAGAATGAACTGCGCTGTCTTCTTTGCACCTGGTCTTCTTAGATCGATCCCAATCTTACCTGCCATGTCAGCTATAACATGAGACATGTCACGATAACTGATTGAACCTCGAGCGAACCGAAATCCGCCATCATACTTTGCCTTTTTTCCTACTTTCTTGAGCGTGCTGTTTGCTGAAACAATCTCATGACCGATAATGGCCCTGACAGTTCCTTGTTTGGATTTTTTCTTGCAATGTTCGAAATTCCCTTTGCGAAAAATTTCTCCTGCAGCTGTCTCTCTTGCAATCTCAATATTCAAAATATGTCCTCTCGAAATTGACCGAGAGACCCGAAATTGGGATATTAAAATAAAGGTACGTCTCACGGCGTCTATTAATTTGCGAGAGTCCACATCTAAAAGAATAATTTCAGAATATGCAAATCCCCTGCGCCCTATTTAAGTAGCACAATTAGGGTTTCGAAAAGTCTAAAATTTTACACTTCATACCTTTGCGGGATATGAAATATATCGATCAAACATGATCTTGAGATAAACCAGAATGTATTTCTTGGCTTCTCCCCCCATTACTCCATACAAAAGGTAGAAAAATCCACGAAAGGGTAACCAAATTCCACAATTACTGGACACACAAATGCGTCTGAAAAATATTACCTCCATATAAAATGGATAGGAGTTCAGGTTTTGGGGTCGTGCTGTGCTTTGTGTACAGCTAAGCCCTTTGCGATCAGTTCACGAATGGCTTCGGACCGTGATCTCAGTCGAGCAGCATGGAAATAGTCATCTACGGCTGCAAGCTCGACTTCATCAAGCATGACATGGACTCTCTTTGCTTCATTCACTGTTCGTCTTGGTGGCATGTTCTGTACTCCTGTAATGAGTATCTATGATCATGTGCGTTATGTGTCAAACGTGCTTTACTTCTCATAAAGCACATGATACACATAACACACACGATAGGAGATTGAAATGTTCAATATTTTGAAATCAACATGGCACGGAATCCACAACCTTAGCGTTGTCATTCATGTCGCATTTGTGTTGGCCGAAGTTGTGCATCAGGCTAATTTCATCTGATGCCAGATCGACATAAAAAAACCAGCAGGCTTTTCCGCTGGTCTTATCAACAGGTCAGAGAAGCTAGACGGCTTCATGCCGCTCATCTAACCAACTCGATACAGCACTTTGCCTCCAGCCGACGGCATGCCTGCTCAGCTTCATAGGTTTTGGGAAGTCACCTTGGCCAATCATGCGGTACACCGTTGATCTACTGAGGCCAATAAGAGTGGTTACATCTTTACAGCGAAGAATTTTGTCGGTCATTTTATTGCCCTTGTTGTTATACCACCTGTTTAGAGCAGTAATGTTTAACCGGGGTTAAAATTTGTTAAGATCCCCGTGTGGAAACCAAGTAGTTTGACCATTTTTGCATGATATGCGACCGTTCGTCCAAGAAATCCTTTCGTAAGTACGCCTTCTCAACACTCGTCAAGTTTTGATGAGCCAGGACCATTTCAGCAACTTCTTTCCTTGCGTCCGTATTGTCATCGATCCAGGTTCGAAGGCTGCTCCGAAAGCCGTGCAGACGAGCCTCTAGGTTTTGATCTCTCAGGAGATTGGTCATCGCCGTATCAGAGATCACCCCCCTTGTTAGGCCGGGAAACAGATAGCCGCCACGCTCGAGACAACGCGCAGAGTCAATAACTTTTAACGCTTCAGTTGACAGTGGTACTCGGAAATCTGGAGTGCTTCCCTTTTTTCCTTTCATGTCCTCTCCAGGAATGGTCCATACGTTTCCATTGATCTGGGTTAACTTGGCATGTCGAACAGGCTTTGCCCGAACTCCAGTCAGGATAAGGAAACGTACTGCAAGATGACTGACCGTTCTATCCTCAAGACCTTGATAGAATTTCGGCACATCTTTCCAGTTCATCGCGGGAATGTTCTTTGAAACGTGGCCGGTTTCCCCAAGCAGGATGACCGCTAAGTCAACAGCTTGAATGTCGACTTCTAGTTTGGAGGCTGCTGCATATTTTATAATGTACCTCAATCGGCTTACAACTTTGCGAGCTGTGTCTGACTTGGTTCGCCAAATTGGGCTCAAGATCCGCTTTACATCGGTTTGGTCAATTTCGCCGATAGGAATGCGACCGAACTTTGGGAAAACATGTAACTCAATAGGGCTCATCCATCGGCCCGCCTTGCCGTCAGCCTTCAAACCCGTTTTCTTGGCCTCAAAAGCCTCTCGGGCAACCATTTCCAGCGTCATGACTGGTTTGGCCGCTTCACGCTTGAGGCGTTCCCTTTCCCGAATGGGATCCTTCCCGAGCCGAACCACTTCCCGCCAGTGACTTGCTTGCTGGCGAGCTGCCTTCAGGGAGACATCCCTGAAGCTACCTAGCCCCATCTCCCGCCGTTGACCGTGAACAGTATACCGCAAGAACCACTTACCACCGTCGAGATCGCTTTTCGAAAGCCACAAGCCTGCACCATCGCTATACTTACCCTTTGAGAGGGTCTTGATCGTTCGTGCTGATAGTTTGTGTAGTGTCGTCAATCCAGTCCACCCCTCAGTCCACCTCTGAGTATGGGATTGAGTGATCGACAATGGAACCCCATGAGACAACTAACTGCCTGGTACGGTTCATTTTTGCATTCATGTGATATTTTCTGAAGCACCCTGGTACAGGGTGTTGGTGCCCAGGAGAGGACTCGAACCTCCACATCGTTGCCAATACTAGCACCTGAAGCTAGCGCGTCTACCAATTCCGCCACCTGGGCAGGTGTCGTGAGGGGCGTATAAGCCGCAGCAGCGGGGGCGTCAAACGGATTTTTGACATTTGAGCAAAATCTTTTTCACCGCCTGATTTGGCCTGCGTGCTGGAGCGACGACGGGCGCTCAGAGCGTGGTTTGATCCACATCTTGAGGCGGGGAGAACCGCATTCTATTGGCGATATAGAGCAGGAATTCTGTCCAGGCTTCGTGGGTTTCCTTGTTCCATTCAGGGCCCAAAGTGCTGGCCAGTGCGCCGGTGAAGCTCTGGATGAAGTCGCTAAAATTGTCATCTGAGATTTGCATCGAATGATGTTTCTCCCCCAGTTGACCCAGAATGGCGTCCAGCCGCTCTGTATCTACCAGCGCTTCGGCAACATGGGTCAAAGAGGCCAGCATCTTGGATTCGAGGCGTGCGGTATCCGTTGGGAAAATGGTGCGGATTTCGGGGTTGATGGAAAAAAGCCTGCTGTAGAACTCAGGAATAAAGGCCTCAAGCCTCATCTGGTCGCTTTCAAAGCTGCTTCGTACCAGATCTTTGTGTTGATCATTTAACATTCTTCATTTCCCTGCCGGTTCGAAAAAGCTTTCCGTCTGCAAAGCTTGGCTCTTAAATATCTATACTAATTATATGTTTATGCTGTATCACCGGATTCACATCTCGAATTTGGCATAGGTCAAAAAGCGGTTTTGGTCAATTCGGGGCGCTGTTAACTGCAAATGCACCAGCCAAGACCATTCTGGGGGCCGCCACACGTTTTGCGCCTTGTTTGAAAGGCGCAGGAACGGTAGATCACTGGCATAGCTAATTGCAGGAGCCAAAAGATGTCCAAACTGGTCACGATCTATGGCGGGTCCGGTTTTGTCGGCCGCTATATTGCGCGCCGCATGGCGAAAGAGGGCTGGCGGGTTCGGGTTGCCGTGCGCAGGCCCAATGAAGCCATGTATGTCAAACCCTATGGTGTTCCGGGTCAGGTTGAGCCCGTCCTGTGCAATATTCGCGATGATGCTTCGGTGGCTGCGGCGATGCAGGGGGCTGATGCGGTGGTGAACTGCGTTGGCATTCTCAATGCGCATGGCAAGAATGGTTTTGATGCGGTGCAGGTCGATGGTGCCGCGCGGGTGGCTCGCAAGGCTCACAAACTGGGCGTTGAGCGTCTGGTGCATATTTCGGCGCTTGGGGCTGACATGGAAGGGGCCAGCGATTATGCCCGCACCAAGGCGCTGGGCGAAGAGGCTGTGCGCGGCTACTTCCCGGGTGCAGTGATTCTGCGTCCTTCGGTGATTTTTGGCACCGAAGATCAGTTTTTCAACCGTTTCGCTGGCATGGCGAGCCTGTCGCCGGTGTTGCCGATTGCTAAGGGCAAGACTCTGTTCCAGCCGGTTTATGTCGATGATGTTGCGCGCGCCGCCGTCAAGGGAGTCCTGGGAGAGGCAGAGCCTGGTCTCTATGAACTGGGCGGTCCTGAGGTGAAGAGCTTTGCTGAGCTGATGAAGGAGATGTGCGCCATCATCCATCGTCGCCGGTTGGTGGTGTCGATGCCCGGTATTGCGGCCTGGCCGCTGGCCTTTGGCTTTGACATGTTGCAAGCCGCCAGTTTGCAGCTGATTGAAAACAAGGTGCTGAGCCGGGATCAGCTCAAGAACCTCGCCACGGACAATGTGGTTTCCGAGGGGGCCAAAGGCTTTGCTGATCTGGGCATCACACCAGAGGTCATGGGGCCGGTTCTGCCAAGCTATCTGTGGAAATTCCGTCCCTCCGGTCAATATGACGAGATGACCGCCTCGGCGGGGAACCTCAAGGGCGACGCCTGATTTCTGTTTGTCTGGGGCTTAGGTTGTGATTGGAAAAGGGGACGCGCGGAGAGATCCGGCGTCCCTCTTGTTTTGGCCCCTTCTTTTGGGCCGGCGGACGTCCTGTTGCTCTGATCTTGGGGCTGAATTGGGTAGGGGCTGTCAGCCGCTGTAGGCATAGCCCAGCAGCACCAGGCCCAGAATCACTCGGTAGATCACATAGGGGGTAAAGCTGACGGAGCGCAGCAGTCGCATCATCAGGCTGAGAGCGGCCAATGCAGAAAGCATGGCCAGGGCTGCAGCAATGCCTGCGTCCCGGATCAGCGCCATATCAGCGTCCAGCGCCACTTCGGTGCCCAGCAACACACCAGAGGCTATGATGGTCGGGATCGACATCAGCATGGCGATACGGGCACCGTCTTCACGATTGTAGCCCAACTGCCGTGCCCCGGTAATGGTGATGCCAGAGCGCGAGGTGCCCGGGATCAGCGCAATCATCTGCCAAAGCCCCATGATCAATGCGTCGCGCGGGCCCCAGTCTTGTGCCACTTTCCCCTCAGCGCCTTTTTGGTCGGCCACATAGAGGACGATGCCAAAAATCAGCATTGTCCAGCCGATGACTGCGGGAGAACGCAATGCGTCGCTGAGTCCGGAAAAATGCAGGGCAGCCCCAAACAGCACCGTTGGAATGGTGGCGATGATCAGCCCCAGTGCCAAGCGTGCGCCATCGCTGTCCACGCGGCCGCGCGCAAGGCGCGGCAGGCCGGTCAACCCGATCCGCACATCCCGCCAGAAATAGATGACCACCGCCGTCAGGGTGCCAAGGTGTACGGCAACATCGATGACCTGCCCCTGATCCGCATAGCCGGTCAGCCCGGGCAGGAGAATCAGGTGTCCAGAGGAGGAAACCGGCAGGAATTCGGTGATCCCCTGTGTCAGCGCGACCAGAGCAAGTTGCAGCAAGGGCATAAATATGAGGCTCCTGAAAAGTCGTGCTTTGGCGTCAAAGGGTCGGGACTCTGTATAAATCTTGGTGTCACAGAGGGAAGGGTGTATTTGGGTCCGATTCGGACTTAAAACTCCTGTACATTCCCGCAAGAACAAGTATCAGGAGGGAGTGGTGACCTTTTTAGGTCAGTACAGTTGACCAATTAATGCAGGGCCCCCGAAACGGAGCCGTCGCAGCCAGCCACAATAGGGAGTTCGCCCATGGCCAAGCAACCGATGCTGAAATTCGTGAAGATCGACCGTGACATGCCTACAAAGCGTGCCGCCGACACCCGTCGCGAGGATTTTGACGAGATCTATTCGGAATTTGCCGCTGCCAAGGCCGAAGAGCAATCCAGCCGGTGCAGCCAATGTGGTGTACCCTATTGCCAGTCGCATTGCCCGTTGCACAACAATATCCCTGATTGGTTGCACCTTACTGCCACTGGTCGTCTGGAAGAGGCCTATCAGACCAGCCAGGCCACCAATACCTTTCCCGAGATCTGTGGTCGCATCTGTCCGCAGGATCGTCTGTGCGAAGGCAATTGTGTGATCGAACAATCCGGCCATGGTACAGTTACCATTGGGGCGGTTGAAAAATACATCACCGACACCGCCTGGGACAAAGGCTGGGTCAAACCCAATGCGCCCAGCCAGGAGCGCGGCGAGAGCGTCGGCATCATTGGTGCGGGCCCGGGTGGTCTGGCAGCGGCGGACATGCTGCGCAAGGCTGGCATTCAGGTCACAGTTTACGACCGCTACGATCGCGCTGGCGGATTGCTCACCTATGGCATCCCTGGCTTCAAGCTGGAAAAAGATGTGGTGATGCGCCGCAATCAGCTGTTGGCGGACGGCGGCGTCAGTTTTGTGATGAACTGCAATATCGGCACCGACATCAGCTTTGACGAGATCCGCGCCAAACACGACGCAGTGATCATCGCCACCGGGGTCTACAAGTCGCGCGATCTGGAAATGCCAGGTTCGGGTTCACAAGGTATCGTCAAGGCGATCGACTTCCTGACTGCGGCCAACCGGGCCTCGAACTTTGGCGACACCGTCGAAGAGTTCGAGAATGGAACCCTGAATGCGGCTGGCAAAAAAGTTGTGGTCATCGGTGGCGGTGACACTGCGATGGACTGTCTGCGCACCTCGATCCGTCAGGGCGCAACTTCGGTCAAATGTCTCTATCGCCGTGACCGCGCCAATATGCCGGGCTCGCAGCGCGAAACCCAGAACGCCGAAGAAGAGGGTGTGCAGTTTGAATGGCTGACCGCGCCCAAGGGCTTTAGTGATGCGGGCGGCAAGGTTGCTGGCGTCATGGTACAAAAGATGCGTCTGGGCCAGCCCGATGCCACCGGACGGCAAGCTCCCGAAGTGATCGAGGGCGCGGATTATGTGGAAGAGGCCGATCTGGTGATCAAGGCGCTGGGCTTTGAGCCCGAGGATCTGCCAACCCTCTGGGGCCAGTCAGAGCTGCCGGTCACCCGCTGGGGCACCGTCAAGGCCGCCCATCGCACCGGTGCCACTGATCTCGATGGGGTCTATGCCATCGGTGATATCGTGCGCGGGGCCTCGCTGGTGGTCTGGGCCATCAAGGATGGCCGCGACTGTGCCGAGGCCCTGGTTGCGCGTTTCAACGCCGCTGCAGCGCAGGTCGCTGCGGAGTAACGCAAACAGCCACCGCAAGGGAGCCAGAGATCATGAGCGAATTGCAAGGGCACTGCATGTGTGGCGCCGTCACAGTCTCGATGACACCGGCGCGCGATGCCTTGGGCGCCTGTCACTGTGATATGTGCCGCCGCTGGACCAGTTCGATGCTGATGACGCTCCCGGCCTCCCCCGGCTATGCGGCGCTGGGCCCGGTCAAGACCTATGTGTCCTCCGACTGGGCTGAACGCGCCTTTTGCGCAGATTGCGGATCGGCGCTTTGGTACCGGATCACGGCGCCTGGAGAAATGCACGGCCAGACCCAGATGGCAGCTGGCCTTTTTGACAACGCAGGCGAGCGCGCGCTCAGCCTGGAACTCTATATCGATCAAAAGCCCGAGGGCTATGCCTTTACAGGACCACAACGGAAAATGACCGAAGCGGATGTAATGGCGGCGTTTCGCCCCTCGGCAGAAGGAGAAGACCAATGACCAAACATGATGCAGCACACTATGATGCCGACTGGGTCCGCGCTGAGGAAGCCAAGCGCAAGTGGATGGCCGAGCATGGTCTTTACGCCGAAGAGGAAGAGCATTCGTCCTGTGGTGTTGGCCTTGTGGTTGCCGTAGACGGCAAGAAAAGCCGCAAGGTAGTCGAAGCGGGCATCGATGCGCTCAAGGCGATCTGGCACCGTGGTGCGGTGGATGCCGACGGCAAGACCGGCGATGGCGCGGGTATCCACGTACAGATCCCGGTTCCCTTCTTTTACGATCAGATCCGTCGCACTGGCCACGAGCCGCGTCAGGATCAGTTGATGGCGGTTGGCCAGGTGTTTCTGCCGCGCACTGATTTTGGCGCCCAGGAAACCTGCCGGACCATCGTCGAGACCGAAGTGTTGCGCATGGGTTATTACATCTACGGCTGGCGTCATGTGCCGGTCGATGTGACCTGCCTGGGCGAAAAGGCCAATGCCACCCGTCCCGAGATCGAACAGATCCTGATTTCCAACTCCAAAGGCGTTGATGAGGATACCTTTGAGCGCGAGCTTTATGTAATTCGCCGTCGGATCGAAAAGGCTGCCGCTGCTGCTGGCATCGGCGAGCTGTATCTGGCGTCGCTGTCGTGCCGCTCGATCATCTACAAAGGCATGATGCTGGCAGAGCAGGTTGCGGTGTTCTACCCTGATCTGATGGATGAGCGTTTCGAGAGCGCCTTTGCGATCTATCACCAGCGCTATTCTACCAATACCTTCCCGCAGTGGTGGCTGGCGCAGCCCTTCCGCATGCTGGCCCATAACGGCGAGATCAACACGCTCAAGGGCAACAAGAACTGGATGAAAAGCCACGAAATCCGCATGGCGAGTGGCACCTTTGGCAATTATGCCGAAGACATCAAGCCAATCATTGCTGGCGGGTCTTCTGATTCAGCGGCGCTGGATTCGGTGTTTGAGGTTCTGGTCCGTGCCGGTCGCTCTGCGCCGATGGCAAAAACCATGCTGGTGCCGGAAAGCTGGTCCAAGCAGGCGGTGGAACTGCCGCAGGCCTGGCGCGACATGTATTCCTACTGCAACTCGGTGATGGAGCCCTGGGATGGCCCCGCCGCCCTGGCGATGACCGATGGCCGCTGGGTCTGCGCCGGTCTGGACCGCAACGGGTTGCGCCCCATGCGTTATGTCGTCACTGGCGACGGTCTGGTGATCGCGGGATCCGAGGCGGGCATGGTGCCAATTGATGAGGCCACCGTGGTGGAAAAAGGCGCGCTTGGTCCCGGTCAGATGCTGGCTGTCGATATGAAGAAGGGCAAGCTTTATAACGACACCAAAATCAAGGACAAGCTGGCCGCGGCGCTGCCCTTTGGCGAATGGGTTGGCCGGATCAACGATCTGGACGCGACCCTTGCCACCGTGACCGAGGAGCCCATGTTCTCAGGCGAAGAGCTGCGCCGCCGTCAGGTGGCTGCCGGTTACACCATCGAAGAGCTGGAGCAGATCCTGTCACCGATGGCTGAAGACGGCAAAGAAAGCCTGGCCTCGATGGGCGATGATACCCCGTCGGCGGTGCTGTCGAAAATGTACCGTCCGCTCAGCCATTTCTTCCGCCAGAACTTTAGCCAGGTGACCAACCCGCCAATCGACAGCCTGCGTGAATTCCGGGTGATGTCGCTGAAGACGCGATTTGGCAACCTCAAGAACGTGCTCGACGAAGACAGCTCGCAAACTGAAATCATCGTGCTGGAGAGCCCCTTTGTGGGCAATGCCCAGTGGGACAAGCTGGTGGGGCAGTTGAACGCACCGCTGGCTGAGATCGACTGTACCTTTGACCCGGCCCAGGGCTCGCTGAGTGCGGCGCTGGAGCGGATCCGCGCTGAGGCCGAAGAGGCCGTGCGCTCTGGCGCGGGCCATCTGGTGCTGACGGATCAGTTCTCGGATGTCACACGTGTGGCGATGCCGATGATTCTGGCGACATCTGCGGTGCATTCGCATCTGACCCGCAAGGGGCTGCGGACCTTCTGCTCGCTCAACGTGCGCGCCGCCGAATGTGTGGACCCGCATTATTTTGCGGTGCTGATCGGTTGTGGTGCCACCGTGGTCAACGCCTATCTGGCCGAAGATTCGCTGGCTGATCGGATCGCGCGCGGGCTGCTGGAGGGCACCCTGACCGAAAACGTAGCGCGCTACCGCGAGGCCATCGACCAGGGTCTGTTGAAGATCATGGCCAAGATGGGCATCTCGGTGGTCTCCTCTTACCGCGGCGGGCTGAACTTTGAGGCCGTTGGCCTGAGCCGCGCCATGTGCGCTGAGTTTTTCCCTGGCATGACCAGCCGGATTTCGGGTATCGGAGTCACCGGCATTCAGTCCAAAGTGGAAGAGATCCACGCCAAAGGCTGGAAAGAGGCTGAAAACATCCTGCCCATTGGTGGCTTTTACAAATCGCGCAAATCCGGCGAAACCCACGCCTGGGAAGCGACCTCGATGCATATGCTGCAGATGGCCTGCAACCGCGCCTCTTATGAGATGTGGAAGCAATATTCGGCCAAGATGCAGTCGAACCCGCCGATCCATCTGCGCGATCTTCTGGACATCAAGCCACTGGGCAAACCCGTGCCCATCGAAGAGGTGGAAAGCATCACCTCGATCCGCAAGCGCTTTGTCACCCCGGGCATGTCGCTGGGGGCGCTTTCGCCCGAAGCCCATAAGACCCTGAATGTGGCGATGAACCGTATCGGAGCCAAATCCGACTCGGGCGAGGGTGGCGAAGATCCGGCGCATTTTGTGCCGGAACCCAATGGCGACAACCCTTCGGCCAAGATCAAGCAGGTGGCTTCGGGTCGTTTTGGTGTCACCGCCGAATACCTGAACCAGTGCGAAGAGCTGGAAATCAAGGTGGCCCAGGGGGCCAAGCCCGGTGAGGGTGGCCAGCTGCCGGGGATGAAGGTTACCGACCTGATCGCGCGTTTGCGCCACTCCACCAAGGGTGTGACTCTGATCTCGCCGCCGCCGCACCACGATATCTACTCGATCGAGGATCTGGCGCAGCTGATCTATGACCTCAAGCAGATCAACCCGCGCTGCAAGGTGACGGTAAAGCTGGTGGCCTCTTCCGGCGTCGGCACCATCGCCGCCGGTGTGGCCAAGGCCAAGGCGGATGTCATTCTGGTTTCGGGTCACAATGGCGGTACCGGGGCCTCGCCTGCGACTTCGATCAAATATGCCGGTCTGCCCTGGGAAATGGGCCTCACCGAGGCGCATCAGGTGCTGGCTATGAACAACCTGCGCGAACGCGTCACCCTGCGTACCGACGGGGGCCTTCGCACGGGCCGTGACATTGTCATGGCCGCGATGCTGGGGGCAGAGGAATATGGCATCGGCACCGCCGCCCTGATCGCCATGGGCTGCATCATGGTGCGCCAGTGTCAGTCCAACACCTGCCCTGTGGGTGTCTGCACCCAGGATGAAGCCCTGCGCGGCAAGTTCACCGGCAATGCCGACAAGGTGGTCAACCTGATAACCTTCTACGCGCAGGAAGTGCGGGAAATCCTCGCCTCCATCGGCGCGCGTTCCTTGGATGAGGTGGTGGGCCGTGCGGATCTTCTGGCGCAGGTCAGCCGGGGCTCGGCGCATCTGGATGATCTGGATCTGAACCCGCTGTTGATCACCGTCGATGGTGCGGCTGACATCGTCTACAACCGCGACAAGGACCGAAACGCGGTCCCCGATACGCTGGATGCGGAAATCGTGCGCGACGCCGCCCGCTTTTTGCAGGACGGCGAAAAGATGCAGCTCTCCTATGCGGTGCAAAACACCCATCGGACCGTGGGCACCCGCACCTCGAGCCACATCGTGCAGAACTTTGGCATGCGCAATGCCTTCCAGCCGGATCATCTGACGGTGAAGCTGCAGGGCTCTGCCGGGCAGTCTCTGGGTGCCTTTGCGGCCCCGGGTCTGAAGCTGGAAGTCTCGGGCGATGCCAATGACTATGTGGGCAAGGGCCTGTCGGGCGGCACCATTGTGGTGCGCCCGCCGATGTCCTCGCCGCTAACTGCCAGCGAAAACACCATCGTCGGCAATACCGTTCTGTATGGGGCCACCGATGGCTATCTCTTTGCCGCCGGTCGCGCCGGTGAACGCTTTGCCGTGCGCAACTCAGGGGCCAAAGTGGTGATCGAGGGTTGTGGCGCTTGTGGCTGCGAATACATGACTGGTGGTGTTGCGGTGATCCTGGGCAGCATCGGGGCCAATTTTGGCGCAGGCATGACAGGCGGTATGGCCTATCTCTATGATCCCGAAGGCAAGGCGGAAACCATGATGAACATGGAAGGTTTGGTGACCTGCCCGGTGACGGTGAATCATTGGGAGGCTGAGTTGAAAACCCTGGTGGAGCGTCATCTGGAGGAAACCGGCAGCCGCAAGGCCGCGGAAATTCTGCAGAACTGGGATCTTGAGCAGGGCAACTTCCTTCAGGTTTGCCCAACCGAGATGCTGGACAAGCTGCCGCATCCGATCAGCCTGGAGCGGGCCGCCGTTCCGGCCGAGTAAATCCTGTCCGATCGCTGTTAATTTGTCCCGCAAGCTGGTCGCTTGCGGGGCTTTTTTGTTGGGAAGGGCGGATTTTTGCCAAAGTCCGGAGCGTGCCGTCAGATGACGTTTCCCGGTTGGTTCCCGGCAGGACTGTGGCCTATAGAGGGGTATGGCAAAGGCGGCAAAGAAAACAAAAAAGCGGCAGGCAGTCGGATCCTGGCTTTGGGCGCATATGATGCGTCCCTGGCGCTGGCTGCGTCGGTGGCTTTTGCGGGTGGGGCTGGTCGCAGCTTTGGTTGCGCTGTTCCTGGTGCTGTTGTTTTCGGTGGTGAACCCACCCACAACCCATACGATCTGGAGCGAGAAGCGCCGGTTGGGCGATATTGATCAGGAGTGGGTGCCGCTTGCAGATATGGCACCGGTTCTGGCGCGCTCTGTGGTGGCAGCAGAGGATGCGCGGTTTTGCCAGCACTGGGGGATTGATGTTCAGGCCATTCGGACAGCCCTGGCCGAGGGCGGGCGTCGGGGTGGTTCGACCCTGTCGCAGCAAGTGGTCAAGAATGTCTTTTTGTGGCAGGGGCGCAGCTGGGGGCGCAAGGCCCTGGAAACGCTTTTGACGCCGCTGGTCGAAGCGGTCTGGAGTAAACAGCGCATTCTGGAGGTCTATCTCAATGTGGCCGAGATGGATGAGGGGATTTTTGGCGCCGAAGCGGCGGCGCGGCATTATTTTGGGGTTGGGCCCGAGGCGCTGACCGCCCGGCAGGCCGCGCTGATTGCCGCCGTGTTGCCCAATCCAAAAGAACGCTCTGCGGCGCGGCCCAGCAGGTTTGTGAGCCGCCGCGCGGCGCAAATTCAGGACGGAGCGGCCACCATTCGCGCAGATGGGCGGGCAGGCTGTTTCCAGGATTGAAGTTTTGCCACACAACAGGCATTGCTGGACTTGATCCCCGCCGCCTGATTTGGAGTTGAATACGGCCCATGGCACGTCTTTATCATGTCCCTCTTTCGCCCTTTTGTCGCAAGGTTCGCCTGTCGTTGGCGGAAAAGAAGATCGAAGTCGAATTGGTCGAGGAGCGCTATTGGGAGGCGGATCCGGATTTTCTGCGCCGCAACCCGGCGGGCAAGGTTCCGGTGATCCGGTTGGATGGCAAGATGATGTCTGAAAGTGCGGCGATCTGCGAATATCTGGAGGAGACCCGTCCAACGCCGCCCTTGATGCCCAGCGATCCCGACGGCCGCTTTGAGGTGCGCCGGATCGTCAGCTGGTTTGACGACAAGTTTCACAGCGAGGTGACCTCAAAGTTGCTGTATGAGCGGGTCAACAAGAAGGTGACCGGTGCGGGCTATCCCGACAGCAAGAACGTCAAGGCCGGGGCCAAAGCGATCAAGTATCACCTCGACTATATGGCCTGGTTGCTGGATCACCGCCGCTGGCTGGCCGGAGATCAGATGAGCCTGGCCGATTTTGCCGCTGCGGCGCATCTGTCGTCGCTGGATTATATTTCGGATGTGGATTGGAACCGGTCAGCGGCGGTGAAGGATTGGTACGCCAAGATCAAGTCGCGCCCGGCCTTCCGGTCGATCCTGGCGGATCAGATTTCGGGCTTTCGCCCGCCCGCGCATTATGCCGACCTCGATTTCTGAGAGGCTGGCGTCTCAGCTGTGGGGCTGTCACAATGAGGAAACTGGCACACTAAGGGGGCTGTCTGCCCCCTTTCGCCTTTTGGCAAAGGCAATTCACCCCCGGAGGATATTTTTGGCCAAATGAAAAACGGATCTGATCTCAAGGCGCGCCTGGTAGAGCAGGCGCTGACAGAGGGGTTTGTGGCCTGCAAGATCTGTCGTCCCTGGGATGTGCCACAGGTGCCAGAGCGGCTGCAGCAGTTTCTCGACAAGGGCTATCATGGGCAGATGGGCTGGATGCAGGAGCGCAGCCATTGGCGCGGGGCCCCGCAGGTGTTGTGGCCTGAGGCGCGATCGGTGATCATGCTGGCCGAAAGTTATACGCCCGTAGAGGATCCGATGGCGGTGATAGGCTGTGCGGATCGCGGAGCAGTCTCGGTCTATGCCCGCAACAAGGACTATCATGATCTGGTCAAGAAACGTCTGAAGCGTCTGGCGCGCTGGCTGATCGAAGAGGCCAAAAAGCAGGATGAAGCGGCAGAGGTGAAGGTCTTTGTCGACACCGCGCCGGTGCCGGAAAAACCCTTGGGAGAGGCGGCAGGCCTGGGCTGGCAGGGCAAGCATACCAATCTGGTGAGCCGGGAATGGGGGAACTGGGCCTTTTTAGGCTCTGTTTTCACGACTTTGGATCTGCCGGTGGATGGGCCTGAGCAGGATCGCTGCGGCTCTTGTCGCTCTTGTCTTGCGGCCTGCCCGACAGAGGCGTTTGAGGCGCCTTACAAACTGGATGCGCGGCGCTGTATTTCCTATCTTACCATCGAACATAAAGGCCCGATTGACGAAGAGCTGCGCGGCAAGCTGGGCAATCGGATCTATGGTTGTGACGATTGTCTTGCGGCCTGTCCCTGGAACAAGTTTGCCGTTGCCGCCAGCGATCTGCGCTATGCGGCGCGGGCAGAACTGGAAGCGCCGAAACTGGCAGAGCTGGCGGTTCTGGATGATGCGAGGTTTCGCGCGTTTTTCTCGGGCTCGCCGATCAAACGGGTGGGGCGGGATCGCTTTGTGCGCAATGTGCTCTATGCCATCGGGAATTCGGGGGTGCCGCATTTACGGGCGGTGGCTGAGGGGCTGGTGCAGGATGGTGATCCCACGGTGGCCGACGCGGCGCAATGGGCCGTTCAACAGCTTTCATGACGCAAACAGGATGGACGCGTCTCAAATAGGCGTTAGACCATTTCGGCGAATGGACTGGAGTAGTAGAATGACCTTGCTATTGGGCGTCGATACCGGCGGAACCTATACGGATGCGGTGCTGATCCGTGACGAGAAAGAGGTCATTGCCTCGGCCAAATCCCTGACCACCCGCGCCGATCTGGCCATCGGGGTAGGGGGCGCTATTCGGGCAGTCCTGGAGCAATCTGGCTGTGTGGCGGCGGATGTCTCGATGGCGGCCCTGTCCACCACCCTGGCAACAAATGCGCTGGTTGAAGGTCAGGGCGGGCGTGTGGCGCTGATCTATATCGGCTTCGGCGAGGCGGATTTGGAGCGCCATGGGTTGAAGGATGCGCTGAAGGGCGACCCGGCGCTGGTGCTGGCGGGAGGACATAATCATGCAGGCGGCGAAGCCACCCCATTGGATACAGAGGCGCTTCGTGCCTTTTTAGAGACACATGCGGCAGGGGTATCCGGCTTTGCTGTGGCTTCGGTCTTTGCCACCCGCAATCCTGCCCATGAGCTGGAGGCTGCAAGGATTATTTCCGAGATGACCCAGGCACCGGTGACCTGTTCGCATCAGCTGTCGGCCAAGCTGAACGGCCCGAAACGCGCGGTCACTGCAGTGTTGAACGCACGACTGATTGGGATGATTGATCGCCTGATTGGCCGGGCGCAGGATACCTTGGTCGAGCTGGGGGTGACGGCTCCGATGATGGTTGTGCGCGGCGACGGGGCCCTGATGTCCGCAGAGCAGGCCCGAGAGCGGCCTATTGAAACCATCCTCAGCGGTCCGGCGGCCTCGATTGTGGGCGCGCGATGGATGACGGGGGTAGAGAATGCGCTGGTCAGTGATATTGGCGGCACCACCACCGATGTGGCGCTGATCCGAGATGGCAAGCCGGCGATTGATCCCGCGGGTGCACGGGTCGGCGAGTTCCGCACCATGGTCGAGGCGGTGGCGATGCGCACGACGGGCCTAGGCGGCGACAGTCAGGTGCATATGCAAAGTAGCGGCTTGCAGGGAGGGCTGACGCTGGGCCCGCGTCGCCTGGTCCCTATCTCCTTGATTGCTGCTGAGGCGCCGGAGGTGGTGCATGCGGCGCTGGACAAGCAGCTTAATGCGCCGGTGGTGGGCGAACATGATGGCAAGTTCGTGCGTGCGGTGCTTGGCCTGCCAGCAGCGGGGCTGGGCGAGCGTGAACATACATTGCTGGGACGGATCGGCACCCAAGTACATCCTCTGGGGGCGATTTTGCGCACCCGGATGGAGCAGGGCGCGCTGGGCCGCCTGGTGGATCGTGGCCTGGTGCAGGTCTCGGGTGTGACCCCATCGGATGCCAGCCATGTGCTGGGACGGGTTGCGGCCTGGGATGGTGCGGCGGCGGAAAAGGCGCTGACGCTTTTGGCCCGACGTCGGGTCGGCTCTGGTGAGTGTCTGGCCCCGGACGCCCAGGCACTGGCGCAGATGATTGTGGATCAGCTGACGGAGCAGACCACATTGACGCTGCTGGAATCTGCCTTTGCCGAAGAAGCGCAGGCCTTTGATCTGCCCCCCGCGCAGCTGGCGCGTCATGTGTTGACCCAGCGCGGGCTGGCCTCGCATCGCGGCATTCTGGCGCTGGAGATCGCGATGAACATTGATGTGGTCGGGCTGGGGGCCTCGGCATCCAGCTATTATCCGGCGGTGGGCGAGCAGCTGAAATGTGACATGCTATTGCCGGAACATGCAGGCGTGGCCAATGCAATTGGCGCGGTGGTGGGCCGTGTCACCATGCGGCGCAGTGGCAGTGTCACCAGCCCCGCAGAGGGCAAGTTTCGGGTCCATCTGGAGACTGGCCCTCAGGATTATCCCGGCTCTGAAGAGGCGCTTGCCGTCTTGGAACGGGCCTTGGAAGCAGAGGCGCGCGCTGAGGCAGAAGCGGCAGGGGCCGAAGACATCCATATTCATGTGACGCGCGACATTCGCACCGCAGAGGTCGAAGCGCGAGAGGTCTTTGTCGAGGCAACACTGACGGTAGAGGCCAGCGGTCGTCCCCGGGTGGCCAAGGGCTGAGGTGCGTTGGTATCGCGATGGCCCGCGCCTGACAGGGCGGGCCATTTTCATGGTTCAGATCAGTCGAAAATCGGCTCTAACTTGGGTTATTCAGCCGCAGTATCGCGTTTTGGTAGCACCCAGTCGGGGCGGGCAAAGTGGCAGGTATAGCCATCTGGACGTCGCTCCAGATAATCTTGGTGTTCGGGTTCGGCCTCCCAGAATTCGCTTACGGCTTCGACCTCGGTCACCACCTTGCCGGGCCACAACCCGCAGGCCTCAACATCAGCGATAGTGTCGAGGGCGACGGATTTTTGCACCTCGTCAACATAGTAGATGGCTGAGCGATAGCTCATCCCCAGATCGTTGCCCTGGCGGTTCTGGGTGGTGGGGTCGTGGATCTGAAAGAAGAACTCCAACAGCTCCCGATAGGAGGTCTGGCTGGGGTCATAGATGATTTCGATGCCCTCGGCGTGGGTGCCATGGTTCTTGTAGGTGGCATTGGCCACATCGCCGCCGGTATAGCCGACGCGGGTGTCGACCACGCCTTTGCGCTTGCGGATCAGATCCTGCATGCCCCAAAAACAACCCCCTGCAAGTACGGCGCGTTCCGTCACACTCATGATCCATCCTCCACTTGGTTTATATAGTCTGCATAGCCTTCGGCAGCCATCTCTGCCAGCGGTACAAAGCGCAAGGAGGCCGAGTTGATGCAGTAGCGAAGCCCGCCGCGATCGACCGGACCATCGGGAAAGACATGGCCCAGATGGCTGTCACCATGGGTCGAGCGCACTTCGGTGCGGATCATGCCCAGGGCCCGGTCTTCCAATTCGCTCACATGGGTGGGTTCAATCGGTTTGGTAAAGCTGGGCCAGCCGCAGCCGGATTCGTATTTGTCACCAGAAGCAAAGAGCGGCTCACCCGAGACGATATCGACGTAGATGCCGACCTCTTTGTTGGATAGCAGCTTGCCGGTGCCGGGACGTTCGGTGCCAGATTGCTGAGTGACATAGAATTCCTCTTGCGAGAGGGCGGCGATAGCTGCGGGGTCTTTGGTATATCTGGTCATGAAATCCTCCGTCCTGTTGCGGCTTTTGTCGTTGCGCCGCTCTGTTCGCTGTTGTGCCAAAGATGGGAGGTCGCGGCGAAAATGCAAATGACATTTCAGCCGGCTCGCGTCCCCGTGTTTGAATTGACCTGATACTGGGCCCTATGTCGGGGCCTTGCCACTGTCCGCCTGGTGAGATGCGGCGGGTTTGGGCTGGCGTGACAGCTGGACCGCGAGAATACCAAGGGTGACCACAGCCACGCCCAGGATATCAAGAGGCCCGAGTTTTTCGCCCAGCATCACGCTGGCGACGGCGACGCCAAACACCGGGTTGAGAAAGTGAAAGGTGGCAGCGCGAATGGCCCCGATCCGGTTGAGCAGCAGCACCCAGATAAAGGTGGCCATCAGCCCCGGCACAATAGTGGTATAGGCAAAGGCCAGGCCCAGGCGCAGGGTTGGATTGACAAAGATCTCTTCGCTCAAGGGGGCGGCGACGAACAGCAGCGCAGACCCGATCAGCATCTGCAGCCCCACCACCATCATGAAGTTGCCCCCCGAGGTGGCCCCGCGCAGGGCCAGGGTCGCCACGGCCAGCGCCAGCACACCGATCACGCAGAGCGCGACGCCAAAAAGATCAACCCCGGCGCCGATCCGGGTGCCCATGATCAGGGCAACACCCGCAATACCTGCGACCAATCCGGCCACACCCAAAGGCCGCAGCCGGTCCCCATAAAGACCCCAGGTCGCGAGTGCTACCAACAGAGGCATGGTCGAGGCGATGATCGCCGCCAGCGAGGCCTCGATCCATTGCATGGCCACAAAGTTCAGGCCCAGGTATAGCGCGTTCTGACAAATGCCAAAGATCACCGTGGCGCGCCATTGTCCGGGTGTCAGTCGCCATGTCTGTCCCAGAGCACGCGCAATGGCGACACCGATCAGGCCAGAGATGAGAAAGCGCACGGCCAGAGAAAACAGCGGCGAGGCATCCATCACGATGATCCGGGCCGAGGTAAAGGCCGATGACCACATGAAGGCAAAGGTGAGCCCCATAGCAATTGCGCGCAGATCCATGGGTGATGCCTTCTCAAAGCCCCGCATTGCGCAGATCTGTAGCAAGGCTGGCCATCACTGGGAATGAAAATTCGTGCATTGGTACAAAGTCGTGATTTGGTCAGGATAGGGGTCAGGCCAGAGCAGGGCCAGAGCTAGGCTGGGGCAACAAAAAAGGGCCGCCAAAGGCGACCCCTGATCTCGATAGCTCTGATCGGGACTGTTCCCGGTATCAGGCTTCGCCGTTGACGCTGTCTTTCAGGGCCTTGGCAATGGTCATTTTCACAACCTTGTCGGCTTCCTTCATGAACTTCTCGCCGGTGGCGGGGTTGCGCACTTCGCGCTCGGGGCGCTCACGGCAATAGATTTTGCCAACGCCGGGCAGAGTCACGGCACCGCCGCCGGACACTTCGCGTGTGATCAGCGCGCAAACGGCTTCCAGAGCCGCGCCTGCTGTCTTTTTATCTTCGCCCATTTCCTCAGCCAGAGTGGCAACAAGCTGGGTTTTTGTCATCGGTTTGGACATTCTCAGATCTCCTTAAAACTGCCCGAACTGTGGGGCCTCATTGCGCAACATTATCGTTATGTTGTGTAGGAACACAACGAGTAGTGTTGCAAAAGACCATAGAAACCAGCGGTTTTTTGCAAAAAACGGTGGAAAACTCACTCTACAGGAAGGCAGTTTCGTCAAAGGAGCGCAATTTCCGACTGTGAAGGCGCTCCAGCGGCATCGACCTGAGCCGCTCCATGGCATTTATCCCGATCTGCAAATGACGCGCAACCTGGGTCTGGTAGAAGTCCGAGGCCATGCCAGGCAGCTTGAGCTCGCCGTGCAGCGGTTTGTCCGACACACAAAGCAGCGTGCCGTAGGGGACGCGAAAGCGATAGCCGTTAGCGGCGATGGTGGCGCTTTCCATATCCAAGGCCACAGCGCGCGACTGACTGAGCCGCTGAACCGGGCCGGATTGATCCCTCAGTTCCCAATTGCGGTTGTCGATGGTGGCGACGGTACCCGTCCGCATGATGCGCTTGAGGTCATAGCCCTCGTATTTCGTTACTTCGGCCACCGCCTGTTCCAGCGCGATCTGGATTTCGGCCAGCGCCGGGATCGGGGTCCAGACCGGCAGGTCATCGTCGAGCACGTGATCTTCGCGCAAATAGGCATGGGCAAGTACAAAATCACCCAGCGCCTGAGTGTTTCGAAGGCCGGCACAATGGCCCACCATCATCCAGGCATGGGGCCGCAGCACCGCGATGTGATCGGTGGCGGTTTTGGCATTTGACGGTCCGACGCCGATATTGACCAGGGTGATGCCTTTGCCGTCGGCCCGTTTCAGGTGATAGGTCGGCATTTGCGGCAGTTTGGCGATCTCCGGGATGACGCCCTCGGCCTGCGTGATCTCATGGTTGCCGGTGCTGACAAAGCTGGTGTAGCCAGAATTCGGATCGGCCAGCTGGGCGCGGGCATAGGCTTCGAACTCGGCGACGTAGAACTGGTAGTTGGTAAAGAGCACGTGGTTCTGGAAATGCTCTGGTGCTGTCGCGGTGTAATGGGCCAGCCGAGCCAAGGAGTAATCGACGCGCTGGGCGGTGAACAACGACAGCGGCCCGATGCCATCTTCCGCCTGATAGGTGCCATTGACGATGTCGTCATTGGTGGTGGCCAGATCGGGCACATCAAAGACATCGCGCAGGGTGAAACCGGCCGCACCTTCCTGTGGGACGGTCAGATCCGGGCGTGAAGCGACGGCGAAATGCACCGGGATCGGGGTCTGCGAGGCAGCGATGGTGACCGGCTGGCCGTGGTTCTTGACCAGCAGGGCAATCTGCTGGGTCAGGTAGTTGCGAAACAGATCCGGCCGCGTCACCGTGGTGGCATAGGTTCCGGGAGCCGAGACATGGCCAAAGCTGAGACGGCTGTCCACCTGGGCAAAGCTGGAGGTGGTGAAACTGATCTCAGGGTAAAAGGCACGAATGCGCTGATCCCCTTTATCTGTTTCGGCCATGCTGCGGATGAACTCATCACAGAGAAAACTGGTCGCCTGTTCGTAAAGCTCTTCCAGCCGCGCCACAGCAGCGGCAGCATCGGTAAAGCTGTCGGCGGCGGGCGCTTCGGGGTGTTTGATATATGCTGTTGGGGCAATTGGGGTCATGTAAGGGGCTCGATCACCGGAATCATCTCAAAGGAACGCACGTCAACAAGGCCAAGGTCAGAAATCCTGAGTTCCGGGATCACCACCAGGGCCAAAAGGGAATGCTGCATATAGGCATTGTTCAGGGCGCAACCGCAACTCTCCATTGCATCGACCAGCTTCTGCGCCTTGGCGGCAACCTCGGTGGCGGGGCTGTCGGACATTAATCCGGCAATGGGCAGTTCGACCAGCGCCAGTTCCTCATCATCGCGGAAGATGGTGATGCCGCCGCCAACTTCGGCCAGGCGATTGGCCGCCAGCGCCATCTGTGCACGATCAGTGCCGACCACGATCATGTGATGGCTGTCATGGGCCACGGTCGAGGCCATGGCCATCTTGCCCTGATAGCCAAACCCCGAAACAAAGGCATTGGTGACGTTGCCGGTTGCGCGGTGGCGTTCCACCAGCGCGATCTGACAGGTCTCGCCTTCGCCTTCGACCAATCCATCGCGCACCGGCAGCTCTGCCTTCAGCGCTTTGGTCGGGGCCTGGTTTTCCACCATGCCAATCACGTTCGCGGTGACCGCATTGGCGCCCTCTGGGGCCTGGATCTCAAAGTCCTGCGCGCCCAGCTCATGGCCCAGATGCACGGTGCCACGGGCATGGTCGGGCCAGTCAAAATGCGGGCAATCCACCGTAATAGAGCCTGAATCCGCGACGATCTGACCGCGCGCCACCACCAGTTCGATGGGCAGGGTTTTTAGATCTGAGGTCAAGATCACATCGGCGCGCCGCCCCGGTGTGATTGAGCCAATGTCGCGCTCCAGCCCAAAATGAGTGGCGGTGTTGATGGTTGCCATCTGCAGGGCGATCAGCGGATCACAGCCGCAGTCGATGGCATGGCGCACCACCCGGTTCATATGGCCGTCGTTGACCAGGGTGCCCGAGTGGCTGTCGTCCGTACACAGGATGAAGTTGCGCGGGTCCAGGCCCTTTTCGGTGATGGCGGTGATCTGGGCCTCAACATCGTACCAGGCAGAGCCCAGTCGCACCATGGCGCGCATGCCCTGCCGCATTCGGGCAATGGCGTCTGCTTCGCAGGTGCCTTCGTGGTCATCCGCAGGCCCGCCAGCGGCATAGGCGGCAAAATTCGGCCCCAGGTCCGGCGAGGCATAATGCCCGCCAACGGTCTTGCCGGCCCGCTGAGTCGCCGCGATCTCCGCTAGCATTTGCGGGTCGGCATTGGCCACACCCGGAAAGTTCATCATCTCGCCCAGACCGATGATCCCGGGCCATTGCATGGCCTCGGCCACGTCCTCGGCGGAGATTTCAAACCCAGTGGTTTCCAGCCCCGGCGCAGAGGGCGCACAGGAGGGCATCTGGGTGAAGATGTTGACGGGCTGCATCAGCGCTTCGTCATGCATCAGCCGCACACCCTCGAGACCCATCACATTGGCGATCTCGTGTGGATCGGTGAACATCGAAGTGGTGCCATGGGGGATCACCGCGCGGGCAAATTCAGCCGGGGTCAGCATGCCGGATTCAATATGCATATGCGCATCACAGAGGCCTGGCACCATGTAGCGGCCCTTGGCTTCGATCACCTGGGTGTCTGGACCGGTGCAATAGCTCGCGTCAGGGCCGACATAGGCAATGCGGCCGGATTTGATGGCAATATCATGATTGTCGAGAACTTCACGGGTGTGAACATTGACCCATTTGCCCTGACGGATCACCGTATCGGCGGGCGCGCGTCCTGCTGCAACATTGATCAAATCGGGGGCGGTGTCGGGCCAGCTGGGGAATGCGATGTCTGTCATGTGCCAATTGTTATGATTGCGAGGCAGAGTGCAAGCCCGTACTCTTCGCTCGATCCAGAAAGACCTTATTGATTATCAGAAGGATGACGGGCTGGGCGGCGTGTCGGGAAATTTTGAAAACATCCCTGCAAGACGAGGATTGGTGGTCGGAAATGAATTACGAAACGGTGGATGCTGACAGCTTTGGCAGATCTTTGAAAGGTATTGGGCTAAACCTGTTGGTGCGCGATGTGATGACCGAAACCGCCTTTTTAGAGACTTTTTTTGGGATGAAGGCGCATCAGCCAACCCAGGATTTTGCAATCATTCGCTATGGGGATCAGCTGTTTCAGCTGCACAGTGATGCCACCTACGGGGCCAATCCTTTGCTGGGGCTATTGCCGGAGACCCCACCGCGTGGCGCAGGTCTCGAGATCCGGCTTTATGACAGCGACCCTGACCTTGCGGCACAGCGGGCCAAGGCCGCAGGCTATACCATTCTGCAGCAGCCAAGGGACAAACCGCATGGGCTGCGCGAGGCCTATATTCTGTGTGACAATGGCTATGCCTGGGTGCCCAGTCGTACGAAATAACCCGCCGTCCGCAGTAACCTGGGTTATCGTTTTTGGTGTTTGATCGGACTGTTCCAGATCATGACCGCCTCGGGTCCCATTGCAGCTCCATTTGTTGCGATGCTGTCGGTCATTGCGTTTTTATGGCCGTCCTGCGGACCATCCTGATCACACGCTGGCTTGCTGCGCAGGCCAACAGGGAGCGGCAGAAGTCTAGGGCTTGAACCCTTCGGGCCAGTCTTGGCTGCCATAGCTTTCCTGCGCCATTTCCTGCCGTAGCCAATTGGCAAAGGCGCGGGCACTGGGGGAGTGTTCCGCCTGTGCGGCGGTCAGTAGATAATAGGCCTCTGGCACGGGAACGCGATGGGCAAAAGGGGCGATCAGGCGCCCCTGCCGGATCAATTCGCCCACCATGATGTCATGCCCCATCCCAACCCCGGCCCCGGCCATCACGGCAGGCAGGCAGGCCATATAGGTGGTGGCATAGGTCACAGGCGGGTTGTTGGGCCAGGGCAGGCCCTGATCCTCTGCCCAGGCAGGGAAATTGGCCATCAGGTTGGCACAGTCGAACAACCGGTGTTGGTGCAACTCTTCCAGCGCCACCTCATAGCCCGGGGCGCAGACCGGGTAATAGTGATCACGGTGCAGCAGTTCGCCACGCACCGTATCCGCCAGTCCCAATGAAAAGCGGATTTCCACATCGGCCCCTTCGGCCATGTCGCGAGGCTCCCAGATCTCAGTCGAGATATTCAGCAATACATCCGGGTGGGCATCGTAGAACCGACCCAGCCGGGGCGACAGCCATTGCACTGCAAAGGAAATGTTGGATTGCACCTGGACCACGTTTTTTTGCGGGCCGGAGATGGCGCGGGTGCCATTGGTCAGGGTCCGAAAGGCCTCGCGCACCACTGGCAGGTAGGTGGATCCTGTTGGCGTCAGCTCCAACACCCTTGGGCGGCGATGAAACAGGGTTTTCCCCAAATGCGATTCCAATCCCTTGATCTGCTGTGACACCGCGCTTTGCGTCATGTTGAGATCATGCGCCGCGCCGGTGAAGGACAGGTGCCTGGCTGCGGCCTCGAAAGTACGCAGCCAGCCAAGAGGAGGGAGAGAATTTTTCATCGCATAAGTTTGCCATAAGCTGTGCTAATGGCAAGCCGGCATTTTTTTCGCTGGTCAAAAAGGTCTTTGCGGCTCAGGTTTTGGGCAATCGAAAAAACGCCTAATTGCATGACCCAAGGAGCCCGAAGATGAGCGTCACCGAACTGCGTCCCAATATTGATCACTGGCAGGAGCGCGTGGATATGGCGGCCAGTTTCCGCTGGGTGGAACGGCTCAACATGCACGAAGGTGTGGCCAATCATTTCAGCCTGGCGGTGAACGACGACGGCTCTCAGTTTCTGATGAACCCCAACCAGATGCATTTTGCCCGCATCACCGCCTCGAATCTGCTTCTGCTGGACGCCAATGATCCCGAGACCATGGACAAGCCCGGCGCGCCGGATCCCACCGCCTGGGGGTTGCATGGCTCGATCCATCGGCTGTGCCCGCAGGCGCGCTGCGTGATGCATGTGCATTCGATTCATGCCACGGTTCTGGCCTCGCTGGCCGACAGCAGCCTGCCGCCGATCGATCAAAACACCGCCACGTTCTTCAATCGCTATGTGATCGATGTTGGCTATGGTGGATTGGCCTTTGAGGATGAGGGCGCGCGCTGTGCCGCGATGCTGACGGATCCCAAGCAGAAGGTCATGATCATGGGCAATCACGGCGTGCTGGTGATCGGCTCTGACCCGGCGGATACCTTGAACCGGCTCTACTATTTTGAGCGCGCTGCCGAGACCTATATCCGGGCGTTGCAGACCGGGCAAAAGCTACGCATCCTGTCGGATGAGATTGCAGAGAAAACGGCACAAGAGTTGGAAGACTACCCATCGCAGGCCGAGGCGCATCTGCGCGAGATCAAGCTGATCCTGGACGAAGAAGGGTCCACCTACGCGACATAGGCATAATTAGAGCTTGTTTTCAGGTCATTTTGGCTACTCCGATCCTCGGCTGGCGAACCAGTCGAGCCGAAAGGGATGCCTTATCAACCGGATTACAAGACCTCCGCAGAGAAAGGCCCCATCCACATGAAACGAATCTATGATTTCAGTCGCACTCCGGCCAGGCGCAACTACACGGTTGCCGACCTGAAGGGCCTAAAAGGGTCGGGCACCACGCTGTCGATGGCGAACCCAGGTGATCGGGATCAGATCCGCGCCTGCGTCGATGCAGGCATCGATCTTTTGGTTGTCGGTACCGAACAGATGGAGGATGTGCGTGCACTGGCACCAAACCATTTTACCGGGGCCGGATCCAGCTGGGCCCAGTTTGGCAGCGATGACGAAATCATCGCCCATGCCTTTGAGGCGATGCGGCGCGGGGCCGACATGTACTACACTCTGCGGTCTTTCGACGTGATGGAGCGCATGGCACGGGAAGGCATTCCGGTGCAAAGCCACATCGGGTTGATCCCGACGTTCAGCCATCACTGTGGCGGCTTGCGTGCCTTTGGTCGCAAGGCAGAAGAGGCGATGCAGATCTGGACCACCCTAAAACGGATGGAAGATGTGGGCGTTTTTGCCGTCGAGGCTGAATGCATTGCAGAAGAAGTGCTGGAAGCCGTCAATAACATGACCTCGGTGGTGACCTTTTCGCTGGGCTCAGGTCTGGGCGGTGATGCAGTCTTTTCCTTTGTCGCCGATGTCTGCGGCGAGGCGAATGAAGAAGACAAGCCTCCCAAACACGCCCATGCCTTTGGTCAGGTTGGCCGGCTTCACAAGCAGATCCATACCGAGCGAGTCGCGGCCCTGGGCCAGTTTCACCGTGAGGTGACGGCGGGCAACTTCCCCTATGCGGAGACAAACATCTCCATGCATGCGGGGGAGAAAGAGAAATTCCTGGAGGCACTCGATAAGTGGCAGCCGCTGCATCACTAGTAAGCAACCTTTGAGACGAATGGAGACGGTCCCAGGCAAGGTCCGTAGGGAGAAAGCAAGATGACAGATATCACCCCCGAATTTGACCAGGGCAATTCGGCATCGGGGCAAGCACCCGAGCAAATGCAGGATATGGGGCGGGATTGGAATTATCACCCGGATTTGCCGCTGCAAAATCCTTCGGTGTTTCAATGGCCACCCAACCCGGGTTTTCTATTCCGATGGCTGATGCGCAATTGGCTGACGCTCAGCGAGCGGGTGCTGATATTGGGGTTGGCCGTGGTGCTGTGGTGGTTCTTTTATCCCTCGCTTGAGACCGCGCAGAGCTTTGCCTTGGGTTGGATCGCGCAGATCTGGCTGGTGAATTTTGTGATGATCTTTGTCGTTGCCGGGGGGCTGCACTGGTATTTCTATATGCGCAAGGGCCAGGGCAAAAAGCTCAAGTTCGAGCGCCGGGAGCAGGGCCGCAACAACAAGCTGTGGGATTTCAGCGATCAGGTGAAGGACAATATGTTCTGGTCGCTGGGCTCAGGTGTCTTGCAACTGACCCTGTTTCAGGTTGTGACCATGTGGCTGATGGCCAATGGCTATACGCCGGTGATTACATTCACGCAAAACCCGATCTGGTTCCTGGCTTTTCTGGTGATCATACCGATGTGGTCGGCCTTTCATTTCTACTGGGTGCATCGGCTGCTGCATCAGCCGTTTCTGTACAGGCGCGTGCATTCCCTGCATCACCGCAACGTCAATATCGGTCCCTGGTCCGGGTTTTCCATGCACCCGGTGGAGCATTTTATCTACCTGACCACGCTGTGCATCCACTGGGTTGTGGCAAGCCATCCGATCCATCTCTACTTTCACATCGTGTTCCAGGGGCCGGGTGCGGCGATGACCCATACCGGCTATGAAGACCTGTTGGTCAAGGACAAGCGCTGGTTGGCGCTGGGCACCTTTTATCACCAGCTGCATCACCGCTATTATGAGTGCAACTACGGCAACCAGGAGATGCCCTGGGACCGCTGGTTTGGCACCTTCCATGATGGCAGCGCAGAGGCCACCGCCGAAACCCGCGCCCGCAAAAAGCGGATGTTTGGATAGGTCCCGGCGATGAGCCCCTGCCGGGCGGCGGCTCATCGTGTCACAGGGGCCGAGGGCACCGCTTACCCCGCCTCAAACCGCATCTGTCGTGGGGTGGCCCCAAATTCCTGTCGATAGGCGCGGGTCATGGCGCTGGGGTCCTCGTATCCTGCGCGCAGGGCGATCTCGGCCACGCTCAGTTCTGTCTCTAACACAAGCTTTCTGGCCTGTATCAGCCGTAAACGCCGGTAGATCGCCTGTGGCGTGGCCCCCAATTGCGCCTTCATACGTTGTTCCAGATCTTTGCGGTTGCGGCCCACCTGGCGGGCGATCTCAACAATGCTCAGGGGGGTCTCGATGTTGGATTGCATCAGCCCCAGTGCGCGCGCGACAGAGCCACTGCGGGCCAACCCGCCGCTGGTTGGCGTAGCCTGGGCCCCACCTATTTCCGGGCTCATGAACAGGGCGGCAACCTCAAGTCGCAGCGCCTGCCCCTGGGTCTGACCAATAAGCTCCATCATCAGGTCAAAGGCGGCCAGCGCGCCGGAACAGGTGATGCGATTGCCGTCCTGCACATGGCGCAGACGTTTGGCCTGGACCTGGGGGAAATCCTCGGCAAAGCCCGGCAGTTCTTCCCAGTGGATGGTGGCGCGTCGTCCGTCCAGCAATCCGGCGGCGGCCAGCAACCAGGCCCCGGCATCAAAGCCGGCCATCACCTGATAGCGGCTGGCCCCGGCCCGCAATCCGCGCAGCACATCCTGATTGGCAAAGCGCTGGTAGCGATAGCTGGGCAAGGCAATCAGCATATCCCCCCGGCAAGCAGACAATTTTGCATGTGGACGGACCTCCATTCCGGCAGAAGATGTGGCAGAGCCGCCATCCACCGTCAGAAACCGCCAGGCATAGAGATCACGCCCGGCCAGGGTATTGGCGGCGCGCATTGGCTCGACCGTGTTGGCCAGGCAGTGACCGGAGAAATCGTCAAACAACAGCAGATCCACCTGCTGCACTGCGGCGTGATCTTTTACCCAATCTTGCATGAAAACGTCCATACCTGCACGAAGTCACTCTAGCCCGGCGCTAGACTGACCTGCAAGAGAAACAGAAGGAATTGCGCGATGCAGTTTGGCATGACCGAAGAACAGGCGATGATCGTCGAGACCACCCGCGCCTTTGTGGAAAAAGAGCTCTATCCGCATGAGCTGGAAGTCGAGCGTACCGGTCACCTGCCGATGGAGCTGATCAAAGAGATCCAGGGAAAGGCGATGGAAGCTGGGCTTTATGGGGCCAATATGCCGGAAGAGGTCGGCGGTGCCGGTCTCGATACGCTGTCCTGGCTGATGTATGAAAAAGAGCTGGGTCGCGCCAATTATGCGCTGCATTGGACCTGCGTGGCCCGTCCCTCGAACATTCTGCTGGCGGGCACAGATGAGCAGAAAGAGAAATATCTCTATCCCTGCATGAAGGGCGAGAAATGGGACTGCCTGGCAATGACGGAACCCGGGGCGGGCTCTGATCTGCGCGGCATGACGGCCTCGGCGAAACAGGATGGCGATGATTGGATCCTGAACGGCACCAAACATTTCATCAGCCACGCAGATATCGCCGACTTCTCGATTGTCTTTATGGCCACCGGCGAAGAAGACACCCCGCGCGGCAAGAAAAAGCTGATCACCGCCTTCTTTGTCGATAAGGACACGCCGGGCTATTCCGTGCGCGAGGGCTATCGCAATGTGTCCCACCGTGGCTACTCCAATGCGGTGTTGGAGTTTGATGACTGCCGACTGCCGTCCTCTGCCATTCTGGGCGAAGTGCACAAGGGCTTTGACGTGGCCAATACCTGGCTTGGGGCCACCCGTCTGCAGGTGGCGGCCACCTGTTTGGGGCGGGCAGAGCGGGCGCTGCAGCACTCGGTTGAATATGCAGTTGAACGCAAGCAATTCGGCCAGCAGATCGGCAAGTTCCAGGGCGTCTCCTTCAAGCTGGCCGATATGGCAACTGAGCTGAAGGCCGCCAATCTGCTGACCTGGGAAGCGGGCTGGAAATTCGATCAGGGCACCGTCACCGAGAGCGACATGTCCATGGCCAAGCTGAAGGCGACCGAAATGCTGGCCATGGTGGCCGATGAGGCGATCCAGATTCACGGCGGCATGGGCCTGATGGATGAGCTGCCGCTGGAACGGATTTGGCGTGATGCCCGGGTGGAACGCATTTGGGAGGGGACGAGCGAGATCCAACGTCATATCATCAGCCGCGAAATGCTACGCGCTTTAGGAGGCTGACAATGACCACGACTTCACCCGCAAAACCAACCATCACCATCACCTATTGCATCGGCTGTAACTGGATGTTGCGCGCCGCCTGGATGGGGCAAGAGCTGCTCGCCACTTTTCAGGAGCAGCTGGGTGCGGTGAGCCTGGTTCCGGGTGAGGTCGGCGGGATCTTCGAGATCTCGCTGGATGATGAGCTGATCTGGGAGCGCAAACGCGATGGGGGATTTCCCGACGTGAAGGACCTCAAGACGCGTGTGCGTGACCGGATCAACCCGCAGCAGGATCTGGGTCATATCGACCGGGCCAAAAGTGGTGAATGAACAAAGATGAAGTCTCTAAATAGGCTGTTTCGGCCCAAATCCATTGCCGTGGTTGGCGGTGGGGCCTGGTGCAAACTGGTAATCGAACAGTGCCAGAAGATGGGCTTTGACGGTCAGATCTGGCCCGTCCACCCCAAGGCGGAAGAGCTGGCGGGGCTGCAGGCCTACAAAGATGTTGCCAGTCTGCCCGAGGCCCCGGATGCGACATTTGTTGGGGTCAACCGCTATGCCACCATCGAGGTGGTGCGCGCCCTGTCAGCACGCGGTGCCGGTGGTGCGGTCTGCTTTGCCTCTGGTTTCCTTGAAGCGCAGGCCGAAGATGCCGAGGGCGCGGATCTGCAGGCGCAACTGCTGGAGGCGGCCGGCGAGATGCCGTTCCTCGGGCCCAATTGCTACGGGTTCATCAACTATCTCGACGGGGCCCTGCTGTGGCCGGATCAACATGGCGGCAAGCGGGTGGAAAAGGGCGTCGCTCTGATCACCCAAAGCTCCAATATCGCCATCAATCTCACCATGCAGACACGGGGCCTGCCCATTGCCTATGTGGTGGCGGCGGGTAATCAGGCGCAGTCCGGCATTGCAGCCATTGGCGAGGCGCTCTTGGAAGACGACCGGGTCACTGCGCTGGGTCTGCATATCGAGGGTTTTGGCGATCTGCGCGCTTTTGAGGCGCTGGCGGCCAAGGCCTGCGCATTGGGCAAGTCGATCATCGCCTTGAAGGTTGGAAAATCCGCCGAGGCCCAGGCGGCGACCATATCTCATACCGCTTCGCTTGCGGGCGGGGACGCGGGGGCTGAGGCTTTGCTCTCACGCCTTGGCATTCCGCGTCTGGATGATCTGCCCTCGTTTCTGGAAACACTGAAGCTGTTGCATGTGACGGGGCGCTTGCCGTCCAATCGTCTCGCCTCGATCAGTTGTTCCGGTGGTGAGGCCAGCCTTGCAGCGGACACCGGCCATGATCTGCCTGTTGTCTTCCCGCCGCTGAACGAAACCCAGCAGACAGACCTGCGCGCGGCTTTGGGGCCGATGGTCGCCCTGGCCAATCCGCTGGATTACCACACCTATATCTGGCGCGACGGCCCGGCGATGACGCGAGCGTTCTCAGCAATGATGGACCCCTCGCTGGCAATCACCCTGTTGATTGTCGATTTCCCGCGGGGTGACCGCTGTTCTCTCAGCGATTGGGACTGCGCCATCGAGGCGGCGATCGGATCGCGTGCCGCAACAGGGGCCAATGTCGCCATGGTTGCGACGCTGCCAGAGCTATTGCCCGAAGAGGTGGCAGAGCAGTTGATGGCGTCCGGGGTGGTGCCTTTCTGTGGTCTCAGCGAGGCGTTGGCGGCCTGTGCCGCTGCCAGTCAGCCTATGCCTGCGACAGAAGATCCGCTGTTGCTGCCGACACCCGTGGTAGCGCCCAGTTTGATCCCGGAGGCGGAGGCCAAGCTGCGCCTGTCGGATTACGGGCTGCGGGTGCCAAAATCGATCCGTGCCAAATCCCCCGGTGCGGCCCGTGCGGCAGCGGCTGACATTGGCTATCCGGTGGTTCTCAAAGGTGAAGGCGTTGCCCACAAGACCGAAGCCGGCGCGGTTGCTTTGAATTTGAACTCTGGTGGGGCCGTTAGTGAAGCGGCCAGCCAGATGCCCGCCGAGCGGTTTCTGGTCGAGGAAATGGTAACAGGTGCTGTGGCGGAGCTGCTGATTGGTGTGGTCAAGGACCCTGCGCATGGCTTTGTGCTGACCCTGGCCGCCGGGGGTACCCTGACGGAGATCCTGGAAGACAGCACGTCGCTGTTGATCCCGGCCAGTGAGGCGGCAATCGATGCGGCTTTGGACGGGCTAAAGATCTCTCGGTTGTTGGCGGGCTATCGTGGCCAGCCCGCAGCCGACCGCGCGGCCATCTTGCAGGCGGTGCAGGCGGTGCAGGACTATGTGCAGGCCGATGCGATTGGCCTGGAAGAAATTGAAATCAACCCGTTGCTCTGCACGCCCACAGGGGCCGTGGCAGCGGATGCGCTGATGCGGAGAAAGGATATTTTGCGATGAGTGATACAGTGACAAACCACGGCCCAGTGAAAACCCGGCGTGAGGGGGCCATTCTGGAAGTGACGCTGGATCGGCCCAAGGCCAATGCCATCGATCTGGCCACCAGCAAGGTGATGGGTGAGGTGTTTCGTGATTTTCGCGATGACCCCGAGTTGCGGGTGGCAATCCTGACCGGTGGAGGTGAAAAATTCTTTTGCCCCGGTTGGGATCTCAAAGCTGCCGCCGATGGCGATGCGGTGGATGGCGATTATGGCGTTGGCGGCTTTGGTGGCTTGCAGGAACTGCGCGACATGAACAAGCCGGTGATCGCAGCGGTCAATGGCATCGCCTGTGGGGGCGGGCTGGAGTTGGCGATCTCCGCCGATATGATCCTGGCGGCGGATCACGCGACATTTGCCTTGCCGGAAATCCGCTCCGGTACCGTGGCAGATGCGGCCTCGATCAAACTGCCCAAACGCATTCCCTACCACATCGCCATGGAGCTGTTGTTGACCGGGCGTTGGTTCGACGCGGCTGAGGCTAATCGCTGGGGTTTGGTGAATGAAATCGTCCCTGGCGACCAGCTGATGGATCGCGCTTGGGAGCTGGCGCGCCTGCTCGCCTCGGGCCCGCCGCTGGTCTATGCCGCGATCAAAGAGGTGGTGCGCGACGCCGAGGACAGTAAATTCCAGGATGCGATGAACCATATCACACAGCGCCAGTTGCGTTCGGTCGATGTGCTTTATGCGAGCGAAGATCAGCTGGAAGGCGCGCGTGCCTTTGCCGAAAAACGCGATCCGGTCTGGAAAGGGCGCTGACGCAGCGCGCCGCCCAGGCGCGCTGCCAGGCCCAAGGCGCGGGAGCTCCCGCCTGCTTTGGATCTTCCCTGCGGGAGGATCCGCCACAGTTGGGCCTAGCGCCGCGCTGCGCACGGCGCAACAGGAAGGCTGCTGAGGAAGCGCTTCAGGGGCCTCTCTGCCCCTGAAGACGCCTAATCAAGTCTGGGCTTTCTTGCATCTGCCTCAAGGGCAAGCCGCTGCGCGGGCGCCAAAGCGCCCCTTGACCCAGCTGCAAAGATCAGAGCGCTGCCAGTTCAGCTCTTTTTGAACAGGGCGATATAGGCTGTGTCCTTGCGATGCGCCTCATCAGCATCTTCGCCGTAGATGGCAACTTCTGGCAGGGTTAACTCTCGGATCCAGCCCCCGTTCTGCAAACGTTCGAGGGCTTGGTCGAATCCGGCTTTGACATAAAATTTTGCATTTATCGACAGGGCGAATTGCGCTCCGCTTGCAGCGACCCGCATGAGCGCGGGCAAGGCTTCGGGGCCGATGTGGCCATGGGTGAAGGTGCCGGAAGAGACCACGCCTTGATAGCTGCCGCGAGGCACCGGGATACCGCTGAGTAAATCGGCTTCGATCACATCGCGGTAGATGTCCTTTTGCAGGGCCTGGGCCAGCATATCGGGGCTGATATCGGTGGCCTCAAGTGGCGCAACACCGAGGTCAAAGAGTGCCTGACCGCATAGCCCGGTCCCGGCACCTGCGTCCAGAACCGGCCCCTGGCCTCCGGCGGCGACAAAGGCCCGCGCGGTTTGCCAGGGCAGGTGATAGCTTTCCTTGGCGGCAAATGAGAGATCATAGCTTTGGGCCCAATCCGAATAGAGCCTCTTGGTTTCGGCGGTCGAGGCCAGCGCATAGGCGGCGGTGAGATCGGGTTTGTCCTGTGTCATGAGGCCATCAAAGAGCGGTGCGGGATTCGAATCAAGTCTTGCGCCCCCCAAGACTTCTGCTCATTTAGGAGAGATGGAAAATACGCTTCTCTGTCTTGGCTTTGGATATACCGCGCGCGCATTGGCTCCGCTGCTACTGGGCCAGGGCTGGCGGGTGATTGGGACTTCTCGCGAAGCCGCTGACATGCCCGGGGTGGAGATGATCACCTGGCCGGGCAATCGGATCTCATTGGCTGGCGTGACGCATATCCTCAGCTCGATCGGGCCTGATGCGGGGGGGGATCCTTGTCTTGCCCTGCTCGGAGCAGAGATTGCCAGTGCCGCGCCGGACCTTGAATGGGTGGGCTACCTGTCCACCACTGCTGTTTATGGTGATCGCAATGGCACTTGGGTGGATGAAGCCACAGAGGTGGCTCCCACCAGTGAGCGCGGCCATTGGCGGGTCGCCGCTGAGGCACAATGGCAAGCGATCCCGGATCTGCCGCTGCATATCTTTCGTCTGGCTGGAATTTACGGCCCCGGGCGTGGTCCCTTTGCCAAACTGATGGCGGGCAAGGCGCGCCGTATTGTCAAACCGGGCCAGGTGTTTTCGCGCATCCATGTGGATGACATCGCCCAGGCGCTGCTGGCCTCGATCCAGGCCCCCAATCCCGGGGCGATCTATAACCTATGTGATGACGATCCAGCGCCGCCTCAGGACGTGCTGGGCCATGCGGCAGAGCTGCTGCAACTGCCGATGCCCGCCGAAGTGCCCTTTGATGAGGCCGGCATGTCGCCAATGGCACGTAGTTTCTACAGTGAAAACAAACGTGTGCGGAATGATCGTTTGAAGTCAGAGCTAGGGGTCGAACTGCTTTACCCGACCTACCGCGAGGGGCTGCGGGCGGTTCTGGCGGCTGAGGACATGGAGAGTTTTGTGCCGCCGGCCGAACCGCCGGGGGTTTAGGGCGTGGGCTGGGTGCATCTCGTCTTTGTGTTCCTGCAGTTTCGCAGGCTGGGGCGGTTGCGCCTTCGATTGACAACTGTCTATCCAGACAGCTTGGAAACAATTTTGTCTGATTTGGGTTTCACCAGACGGCTCGATATCTCGTTTTCACCGTCAATTTTTGCGGTGGTTTCCGACCGCGCGGCCTTGCTGAATCTTTTTGTTGCCCGCAAGGACGAGATCCAGCCCGAATGGATGGGTGACGAAACCATTGCACAGCTCGTCTTTGCTTTGAACAGGCATTGGTCGACACCGGGCTATAGATTACTTAGCCGGCTCACCGGATTTTCCAGAATCTGACAGGCTAGGCCTAGGCCCGCTTTTCCCCGATCTGCGCCACACCCAGTACCTCCAGCACTTTGGCTTCGATCTGGGGGGCGTTCATCGCGGCCACCTCATACATGTCCTTGGGGCTGGCCTGGTCGATAAAACTATCGGGCAGCACCATCGAGCGATATTTGAAGCCGCGATCAAATACCCCCGCATCCGACAAGAGCTGTGCCACATGGCTGCCAAAGCCGCCCACGGCACCTTCCTCGATGCAGATCAGCGCCTCGTGGTCTGCCACCAGCTGCAGGATCATCTCTCGGTCCAGCGGTTTGGCAAAGCGGGCATCGGCGATCGTGGGGGTGATGCCCTTGGCCGCAAGTGATTCAGCGGCTTTGCGGACTTCGCCGAGGCGGGTGCCAAAGGACAACAGCGCCACACGGCTGCCCTGTTGGATCATGCGGCCCTTGCCGATCTCCAGCAGCTCTGGTTCGTCCGGCATCTCCACGCCTTCGCCCTCGCCACGGGGGTAGCGAAAGGCGATGGGGCCCGCATCATGGGCGGCGGCGGTATGGACCATATGCACCAGTTCTGCCTCATCGGCGGCGGCCATCACCACCATGCCGGGCAAATTGGCCATAAAGCCGATGTCAAAGCTGCCGGCATGGGTGGCCCCATCGGCCCCAACCAGACCGGCGCGGTCGATGGCAAAGCGCACCGGCAGACGCTGGATGGCGACATCATGTACCACTTGATCATAGCCGCGCTGCAGGAAGGTCGAATACATCGCACAGAAAGGCTTCATCCCGCCAGCCGCCAGTGCGGCGGCAAAGGTGACGCCGTGTTGTTCGGCGATGCCAACGTCAAAGCAGCGCGAGGGGTAGCGTTCGGCCATCAGGGCCAGGCCGGTGCCATCGGGCATGGCGGCAGTGACGGCGCAGATCTTGTCGTCCTTGGCGGCCAGTTTCACCAGCTCATCGCCAAAGACACCGGTATAGGAGGGCGCATTAGAGGGCGCTTTGTGCTGCTTGCCGGTGACCACGTCGAATTTGGCGGTGGCGTGCCCCTTGTCGCGGGCGGCCTCGGCAGGGGCGTAGCCTTTGCCCTTTTTGGTCAGTACATGGATCAGCACCGGGCCGGTGGCGCGGGCCTTGAGGGTGCGCAGCACCGGCAGCAGCTGGTCGAGGTCGTGACCGTCGATCGGACCGAGATAGGAAAAGCCGAGGCTTTCAAACAGGGTGCCGCCCACGGCCATGCCCTTGATCATATCCTTGGCGCGTTTGGCGCCTTCACGGAAAGGCTCCGGCAGCAGCGAGGCCGCGCCCTTGGCCACGGCTTTCAGTTCCTGAAAGGGTTCTTCCGCATAAAGACGGCTGAGGTAAGAGGACAGCGCGCCCACAGGCGGCGCAATGCTCATCTCATTGTCGTTGAGAACGACAAACATGCGCTTGTTCAGATGGCCGGCGTTGTTCATCGCTTCAAAGGCCATGCCCGCCGACATGGAGCCATCGCCGATTACCGCGATGGCGTCGCCACTGCCCTCGGGGATCACACCGCCCAGATCGCGGGCCACAGAGAAGCCCAGAGCGGCGGAGATCGAGGTGGAACTATGGGCGGCCCCAAAGGGATCATAGGGGGATTCGGCGCGTTTGGTGAAACCCGACAACCCGTCCTTGCTGCGCAGAGTACGGATGCGGTCGCGGCGCTCTGTCAGGATCTTGTGCGGGTAGCATTGGTGCGAGACATCCCAGATCAATTTGTCGCGTGGCGTGTCAAACACCGCATGCAGGGCAACGGTCAGCTCTACCACACCCAGACCCGCGCCCAGATGACCGCCGGTGGTGGAGACCGCCGAGATGGTTTCCTGGCGCAGCTCATGCGCCAGTTGCACCAGCTGGGCATCAGACAGCCCCTTCATATCCGCGGGGCGCGCGATCTGATCCAAAAGCGGAGTAGAGGGCCGGTCAGACATGATGTTTCCTTGTGGCGTACGGGTTGGCGTTTGGGCCGGGGCGGATGTCCCGGTGTCAGCTGTCTCGCGCAATAACGAAGCGGGCGGCCAGCTTCAAGGTTTCCCCGTCTGCGCCATAGGGTGCAAGGGCGGCACAGGCCTCCTCGACCAGATCCCGCGCGCGTTGCTTTGCGGGCTCCAGCCCCAGCAGTGAAACAAAGGTCGCCTTACCGGCTTCGGCATCCTTGCGCACCGCCTTGCCGACCTTTTCCGCATCGCCTTCAATATCCAAGATGTCGTCGGCGATCTGAAAGGCAAGACCCAGCGCCGTTGCGTATTGACGCAGGGGGGAGATGTCTGCGCCAGCCAGAACTGCTCCAGCCGTGGCAGACCATTCAATCAGGCAGCCGGTCTTGCGCGCTTGCAGTTGGGTGATCTGGTCCAAGCTCAGGGGGGTCTCGGCCGTTTCTGCGGCGATATCCAGCATCTGGCCTGAGACCATGCCATCCTTGCCGGCCGACTGTGCCAGCGCACGGATCAGCGCCAGCGCATTTGGACCCAGCTCAGGCACTGCCAGCAGTTCAAACGCCAGAGTCTGCAGGCTGTCCCCTGCCAGAACCGCCATGGCCTCATCCCATTTTCGGTGCAGGGTGGGCTGGCCGCGGCGCAGATCATCGTCATCCATGCAGGGCAGGTCGTCATGGACCAGCGAATAGGCGTGCAGGCATTCGATGGCGAGGGCCGCATCCAGCGCGGCGTGCTGAGGCACGTCGTGCAATCGGGCGCTTTCCAGCACCAGAAATCCGCGCAGCATCTTGCCGCCCCCGACCGCATAGCGCATCGCCTGATGCAGCGGATCATCGCCCGCCAGGCGCAGGGTCAGCTGGTCGGAAATCTGTGCCTGCGCCTGCTGCAAAGCAGTGGCAAACCCATTGTCCAAGGCCACCATCTGCTTAGCCTGCGTCCAATGGCTGGGTGGCGACAGGGGTGCCGCTGGCGTCGAGGGTGATGGCGGCAACTTTTTCCTCGGCGCGCTTCAGCTCATCCTCGCAGCGTTTCTTCAGCTGGGCACCGCGTTCATAGAGCGCGATGGAGGCATCCAGCGCCACATCGCCGCGTTCCAGCTGGCCAACCACGGTTTCCAACTCGCGCATGGCCTGTTCAAAGCTCATCTCGTCTACGGCGGGGGCGGTGGTCTCGGTCATTGTGCAGCCTTCATCAGTTCTTCGACATGTGCGCGGGTGGCCTGCGCAAGCGCGTTCAGATCATATCCGCCCTCCAAAGTCGAGACGATACGCCCCGCGCAGAGCTCCTCCGCGAGGGTGCAGAGTTCACCCGTGAGCCAGGCAAAATCTGCGGTGCTCCAGTTGAGGCTGGCAAGCGGGTCATCGCGGTGGGCGTCAAAGCCGGCGGAGATAATGATCAGCTCTGGCTTGAAGGCGCGCAGCCGTGGGAAGGCCTGGCTTTCATAGGCGGCGCGCATGGCATCGCTACCGGAATCGGGCGGCAGCGGCATGTTGAGGATCTGGCCATGGGTGCCATCCTCATCCACCCGACCGGAGCCGGGCCAGAGCGGCATTTGCTGGCTGGTGATGAACAGCGCGCGCGGCTCATCCCACAGCAGATCCTGGGTGCCATTGCCGTGGTGAACGTCAAAATCCACCACCGCAACACGGCTCAGCCCGTGGTGGTCCAGCGCGTGTTTGGCGGCCAGCGCGGCATTGCCAAAAAAGCAGAACCCCATGGCGGTTTCCGTCTCGGCATGGTGGCCCGGCGGGCGAATGGCGGCAAAGGCGTTTTGTACCTCGCCGCTCAGCACCATATCCACCGCCCGCACCGCAGCACCTGCCGCGCGAAAGGCAGCATCCAATGAACCCGGCGACATGAAGGTATCGCCATCGATCTGGGCATAGCCTTGTTGCGGGTGGGCGCTGCGCAGGTTGCGCAGATGATCGATAGGATGAATGCGCAGTATGTCATCTTCGGCGGCCATCGGGGCAGAGACGCGTTTCAGATCCAGGCTTTCCAGGGCATGCAGAATATGCTCCAGCCGTGCCACCTGTTCGGGATGGCCCTCGGGGGTTTCGTGACGCAGGCAATCTGCATGGGTGATCAGAGCAGTGGTCATTCGGCATGTCCCAGGGCTGGAAAGAAAATGGGTGGATTTTATCGGGCAAAGCTTACGGCCCAAGCGGACCGTGCGACAAGGTGCAACATGACAGATCGCTTGGGGCGCGCCCGGCACTGGCAAAGGCCGGTAGGGATCAAGGGATCAGTCGGGTGCCAGCATATAGCCGGCTCCGCGGACCGTCTGCAGGTATTGTGGCTGTTTTGGATTGGGCTCGATCTTGCGGCGCAACCGGGTGATCTGCACGTCCACTGCACGCTCCTGTGCCTGTCCGCGATCGCGCCCCAGATCCTCCACCAGTTTGCTGCGGCTGACCGGCTCGCCTGGGCAGGCCGAAAATATCTTCATCAATTGGCTTTCGGTGCCGGTAAGACGCACCAGATCATTGCCCTGCCACATCTCGCCGCGCTCAATATCATAGCGGATCTGGCCAAGGTGCAGCACTTTGGGCGCGCTGTCCTGGGCCGAGGTGTCGGGTACCCGGCGCAGGATGGCATTGACCCGCAACAGCAGTTCCTTGGGTTCAAAGGGTTTGGGCAGATAGTCATCTGCCCCGGCCTCAAAACCGGTGATCCGGTCATCTGTCTCTCCCTTGGCGGTGAGCAGCAGGATCGGGGTGGTCATAGTTTCGCGCAGCGATCGGGTTAAAGAGATACCATCTTCGCCGGGCATCATCACATCCATGATGATGAGATCGAAATCGAGCCCGGCGAGTACCCTACGGGCATGGGCGGCATCCCGGGCTGCTGAAACCAGAAACCCTGAGCGGATCAGGAATTTCTTTAGCAGCCCGCGAATACGCTCATCGTCATCAATGATGAGAAGGTGAGAGTCGAAATTGCTCATGATCCGATTTCCCGCAGGTTGGCATAGGCGCGGCGCATATCCGCATCCATCATGGTCTCAAGCACTTTTTTGAACCCCTGTACGGCTTCGGGTCCGGCATCCTTGTAGGCCGCCCGCATTCGCGCCCGCTGGGCGTCTGACAGTTTGGACTCCAGCGTGCGACCGGCATCGGTGAGATGCAGATGGCGTTCACGCTTGTCTGAAACCCCCACCCGGCTTTCCACCAGCCCGTCGCTGATCAAAGTGCGCAACACCCGGTTCAGCGATTGTTTGGTCACGCCGAGCAATGTCAAAAGATTGTTCACCGTGGTACCGGGGGCGCGATTGATAAAGTGGATGGCGCGATGATGGGCGCGGCCATAAGACATCTCGGCCAGGATACGGTCCGGATCCGCAGTGAAACCGCGATAGGCAAAAAACATCGCCTCAATCCCCTGGCGCAGCTGTTCATCGGTCAGAAACAGCAGGTTCTCTCCGCCAAACCCCTGGCCGGACCGGCTGCTCGAGCGTCCCTCGGTCATGGCGCACTCCCCTTATTTGTTTGTGTATCTTGCCGTAAAACCTGAGGGGCAGTTTATGTCAGCTATATTGACATTCCAAGGGTGAAGATGTATCGAATCGCAGCTTTAGCGCAACAATATGACCGATCCGGCCATTTGCGGCGCAACTTATGAAAATATCGATCTGCTTTGAGGAGGCTGTGGTATGGCTGGATATGATGATCGTGACGGTGTGATCTGGATGGACGGTGAAATGGTCGATTGGCGAGAGGCCAAGGTCCATGTCCTGACCCATGCGATGCACTACGCCTCTTCGGTGTTTGAGGGCGAGCGCGCTTACAATGGCAAGATCTTCAAAAGCCGGCAACATTCCGAGCGCCTGATCGCCAGTGCCGAAGCCCTGGATATGCCGATGCCTTATTCGGTGGATGACATCGAAGCCGCCAAGGAAGAGGCGCTCAAGGCCTCTGGCCTGCAGGATGCCTATGTGCGCGCCCTGGTCTGGCGTGGCTCCGGCGAAGACATGGGGGTGGCCTCGGCCAAGAATCCGGTGCGCATGGCTGTCGCGGTCTGGGGCTGGGGCGCCTATTATGGCGACGCCAAAATGCAGGGTGCCAAACTGGACATTGCTGAATTCAAACGTCCAAGCCCGGAGACCATCCCGGTGCATGCCAAGGCGGCGGGTCTGTATATGATCTGCACCATCTCCAAACACAAGGCCGAGGCCAAAGGCTGTTCGGATGCGCTGTTCATGGATTACCGCGGCTATGTGGCCGAGGCGACGGGCGCCAATATCTTTTTCGTCAAGGACGGCGAAGTTCATACGCCGCTGGCCGATTGCTTCCTCAATGGTATCACCCGCCAGACTGTGATCCAGATGCTCAAGGACAAGGGCGTCAATGTGATCGAGCGCCATATCATGCCCGAAGAAATGGATGGGTTTGAGCAATGTTGGCTGACTGGCACGGCGGCAGAAGTCACCCCGGTTGGCGAAATCGGTCCCTACAAGTTTGAAGTGGGTCAGCTGACCCGCGACATCGCCGAAGCCTATGAGGCATTGGTGCGCAGCTGATCTCGGCTGCTGTTGTTAAATTGAAAAAGCGCGGAAGTCACCTTCCGCGCTTTTGCTGTATCAGCATCTGGCGATGCGATGGCCGCCTGTTGCGCTTTCATTTGGCCAAAAATATCCCGGAGCGCGAGGCAGAGCCTCGCATAGGAAAGCGGGGCCGGGTCACAGAACCTTTGTTGTGACCTCGACATTGCCTTGCAGGGCATTGGAATAGGGGCAGATCTTGTGACCCGCCTCCACAATCCGCTGGGCTTCTGCCTGGGCCACACCCGGAAGCTTCACCACAAGCGCAACGGTCAAGCCAAAGCCGCCTTCGGCACGCGGACCAATACCAACACTGGCATCTACGGAGACCTCCGCAGGTACTTTGGCAAGGCTCGTGTCTTGGCTTGTGGCGAATTGCATGGCACCGATGTAACAGGCCGCATAGCCCGCCGCAAAAAGCTGTTCCGGATTGCTGCCTTTACCGTCCCCGCCCAATGCGGGAGGTGCTGCCAAAACCAGATCAAGGCCGGTTTCTTCGACAGTGGCACGGCCGTTGCGGCCTCCGGTTGCAGTGGCCTGGGCAGTGTAAACGGGAGAAGTCGACATGGGTGAGCCTCACTTGATCGTTCGGGAATAAATCGTGTGCGATTTAAATATAGAAGCACCACATTATGTCAAGTCTTGCGATTTAATCGTGTGCGATTTATCTGCGGCCTATGCTTGACCGTGCCCTGACCCTCGATGAACTTCTCTGCTTTGCGCTTTATTCTGCCAACAATGCCATGGGGCGGCTGTACCGTCCGATCTTAGCGCGTCATGGGCTGACCTATCCGCAATATCTGGTTTTGGTGGCGCTTTGGCAGCGAGATGAGCAGAAGGTCAATGATCTAGGCGCGGGTCTCAATCTGGAATCAAACACGCTCACCCCCTTGCTGAAACGCATGGAAACCGCCGGGTTGCTGCGGCGCAGGCGCAATCCAGAGGATGAGCGCAGCGTGATTGTTTCCCTGTCGGAGCAGGGGCGCGCACTGGAGAGGGAAGCGGCAGAAATCTCTCGTTGTATCCTAGAAGCTTCTGGGGATGAGGTCGCCGATCTGATCGAGCTGCGGACAAAGATCCAGGAGTTGGCTGGACGGTTGAACCGGTTGGTCTAAGGCGGAATTCGGCCGGAATCAGCCGCCCTTGGGATCTGTCAGCGCGCGGGCCTTGCCACGCACCAACCCCAGACGGCTTTCGCGCCAGATCACCAGGATATTGCCAACAATGACCAAGAGTGCCCCTGAGAGCATCACCAGCGTTGGCAGTTCGGCAAACCAGACATAGCCGATGACAATCGCAAAAAGCATCGAGACGTAATCATAGGGGGCCAGCATCGAGGCCGGGGCAAATCGGTAGGAAGAGGTCACCAGGATCTGCGCCACACCACCAACCAGACCGGCCCCGATCAACAGGGTCAAGGTCTGTGCATCCGGCATAACCCAGCCAAAGGGCAGGGTCAGCAGCGACAGGGCTGATGCGGTGAGAGAAAAGTAAAACACAATTGCCGCAGTCTGCTCTGATTGCACCATGCGTCGGATATGGATCTGCACAAAGCCGCGCGCCAGGGTGGCTCCCAGTACCAGAATGACCCCCAATGTGGCGCCCTCGGTCAGGCCGCTGCCACCGCCTAGCCGAGGCCAGATCATGACCAAGACCCCCAGCAGGCCAAGGGCTACCGCGCTGATCCGGATCAGGCGAATGCGCTCCCCCAGAAAGATCGCCGCCAGGATCAATGTGAAAATTGGCGTGGCATAGCCGATGGCCGTGACTTCGGGCAACGGCAGCAGCGCCAGCCCCATAAAGGTCATCCCCATGGCCGAGGTGCCAACCAATCCGCGCCAGACATGGAACATCGGCTTCTTTGTCACCAGCCCATGCCGCAGGTCTCCGCGGCTGGCCAGCCAGATGACAATGACCGGAATGGCAAAAAACGACCGGAAGAACACCGCTTCGCCGGCAGGCACCACCTCCGAGACCGCCTTGATCAGCGCCGACAGGGCTGTGAACAGCCCGATGGCCACCACTTTGAGGGTGATCGCCAGCATAGGTCGATGCGATGTTAAGGAGTTTCCCATGTGGCGGACACTGCGCCCCTGCGACAAAAAGATCAATGGGTTGATTCTTCTGCAACCTGTGGCGCAGATTGTCGCCAAAGCGCAAGGAGCCCACGCATGTATGACGCCAACTACCTGATTTCCCGACTTCATGCCGCTTCCGCTGATCAACAGACTCGCAATTTTGCCACCTTTCCGGCGCGAGCTTCGGTGACATTTGGTGAGCTGTTTGCCGGAGCTGAGCGTCATGCGGCAGCACTGGTTGCCATGGGGGTGCAGCCGGGAGACCGGGTTGCGGTGCAGGTGGAAAAAACCATCGAGGCGATCCAGCTCTATCTCGGCACCGTCATGGCCGGGGGCGTTTTTCTGCCGCTCAACACGGCCTATACCACGCCGGAAGTGGCCTATTTTCTGGGCGATGCCACGCCTCGGGTGGTGGTTTGCGATCCCACCCGGGCAGAGGCGATTGCAGAGATTGCGGGCAGCGCAAGCGTGGTGACGCTGGATCGCTTGGGCAAGGGCAGTTTGACAGATGCCGCAGCAGGGCAGGGCGGCTTTGCCCCGGTGCCGCGCGGGGCGGATGATCTGGCGGCGATCCTTTATACCTCGGGCACCACCGGGCGCTCCAAGGGCGCGATGCTGAGCCATGACAATCTGGCGTCTAATTCGCAGACCCTGCGCGACTATTGGCAGTTCACCGACCGCGATGTGCTGATCCACGCGCTGCCGATCTTTCATACTCATGGGCTGTTTGTGGCCACCAATGTGGCGCTTTTTGCCGGGGCGGAGGTGGTATTTCTGGCCGGATTTGACAAGGAACAGATTTTGGAGGCGATGCCCCGAGCTACCGCTCTGATGGGGGTTCCGACCTTCTACACCCGCCTGTTGCAGGACGCGCGGCTGACCCGGGATCGCGCTGCCAATATGCGGCTGTTCATCTCCGGCTCAGCGCCGCTGTTGGTGGACACGCACGAGCAATGGCAGGCGCGCACCGGGCATCGTATCCTGGAACGTTACGGCATGACCGAAACCAATATGAGCACCTCCAATCCCTACGAGGGAGAGCGTCGCGCCGGCACGGTTGGCTTTCCTTTGCCGGGGGTAGAGGCGCGGATCATGGATCAGGGGCGCCCGGTCTCACCGGGCGAGACCGGGGTGCTGGAGGTGCGTGGGCCAAATGTGTTTCAGGGCTATTGGCAGATGCCGGAAAAAACCGCCGAAGAGTTGCAGGCGGATGGCTGGTTCATCACCGGGGATCTCGCCTGTCAGGACACAGAGGGCTACATCACCATCGTTGGGCGGCAAAAGGATCTGGTGATTACCGGCGGCTTCAATGTCTATCCCAAAGAGGTCGAAAGCCTGATCGACGATCTGCCTGGGGTGTTGGAAAGTGCCGTTATCGGCGTGCCGCATCCTGATTTTGGCGAGGCCGTGGTGGCCGTTGTGGTGCCGCAGGTTGGTGTTGAACTCTCGGCTGAGGACATTCGCAACGCCCTTGCGGAGCAACTGGCCAAGTTCAAACAGCCCAAACAGATCAAGCTGGTGACGGAGCTGCCGCGCAACACCATGGGCAAAGTGCAGAAGAAAGCCCTGCGCGAATCCTATTTAGGGCTGTTTTCTCAGGGTTAGAGCCTGTTTTCAGGCCAAAATCCAAAGCAACCCGCTCAGCGTCACAAAAGAGCCGGTGGTGGCAAAAAGCAGGGCCAGGCTGGCGGCGCCCTCCAGGCCCTGACGTTGGGCCAGCACCGTATAGATGGCAAACATCGGCATCGCCGCCGATAGGATCATGGCGCTGTGCAAGGCCGGATCCAGCGTCACCAGGCCGAGGCCGATCAGGGCAACAGCGGTAACTGCCACGAGGGTTGGCTGCAGCAGCAGTTTTGTGGCGCTGATCTGTAGGGCGAGGCTGCGGTTGCCATGCAGGGGCAGCCCAACCAGTGAGCCTCCAATCACCACCAGCGAAACCGCGACGGCCGAACTGGCCAGCAGATCGACAAAGCGTAGAAACGGAGCAGGCAGGGCCAGGCCGCTCAGGGAAACCAGCACCCCAAGCGCCAGGCCGATCAGCATCGGCATCTTGGCCAGATTTAGCAGGATCCGACCCAGACGTGGCAAAAAAGGCTGGCTTTTGCCCGCGCTGGCAAGTTCAACCAGCAATAGGCAGATCGGGATCAGAACCAGATTTTCGACCAAAAGGTTCAGCGCCAGAATGACACCGGCCAGATCGGGAAAAGCCAAAAGCATGATCGGATAGCCGATAAAGCCGTTGTTGGGGCAGGAGGACCCCATGACACCCAATGCGCGGCGCTGCGGATCGATGCCGCGCCAGGTGAACAGCAGATAGGCGATGGCAATAGTGGCCAGCCCACCCAGGGCATAGATGCTGATATAGCCCGGCTGGAACACCTCTTGTGGGCTGCGCGAAGCCACCGCAGAAAAGATCAGCGCGGGCAGGGCGATGTTCAGAACATATTTGCCGAGAGTGCGCATCTCAGCGGGGGCGAACCAGCCCTTCTTGACCACCAGAAAGCCCAGAGCCATGGCGGCGTAGATGGGAAAGGTGATGGCCAGGATCTGACTCATTGCAACAGCTCTGCCCAGTGATCCGGCAGCTCGGTGTCCATTTCCTTGGCTAGTTGCCGCAGATAGGCCAGCATCAAACGCGCGCGTTTACGGGCAATCTTGCGGCCCTTGTTGGTGGCCATGTCGCCGGGCAGTTTCAACAGCTTCAGGTGCCAGTGATCGATGGACCAGGTCTGGTCATCCAGTGGGCGATTGGCGGCAAAGGGGTCATCGGCGTCACATAGGGGGCGATCGATTGTGCCGGCCACCATGAAGGTGCGGGCAATGCCGACAGCCCCCAGTGCATCCAGCCGGTCGGCATCGCGCAGAATCAGCGCTTCCAGACTCTTTGCCGGCAGCCCGGCAGAAAAACTATGGGCTTCGATTACATGCTGGGCAGCGGTGATTTCCTCAGGTGAATAGCCCAGATCGCCTAGAATAGACTCTGATTTTTCAGCCGAGAGCCGCGAAGCCGTCTCGCGCTGGGGGTGGTCCTTGGGCAGGTTCACCAGATCGTGCAGATAGGCACCCGCGATCAGGACCCGCAGGCTCGCGCGGGTGGGGTCATCCTGGTTTTCGTCGCGGGCGATGCGATGGGCATTGACCCAGACCCGGTCAAGATGGGCGATGTCATGGGCTGGGTCCTGCGCCATCTGCACTTCGGCAATCCGGCGCAGCCTTGCCTGCAGCTGCTTTAATGTCATGCGCCGATGGTGCCTTGGTTTTCGCCAATCTGGCCGCGATGCAGCAACAGATGATCCAAGATCACACAGGCCATCATCGCCTCGGCCACAGGCACCGCCCGAATGCCGACGCAGGGGTCGTGACGGCCCTTGGTGATGACTTCGGCAGCACTGCCGTCCTTGCGGATCGACTGACGGGGGGTCAGGATCGATGAGGTCGGTTTGACCGCAAAGCGCACCACCACGTCCTGGCCGGTGGAGATGCCGCCCAGAATACCGCCGGCATGGTTGGTGGAATAGACCGGCTGGCCATCATTGCCCATGAAGATCTCATCGGCGTTTTGGGATCCCTTGAGGCGGGCGGCATTCATGCCTTCGCCAATCTCGACGGCCTTGACCGCGTTGATCGACATCATCGCCGCGGCCAGATCGGTGTCGAGTTTGTTGTAGACCGGTGCGCCAATGCCCGCGGGCACGCCACGTGCTACGACTTCAACCACGGCTCCGACGGAATCATGTGCCTTGCGCAGGGCCTGCAGGTAGTCTTCCCAGTCCTGCACGGCGCCTGCATCGGGGATCCAGAAATCATTCTGGGCGATGGCCTCCCAGTCAAAGCGGGCGCGGTCGATCTCCATCTCGCCCATCTGGGTCATATAGCCGGTGATCTCCAGCCCCGGTACCAGCGCCTTGATCGCCTCGCGGGCGACGCCGCCTGCGGCAACGCGGGCGGCAGTTTCGCGCGCCGAAGAGCGTCCGCCACCGCGATAGTCGCGATTGCCGTATTTCTGGAAATAGGTGATGTCGGCGTGACCGGGGCGGAAGGTCTGGGCGATATCGCCGTAATCCTTGGAACGCTGGTCGGTGTTTTCGATCATCAGCTGGATTGGGGTGCCGGTGGATTTGCCCTCAAACACGCCGGACAGGATCTTGACCGCATCGGGCTCGTTGCGCTGAGTGGTGTTCTTGTTCTGACCCGGGCGGCGGCGGTCCAGCCACTGCTGCAGCATCGCAGGCTCCAGCGGTACATTTGGCGGACAGCCGTCAACGGTGGCACCCAAAGCGGGCCCATGGCTCTCGCCCCAGGTGGTAACACGGAAAAGATGGCCAAAGCTGTTCATTGACATGGGGCGGGTCTCCTTTGCGCAATGTGCTTAGCGAGGCTGGCGGCATGGCTCAAGGGCAATTGCATGGTGATCTGCCTGGTGACCTGTCCGGCGCACTGCATTGCGGGCAGGGTCAGGGGGCGCTGCCCCCGCCGCTGCGGGCGGCTCCCCCGGGATATTTGTGGCCAAATGAAAACCGATCAGGCCCGTTTGACGAAAAGCTCGTTTGATGAAGGGATTGGGCCCGTGTGGGGTTTACCTTGCCTTTGCGACGGTTGCGACCTAGGAAGCAAGGCACCTCGGGGTGCGTGGGAAACCAGGCTGAGAGTAGACCCGTAGAACCTGAACCGGCTAGAACCGGCGGAGGGAAGGCCAGGGAGATCCTCCACCTTACCCGATGCCGCACAAGGAGGATGCCATGAAGTATTCTGTTTTTGCAGCGGCAGTTTTGGGCGCATCGGCAGCCTATGCCGAAATGCCAGAATTGACCGTTTATACCTATGACAGCTTTGTCTCTGACTGGGGCCCCGGCCCTGCAGTCGAGGCGGCATTTGAGGCCGAGTGCGGCTGTGATCTGAAATTGGTTGGTGCCGGAGATGGTGCAGCCTTGCTGGCGCGGGTCAAATTGGAGGGCGCGCGTTCGGATGCGGATGTTGTGTTGGGGTTGGATACCAACCTGACGGCCGCCGCCGCCGCCACCGGATTGTTTGCCGAGCACGGGATTTCGGCGGACTACAGCCTGCCCCTGGCCTGGGAAGACGCCAGTTTTGCGCCCTATGATTGGGGCTATTTTGCCTTTGTGCACAACGCGGATGCCAGCGTGCCGACAGATTTCAAGGCATTGGGCGCCAGTGACATGAAGATCGTTATTCAGGATCCACGCTCGTCTACGCCCGGGTTGGGCCTGCTGATGTGGGTCAAGGCCGCCTATGGCGATGAGGCACCTGCAATTTGGCAAGGCCTGGCCGACAATGTGGTCACCGTCACCAAGGGCTGGTCCGAGGCCTATGGTCTGTTCCTGGAAGGCGAGGCCGACATGGTGCTTTCCTATACCACCTCACCTGCCTATCACCTGATTGCCGAAGAAGATGGCAGCAAGGCCGCCGCTGCTTTTGACGAGGGCCATTACATGCAGGTCGAAGTTGCCGGTATTTTGGCAGGCAGCGATCAGCCGGAGCTGGCGCGCGACTTCATGCAGTTCATGGTCTCGGACGCGTTTCAGTCGATCATTCCAACCACCAATTGGATGTATCCGGCAGTGACGCCTGCTGAGGGTTTGCCAACGGGTTTTGAAACCCTGATCACTCCGGAAAAATCGCTGTTGCTCTCTGCAGATGAAGCTGCTGCGCTGCGTGATGTCGCTTTGGGCGAATGGCTCGACGCGCTCAGCCAGTAAGCGCGCTTCCCGGCGCTGGCGCGGCCCTTCTGGTGGCCGCGCTGATTCTCGGGACGCTTGCGGCGGTGGCGCTGCGGGCCGAATCCGCTCGCGGATTCGGGGCCAGTGACTGGGCGGCCTTGCGCTTCACCCTGACCCAGGCGCTGCTGTCTGCGGGGTTGAGTGTTGGTCTGGCCATTGGCCTGGCCCGGGCCCTGGCGCGGCGGCGCTTTGTCGGGCGGTCTGCCCTGATTGCGTTGTTGGGTGCGCCGTTCATTCTGCCGGTTATTGTTGCCATCCTTGGGCTGCTGGCGGTTTTTGGCCGGGCGGGATGGGTCAGTCAGATTCTCATGTTCTTTGGGCTGGAGCCGCTGCAGATCTACGGATTGCATGGGGTGGCACTGGCGCATGTGTTTTTCAACCTGCCGCTGGCCACGCGTCTGATTCTGCAGGGCTGGCAAGAGATCCCGGCGGAGCGCTTTCGGCTGGCCGCCCAGCTGGGGGCTGGACCCCGCGCCATGTGGCAGCTCTTGGAGGCGCCGATGTTGAAGCGGGTGGTGCCGGGCGCTTTGGCGGTGGTCTTTGCCATTTGCCTGTCGAGCTTTGCAGTGGCGCTGACGCTGGGGGGCGGTCCGCGCGCCACCACCCTCGAGCTGGCGATCTACCAGGCGTTTCGGTTTGATTTTGATCTTGGCCGTGCGGCGCTGCTGTCGGGGTTGCAATTGGTGCTGACCGGGCTGGCCGCTTTTGTAGCGCTGCGGGTCTCGGCGGGGGATGGTGCTGGTGCCGGGTTGGACCGTGTGGTGCGGCGATGGGACGGTGGCACGGCCCTGGCGCGCGGTCTTGACGGGTTGTGGATCACATTGGCGGCCCTGTTTTTGTTGTTGCCCTTGGCAGCGGTGGTTGCCGCTGGGATCTCCGGCTTGCTTGAGCTCAAGGCATCGGTCTGGATGGCGGCGCTGACTTCGGTGCTGGTGGCTTTGCTCAGCACGGTGATCCTGCTTTTATTGGCGCTGCCAATGGCGGCGGTTGTGGCGCTGGGGCGCAGCGCCCTGATTGAGGTGGCGGGCATTCTTGGGCTGGCGGCTTCGCCATTGGTGATCGGCACCGGGTTGTTCATCGTGATTTACCCCATTGCAGATCCCTTTGCTTTGGCGCTGCCGGTGACCGCATTGGTCAATGCGGTGATGGCGCTGCCCTTTGCGCTGCGAATTCTGGTGCCGCAGGCCCGCGAAATCCTGGGCCGCTATGGCAAACTGTCAATGTCGCTGGATCTGACGGGGCGGGCCTTTGTGCTGCGGGTGTTTTTGCCCCGGATGCGGGCGCAGATCGGCTTTGCTGCCGGTTTGGGGGCCGCGCTTTCGATGGGTGACCTGGGCGTTATTGCCCTGTTTGCCGATCCGGAGGTGGCGACCCTGCCGTTGCAGATCTACCGTTTGATGGGGGCCTACCGGATGGAGGCTGCCGCCGGGGCCGCGCTTTTGTTGCTTGTGCTCTCGATGGGCGTCTTTTGGATCTTTGACCGTGGAGGACGTTGGCATGCTGAAGCTTGAGGACTGCCGTATCGGCAATGGAGCCTTTTCCGTAACGGCGGATTTGCAGATTGCACCGGGCAGCAAGCTGGCGGTGATTGGCCCTTCGGGGGCCGGAAAAACCACCCTGATCGAGGCGATTGCAGGGTTCTTGCCGCTGCGTCAGGGGCGCATTCTGTGGCAGGGCCAAGACCTGAGCGATGTCGCGCCGGGCAAGCGACCGGTGGCGATGTTGTTTCAGGATGGCAATCTGTTTCCGCATCTGACCGTGGCGCAGAATGCCGGCTTGGGGCTGCGGGCCAATTTGCGGCTGACAGCGGCTGAGAAACTGCGGGTACAGCACGCGCTTGAGCGGGTTGGTCTGGGGGATCTTGCTGCGCGCAAACCAGCCGCCTTGTCCGGGGGGCAGCAGAGCCGGGTGGCGCTGGCGCGGGTGCTGTTGCAGGCGCGTGATATTTTGCTGCTGGATGAGCCTTTTGCGGCATTGGGGCCCGCCTTGAAGGCTGAAATGCTGGATCTGGTGGCAGAGCTTGCTGCGGAAACCGGCGCAACCGTGCTGATGGTCAGCCATGATCCGCAGGATGCCCGCCGCATTGCAGATCAGGTGGTGCTTGTGGCCGAGGGCAAGGCGCATCCGCCGATGGCGACGGCGGAGCTGTTGGACAACCCGCCGCCGGCTTTGAGAGACTATCTGGGATAGGTCTTGGCCGGGTCGCTTGTGGCCCGGCCTGCTTTCTAGGCCGCCTTTGCAGCCGCGCGAGACTTGGTGATCATCAGGGCCGCCGAGGCCGCCTCTTGGCCCTTTTGCACAAAATGGTCGCGGTAGATGGCGTTGTGATGATCGGTTTCCTGATACTGGTGCGGGGTCAGCGAGACCGAGAGCACAGGCACCCCGGTGTCCAGCCCAACGCGCATCAGCCCGTCGACCACGGCCTGAGCGACAAAATCATGTCGATAGATGCCACCGTCGACGACAAAGGCAGCGCAGGCAATCGCTGCGTATTTGCCGGTCTTGGCCAGTTCCTGCGCCAGCAAGGGCATCTCGAATGCGCCGGGTGCGTCAAAGACGTCAACCTGATCTGCGGGAATTGCCTGGGTAAAGCCAACCAGCGCCTGATCGACGATATCGGCATGCCATTGTGCCTTGATGAAGGCATAGCGGGTGTGTGTCATCGGTATCTCCTATAGGTTTGACACGTCACCCAAGGCGATAACGAGTGGCAGCGTTGCACCTGGCCTTGGCCAAAAGCACCCCTGTCACACGTTCTCTTCCATCCGGACTATGACCGTCGGCTCTGGAATCACACCAGATCTGCTGACACTTTTGCCTTGTTCCACACTTCATCCAATAACCGGTTCCCAGTTTTTGGATCGTGGACACAGCAAAAGCCGCTCGCGGGCTTACGGGGGTGAGCCCGCTTACCGCCGGTGGGGAATTTCGCCCCGCCCTGAGAACAGCGCGACCCTGCCAAGAACTGAGGCGATGTGCAAGACTGGTGCCGCGCTTTGTTTGCCTGCTATGCGCAGGGCTTTCCATTTGTGGATGAACGGCTAGTCTGCGGCGAACCGAATAGGAGATCGCGATGAAACTTCACTATGCCCCGACCTCACCCTTTGTTCGCAAAGTGATGGTTTTGCTGCATGAGACCGAGACACTGGACACGGTAGAGCTGCTGCATGTTGCCACAACCCCCATCGCGCCCAGCGCAGATGTTCAGGCCAGCAACCCGCTGGCCAAGATCCCGGCACTGGAGCGCGGCGACGGGCCAGCGCTCTATGACAGCCGGGTGATCTGCGCCTATCTGGATGAACGCGCGGGATCTGGTCTTTATGCCGCAGGCTGGGATAGCAAGGTGCTGGAAGCCACGGCGGATGGCATCATGGAGGCCGCGGTGTTGATGACCTATGAAATGCGCCTGCGGCCCGAGGCGCAGCAATCCCCAGAATGGATCGCGGCGCAGCTTGGCAAGGTGTTAGGCGCTTGCTCGGCGCTGAACGCCCGCTGGATGAGCCATCTGCAGGGGCCGCTGGACATGGGACAGATCGCCGTCGCCTGTGCGCTGGCCTATGTTGATTTCCGGCATCCGGATGCGGGGTGGCGCACCGGCAATGAAGCACTGGCCGATTGGTTCACGGCTTTCGAATCGCGTGCCTCGATGCAGGCCACCCGGCCGCCAGAGGCTTAAGTTTTCCTTAAGGGAATTGCGGTGAGGCCACTTGTCGCTGTGGCTTTGAGAGCGCCCATTCAAAGAAACTTGAAACAGGAGTGACATGTGCGCCTTTGACCGCTGGACGAAAGCGCTTCACCGGTTTATGACCCGCGATGAGTCACCGCGTTTTTCGTGGTGCATGCGCATGTTTGCCCTAAACGGGCGCTGGAAATGGAGAAAACCTCGTGTCCCACGCAGAAGACCACGAAGGAACCCGGAGAGATTTCCTCTACTACGCCACTGCCGGCGCCGGGGCAGTGACCGCAGGTGCCGCCGTATGGCCCTTGGTCAACCAGATGAACCCCTCGGCTGACGTCAAGGCGCTGTCCTCGATTCTCGTGGATATCAGCGGTGTAGAAGTTGGAACGCAGATCAGTGTGATGTTCCTGGGGAAACCCGTGTTCATTCGCCGTCGTGCTCAGGCTGAGATCGACGAAGCCCGTGCGGTTGAGCTGTCCGGTCTGATCGACAATTCGTCGGAAAACCCCAACAAGCCTGGCACCGATGCCGCGGATGAAAACCGCGCCATGGATGAAAACGGCGAATGGCTGGTGATGATGGGTGTTTGCACCCACCTCGGCTGTGTGCCGCTGGGCGATGGCGCTGGCGATTTCAATGGCTGGTTCTGCCCCTGTCACGGGTCGCACTACGACACCGCTGGCCGGATCCGCAAAGGCCCCGCGCCTGAGAACCTGCACGTGCCCGTCGCTGAGTTCACCGACGCAACAACCATCAAGCTGGGATAAGGAGACTAAACAATGTCCGGTATTCCGCACGACCATTATGAGCCGAAGACAGGCGCAGAAAAGTGGCTGCACAGCCGTCTGCCCATCGTTGGCCTCGTCTATGACACCATCATGATCCCTACCCCCAAGAACCTGAACTGGTGGTGGATCTGGGGCATCGTTCTGGCCTTCTGCCTAGTGCTGCAAATCGTCACCGGTATCGTTCTGGTGATGCATTACACCCCGCATGCCGACATGGCCTTTGCCTCTGTTGAGCACATCATGCGCGATGTGAACGGCGGCTATATGCTGCGCTATCTGCACGCAAACGGCGCCTCGCTGTTCTTTGTGGCCGTCTATATCCACATCTTCCGCGGGTTGTTCTACGGCTCCTACAAAGCGCCGCGCGAGATCACCTGGATCATCGGCATGATCATCTACCTGTTGATGATGGCAACCGGTTTCATGGGCTATGTTCTGCCCTGGGGTCAGATGTCCTTCTGGGGCGCGACCGTGATCACCGGGTTGTTTGGTGCTATCCCCTTTGTCGGCGAAGCGCTGCAGACCTTCCTGCTGGGCGGACCTGCGGTGGACAACGCCACCCTGAACCGCTTTTTCTCGCTGCACTACCTGCTGCCCTTTGTCATCGCGGCGCTGGTTGTGATCCATATCTGGGCCTTCCACACCACGGGCAACAACAACCCAACCGGTGTTGATGTGCGCAAAGGCTCGAAAGAAGAAGCCGAAAAAGACACCCTGCCGTTTTGGCCCTATTTCGTGATCAAGGATTTCCTTGGGCTGGCCATTGTTCTGGTGATCTTCTGGGCCATTGTCGGCTTTATGCCAAACTACCTGGGCCACCCCGATAACTATATCGAGGCCAACCCGCTGGTAACCCCGGCGCATATCGTTCCGGAGTGGTACTTCCTGCCCTTCTACGCGATCCTGCGGGCCTTTACCTCCGAAGTCTGGGTTGTGCAGATTGCCTCCTTTGTGACCGGCGGCATCATCGACGCCAAGTTCTTTGGGGTCCTGGCGATGTTTGGCGCGATTGCGATCATGGCGCTGGTGCCATGGCTCGACACCTCGCGTGTTCGCTCTGGTCGTTATCGCCCGATGTTCAAATGGTGGTTCTACCTCTTGGTCTTTGACTTCTTTGCCCTGATGTGGCTGGGTGCGATGCCCGCAGAAGAGCCCTATGCATCGTTCTCGCTGATCGCATCGGCCTATTGGTTTGGTTACTTCCTGGTGATCCTGCCGATCCTGGGTGTGATCGAGAAACCACTGGCAGAGCCTGCTACCATCGAAGAAGATTTCGACGCTCACTACGGCGAGAAATCCGACGCAGCCACGCCTGCCGAGTAAGAGAGAAGGACAGCTACCAATGTTGAAGACACTCGCAATCGGTGCCGCCTTCGCTCTGGCCCTTGCCCCTGCTGCATCCCATGCGGCAGGTGGTAGTGGCCATGTCGAGGACTTCCAGTTCTCGTTTGAGGGACCATTTGGCGCCTATGACCAAAACCAGCTGCAGCGCGGCTTGCAGATCTACACTGAGGTCTGCGCGGCCTGTCACGGGCTGAAGTTCGTGCCACTGCGCACCCTGGCCGACGAGGGTGGTCCAGCACTGCCCGCCGATCAGGTCCGCGCCTATGCAGCCGAGAACTTCTCGGTCTATGACGCGGAACTGGACGAAGATCGCCCTGCCAAGCCGGTGGATCACTTCCCGGCCAATACCGCCGCTGGCGCACCTGACCTGAGCCTGATGGCCAAGGCGCGTGCCGGTTTCCATGGTCCCTATGGCTCTGGTATGAACCAGCTGTTCAAGGGCATCGGTGGTGCGGAATATATCGCCTCGCTGCTGGACGGCTATACCGGTGAAGAAAAGGAAGAGGCAGGCTCCATCTTCTATGAGAACACCGCCTTCCCGGGCGGCTGGATCTCGATGGCGCCCCCGCTGTCGGATGAGCAGGTCGAGTTCGCGGATGGTCATGAAAACTCCGTGGAAGCGATGTCGCAGGATGTTGCGGCCTTCCTGATGTGGACCGCGGAACCCAAGATGATGGATCGCAAGCGCGCCGGTTTTGTCGGGGTGCTGATCCTGACGGTTCTGTCGGTTCTGCTTTATCTGACCAACAAACAGCTCTGGGCCCCGCACAAAGGTCGCAAATCTGCCTGATAGGCTGGTTTCACCTGATCTAGAATTGGCCCCTGCAAGGTGACTTGCGGGGGCCCTTTTTGTTCAGGAGGAGGTAGGACAGTGGGGCGCTGCCCCTCTGCGCGCCAGGCGCGCATTCACCCCGGGATATTTTTGGCCAAATGAAGAGAGCTGGCTGTCAGGCGGTGAGTTGACTACCGTCCTGGCCAAGGATCATCGCGGTGACGATCTGGCCTTCCTGTTGTGGCGTGGCAAAACGCACTTCGGTGAATTGTTCGGTCCGGCCCATATGCGGGTTTTCCATCAGCACCTGATGGGTCTTGCCAATTTGAACTGCCAGATGGGACTGCACCCGGGCCTCACCCGCTGCGCGCAGGCGGGCGGCGCGGGATTTGATCACTGTTCCATTGACCTGTTTGGGGATCTTGGCAGCCGGGGTGCCGGTCCGTTTTGAGTAGGGGAAGACATGCAGCCAGGTGAGGTTGCAATCGCTCACCAGTTTCAGCGAGTTTTCAAAATGCGCCTCGGTCTCGGTTGGAAAGCCGGCGATAATATCGGCGCCAAAGGTCATTTCGGGGCGCAGTTTGAGCGCCTCTTCGCAGAAGCGGATGGCATCATCGCGCAAATGGCGCCGGGCCATGCGTTTGAGGATCAGATCGTCACCGTGCTGCAGTGACAGATGCAGATGTGGCATCAGGCGCGGCTCGGTGGCGATGGCCTGCATCAGGTTTTCATCCACCTCAATCGAATCGATGGAGGAAATCCGCAGCCGTGGCAGATCCGGCACCAGCTTGAGGATCCGCATCACCAGATCGCCGAGTTTTGGCGCGGCAGGCAGGTCGGCGCCCCAGGAGGTGAGGTCAACGCCGGTCAGCACCACCTCATTGTAGCCCTTGTCGATCAGGCGCTTGATCTGATCGACCACCACACCGGCAGGGACAGAGCGGGAATTGCCGCGCCCGTAAGGGATGATACAGAAGGTGCAGCGGTGGTCGCAGCCGTTTTGCACCTGCACATAGGCGCGCGAGCGGGTGCCAAAGCCATCAATCAGGTGGCCGGCAGTTTCGGTGACCGACATGATGTCATCGACCTGAACCTTTTCGGTCTCGCCAATGAAATTTGCGGCCATGCCGGTCCAGGTTTCTGGCTGCATCTTTTCGGTATTGCCGATGACGGTGTCGACCTCTGCCATGCGGGCAAAGGTTTCGGGTTCGGTCTGGGCGGCGCAGCCGGTTACCACGATTTGCGCCGCTGGGTTCTCTCGACGCAGGCGGCGGATTTCCTGGCGGGATTTGCGCACTGCTTCGGCGGTGACGGCGCAGGTGTTGACCACCACGAGATTGTCGAGGCCGGCCTGTTGCGACAGCTCCTTCATCGCCTCGGTTTCATAGGCGTTGAGGCGGCAGCCTAGGGTGGTGAACTTGGGCGCGGTCATGTCAGAGGCTTTCGAGAAAGGCGCGGGTAAAGCTGCCGGTGAAGACATGCATAGTGGGGCCGGTCATCCAGACACCGTCGTCGCGCCAATCAATCCACAAAGTGCCGCCATCCAGGTCGATCTGGACTTTGCGTCCGGTCAACCCACGTCGGGCCGCAGCCACGGCAGTTGCACAGGAAGAGGAGCCGGAGGCCAGGGTCACGCCGACGCCGCGCTCCCAGACCCGCATGCGGATGTGATCGGGGCCAACCAAATGGGCGACCTGCACGTTGGTACGTTCGGGATAGAGCGGGTGATGCTCGTAGCGGGGGCCAAACTCCTCCAGCGGGATCAGCTCGGCATCCTCGACAAAAAAGGTGCAATGGGGATTGCCCATGCCGGTTGCGGTTGGGCCGCCTTCGACGGGCAGCTCCAGCGTATCCATTTCTTCAGCCAATGGGATTTCGTCCCAGGCCAGCTGCGGCGCCCCCATATTGACCGAGGTCAGGCCTTGGCCTGCGTCCTGGGCAAAAAGATCGCCGCGATCGGTGGTGAGATGCAGAGCGGTTTTACCGCTTTCCTCCATCAAGTGGCGGGCAATGCAGCGGGTGGCGTTGCCGCAGGCCGCCGAGGTGGACCCATCCGCATTGTAAAAGGTGAGATGCGCGTCGCCTGCGCCTTGTTCGATCAGGGCCAGCTGATCAAAGCCCACGCCAAATTGACGATGTGCGATTCCCCTGGCCAAGGCCGGAGTGATCTCCAGATTTTGATGCCGTGCATCGACAACAACGAAGTCGTTGCCAAGCCCGTGCATCTTCATGAAGGGGAACTGGGTATCTGATTGCGTGCTCATATTGGGCATATAGACCTGCGGTGAAAATGAATCCAGTCTGTGACGCATAAAGTTCAAAAAAGGGCTTGACCCTTTCCCGTCCTGACCGTAGACAGCCGCCAATCGAGACGGTGCAGACGACAAGGACGCATCAGACGATGGCAAAATAAGTGCTTGATCCTCTTGGGAAAATCACTTAGACCGCGACAAGAAAGTGGGCCGTTAGCTCAGCTGGTAGAGCAACTGACTTTTAATCAGTAGGTCGATGGTTCGAACCCATCACGGCTCACCACTTTCCCGAAAGGGAAGGTGGTGTCTCACTTTCAAGGGCCCGGTTTCGGACTAGACTCAGCCATTTGATATCCTTCCTATTGAGCCGATGCCACGGTGGTCTTTGGCAGCGGTGCGGATTGCCCGTTGATATCTCGTGTCGCCTCGGCTCTGCCTAGTTCCACTCCAGGGGTAGGCTGAATTGGGTTTTGCGGGTGGTGCCACTGATGGTTTCAAAAGTCTGATCCAACCGCGCTTCGGCCAAAAGAACCACTTCGGCAGCAGCGCGGGCGTCCTCTCCGGCGTCATGGTGGCGAAATGACAGGTTCAGCTCCCGTTTCAGATTGGCCAGCCCATGACCACCGTTGCCCTTGAACTCCGGCCAGGCTTTGCGGGCGATTTTCACGCTGTCGCTCCAGCTCAGATCTGCATTTGGCAGGCGATAGGCGCGGCAGGCAGCGGTGATGGCCTTGGCGTCAAACCCGCTGTGCTGGACCAGATGGTGCAGTTCCAACAGAGGGCGCAATCCAGCCCAGGCTTGTGGAAAACTGGGGGCTGAGGCGACGGTTAGGGCATCGATGCCGTGTAGATCAGTATTGAAAGGATCAAACCGTTGTTCTGGGTTCACATAGGTGGTGTAGGTCTCGATGCCATTGTCTGCACGCACGCAGGCCAGGCCGATCTGGCAGATACTGGCGCTGTCCCTGCTGGCTGTCTCCACATCCAGCGCGATATAGCGAAATGGCCCCCGGGGCAGGTCCGGGTCGTGCGCAGAGAGATCCATGCCGTCAGCCCCCCGCCAGGCCCAGTCGCGTGGCCAGCAGGTCCAGCAGCGTGTCGCAATACTGGCGCAGGGCGGCGGTGTCTTTGGTGCCACGCGATTGCGACCACAGCCCCTGGATCGAAATCAGCGTGAAACGGGCCAGGTCTTCGACTTCGCAGTCCTCCAGCCGCTGCAGTTTCTTGTTTTCCCGCGCCAGGGCCTGGTGAATGCCCGTCTGCAGCCTGTCGCCATGGGCCCTGAGCCGCGCCATGGTTTCCGCATCTTCATTGGTGACCTGCGCCAGCGTGTTGAGCACCAGACAGCCGCTGTCGGGGCCGCGGTGGGCTTCGCTGCGGGCCAGCAGGTTCTCCAGATAGTGGCGGATCGCCCTGAGCCCGGCGTCCTTTTCCTCAACCACAGAGAAGGCCGGGGTGACGACTTTCTCCTGATAGCGATCAAGGCAGGCGTGAAACAGCGCCTCCTTGCCGGAGAAGTCGCTGTAGATACTGCCCCGGCTGACCCCGGTTTCACGCACCAGATCCCCCATGGAAACCGCACGATAGCCCTGTTTCCAAAAGAGCTTCAGTGCGGAATCAACCAGAGCGTGACGCGAAGGAGATTTTAGGCGGGCCATGTCCATCCTTGTTTTGGAATGATCGTTCCAATAGCATTTGGGAAGATCGACCATCAAGGGCAAAGGATAGAAGATGACGCAGGATTTTCGAGACAAAAAGAAATTCGCGACAGTGCATGGCAAGCAGATGGCCTATGTCGAGGAAGGCTCTGGCGATCCCATCGTGTTTTTGCACGGCAATCCGACCTCCTCCTACCTGTGGCGCAATATCATGCCACATCTGTCTGGGCAGGGGCGTTTGATTGCACCGGATCTGATCGGCATGGGTGATTCGGACAAGCTCGATGACAGCGGGCCGACCCGCTATACCTATGTGGAGCACCGCAAGTATCTCTTTGCCCTGCTCGAACAGCTTGGTGTCACTGAAAATGTCACTCTGGTCATTCACGATTGGGGCTCGGGGCTTGGGTTTCATTGGGCGCATATGAACCCCGAGGCGGTCAAGGGGATCGCCTTCATGGAGGGCATTGTCGCCCCGGTGCCAGGCTGGGACAGTTTCCCCGAAGCGCCGCGTGCCATGTTTCAGTCGCTGCGCTCCGAGGCGGGCGAGGCGATGGTGCTGGAAAAGAACCTCTTTGTCGAAACCATCCTGCCCGGATCGATCATGCGAAAACTGACGGCAGAGGAAATGGCGGAATACCGTCGCCCCTTTGCAAACCCCGGCGAGGGTCGCCGCCCAACCCTGACCTGGCCACGCCAGATCCCCATCGGCGGCGATCCTGCGGATGTGACCGAGATCGTGGCGGCCTATTCCGCATGGCTGCGGCAGACACCAATCCCAAAGCTGTTTGTCAACGCCGAGCCCGGTGCCCTTATTGCCGGACCGGTGCGCGACTATGTGCGTGCCTTTCCAAGCTTGAGCGAAGTGACCGTCAAGGGCACGCATTTCATTCAGGAGGATTCGCCGGATGAGATCGGGCAGGCCGTCAGTGCCTGGCTGGCGGACCTGTGATCTGACCTTTGCGCGCCTTATTCATGCGTAATTGGCATGATTGAGGCGCGCAAACTCATTGGAACTCATGAGTGATCTGACGGATAACAGGTGAAATCTTTGATGAGGTAAGCCTATGGATCGCGCCCAGATCGTGCATGACAATTTCCGCAAACGGGTGGCTGCGGGCACATTGCCGCCGGGCAATGCACCGACGCGGGATCTGTCCCCGCAGACGGCTGTTGCCATCTATCGGGCCCAGGTGCTGAGCCGGGCGCTGGATATCACCAGCCGGGCGATGCAAAAGGCGGGTCAGGGGTTTTACACCATCGGCTCTTCGGGGCACGAAGGCATGGCCGCCGTGGCCCGCGCCTTGCGCCCGGATGACATGGCCTTTTTGCACTATCGCGATGCCGCTTTTCAGATTGCCCGCGCCGATCAGGTGCCGGGGCAACGCATCGCCTGGGATATGCTGTTATCGTTTGCCTGCTCGTCTGAGGACCCGACATCGGGTGGGCGACATAAGGTGCTGGGCTCCAAGGCATTGATGATTCCGCCGCAGACCTCAACTATTGCCAGCCATCTGCCCAAGGCGGTGGGGGCGGCCTATTCCATCGGTGCCGCCAGACGCCACGCGCCAGAGCATCAGCAATTGGCGGATGACGGTATCGTCATGTGTTCCTTTGGCGATGCTTCGGCCAATCACTCGACCGCGCAGGGAGCCTTTAACACGGCAGGCTGGACCTCGGTGCAATCGACGCCGTTGCCGCTGTTGTTTGTCTGCGAGGACAATGGCATCGGGATCTCCACCAAAACGCCCAAGGGCTGGATTGAGGCCTCGATGAGCGCGCGCCCCGGCATCAAGTATTTCAAGGCTGACGGGCTGGATCTTTATGCCACCCATGCGGTGGCGCAACAGGCGGCGGACTATGTGCGTCGCCGCCGCAAACCTGCCTTTCTGCATATTGGCACCGTGCGTCTCTATGGCCATGCCGGGGCGGACGTCCCCACCACCTATCTCAGCAAGGCAGAGGTCGAAAGCGATGAGGCCAATGATCCGCTGCTGCATTCGGTGCGCCTGCTGGAACAGGCTGATGCGCTCAGCCGGGACGCAGCACTGAAGATCTATGAGGAAACCTGCGCGCGGGTGGAGCGGATCCGCGCTGAGGTGGTGACCCGCCCGCATCTGCAAACGGGCGCGGATGTTGCCGCCAGTCTGATCCCGCCCAAACGCGCCTGCGCTGCCAGCAATGGTCCCAGCGCCGAGGCGCGCGCCAAGATCTTTGGCAGCGATCTGCGCGCCATGTCAGATCCACAACCGATGTCGCGGCTGATCAACTGGGCCCTGAGCGATCTGATGCTGGAGCATGATGAGATCGTCATGATGGGCGAAGACGTGGGACGCAAAGGCGGCGTCTACGGTGTGACGCAAAAACTGCAGCAGCGCTTTGGGGCTGATCGGATGGTGGACACGCTGCTGGATGAGCAATCGATTCTGGGGCTGGCCATCGGCATGGGTCACAATGGCTTTGTGCCGATGCCGGAAATTCAGTTCTTGGCCTATCTGCACAACGCCGAGGATCAGCTGCGCGGCGAGGCGGCGACGCTGTCGTTCTTTTCAGACGGTCAGTTCGCCAATCCGATGGTGCTGCGGATTGCCGGTCTTGGTTATCAAAAGGGCTTTGGTGGCCATTTCCACAATGACAACTCGCTGGCGGTGCTGCGCGACATTCCCGGTATTATCATTGCCTGCCCCTCGGATGGGGCCGAGGCGGCGATGATGATGCGCGAAGCGGTGCGATTGGCACGCGAGGAACAGCGGGTGGTGGTCTTTGTCGAGCCCATCGCGCTTTATCCGATGCGAGACCTGCACGAGGTGAAGGATGGCGGCTGGATGCGACACTATCCGGCCCCGTATCAAAGCATTTCCCTGGGCGAGGTGGGCCAACACGGGGCGGGCGGCGACCTGGCGATCGTGACCTATGGCAATGGGCGTTACCTGTCGACCCAGGCGCAGGCAGAGCTGGAGGCGCGCGGCATCAAGACCCGTATTGTGGACCTGCGTTGGCTGGCACCGCTGCCTGCCGAGGCACTGATCCAGGCGACCAAGGGCTGCAAACACGTGCTGATCGTGGATGAATGCCGCACAACCGGCAGCCAATCCGAGGCGCTGATGGCGCTGTTTTCGGAGGCCAGCGACATCCCGGCTGCGCGCATTGCAGCAGGCGATTGCTTTATCGCCACAGGCCCTGCCTATGCCGCGACCCTGCCCTCCAAGGAAAGCATCCTGGCCGCCGCGCTTGAGCTGGTAGGAGAGGGATCATGACCCGCACTGCCGTTCTGATCTGCCCCGGCCGGGGTACCTACAACAAGCCGGAACTGGGCTACCTGCATCGCCATCACGCCGACAAGGCCGCGATGTTGGCGGGGTTTGACGCCGCTCGCGCTGCCCTGGGACAGGAAGAGGTCACTTCGTTGGACGGGGCGACGCGGTTTTCGGTTTCAAAATACTCGCGCGGTGATGTGGCCTCGCCGCTGATCTATGCCAGCGCGCTGGCGGATGCGCAGTCCCTGGCCGCGGATATTGAGGTGGTGGCCGTCACCGGCAATTCCATGGGCTGGTATATCGCCCTCGCGGCGGCAGGCGCATTGGCCCCACAGGACGGCTTTGAGCTGGTCAATACCATGGGTCAGCTGATGCAGGAGCATCTGATTGGCGGTCAGCTGGTCTATCCTTTCACCGGCAGCGATTGGAAGAATGACCCAAGACGCAAGGAAGAGCTGCTGGCGGTGGTCGCTGAGATCAACGTCCGCCCCGGCCACAGGTTGGGCCTGTCCATCGATCTGGGTGGGCTGCTGGTGCTGGCGGGGGATGCCGCGGGTCTGGCCGCTTTCGAGGCTGCGGTACCAGTGGTAGAAGAGCGTTTTCCAATGCGCCTGGCCAATCACGCCGGGTTTCACACCCAGCTGCAAGCGCCCGTCGCCGCAGAGGGACGCAGGCAGTTGGATGGGCGTAAGCTGCGCCAGCCTGTCGTGCCGCTGGTGGATGGGCGCGGGGCGATCTGGCAACCGGGGGCGACCGATTTGACAGCGCTGTGGGATTACACGCTGGGGCATCAGGTGGTGGAACCCTATGATTTCACCCGTGCGGTGCAGAACGCGGCGCAGGAGTTTGCGCCGGATCTGTTCATTGTCACCGGTCCCGGCACCACTTTGGGCGGCGCGGTGGCGCAGTCTCTGGTGCATCAGGGCTGGCAGGGAATGCGCGACAAGGCCAGTTTCAAGGCGCGTCAGGAAGATGATCCCTTGCTGCTGTCCATGGGGGACTCAGATCAAAGGCAGCTGGTAACCGGTTGATGTGAGGCTGCCATTTGGCGGGGGTTGATCCAGACAAAGGGGGCTCCCGCGCGGCAGAGGTGTTTTGGAGACCAAAACCCCGATGCCCCTTGGGCCGGGCGCCGCCCGTTCCGGTCGGCGCGCCCGCGATTGGTATGTTTGTTGGGAACAAATCCCGCCGGTTGTGCCAGTTCAGCCAGAACCTGTTTAGCCAGAGCCTATTCTGTCCGTGACTGCGGAGCGGGTGGCGGCATGCTGGGCTCTGGTTGCGGCTTGAGCGCAGGGGCGGTCTTTAGAGGCTCCACTGCGTAGCTCTCGACAGATTGACTGACGTTGTGCAAGTCCAGCGCGCCCAGGGGGGTGGCGATTTGGCAGGCACAGGGCAGGGAATTCTTGCTGACCACGATCTGATGCCCCAGGGCTTTGCCGTAGTCGCCCAGGCGGGCGGCGATATTGGCGGCCTGGCCGATGACGGTGAAATCCAGCCGCTCGCGGGAGCCGACATTGCCGTAAGTCACGGTGCCATAGGCGATGCCGGTGGCGCATTCGAGATCCGGCAGGCCGTGTTCGGCTGCTATTTCGGCCAATGCCGGGACAATGCTGCGGGCGGACAGCAGGGCCTGGGCGCGGGCCTGATCCGGATCGTCCCCTGCCGGGAAGACAGCCAGCACCGCGTCGCCGATGAATTTCAGCACTTCGCCGCCATTGTCATGCACAATACTTGAGGCGGTCTCGAAGAAACCATTCAACAGTTTGATATAGTCGCGCCGCCCCAGGCGTTCTTCCAGCAAGGTGGAGCCGCGCAGATCGCAGAACATGATGGCGGCGTCGATCTCGTCGCCTTCGCCCCTGCGGATCTTGCCACCCAACACCCGTGCGCCGGTGCGTTTGCCCACATAGGTTTCAAGCAGGGACTGCGCGTTTTCGCGCTGCATGAAGACCTCATAGTAGCGGGCGATCACCGCCGAACATTCAAAGATCAGGCCAAGATTGGCGGTGGTAAAGCCTTCGGGATGATCCGAGGCCACGGTGAGCACATTGATGCGCCCGTCCGAGAAGGGCAGCGGCATGGCGACATAATCGGTGGCACCAGCTGCACGCAGATCGGTGAGAATCGGAAAGGCATCCTCATCACCTTCGCGGTCGATGCGGTGGCGCACCCCGCCCAGGCCCTTGGAGACATGGCGCAATGGGCTCGAGTTATAGGCCGGGTGATTGTAGATTTCATAGCTGGGCGCATAGGTGGTGACCTCGCCCGTGGCTTTTTCCCAGAGGAAGTTCTTGCCTGCGATCTGCGGGTGCAGGGACCAGGCCAGAACCGAGAGCCGCGACAGAAACACCCCCTGTTCGCGCAGTTTCTCCGACAAAGCCTTGGTGAAATCGGCGGGGTTTGGAATAAAGGCAGCCTCGCGCAGCAACCAGTCGATCAGGGGGCCGGAAATATTGCCGTATTCCGGTGACGCGATCCGGTTGTTGCCGAGGTCGAACTCTGTGTCGGGATCGGTGACAAAGCCGACATGATCCGCAATCTGGGCGGCCTCTGGCAGGGTGTTTTCATAGATCCAGACGGCATTACCGACGCGTTCCTCCGGCAATTTCAGATCGTGATAGCAGGCGGTGCCCTTGAAGGGGCAGAAGGTCTGCAAACCCACCTTGTTGGACAGATCCACCGTCAGGTCGTCGCGGGGAATATAGACGGTTGGTGGTAGGCGGGTTTCATACATCACCCGCGCGCGGCTGCTTTTGGCCAGCAGCATGCCATTACGCCGAACCTGAACCTCGCCGCGCAAAGGCTCGACCAGAATGCCGTAGCCACGATTGCCGGGGCCGGAGTTGCTGGGCTCAGGGGGGAGATGAACGTTCATCGGTCTGTCCTTATGTCCCACTCAACCGAGGGGGCTGTTTCGGCTTTGAGGGCGGAAACGCCCTTTGGCTGCCCTCACGTTGGAGGCAGCTCTATATGTGGGGTGCTGCGCGCAAATATCCAGTGGCTGGAAGGATCATCTCTGCACAGGTGATGTGTTTTACGGCCAAGAGCGCCGCAGATCGTGGTCCTGTAAGGCGAGTCGGAGATCAGTCACAGGAACTCTGGCACGGCGCTGATCCGAAACGAAACCGGCAGGGGGTGCCTTGAGGCCAGGCCCTCAAACCATACGGATGACATCCTTGCTGATTGCCAGCACATAGCCGCGTTTGGCGATGTTTTTGACCAGAAGTTCGCTCACCATCTGATTACCCAGCGTGTCGCGCAGCCGCTTGATCCGGGTGGCGCCTGCCGCCTCTTCGCAGTCGCTGCTGTGCTTGCCGGAAATCACCGCTTCGATCTCAGCGCCCGACAGCACATCGTCGTCCATCCGCGCCTCGGCCAGGGCCGAGAGCGTTTCCATCGCCGCCGGGGTCAGTTTGAAGCCCATATTGTTGAGATAGACGGTATGTTCCTCGCGGCTGATCAGCAGTTCGGTGACCTGAATGCCCGAACGTTCGATCTGTGCCATGCGGCGATTGAGCAGCATGAGCATCGACAGCACCACCAAAGCGACGATCATCATCGCGGTGGCAAAGACCAAGAGCACAAAGATCACCACCCGATAGCTGGCCAGGGTGTCGGCAAAGGCGGTGCCAGACTGAGCCAAGATTTCGAGCAGCTTGATCTCAGCCTGGGCTGTCAGGTCATTTTCAACAAACAGCTGTTCGACCCGCGCATTAAAGGCATTGGCATCCGGCAGCGCCAGTAGCAGCACTGTGCCCGCAATGGCCAAAAGGGCAGCAATGAGGGCGATCCCAAATGCGATGATGCGACTGCCGGCGGTGCGGGCCTCAGAAACGGAGATAATAGGGTCCGGCATTGGCCTTCCTTTGCTGCAGGCCGTCCGGGCCAAAGACCGACATCACATTCAACAGGGTCCAGCCAGCCGGGGCAATACGGGACTGGATTTCCCCCTTCGCGGCCGAGGCTTTGCAGGCGCCCCGGATCTGGATCACCCCATAGTGCAGCTTTAGTGGGTTGTTCTGCTTGGCCTTGTAATCGGCGTAGCAATCAGCGGCCTGCACTGGGGCAGATAGTGCAAGAAGGGCAGCGCATGTCAGCGGTATGGCAAGAAGATGTTTCATGACCTCACCCTGCGCCGGCTGGCCGCGATATTCAATAACCGCAGGGGTTTGAGGTGCTGGTTATTCGATAACCAGGCGCTGTTATTGCCTGTCTGAACGCTCTGGGGCGAGGGTGAGGACACAAGCTTCAACGCTGGATCAATTTCCGACTCAGCCAGCCAACAAACAGACAAGACAGAAAGAGACATGTCATGACCCAGAGCACACAGCCCAAGCCGCACCGCAAATTCATCGCCCTTATTCTGGCAGCTTCCCTTGCGATCACCGGTTTCTCATCGGCCCCGGCCCAGGCGGGCAATGATGTGGGCAAGATTGTGGCCGGCCTGGCCGTTCTGGGGATTCTGGGCGCGGCGCTGCATGATCACAACACCCGGGACCGCCGTCGTGAGGCGGTGACCCGCCCCTATCGCCCCCATCCCGCACCACGGCCTTTGCCTCCGCGTGTTGGCCGCTATGATCTGCCGGCGCAATGCGTGAAGCATTTCCCCAATTACAAAAACGGTCGCAACCTGGTGGCGCGCAACTGCCTGAAGCGCAACTATGGTACAGTGCGCAACCTGCCGCAGACCTGCAAGGTCACCTTTTGGAATGGCCGGAACAATCGCACCGCCTACAAACCGCGCTGCCTCACCAAGCACGGCTATCGTCTGGTGAACCGCTAATAGCGTGACCTCACCGCAACATATCGAGCAAACTCAAGGGGGCTTCGGCCCCCTCTTTTTATGCCGCAGCCTGGCGTATGATCATCGCTCTTGCGAATCCCGTCTGCTTTGGCTCTGACAGGGGAATGGAACAGCCTGATACCAGCCTAGAGATCGCCGCCCATGCCAGGGGCTATTTGAGGATTGCCGGAGTCGATGAGGTGGGCCGTGGCCCCCTAGCGGGTCCGGTCACTGCGGCCGCTGTGGTGCTGGATATGGATGACCTGCCCGAGGGGCTGAATGATTCCAAGAAACTGAGCGCCAAAAAACGCGCCGCCCTGGCCAAAGTGATTTGGCAAAGGGCGCAGGTGGCAGTGGGCGAAGCAAATGTCGAAGAGATTGATTCCATTAATATCCTTCGGGCTTCGCACCTGGCGATGGAGCGCGCGGTTGCGGCCCTGGATCCGCCCCCGGATTACCTGCTGATCGATGGAAATTTGATCCCGCGCGACCTGACAATTGCCGCCGAAGCAGTGGTCAAGGGCGACGGCAAATCAGTCTCGATTGCGGCCGCTTCCATCGTGGCAAAAGAACTGCGTGACAGCCACATGGTGGATTTGGCGCAACAGTTTCCAGGATATGGATGGGAGAAGAACGCCGGATATCCCTCAAAGCAACACCGCGAGGCGCTTGTCGAATTGGGGGTGACACCACATCATCGCCGCTCCTTCAAGCCAGTACACAAGATATTGTATCAAGAGTGAAGCGCAGGCCTCTGATCTAAAAAACAAATTGACCTCGAATCCCAGATGACTCATCCTGTGGATAACCAAAATGAGCGCAAAAATGTGCCGAGTGGTTTTGAGGCAGAGCAAATGAACAAAACAATGACAAAGGGCGCCGCGGCGCTCCCTTTAAACACGATTCTTGATGGTGACTGCATCGATGTGATGGCTGGTCTACCGTCCAATTCGGTTGATCTGATCTTTGCAGATCCCCCCTATAACCTGCAATTGAAGAACCAGCTGCACCGTCCCGACAACAGCAAGGTCGACGCGGTTGACGACCACTGGGACCAGTTCTCCAGCTTTGCGGCCTATGATGATTTCACCAGTCGCTGGCTGCATCAGGCGCGCCGAATCCTCAAACCCAATGGCTCCATCTGGGTGATCGGCTCTTATCACAACATCTTCCGCGTCGGCACTGCGATGCAGGACGAGGGGTTCTGGATCCTCAACGATGTGGTTTGGCGCAAATCGAACCCGATGCCGAACTTCCGTGGCAAGCGCTACACCAATGCCCATGAAACCATGATCTGGGCGTCGAAATCCGAAGGTGGCAAATATACCTTCAACTACGAAGCCCTGAAGGCCTTGAACGAAGGCATTCAGATGCGTTCGGACTGGGTGCTGCCGATCTGTACCGGCCATGAGCGCCTGAAGAATGAAGACGGCGAAAAGGCGCATCCTACGCAGAAACCGGAATCGCTGCTGCATCGCATTCTGGTGGGCTCCACCAATCCCGGTGACGTGGTTCTTGATCCCTTCTTTGGCACTGGCACCACCGGCGCTGTGGCCAAGATGCTGGGGCGCGAATTCATCGGCATCGAGCAGGAAGAAAGCTACCGCAAGGTGGCAACGCAGCGCATCAAATCCGTGCGCAAATTCGATCGCGAAGCGCTGCAGGTCTCGACCAGCAAACGCGCCGAGCCCCGCGTGCCCTTTGGCCAGCTGGTCGAGCGCGGCATGTTGCGCCCCGGTGATGAGCTGTATTCGATGAACCAGCGTCACAAGGCCAAGGTACGCGCCGATGGCACCTTGATCGGGGATAACATCAAGGGCTCGATCCATCAGGTTGGCGCCCATCTGGAAAATGCCCCCTCCTGCAATGGCTGGACCTATTGGTGCTTTAAACGCGATGGCAAAACCGTGCCGATCGATGTTTTGCGCCAGCAAATCCGGGCGGAAATGCAGAACTGATCCGGGCTGCCCCTTCAAAACACAATCAGAGTTAACCGCCGGCGCCTGTGCTTTGTCACGGGCGCTGCACCTTGCCCCGCCTTTTGGCGGGGCTTTTTTTGTGCGCTCTGCGGGCCAAGGGATGTATCTTGGCCAAGACTGACTATTTAAGGCAAAGCGAAAAGGGACCGCGCGATGACAGATACCGCTTTGACCTCGACCAAGCCAAAACTTGGCAGCATTTTTCGGATGCCGGAGGTCGAAGAGACGCCGGAGTCGCAATATGTTGTTGCAGCACTGAAAAATCACAAGCGCGAAGGGTTGGAACTGGCGGTCAAGGCGCGCTGGATCGCGATGTCGATCTTTGCGGTTTTCATTGTTTTGGTGCACCCGGATTTTGAGGTGGTCTACCATCTTTGCATCATGGCACTGCTCTGCCTGAATGGCTGGTTCATGCGCCGTGTTGGCCGTGTTGGTCGCTCCAAAATGGAGTTGTTCCTGATCTTTGTGGACCTGTTTCTGATGACCCTTGGCATGGTGGGACCAAACCCCCTGAGCACCGATGGCATGCCCCTGGCGATGCAGTACCGCTTTGACAACTTCATCTATTTCTTTGTGATCTTGGCTGCGGGCACCATGGCCTATTCCTGGCGTACGGTGATTGCCATTGGGGTTTGGACCACGGTGATGTGGATGCTGGGCTGGACCCTTTCCTGGTGGTTCGCCACGCCTGTGCCCGGTCTTAGCGAAGCTGCGGCAGCAGCCTTTGGCGCGGGGTCGGATTTGTATCAGTTTCTCGATCCAAACAGCTATATGTTGCAGCTGCGGATCCAGGAGGTGATCGTCTTTTTCATTGTTGCGGTTACCCTGGCCATTGCCACCCGTCGCTCCAATCAGCTGCTGCTGAGCAACGCCGGGTTGGAGCGCGAGCGGGCAAATCTGTCGCGCTATTTCTCGCCCAATGTGGTTGAACAGCTGTCGCAGAACGATGAGCCGCTCAAACAGGTCAAGATTGAAAACGTTGCGGTGCTGTTTATCGATATCGTGGGGTTCACCCGGTTGGCAGCAGGGCAGGATCCGCATCAGGTGATTGCCCTGTTGCGCGGGTTCCATGGCCGGATGGAGCGCGAGGTCTTTCGCCATGGCGGCACCCTGGACAAATATCTGGGCGACGGGTTGATGGCGACCTTTGGCACCCCCGTGGCCGGGGAGCGCGACGCCAGCAATGCGCTGGATTGCGCATTGGCGATGCAGGAGGTGCTGGCGATCTGGAACCGGGAACGCCGCCGCCTGGGAGAGCCAGAGGTCAAGGCCGGGATCGGTATCCACTACGGTGAAACACTGTTGGGGGATATTGGTGCCAATCGGCTGGAATATGCGGTGATCGGGACGGCGGTGAATGTCGCGGCGCGGCTGGAAGAAATGACCCGTGGCTTGCAGGCTGGGATCGTGATGAGCGAAGCCCTGCGCCTGCAGGCCCTGCGGGAACTGCCTGCAAGCGAGCTCGCGCAGGGCTTTGAGTGTCACCCCGAACAGGCGGTGCGTGGCTTGGATGAACCGATGAAAGTCTGGGCCAAACCCTGAATCTAGACATCGCAACGTTTGGGTGAAATTGAATAACTGTTAAAAAGTGTCGCTGTGATACTTGGAACCGGATTTTTTGTGATATTTTATTCTCTTAGATCATGGGACGTTAGGTCAACTTTTCTCTCTAAGCGGCCATAAGTTAGGAGTTTGGAAAGGGCTCAGGAGCAAAAGGAGGACATGTTCTACAGCGAGAGAGGCGACATTTATGTCCGTTGAAAACAACGATGTTTTTTACACTTGGTTCAACTTGGGTGGCAGCAACGCTGAGCTGTTGGCTGATACCGGTCGGCAGATTTTGCCGCATGTTGATGATGTTCTGGACCGGTTTTATGAGCTTATCTTGAACCGCGAGGAAACCCGGAGTTTCTTCTCTGATCCGAAACTCGTGGATCATGCCAAGCAGGCGCAAAAAGCCCATTGGGAGAAACTGTTCTCAGGTCGGTTTGATCAGGATTATTTTGAATCTGCGGATCGCATTGGGCGGGTGCACTACCAAATCCAATTGCCTTTCATCCAATATCTGGGCGGCTATTCGGCGGCGGGATCGGATATGTTGGATATTCTGTTGCGGCGCCGGGTGATGAACCGGAAAAAACTGTCCCAACAGGTGCAATTGGTGACCCGGGTCATGCTGGCGGATTGCGAGCGGGTGATCGAGGCCTATTTTGCCGCACAGCAGGAAGAGCAGACCAAGGCTTTGGGGCTGATGACCGAAGGTATCGAACGGCTCGAACAGGGCAATCTAACCTTCAAAATCCGTAAGTCCGACGGCGGCGGTTTCCCGGAGCGATTTGATGGCATCCGACAGTCCTACAACAATCTCATTGATCACTGGTCGGGGATTATCTCGGATGCCACCAAGCGGGCCCATTCGGTCGATGGGAAAATGTCCCATACGGCGCAGATGACCCAGGACATGTCGGAGCGCGCCGAAGCCCAGGCGGCCACGCTGGAAGAGGCGGTCGCGGCGGTCAGTCAGGTCAATACCGGAACCCGCGACGCCAGGGAGACCGTGAACAAGGTGACGGAGCAGTCCGAGACCAACCGCAAGGATGCGGAAAAGGGGGGGCAGGTTGTCAAAAAGGCCATCGAGGCGGTGGAGTTGATTGAAAAATCCTCAGAACAGATCGCCAAATTTGTCGACGTTATCGATGATATCAGCTTTCAGACAAATCTGCTGGCGCTCAACGCCGGGGTTGAAGCCGCCCGGGCTGGGGATGCCGGTCGCGGTTTTGCAGTGGTTGCCTCAGAGGTGCGAGCGCTGGCTGGACGGGCCTCGCAATCGGCCACTGAAATTAAGACCCTGATTGCAGAGAGCAGCACGCAGGTGCGCGCGGGCTGTGATCTGGTGCGACAGACCGGAGGCAGCCTGGAAGATATCCACCTGGGGACCAGCGCGGTCTCGCGTCTGATGGAAGAAATGTCGACGCTGATTTCCAATCAGGCCTACAGTCTGGAGGAAATCGACACCAGCATGGCGGATCTGGGACAAACAACCCAGGACAACGCGGCCATGGCAACCAATGTCTTTGAAACAACAGCCAAATTGGCAATGGACTCAACTCAGCTCAAGGCAGGTATGGATGGCTTTAAGACAGCAGATGTTTCCAGGAAACCCGCTGACGATGACCGCCATGAGGCGGGATTGGATCGGGAGTTTTCAGGCTATATCGAGCGACGGGCAAGCAGAACCTGAAGGCGGACTGAGCCTCTGTCGGCGACATGTGCCGGTGAGGTGAAACTACATTCAAGACATGCGGTGCATAGGAGCGAACTCCGTCAACCAACCTTTTCTCCTACACTGCATAGGGGGTATTTAGCCCTCAAAAGAACATTGGTTGTTGGAAACAACCAGTGTTCTTTGCATTTTGAAAACGCGCTGGCCTTAGGTGCGCGGCATCGGATTTTGGGCCCGGTTGTAGCTGCGCCAATCGGTGATTTCGGGGTAATACATCTGACGCCAGCGGCGCACCCGGGGGTTCATCATGCGCCGCCACACTGGCGGGATCATCGCCGCCACGGTCATGACCGGATAGCCATAGGGCAGCTGCGGCGCATCTGCGGGCGTGTAGGTCTGCAGCAGCGGAAACCGGCGGTCGGGACGATAATGGTGATCCGAGTGGCGCTGCAGATTGATCAGCAACCAGTTGGAGGCCTTATGGGCTGCATTCCAGGAATGATGCGGGCGCACGTGCTCATATTTGCCTTCGCCCAGATGTTTGCGGGTCAGCCCGTAATGTTCGACATAGTTCACCAGTTCCAACTGCCAGATGGCGACCCCCGCCTGCACCAGGAACAGCAACAATCCGGTCCCCCCCCCCAGCAGCAGCGCCAGAGCCAGCATGGCCGCCTGTAGGGCCCAATAGCGAAAGAATGGGTTCGAGCGATCCTGCCAGCTCAGATTTTTCTTGGCCAGCTTTTCACGTTCTGCGCGAAAGGCCGAGAACCAGCATTGCTTCAGCACCCGGGGGTAAAACCGGTGAAAGCCCTCGTTATAGCGCGCGGTGACCGGGTCGCGCGGGGTGCCCACATGACGGTGATGCACCAACAGGTGTTCAGAGCGGAAATGCGAATAGAGCACCATGGCCAGCAGGATATCCCCGAGCCAGCGTTCCAGGTGATTGCGTTGATGCATCAGCTCGTGACTGTAGTTGATGCCAATGGTGCCGGTGACTACGCCCACGCCAAAGAAGACGCCGAATTTTTCCAGGCCATTCAGATGGGTGCTGTGGCTGACATAGGCGATCAATCCAAACAGAGTGCAAAACTGCAGGGGCACCCAGGCGGAGGTGAGCAGCCGATACCAATAAAGATCTTCATCCGGGGTCTCCGGGTCAGCGTTTTCCAGGTTGAGGCCAAAGATCCCGTCCAGCACCGAAAACAGATACCAGGTCACCAGCGGCGGCAGCAGCAGGGCCCAGCCACCCTGAATTGCGCCGAACCAAACCAGGGGCAGTAAGAGCATCGACAGCCAGAACGGCAGGGCGGATTGCCAGCGGGCCAGGGTTGCGGCAGCGATCATCGGAAAGCCTCCTGAGTTGGCCTCAGCGGGCCCAGGGTTGAGTTGAACCAGAGCCTAAGCGCAATCAGAGGTAAACCCAAGGGGCTGCGGGACCGCAGGGGCTACTCCGGGCTTGCCTGTCGCCACAGGTCAAACGCCTTGCGCATCACCGTAGGCAGGTCGCCAGGTTTGAAGCCATGTCGCGGCTGGACCTCCTCGCCCTCCTTTGGATTATATCCCGCCGGAAGCTCGGCGGTCTGGATCCGTAGGATCAGATGGAAATGGGTAAAGGTATGGCGCACCTCCGCGCCCAGATCCTGCCAGTCGGCGTTAAAAGGCGGGCGTGGCTCCGGGGCCTCGCTCCAGTCAGAGCCGGGCCAGCCCAACATACCACCCAGTAGCCCCTTGTCGGGGCGGCGTTCCAGCAGCCAGGCGCCTTCGGCGCTGCGGGCCAGATAGGCGATGCCATGGCGGGTGGGCTTGGGCATTTTCGGGGTCTTCTTGGGAAGTTCTGCCACGGTGCCATTGCGCCGTGCCTGACAGGGCGCGCGCCAGGGACAGATGCCGCAGGCAGGGGATTTTGGCGTGCAGATGGTCGCGCCGAGATCCATCACCGCCTGCGCATAATCACCGGGACGTGTATCTGGCGTCAGGGCGGTGGCATGGGATTTCAACAGCGATTTTGATCCCGGCAGAGGGGCGTGAATGTCATGCAGCCGCGCCATCACCCGCTCGACATTGCCGTCCAGTACGGTTTCTGGCTGGTCAAAGGCAATCGAGGCAATGGCCGCAGCCGTGTAGGGGCCGATCCCCGGCAGGGTCAGCAGCGCGTCATGACTGTCAGGAAAGACCCCGCCCAGATCCCCCGCCACCACGCGGGCGCATTTCAGCAGATTGCGGGCCCGGGCATAATAGCCAAGGCCGGCCCATTCGCCCATCACGTCCGCATCCCTTGCAGCGGCCAGATCGCCAACGGTGGGCCAGCGGGCGGTGAAACGATGAAAGTAGTCTTTGACTGCGGCCACGGTGGTCTGTTGCAGCATGACTTCGCTCATCCAGATCCGGTAAGGATCAGGGCGCACCCCTGCTGCGTGATCCTGCGGCGAGACCCGCCAGGGCAGGATGCGCGCATTGCTATCATACCAGCTGAGCAATTCGTCGCTGAGGCTTGGTATCGGGCTCTTCATGTCACGCATTCGTTACTCTCCGGCCCCTAGGGATATCTGGCCTCTTCATATCGACCCTTTACAATAGGGGGACCTGTCACGCAAAACCAGATCTATGGCCTTCAGACGCAGCACCACACGCGGCTTCGCCCGCACCTCTCGGCTCTTGAATGAGCAAATCCGCAAGGCGGGCGAAAGCCGAGGCTTTGCGGTCTCGCGCCTGCTCACCCATTGGGAAGAGATTGCCGGGGCGGATATCGCCTCGATTGCGCGCCCCGTCAAGGTTGGCTATGGGCGCAGTTCCTTTGGCGCCACCCTGACGGTGCTGACCAATGGGGCCAATGCCCCGATGCTGGAGATGCAAAAAGAGCGGCTGCGCGAAAAGGTCAACGCGGTCTATGGCTACAATGCCATCTCCAAGGTCTGGATCACCCAGACCGCACCCACCGGGTTTTCTGATGGCCAGGTCGAATTCCAACACGCCCCCAAAGTGCAAAAGCCACTGCCCGTTGATCCACAGGCCCAGGCCGAAGCCAGCAAGGCTGCCAATGGGGTTGAAAACGAAGATCTGCGCGCCGCGCTCGAGCGATTGGGGCGCAATGTGCTTACAAAACAAAAAACTCAACGAAAGGGGTTCGAATGACCCGTCTCATGTCCGGTGTTTTTGCTGCGGTGGCGCTTGCTGCCGGGGCCTATGCCATCAGCGGCTTCAATGGCCAAACCCGCCTGCCCGAAAACCCGCTGGTCGGCGCTGCCTTTGCGCAGGATGCCGAAGTCGATACCTCGACCATCACCGAAATGGTTCTGGGGGCCGAGGATGCGCCGGTGACCCTGATCGAATATGCCTCTTATACCTGCCCGCATTGCGCCAATTTCCACAATGGCGTCTTCAAGCAGATCAAGGAAGAATACATCGACACCGGTAAGGTGCGGTTCGTCTACCGCGAGGTCTATTTTGATCGCTACGGTCTTTGGGCTTCGATGGTAGCGCGCTGCGGTGGCCCGGAAAAGTTCTTTGGAATCAGTGATCTGATCTATAAGGGCCAGGCCGACTGGACCCGTGCAGGTGGCGCGCCCGAAATCATCGACGCGCTGCGCAAGATCGGCGGCGTGGCCGGGATCGAGAAAGACGCATTGGAGGCCTGCCTGCAGGATGGTGCCAAGGCCCAGACCCTGGTGACCTGGTATCAGGAAAACGCCACGGCGGATGGGGTTGAATCGACACCTTCCTTCGTCCTGAACGGGGCCAAAGTGTCCAATTCTTCATTCGAGGAGTTCAAGACACTGATCGATGCAGAGCTGAACAGCTAAGCTGATCGTCCCCTGACAGTGACATTAAGGCCCGGAATCGCTCCGGGCCTTTTGCTTGTGTGCTGGGCCATACTTAGTCCGGGGCGGGGGCTTTGGCCTGGATCAGATCCATCAGCGCGGCATCTTCTGCAATCTGCAGTCGCACGGGCAGGGTGATCACCTTGTGGCGGAATGTATCGGGCAGGCGCACCGCATCCTTTTCGGTGGTGACCAGCTGTGCCCCGCGCAATCGGGCCTCCGCCTCCAGCCGGTTCATCAATGCTGTGGACAGCGGTTGATGATCGTCCAGCGCTTCGGCCCGGATGATCCGGGCGCCAAGGCCGCGCAGGGTGTCAAAAAATTTCTGCGGATGGCCAATGCCGGCAAAGGCCAGAACCGGGGTGTCCTGCCAGGGCATGCCAGTCTGCAGCGGTTCCAAGGCGGCCTGCACATGCGGCAGGCCGTGCAAACTGTCGCCCCACAGCCGGGTGAATTCGGCCTGCGCGGCGTCAGGGCCGATGGAGAGGACCAGATCAGCGCGGGTCAGCCCCTGCGGCACGGGTTCGCGCAGCGGCCCCGCAGGCAGGCAGCGCCCATTGCCAAAGCCGCGCGCGGCATCCACCACCACCAGCGACAGATCCTTGGCAACACTGGGGTTCTGAAACCCATCGTCCAGCAGGATCACCGTCGCCCCGGCCACTTCGGCGGCCTGGCAGCCTGCGGCGCGATCCTTGGCCACCCAGACCTCGCCAAAGGCGGAGAGCAGCAGGGGTTCGTCGCCGCAATCCCGGGCGCGGTGCCGAGCGGGATCAACCGCAACCGGGCCATCCAGCCTGCCGCCATACCCCCGGCTGACCACATGCGGGTCATGCCCCATGTTGCGCAGGGTCTCTTGCAACCAGATCACCGTAGGCGTCTTGCCGGTTCCCCCGGCGTTGAGATTGCCGACGCAGATCACCGGAACGCCGCAGCGATGACCGGGACCCTGACGCAACCGCCTGGCGGTCGCGGCCCCATAGAGCCACCCCAAGGGAGAGAGCAGCAGGCGGCGCAGATCAAAGGCCTGCGGTGGTTTGTTCCAGAATTCAGGGGGCCGCATTTTGTTCCTCGCGCAGGTCCAGCATATCCTGGGCCCGTTCTATCAATTGGTCTGTCATCTCAGCGCCTTCGGTCACGGCGGTCCAGCCAGCCAGGGCCATTTCTGCAGCCATATCAGGGGCCGAGAGATGAATGACCTTTTGGGCCAGCTCTGCGGCATTCTTGACCTGCTCAGCCGCGCCTCTCTGCGCCAGCTGGGCATAGATCGGCTGGTGATGACCGGTGCCCGGCCCGTGCAGCACCACCGAGCCTAGCGCAAGCGCATCCAGCGGGTTTTGTCCCGGCATCTGAGGCTGCAGGCTCGAGGCCATCAGGGTGATTGGGGCCAGCCGGTACCACAAGCCCAGATTTTCGCTGTCGGTAATCAGGACCTGGGTGTAATCGTTGAGCTCATCTTGTGCGTCCCAATCCGCGCATTGCAGGCCACGGCTGCGCAGCAGGCTGCGCGTGCGGGCGCGGCAGTCGGGGCTGTCCAGGGCAATCACCAGCAACAACCGGTGCAAGGTCCTGAGAGCGGTGCGTTGGGCGTCCAGCAAGAGGGGCAGCTCTTCCAGGCGCAGGCCTGCGGCCAGCCACAAAGGGCGGCTGCCCAGGTTTTGTTGCAGCTCGGCCAGTTCATCGTGGTTGCACCCCGGGGGCAAGGTCGAGATCCGCAAAGGGCCGGTCAGCTGAATCTTTTCTCCCGAAAGATCGCCCCGCAGCAATTGGCTGCGCACGGCGCTCGAGGGCGTCAGGATTGCCTCAAAGCCGGAAAACATGCGGTGGCGTTGATCCGGCAGCCAGCGCAGCTTGCGCGAGGGCAGTTCTTCTTGGCGAATATCGAGCAGCAGGGCGGGCACCTGTTGCTCTCGCATTTGTCGCAACAGGGCGCGACGCAGATTGCCCCCGGCCCAGAGGCATAAATCCGGACGCCATGTGTTGAGAAAGGCCTTGGCCTCGCTGGACTGGTCCGCGGGCAAGGGACCCAGCGCAAAATCGCAGCCTTCTACACCCGGCACCTCTCCCATGTCGGCTTCCCAGGTGGCCAGAATTACCAGATCCGGGCGCATTGCCTTGAGCCGCTGCCCAATGTCACAGAGGGCCAGCAGGCGCTCCATATTGGTGGCATGCACCCAGAGCACCTCGCCAACAGGGCGGGTGGAAATGCTGGGTTTAGCCATTTTGAAAACCGGGTGTCATGGCTGATCAGTGCCCCGCAATGCCGGGGCCCTGGGGGTCCAGTGCTTGCAGCAAGGCCGGATGCGCATCCGGGGTGGCGGCGATCACACCATCCAGCAGGGGCGTTGCATTGTTGAACCGCAAGGTGGCCCCAAGGCGATCGCTGATCTGGCCGCCCGCCTCACGCAGGATCAGATCCCCTGCGGCAATATCCCATTCCCAGCTGCGGCGCAGGGTCAGCATGGCCCCATAGCCACCGTCGGCCACCCGCGCCAATCGATAGGCCAACGAGGGACGGTAGCTGCGCAGAAAATCAGGCGCTGTTCCCCCCAGCCAGTGCTGCGGCGCGAGGTTGGGCCTTGCGGTCAGCACCTTGGTTTCCGCCAACGCCCGAGGGGGCGCCACCGAGATTGGCCTGCCATTGCAAAAGGCGCCTGCGCCCCGGGCAGCCGTATACATCAGTTCGCGCTGGGGCAGGTAAATCACGGCGGCTGTGATCTCTCCCTGGTCAGCGACGGCCAGGGAATGGGCCCAGGTGCGAGAGCCTTCGGCAAAGCTGCGGGTTCCATCAATGGGATCGATGATAAAGACGCGGGTTTTGCCAAGGCGCGCCGCGCTGTCTTCGCTTTCTTCGGACAGCCAGCCATAGTCGGGCCGCGACTGCGGGAGCCGGTCTTCGAGCATGGCATTCACCGCCAGATCGGCTTCGGTCACCGGGCCCTGGCCATCGGGCTTGTCCCAGCGCCGGGCACTGGGGCCAGAGTATTGCAGCGCGATGTCACCGGCCTTTTCGGCAGCCCGGACCAAGAGGGCGAGGTCGTCAACTGCCGGCAAGGGTCATTCCCTCGACCAGAAGCGACGGCACCACCCGCGAAAGATAATCGCGGGCATCATTGGCCGGAATGATCCGCGCCAGCATGTCGCGCAGATTGCCGGCGATGGTGCATTCATTGACCGGATAGGCGATTTCGCCATTCTCGACCCAGTAGCCAGATGCTCCGCGTGAATAGTCACCGGTATTGGGGTTGATGGTTGACCCGATAAGCGAGGTCACCAACAGCCCGGTGCCCATCTGCGCGATCAGATCCTCGCGGCTCTGCTCGCCCTGGGTCAGGGCGATGTTCCAGTTTGAGGGCGAGGGCACAGAGCCGATGCCACGGGCGGCATTGCCGGTGCTTTGCATCCCCAGCTTTCGGGCGGAGGCCAGGTCCAGCGTCCAGCCGGTCAGCGCGCCGTCTTCGATGATGGCGCGACGCTGGGTGGCCAGACCTTCGCCGTCAAAGGGGCGGGAGCCAGAGATGCGCGGGCGGTGCGGGTCTTCGATCACGGACAGCGCGGCGGGCAGAATCTGCTCGCCCAGGGCGTCTTTGAGCCAGGAAGACCCCCGGGCAATGGCAGCGCCATTGGCGGCCCCCAGCAGATGGCCGATCAGCGAGGAAGAGATCCTCTCGTCGAACAATACCGGATAGCTGCCGGTCTGTGGGCGACGTGCATTCAGCCGCGCCACGGCGCGCTCCCCGGCCAGGCGACCAATATCATCTGGGCGGCGCAGATCCGACTGGAAGGCGCGGGAATCGCCATCGTAGTCGCGCTCCATGCCGGTACCCGTGCCCGCAATCCCGGTGCAGGAGATCGAACGGCCCGTGCGCTGGTAGCCGCCGGAAAATCCATTTGAAGTGGCCAGATAGATAGCGTGATGGCCATAGCCGGCCGCGGCCGACTGCACCTGGGAAATACCGTCGATGGCCTGACAGGCGGCCTCTGCTGCCAATGCGTCCTGTTGCAGCGCGGCAGGTGCGGGTTCCGCGCTGGGGTCTGACATCTGCAGCGCATCGATGTCCCAGGATTGGGCCAGCTGATCACGCGCGGCGAGGCCAGTATAGGGGTCTTCCGGGGCCTCGCGGGCCATGGCGACCGCGCGTTCGGCCATGGCGGTGAGGGTTTCTGGGCGGCTGTCGGAAGAGGAAACCAGCGCCTGACGCTGGCCGATAAAGACCCGTAGCCCCAGATCGGTGCCTTCCGAGCGTTCCGCCTGCTCCAGCTTGCCCTCGCGGACTTCGATGCTGAGAGAGCTGCCCTCGGCGGCCATGGCATCGACGGCATCGGCACCGGCGCGTTTGGCGGCGTCAATCAGGGCTTGGCAAAGCGCTTGCGGAGACTGGGTCATGGGCACCTTCTTGTTTCTTGGGTTGTTACCAGAGCTAGCCAGAGCGGCGGGCTGCCGCAAGGGTGTGGCACAAAAAAGGGCCGCACGAGGCGGCCCTGATTGAAGTTTATGTGTCAATTCGCGCTTATTTGATGCGCTGCCCATTGGCGTGGATCTGGCCATCCTCAGAGACCTTGATCTCGGAGGTGAGGGTGTCTTCGCCCTCGCCGGGAACGCCGAACATGCCCATCATCATCCGCGCGCCCATGGCGTCGCTGTCGCTGACCAGACCCATCTGGATCAGGCTGTCGATCAAGCCATTGGCGCCTTCCAGCTGGATATTGGCCACGCCATCGGGGGCCGGCATGCCGTCATAGGTCACCAGATCTTCGTTGTTGAAGGTGAAATCACCGGTGCCGGTCAGCTTGGCACCCGCCGCAGAGACCAGCAGTTCCTTGATGCTGATGGCATTCAACTCACCAGGAGTTTCCTGGCCGCGTTCCATGCTTTCCATGGCTTCGGGGTCAAAGACGTCCAGCAGCAGTTTGCCCTTGCCTGCCAGTTGCAACACCACGGTGGCCGGGTCATGCGGCAGTGCACCTGCCGGATCAACCATCCCCCAAAGCATATCGGGAACGGCAAAATCACGCAGGGTGATGCCAAGGCCAAAATCCTGTTCCGCGTCGGAGGCCGCAATCGGCATCGCCAGCTTGAAGCCGATCTCGGCCATGGTCAGGGCCAGCGGGAAGGGAATGTCAGAGCTCGCAACATTGAGCGAGAGGCCTTCTTGCCTGATGTCGTAGGACAGGCCTGCCTGGCCGATGGCCGCAGACAAGCTACCGCCGGTGGAGCTGCTTTGCAGGTTGAAGCTGTCGGAGCCGGCGATCGAGATATCGGAATTGCCCTCCCCAAAAGTTGCCGAGAAGTCGCCTTCCATTCCGGCTTTGATCATATCTGGGAGAAATGGAGCTTCGAGACCGTCGGGGATGACGCTGCGTCCGGTAAAGTTCAGCTGATTTACGGCGCCTTTGAAACTTCCGCTGTCATCCGAGTCCGGATCGTTGAAACTGATGTCATAGCTCAACTGGCCAAGGGTGACGGATTGGTCGTAGCTGCGCTGGTCGGCGATTTGCATCACGGTCTTGGATGCCATGTCCTTCATTTCGACCACCAGCTTGATCGCATCTGCTGGAATGTCTTCGCCTGTCGCGTCGATCTTGCCCAGAGTCATGGTGGCCATGGTCGAGGCATAGTCATAGGTCATGGCGGAGGTGTCGCCGGAGACAACCATGGGCGCGCCGTCGTGGGCATAGATGACTTCGATCGAGAATTGATCGTCACCATCGGTGCCGGAGATGGTCATCGGAAATTCTTTGGGCAGGGTCACGTTGACGGTGCCATCACCGTTTTCGGTGAACTGGATTTCCGGCATGGAGAACTGGGCGGTGCCATCCTGTTCCGGGAGCTGCATGTTCATGCTAATATCGGAAACGGTGAGTGTGCTGCCCGACATCGCTTCGGTGCCGTCAATGGTGTAGCCGGTACCTGTCATATAGGCCTTCCAGTCGGACCAGACATCCTGGGCACTGACATCGGCAAAAGCACCTTGGGCTGAAATGACCAGGACCGCAGCAGCGCTGGTACTGCGCGCGAGGAAAACTGACATAGGATAACCTTTCTGCATAACTGCAAATTCAATGGTTCATATGGTCGACTGCAAGCAACTCAGCGTCAAGGGGGTCAAGGGCTGGACCGTTCCCCCTAAGCAGTCTACCAAAAGTAGAAAGCAGGAGTTGGAGGTTTAAAGCATGGATATCAAGGGTAAAACTGTCGTCATCACCGGCGCGAGCCGCGGCATTGGCGCGGATGCGGCGCGGGTCTTTGCAGCCGCCGGAGCCAATCTGGCCTTGCTGGCAAGGAGTGCCGACAGCCTGGCGGAGCTGGTCGAAGAGATCGGCGAAAATACGCTGGCCTTTGCCTGTGACGTCTCCCAGCCCGAGGCCGTGGCCGCCGCCTTGCAAAAAACCCATGAGGCCTTTGGCAGCCTGGACGTGCTGATCAACAATGCCGGGGTCATCCAGCCCATCGCGCGCCTCGAAGATGCCAGCCCGGCCGAATGGGGCCAGTTGATGGATATCAACATCAAGGGTGTCTTCAACGGCATCTATGCAGCCTTGCCGCTGATGAAGCAGGGCGGCGGTGGCACCATCATCAATATCGGGTCGGGGGCTGCCTATAACGCGCTGGAGGGCTGGAGCGCCTATTGCACCTCCAAGGCCGGCGTTTTGATGCTGACCAAGTGTTTGCATCTGGAAGAGGCGGTGAACGGCATCCGGGTGCTCAGCCTGTCGCCCGGCACCGTCGCCACCGAGATGCAGCGTCAGATTAAATCCAGCGGCATCAACCCGGTCAGCCAGCTGGCCTGGGAGGATCACATTCCGGCCGACTGGCCTGCCAAGACCCTGCTGTGGATGTGCGGTGACGATGCCAATGAATTCCTTGGTGATGAGGTGTCCCTGCGCCTGGATCTGATCCGTCGTCGGGTTGGCCTGATATGATTGATCTCGATATCTCAGAGGCCGGGCTGTGGACCGTGACCCTCAACCGGCCCGAAAAGGCCAACTCTCTGACCGAAGCCATGCTCGAGGATCTGGTGGATATCACCACCCGCGCCGAAGGCGCGCGCGGCTTTATCCTGACCGGGGCGGGCAAGGTGTTCAGCGCCGGTGCCGACCTGGACGAGGCACGCGCCGGCCTGGCCACTTCTGACGTCTGGGAGCGGCTGTCGACGGCGATGGCGGCGCTGCCCTGCCTCAAGATCGCAGCGCTCAACGGCACCCTGGCCGGGGGGGCCAATGGCATGGTGCTGGCCTGTGACATTCGCCTTGCGGTGCCGGGGGCCAAGTTCTTTTATCCGGTGATGAAACTGGGCTACCTGCCGCAGCCTTCGGATACGGCCCGCATGGCGGCCTTGATTGGCCCGGCCCGGACCAAGATGATTCTCGCCGGTGGTCAAAAGATCGAAGCAGAAGAGGCCTGCGCCTGGGGGCTGGTCGACCGGCTGGTCGCGGCTGAGGACCTGATGCAGCAGGCGCGCGCCTTGCTGAGCGATTCTCTGGCCGCCAAGCCCGAGATCGCCAGTGGGATCCTGGCCATGTGTCGGGGATGAACCCATGAAGCGCCTCTCAGCTCTGCGTCTCAAGGTAAAGGACCCCACCTTTCTGGTGGGGTTTTATACTGACATGATGGGAATGCAGGCCATCGCGCAGGAGGATGGCTGGCGGTTGGGCTATCCCGGTGCGGATGCGGATCTGGTGCTGCTGTCCGGTGGCGCGGATTACGTTCACGCGAGAGAAGATCGCTACTGGAAAATTGGCATTTGCCTGCCGGATCTGGATCTGGCCTGTGCCCAGTTGCGCGCGCGCGGTGTTGCGGTTTCCGCGCCGCGTCAGTTCCGGGACATCGGCTACATGGCGCATCTCACCGATCCCTGCGGTTTTGTGATTGAGCTGTTGCAACATGATTTTGAGGGGCAGGGCCCCCGAGGCGATCCGGATCAGCCCCTTGGCGGCGGGGCCCATGTTGGTCAGATCACCCTGCGCAGCGGCAATATTGTGGCAGAGATGGCGCGCTTTGCGGAGATGAAGCTGCTTTCGGTGCAAGAGGTGCCCGAAAATGGCTTTGATCTGCACTTCCTCGCCTATACTGATGACGTGCCCCCGAATGCGGATCTGAAAGCGGTGGAGAACCGCCCCTGGCTTTGGCAACGGCCCTATACCACGCTGGAATTCCAACACATTGCCGGCGCGCACTTCGCGCAAGTCGCGGCCTTTCAGGGATTGGAAGTCTCCTAGGGGCCTGATCCTAGCCGTTTCGGGCGTGAGAAATGCGAGGTCTCGTCTTTCCGGCGTCTCTGCAGTAGATGCCTTTTAGTGTTTCGCGCGTAAGAGGGGGCTATCTTGGAACAGCTGACAGAGCACTGGCCCGCCGTGGTGATCGGCGGCGGTCCCGCAGGGTTGATGGCGGCCGCAGAACTGGCCCGGGCCGGACAGCGCGTTCTGTTGCTCGAGGCCAAACCCTCTTTGGCACGCAAACTGTTGATGGCGGGCAAATCCGGTCTCAATCTGACCAAGGATGAGGGTCTGACCCAGCTTATGCCGCAGTATGGCGAGGCGGCTGAAAACCTGCGCCCGATGATCCAGGCCTTTGACGCCACATCGGTGCAGGATTGGGCGCGGGGGCTGGGCCAGGAGCTGTTTACCGGCTCTACCGGGCGGGTTTTTCCAACCAAGATGAAGGCCTCGCCGCTGTTGCGCGCCTGGCTGGCAGAGCTGGGCGCGCTGGGGGTGACCTGGCGCAGCCGCTGGCGCTGGACGGGTTGGCAAGGCGACGCGCTGGCCTTTGAAACGCCAGAGGGACAGAAATTGGTTGCGGCGGATGCCACAGTTCTGGCCCTGGGTGGGGCCAGCTGGGCGCGGCTCGGCTCTGATGGCGGTTGGGCCGAGCATCTGACGGCGCGTGGCATTGACCTAGCGCCCTTTAAACCGGCCAACGCGGGGCTGGTCGTCAACTGGTCCGCCCATATGGAGACACTGCGGGGCGCGCCAATCAAGGGTGTGCGTTGGCAGGCCGGGGCGCTCAGCTCTCGCGGGGAGGCGGTGATCTCGGCGCGTGGTCTTGAAGGTGGTGGTCTCTATTCCGTCTCGGCTGCGGTGCGCGAGGGCGCAGAACTTTATGTCGACTTGCTGCCGGATCTGTCGCTGCCAGAGGTGAGTCGGCGTCTGGCGCGTCAACGTGGCAAGGCCAGCCTCTCCAATCACCTGCGGCGGGCGTTGAAACTGGGCACGGCGCGCAGCGCTCTGCTGCAGGAGTTCGGCCGCCCATTGCCGCAACAGCCCAAGGATCTGGCGGCCCTGATCAAGTCTCTGCCAGTGAAGCACGCAGGTCTGCGCCCCCTGGACGAGGCAATTTCCACTGCTGGTGGGGTGCCTTGGGGCGCGGTTGGCCCCGACCTGATGCTGCGCAAAATCCCCGGTCTGTTCTGCGCCGGAGAAATGCTGGATTGGGAAGCACCGACCGGGGGCTATCTGCTGACCGGATGCTTTGCCACCGGGCGCTGGGCCGGGCGGGCCGCAGCAGGATATCTGGCCGGGGCGTGAATTTTATCGTGCCAAGGCCCGAACCCGCTGATGGGCCTCGCGGGCTCGCAATCGTTTGCCATAGTCTAAGACCGCCTGGCTTTCGATTGGAAACTTGGCAGAGATACTCCAATTCAGACAATGCCCCAAGACGATATCGGCAATCGTGAACTCCTCTCCCATGAGATAGGGGCCTTTGATCTGTTGCCCGATCCGGTTGAGGTTGCGGGCAAATTCCCATTTCAAACTGGTTTTGACTTCGGGCATTCGGAGTTGCGGGGGCAGAGCAAAGCTATGACGTGCCGCGGTCCAGAGCAGCGCATCCACTTCATCCAGGCACATTTGGGTCATCGCGTCCTGCCGGGCGCGCGCCGGGGTGCCAGCCAGAGCGGTCAGCTGGGCGTGTTTGTCGGCCAGGTAGGTGATGATCGCCGTTGAATCCGTGATGGTCTCATCATCGTCCTGAAGCACTGGCACCTTGCCGGATGGGTTAAGAGACACAACATCGGCGCTTTGCGGTGAGGCCGGGTTCAGCTCATAGGGCAGGCCCATTTCCTCCAGGGCCCAAAGAACTCGAAAGGTCCGGGTCATTGGCTTGCCGATAACGGTATACATGGTGTCGCTTCCTTGCAGTTGTGCGGTCACGATGGCGAAGTAACAGCCTCGGTCAAGCCAAGACTAGGTTTCACTAAACCAGCGCTGCGTCAGAGCGCTTTCTCATCGTTTTCAACGCGCCCGACCCAGCATGGCAAGGCGAATGAGCGCGCGTTCCATCAAAGCCAGCGCAGGGGCGGTTTGCCCGGCGGACCGCAGAGTCAGATCAGTGTCGGTCAGAATGGTAAGGGCGCGCTGCAGCCGGTCAGCGCCCCAGGTCTGGGCCTGCCGCAGCACCCGGTCCCTACGCTTGCCATAAAGCGGCGGACGTAAAGACCCGATGCCCTGCGCCGGACCGCCCGGGGCGGCAGCCACCGCGTAGAGCGTGCGAAAATGCCGGGTGGCCCCGATGCAGAGCGTCACCGCATTGGTGCCCTGTGCCTGCAAGCGGCTGATCAGCGGACCGATTTCCGGTGTGCGCCCCTCCGCCACAACATTGAGCACATCGTCCAGGGCAGCTTCGGTGGATTGAGGCGCAACCGCTTGAATGTCATCGAGCGACAGCGGCTCTGCGTCGCCATGTTTGTAGAGCGAGAGCTTTTCGATCATGCGGGAAAAATCGCCGGGGCCAATATCATTGGCGATATCCGTCAGCGCCGACATGCTGTCGCTGGGTACATCGCGAATCGCGGCCTCACCCAGAATGCGCTCGATTTCAGCCCGCGAAGGCGGATCATCATAGATCCCGGTGGCATAAGCGTTGCTATGCCCCTCAAAGCCTTTGCGCAGTTTTGATGTTGCCTTGAGCTGCCCGGCAGTGACCACGATCTGGGCGTCGCCGGGCTGCCATTCTTCCAGGGCGGCGAGAACAGCCGGGGCGGCGGTGTCATTGGCCTCTTCGACGAATACGGCGCGGGGACCGGGGAAAAAGCCAACCGCCTTGACCGCATCCAAGAGCTGGGCCGGATCCTTGCGCAGATCTGATCCGGGCATGCGCGACAGGCGCATCTCTTCGTCTGCATTGGGCCCCAACAGGGCAGCAAGCATCTGTTGACGCTTGATCGCCACGCGCATGGCATCGGCACCATAGATCAGCAGCCCGGTCTTTTTCGGGTCTGGTTTGGCGCAATAGCCTTCGGCGTCGCGGGGCGAGAGCTTCATTCGGTATCGGCTGCGGCTGGATCTGCGGTTGCCAGCAGCCGCGCCGAAATCTGATCCGCCAGTATGAGCATCAAACGTTCATAGGCGTCGCGTTCGCCAGCCAGGGTTTCAACTGTGGAACCGGTGGCGGAATAGCCGGTGAAATTGGTCTCGGTGCCACTGGCGACCACGGTGCCGTCCGACAGCCGGGTGAGGCTGAAACCCACTGCGGCTAGGATCGAATAGCGGGTGGTTTCATTGTCAGCGGTGATGGCCTGGCCTTCCTGACGGCTGGTCAGCGTCAGATCCAGCCGGTAGTCACCCCCGGTGCTGCGCCCCAGCCGGTCTTCCAGGTCGCGCACCAGGAAATAGGCATTGGCGTCACCGCGGGTGTCCGGCTGCTCAGGTGTCTGGATTTCGATCTGGCCATACAGGGCCTGACCGCTGCCGCCGGGCGCATGGACCGGGGTAAACCCACAGGCGCTGGCCACCAGAGCGGCGGCCAGTGAGAGGATCAGCAGAGGCAGTTTAAGCAACGACATTGACGATACGACCCGGAACCACGATCACCTTCTTGGGCGCATTGCCATTCAGCGCCTTTTGCACAGCTTCGTGCGCCAGAGCGATTTTTTCAACCTCTGCCTTGTCGAGATCCTTGGCGACGGTGATTTCGCCACGGCGCTTGCCGTTGATCTGGATCGGCAGGGTGACGCTGGCCTCGACCAGCATGGCCTCATCCGCGACGGGCCAGGGCGCAGTGGCCACCAGGCCTTTGCCGCCCTGATGGGCCCAGATGTCCTCTGCCAGGTGGGGGGTCATCGGGGACATCAGCTGCGCCAGGGTCATGATGGCCTGTTTCTGCGCGGAGGCACTGGCCTTGGATTTCGCCAGGGTGCTGGTAAAGCCGTACAGTTTGGCGATCGCGGCGTTAAAGCCAAAGGAATCAACACCCAGGGTGACATCGCGAATGGTCTTGTGCAGCTCACGCAGCAGCTCTTCGTCGCCCTGACCTTTGGTCTCGGGGTCCATTGCTGCGATCTTGTCGCAAAGGTTCCAGACCCGGTTGAGGTGCTTATAGGCGGCCTCGGCCCCAGAAGCGGTCCATTCCACGTCCCGTTCGGGAGGAGAATCAGACAGCACGAACCAACGCGCGGTGTCAGCGCCAAAAGCGGAGATGATCGACAGCGGGTCGACCACATTGTTCTTGGACTTCGACATTTTGGCCGAAGGGATCACCCTAACTTCTGTACCACCTTCTTTGAGGAAGGCCTTGCCGTCGCGCAGCTCCACTTCTTCGGGGTAGTGATACAGCGGGCGGCCATTGTCGCCCTGGCTCTGGTAGATCGCATGGGTGACCATGCCCTGGGTGAACAGCGCGTCAAAGGGTTCCTTGGCGCTTTCGGGCAGATGGCCGCAGATCTGCATCGCGCGCGAAAAGAAGCGTGCATAAAGCAGGTGCAGAATCGCGTGTTCAACGCCACCGATATACTGGTCCACATTCATCCAATAGGCAGCTTCGGCCAGATCGGTCGGGGTTTCGGCCTTTGGCGCGGTGAAACGGGAAAAGTACCACGACGAATCCACAAAGGTATCCATGGTGTCGGTTTCGCGCTGTGCGGGTTTGCCACAGGAAGGGCAGGCGCAGTTGCGCCAGCTGGGGTGGCGGTCCAGCGGATTGCCGGGCACCGAGAAGTCAATCGCTTTGCCGTCTTCGTCATAGGGCAGGGCGATGGGCAGGTTTTCTTTCTTTTCCGGCACCACGCCGCAGTCCGGGCAGTGGACCACGGGGATCGGGCAGCCCCAATAGCGCTGACGGGACAGGCCCCAATCGCGCAGGCGGAACTTGGTGACGCCCTGGCCCCAACCGGCGGCTTCGGCGAAATCAACAGTGGCGTTGATCGCCTCTTCGCCAGTGGCCTCAGTGAGGCCGGCAAAATGATCGACCCAGCGCACCTTTTCCGATTTGGCCGGAACCAGCGCCTCGTTTGCGACAGGGGTGCCATCGTCGGGCAGGTAAAAGGCGTTCAGAACCGGCAAATTGTATTTGCGGCAGAAATCAAGATCGCGCTGATCATGGGCGGGACAAGCAAAAATCGCGCCAGTGCCGTAGTCCATCAGGATGAAATTGGCGATCCAGACCGGCAGTTCCCAATCGGGGTTCAGCGGGTGCTTGACCTTGATACCGGTGTCATAGCCCAGTTTTTCGGCAGTCTCGATGGCTTCTTCGGTGGTGCCACCCTTGCGGCATTCGGCAACAAAGGCCGCAACCTCTTCCGACTCAGCCTCGAGTTGCTTGGCAATCGGGTGATCCGGCGAGATGCCCACAAAGGACGCGCCATTCAGCGTGTCGGGGCGGGTGGTATAGACATCGATGGGCGCACCGCCATCGCTGCGCTCAAATGCAAACTGGAGGCCGCGAGACTTGCCGATCCAGTTTTCCTGCATCAGGCGCACCTTGGCGGGCCAGTTCTCCAACCCGTCCAGTGCAGTCAGCAGTTCATCCGAATAATCGGAGATCTTGAAGAACCACTGCGTCAACTCGCGCCGCTCTACCAGCGCGCCAGAGCGCCAGCCACGGCCGCCTTCGACTTGCTCATTGGCGAGAACGGTCATGTCGACCGGGTCCCAGTTGACCACGGCGTTCTTGCGGTAGACCAGACCCTTTTCCAGGAAATCAAGGAACAGCGCCTGCTGCTGGCCGTAGTATTCCTCGTCGCAGGTGGCAAACTCGCGCGACCAGTCCAGCGACAGGCCCAGCGGTTTCATCTGCTCCTTCATCGCTTCGATGTTGGCGTAGGTCCAGTCTTTGGGATGGCCGCCGCTGGCCATGGCGGCATTTTCTGCGGGCATGCCAAAGGCATCCCAGCCCATGGGGTGCAGCACATTGTGTCCCGTCGACATCTTGTAGCGCGCCACCACGTCGCCCATGGTGTAGTTGCGCACATGGCCCATGTGCAGCTTGCCCGACGGGTAGGGGAACATCTCGAGCACATAGTACTTGGCCTTACCCGGGGTGGCCTTGGCTTGGAAAATACCGGCCTCAGCCCAGGCCTTTTGCCATTTTGCTTCGATTTCGGTGGCAGCGTAGCGCGACATCACGAGAGGTCCTTTAAGAATGAAAACGCCGGGTGGTGACCCGGCGCATGTGATACTGATGTTTTTCGCTCTGTGCCAGCGCTTCGTGACCAGAGTGCACTGGCCAGAGCGTTCTGATGGCTCAGAGGTTCTTGTCGGCGATGCGCAGCTGGCGTGCGCGCGACAGGATGGCATCCTCGACGGCGCGGGTGGTCGAAGCGCTGACCGCCCGCCCACCTTTGGTCTGCAACGACACGTTCAGCGAGCGCGCATCCAGAGCCGGGTCTTTGATATGCACGGTGGCGCGATAAGAACGACCACTGCCCGGAGGGGTGCCATAGCCGGTGACGATCACACCGGTGAAAGGGTCAACCGACTGCACCGGCAGGAATTCCAGCACATCCAGGCTGGCGTTCCACAGGTAACGGTTCACCTGAACCTTTTGGTCCGGGGTGCCGCCAAACAAATCCCAGATCGAAGACTTGGTGCTTTGGGCCGCTTCGACGTCATTGTTGAACTCTTCGGGGCTGTTGGCGATGTTGGGCTTTGACGTATTATTGCCACCACAGGCCGAAAGCCCCAGGCACATCACACCCACCAGGGCTGTTTTGAAAATCTTATTCAGTGTCATCTTCGCTCCCGGAGCCAGTGTCGTGGGGCACTCCTACCGTATCGGCAGGCTGTGGAGCAAGAGCTTTAGCCTTTGCCAGCTTGCTCCCGCGAATCGAAAGTTAAGGCAGCTATATATATGTTGCAGTGATGGCCCCGGTGTTTCGCTTGGAATTGCGATGCTTTGACGGACTGCCAATTCAGGCGAGTGCCTCATCTTGTTAAGAAATTGGGCGGTTTCCCGCCTTTCGAAGGGGGGCTGACCGGGAGACTGTGGCAAAGCTGCATCATCGCGAGGGGCAATGCTGGCTGGCCCTTCTGCGGGCCTTGCCAAAACGGGGGTGAAAAAGCGAAACCCCTTGGCATACCCACACCGGATTCCCCGGTTTGGGCATCAGAATTGAAAACCGAGGGAAAAACGATGAAAAAGGTTCTCTTCGCGACTACCGCGCTGATCGCCACTGCCGGTATGGCAGCCGCTGACGTCTCCATGTCCGGCTACGGCCGTTTTGGTCTGGACTACAACTCCGCAAACGGTGACGCACAGAACTCCGGCACCACCAACACCGGCGGCGTTTCCGAAACCAACATCACCAGCCGTCTGCGTCTGCAGTTCGACATGTCCACCGAAGCGGACTCCGGTGTTGGCTTCAACGCTCGCTACCGCATCCAGGCTGAAAGCCGTGACGGTACCGCCGGCACTGGCATTGCAAACGGCGCGCGCTTTGGCGTGACCTATGGCGGCCTGGCTGTCAACGTCGGCAACATCATCGGTGCCGTTGAAAACGCACCTGGCCTGTACACCACCGGCACTCGCTCCGCTGGTACCGGCATCGACGGCATGGGCTTCAACTCGCTGGCGATCAAAGCTGCTGACACCACCACTGGTGCAGTTGGCACCCAGTTCAACTGGGACGCATACTCCTCCGCAGGCGCCGGTTCCAACGGTATCGAAGCTCTGTACTCCATGGGCGGTTTCACCGGTCACATCTCCTACAGCCAGCGTAATGGCGGGACCACAGTTGGCGACGCAGGTGGCGAACAGCGCACCGGCGTAATGGTCAACTACTCCTTCGGTGACTACTATGTCACTGCTGCCTATCAGGCTGCTGACAACACCACCACCATCACCACCTCCGGTGGCGCGGTTCTGGACTCCAACGACGGCCTGTATTTCGTCGCCGCTGGCGGTGACTTCGGTGCCTTCGGTGCAAAAATTGCTTACGGTTCCACCGACACTGCTGACTCGGTTACCCTCGAAGGTAACATGGACATTGGCGCTGCTTCCAACATCCTGGTTTGGGTCAACAGCACCGACGTTGCTGCAGCTCTGCTGGCAGACACCACCGTTGGCGGTACCGCCGGTCTGGCACGCGGCGTGAACGCTGCTGACGGCGACGGCACCTCCTTCGGCATCAACTACCAGTACGACCTGGGTGGCGGCGCGACCTTCGTTGCTGGCTACGTTGACGAAGCTGACGACGACAGCCAGTTCCAGGCTGGTGTATACTTCAGCTTCTAAGCTGAGTTACGCTTAGCGTGAATTGGGGGCGGGCTCTGTAAAGAGCTCGCCCTTTTCTTTTGCCCCTTAACATCCCGCGCCAAACAGTGTTTCTCTGACCTCAGACCGTAAGAGGGCCGATATGTCGCTGGAAGAAATCAAATCCCGTATTCAAACCGCCGAAAACTCTGCCGGGCGCACCCCTGATGCGGTGCAGCTGATTGCGGTTTCCAAAGTGCAGCCCAATGCGCGGGTCGAAGCCGTGCTGAATGAGGGGCATCGCTGTTTTGGCGAAAACCGGGTGCAAGAGGCCCTGGGCAAATGGCCCGATTTTGCACAGCGGTTCTCAGGGCTTGATCTGCATCTGATTGGCCCCTTGCAGACCAACAAGGCGCGGCAGGCGATGGAGCTGTTTCAATCCATTCACACCCTGGATCGCCCCAAGCTGGCCAAGACACTCGCTCGATTGGCGCAGGAGCTGGGGCAATGCCCGGATCTGTTCATCCAGGTCAATACCGGTGCTGAGCCACAAAAGGCCGGAATCCTTCCCGCGGATACGGATGATTTCATTTCCGAATGCCGTGCCCTGGATCTGCCGCTCAAGGGGTTGATGTGTATCCCCCCGGTCGCAGAGGATGCGGCAGAGCATTTCACCTTGTTGGCGGAAATGGCGGCGCGCAATGGGCTATCGGGGCTGTCCATGGGCATGAGTGGTGACTTTGAAACCGCGATCGCCCATGGTGCAACCCATGTCCGGGTTGGTTCCGCAATTTTTGGGGCCAGGGCTTATGGGCAAGAGGGCTAGACCGAAAACAGTGTGAGGTAAGTAATTATGAAAAAGTCCATTTTGATCTTGGCTTTTCTGATGGGCGCAACCGGCGCTCAGGCAGGGGAGTTCTCTTTGAAATTTTCCTCCTGGGGCAATATTCCGAGCTGCACCACTGGAAACCCCAACAAGGTTGGCAACCCTGCCTTTGTGCTGAAGGGCCTGCCTGAGGGCACCACTTCGGTACAGTTCCGCCTCAAGGATCTGGATGTGCCCAGCTATAACCACGGCGGCAGCAAGCGGATCTCAATGTCCGCCGATGGCACTGTTCCCGCGGGGAGCTTCACCTACAAAAGCCCATGCCCGCCAAGTGGTGTACATACCTATGAATGGACCGTGACGGCCCGTAAGGGGGGTAAGGTTCTGGCGCGGGCGACGGCGCAACGCCGCTATCCTGAGTAACTAGCCCAGATTGGGGACCAGGACCCGCGTGCCTGGAACTACACGACTGGCCAACCAGTGCAGGTCACGGCGGCTGAAGGCAATGCAACCTTCGGTGGGATAGCCGGGGCGGCGCCATTGGTGAATAAAAATAGCTGATCCCCTGCCGGCAATGGCGGGGGCCATGTTCCAGTCGAGCACCAGCACCAGATCATAAAGCGGATCCGCGCGGCGCAGCCTTTCGTGGCTGAACCCATAGGGCGCCGTGACCAGACTGTTATAGGCCTCATCCGCCCCGTCGTCTGACCAGAGATCCCTTGGCCCAATGGGCCGGGCCCAGGGCGCTGGGGGCGGTAGTCGATCCGGGCGATACAGCATGCCGGTGATGCGATGCACCCCCGTCGGAGTGGCGCCATCCCCTTCGCATTTGGTGCTGGAAATACCGCCCTTGCCGATAGTGCAAGGCAGTAGGGTCCCACAAAAGCGCAGCCCCTGTTTGGTCAGCACCAGATCCTGCGGGCGCGGCAGGGTCCCACTCACAGCATATGCCCGGACTTGGCAGCCTTGGTGGCCAGATAAGCCGCGTTATGGGCATTTTCGCCGACCTTGAGCGCGACGCGTTCGGTCACTTTGATGCCGGTATTCTCCATCATAGCGATCTTGTTGGGGTTGTTGGTCAGCAGACGTACCTGCGAGAACCCCAGTTTCTTGAGAATGGCAGCACCAAGGCGAAAATCACGCTCGTCGTCTTCAAAGCCAAGGCGGTGATTGGCCTCAACCGTGTCAAAGCCCTGATCCTGCAGGGAATAGGCGCGCATTTTATTGGCAAGGCCAATGCCGCGTCCCTCCTGGTTGAGGTAAAGCAGGATGCCACTGCCCTGATCGCCCATCTGCGCGAGCGCCCCCTGCAGCTGAGGTCCGCAATCGCATTTCAAAGACCCCAGCACATCACCCGTGAAACAGGCGGAATGCAGACGGGCCAGAACCGGCTGGCTGCGGTCGGCGCGGCCAATCTCGATGGCGTAATGTTCTTCGCCCCCATCTTCGGGGCGAAAGATATGCAGCCGCCCTGCTTCTGCGGCGAGCATCGGCAGGCGGGCTGCGGCCACCGGATGCAATGGCGAGCTTTGGCTTAGCAGGGGTTCGGCCGCAGCTTGGGGCAGAAGGGTCAGCCCGTGCTCGGCGGCGAATTGCGCCGCTCCTTCCAGCGGAACCAACAGTGTGGCGGGTAACAGGCGCGCGGATTTGACCAGGGCGATGGCCAGACGGTGCAGCGCAGCAGAGCCACCGCGTTCGCTGATGAGGGGGCCTTTCATTGGCATGCTGAGGTCATCTGCCGGATCGGCCAGCGCCTGAATCCAGTCGATTTGGGCTTCTGCAGGAACCTGAATGCGGGCGGTGTCGCCGTCATAGGCATGGGCCTTTAGGGTCTCGGCGCGCCGCGCGGTCAGGGCCAGGGTCACGGGTCCCATGGCCTGCAGATCCTGCAGGCGCTCTGGGGTCAGGCTTTCGGCGGCGATGGCGAGAGCGGCCCCCGACCCATCGCTGAGCACAACAGGCAGACCCATACGCAAATCGACTCGGGCGCGGGCCAGCAGTTCTAGGGGCGTGGGAAACAGGCTCATGCGGGGCATTCCGAAGTTCGTGACATTATAACAGTTCTTTCCTAGGCGCATTTCTGACGGAAGTGAAACATTTCCTGCTCCTCGGACACGTCGGCGTGAGACTATTGCAGCAATACTTGTCGTTTGCGAGAGGCGGGCGCATCTGTCATTCACGGCAACAGGAGGTAGTCCAATGGCGCAACTGAAGAAAATTCTGCTGGTAGACGATGATGAGGACCTGCGCGAGGCCCTGAGCGAGCAATTGGTGATGACCGAGGACTTTGACGTCTTTGAGGCCGACAGCGGCCAGTCGGCAATGGAGCGTGCCAAGGAAGCGCTTTATGATCTGGTGATCCTGGATGTTGGCTTGCCCGATACAGACGGTCGTGAGCTGTGCCGCCTGATGCGCAAACAGGGGGTCAAGGCTCCGATTCTGATGTTGACCGGGCACGACAGCGATGCGGATACCATTCTGGGGTTGGATGCAGGTGCCAATGACTATGTCTCCAAGCCGTTCAAATTTCCGGTGCTCTTGGCGCGTATTCGTGCCCAGTTGCGTCAGCATGAACAGTCCGAGGACGCCGTATTTGTGCTGGGACCCTATACTTTCAAGCCGGCCATGAAGATGCTGGTCAGCGAAGATGATCGCAAGATCCGCCTCACTGAGAAAGAGACCAATATCCTCAAGTTTCTGTATCGCTCCAATGACGGGGTGGTGGCGCGCGATGTGCTGCTGCACGAGGTCTGGGGCTACAATGCCGGGGTCACCACCCATACGCTGGAAACCCATATCTATCGGCTGCGCCAAAAGATCGAGCCCGATCCGTCCAATGCCCGTATTCTGGTGACGGAATCGGGTGGTTACCGGCTGGTCAACTAGACCCCAAACTCTTGATGCAGATCAAAGACGTGTTTTTCAGTCACCTTTAATCTCCTCCTATCCCGCACATATCCGGGTCAAGATATGTACCTCCCTGTTGGACTTGGCCGGGCGCAGTGCCCGGCCTTTTTTTGTCAGCGTTGCAACAGGCGTAGGCGGCTTTCGAATTCACCCCGGTCTACATAGCAGCCATGGAGATGGCGAAAGCCTGTTTGCGGATCAAAAGCTTCGCGGCCATGCAAGACACGGCGGTTGTCAAAGACCACCATCTCACCGCCTTGGAGTTTGAGCGTTACCAGGTAATCCGCATGTCGGGTCATGATCATATATTGGCGATAGGCCCGGTAGTAGCGCGACATCAGACTAGGCGCGAGGTCGAGAATATCGGCGAGATGCGCGTTGAAGCAGATCTCGATGACTTCGCCCTGTTCATCCAGATTGATGACCTTTTTGCGGTTGCGAATATCTGTGTCCTGATCATGGAACCGGAAGGGGATTGAGACTGTGGACAACAGCTCAAAAGCCTCTGGATCAGAGCGGCGCAGATCCTCGGCAATGGCATAACCGTCGCAGAACAACGAACCGCCACCCTGAGCCTCATTGGCAAGGCAATGCAGGAACTGAAAGCCGGGCGGCAGTTCCTGGTTGGTCAGATCCGTATGCAGCGGCAGGGCAATCGGGGTATAGGCCAGATTGTTGGGGTTGGGCTTGGACTGCACTTCAAAGGTTTGCCCAAAATTGGTTTCACGCAAAAAGCCGATGCGGCGGGCAACATCCATGCCACCCTCGATGTTGTCTGCCAGGCCTTCGACGATGGAACAGCCAAACCTCTGCGTCTGGACCAGCCAGTCCTGCAACGCGGCATCCGAGGCCAGGACCTCTTGGGCAGTGGCACGGGGTACGCCCGCGGCACCCAAATCTTGACGCCAGTGGTGAAACCCGGTGCGTGCTGGGTCTGTGGCCGATTGGCCAGGTCGATGCGCGCTGAGCCAGCTGAGGTCAAACGCAGTGACGCTGTCGTCGCCCTGCCACCAGATCGTCAAAGTCTGGCTATTGGCCTCGATCTTCTTTGGTGTGATGTCGAGCGGAATAGTGGTCAGATCGGTGATCCGCTCCTGGGTTTGGGGATGAAATCCTGCGGGATCATTGTCACGCAGCCAAATGTAAGGAAAATCGGCGCAGCTGCCATCGGTAAAATCGATGTGCACCAGGGCGTCGTCGCAACGAAGGGTGGCATTGGCCATGTCAAAGGCCTCCATGAAAGCGCATGTAGTTAGACATGCTGGTCTGTAATGTTGGGGAGTATTGTGGGGCGGTCAGCCCGGCAGGCCCTGTGCAGGGGGCGGCCACCAATCATAGGCTTTCTTGTAGGGATGCCCGGGGCGCTGGCCCAGAACAACGGCATGGAGTGGCACGAGCGATAAGCCTTTTGTCGCGAGTCGTCGGCCGTGTACTTGCTAAGGCTGCTGAAAATTTGCAAGCGTATTTCACGTCGAATGGCATGCCAGCCTAGAAAAGCAGTAGCAATCCGCTTTCGGGGCTAGAGGTTCCCCTTCTGTTCATGCAAGTCTACGCAAAATGCCTCTAGGAAGAGAGAGAACGCGCATGCCCTTTACCCTGGCCACCTGGAATATCAACTCTGTCCGTCTGCGCGAGGGCTTGGTTCTCAAGCTGATGCAGGAAGAAGCGCCGGATGTGCTTTGCCTGCAGGAATGCAAAAGTCCGGTGGACAAGATCCCGCTCGAAGGCTTTGCCGAACTGGGCTACCGCCACATCGTGGCGCGGGGGCAAAAGGGGTATAATGGCGTGGCGATCCTGTCGAAACTGCCGATCAAGGAAGTGGCAGCAGAGGATTTTGCCGATCTCGGACATGCCCGCCATATCGCAGGCCAGTTGGAAAACGGCGTCACGATCCATAATTTTTATGTGCCTGCGGGCGGCGACAAGCCAGACCGCGAGGTGAACGAGAAATTTGGTCAGAAGCTCGATTACCTGACCGAGATGCGGGATTGGTTCAAGGGCACCCGCCCGGAGAAGTCGATTCTGGTGGGGGATCTTAACATTGCCCCGCGCGCCGACGATGTCTGGGATCACAAGAAGATGCTGAAGGTGGTCAGCCACACACCCATCGAAGTGGAGCATCTGGCTGAGGTTCAGCAGGCCGGGGATTGGGCGGATGTCACCCGAGCGGATATCCCCGAGGGGCTGCTGTATAGTTGGTGGAGCTATCGGGCCAAGGACTGGGATGGAGCCGACAAGGGCCGTCGTCTGGATCACGTCTGGGCCACTGGCGATATCAAGAACTCTGCCCATTCCAGCCGGGTATTGCGGTCGGCGCGGGGCTGGGAAAAGCCCAGCGATCACGCACCGGTTTTTGCCAGCTTCGATCTCTGAGAAACAGATAGCCGAGGGGGGCTCCCGCCTGCTTTGGGGCATTGACATGCCCCTGCACAGTTGGGCCTGGCGCCGCGCTGACGCGCGGCGCGGTTGCGTCTGGTCGGGTCTGGACCGGGCCTCGCAAGGGGGGCGACCCTGGGTCGCGCCGTGCCTTTCGCAACTCCTCTCTTGGTTTCTGGGCAGCATGACTTCATATAGGGGCCAACAGAGGCCAGGCTTCAAACGGAGAAGATTGAGATGATGGATATTATTGGCGGAGCGGGCACCGCAGCCCCCGCAGGTGATCTGATCAAGGACGTCGGCGAGGCGACCTTTATGCAGGATGTGGTCGAGGCCTCGATGCAGGCACCGGTGATTGTTGATTTCTGGGCACCCTGGTGTGGTCCCTGCAAGACTCTGGGCCCAGCCCTGGAAACTGTAGTGACCAAAGCCAAGGGCGCGGTCACGATGGCCAAGGTCAATGTGGATGAAAATCAGCGGCTGGTTCAGGCGCTGTCGCAGCAGGGGCTGCCGCTGCAATCGATCCCCACGGTGGTTGCCTTTGTCGAAGGCCGCCCCATTGATATGTTCCAGGGCAATGTGCCGCCAAGCGAGATCGAGGCCTTTGTGAACAAGGCGATCGAGGCCGCCGGAGGCAGCGCTGATGGCGGCCTGGCCGAGGCGCTGGACGTGGCTGAACAAATGCTGGCGGACGGCGAAGCTGCGGATGCCGCAGAGACCTTTGCAGCGATCCTTGGCGAAGACGACAAAAGTGCGGCGGCCTATTCCGGCCTGGCCCGGGCCCATATCGCGCTTGAGGATCTGGATCAGGCTGAGGCGGTTCTGAACGGCGTTCCGGCAGAGATTTCCGAGGCGGCAGAGATCGAGGCGGCACGTGCCCAGATCGAACTGGCGCGGCAGGCAGAGAGTGCGGGGCCGGTGGCGGAGCTTGCGGCCCAGGTCGCGGCCAATCCTGAAGATCTGGGGGCGCGGTTCGAGCTGGCACAGGCGTTGCACGCTGCGGGGGATGCCGAGGCCGCCGTGGCTGAACTGTTGGAGCTGTTCCGGCGGGACCGGGAGTGGAACGAAGGGGCCGCCAAGACCCAGTTGTTCACCATCTTTGACGCTTTGCAGCCAAATGATCCGGTGGTGTTGAATGGCCGCCGCAAGTTGAGCTCTCTGATATTTGCCTAATCGGGTCGCCGCCCTACAGTAAAGCTCATGTTCCAATCTGCGAGCCTGCCGGACACCATTTCTGTATTTCCCTTGCCCGGGGCGGTTCTACTGCCCCGGGCGCGTTTGCCGCTGCATATATTTGAGCCCCGCTATCTTCAGATGCTGGAGGATGCGCTGAAGACACCCCAGCGCCTGATCGGCATGGTGCAGCCCTGTCCCGGGGAGGAGGGGGAAGCGCTGCATGCGATTGGCTGTGCTGGCCGGGTGACGCAATTCTCGGAGACGGAGGATGGCCGCTATCTGATCACCCTGTCGGGCATCTCCAGATTTCGCATCCTGGGTGAAATCTCAGGCTTCAGCCCCTATCGTCGTTGCGAAGTGAGCTGGTCTGGCTTTGAGCGTGATTTGGGACGCAGTGAAGCGGATGAAGGCTTTGACCGGGTCCGGTTTCTGGCGCTTTTGGGGCGGTTCTTTGAAGCCCGTGGCCTGTCCACGGATTGGGGGTCGCTGCAGGACGCTGATGATGAGCTGTTGATCAATTCACTGTCGATGTTGCTGGAGTTCGAGTTGGAAGACAAACAGGCCTTGCTCGAGGCGCCCTGCCTTGTCACAAGGCGGGAAACCTTGGTGACATTGATCGAATTTGCCCTCCGGGGCGGGAGCTATGAGGAAATTTTGCAATGAGTGAGGCAAAGACCGTGGCGTTTGATCGTCACATGCTGGAGGCTCTGGTCTGTCCAAAAACCCAAGGGGTATTGGAATATGATGCCGAGGCGCAGGAGCTGATTTCCAAGGCTGCCAATCTGGCCTTTCCGATCCGCAATGGCATTCCGGTCATGTTGCTTGATGAAGCACGGGTGCTTGAATAACATCTGGGATCAAGACTGCGCTTGTCAGGCGCTTGTTCAAGGCTCACGCAAACTATCTATCTGGTCGCCGAGACAGGCGGCGGGGCTCCCGCGCCCTCAGATGCCCCGTTGGGGCCTCTTGGAGGCCTTGGGCCGGGCGCTGTGCTGTCGCACAGCGCAAGCGCTCCAAATTGCAGGGGCAACAATGCAACACCGGACTCGTCTGGCCGCGTGGTTCACGCTGATCATACCCTGGCTCTGCGCGCTGAAGCGCCTTGCCAAAGGCAAGGCGCCCGGCCCAATGGGACCGGGGCAATCTTTGATTGTTCGGGACGGGCGGGAGCCCCTCTTTGTATCTGGCGCAGTACGGCGGCTCAGATGGCTTCCCCTTTCAACAGGCGCGGCAAGTCTCCGGTGAGGCCTGCGGCTTCCCGCATGAAGCCACGGCGCAGCCCGGGCAGGCTGTTTACCACCCCCATGCCAATATCGCGTCCCAGGCGCAGCAAAGGATTGTCGTTGGAAAACAGCTTGTTGACCATATCCGTGGCGGCGGCCAGCGTGGCGGTATCAAAGCGACGCCATTGTTGGTACCGCTCCAGCACCAGCATCGAGCCGATATCTTCGCCGCGTCGGGTGGCTTTGGTCAGAACCTCTGCCAGGGCGCCCACATCCCGCAGGCCGGCATTGAGCCCCTGACCAGCGATGGGATGCATGCCATGGGCCGCATCGCCGATCAGCGCCATGCGTTCGCCGATGAAATGATTGGCGATGGTCAGATTCAACGGGTAGGTAAAGCGCTGCCCGGCCAGCGAGATCGCTCCCAGGAAATCGCCAAACCTCGGGCGCAGCGCCTGGATATAGCTGGCATCGTCCAGCGCTTGGATTGCATGCGCCATCTCGGTCTTTTCGCTCCAAACGATCGAAGAGCGATTGCCCGGCAGCGGCAGAATGGCCAGCGGTCCCGGCGCCATGAAGAACTGATGCGCGATGCCGTGATGCGGCTTTTCGTGATCAATGGCGCAGACCAGTGCGGTCTGACCGTAGTCCCAGCCGCTGCGGGTGATACCTGCGCGCTGGGCGGTGCCGCTTTGACGGCCATCAGCGCCGACCAACATGCAACCGCGCAGGGTTTCTCCGGTGTCGAGTGTTAATGTCACGCCGGTCTGATCTGCGGCCTGCGCCACCACTTTTTGTTCGTTGATCAGGGTGATACGGGGCTCTTCTTCCAGGGCCTGCAGCAGGGCGCGGCGCAGGAACCGGTCCTCGAGCATGAAACCCATCGGCCCTTCTTCGATCTCGCGGTGATCGAAGTGCAGAAAGAACGGCGAAGCCCCCTCGCCGGCCTGGCCATCACTGGCCTTGATCTCCAGCATCGGTTGCGCGTTCTCTGCGACCCGCGCCCAGATGCCGATCTGATCCAGCAGGCGCTTGGAGGCCAGCGCCAGGGCATAGCCGCGCCCGTCAAAGCTGTCTTCTTTGAACCGAGCCTTGGGCTGCGCATCGACTATGGTCACGCTATGGCCGGTCTGCGCCAGGGCCAGGGCCAGGGCGGGACCATTGAGGCCGCCGCCGACGATCAGGATGTCAGTTGTGTTTTTCATGCCTCGCAATATGCGCCGATTGCCGGGATTGTCCATGGTCACCGGGTCGCAGGCCTGTGCATTTGGACCATATGCATTTGGCTGTGTGGCAGGCTGGAAATGCCCTTGCGGGATTGTGTCGCCCCAAGGGGGGCGTTACCGTCGCCAAAAACTCATGGGAGAGATGGACATGCAGGACTGGCTGAAGATGAGTGCCGCAGATCTGGGACGTGGGATCGCGGCGGGAGAGATCGATCCGGTGGCCCTGACGCAGGCGTTTCTGGCGGCCATCGACAGCCACCCGCACCGCGATCTGATTTATAGCGAAGTCACCCATGCACGCGCCTTGGCGGAGGCCGGAGCGGCGGCGGAGCGCGCCCGGATGGGGCTGCGTCGGTCGCCGCTGGATGGGGTGCCGATCAGCTGGAAGGATCTGTTTGATTCTGCCGGCACCAAAACCGAATCCGGTTCGGACCTGCTGAAAGGCAGGGTGCCGGACCAGGATGCGCTGGTGCTGGAAACCGCCACCGCTATGGGCAGCGTTTGCCTCGGTAAAACCCATATGAGCGAGCTGGCCTTTTCCGGCTTGGGTCTCAACCCGGTGAAGGCGACACCCCCTTGCGTCAATGATGCTGAGGCGGTTCCGGGGGGCTCTTCCTCTGGCGCGGCGGCTTCGGTTGCCTTTGGGCTGGCCGCTGCTGGTATCGGCTCTGATACGGGGGGATCCGTGCGCATTCCTGCGGCTTGGAATGATTTGGTGGGGCTCAAGACCACCTCGGGGCGGATCAGTCTCGAGGGTGTGGTGCCGCTGTGCCTCAAGTTTGATACGGTGGGGCCGCTGGCGCGCACTGTCGAGGATGCGGCGCTGTTCCTGGGTCTGCTGGAGGGCACCACCGGGCCGGATCTGCGCAATCCCGGCGACCTCACAGGTAAGCGGTTTGGCGATCTACAGACTGTGGTACAGGACGATCTGGATCCAGCGGTGGCTGAGGCTCATGCCGCCGCGTTGCTCAAGCTGCAGCAGGCCGGGGCGGAGATCGTGCCGCTGGAGGTGCCGGAGCTGGTTGGGGCCATGGGGCTCAGCGCGATCCTGTACACCACAGAGGCCTATGGGCTGTGGAAGGATGTGATCGAGGCCAATCCGGATGCGATGTTTGCCGAAATCCTGGAGCGGTTCCGCTCGGGCGCGCAGTTTTCTGGCTCTGATTATGTTGCCGCCTGGGCTAGGCTGGAGCAGGCGCGCGTGATCTGGGATCGGATTGCGGCCGGTTTTGACGGGATTCTTTTGCCCACCAGCCCGATCCTTCCGCCCAATCTGGCCCGGCTGCAGAGTGACCATGCCTATTACGTGCAATCCAACCTGCTGGCCCTGCGCAACACCCGGGTTGGCAATCTCATGGGGCTATGTGGCCTCAGCCTGCCGACGGGCACGCCCAGTTGTGGCCTGCAAATCCTGGGCCAGCCAGACTGCGAAGAGGCTTTGTTGCGGGTTGGGGCCTCGATTGAGGCCGTTCTGGCAGAGTAGTTTTTGACGACCAGCATCTGTTTCCAGCCGGAGGGGCTGGCGGGAAAGCCACAAAAATGGCCCAGCCCGCATCCTGCGGCTGGACGCATGGGCCCTTGCTCTGTAATTTGAGATCAAACGGGGCGCCAATGATCCCGGATTTGAGGCCAAGATATGAATTTCCCTGAGCGGTTTGCGAACCTGCCAGCCTATGCGTTCCCGCGCCTGCGGGCACTGTTGGACCATCACACGCCCGGCGGCGATGTGGTGCATATGACCATTGGTGAGCCAAAACATCAGTTTCCGCAGTGGGTGACCGACGTCATCGTGGAGAACGCGGCCCAGTTTAACAGCTATCCCGCCAATGACGGATCAGAGGCGCTGCGCGGAGCAATCGCGGGTTGGATCCAGACGCGCTATGGCGTCGAGATGGATCCGTCCAGCCAGATCATGGCGCTAAATGGCACCCGTGAGGGGCTGTATAATGCAGCTATGGCGCTGTGCCCGGAGCAGAAGAACGGGCAGAAACCCGTGATCCTGATCCCGAACCCCTTTTACCAGGTCTATATGGTGGCCAGCCTTTCGGTCGCAGCAGAGCCGGTTTTTGTGTCTGCCACTGCAGAGAGTGGCCATCTGCCGGATTACGAGAGCCTGCCGCAGGATGTGTTGGATCGCACCGCCATTGCCTATATTTGCTCGCCTGCCAACCCACAGGGGGCGGTGGCGAGCCGGGACTATTGGCAGCGGTTGATCCGCCTGGCCGAAAAGCACGATTTTTGCATCTTTGCCGATGAATGCTACAGCGAGATCTATCGCGATGCGGCCCCGGTGGGGGCGCTGACCGTGGCTCAGGACATGGGCGCTGATCCTGAACGCCTTGTCCTGTTCAACTCGCTCTCCAAACGTTCAAACCTGCCGGGGTTGCGTTCGGGCCTGATTGCGACCGGGCCAGAGAACACCAAGCGGATCAAGCAGTTGCGCGCCTATTCCGGTGCGCCTTTGCCGGGGCCTTTACAGGCGGCAGCAGCCAGGGTCTGGGCGGATGAGGCGCATGTAGTGGAGAACCGCGCGCTTTATCAGGAAAAATACAGGATCGCCGATGAGGTCTTTGCAGGGCTTGATGGCTATATGGCCCCGGAGGCGGGGTTCTTCCTGTGGCTGCCGGTGCCGGACGGTGAGGCGGCAGCGCTGAAACTGTGGCAGCAGACCGGCATCCGGGTGCTGCCGGGTGCCTATCTGGCGCAGGGCACCCCGGGGCAAAACCCAGGCAAGGGCTATATCCGGGTGGCGCTTGTGGCCTCAGCTGAGGTGACACGCGCAGCGCTGACGCAACTGCGCCGCTGTTTGTACGATACATAGAAAACTGCGATGGCACCTTGCAGCAGGGGTGCCATGGCCCAGACAAATGACAAAATAATAAAGAGCCGGTGACCAGAACCTGCGGCAACAGCGGGACACATCGGCAGCAATGAACTGAGGTAGGCATGGCATTTCAAACCCGCAGCAGGGATCCCCTGCTTGACAGCTCGATGCAGGCGGCGATCGAAAAGCGTGGCAAAGAGCTGATCGGAGTCTTTCTGATCGCTATCGCTCTTGTTGTGGCTGCCATGGTTGGCTCCTACACGCCGGATGATCCCAATTGGATGGTTTCAACCGACGCGCCGGTGCAGAACTGGCTCGGCCGTCCCGGGGCCTCTGTTGCGGCACCGTTGTTTCTGATTGTGGGTTGGGCCGCCTGGAGCCTGGCGCTGATGCCATTGGCTTGGGGTATTCGTTTCCTTTTTCACAGCGGTGAAGAGCGCGTGCTGAGCCGGATGATTTTTGCCCCGGTGTTGCTGGCGGCGGCTTCGGTCTATGCTGCGACCCTGGTGCCCGGCGCTGAATGGAAGGTGACCCATAGCTTTGGTCTGGGCGGGTTGTTTGGCGATACGGTGATGGGCGCTTTGCTGACGCTGCTGCCTGTGAGCTCGCATTTTGCGGTGAAATTGATGTCGCTGTTGATGGCAGCGGGCATGGTCACTCTTGGGGCCTTTGTAGCCGGATTCAGCCGCGCTGAAATGACCCGCGCCGCTCGCTATTTCGTGCTTGGTTTTGTGCTGATCTACGGGGGTATTGCCAGCCTGTTGGGCCGTGGGGCCACCAGCGGTTTCCAGGCGGCGCTGAGCTATCGCAGCGATCGCCGCGCCGCCAAGCTGCAGGCCGAAGAAGACGCCTGGCTGGCAGAGGGCGATGACGAACAGATGTTCGAAGCCTATCCGCAGCAGGTCGATGATGGGGCAGCGGAGAGTGCGCCGGTGGCCGAGAAACCTGGATTGTTTGCCCGGGTGCCGGGCCTGATGCGCCGCGCCGAAGCCGAACCAATGCCAGAGCCGGAACTGGTGGAGTCAGAGGCGGGGCGCGAGTCGCTGCTGACTGGCGATGAGCGGATCTCGGAAAAAATCGCCAGTGCTGTTCGGATCCGTCGGGCGGCGCAGGCCGCGCCGGACCATGACCCGAATCTGCCGCTGACCAAGGGCCGCGGCAAACGGGCCGAACCTTTGGTGTTCAACCCAAACGCAGCCACAGTCGGGTTGCCCCCGGAGCCGCCTTTGACCGCCTCGCATAGCGTACCTGCTGCGCCGGATATTGCTGCTACCGCTGCGGGTTTTGTGCCCGCTGCGCCGATGGCTCCTGAGATAGCATCGGGTGAAACCGGGGATATCGCCTCGGCTGCTGCGCCTGGATTTGTGGCAGAGGATGCGGCAGGTCGTGAACCGGAGGATAGCGGCATCGCGCCCGACCGGGTGGCCTCGGAAAACCTGCCCGCGGGGCGTGTTATCAATCGGGAATTTGGCGGGGCTTCGAAACCCGCTGCGCAGTCCAAATCACCAGAGACGATGAGCTATGTTTTGCCTGTCGCAGAGCCGCGCAAGGCGGTTGTGGAACAGCCACAGCGCAAACCGGTGCAACCCTCGACGCGGGCCAAGGCCGAAGCCCAGCCTGACCTTGCCTTTGATGAACAGGATGTCGGGTTCGAGCTGCCGCCGCTGTCCCTGCTGAGCCACCCAAACGGGGTTGAGCGGCACCACCTGAGCGATGAGGCACTGGAAGAAAACGCCCGGATGCTGGAAGCGGTTCTGGATGATTATGGCGTCAAAGGTGAGATCGTATCGGTCCGCCCCGGCCCGGTTGTCACCATGTATGAGCTGGAGCCCGCGCCGGGTCTCAAAGCCAGCCGCGTGATTGGTCTGTCGGATGATATTGCGCGCTCGATGTCGGCGCTGTCGGCCCGGGTCTCCACCGTGCCCGGACGCACGGTCATCGGTATTGAACTGCCCAATGAAAAGCGCGAGATGGTCAATTTTCGCGAGATCCTGTCGTCGCGCGACTATGGTGATGGCACTCAGAACCTGCCACTGGCCCTGGGCAAGGACATCGGCGGCTCTTCCATGGTGGCTGATCTGGCCAAGATGCCACATCTGCTGATCGCGGGGACCACTGGCTCGGGTAAATCGGTGGCGATCAACACCATGATCCTGTCGCTGCTGTACAAGCTGTCGCCAGATGAATGCCGCCTGATCATGATTGACCCCAAGATGCTGGAACTCTCTGTTTATGATGGTATTCCACATCTGCTGTCGCCGGTTGTGACCGACCCGAAAAAGGCCGTTGTGGCGTTGAAATGGGTGGTGGGCGAGATGGAAGACCGCTACCGCAAGATGTCCAAAATGGGGGTGCGCAACATCGCCGGCTACAATGGCCGTGTAAAAGAAGCGCTATCCAAGGGCGAGATGTTCAGCCGCACGGTTCAGACCGGTTTTGATGATGACACCGGTGAGCCAATGTTCGAGAGCGAAGAATTCGCCCCTGAGGTGCTGCCCTATATCGTGGTCATCGTCGATGAGATGGCCGACCTGATGATGGTGGCAGGCAAGGAGATCGAAGCCTGTATTCAGCGTCTGGCGCAGATGGCGCGGGCCTCGGGCATCCATTTGATCATGGCCACCCAGCGCCCCTCGGTGGATGTGATCACCGGCACCATCAAAGCCAACTTCCCGACCCGGATTTCCTTCCAAGTGACCTCCAAGATCGACAGCCGCACCATTCTGGGTGAGATGGGGGCCGAGCAACTCTTGGGCATGGGCGACATGCTCTATATGGCGGGGGGGGCCAAGATCACCCGCTGTCACGGGCCTTTTGTATCGGATGAAGAGGTCGAAGAGGTGGTGAACCATCTGAAACAATTTGGCCCGCCTGCCTATATGGGTGGGGTGGTTGACGGACCGGATGACGATAAAGCCGACAATATCGACGCGGTTCTGGGGCTCTCGACCGGGGGCAATACCAACGGCGAGGATGCGCTGTATGATTCCGCAGTACAGATCGTGATCAAGGATCGCAAATGTTCGACCTCTTATATTCAGCGCAAACTGGCCATCGGCTATAACAAAGCCGCACGTCTGGTGGAACAGATGGAAGACGAAGGCCTGGTGTCGCCGGCCAATCACGTCGGCAAGCGGGAAATACTGGTTCCGGAACAATAGCCTGAGCAAGAAATCGCAGGGCCGGATCGGAAATGATCCGGCCTCTTTTCTTTTACCTGTCAGGGCTTATCTAAGAGATATGAAAAAACTTTGTCTCATTCTGGCGTTGTCGTTCAGCGCCCCTGCCGCCTGGGCTGCCGAACAGCTGAGCCTTGCGGAAATCTCTGGTTATCTCAATGGGATGAAGACGGCACGTGCCACATTCACCCAGATCAATGACGATGGGTCGCTGTCCACAGGCAAGTTGTATCTGCATCGTCCGGGCCGGATGCGGTTTGAATATGATGGGGATGGGGGCGGCACGGTTGTGGCCGGGGCCGGCGCGGTGCGGGTGCATGATCCAAAATCAAACCAACCGCCCGAGACATTTCCGCTGCGCCGCACGCCGCTGTCGATTATCCTGGCCAAACGGGTCAATCTGGACCAGGCCAATATGGTTATGGGGCACGGGTTTGATGGCACCTCGACGGTGGTCCGCGCCCAAGACCCCGAGCACCCAGATTACGGCAGTTTGGAGCTGATGTTCACGGCTGAGCCGGTAGAGCTGCGCAAATGGGTGGTGCATGATGGGGCCGGGGGTAAAACCACGGTGATCCTGGGGGCGCTGGAAACGGGTATGCGCTTGCCCTCGACTTTGTTCAGCTCCGGGGCTGGTGGCACATCACCCTAGCCGGTCACCGCCCGCGCAGGCAGGCAAGCAGGTCCTGTTTGCGAAAGGGTTTTGCCAGGAAGTCATTCATGCCTGCTTCCATACAGGCCGCGGCATCGCTGTCCTGGGCATTGGCGGTCAGCGCAATGATGCTGCAGGGGTCTGCGCGGGTCTCCTGCTCATATTGACGGATCCGGCGTGTCGCCTCGAGGCCTCCCAGAAACGGCATCGAGAGATCCATCAGGACAAGATTGAAATCGCCAGTCTGAAAGGCCTCGACGGCGTGTAGGCCGTTGGACACAAACTGGATGTCTGCGCCGGATGATGCGAGCATCTTTTCGACCACTAACTGGTTGGTTTTGTTATCTTCTGCGACGAGAATTCTCTTGCCTTGGAGCGGGTTGAGCTCCGGTTCTGAAAGCGCGTCCGAGCCTTGTTGCATCGGGCGGGGGCGCAGATCGGATCTGGGGATGCTGTGTGAGGATAAGCCTGGCTCTGCCTTCACTTCCCGAGGTTCCAAATCAAGACTTACGGTGAATACTGCGCCTTCTTGGGGGGAGGAGGTGACCCGGATTTCACCCCCCATCCGTTCCACCAGGGCTTGGGTGATCGCAAGTCCAAGCCCAGTGCCTTCGGCCTGGTTTTTAGAGGGGCCGTCGGCTTGCTGAAAGGCCGCGAAAATATTGCCTTGTTGGGCTTTGTCTATGCCGCAACCAGTGTCGGTCACACGCAGTTGCAAAGGCAAGTGCCGACTGTCCCGGTCATAGGCAACGTCGACAGAGATGTGACCGTTCTCGGTGAACTTTATGGCGTTGCCCAATAGGTTCAGCAGGATTTGGCGTATCTTGCTGCAATCCCCGAGGAAAACGGCCGGAGCCTTGTCGTCGTATTTCACAGTCAGATCCAGCCCCTTGTAGGCTGCCTTGGCTGACAGAAGGATCGCAGTGTCTTGAACCAGGTCTCGCAGCGAAAACACTTCAGTGTTCAGAGAGATCTTATCGGCCTGGATCTTGGAGAAATCCAAGATATCATTGATGATTTCCAAAAGCGCATTGGCAGAATTGTAAATTGTGCCGGCAAACAGGGCCTGCTGCTCGTCGAGCTTTGTCTCCCGTAGCATTTCGCTCATGCCGAGGATGCCATTCATCGGAGTTCTGATCTCGTGACTCATGTTGGCCAGAAACCGTTCCTTGGCAAGACTGGCTTCTTCGGCTTTATCCTTGGCGATCCGGGTCAGCTCCAATGCGGCGTCGCGCTCTCGCTCAGAGGTGACATCGGCGCAGGAGCCGATCAGATGGGTGACCGTGCCATTTGCATCAAAGTACGGGGTCAATGTGGTGCGCAGATATCTGGTTTTCAGAACCGAGGGCAAGACGATGTCATAGGTGTCGGCTTTGCGGGACCTGATCACCTCCAGATGTTTGGAAAGGGCGCGATCCCCGGTTGCCCCGCCGTAGAGTTCCTGCGCAGTCTTGCCAAAAAAATCATCCGTAGAAAAATCAGTGATTCCACGTGATTTCGCGTTCATGGCCACATAGCGGGGCAGTCCGTCGGGATCGATTTCGAGGACAATGATGGACAGCTCTATTGCATCCAGAAGCGCGTAGTTGTTCGAAGATACGTCTAGAAGCACGTGTTTGTTTCCTCGCCTTCAAACACCCGTTAAAGGGAACTTGTTCATACTCACTACACCATGTTTGACATTTCTTGAGGCATGAAGGCCAGCCCGATTGTGGGGCCGGACCTAGGATCGTGTCTCTGGTGCCATGGTTTGACGAGGCAACTTGAGGCGACACCGAGCTGTTGCAGGTGTCGGTTTGAGAGGAATGCCCAAGCCCTATATGGCCCAAATGGGGACCAAGACCGCCTTTGGTTCTTTGTCCATTCGGGTCAGGGCGTGGGATCAGCGGGCCCGGCGGCAGGTGGCCAGTTGGGCCTGATACATTTGCGAACGGGCTTCGACCTTGCTGGCCACGCGCAGCAGCCAGGGCTTTGATCTGTAGGTGCCGCGCGCAAAACCGGTATGGCCATCGTGATAGGCCAGATATTGGTTGCGGGCATCATAAAGCGCGATGCCGTTTTTCTCGCGGCTGGTGTTCATGTACCAGCCCATGAAATCGGTGGCGTCCTCGATCCGATCCCGTTTGGCGCGCCGTCGTCCGGTGTCACGTTTGTAGTCTTCCCAGGTGCCGTCCAGGGCCTGGCCATAGCCAAATGCGCTGGATTGACGCCCCATGGGGATCACGCCCAGCAGGTATTTATGCGGGGTACGGGCATTGCTGCGGAATTTGCTTTCCTGATGGATGGTGGCCATCTGCACGTGAATGGGCACGCCCCATCGCCGCTCGGTGGCGCGAAAGGCCTTCAGGTAGTTGGGCCGCTCCTTGATGATGCTGCACGCATTGTCCAGATTGCGCGGCGGCGTATTGGAGCCACCGCCGCAGGATGCGACGACCAGAAGGAGGGCGAGTGCGACGATGATTCTGCTCATTGCCTCTGCCTCGATATGTTTGTTTTGAGGCAGTCTAGCGAAATCAGTCGCCAGAGAAAATCACAAATCGATCAGAACCGACAGCAGCGCCGGGAGGGCGGCAATGGCCATCAGGGTCGAAACCACAACCAGCCCGGCCACCGCCTCGGCCTCGGCACCAAATTTTTCTGCCAGCAAATAGGAGGTGACGGCAACCGGGGTGGCCAGTTGCAGCACCAGCACGCCAAAGGCGATCTGGTCGAGACCAAAAGCCAGCCCCAACCCCCAGCCGATGGCGACGCTGGTGCCCAGCTTGGCCAGCGACAGCAGCACTGCCAATCCGGTCTTGCCGGGTGTCAGCCGGGCAATGGCAACGCCCAGGGTGATCAGCATGATGGGAATGGCCATCTGTCCGATCAAATCCAGCGCATTGGTCAGGAACAGCGGCGTTTGCCAGTCTTGCCAGAGAAACAGAGCCCCCAAAAGCGTGGCCCAGACCATGGGTTCGCGCAGAGCCTTGCCAGCGCCGCCCTTACCCGCCACCAGGGTAAGCCCAAGGGTGAAAGATAAAATCGCAGAGACCGCGAGCATGACCACCGCATAGCCCAGGCCGGCTTCGCCAAAGGCAAACAGCGACAGCGGGATGCCAAGGTTGCCGGTATTGCCAAAAATGAAGGGAGCCAGATAGGTTTGCCGGTTCAAATGACCCGCCTTGACCAACAGGGCTCCGGCGGCGGCCAGCAGAAGATGGCCCAGAATGGCGGCCACGACAAAGACCCCCAGGGCGCTTTTGTCCAGCTCGGTTTTCATCAGCGCGGTGAAGATCAGGGCGGGCACAGCCAGGGTCATCGCCAGGCGGGTGACAAACTGGATGCGGTACTCGAATCCCAATTTGACCCAGGTGAATCCAACCCCGGCAAGCAGGAAAACAGGGGCAGTGATTTCAAGAACTGTTACGGCAAGGTTCACAGTCTGTTTCCTCGAAAAATTAAGTCAAGAGTTGGACATCTGACAGCGTTTCGGGCTAGTAACAAGGGTACGGAGACAGTCTGCAAATGCTAAGAACTCGCGCGAAATATAATCTGGGACAGGTTGTCCGTCACCGCAAACACCCCTTCCGGGGTGTGGTCTTTGACGTCGATCCCAAATTCGCAAATACCGACGAATGGTATGAGGCCATCCCCGAAGACAGCAGGCCGGTGAAGAACCAGCCTTTCTATCATCTATTGGCAGAAAACGATCAGACCTACTATGTGGCCTATGTCTCAGAGCAGAACCTGGTTGCGGATTATTCCGGAGAACCGATCAGCCATCCGGACCTGCCAGAGATGTTCGATCAATTTGATGGCGCGGCCTATTCGCTGCAATATCAGCTGAACTGATCCAGCCGCCGGTGATAACCGAATTCCGACAATAGATTGCTCCCTTTTCGACAAGTGCCTGAGCTCGAAGGTGGCCTGAGCGCGCCTTTGGTGGTTTGACCATCGATGGTTTGAATATCCGCGTGGGCTCCCGCCCCCTGTTGCAGAACTGGTTGCGCCAGCCTGACAGGGGTTGGGCATGGTGCCGGACCTGTGGTCCGGCGCAGTCGCGCCTCGGTCAAAGGCAAAGCGTCCCAGTGGATATTAGTAGCCCAGGGCGCAGCCGTCCTTGCGGGGATCACTTGCGCCTTCGAGGATGCCGTCGGGGCGGATCCTGATGGCCTGGGCCCCGCCGATGGCGGTGGCTGGGACTTCAACCTGATGTCCCATATCGCTGAGCTCCTGGCGGGTCTGCTCGCTATAGCCGCGCTCCAGCTTGAGGATGCCAGCATCCGAAAAACTGCGCGGCGCATCGATCGCCGTCTGCGGATCCATGCCAAAATCCTGCAGGTTGGACACAAAGCGGGCATGGCCATTGGGCTGATAGGCCCCGCCCATGACACCAAAGGGCATCACCACACGTCCCTCCTGGCGCAGCATGCCGGGGATGATCGTATGCATTGGCCGTTTGCCGCCTGCCAGTTCATTGGCATGGCCCTGTTGCAGGGTGAAACCGGCCCCGCGGTTCTGCAGCAGGATGCCAAATTTCTCGGAGGCGAGCCCGGAGCCGAAGCCATGAAAGATCGAATAGATCAGCGAGACAGCCATGCCATCCCTGTCAACGACGGTGATGTAGATGGTGTCCTTGTGAACGGCCTCACTGAGAGGGGCGGCGGCAGCCATAGCCTGTTTGGGATTGATCAGCGCGGCCAGCCGGGACGCGGTCTCTGGCGACAGCATGTGGTCCAGCCGGGTGGTGTGGTCGGGGTCGGCCAGAAAGCGGTTGCGGGCATCATAGGCCAGCTTGGCAGCCTCAGCCTCGATGTGGGCCCGCTGTGCGCCCAAAGGATCCAGGGCGGCGATGTCGAAATGTGCCAGAATGTTGAGCATCAGCAGAGCCGTTGCTCCCTGGCCGTTGGGCGGATGTTCGACCAGATCTACCCCCTTGTAAGGCGCCGCAATCGGGGTCACCCGATCACAGGAGATCCCGGCAAAATCCGCCTCACTGTGGCTGCCACCCGTCGCTTGCAATGTGGCAAGCATGTCATCGGCGATTTCGCCCTGGTAAAAGGCATCTGCCCCGTCTTTGGACACCCGGCGCAGCACCTCAGCCTGGCCGGGTGCGCGAAACAGCTGCCCAACAGTCGGTGGCTTGCCATCAAAGAGATAGGCCTTGCGGGCCGCGCCTTGCAGGCTGTCTGCGTCTTTTTGCCAGTCAAAAGCCACACGCGGGGCCACCGGAACACCGGCCTCAGCATAGTGGATTGCGGGGGCCAGCAACGCATCCAGGCCCAGCCTCCCTTCGGTGTCGGAGAGATGGCAAAAGGCTTTGATCGCACCAGGAATAGTAACGGCATGGGCACTGCCCAGGGGCACGCTGGCCAAGCCCTGCTCGCGCAGCACTGCCGCATCGGCCGCCGCCGGGGCCCGCCCGGATCCGTTCACCGCATGGATCTCATCGCTGCCCGCCCGGCTGAAAAGGACAAAACAATCGCCCCCAATTCCGGTCATCTGCGGCTCGCAAATCCCCAGGAGAACGGCACCGGCAATGGCCGCATCCATGGCGTTTCCCCCGCGCTTGAGAACGTCTATCGCGGCACCAGCCGCCAGCGGGTGAGAGGTGGCGCAAAGGCCGTTCTGAGCAAAGACGGCCGAGCGTCCGGGAGATTGAAAGTCGCGCATGGTCCACTCCATTTGAATGTTCGGCAAGGTAGTGGCTGCAGCTTTGAAGGCAATGCAAAACCGGCTTGCGGAGAGGCAAGGTCGATAGGACGTTAGATCAAACTGGGGGAGGTATCCCCGGTGTCGCACGATCGGTGGGGGCTCGGATGTCCGACACCAGGGGAGCTATATCAGCTACAGCTTAACCTTAGGCACGGAGCTGCGGCGGGTTTGAGGCTGCATTGTGGCGGCTTTGCGGCGGGGTCGCATGGAGTCGGCGTCAGGTCTTGTCCGGCGGCGAGATCTCAAAGCAGAGCGAAAGCAGATTGCTGCCATTGTGGCGTTCATAATGGAGCTGGTTGGTCAGAGATCGGATCAGGAACCAACCAAACCCGCCTTCGGGCAGTGATTCGATCGGGCCGTTCACATCCCTGGGGTGGCCTTCCGGCAATTTGCCGTCCGGCAGCGGCGGCCCGGCATCGCAGATTCGGATGCAGAGCTCTTGTGGCGAGAGGTTGCAGCGGATGCTGACATTGCCCGCTGTCTGTCCGGGATAGGCGTGTTCGACGACATTGTTGATCGCCTCTGACAGGGCGATCTGAACATCGTCGACCTGTTCCTTGGGGAGATTGAAATTCCGCAGTCGTTCCACCACCAGTGAGATACCTGATCGGGCATCCAGCTCGGTTGCGGCAAACGAACATGCAAATGTTTCAGCCATTCATTTCTCACTTCCCGCCCAATAGCGGTGGTCGGCAGGGTTCAGGTGTTGTTTGCGGAAACTGCTTCGTTCAGCGAGCCATAGAGATTGAAGATCGTATCCATGCGGGTCAGGCGGAACACTTTTTCAACCATGGGCGTTGGCCCGGCGAGATCCAGACGGCGGCCACCTCCCAGCTGTTTCATCGCCGCGACGATGGCGCCAAGGCCACTCGAATCAATGAACTGGACAGAGGACAGATCCAGAATGACTCGGTCGGGGCCGCTTTCGGTCTCAGACCGCATGTCTTCCTTAAACTGAATGGCCATGGCGGCGTCGATGCGGGCAGCATTCACAGTCACAATCTGTGCGCCATCGGCCTTGGTACTTGTCAGGCTCATGGTATTCCCTCGGAAGTTGTCTCAACGTATTTCTACCAGTCTAGACCTCAAACCTTAGCATTCGGTATGCATATTGGCGACGATTGGAGGAAAATCTGATGAAAAAAGTTGTGATTGCCGGAGCGGCGCGCACCCCTATGGGGGGCTTTCAGGGCACCTTTGCAGGGCTGCCCGCAGCGCACTTGGGGGGGGTGGCCATCAAGGCAGCGTTGGACGATGCCGGAGCCACGCGTGTTGATGAGCTGCTGATGGGCTGCGTTTTGCCCGCCGGGCAGGGGCAGGCTCCGGCCCGCCAGGCGGGATTCGCCGCAGGACTGGGCGAGGACGTGCCCGCCACGACTTTGAACAAGATGTGCGGCTCTGGCATGAAGGCGGCGATGATCGCCTATGATCAGATCGCGCTGGGCCAGACAGAGACGGTTGTCGCTGGCGGTATGGAGAGCATGACAAATGCGCCCTATTTGCTGCCCAATCAGCGCAGCGGGGCTCGTCTGGGTCATGGTCAGGTTGTCGATCATATGTTCCTGGACGGGTTGGAAGACGCCTATGACAAGGGGCGGCTGATGGGAACATTTGCGGAGGATTGCGCCGAGCATTACCAGTTTAGCCGTGAAGCCCAGGATGAATATGCGCTGAAATCGCTGGCGAATGCGCTTGCGGCACAGCAGAGTGATGCCTTTGATGCGGAAATTGCGGCAGTCTCTGTCAAAACCCGCAAAGGCGAGACCGTGGTGGCGGCAGATGAGCAACCCGGTACTGCGCGCCCGGAAAAGATCCCGACATTGAAGCCCGCCTTTCGCAAAGATGGCACGGTGACGGCGGCCAATGCGTCTTCGATTTCGGATGGGGCGGCGGCGTTGGTTATGGCCTCCGAGGAGGCGGCAGCGGCCCAGGGGCTTACGGTTCGGGCTCATATTCTGGGTCATGCCAGCCATGCCCAGGCCCCGGGTTGGTTCACCACAGCACCGGTTCCCGCGGCAAAAAAGTTGCTGGAACGGATCGGCTGGAGTGTCGAGGATGTGGATCTCTGGGAGGTGAACGAGGCCTTTGCAGTGGTGCCCATGGCCTTTATGCATGAAATGGGGATTTCCCGTGACATCGTCAATGTGAATGGCGGGGCCTGCGCTTTGGGCCATCCCATTGGTGCCTCGGGCGCGCGCATCATGGTGACCCTGCTCAACGCCTTGGAAAAGCGTGGCCTCAAGCGCGGCATTGCGGCCATCTGCATTGGCGGCGGTGAAGGCACGGCCATCGCCATCGAGCGGGTCTGATTTTCATTTGGCCGACAATATCCTCGGGGGTGAATTGACCCCTGGGTCAAGAGGGGGCAGACAGCCCCCTCATCTGTTTGAAGGAGGACCTGATGCGGGCAAATTATGACACGTTGGCCAAAACCATCGCAGCGCTGACAGAAGGCGAGGAGGACGAGGTCGCCCTGATGGCCACAATTGTCTGCGAGTTGCATCACAGTGATGACCGCTTCGACTGGACCGGGTTCTATCGGGTGACTGGTCCTGAGATGCTCAAGATCGGCCCCTATCAGGGCGGGCATGGCTGCCTGCAAATTCCATTCTCGCGCGGGGTTTGCGGCGCGGCGGCGCGCAGCGGTGAGGTACAGCTGGTGGCAGATGTCGAGGCCTTCCCCGGACATATCGCCTGTGCCTCTTCTACCCGCTCTGAGGTCGTCTTGCCGGTGTGGAATGGGGCTGGAAATCTGATTGCGGTTCTGGATATCGACAGCGATCAGCCAGAAGCGTTTCAGCAGGAGGATGCAGATCGTCTTGCGGATCTACTGGCGCAGGTTTTTAGCAGGATCTGATTCGTCATTCAGGGGCTTTGCCCCTCGGCCTGCGGCCTCACCCCAGGATATTTTTGGCCAAATGAAGAAGCCTGGTGCCTGAAAGCGCTGGGTTTTTTACTGTCTCTCACGGTTTGTGAAAAAAGTCTTGGAAATTTCACGAAACTGGCGCATCGTGAAAAATGAGAGCAAAATTTCATTTGCGCCGCGACCAGGAGAGCATTCAGATGACCAGTCAGGCCCCACAACCAGCCACTCTTGGTGCCGATATACGGGCGCTGCGCAAGGCGCGTGGGCTAACGCTGACCGATATTGCCGGCATGTTGGAAAAATCCGTCGGCTGGCTCAGCCAGGTGGAGCGGGATCTGTCAGAGCCTTCGATCTCCGATCTGCGGCAACTGGCCAATTGTCTGGGCGTGCCGATGTCGATGCTGTTTGCCCATTCCGGGGCACCAGCGGATGAGCATGGCTATATTGTGCGGGCCGGATCGCGTCGGCCGATGGGGTCGGGTGAGGAAGGGTTGATTGAAGAGCTGCTCTCGCCGGATCTGACCGATGATTTTGAAATGGTGCATTCCACCTTTCAGCCGCGCTCGAAGATGCAAAAACCGGCCAATCGCCCGACCCAGGAAGTGGGCTATATCATTTCGGGACGGCTTGATCTGCTGATCGATGACAAGGCCTTTACCGTGGGCCCCGGTGACAGCTTCCGCATCAAGCACCAGCCCTATCAGTGGGCCAACCCCTATGATGAACCTGCTGTCGCGGTCTGGGTCATCGCACCTCCGGTGTATTGAGCCATGTCGTTTGAAGCCTGGACTTTGTTTGCGCTGTTCTGGGTGGTCTTTGTCACCACGCCGGGGCCCAATGCGGTCAATTGCATCTCCAATGGCATGTCGCTGGGCTTTGCCAAAGCGATGATTGGCGTGCTGGCGATCCTGACCCAGGCGAGCCTGTTTCTGGTGCTGTCGGCGCTTGGGGTGACGGCCTTGATTGCGGCCTCGCCGATGGGCTTTTTGATTGCCAAGCTGATTGGGGCGGGGTTTTTGATCTATCTCGGTATACGGGGCTGGCTGAATGCCAAGCGTCCGGCCCCGGCGGCTGAGCGGCCCGCGCGCCATGTCTATCTTCATGCCCTGGCGGTGGCCACGATCAACCCCAAAAGCGTGGCTGGCTATCTCGCTGCCTTTTCGCAATTCGTGCAGCCCGGCGTGCCAATTTGGAGCCAGATGGGCGTGATCATGCCGACGGCATTGGTGATCACCTGTCTCAGCTACACCGGGTTCACATTGCTGGGTGTGCTGATGGGGCGCGCCGCCCTGAAGGCGGTCTTTAACATCTGGATCCGTCGGGTCATGGCCCTGTGTTTTATCGTCTACGGGGTTCTGTTGGGGGCCAGCAGTACGCCCCAGTTGGAGGGAACGCGATGATCAATGGGAGCTGCCTGTGTGGCGATATCCACTTTGAGACCAAGGCCACGCCGCAGGGGGCGTCCATGTGCCACTGCGGCCAGTGCCGCAAGCAGTCGGGCGGCATCTGGTCTTCGGCCTATGTGAAGGACAGTGATCTGACCGTGACCGGTCCGGTCAGCTGGTTCGAGGCAAGCGGCACGGCAAAACGCGGGTTCTGTGCTCGCTGTGGGTCCTATCTGTTCTGGAAGGCCCATGACGAAGACACCACCAGTTTCGCTCTGGGGGCCGTCGAGGCCCCAACCGGGCTGACGATCGAGAAGCATATCTTTGTCGGTGACAAAGGCGATTTTTATGAGATTGCGGACGGCGTTCCGCAAAAAGACTGAAGACTAAGGGAGAGACCATGTCCGATTTTCCAACCAAGGCCCGCGTGGTCATCATCGGCGGCGGCGTCATTGGCGCCTCCAGCCTGTATCATCTGGCCAAGAAGGGCTGGAGTGATTGCGTTTTGCTGGAAAAGAACGAGCTGACCGCGGGTTCGACCTGGCATGCGGCCGGCAATGTGCCGACCTTTTCCACCTCCTGGTCGATCATGAACATGCAGCGCTACTCGACCGAGCTTTATGCCCGTCTCGGCGAAGAGGTCGATTATCCGATGAACTATCACCAGACCGGCTCGATCCGTCTGGCCCATACCAAAGAGCGGATGCAGGAATTCGAGCGCGCCTGTTCCATGGGCCGCTATCAGGGCATCGAGATGGAGATGTGGACGCCCGAGCAGGCCAAGGAGAACTATCCCTTCCTCGAAACCCATGATCTGGAGGGCGTGCTGTGGGATCCATCCGATGGCGACATCGACCCGGCGCAGGTGACCCAGGCGCTGGCCAAGGGCGCGCGCGACATGGGGGCAAAGATCCTGCGCTTTACCCCGGCCACCGGCGTCACCCAGAAAGAAGACAAGACCTGGATCGTGCATACCGAAAAGGGCGACATCGAATGTGACTATGTGGTCAATGCCGCAGGGTACTATGCCCAACGTGTGGGTGAGTATTTCAAACCCTATGGCGGTCGCACCGTGCCGATGATGGTGATGAGCCACCAGTATCTGCTGACCGAACAGATCGACGAGATCGAAGCCCACGTCAAACAAACCGGTAAGAAGCTGCCGCTGATCCGCGACGTGGATGTGTCCTATTACCTGCGCCAGGAAAAGAACGGCTATAACCTTGGCCCCTACGAGCCGAATTGCCGCGGTCACTGGATGACCGAGGACGACCAGATGCCAGAGGATTTCTCCTTCCAGCTGTGGCAGGACGATCTGGACCGGATCGAAGACATCGTCACCGACGCGATGGAGCGGGTGCCGCTGATGGCCTCCTCCGGCGTGTCCAGCGTCATCAACGGGCCGATCCCCTATGCGCCGGATGGCCTGCCGCTGATTGGCCCGATGCCCGGTGTCGATAATGCCTTTGAGGCCTGCGTCTTTACCTTTGGCATCGCCCAGGGGGGCGGGGCCGGCAAGGTTCTGGCGGAATGGATCGTCGATGGCCATACCGAGTGGGACATGTGGGCGGTCGATCCGCGCCGTTATACGGACTACACGGATCAGGATTACTGCGACCAGAAGGGCATGGAAGTCTACGGCAACGAATATGCCATGCACTTCCCGCAGCACGAATGGCCTGCCGCACGCGACAAAAAGGTGAGCCAGGTCCACGCCCAGATCAAGGAGATGGGCGGTCAGATGGGCGCCTACAACGGTTGGGAACGTGCCAATTGGTTTGCCAAAGAGGGTGACGATACCTCAGAGGAGGCGACCCATACCTGGGGGCGCTCTGGCCCTTGGCAGAGCCGCATCAAGGAAGAATGCGAGGCGGTGCGCGACGGCGTCGGCGTTCTCGATCTGCCCGGTTTCTCGCGCTTCAGCCTTGAGGGCGCAGGCGCGGCGGAGTTCCTGCGGGGGCTGGTCACCGGTGGTCTGCCCAAGGTGGGCCGGATGAACCTGGTCTATTTCTCGGACCACCGCGGCCGCATCCTGACAGAGATGTCCTGTGTGCGTCACGGCGAGGATCACTTTACCATGATCACCGCAGGCTCGGCGCAGTGGCACGATTTCGAGATCCTGAAAAAGGCGCTGCCCAAAGGCCTGTCGCTGACGGATCGGACCACCGAATTTGCCACCATGATCGTGACCGGTCCAAAATCGCGGGACCTCTTTGCTGCGATTTCCGATGCCGATCTGTCGCTTGGCTGGCTGACCCATCAGGTGGCCACGGTTGCGGGCCAGCCCGCCTTTTTGGCGCGGGTTTCCTATGCCGGGGAGCTGGGCTGGGAGGTGCATTGTGCCAACGAACATCAGGCGGAAATCTATGCAGCCCTGATGACAGGTGGGGCCAAACCCTTTGGCATGTATGCGCTGAACTCTTTGCGGATCGAAAAGGGTTATCGCACCTGGAAAGGTGACCTGAGTACCGATTTCACCATGCTCGAAGGCGGCTTGGGTCGGTTTATCAAACTCGACAAACCACAGGATTTCCCTGGCAAGGCGGCAATCCTCAGCGAGAAACAGCAGGGTCCGAAAAAGACCTTTGTGACCATGATCGTCGAGGCCGGTGACGCGGATGCGCCCTATATGTCCTGCATCTGGAAAGACGGTGAGATTGTCGGCGAGACCACGTCAGGTGACTATGGTTACCGGGTCAATGCCTCGATCGCGCTCGGCACGCTGCGCACAGATCTGGCGGTGCCGGGCACCGAGGTCGAGGTCGAAATCTACGGTCAGATGTGCCGCGCTGTGGTACAAGAAGACCAGCCCCTGTGGGATCCTGAAAACGCGCGTCTGCGCGCCTGATCGCCCATGATGGACCGCCATGAGAAAGGATGAGGTGATGACTGACAAGATGCAGGGTGTTTACCTCACCGGTCATGGCGGGCCGGAAAAGCTGGAATTTCGCGATGATATTCCTGTTCCGGCCCCCGGGCCGGGGCAGGTGCTGGTCCGGGTCAAGGCGGCCGGAATCAACAATACCGATATCAATACCCGGATTGGCTGGTACGCCTCTGAGGTGACCGGTGCCACGGATGAGGTGGACCAAGACGTCGAAGCCGGTGGTTGGGGCGGCGCGCTGCAGTTCCCGCGCATTCAGGGGGCCGATCTTTGCGGCATCGTCCAGGCGCTGGGCGAAGGCGTTCGCAGTTTTAGATCTGGTGACCGTGTGACCTGTCCGGTGAACCTGCCGCGGGTGCGCCCGGGTGCGCCCATGGGGTTTATCGTCATCGGCTCGGAGATGAACGGCGCTTTTGCGCAATACTGCCTGGTGGAGGCTGATGATCTTTATGACGTCAGCGCCTCGCCGCTCAGTGACGTCGAAATCGCGGCCATTCCCTGCGCCTTTGGCACCGCTGAGGGTCTTTTGACCCGTGCCGGTGTCACCGCAGGCCAAGAGGTGCTGATCACGGGCGCTTCCGGTGGGGTGGGGCTGGCAGCGGTTGAGCTTGCCACACTGCGGGGTGCCACGGTCACCGCGCTGACCGGCGCTGCCAAGGCTGAAGCGGTGCGCGCCCAGGGGGCAACGACCACCTTGGATCGCAATGCTAAACTGCCAAAAGACCATTTTGACGTGGTGATAGATGTGGTTGGAGGTGACGGTTGGGGAGATCTGATCCTGGCGCTGAAACCCGGTGGGCACTATGCGGTGGCCGGTGCCATTGCCGGGCCCATGGTCGAGGCCGATCTACGCGATATCTATCTGCGCGACATCACCATTCACGGCTGCACCTATCAATCGCCAGAAATCTTTGGTCGCCTGGTTGCCCTGGTCAATGCCGGTCGGCTTAAGCCCCTGGTGTCAAAAACCTACCCTCTGCAGGACATCGCACAGGCGCAGCAGGACTTTCAGTCGAAATCCCTGCCTGGCAAACTGGTCCTCATTCCATAAAGAGAAAAGACAGATGCAAGTAACCCTGCTAGATGGCTCCATTGGCCAGGAAATCGTCAAACGCTCTGGGGATCGCCCGACGCCGCTGTGGTCGACGTCGGTGATGATCGACCAGCCTGATGTGGTTGCTGCGGTGCATGGCGACTATTTCAAGGCCGGGGCCACCATCGCCACCTCCAACACCTATGCGGTGCACCGGGACCGCCTGGTACGCGCCGATCTGGAAGACCACTTTGAGGCGCTGTTGAACACCGCGATGACCCAGGCTGTAGCCGCACGCGATGACCATGGCTCCGGGCGCATCGCAGCCGCGCTGGGGCCGCTTGGGGCCTCCTATCGCCCCGATATTCAAGTGCCACTGGAAGAGGCCAAAGGCCTGTTTGGTGAATTGGTGCAGCGAATGCAGGCGCAGGCCGATCTGATCCTGATCGAAACCGTCTCTTCGGTGGAGCACGCCCGCGGGGCCCTGATGGGCTGCGCAGTAACGGACAAACCCGTCTGGCTGGCGGTGACGGTCCAGGATGACGATGGCAGCCGGTTGCGCTCTGGTGAGGCGCTGCAGGATCTGGCGCCGCTGATCAAAGACTTCCAGCCCGCGGCGGTGCTGATCAATTGCTCTCGTCCGGAGGTCATCGGAGCCGGGCTGGAGATCATCAAGACTTTTGGCAAGCCATATGGTGCCTATGCCAATGGCTTTACCCAGATCACCGAAGCCTTCTTGCAGGATGCGCCAACCGTTGAAGCGCTGGAACAGCGCCGCGATTTGGGGCCCGTGGAATACGCCAAGTTTGCCATGGGCTGGGTCGCGCAGGGGGCCAGTATCGTCGGCGGCTGCTGCGAAGTCGGACCAGCGCATATTTCCGAACTGGCAAAGCAGCTGCGCGAGGCAGGGCATCAAGTCATCTGAGCACAGACCAGAAACCCGGGGGAGCGACGTTATGACCAGCAAGACCAAGAGCCAGTCGAAGAGCACGCCCCCTCGGATTTGGACGGTGGACGTGATTGTGACCGAAGGTTTTGTGCTGACCGAAATGTCGGCGGTGGTAGAGACCCTGCGCATTGCCAACCGGGTTCTGGCACAGCCGCCCTTTCGCATTGTCATGCGCTCAGCCAAGGGCGGTCAGCTGGGGTGTCGGGCCGGGTTGCTGGTGGATACCGAGACCCTGATGGAGCGGCCTGATGCTGATTTTGCCTTTGTGCTGGGCAACTCTGATCCGGATCATCCGGGGCTCAGCCTGGGGCGTATGGTCAAGAGCTATACCAGCCGCGAAGCGCGGATCTACCTGCTGTCCGAAGCTGCGGCGCGTTACCTCAAGGACAAGGGCGGGAAGGGGGCCACCCATTGGGAAAATTCTGCCCTGTTGCGTGAACGTCTGGGAATGTTTGACGCCAGCCACGCTTTGGCCAGCGAAAACGGGCCCGTCGTCACCTGTGCCGGCATGGGGGCCACCACCGATATCGTGCTGGCGCTGATTGGGCGGCTGACTTCAGCGGCAGCACAGATGAGTGTGGCCAATATCCTGCTGCATGAACAGGTGCGCGACTATTCTTCGCTGCAGCCCTTTTCCGGCGCCAAGCCGACCATCACCGGTGACCGCATCCTGGACCACAGCATCCGCCTGATGCAGGCCAATATCGAGGACCCGCTGCCGATTGGCGAAATCGTCGAGGAGTTGAACATTTCAACCCGCTCGCTGGAGCGCAAGTTCAAAAACTTCCTCAATACCACGCCCAATGGATTTTACCGCGAAATGCGCCTCAACAAGGCCAATAACCTGCTGCTGAACACCTCGATGAGCGTGCGCGAAATTGGCCTCGCCTGTGGATTTCAAAATGGATTTTCCTCGCTGTACAAATCGATTTTTGGAATCACCCCCTTTGCCCTGCGCAAGCGGCGTCGCCTGGGCGAAGATGTCCCGGTGGATTTCTTGAAAGCCGGAGAATAGCCCGGACGTCTTGACGCTTTTCATGCATTTTGTGCCGCCTGACAGTGATAATCAGGCGTAAATCGTGAATTCGGAGAGTTGATATGAGCGAACTTCCCAATAAGGCCCGCGTGGTCATCATCGGCGGTGGCGTCATTGGCTGCTCGGTTGCCTATCATCTGACCAAGCTGGGTTGGAAGGACGTGGTGCTGCTGGAACGCAAGCAGCTGACCTCGGGCACCACCTGGCATGCGGCCGGTCTGATCGCGCAGCTGCGTGCGACCGCCAACATGACCAAACTGGCGAAATACTCCCAAGAACTTTATGGCGCGCTGGAAGAAGAAACCGGCGTTTCCACCGGGTTCAAACGCTGTGGGTCTATCACCGTTGCCCTCACCGAGGAACGTCGCGAAGAGATCTTCCGTCAGGCCGCCATGGCGCGAGCCTTTGGTGTCGATGTCGAGGAAATCTCGCCGAAAGAGGTGAAGGCCCGCTATGAGCATCTGAACATCGGCGATGTCACCGGCGGCGTCTGGTTGCCCAAGGACGGCCAGGGCGACCCCGCCAATATCGCGTTGGCCTTGGCCAAAGGCGCGCGCCAGCGCGGTGCGCTGGTCAAGGAACGCATAAAGGTCACCGGCCTGTCCAAAACCGGGCGTCGTGTCACCGGCGTGGATTGGGTCAGCGATGACGGCCAGATCCAGGGTCACATCGAAGCCGATATGGTGGTGAACTGCGCCGGCATGTGGGGCCATGAGGTTGGTCGCATGGCAGGCGTCAACGTGCCGCTGCATGCCTGCGAGCATTTCTATATCGTGACTGAGGCCATCGCGGGTCTGACCCAGATGCCGGTGCTGCGGGTGCCGGATGAATGCGCCTACTACAAGGAAGACGCAGGAAAAATGCTGCTGGGCGCGTTCGAGCCCAACGCCAAGCCCTGGGCGATGAAAGGCATCCCCGATACCTTTGAATTCGACCAGCTGCCCGAAGATTTTGACCACTTTGAGCCGATCCTGGAAAACGCCTGCAACCGGATGCCGATGCTGGCCGAAGCGGGTATCCATACCTTCTTTAACGGGCCCGAGAGCTTTACCCCCGATGACGCGTATCATCTGGGTCTGGCGCCGGAGATGGACAACTTCTGGGTTGCTGCCGGGTTCAACTCGATTGGCATTCAGTCCGCGGGTGGCGCCGGCATGGCGCTGGCGCAGTGGATGGACGAGGGGCAGAAACCCTTTGATCTGGGCGATGTGGATATCAGCCGCATGCATCCCTTCCAGGGCAACAAACACTACCTGTTCGAGCGCTCGAAAGAGACGCTGGGGCTGCTCTATGCGGATCATTTCCCCTATCGCCAAAAGGCCACCGCACGCGGGGTGCGCCGTACACCGTTCCATCATCACCTGAAAGAGCAGGGCGCGGTCATGGGCGAGCTGGGCGGTTGGGAACGCGCCAACTGGTTTGCCAACGAGGGCCAGGAGCGGGAATACCAGTACAGCTGGAAGCGTCAGAACTGGTTTGAAAACTCCGCAGCCGAGCACCGCGCCGTGCGCGAAAACCTCGGCATGTATGATATGTCTTCCTTTGGCAAGATCCGGGTCGAAGGCCCCGATGCCGAGGCCTTTCTCAACTATGTTTGTGGTGCCAACCTGAGCGTGCCTGCGGGCAAGATCGTCTATACCCAGTTCCTGAATTCGCGTGGCGGCATTGAGGCCGATGTCACCGTCACTCGCCTGACGGAAACCGCCTATCTGGTGGTGACCCCGGCGATCACCCGCCTGGCGGATCAGACCTGGATGATGCGATATGTCGGCGATCATCGCGTGGTGATCACTGATGTGACGGCGGGTGAGGGTGTTTTGGCGGTCATGGGCCCCAATGCGCGCGCTCTGCTGGAAAAGGTCTCGCCCAATGACTTCTCCAACGCGGTTAATCCCTTTGGTACGGCGCAGGAAATTGAACTGGGCATGGGTCTGGCCCGGGTGCACCGGGTGACCTACGTGGGTGAGTTGGGCTGGGAGATCTATGTCGGTGCCGATATGGCCGGTCATGCCTTTGAAACCCTATATGAGGCCGGTCAGGACATGGGGCTCAAGCTCTGTGGCATGCATATGATGGACAGCTGCCGGATCGAGAAAGGCTTTCGCCATTTTGGCCATGACATCACCTGCGAGGATCACGTGATTGATGCCGGTCTTGGCTTTGCGGTGAAGACGGACAAGGATGATTTTGTCGGCAAGGCTGCAGTTCTGGCGCGCAAAGAGACCGGCCCCAAGGCGCGAATGGTGCAGTTCAAGCTCACCGACCCGGAACCGCTGCTCTATCACAATGAACCACTGATCCGTGATGGTGAGATCGTCGGCTATATCTCCTCGGGCAACTACGGTCACACCCTGGGCGCTGCTATCGGCATGGGCTATGTGCCCTGCGAAGGTGAAAAGGCGGCCGATGTTCTGGCCTCGACCTATGAGATCGATGTCATGGGCACCAAAGTACGGGCCGAGGCCTCGCTCAAGCCGATGTATGACCCCAAGTCTGAGCGCGTGAAGGTCTGAGGCGAATTTCACAAAAACGGGGCATTGTGAGGTGCCCCGTTTAATCCCAATCCGTGGGTCAGTTGATCCAATCGGTTATGCGTTTGCCAACATAGTCATGTGCTAGATAGCCATAGAATTTATGTGGGTTCGATCTCGCTTTGTAAGCAAAGCAATTGTAGATCTTCTTGTCCGTGATCGTGTCGAGGTAGCCATTTGACAGCATCGCGCGATAGTCGTTTTTCATGGTGCTGTCGTGGGCGACAAAATCGTCCTTGGCCGCCACATTGACCCAATCCCGGATTATGTTCTCCGGGTGCTTGTCCAGGTCTCGCTCGTCCCCGTCATAGAGGTTGCGCTTGACGCCGGCCTCGCCCAGCGGACAGCCAAGCGTCATCCACAGATTGACCCTGTTCCCAGAGGTCTGGACCTCAGCATACTCGCTCATACGGGAGAATTTCCACAAAACATCATAGGAGACCATGCAGCCCATGCTGTGGGAGACAAGGCAGATGTCTTCGCCAGCCAGTAGGGCCGGTTTCAGAACATGTTGCAACCGCTGACGAATCTGGGAGCCCACTTTGCGTGTCAGCAGATAGGCCCCCATATCTTCGGTGGCCTTGGCAATGACGCTCATATTGAGTCGCGAAGCACTGGCAACAGCCGTAAGGGTGCTCAGCGCCCTGGCCGCATCATCCAGCCAACGGAAGTCTTTATTTGCTTTCAGGACTTTGTGATAGGCTGTCTTGGTGAACCTCGACATCCCGGCAAGTTCGTCGATGGCGTCAAAATATCCTTCGTGCGGCAGGCAGGGGGCATCGCTAAAGTCAGGATCCCGCGCGCTCAGCGTTTCCCTGATCTTTCGTTTTTCAGAAAGCAAATGATTGTTCACGTCCCCGTAGTAGACAAAATCGACTGGAATTTCGCCGGAGTGAACCTTGGCGGCTTTGATTGTATCTGCCCGTTCAAGCCCCTGAATAAGAGCTTTCATTTGCAGATCGGCGTGCTGAGCCTTTGCAGGTTTGGTGTGACGCCCGTGAATTACAATAATGCGCTGTGACATGAATTGGTCCTTTCTTGAAAGGACTCAATTTAAGCGTGCGCAGGCTGGTCAAAGCAAGTATTTTGTCCTGTGACGGGTTTCAAAAACCGAAAACAAAAGGAAATTTCCGGATTGCGCGTTCTTCAACGCTTTGGCGGTGGGATGTCCTTGATCCGCGCAACATGGGCGGCGATGTCCTCAGGTGTGAACTTGGAGTGATACCGTTTGAGGCCAGCGGGGTGATTGCCCAGCCCCAGCTTCAGTTCGCTCCGATAGGCCTGTTGCGGGCGGATGGGACGCGGTACAAATCCACCGCCGCAGGTCGGGCAGACATTGGACAGGTGTTCAACGCAGGCGGCGCAATAGGTGCATTCATAGCTGCAGATTCGCGCATCAATGCTGTGCGGTGGCAGATCAATATCGCAGAGTTCGCAATTGGGTCTGAGTTCGAGCATGTCCAAAATCCTCTTTTGTTGCAGTTTGCTATGCCAACATAGTCAAACACATCAAGGCGGCACCGCGGCGCGTCCCTTGACGTGTGGTTAATATTGTCGGCCCCTATGGGCCTCCGTCTAGACTGCTCAAGACAACGGGGCCAAAACAATGAGGGACGACGGGGATGTGGAAAAACTGGTCTGGAAATCAGACAGCTGAGGCGCCTGTGGCACAGCCGCGATCCGCGGAACAGCTGCAGGCGTTGCTCCGTGATACTGGCGACGTACTGCGGCCTGTAGGCGCCGGGCATTCCTTTACCCCGCTGGTCACGGGACATGGCCAGATCCTGCGCCTGGACCAGATCGATAAACCCGTGGTGATTTCCAGCGATCCCGGACGTGCCCGGGTCAATGCCAACGCCCGCCTGCACCAGCTGTCTGCAGCACTTGGGGCCCAGGGGCAGGCCTTTCGTAATCTGGGAGATATCAACGTGCAGTCGCTGGCGGGGGCGATGTCCACCGCCACTCATGGCACCGGTCGTGAATTGCCCTGTCTCGCGGCCGAGATGACTGGGGCACAGCTGCTGAGTGGCACCGGTGAGGTGATTGAGATCACCAAGGAAGACCTGCCCGGCATGCAGGTCAGTCTTGGCCTGCTGGGCGTGTTGCTGGAAATCGAGCTCAATACCGTGCCTGCCTTCAATCTGCGCCGCCGCGTCGGGGTGCGCCCCGTTGAAGAGATGCTGAGCCGTATGCATGAAAAATGGGCCGAGCACCGCTGCTATGAGTTCTTTATCCTGCCCCACAGTGCAAAGGGCGTGCAGGTCACCCATGACGTCACTGATGACGCCGTTGGCAAAGCCCCGATTGATCTCGATGCGCTGGGTCTGCAGATGATGAAGCTGTTCAGCGCTTTGCGGCATGTGCATCCAAAACTCCACAAGGCGGCTTTGGCTTTGATGCTCAAGCTGCAGGGCGAAGAGAGTTTTGTCGGTGAGAGCTGGCGGGTGCTCAGCACCACGCGCAATATGCGGTTCAACGAAATGGAGTATCACCTGCCGCCCTCTGAGGTCGAAGCGGTGCTGCGCGAGATCACCGGGTTGGTGGCCACGCGCCACACCGAAGTCTGGTTTCCCATCGAAATACGGCAGACGGCTGGCGATACTGCCTGGCTATCTCCCTTTCAGAATGGGCCCCGGGTCTCGGTGGCGGTCCATATGCATGCCGGTCAGGACCACTCTGGTTTCTTCCGCGATTGCGAAGCGGTGTTTCGCAGTGCCGGGGGGCGGCCACACTGGGGCAAGCTGCACAGCCTTCAGCGGCGGGATCTCGAGGAGCTGTACCCGGATCTGGGCAAATTTGATGCGCTGCGCGCGCGGCTGGATCCACAGGACCGATTTTTGTCGCCGGCGCTGGCAAAGCTGTTTCGCCCATGAGCCAGAAGGATAGATTGCCGGATTTTGCACAGTGGGATCAGATCCTGCAGCGCACAGGCCGGGGCCTGCCCTGTCTGCTGCTGGACCATGCGCGCTATATCGCCAATCTGCAGCGGGCTCGCGAAAGCTTGCAGCCCGGAATTGGTGTACGGGTGGTGGCAAAATCACTGGCCTGCCTGCCGATGCTTGATATGGCTTTGCAGCAGCTACAGGCGGTCGGGCTGATGACCTTTTCGGCCGAGATGCTGATCCCGCTGTTGCAGGCCCGCCCCGAGGTTGAGCATCTGTTGGGCAAGCCGCTGCCCGCCAGTGTTGCGGCCCAAGTGTTGGATCAGCAGCCCCATGCCAGTAAACGGGTGATCTGGCTGGTTGATACGCAGGCGCGCGCCCAGCAATACGCGGCCCTGGCCCAGGCGCGGGGCGTGAGGCTGCGGGTGGCGCTGGAACTTGACGTCGGCCTGCATCGCGGCGGGGTGGAGCCCAAAGACCTGGCCGCTCTGGCCGCGCTGGTGCAGCAGATGCCGATGCTGCATCTCGAAGGCGTGATGGGCTATGAGCCGCATCTGGCAAAACTGCCCGCTCCCTTGCGGGCGCTGTCCCGTGCGCGGGTTGAACAGGCCCTGCGCGCAGCCCGTGCCCTGTTGCAGGACATGACCGGCGGCGGCGCTGCTTTGGTCAATACCGGCGGCAGCCTGACCTTTGAGACCTATGGCACCCCAGAGGGGGTGAGCGAGGTCTCACTGGGGTCAGTCCTGGTCAAGCCGGGGGATTTTGAAGTGCGCTCTACCCAGGCCTTTGAGGCGGCCATGTTCATTGCCACACCGATCCTGAAATACCGTGCCAACAATCCGATACCGGGGCTGGAAATCCTGACGCCCCTGACCCGCTGGCGTCGCCGGGCTGCGCTGACAATCTATGGCGGCTACTGGAAGGCCACACCTGTGCACCCCAAGGGCTATGGCTATTCTGGGATCTTTGGTCGGTCCTCAAACCAGGAGATCTGGTCGGGGCCTGCGCTGGGTGCCTCTCCGGTGGATCATTTTGCCTTTCTGCGCCCGGATCAAAGCGAGGCGGTGATCCCGGAGTTCGGCGAAATCCTGGTTTTGTCGGAGGGTGAAATCACCGAAACATGGCCCGCGCTCTCAGGGGTTCTCTAGACAGGCATCGTGGTGGGAGATCGCAGGTCGTATCAGCGCCGGGAAAGAGGGTGCGAGGGTTGCATGTTGTCCTAGGAGTATTTCAGCAAAATCTAAGGTAGAGCGCGGCGCTGCGAAAGACGATCACAGCACAGAGCCGTTTTTGCCAAGGCTGGATCAGGGGTCCTACGAGAAGCGGGCCGGACCACCTGGCGCGACTGTTATCGCTCCCTGTGGCAGGAATGACGGTTCACCCCGCGCAACGAAGCGGGTAAAAGGCCGACAACGCCTTGAAAGATACGTCGCTGCGGAGCCTTGATATGACCACCCCGAAACCCGTCGTCCTGTGCATTCTCGATGGTTGGGGCAGTGCCGAACCCAGCGCGGCCAATGCGCCATACCTGGCCCAGACGCCAGCCTTTGATGCCATTATGGCGGCGGGGCCGCAGGCGCAGCTGATCACCCATGGGCCGGACGTGGGCCTGCCCACTGGGCAGATGGGCAATTCTGAGGTGGGTCATACCAATATCGGCGCAGGCCGGGTTGTGGCAATGGATCTGGGGCAGATTGATCTGGCAATCGAGGATGGCAGCTTTGCCGAAAATGCCCAATTGCAGGGTTTTATTGCCCGGCTCAAGGAAAGTGGCGGTGCAGCACATCTGATGGGGCTGGTCTCTGACGGCGGGGTGCATGGTCATATCAGCCATATTCTGGCCGCAGTTCAGGCGATTGCGCAGGCGGGTATTCCGGTCTGGTTGCACGCCGTGACCGATGGCCGCGATGTGGCCCCCAAATCCGCTTATGGATACTTTGAAGAGCTGAAAGAAAGTCTGCCACGTGGCGCCAAAGTGGCCACAGTGACTGGGCGCTATTTTGCCATGGACCGGGACAACCGTTGGGAGCGGGTGAGCGAGGCCTATGCGGCCATGATCAAGGGCGAGGGGCGCTCTGTTGCTGATGCCCATGACGCCGTGACCCATGGGTATAACCAGTCGGAATCCGATGAATTCATCGGTGCCAGCGTCATTCCTGGCTATGAGGGCGTGCAGGATGGCGATGGGTTCTTCTGTCTCAACTTTCGCGCAGACCGCGCCCGCGAGATCCTGCGGGCCATTGGCGAGCCGGGCTTTGCCGATTTCGACACTGGCCCGCGCCCGAAACTGGCCGCGCTGCTGGGCATGGTGCAATATTCCAAAGCCCATAATGAATATATGACCACGGTCTATCCCAAGGCTGAGCTGGTCAACACGCTGGGGGCCTGGGTGGCCAAACAGGGCAAACGCCAGTTCCGTTTGGCCGAGACAGAAAAATATCCGCATGTGACCTTCTTTCTCAATGGTGGCAAGGAAGAGCCGGAACAGGGCGAAGACCGGGCGATGCCAAAATCGCCCAAGGTGGCAACCTATGATCTGCAGCCAGAGATGTCCGCGCCTGAGGTGACTGAAAAGTTCGTTGCTGCAATCGAAGCGGGATATGATCTTATCGTGACCAATTACGCCAACCCGGACATGGTGGGGCATACAGGTGATCTGGCTGCGGCGATGAAGGCCTGCGAAGCGGTGGACCAAGGGCTGGCGCAGGTCGTTGCAGCGCTGAACGAGGCCGGGGGCGCCATGTTGGTGACGGCGGACCATGGCAATTGCGAGGTCATGGTGGATCCCGAAACCGGCGGGGCCCATACTGCCCATACCACCAATCTGGTGCCACTGGCGCTGGTCGGCGGGCCAAAAGGCGCTGGATTGCGCAACGGCCGTCTTGCCGATCTGGCGCCGACGCTGCTAGAGCTGATGGGCCTGCCCAAACCGGATGAAATGACCGGCGAGAGCCTGCTTACACACAAAGCCCAAGCCCAATGAGCTGAGACAGGATGACCCGAGTTTGATGATCACACGCGCCGTCGGGCTTTTCCTATTTCTGCTGACAGTGCTTGGCGCTCCGCTGCGGGCCCAGGAAACACCTGCTGAGGCGGCCCAGGCGGCGGCAGACCAGCTGGAGGCGGCGACGCTGGCCCTGGCAGAGGCCGAAGGCGCGCGAGATCGCGTCAAGGCGCTGACGGGCACGGTGCGCGCCTATGAGGCCGGCCTGGGGGCTATGCGCGAAGGGCTGCGTCGGGTGGCCCGGCGCGAAGCCCTGCTGCTGGCGCATCTGGAGGCCCGCGAAGACGAGGTGGCCGAGCTGTTGGGCATTTTGCAAACCATCGAGACCTCGGCCCCTCCGGTACTGATGCTGCATCCCTCAGGTCCCCTGGGGGCGGCCCGTTCGGCGATGATGGTGGCCGAGGTGACGCCGGGAATATATGCTCGCGCCGAGGTGCTGCGGGCCGACCTCGAAGAGGTGCAGACCCTGCGGATGTTGCAGCAAAACGCCTCGGGCACCCTGGAAACCGGTCTGGCCGGGGTGCAACAGGCCCGCACCGCGCTGTCGGCGGCGATTGCCGACCGCACCGACCTGCCGCGCCGCTTTACCGAAGACCCGGTGCGCACGGCAATTTTGATTTCCTCGACTGAGACACTGACGGGTTTTGCCAGTGGTCTGGCGGAGATCGCTGGCGGCGCAGAGGCCATCGCCGCGACAGAGGCCGATATCAGCGCTGAGCGTGGTGACATCGCTTTGCCGGTTGAAGGCCTGTTGCTGCGCCGCTTTGGTCAGCGTGATGCGGCAGGCATTGCCCGCCCGGGCGTGCTGATCGCCGCGCGTCCGCGGGCGCTGGTGACCTCGCCGACGGCGGCAACAATCCGCTACCGGGGGCCCTTGCTGGAGCTGGGCAATGTGGTGATCCTTGAACCTCAGCCGGATACGCTCTTTATTCTGTCGGGACTTGCAGAAGTGTTTGGTGAGGCCGGACAGGTGATTCCGGCAGGCTCTCCGGTTGGCCTGATGGGCGGCAGCTCACCTCAGGCTGGTGCCATTTTGTCACTTAGCAGTGAAGGGGGTGGAACTGACCGGACAGAAACGCTCTATATAGAAGTCAGAAATGACAACAGCCCGGTGGACCCTGAAACATGGTTCCGAATGGGACAAGGTGGATGAAGGTTTGATGAAAAAATTTGCCATGGCTGCTATTGGCGGCACGCTGGCCGGCATCGTAGCAACAACCTATGTGGCTGGCCCCCTGCTGGCGCAGGAATCGGCACGCGAAGCGAGCGTCTATGAACAGCTGGATCTCTTTGGCGATATTTTTGAACGCATCCGCGCTCAATATGTCGAAGACGTCGACGAGAAAGAGCTGATCGAAGCCGCCATCGGCGGTATGCTGGCCTCCTTGGATCCGCATTCCAGCTACCTGTCGCCGGATGACGCGGCCAGTATGCGGGTGCAGACCCGTGGCGAATTTGGCGGTCTTGGCATCGAGGTGACCCAGGAAGAGGGCTTTGTCAAAGTTGTCTCGCCCATCGATGGCACCCCGGCAGATGAGGCCGGCATGGAGGCTGGTGATTTCATCACCCATGTCGATGGCGAAAGCGTGCTGGGCCTGTCGCTGGACGAAGCGGTGGACATGATGCGCGGGCCTGTCGGCTCTGAGATCGTGATCACCGTTGTGCGCGAAGGCGAGGGCGAGCCCTTTGACGTTTCGATTATCCGCGACACCATCAAACTGACGGCGGTGCGCGCGCGCACCGAAGGCGACACAGTGGTGCTGCGCATCACCACCTTCAACGACCAGACCACCCCCAACCTTGAGGCCGGCCTGCAAAAGCAGGTCGAAGAAGCCGGCGGTATGGAAAACGTCAACGGGATCGTGCTGGATCTGCGCAACAACCCCGGCGGCTTGCTGACCCAGGCGATCAGTGTTGCGGACAGCTTCCTGAACAGCGGTGAGATCGTTTCGACCCGGGGTCGCAACCCCGAAGACGGCGAGCGCTTCAATGCGGTGCCGGGGGATTTGTCCGATGGCAAACCCATCGTGGTGCTGATCAACGGCGGCTCTGCCTCTGCCTCGGAAATCGTGGCGGGTGCGCTGCAGGACCATCGCCGTGCCATCGTTGTTGGCACCAAGAGCTTTGGCAAGGGCTCGGTTCAGACGGTGATGCCGCTGCGGGGCGACGGAGCCATGCGCCTGACCACGGCGCGGTATTACACGCCCTCGGGCCGTTCGATCCAGGCGCTGGGTGTTTCGCCTGATATCGTGGTGGAACAGCCCCGCCGAACCGCTGCCGCGGAAGGCGAAGACGAAAATGCTGCCCGCCGCACCCGCACCGAGGCGGATCTGCGCGGCAGTCTCAACAACGACAGCCTGACAGAGGATGAGATCCGCCAGATCAAGGAAGATCGCGAACGGGCGGAAAAGGCGGCGGAACTGCGCGAGCAGGATTACCAGCTGGCCTATGCCATCGATATCCTCAAGGGGCTCGTTGCCTTGGGGCCAAAACAATAGTCCCAGGTGCAGTCTTTGGGGCGGAGTCCCTGAATTTTTGCCCAAAGCCTTACAAAGACCGCCCTCTCGGGGGCGGTCTTTTGCTGTTTTGTCACGGGCTGATCAGATTTTGCTGCGGCGAAGGGGCTTTAGTTGGTGGGCTTTTTGTGATCCTTAGGGGGCAAATGCCGCTGCCCGCAGCCCCGATGAAAGCAGAACCTTGATGACACGGGACACCTCCCCGCCTCTGCCGCCCAATGGCGGTGATGACGCCGCAGCGCTGAGCGCTCTGGAAAAGCTCGGCTGGCAGGCGTTTTTTGCTGATCAGGTGGTCGGCGAGGATCTTGAAGATACCCCACCGGTGCGCGTTGTCGAAGCGCATCGCAGCGGCTTGCGAGTCCTTGGTGACGGGATTGACGCGATGGTGCCCCCCAAACTGGAGGCCACTGTTGGCGACTGGGTGTTGCTCAATCAGGTGCTGCCAACCTCCAGCCGGGTGCTGGAGCGCAAAAGTCTGTTCAAGCGCCGCGCACCGGGACATGACCGCAGCCTGCAACTGATTGCCTCCAATACCGATACCAGTTTCATCGTCACCTCCTGCAACATGGATTTCAATCTGGCCCGGCTGGAGCGCTATCTGGCGCTGGCCTTCGAGGCCGGGGTGACGCCGGTGATCCTGTTGACCAAGCCGGATTTGTGTGACGATCCCGCGCCCTATGTGGAACAGGCCCAAAGCATTTCGTCGCGGGTGCCGGTTGTTCTGCTGAATGCCAAAAGCGAAGCGGCCAAGACCCAGCTCGCGCCCTGGTGCAAACCTGGAGACACGCTGGTGTTTCTGGGGTCTTCCGGGGTGGGGAAATCGACGCTGGTGAATGCGCTCTTTGGCACGGAGACCGCTGCAACCGCTGAAATTCGCGAAGATGATGCCCGCGGGCGCCACACCACCCGTCACCGCCATATGCGGTTTTTGCCCAATGGCTGCGCGGTGCTGGATACACCGGGGATGCGCGAGCTGCAGATGGCAGAGGCCGAAAGTGGCATTGCCGATCTGTTTGACGACCTGACAGAGCTGGCAACCCAGTGCAAGTTCCGCAATTGCGCCCATGAAAGCGAGCCGGGCTGCGCCATCAATGCCGCCGTCAAGCGTGGCGAGGTGAGCCGGGACCGCCTGGAGCGTTGGAACAAGCTGGCCGCCGAAGAGCGCTACAACACTGCCTCTCTGTCTGAACGCAAGGGCAGCGACAAGGTTCTGCACAAGACCATTCGATCTGTCCAAAAGCGCAACAAGAAAACCCGTCGCTAGGCCGTGGCAAACACGCAGGTTTGATCGGGTGTTTTTGACATTAACGCCCGGAAACCGGCGACGGCAGCTGGCCGGGGTGGTTAGTCTGTTGTCATGATGTTTGACCTGCCTGATTCCAAGACGCTTTATGAAGCGCTCTGTACCCGCGATGCCAGCTATGAGGGACGCGCCTATGTTGGTGTCTCTTCCACCGGTATTTTTTGTCGCCTCAGTTGTCCGGCGCGCAATCCCAAGTTTGAAAACTGCCAGTTCTATGCCTCCCCTGGGGAATGCATCGAAGCGGGGTTTCGCGCCTGCAAGCGATGCAAACCGCTGAAGGCGGCGGCCGGGGATGATCCCATGGTGCAGCCGCTGATTGATGCCCTGGAGGCGCGCCCAACCCATCGCTGGCGCGAGGGCGATTTGGTGGCACTGGGCTATGACCCCTCAACCGTGCGCCGCGCTTTCAAGCGCCATTTCGGCATGACCTTCCTGGAGATGGCGCGGCAACGTCGCCTGCGCGAGGGCTTTACGGCGCTCTCCGCCGGAGAGCCGGTGATCGCAGCCCAGATCGATGCGGGTTTTGACAGCCCTTCGGCCTTTCGCGCCGCCTTTGCCCGGCTGGTTGGCATGGCGCCGGGTGCTTTTCGCCGCGATGCGCTGCTGCTGGCGGATTGGATTGATACACCGCTGGGGGCGATGATCGCGATCAGCTGTCAGCACCAGCTGCACTTGCTGGAGTTTGCCGACCGCAAAGCCCTGCCACGAGAGATGCAGCGGCTGCAAAAGGCCCAGCCCGGCGGCATTGGCTTTGGTCGTCCCGCGCCAACCCAACAGGTGGCGGAGGAACTGACCCGCTATTTTGCCGGTGAAGGGGCCGGTTTTGACACGCCTCTGGCTCTGCATGGCACCGAATTTGAGCGTGAGGTCTGGCGCTACCTGCTTGAAATTCCCGCAGGCGAGACACGCAGTTATTCACAGATCGCAAAAGATCTGGGCCGACATTCGGCGACGCGAGCGGTGGCCCGGGCCAATGGCAGCAATCAGATCGCCGTGGTGGTGCCCTGCCACCGGGTGCTGTCGGCGGATGGCAGTCTGACCGGCTATGGCGGTGGGCTGTGGCGCAAGCAGCGCCTGATTGAGATTGAAACCAGCTACACAGAGAGATTGACTGCATGACATTTATCGACCGCGCCCGCGCCTTTGCCGCACTGCACCAACCAGGCACACCTTTGGTGCTGTATAATATCTGGGACGCTGGCAGTGCCAAGGCCGTTGCCGGAGCGGGGGCCGCAGCCCTGGCCACCGGCAGCTGGTCGGTGGCAGCCGCACAGGGCTATGGCGATGGCGAAGACATACCATTGGAGCTGCTCCTGAAGATCTGCGGGCGGATCACGGCCAAAAATGATCTGCCGCTGACGGTGGATTTCGAAGGCGGCTTTGCCAGTGATGCGGCGACCCTGACCGCCAATGCCCGCCGGGTGCTGGAAACTGGCGCTGTCGGGATCAATTTCGAGGATCAGATCATCGGCGGGCAGGGGCTGTATGTGGTCGAAGAACAGGCCAGCCGGATTGCTGCCATGCGCGCCGCTGACGCTGACTACTTCATCAATGCCCGCACAGATCTATTCCTGAAAGAGCGCAATACTGAGGTCCATGCGGATCTGGTGGAGGAAGCCCTGATCCGTGCTGCGGCCTATGCCGATGCTGGGGCCAGTGGCTTTTTCATCCCCGGTCTCACGAATCCTGATCTGATTGCACGCATCACCTCTGCCGCGGCTTTGCCGGTCAATGTGATGATGCGCCCAGGTATGACCCTGTCGGATATGGCGGCTGCCGGGGTGGCGCGCGCCAGCTATGGTCCTGCACCCTACGCCAAGGCAATGGCGCAATTGGCCCAGGCCTTTACCGACCTGACCTAGACAAAAGACCAAAGCTCGCCGCTCTGATGAAAGAGCGGCGATTTGTCCCGTCCTTAGGTGGTTTCCAGACAGTGACGGCGGAAAGCGCGTTTCAGCATGTCCAGCTCGGCCCGCAACAGATCGATCTCGGCCCGCATGTCATCGACGGCAGCCTCGCCGGCGATCAGCGAAAAACTGTCGAGCTTTTGCCCGCCGCTGCCACCTTCGGTGATGACAAAAGTCTGCACCCCATCGGCAATCGCTTCAGGTGGGATGGTGATGTGCAGGTTCCATTCCCCCGAGGTACTGCCTTCGCTGAGGTCAATCCCCTCCAGCGGTTTGTCCTGAAACATCACCTGGATATCCGGAGGCAAACCATCGTCTGCGGTGGTCTGGACCACGCCTTCCCAGGTGCCGTTGCGAAAGCGGATTTTGGTGACGGTCAGATCGCTCATCTTGGATGTCTCATCCTGCAAGTGGGTTTAGATATTGGCGCGACGGTGGCGCGCAAAGGTCAGATCACGCAGCACCACCTGGTTCATGTCCGGGGCTTCAAAGATCAGGTCGAGCCAGATTTTCTCGATGCGCTTTTCGTTCAGGTTGGAATAGGCCAGATCATATTCGACGGTGACACTTTTTTCCCCCAGCGGCAGTTCGCGCACCAGCTGCTCGGTGTTGGGACCATGGCGGATATTGAGACGGGCAAAGATCTCGATCGGCTTTTCGGTTTCGATGATGCTGTCGACACGCACCAGGTGATGGCGCGACAGGCCTTGGCAGGCCTCGATGGGCAGATCTACCACCAATGACAGGAAGGAGCCGTCGAATTTGAAAACATCCATGCGCAGACCAAAGGGGGCGAGATCCTCTTCCCGGCCGTTGCGCAGCTGGCGCAGGGTCAGCTCGGAGATAGCGCAGTCATGAAACAGGGTGATCTCGTCACCCAGCTGCGATTTGGAGGGCACCGAGGACAGGCCCGGTGTCGGCATCGGGCCGCGCCAAAGCTCTGGCCGCCAGGACCAGTCGGTGCCATGGGGGCGGGGAAAGAACGACGAACCGATCTGCGGCAGGGCCAAGCGGCCATCGGCGATATGAATCAGCCGGTCCAATTGTTCCCGCAGTTTGCGCGCCTGGGTGCGCTGCTGTCGCAGCAGAGGCAAAGGCATGCTGGCGGCCTGCACCGCGCCCTGCCGCCATCGCCGAAGGCTTCTTTTGTGAAACACTTTGTCCAGAAAACCGCCCATGATGCGTTCTGCTACCTTTGTTGTGCCTTGGGTTATACGCGGGCGTTCTGCCCGGGATCTTTTGCGCGGCCTTTTGGTCTGCGCCGGTCTGCCGCTCCTTCAACTGATGCCAAACTATCCGGTCTGGGTCACTGAAATAAACGGGCAATTCGCTTGCGCAGGGAGAGTTTTTGCGGCGTTTCCCTGGTTGTGGCCGAGATCCCTGTGGCTGCGGTCTGATTTTCGGGCTGGGATGCATTGCCGGGGCGGGGCTTGGGGCGCAGTACGGTTTCTTCTGCGTGCGCGGTTCCTTCCAGTGTTGCCGCAGCCTGCGGATCTGTGGAACCGGCAAGGCTGGCCGCAAGACTGCGTCGGGTCATTTCGGTCAGCACCGCAGCGCCGGGCTGCCCCAGCAGATCGCTGCCTTCAGGCGCATAGAGCGCCAGCACCACTAGATGATCATTCAGCACAAAGGCGCCGCGCCAATGTTCAGCGCTGGCCCCAGTCGCGTTGCTGTGACCCATGGCACCATGTCCGGGCCAATCCAGCCGAACCAGGGGCAACAGCCCCTTGTCCTCATAGTACAACAACCGGGCCCCTTCGGCGGTGCGGGCGAGATCGGCGGTAGAGGGCGCGCCGGTTTCATGCGCCGGTCCGATTGTCGCGGTGATCACGGCGGCACGGTTGCGGCCAAACCAGCTGGCCCCCAGCATCAGGTTGCAACGGGGCAGCAGCGCAAAGCCCCCTTGGGGCTCCTGGCGCAGCATGGAGGTGTCGATGCAATGTCCAGGAGGGGCGACAAGAACCACGTTGTCACCGGCAAATCGGGCCTGGGATTTTGCTGCTGGGGCAGGGCCGCCCTGGGGCTGTCCGCTGCGCGCGGCAAATGAAAACCCGCCCTCAGGCGTTGGGGCACAGGCGGCCGCCAGCAAGACAGTTGCCGCCGCCATTGAGAGGGCGCGACATCCGGCTAAGACCCGACGCAGGCCGTAACCATGGGGCAGCTCTGGGCGGTGCCAGGCTGGGGCGGTGCTGCCCCCGGCAGCCGTGGAGGACCGCGGGCGCAGGTGCAGGGCGGCAGTGCAAAATCTCATCTCTGTTGGTCTTCTGACCCTGAGGCCAGCCTTTCTGTGCCCCGCCGAACGGGGTCTGTTGTTTGAACGAAGCAATAATTCCGCCGTCAGGCCAGAGCAAGTGTGAAGAAGCGTGAACTAGGTCACCTTGTCTTGGTCCCATTTCAGTGCATACCGTCGTCAGGTTTTGCCACAGTGACTCGAAATTTGCCGCATGGGGCAACAGCGGGGACGCGCAAGACCTAGGCCTGCAGCTTTTATGCCACAAGGATGGGCGATGCCCCGAACATTGTTTTCTTTTATCTGGCGCTACTCCCGGCGTCAGCAACTGGGCTTGCTGGCGCTGACGCTGCTGACATTTCCTTTTCTCTTTGCCACGCTGGAGCTGCCCAAGCGGATCATCAACGATGCCATCGGCGCACCGGAAGCGATGGTCTCGGTTTGGGGGCGTCAGGTCAGCCAGGTCGATTATCTGCTGATGCTGTGTTTTGCCTTTCTGGGGGCCGTGGTGGTGGCGGGTCTGTTGAAGATGCGGCTGAACACCGCCAAGGGCGTGGTGGCCGAGCGGCTGTTGCGGCGGCTGCGCTATACGTTGATCAGCCGCATGATCCGCTTTCCGAAACCCTATTTCCGCACCACCAGCCAGGGCGAGCTGGTGGCGATGATCACCTCGGAAAGTGAACCGATGGGCGGGGTGATGGGGGATGCCCTGGCGCAGCCGGTATTCCAGGCCGGACAGATGCTGACCATCGTGACCTTCCTGTTCATGCAAAGCGTCTGGTTCGGGCTGGCCTCCATTGCCTTGATCCCGTTGCAGGCCTGGCTGATCCCGATGTTGCAGCGTCAGATCAACCTGTTGAACAAGGACCGTATCCACGAAGTGCGTGCCCTGGCTGCCGAAATTGGTGAGACCGCAGCGGGGATATCGGATCTGCGCGGAAATGGGGGCTGGCGCTTCCGTCTGGCGCAGATTTCGCACCGGCTGGGGGGGCTATTCGAGATTCGACGCCGGATCTACAACAAGAAATACTTCATGAAGTTTCTCAATAACCTGATCGGCCACATGACCCCTTTTGTGTTCTATTCGGCCGGCGGGGTTCTGGCGATCAAAGGCGAGATCACTGTCGGGGCTCTGGTGGCGGGACTGGCCGCCTACAAGGATCTGTCGGCCCCCTGGAAAGAGCTTTTGACCTATTACAATCAGGTGCAGGATATGGGGCTGCGCTGGAGCGTCATGACCGAACGCTTTGCCCCCAAGGGCATGATCGCGGCCAATCTGATCGAAGGCACGCCAGACCGTCTGCCACATCTGCGGGGCGACGTGATCTTTCGCAATGTCTCGCTGCGCGATGCAGAGGGCAATATGGTGCTCGAGGATCTCTCTCTGACCATTCCGGCCGGGGCCCGGGTGGCGGTCAAAAGCGGCAATGACCGCGAGCGCACGGCCTTTGCCCAGCTGTTGACCCGCGAAGTATTGCCAACCCGGGGCTCGATCACCCTGGCGGGGCACCGGCTGGAGGCGCTGCACCAGGGGGTGATCGCTGCGCGGGTGGGGCACGCCTATTCCCAGCCCTATCTGTTTGACGGCTCTGTGGGGGACAATGTCCTGATGCCATTGCGCAGCAAGCCTGATCTGCCGCGCCCCTCGGCGCAGACCCTGCACCAGATGGTGGAATCAATGCGCGCTGGCAACAGTCCCGACCCGCTGGAGGCCGATTGGGTCAATCCGGCGCTGGCCGGGCTGGGCTCTGAGGGTGACGTTCGCGACTGGTGGTTCCAGCTGATCGAGGCCATGGGCGTGGATCAGCAGCTGGTTCACCGTACTCTGCATGCCAGATTGCAGCCGGGCAGCCATGCGGAGCTGGAGCAAGATATCCTGCGGCTGCGGCCGCATATCCAACAGCGTCTGCTCAAGGCCGGGCTGGCGGGGGTGGTCTATCATTTTGACCCTCAGGTCTTTAATCCGGCGGTGCCGCTGGCGGGCAATATTCTGTTTGCAGCCCCGACCCGGGATGTCTCTCCGGAAGAGCTGCTGGCCCCGGGGCATCTGTTTTATCAGGTCATCCGCGACCAAGAGATGGCGGCGGAAACACTGGGCATTGGCCTTGGCGTTGCTGAGACGCTGATCAAGACCTTTGGCCGCGAAGCGGTCGATCATCCGCTGTTTCAACGTTTGGGGCTGGATGATGCGCTGTACTGCCGTCTTTGTGCAGCCGCCGAAGAATATGCGGCCCTTGGGGGGAGCGCTGGGGCAGAGGCCACCATTCGCACTCTCAGCGAAGAGTCTCGTGCGGCCCTGATGACAATCCCCTTTCTGCTGAGTGCCGAACAGATCGGTCCCGGTTTTCCCGAAGATTTCAAGGTCCGCATTCTGAAGATCCGCGCCAGCAGTGCAGTAGAGCTGATCCGACGCTCCAAAGGGGTGTTTCAACCGCTTGATCCAGATGGCTATGTCACCCGGTTGTCGGTGCTGGAAAATGCCCTGTTTGGCAAGATTTCCAGGCACGCAGGGGACAAGGCGCAACAGGTCGAAGCCCTGGTGGGCGAGGTTCTGGCCGAGCATCGGCTGCAAAAACGCCTGGCGCTGATCCTTTATGATTTGCCCACGGGGCTGGGTGGATCCCTGCTAGATCCGCTGTTTCAGGAACGCGCCGCCTTTGCCCGTGCGGCGATCAAACGCCCGGACATCCTGATCCTTGAGCAGGCGCTGGCCAGTCACGATTCGGACAGTCGACTGCGTACGCGGGACCGGCTGCGCGCGCTGATGCCGGCCACCACCATGATTTTCATGGAGAGTGAATTCCGTCATCCCGAACGCTACGATCTCTTTGTGGATATTCGGGACGGGCGCATCGACGGGGTCGAGCGGCGGCCTGGCGCCGGGCCCGAGGCGCTGGCCGCAGAGGATTTTCGCCAGAAATCGGAGGTCATCGCTCGCGCCGATCTTTTTGCCCGGCTGGATCTGCGCAATCAGCGGCTGCTGGCCTTTTCGGCCCAATGGCACCGGGTTGGGCGGGGGGAACTGGTCTTTGCCGAGGGCGAAAGCGGCGATGCCGTCTATCTGTGCCTGCAGGGCAGTGCGGCGCTATTGTGGCCAAATGCGCCCGACGATGCGGCCCCGGTTTCGGTGGTTGAGCCGGGTCGACTGATTGGTGATCTGGCCGTGATTCTGCACCAGCCCCGCGAGATGGACCTGCGCGCCATCGAGGACTGCCTGTTTCTGCGCATCGGTGCCGAGGAATACCGCGCCGTGATTGAAAGCGATGCCGGGGTTGCCACCCAGCTTTTGGAAACGGTCTCGGGGCATCTGGTCTCGCTGGCGGCAAAAATGCGCGCAGCAGGCTTGTCTGTGACTGATGGCTCTGGTGAGATGGCGCAATCCGTACCGACAGAGCGCCTGCCTGCCCCCTCATCCGCTACACAGCTGAAAGAGCCCGCACCGCAATGATCCCAGGTTCCGCCTACAGCGCGCATGAAGCCCTGGTTGCGCCGGGGCGGTCCAAGCCGCAGCTGTGGCGGCTGCCACTGGGTCTTGGGCTAATCGCAGCGGTGAGCTATCTGCTGAACACAATTGTGTTTTCCCTGCTGCTGTCGGTCTCCTCTGACAGCTGGCTAACCGGGCTGGCTCAGGGCGCGACCCCGACGGCGATGTTGTTGTTGTTGGGAAGCTTTGGCTTCCTGACACTCGGGGCCGATCTGGCCGCACGGGTATTGCAGGGGCGCACGCTTCTCAGCCTGTTGGGGGCAACCTCCCTGTTGGTGCAGCAATTTCTGCGGGTCAGCTTTGGCCTGACCATACTGGCCGTCGTGCTCCTGATCCTGCCGCCTTATGATTTTGGCGCGCCTCTCAGGGCCAATCTGGGCTTCGGCCTCTGGTTCTCCTTGCTGCCACTGTCGCTTTTGGCGGTGCTTATTCAGGTCAGCGCCGAGGAAGTGGTGTTTCGTGGCTACATGCAGCAGGCCCTTGCGGCGCGGTTCAAAAGCGCTGGCATCTGGATGCTGGTGCCTTCTGCCCTGTTTGGCCTCAGCCATTACATGCCCGTCGAGGCGGGTGACAATGCCTGGCTGATCTGTCTCTGGGCCATGGGGTTTGGCCTGCTGATGGCGGATCTGACCGCACGGGCCGGCAGCCTGGGTCCGGCCATCGCCGTTCATTTTTTCAACAACATTATAGCCTTGCTGATCTTTGCCTCGCCCAGCAGTCTCTATGGGCTGGCGCTTTACCTTCTGCCCTATGATTTGGCGGACGCGGCGCAGCTGCGCCCCTGGTTGTTGGTGGACGGGGCCATGATGCTGACCTTCTGGTTAGTGGCACGACTGGCCATACGGCGCTGATTGCATTTTGTCGCAACTCGCCTTATCTGGAGGCCAAACCGGCTTCGCCGCACCCGTCCCGACTCCAGCCCCGGCCAAACCGGCTCCTGATAGAGGCATGATATGAACTGGATCACCAACTACGTCCGCCCGCGGATCAATTCGATCTTTTCGCGCCGTGAAGTGCCCGAGAACCTGTGGCAGAAATGCTCTGAGTGCGGCACCATGCTGTTTCACCGCGAGCTGAGCGACAATCAGAACGTCTGCACCAATTGCGACCACCACATGCATATCACGCCGCGCGACCGGTTCACCGCGCTGTTTGATGGCGGTGTCTTCACCGAAGTGGACGTACCGGAACCAATTGCGGATCCGCTGAAGTTTCGCGACCAGAAGAAATACCCTGACCGCATGAAGGCGGCGCAAAAAAAGACCGACGAAAAAGAAGCCATGCTGGTGGGTGCTGGCGAAATCGGCCGCACCCCGATCATCGCGGTGGCGCAGGACTTCTCCTTCATGGGCGGGTCCATGGGCATGTATGTGGGCAATGCGATCATTGCGGGCGCGCAAGAGGCCGTTAAGCTGGGTCGCCCCCTGGTGTTGTTCTCGGCAGCCGGTGGTGCGCGCATGCAGGAGGGCATCCTGTCGCTGATGCAGATGCCCCGCACCACCGTGGCGGTGCAGATGCTGAAAGAAGCCAACCTGCCCTATATCGTCGTGCTGACCCATCCCACCACCGGTGGGGTGACGGCCTCCTATGCGATGCTGGGTGATGTGCATATCTCTGAGCCCAACGCGCTCATTTGCTTTGCCGGCCCCCGGGTGATTGAGCAGACAATCCGCGAAAAACTGCCCGAGGGTTTCCAGCGCGCCGAATACCTGCTGGACCACGGCATGCTGGACCGGGTGATTTCACGCACCGAAATGCGGGGCGAACTGATCACCATCATCCGCATGATGATGAAGCTGCCACCGCAGATTGTCGGAGACCTTCCGGCCCCGACCGCGGCGGAGGAAGCCGCGAATGAGGCCAAGGATGCCGCAGACGCGGACACATCCGACAGCTGAGCCATCTATCATGCTGCTCTGCGGCCCGCCTCATCAGGGCGGGCCGTTTGCCGTTCTGCAGATCCTTCTTTTTCTTCCCGAGTGTGCCCCATGACCCAGACCACTTCTGATGCCATCCTTGCCCGCATGCTGGCCCTGCACCCCAAGATCATCGATCTGACGCTGGACCGGGTCTGGCGCCTGCTTGAACGTCTGGACAACCCGCAGGAAAAACTGCCACCGGTGATCCATATTGCCGGCACCAATGGCAAGGGCTCGACCCAGGCGATGATCCGGGCCGGGCTCGAGGGCTGGGGCAAATCGGTGCATGCCTATACCTCGCCGCATCTGGCGCGGTTTCATGAGCGCATCCGCCTGGGGGGGGAGCTGATCTCTGAGGCACATCTCACCGAGATCCTGGATGAATGCTACGCCACCAATGATGGTGAGAACATCACCTATTTCGAGATCACCACTGTGGCGGGGCTCCTTGGCTTTGCCCGCAACCCGGCGGATTACACCCTACTGGAGGTTGGCCTGGGTGGGCGGTTGGACGCCACCAATGTGATCTCACGCCCCGAGGTCACCGTGATCACGCCGATCTCGATCGACCACGAGCAGTTCCTTGGCGATACCCTAGCCAAGATCGCAGCCGAGAAGGCAGGCATCATCAAGCGCGGAGTGCCTGTGGTGGTCGGGCCTCAGCCAGATGAGGCAATGGACGTTATCGAAGCCACCGCCGCACGTCTTGGCGCCCCCCTGATTGCCTATGGTCAGCAGTGGCATGTGAGCGAGGAACGCGGCCGTCTTGTTTATCAGGATGAGCGCGGCTTGCTGGATCTGCCGCTGCCCGCCTTGCTGGGGGCTCATCAGATCCAGAATGCCGGGGCAGCCCTGGCGGTGCTGCGCCACCTTGGTGCCGATGAGGCGGCCTGCGAAGCCGCCATGCAAGAGGCGGTCTGGCCAGCGCGGATGCAGCGCCTGAAGACCGGTCCTCTGGTTGAGATTGCAGGCGCGGGCGAACTCTGGCTTGACGGCGGCCACAACGCAGCGGCTGGTCTGGCCCTGGCTGAGGTTCTGGCAGGTCTGCCCAAACGTCCCACCCATCTGATCTGCGGCATGCTCAACACCAAGGACGTCAGCGGCTATATGGCACCACTGGCCGAAGAGGCGCACAGCCTGACCGCCGTCTCCATCCCGGATGAGGTCAACACACTAAGCGCGGCAGAGACCGAGGCTGCGGCCCGTTCTGTGGGCATTCCGGCCACATCCGCCGCCAGCACCACGGCGGCCTTGCAGGCCATCATCTCCCAGGATCCCACGGCCCGTGTGCTGATCTGCGGCTCCCTTTACCTTGCAGGCCATATCCTGCGCGAAAACGGTTGATCAGGTCCGGCGGGGCAGGGCTCCCGCCCATGTTTGATCTAAAGATCTCACCTGGTTGGGCCAGGCACCGCTACCGCGGCGCGGTCTGTCTTTCATTTGGCCTAAAATATCCTGGGGGTGAGCGCCTGTGGCGCGAGGGGGCAAAGCCCCCTTACGATGACTGGCCCCAATCCTGATCCTGCATTTCGCGCAACCGGCTGGCCGTCCGTTCGAATTCAAAAGCGCCATCGCCCTCGACATAGAGAAATTCGGGCTCCGCCGCCGCAGAACAGATCAGCCGGACCTGCGCCTCATAAAGCGCATCGATCAGTGTGACAAAGCGCTTGGCCTCGTTGAAATTGTTGCGGCTGAGACGGGGAATGTCTTCCAGCACCAGAACCTTTACCTCTTCGGCAATGGCGAGGTAATCGCCTGGCCCCAACATCTTGCCGCAAAGATCAAAGAAGCTCGCCCGTGCCACCCCGTTGCGAAAGGCAGGCAGCACCACTTCGCGCCCCTTGACCTCCAGTGTTAGCGGCTGGGCCTCGCCGCCTGAGAGATCCTGCCAGATCGATTGCAGACTGGCGCGTGCCACGGCATCTGCCGGGGCGAAATAGACCTGGGCCCCCTGCAACCGGTCCTGCCGGTAATCGGTGGGGCTGACCATCTCCCAAACCTCCATCTTTGCCTTGATCTGGGCAATGAAGGGCAGAAACAACTGCCGGTTCAATCCGTTCTTATAGAGATCATCCGGCAACCGGTTGGAGGTGGTGACCACGCAGACATCGGCAGCAAACAGCGCCTCGAACAGACGCCCGACAATCATCGCGTCAGTAATATCGGTGATCTGCATCTCGTCAAAGGCCAAGAGCCGCACAGAGTCCGCCACCTCCTGCGCCACGGGTGCCAGCGCGTCCTGCACGCCCTCCTGACGGGCCTTGTGCATCTTGGCGTGGATTTCCTGCATGAAGGCATGAAAATGCACCCGCCGCGCCGGGATATCGCCCAAGGAGTCGACAAAGAGATCCATCAGCATGGATTTGCCGCGCCCGACCCCACCCCAAAGATACAGCCCCTTGGGCGCTGGAGGTCGCACGGCTTTGCGGAACAAGCCCCGTCTCACCGGCTCGGCGCGCAGGCCCTCGGAGATGCGGTCAAACAGCGGCAATACCGCCTCTTGGGCGGGATCGGGGCGCAGATCGCCACTGGCAATCTTTTCGGCGTAGAGCGTGCTGAGATTGGTCATGGGCTAGGCTTATCCCGTTCGGCAGGCAATGGAAAGTAAGAGCAAAGAGCCTGGATCGTGACAGGCGATCACCAACACCTTATAGTTGAGGGGATTTGTATGACGTCACTTTTTGTCGCTAAGAAATGAGAAATGCTATGTCGGCTGAAGATCTGAATGAGAATGCGAAACCGTCAAAGAAAGATCAAGACGAGACCGTTTCGCCCGTAGTGCCTTCGTCGGATGAGCTTTCACTTGATGCCTTGAGTTCAACAATGAACGTGAAAACTCTCACTGAGGGCCTGATGCAGCAGGACAGATTGCCTGTAGAGGAAGAGTTCGCGTCGAAAATGCGATCAGAATTGAACGAGTTGTATAGGGATCTCAAGCAAGCCCAATCTGGGCAAGCTTCTCTGCAGGAACAACTTGAGAAAACCGAGGGGTCCCTCTCAAACGCGACTTCCCGGGTCACCAAGGAACTGGATACTCATCACCAAAAGGCTTTAGAGGACTTCGCCAAGGGGCTTGACGCTGCCCAATCTGCTTTCACCGAGCAACAGGCGATCCGCCAGCCTGTCGAGCTGTGGAAAGAGAAACAGAAAGAGCATGTGACGGCGAAGACGACGAACTTTGCTTTCTTTGTCGCGGGCCTTTTGACTGCTGCGGGTTTTGTGATTGCGTTGATCTACCTGCTTGCCACCCAAGCTACCTATGTCGAAGGCCTGCTGGCTCCGGTTGGTTGTGATCCCAGTCTGCCAGGCAGTGACTGCGGCGGTTTCAGCCTCAAAGGCACATTGTTGGCGGCGGGCGTGCTGACGCTGTTCACGCTTCTGCTCTGGTTCATCCGCTTGCAAATGAAGCTCTATCTGGCAGAGCGCCATCTTGCGCTGGATGCGCGCGAACGTCTGGCCTTTGCGCAGTCCTATCTTGGCTTGGTGCGCGAGGGCGATGTATCGGAAGAGGCCAGGGAGCAGCGGGCGCTGGTCTATGCGGCCCTGTTTCGCCCCGCCAGCGATGGCACCGTGCGCGAGGAGGGCGGTCTGGACCCTTCCGTCGCTGCGGCCCTGTCCAAATTTCTGATGCGGCCTGGCTAAATCGCCCCTCACATCAAGTTTTCTTACCTGACGTCGCAATATCTTTGATTTGACCACGCATGGAATTTCCCTAGCCTTGCCCTTCTGATCTGGAGGACAACCCATGCCCCGCGCCACCCCCCTTTTTACACCTGTGCTGATCGTTGGCTGTGTCATCATCATGGCCAGCTTTGCGGTGCGCGCTTCTTTTGGGGTGTTCCAGATCCCCATCGCTGAGGAATTCGGTTGGCTGCGGGCGGAGTTCTCGCTGGCGATTGCGATCCAGAACCTGGCCTGGGGGATCGGTCAGCCGATCTTTGGGGCCATTGCCGAGAAAATCGGCGATCGCAAGGCCATCGTGCTGGGCGCGCTGGTATATGCGGCTGGTCTGGTGCTCAGCGCCGGGGCCACCACCCCGTTTGAGATGCAGGCCTATGAATGGCTGGTGGGCTTTGGCATCGCGGGCACCGGGTTTGGCGTGGTTCTGGCCGTGGTCGGGCGGGCCAGCTCGGATGCGAACCGCTCGATGTCGTTGGCGATTGTCACTTCGGCGGGGTCCGTCGGGCAGATCCTGGGGGCGCCTACGGCAGAATACCTGCTGTCGATGATGACCTGGCAGATGGTCTTTATGGTTTTTGCCGGCGTTGTACTGACGTTGATCCTGACGCTGCCGTTGATGCGTGCGCCGCAACCGGTCAGCAAGGCCGAGTTGGAAGAAAGCATGGGGGCGATCCTGAAAAAGGCTTTCAAGGATCCCTCTTATACGCTGATCTTCCTTGGATTTTTCTCTTGCGGCTATCAGCTGGCCTTTATCACCGCGCATTTTCCGGCCTTTGTCACCGAGATGTGCGGCCCGATCCTGCCCGGAGGTGCGCTGCACAGCCTTGGCATCACCACCACCTCGGCGTTGGGTGCGGTGTCGATTGCGCTGATTGGGGCGTCAAATGTGGGCGGCACATTGTTTGCCGGTTGGTTGGGCAATCGCTACAGCAAGAAATATCTGCTGGCCGGGATCTATACCGCGCGCACCGTGGTGGCGGCCGCCTTTATCATGATGCCGATCACGCCGCTGTCGGTGATCCTTTTCTCGGTGGTGATGGGGTCGCTCTGGTTGGCGACGGTGCCGCTGACGTCGGGCCTGATCGCGCATCTTTATGGGCTGCGCTACATGGGCACGCTCTATGGGATCGTTTTTTTCAGCCACCAGCTGGGCGGCTTTCTGGGCGTTTGGCTGGGAGGGCGGATGTATGACATCTACGGCGATTACACCTTTGTCTGGTGGATCGGCGTCGGCGTCGGAGCCTTTAGCGCCATTGTACATCTGCCTGTGCGCGAACAAGCGCCGCAGGCGCAGGCGGCCTGAGAGGCGACATGGAAACCGGTCATTCCAGATCAGCACCCGTCGCATGTACAAGTGGTGCTGATCTGGCCACTTCAAGCCCGGCTGAACTTCAGCGCTGACAAGCGCTGTTGAAGGTCAATCCCGGTTTTGCGTGACCTTCCATTTTTCCAGAACATGGTGGCTGGTCATCAGGTCCAGATGGGCCCCGCCGCCATTTTTGAACAGGGTGATTGCATTGGGATCAAAGCTGGGGAACTGATCCAGACTGTAGAAGTCCGCCCGCACGTCGCTGCGCTGGATGACCCCCTCTGCCAAGGGTGTCTTGAACTCGCCGATGTGATCCAAGGTGGTGTCGAAGCTGTCACAATAGATCTGCGCGCGGCTGAGGGCCACGTCATCAGTCTCGCGCATGTCGGGGCGGTAGGCGCCGATCAGGTTCAGATGCTGACCGGGGCGCAACCAGTCCCCCAGCACGACCGGGGTCGAAGACATGGTGGAGGTGAGAATGATATCGGCGGCTTGGATCGCGGCCTGCAGATCAGTGGCGAGCAGAGTGCCGGGATAGTCGGCCACCAGCTCTTCGGCCTTGGCTTGGGTGCGGTTCCAGACCCGGATCTGTGCCTTTGGATAGGCGGCGCCAAAGGCCTCGATCAGGGACCCCGCGACGGTGCCGGCGCCTACGATCAGCACCTCGCGGCTGTCGGGATTGGCCAGACGCAACGCCCCCAGCAGGCTGTCGCCTGCGGTTTTCCACTTGGTCACCAGATGGAAATCCACCAGCGCCTCGAGGCTGCCGTCCTGATCCGAGTACAGACAGACAGAGCCATTGATCATCGGTTTGCCCTTGGCCGTATTGCCCGGAAAGATATTGGCCGTTTTCACCGCCAAACCCATGCCATCAATCCAGGCAGAACGGCTGAGCAGGGTGTCTACGTCGCGATACAGAAAGGTATCGCCAATTTCCGCCTTGGGCAGATCATGACCGCGCGCCAGTGCCTGGGTAAAGCCGACCCAATCCAGCAGGGCCTCTCCCTCGTCGAAAGAAATCATCGGTATGCTCATTGGGCGTCCTCTTTGCTTAGCAACCCGGCTTGGACCAGGCGCGCAGCCCAGCCTTTGGGGGTGGTGAACTGATGGGTTTGCCAGCCGCGCGCCTTGGCGGCCTCGATATTCTCTGGCCGGTCGTCAGCAAAGAGCAAGGTTTCGGGGGGCAACCCGCTGCCGGTCTCCAAGTGCTGATAGATCTCGCCATCGGGTTTGATGCAGCCCAGATGACCAGAGATATAGGACTGATCGAACTCTGCCAGCACCGGATAGGCCTCAAGCGCGACCTTAAAGGTGCCGATGCCAAAATTGCTGAGGGCGTAGACCGGGATCGCGTTACGGCGCAGGGCGCGCAGCAGGCGGATCGAGCGTGGGATGTCGCAATGGGCAAATTGCAGCCAGCTGTCGTGCCAGTGGCGGATTTCCTCAGCCCAGTTGGGGTGCTGGTCGGCCAGGGCATAGACCGAAGCCTGAAAAGGGTCGCCGCGATCCAGACCCAGGTTCATTTCGTGCAGGGGGACTTCGGCAAACAAGCGCTTACGTTCCGCGATCCCGAGACGGGCGTCATAAAACCGTTCGGGGTTCCATTTGATCAGTACATTGCCGATATCAAAAACGACGGCCTCGACGGGCATGGTGGGGCTCTCCTTATCCGGTTGAGCGCGGGCGCGGACGATTGACCGGTCGGTTATGTCGGGTCTCACGCCAGACAGAAACAAGACCGGCACCAATGATCAAGGCGCTTCCGATCCAGACCGGCAGATCGGGCCATTCCTGAAACACCAGAATGCCCCAGAGCACCGCCAGAGGCATGGCGATATATTCAAACGGGGCCACCAATCCGGCTTCGCACAGACGGTAGGCCAGGCTGATCATGTAGCCGCCAAAACTGGCTGTCAGGCCAAGGGCGATGAACAGCCACCAGTCGCGCGGCGCAGGCCAGACCCAGGCGCGCAGGATGAAATCTGCGGCGGCGCTGTCACCGCTGGCAAAGCGCCCATCCCCGGTGGTGAGACCCAGTAAGGCACTGACAATGAAAAACGCCAGCGTTGGATAAAAGGACAGGGCCGCGGCGCTGTCCGCACCCCCGGCGCGGCGCGTCAACACATGCAGGGTGGCATAGCCGCAGGCGCCAAAGAAAGGCAGCAGCGCCACCGCCTGAAAGCTGCCGGGGCCCGGCCGCATGATGATCAACACGCCCAGAAACCCAACTGCGACGGCGCTCCAGCGCCAGATACCGGGGCGCTCTCCCAAGACCACAACAGACAGGGCGGTTATGATCAGCGGGGTGGCAAAGGCAATCGCCACCGCATCAGCCATCGGCATGGTGGCCAGGCCGGTATAAAAACAGATATTGGCAAAGATCACGGCACAGCAGCGGATCAGATGCAGCTTGGGCTGGCGCGTGCGCAACACGTGATAGCCGCCCTCCAGCGGCACCAGAATCAGCAGCAGGATCGGCAGCGCAACCAGCGAGCGCAGCAGCACCATCTGATAGAGCGGGTAGTCGCCCGAGAGAAACTTGACGATCACATCAATGATGGAAAAGCAGATCGCGGATCCTGCGGCGGCAAACAGGCCGAGGAGGCTGACTTTCATTGTGTCGCTCATTCACACCTCCCGTTGCGTTGCTGGGAAATGCATCGCGCAAAAATTGGACAGGGGCAATGGTTGCTGGTGCCATTTTCGCAGAGGTTGCATGCTCAGAAGGGGGCTTGCATGGCTGAGAAGCGGTTTATGGGGGCTTGTGCACCCTTAAACGCGCCTCTTCAAGCATGGGGGCGGCCGATCCCGCCTCAAGGGCAAGCCGCTGGCGCGGGGGCCTTGCGACCCTCCTTGACCCGCGATCTGCCTTGAGAGGTGGCGGATATTCGCGACGGCAATGGAGGCGATGACAGATTGTCATTGGACTTGAGCGCGATGGCTTTCGTAGCTCTGAGGGAAATATGCGACATGAGGAGGCGTTGCCCGATGATCACCTGTTATATCACCTATGAAGTTGACCCCGATCAGGTGGAGGCCTTTGAGATCTATGCCAAGGCCTGGATCCCGCTGGTGGCGCGCTTTGGCGGCACCCATCACGGCTATTTTCTGCCCCATGAAAGCGCCAATGATCTGGCTGTGGCGCTGTTTTCTTTTCCGTCATTGGCTACGTACGAAGACTATCGTGCCAAGAGCTTTGAGGATGCCGACTGCCTGGCTGCCTTTCAGTATGCCAAGGATCATAAAATCGTGCGCCGCTATGATCGCAGCTTCCTGCGCCCCGTCTTGGAGGGAGATCTGGAGCCGCTGAGGGCGGCTATGGGACTGAAAAAAAACTGAAAGAGCTCGGCCTTTAGATCCGGCGGCGTCTGAACTTCCCCACGGGAAGGCGCTGCCCCAATTGAAGACCAAAGCGATATTGTTTTTCAGAGCTGTAGGGCTGAGACCTTAGCCAGCAGACTTCGCCGCACGGATTTCTCGTTCCAATGCATCCAGAAAACGCGATCGATCGGCCTTGGTGAACCCCTTGCCGGAACCGCCAGCACCCAGCGGGTTGGCGGCGCGCAGGTCGGCCATCAGATCACGCATCGCCAGTTGCTGGCCGATATTGGCCTGGGTGAAACGCTCACCATTGTGGCGCAGCACCTGGGCGCCGGCCTCGATGCATTTTGCGGCCAGTGGGATGTCGCCGGTGACAACCACGTCGCCCGGCCCACATCGCTCGGCGATCCACATGTCGGCGACATCCGCGCCTTGATCGACGATGACATTCTCCACCAGCGGATTGCGCGAGGGGCGCAGGCCCCCGTTGGAAACCACATACATCTTGAGCTTGTGGCGCGTGGCCACCCGCTCGGCCTCTTCCTTGACCGGGCAGGCGTCGGCGTCGATGTAGAGCGCGCTCACTCGGCAGCCTTTTTGCCGCTGCCTTTTGCGGCTGCTTTGGCTTTTGCGGCGGGTTTATCCGCAGCGCCTTCCCCGGTTTTGGCAGGTTTCTTGACCTTGAACTCCTCCGGGATCGGCATCCGGTTGAAGGCATCAAGACCGGCAATCTTATAAGCTTCGGCCAGGGTCGGATAGTTGAAGGTGTTCTGCACAAAGTAGTCCACCGTGCCCTGCAGGTTCATCACCGCCTGGCCGATGTGGATCAGCTCTGTTGCGCCTTCACCGACAATCTGCACGCCCAGCAGGCGGCGGGTCTTGAGGCTGATCAGCATCTTCAACATGCCGTGTTCCAGCCCCATGATATGCCCACGCGAGGTCTCGCGGAAGCGGGCAACGCCGATTTCGTAGTTGATGCCGCGTTCCTGCAGCTCTTCTTCGGACATGCCGCAGGTGGACATCTCGGGCACCGAATAGATGCCATAGGGGTACCAGGGACTTTCAGGTAGAGTTGGGGTCTCCAGCGCGTGGCAGGCGGCAACGCGGCCCTGCTGCAGCGAGGTGGAGGCCAGCGAGGGGTGACCGATGACATCGCCAGTGGCATATATATGCGGCACGGCGGTCTGGTAGGTCTTGCGTTCCACTGTCAGCCGGCCGCGATGATCGGTCTCGAGCCCGGCGGCCTGAAGGTCCAGCGATTCCGTGGCCCCCATGCGTCCGGCGGCAAAGAGCAGCATTTCGGCGCGTACGTGGCGGCCGTTTTCCAGCGTGACTTCGACATGGCTGACGGCGTCTTCGATGCTCTCGATGGCAGAGCCGAGCCGCAGGTCGACGCCGTTTTCGCGGATCTGGTGGGTGAAATCCTGGATCAAGGTGCGGTCGATGAAATCAAGAAAACTGTCACGCGGTTCAATCAGGGTCACACGCACATCCAGCGCCGAGAACATGGTGGCATATTCCACCCCGATAACGCCGGCCCCCACAACCACCAGCGAGCGCGGGATCTGCCCCATCTCGAGGAACTCATCGCCGTCGAGTATGGTTTTGCCGTTAAAGGGCACGGTGTCGGGGCGATAGGTGCGGGTGCCGGTGGCAATCAGGAATTTCTCGGCGGTGATATTGGTGGTCTCACCCGCCTCGGTGGCGACTTCCAGCTCGTTGGGGCCGATGAATTTGGCCAGCCCATGCAGGGTGTCGATGTGGTTTCGATTGAACTGATGCTCCAGCACATCGACCTCATGGTCGAGCGTCATGTGCAGGCGTGCCTTCAGGTCTTCGGCCTGGATCTCATCCTTGACCCGGTAGGAGCGGCCGTAAAAGCTGCGCTCGCGCCAGCCGGAAAGGTTGAGCACGGTCTCGCGCAGGGTCTTGGAGGGGATGGTGCCGGTATGGACCGAAACCCCACCCAGACGGTCCTTGCGGTCGATGACCAGCACCCGGCGCTTGAGCTTGCCGGCCTGGATTGCAGCGGAGCGGCCCGAGGGGCCGGAGCCGATGATCACCAGATCATAGTCATAGTCGAAATCGGTCATGGAGGGGGTTGCGGCTGTGGTCATGGTTCAGTCCCGATACAGAGCTTCGGCGTGGAAGGTGACGTGGTCTTCCATGAAGCTGGACACAAAGAAGTAGCTGTGATCGTAGCCTGGCTGCAGGCGCAGGATCGCCTCCTGGCGCTTTTCGGCGACGGCGGCAGCCAGGGCTTCGGGGCGCAGCAGATCAATGAACTGATCGCTGGTGCCGGTGTCGACCAGAATGGGGCCGTCAAACCCTTTTTCGCGCATCAGCAGCGAGGCGTCATGTTTGGTCCAGGCGGCCTCATCGTCGCCGAGATAGGCGCTCAGCTGCTTGCGGCCCCAGTCGGCTCCGGTGGGGTTGCAGATCGGCGCAAAGGCCGAGACCGAGCGGAAGCGGCCCGGCAGGTTCATCGCCAGGGTGAGCGCGCCATGGCCGCCCATGGAGTGGCCGGTGATCGCCTGGCGGTCCAGATCGATGGCAAAGTTTTCTGCCAGCAGGGCAGGAAGTTCTTCGGCGATGTAATCCCACATCTGATAATGCGGCGCCCATGGATCCTGGGTGGCATTGACGTAAAAGCCTGCGCCCTTGCCAAGGTCATAGGCGTCATCGTCAGCGACCTCTTCGCCGCGCGGGCTGGTGTCGGGAAAGATCACGGCGATGCCCTGCTCGGCGCACCAGGCCTGGGCCCCGGCTTTGGTCATGGCGTTTTCATGGGTGCAGGTCAGCCCCGAGAGATACCATAGGATGGGAACGGGTCCGTCCTGCGCCTCTTCGGGCAGGAACAGACCAAAGGTCATGTCACAATTGGTCACGGTGCTTTTGTGGCGGTAGACACCTTGCTGGCCCCCAAAGGCCTTGTTTACTGCGACGGTTTCCATGGCGAGACTCCTGTTCCTGGTTGCCATATCGCTACCTGTCGATGGCCCGCAGGTCCAGTAGGCAGCGGCAGCTGCGGCTGTTTTTGCGCCATTGGCGTTACAAAAGGCTGAATTGCTTGCCCTGGCGCAAGTTTGGCACCTGGTCCGAGGCGCAGAAAGCTTCGTTTTAGGACGCTCTGGCTCAGGACACCCAGGCAATGACCATGGGAAGGGTCAGGATCGAGACCAGGGTGGAGATCAGAATACTGGCAGAGGCGCGGTGGGGCGCGACGCCGTAGTGCTGGGCCAGCATATAGACATTGCCGGCCACGGGCAGGGCGGCGGCCGCGATGGCGACGTTGGCGGAAAAGGGCGTGACAGGCACCAGATAGAGCACACCGATGGCGACGCAGGCGGGGTGCAGGATCAGTTTGGCAAAGCTGAGGCCCACGGCGATCTGCAGGCGCTCGGCGGATTTTGAGGCCAGCGAAGCTCCGATGGCAAACAGTGCCCCCGGGGTGGCGGCTCCGCCCAGTACCGACAGGAAATCATTCATCGGCACCGGGATCGGTATTGCAGCAGCGGACCAGGCGAGGCCGGCACAGATGGCAAGAATCATCGGATTGCGCACAAGGCCCATAAGCACAAGTTTCACTGTTGCCAGGCCGAGGCCCGAGCCGCGGCCCAGGTTGATCAGGATGACAATGAGGGAAGAAAACACCACCAGATCGACGCTGAGCACCACCATCATCGGCGCAATTGAGGCCTCGCCAAAGAGAATGGTCATCATGGGCAGGCCCAGAAAGCCGACATTGCCGATGGCGCCGCATTGCGCCTCGACGGCGGCAGTGGACATATCCAGGCGGCGAAGTAGGGCCACCAGGGTGACCAGAAGATAGACGGCCAAAGTGCCGATCAGATAGCCCAGCACCAGATCTGGATCAAAAATCTCGGCAAAGGAAAGATTGGCGGCAAAGCGGAAGATCATGGCCGAAAGTGGAAAGAAGAAGACGAATTTGGTGAGATATGCGGTGGCTTCTTCGGTGAAGAACCGTGTTCGACCGGCCCAGTATCCAAGGCCGATGATTGCAAAAAAGGGCAGCGTTCTGAAGAATATCTCGACCATTGCGGGATTGGTAGCGGGTCTGGGTAAAAAGACAAGATGGAAAGCAAGCCGCCAGGCAAAGCAGAGCTCCCGCCCGTCGTTTGGGCATCAAAGATGCCCGCCTCCCGTTGGGCCTGGCGCCGCGCTGACGCGGCGGGGGTGCTTTGCTCTTTATAGGGGAAGACATTGGGATTGGCGTTTTGGCACTGTGCGTCAGCGCAGTGCCAGGCCCAACAGGCCCGGTGCCTTCGAAAGAAGGCTGCGGGCCGGGCGGGAGCGCTCGCTTGCACTGATCGCCATATTGCAGGCCTGAAAACCGAGAAAGGCGAGGAGAGAGTTGTTGAAGGTCTGCAGTCTCGGCTAGACTGTGGGTTCCTGCCAGCCAGCGCCATGGGGACGTCATGAATCAGCAAGCCAGTATTGTCAGAAAAGGCCGCAAATTCGATCAGGTTCTGCAAGGCGCGCGTGAAGTCTTTTTGGCGGATGGGTTTGAGGGCGCCAGTGTCGATGACATTGCCCGGACCGCCGGCGTCTCCAAGGCTACGCTTTACAACTATTTCCCGGATAAGCGGCTGTTGTTCATGGAGGTGGCACGCAGCGAATGCGCCCGCCAGGCAGATGCGCCGATGAATTTGACCGGCGTGTGCTGCAGCCCCCAGGCCTTTCTGACTGCGGCTGGCCGATATATCCTCTCTGTCAGCCTGTCCGAATTTGGCATTCGGATGTTTCGCATTTGTGTGGCCGAATCCGATCGTTTCCCGGACCTGGGGCGTCAATTCTACGAAAGCGGACCGATGCAGGTGCGCAGCAAGATACGTCACTATCTAGAGGGCGCGGTGGCCAAGGGAGAGCTGGCGATCGAGGATTTCGACCTGGCAGCCGATCAGTTTGCCGATCTGTGTCGGGTCGATCTGGTGCCGCGCCTGCTGTTCAATATTGATGTCAGTTTCACCGAAGCTGAGCGCCAGCGCGTGATCACTGGCGCGGTCGAAACCTTTTTGGCCCGATACGGGATGCCAGGCTGAGCCCATTCGCGGCTGCCACGGCCTCCCAATCGTGACAGGTCCCTGGCGGGATCGACTGCAAAAAGTCGTTTTCAATCCTTTCCCTCTCAGCAGTGATCAGTTGGGCAAACCTGCAAATTTCCTGCATGTCTTTTCCAGTTTTCCCCAAGTCGCAATTAGGCGATCCGACGGGGCAAAACCAGCTAGCTTGGGCCTCACGTAAGGTGCCGCCTCTTGGGGTGGAGAATTGGGAAGCCGGTGTGAGCCCGGCACTGCCCCCGCAACGGTAACATCGGGTTAGGACGCAGCATCCGCCACTGGGAAGAGGACCCCGGGAAGGCGCTGCAACCGGTCATCTGGCCCTCGGTGACAGTCCGGAAACCAGCCTTGCTGAAACGTCAAACCGCGGGTGGCGGTGGGGGCAATGGAAACCAAGCTGCCTGTCCTCCTGCGGCGCAGTTTGACCGCTGTCCTCATGCCCTCTGCTTCAGTCAGGCCGCCGGCGCGCGGTATGTGAGAGCCAGTCGAATGAACACGAGCAAAATCAACAATCTACTGGCGCGACGCCAGCCGGGGTATTCTCTGGAACAGGGGTTTTATACGGATCCTGACCTATATCAGCTGGATCTGGAGATGATCCACTATCGCGAATGGCTCTTTGCCATTCCCGCCTGCGAGCTGGAAAAACCAGGCAGCTATGTCACCCATCAGGTGGGTGCCTATGGCGTGGTGCTGGTGCGCGGTGCAGACAATCAGATCCGGGCTTTTCACAACAGCTGCCGCCATCGTGGCTCAGTGCTGTGCACCGCCAAGAAAGGCAATAACCCGAAACTGGTCTGCCCCTATCACCAGTGGACCTATGAGCTCGACGGGTCGCTGTTGTGGGCGCGCGACATGGGGCCTGATTTTGATCCCAAACACCACGGGCTAAAGCCGGTCCACTGCCGGGAACTTGCCGGTCTGGTCTATATCTGTCTGGCCGAGGATGCGCCGGATTTCGACAGCTTTGCCGATCTCGCCCACCCCTATCTGGCGGCTCATGATCTGGGCAATGCCAAGGTGGCGCATGAGAGCACCATCATCGAGAAGGGCAACTGGAAGCTGGTCTGGGAGAACAACCGTGAATGCTATCACTGCGGCGGCAACCATCCGGCGCTGTGCCGGTCCTTCCCCGATGATCCCAGCGTCACCGGCATCGGCGAAGGCGGCGAGACCCCAGCCCATCTGCAGGTGCATTTTGACCGCTGCCAAGGCGCGGGCCTGCCTTCGCAATTCCATCTCAGCACCGATGGCCAGTACCGGCTGGCGCGGATGCCTCTGAAGGCGGGTGCCAAAAGCTACACCATGGATGGCAAAGTGGCTGTGAACCGCTGGTTGGGGCGGGTGCCCTTTGACGATACCGGGGCGCTGATGAAATTCCACTACCCGACCACCTGGAACCACTTCCTGCCGGATCATGCGCTGGTGTTCCGGGTCACGCCGATCAGCCCGACTGAGACCGAGGTCTGCACCAAGTGGCTGGTCCACAAGGATGCCGTTGAGGGGCGCGACTATGACCTGCAGCGCCTGACCGAAGTCTGGACTGCCACCAATGAAGAGGATCGCCGGGTTGTCGAAGACAACCAGCAAGGCATCAACTCGCCTGCCTATGGTCCCGGGCCCTATTCCGCATTGCAGGAAAGCGGCGTCATCCAGTTCTCCGACTGGTACTGCGAAACGCTGGCCGCCCGGCTGGCTCCTCAGACCCAGGCCGCGGAGTGAGCACGATGAAGGACCTCGAAACCCAATCTCGTACAATTTGGTCTGACAGCGAGATGCTGGAATGTGTCTCGGTGGTGCCAGAGATGCCACAAACCGCCAGCTTTTCCTTTCGGGCCCCTTCGGGGGCGCTGTTTGACTATCAGCCCGGGCAGTTCCTGACGCTGGAGATCCCGGCACCGGATCAGCCCGGCGGCGTGGTTCATCGCACCTATACGATCTCCTCTTCGCCGTCGCGGCCCCGTTCGATCACCGTGACCGCCAAGGCGCAATCCGACAGTATCGGCACCCGCTGGATGCTGGACAATCTGCAACCGGGCATGCGCATCAAGGCGCTGGGGCCTGCGGGGCTGTTCACCAATGCGGGCAGCACCGCCAAAAAGTTCCTGTTTATCTCCGCCGGGTCCGGCATCACCCCGATGATGTCGATGACCACCTGCATGTGGGACGAGGGCCAGGATCTGGATGCGGTCTTTATCAACTGCGCCAAACGCCCCTCTGAGATCATCTTTCGCCAGCGCCTTGAGCATATGGCCAGCCGGATGCCGGGGCTGGATCTCAAATTTGTGGTGGAAGAGCCGGATCTCTACCGCCCCTGGAGCGGCTATCAAGGGGTGTTCAATCAGCTGATGCTGGGTCTGATGGCCCCGGATTATCTGGAGCGCGAGGTCTATTGCTGCGGGCCAGAGCCCTTCATGCAGGCGGTGCGGGATGCGTTGGCGGGCCTTGGCTTTGACATGGAGAACTACCATCAGGAAAGCTTTGGCGCGCCGGTCGAGACAGAGGCGGATCAGCCGGATCTGGATGATGTGGTTCTGGATGATGACAGCCATGCTGAGATCACCTTTGACCTCTCTGGTGTCACTGCAAAATGCGCTGAAACCGATACGGTTCTGGCGGCGGCGCGGGCCTCGGGGCTCAATATCCCCTCAGGCTGCACCTTTGGTGTCTGCGGCACCTGCAAGGTGAAAAAGACCCAAGGTGAGGTGCATATGGTGCACAATGGCGGCATCTCGGAGGATGATATCGAGGCAGGCTATATCCTCGCCTGTTGTTCGCATCCCATCGGAAAACTGGCGGTCGAAGTCTGACGCGTTTTCGCCTGCAAAGAGGGCTTTGCGGGCGATTTCACCATAATTAGAGCCTGTTTTCTAGTGTGTGATCGCCCGGTTGGGATATCTGCGATAGCTTTGATGGCAGCTTTGGCAGGCCTGCATCATGGCCGGAAGGCTGCGGCGCAGCCCGGCCAGAGAGCGACTGTTGATCTGCTTCGCAGTCAGGCGGGCGGTATCAGCGCGCTGTCCGAAATCCTGCCACTGGGTCCAGATCTCGGGCCGGGCATGTGAATTGGGTTCCATTCGGTGTTTTCTGAAACGCTTGGCAATCCGGCCGGTAGAGGAGATCAGATCGCGGCGCGCCGCTTTGGCCAGTCTGGCGTCAAACAGGGTGCGCCCCGCCACCATGTCGCTGAGGGTGGTGAGGGCCGCCTTTTGCCCCTGCATCAATGCGCGACGGTCCTTGACGTAGCGGTCGGTGATCACGGCGCTGCCTGCGTCCAGCTGGGTGCCAAGCAGGTTGAGGGCCAGCAACAGCGCAAGGCAGGGCGCAATCAGGCGAAGGCCTGAGCGAATTGCGTGATGGCAGCAAAAGTGGAACATGCGGCTGCGATCCAGCTGATCCGGCACATTGTCTTCTTGCTCTTTCTCCATCTGCATTCTGTCCCTCTGGTGTGCGCGTCTGGCTTGCTGTGGCCTGATCGGCCCGCTGGCCATCGTGCAGGAAGTCTCCGACATGCAGGTTATTTCTGCGTTAAACATCGAGGCCGAAGTCGAAAGACTGGGCAATGCTTCGCTGCGCGGCGAAGGGAATGTGCTTGGGGCGACAGGCGCGACACGCTAGCCTGAGGGTATGACAACACCACGTTTTGATATCATCGGCCAGGCGATCAGCGATGCCAGCCGCACCCGGATGCTCTGCGAGCTGATGGAGGGGCGCTCTTTCACCAACAAAGAGCTGGCCTCGGCGGCTGGCATCACTGCCCAGACCGCCAGCGCTCATCTGCGCCTGTTGCAGGATGCCGGGCTGGTGCTGGCCGAGAAGCGCGGCCGTTGCGTGTTTCATCGTCTGGCCAATGCCGAGGTGGCGGGGGTGCTGGAGCAACTGGCCACCATCGCACCAAGCGACCATTTGATCCGGGCACAGCGACGCAAAGCCGGCGATATCGCCCAGCTGCGCAGCTGCTACGATCATCTGGCCGGTCCGCTCGCGGTGGCAATGACGGATCGGTTTTTACAGCGGGGCCTGCTGGTGGAGGCGGATGGCGGTTTTCGCGCCTGCGCAGGCGAGGCCTGGCAGAAGCTGGGCGTGACCCTGCCGCCTGCCTCTGCCGTGGCGGCTGCCGCTCGTCAGCCCTTTGCCCGCCCCTGCATGGATTGGACCGAACGTCGGCTGCATGTCTCGGGACCGCTGGGCAAACAGCTCTTGACCCATGCCTTTGAGCGCGGCTGGGTCCGGCGCAATCGCTATAAACGGGGGCTGCAGTTAACCGGGCCGGGGGCGCGGGCGCTGGACCAGATCCTGGGGCTGCGCAGCGCGGAGTTGATCGATGCTTGAGTCGCAATCAGCGCTAACCTCGCCGCGCTTTAGCGTGGAGGCGGGCACTCGCGTTCTGGTGCAGGTGCCGCAAGAGGCCACCAAGGGCGTGTTGCAGGCCATCCTTGCGGTGGAGCCGCTGACCTGGGGCGATTACGACCAGGTGGCTTTTACCACCCTGGCTGGGGTGCAACAGTTTCGCTCTTTGCCTGGGGGGCGCAATGCGGCGACGGATCGGGCCGTCGAGGTCGCCTGCGTCGAGCTGCAAATCTTTGTACCCAAACAGGGCCAGGCGCTGGAGCCCTTGATCCGTGCGATTTACCACGCGCACCCTTACGAGGAACCGGTGATCCAGCTTTTGCCGGGGGCCAGAACCTGCCACCGGCGTGGGCAGGACGAGGGCAATCCCAACCGGTTCTGGAACCAAGAGACGGCAGATTGGGTGCCAAAGGCGCATCGCTGAAGTCAAAACCTCTGCGAAATGCCTTGCTTTAATATGGCTTTGGGGTGACCCTTGGGTATGAGTAGTGACCAGATGCAGCCCTTCCAAGGGGGGCCTATTCCGCAGCAAGTGGCCTTTGACCGGCGTGAAATTTCGGTGATCATGTCGTTATATGGCCGTATGGTAGCCGCTGGTGAGTGGCGCGATTATGGGATTTCCTGCCTGCGTGATCTGGCGGTGTTTTCGATCTTTCGCCGCACCGCCGAACATCCGCTTTACCGCATCGAAAAACAGCCCCGCTTGCGCAACCGGCAGGGGCTATATTCGGTTGTGGGCATGGATGGGCAGATCCTGAAACGCGGCAGCGACCTAAAGGCAGTATTGCGGGTGCTGGAACGCAAACTGATCCGCGCGGTGAAGTAGCGCGGCCAGACGCCCCGGAGTCCTTCGTTTGCCGGGATCGCTCCTGTGCGCGGGCGATCCAGCCTATGTCTGTGGGGCCAGCCGTTTGTGCGCAGTGACCGGCCCGTCGCCCTGATCGGCGATGCGCGCAATCGCCGAGGCCAGCGGTTCCAGCGCCACGGCCATGGCATGGACATTGGCGTGCAGCAGCGTGCCGGGATCACGCACCCAGGCCACATGCCCCTTCCAGAACAACAAATCGCCGCGCTGATAGGCGCTGCCGGGTGGCAGCAGGGTGCCAAGGTCACGCTCCTGCGGGCCGCTGTCACCAGGGCAGGGGATGCCGCAGGCCAGACATCCTGCCTGCACCAGACCAGAGCAATCGATGCCAAAGCTGCTGTTGCCGCCCCAGAGATAGGGGGTGGAGAGCAGGCCTTCGGCCACCGCCACCGGGTCGTCCATGTGCTGATCGACCGGGCTGAGATGCACCAGCGGGATATAGCCCTGATCCGTCTTGGCAAAACGTCCCTCAGGCCCAGAGACCAGAACCCGGCTGCCGAGACTCAGCGCACAGATTTCGGGCGATTTGAAGTCGGGCCTGGTATAGCCGTGGCTGGCGCGGGCGCTGATCCAATGGCTGGGCTTTTGCGCCGGGGCGAGGGCTGGGGTCGCGACATAGCCGCTATAGCCGTCCTTGGCGGCGCGGACCTGGGCCCAGTCTTTGTCTTGGTCTAGAACAAACACGGCCTCCCCACACAAAAGCTGACGGTCACGGGGGCCTTGGGGGTGGCGCAGCAGATCCACAACCGGCAGGGCAATACGGGCCTCAGAGGCGGGCAGATCACTCATGCGTCTTTGAGATCCAGCATCTGCGGCAGGGCGGCAAAAACTGCGCGCCCGCCTTGACCGATGCCGCCTTTGGGGCGACCGGGCGCGGCGCTGGGCATCCAGCCGTAGATGTCGAAATGCATGTAGCGCGTCTCTCCGGCAAAGCGGCGCAGGAACAGCGCAGCGGTGATGGAGCCGGCAAATCCGCCTGAAGGCGCATTGTCGAGGTCAGCAATCGCGGGCTCGATCATGGTCTCATAGGGGGTATGAAAGGGCATCCGCCAAACCGGATCAGCCTGGGGCACAGCGGCAGTGGCCAGGGCTGCGGCATCTGCGTCATGGTCGGTGTAAAACGGAGCCAGGTCCGGCCCCACCGCCACCCGGGCAGCGCCCGTCAGGGTGGCCATCGAAATCACCAGATCGGGATCGCCTTCTTCGGCCAGGGCGAGGGCATCTGCCAGCACCAGGCGGCCCTCTGCATCGGTATTGTTGATCTCAACCGTCAGCCCCTTGCGCGAGGTGAGCACATCGCCGGGACGAAAGGCATTGCCAGCCACGGCGTTCTCTACCGCCGGGATCAACACCCGCAATTGCAGCGGCAGCTTGGCCGCCATGATCATCCGCGCCAGTCCCAGCACATTGGCGGCCCCGCCCATGTCTTTTTTCATCAACCCCATGCTGGCCCCGGGTTTGAGGTTGAGCCCGCCGGTGTCAAAACACACGCCCTTGCCCACCAGCGTGAGTTTTGGCCCCGCGCTGCCCCATTGCATATCGATGAGACGCGGTGCCTGCTCCGCAGCCCGCCCCACGGTGTGGATCAGCGGCAGATTGGCCGCGAGCAGATCCTCGCCCGCGGTCACCCCGATCGAGGCCTCGAACTCAGAGGCCAGCGCCTGGGCGGCGGCTTCCAACGCGGCGGGCCCCATGTCGGCTGCGGGCGTATTGATCAGATCACGGGTCAGCCATTCGGATGCGGCCAGCGTTTCTACCGACGCGGCATCAATCCCATCCGGGGCCACCAGTGTGGCTGCCGCCGGTTTGCCACTTTTGTAGCGGGTAAACCGGTATTGCCCCAGCAGCCAGCCGAGGCATTCAGTCTGTTGCTGCTCTGGCGTGAGCGCAACGGTGTGTTGGGTGTTTCCTTGCAGCCGGTAGCTGCCAGCGGGCAGTTTTTCCGCTGCGGCGGCCAGCACGAATCGCTTGCGCGCGCGCTGGGAGGCGTTGCCGTAGCCGGCCAGGGCCAGGTTGGCGGATCCATTGGCTGCGGGCACCACAAGGGCCTGACCACAGGCGGCGGTAAAGCCATTGGTCGCAACCCAAGTCTGCACAGAGGCGGGCTGGCTATCCAGCCAATCTTGCAGCTGGTCTTGCTCGATCAGGAAAAGCGGCACGGCTGAAGACGAGGCAGCGGCAAAGCGAGGGGCCATCAAGGATACTCCGGTTGGGCGAAAGATGCCCTCAGACTATCCTCCCCCCAGCTGCCTGCAAGCCCTGCCTGCAACCTGGGGAAATTGATTTTTGCAAAATTGCTCAATCACAAAATGACCCCGCTCCATCGAAAGGCAGAGCAGGCGGCGGCCGGATCACCCAGCGTGGTTCGCACCGTATTCTTCAATCAGACGGTAAGATCCTGTTGATCCCAAACCGCGGTCAAAGAGCGTTCACCAACGCGCAGCAGACGGAACAGGATCGCCGCAATTGCAGGCGAATCCTCGCTATCGACGGCCTGCGTCACATCGCGGGCAATTGCCGCCATGGCGGTCATTCCGATCTGTTCGGAAATGGCAATCAGCGAACGTGCGTTCTTGCGCAACGCAACCATATCGTCCTGACGCCAAAGCCTCTCGCAATGCGTCAGCCGTACCGCGAGCTCTTCGATGGCGCGGCAGACGACGTCTTCGGCACCGGCCTCGCCTAGTTGTGCATAAAGCTCTCCCAGTTTGTCTGGATCCAGCCGCACGTTTTCTGTTTGCATGACAGTGAGTATATTGGTCACCAAATTCACCCCAAAAACTATGTGCCCCCACGGCACGGTGCCAATTTGCATGTCAGTGGTTGTCAAAAGGTTTCACGGCCGCTGTGCAAATCGCTCGAATTTGCTAACAATTCAGGGTATCAGCACCGCCAAGACTCAACATCAGGGGATGCCACTCATGGAATTTGCCAAACCTCTTCCGACCTATCTGATCACCCGCTACCATGGCTGGAAGGCGACATCTTACGCCGAGAACCAGGGCTGGTATCGCCGCCTTGCCACCGAAGGGCAGCGTCCGCGTGCCATGGTGATCTCCTGTTGTGACAGCCGGGTGCATGTGACTTCGATCTTTGGCGCGGATCAGGGAGAGTTCTTTATTCACCGCAATATCGCGAATCTGGTGCCGCCCTATGCGCCCGACGGCGATCACCACGGCACCTCTGCGGCCATCGAATACGCGGTTACAGCGCTGAAGGTGGCGCATTTGATCGTTCTGGGCCATTCCCAGTGTGGTGGCGTGCAGGGCTGCATCGATATGTGCAAGGGCAATGCCCCGGCGCTGGAAGAGAAGACCAGCTTTGTCGGTCGTTGGATGGATATTCTGAAGCCCAAGTTCGAAGGGGTGGCAGATATTGAGGATCCGATTGATCAAGCACGTCAGTTCGAGCGTCAGGCGGTTGTGGCCTCGCTGGAAAACCTGATGACATTTCCCTTTATCGAAAACGCGGTGAAAGAGGGGACGCTCAGCTTACACGGGCTGTGGACGGATATCGGCGAAGGCGGGCTGGAATGCTACGATCCGGATGCGGAGCGTTTCCAAAAGGTCTGACGATTTAGTCGGGTATTTTATCCATATTGCTGGCGGCGCGGGTGTAACCACCGGCGGCGCCATCGACAAAATGCACGTGATCATCTCGACTGGCGGAGGGCACGATGCAGGTGAGTCGGGCTTCTTCCTGGGCATGCAGGCCAAATCGGACCCGCCCTGCGGCCTGAGCTGTACGCAGAAGCGCGGTTATTTGATCGCGCACTTCGGGACTGCAATCGAGGGTCATTTTCAAGCCGTCATCGAATTTTCGAAAATCTGCATTGGCGCTCATCACAGCCAGGTAATGGCTGGGATCGAACTGGCCGAGGCGCTGCTTGCGGCGAAACAGCCACCCGGCCCCCAGGGCAGACAGGGTGAGCCTGATCCGGCTGAGCCAGATGGCAGAGCTGACATGGGTCAGCCTTGCCTCCAGGCCCAGCCCCTGCGGGATCATTTCCAGCCCTGGTCCCGCTATTGGAACCGGGTGGCCGTTGCGGGCCAGACTGGCGGCCAGATCCAGGACACGGGTGGCCAGTTGCGTGAACTGTGCAGGGGTAGCGGTGGCACTGGGCAGCATCACCAGTGACAGGATCAGCCCGTTGCGCGCCGGTATGGTGTTCCAGCGACAGGACAGGCCGCTCAGATCCGGCGGCTCGCATTCGGCACAGTCCGGGATCATCACCTTGCCCTGTTTCATCTGGGCTTCAGCCCAGGCGAGACCGCCGCCGCCGAACATGGCGTAATCGGCATGGGGCGAGACCGCGTGGCGGGCAACAGAGACGTCCAGCCCCTGATTGCGAATTTCGGCAAGGGGGATAGCGGCCACCCGCAGCGCAATGTCAAACTCCTTGGCGACCCAGTGGCGCAGCCGGGCAAGGGTGATGCGCGCGGTTGCCGCATGATCGGGTGGCACTGCAAAGGAGGTACCGTCGCCGCCAAAGACATAGGGAAAGGCCGCGCCTTGAAGCGCGTTCTGCATGGCCGCAATCACCGAGGCTCCGATCATGTTGACCAATTTGTATTTGCCATCCGCGATCAGCTTGGTGGATCCGACGATATCGCTGCAACAAATCACCCAGTCCACCGGCAGGGGGGCAAAGGCGGAGGGTTTTGCCAGGTTGGAAAACTGATCCTGACGGGGCAGAGCGTCATAAAAACCGTCCAGATCTTTCATCCCGCCTTCTCCTGTTTGCTTCTGCTTTCAATCTGGTGGGCCCTTTGCCGCGGGGGCCGGCCGGAGACCTAAGTGTTGCGGCTTTGCCTTGTCATCAGTTGCGCTGTGCTGTCATGGGAAAGCTGTGTCCGGCTTCCCCCTACTTTTGTTCTGGTGGGCAATTTGGCTGGTAAAACAATTGTGCCCCGGCGACAAACATGCAAGCTCGCGTCGCGGACATGTGACAACAGATGATCACAGCTGCCAAAACCAGAAACCCGTCCCGAAGGAGCGCCGCAAATGCAGGCTGGATTGATCATGTTGTGCCTGGCCTATGTGCTGAGCCAGTTTTTCCGCGCATTCCTCGGCGTACTGACTTTGGTTCTGGGGCAGGATATCGGCGCGACACCCGGTGATCTGGCGGATGCCTCGGGCATGTGGTTCCTGTCCTTTGCTGCCATGCAACTGCCAGTGGGCTGGGCGCTGGATCACATCGGGCCACGTCGCACCGCCGCTTGGCTGCTGTTTCTGGGCGGCACTGGTGGTGCTGCCGTCTTTGCGCTGGCGACCTCGCCCTTTCACGTCAGTCTGGCGATGTTCTTTATCGGCATTGGCTGCTCGCCGGTGCTGATGGCCTCTTATTACATCTTTGCGCGGCAATACCCGGTGGCGCGCTTTGCCACGCTTGCCGCCCTGATGCTGGGGATGGGCTCGGTGGGAAATCTGGTGGCCTCTTACCCGACGGCCTTTGCGGTAGAACATCTTGGCTGGCGGGTGACCCTCTGGGGGCTGGCCTTGACCTCCTGGTTGGTGGCTGCGGGAATTTTCCTGACCGTCAAGGATCCCGCAAAACCCGAAGGAGACCAAAAAGGCTCGGTGCTGGACCTTCTCAAGATGCCAGTGCTCTGGGCGATCTTTCCCCTGATGTTTGTCTGCTACGCGCCGTCTGGGGCGCTGCGCGGATTGTGGATCGGCCCCTATCTGAGTGACGTCTATGGGTTGGGCACCACAGAGGTGGGTCTGGCAGCGCTGGTGATGGGCGTGGCGATGGTGGCGGGCACCTTTGCCTACGGGCCGCTGGATCGGATCCTGGGCAGCCGCAAATGGGTGATCTTTGGCGGCAATGCCCTGGGTGTCTTGGCGATGCTGGCGCTGATCGCTGTCAGCGGTGCCCCGGTCTGGATGCCTATTGCGGTCCTGGCACTGGTCGGCTTCCTGGGCGGCTCTTTCCCGGTGATCATTGCCCATGGGCGGGCCTTTGTGCCGCCGCAACTGGCCGGGCGCGGCGTGACGCTACTCAATTTCTTTGGCATCGGCGGCGTGGGAATCATGCAATTTGCCTCTGGGCGGCTGCATGCAAACATGGCCGGAGCCGCGCCAGACGCGCCTTATCTGGCGATTTTTGGCTTTTTTGCCCTGGCCTTGGCGCTGGGCTGCGTGATTTATCTGTTCAGTCGCGATAGGCTGGACTGAGCAAGGCCTTTAAATGCGAAGCAATTGCCTATAAGAGACCCCAGCCGGCCACAAGGCCGGATGACACTGGAGAAACAAAATGGGTTATCGCGTCGTCGTCGTAGGCGCCACAGGTAATGTGGGCCACGAAATGTTGAACATCCTGGCAGAGCGCCAGTTTCCTGCGGATGAGGTTGCCGTTCTGGCCAGCCGTAAATCGCTGGGAACAGAGGTGACGTTCGGCGAGAAGACGTTGAAGACCCAGGATCTCGACACCTTTGACTTCACGGGCTGGGACATGGCGCTCTTTGCCGTCGGCTCTGACGCGACCAAGACCTATGCGCCCAAAGCCGCCAAGGCGGGCTGTGTGGTGATCGATAACTCGTCGCTGTATCGCTATGATCCCGACATCCCGCTGATCGTGCCCGAGGTGAACCCCGAGGCGATCCACGGCTATGCCAAGAAGAACATCATCGCCAACCCCAACTGTTCAACCGCGCAGATGGTTGTGGCACTGAAGCCGCTGCATGACCGCGCCAAGATCAAGCGCGTGGTGGTGTCGACCTATCAATCCGTGTCCGGCTCGGGCAAGGATGCGATCGATGAGCTGTGGGAGCAGACCAAGGCGATCTACAACCCCACCAAAGAGGTGCCCCCCACGGTGTATCCCAAGCAGATCGCCTTCAATGTGATTCCCCACATTGATGTCTTTCTGGACGACGGCTCCACCAAGGAAGAGTGGAAAATGGTCGCCGAAACCAAGAAGATCATCGATACTTCGATCAAGGTGACAGCCACCTGCGTGCGGGTTCCGGTCTTTGTTGGCCACTCTGAATCGATCAATATTGAAACAGAAGACTTCCTCGACGAGGACGAGGCCCGCGACATCCTGCGCGAGGCGCCCGGCATCATGGTGATCGATAAGCGCGAAGACGGTGGCTATGTCACACCGGTGGAATGTGTTGGCGATTTTGCCACGTTTATCAGCCGGATACGCCAGGATTCCACCATCGAAAACGGCCTCAACATGTGGTGCGTCAGCGACAACCTGCGCAAGGGTGCTGCCCTGAACGCGGTGCAGATTGCTGAGCTCTTGGGCCGGGAAGTACTCAAAAAAGGCTAAAGCTCTTAGCACTTTTGAATAGGGGGCCGCTTCGCAGGAGGCGGCCCTTAAACTTTTGCAGGGCTGCCCAACTCTGGCCATAAACCCCAATATCCTAAGGGTGGGAAACGAAATCGGGGATTGAGCCATGTATTCGAGAGACTTTGAACGTGAAACACAGACCACCGGAGATTCAGCGCTGCAACAGACGGCCTGGTCCAGCGCCTGTGATCAGGACCGGATGGATACCGAAATGGCGATCCAGTTGCGGATCCTGCTGACGCCGCATTTCCAGAAGGCTAAAACCTGGTCGGAGCTGCGCAGCGGATTGAAGGTCATGGGCTTTTATATGAAGCGGACCAAGGGCCATATGCATATCTTTGACTCTGCCAGTCACGTGCAGATCTGCACCTGTGCCTTTCTGGGGTTTCCGTCGCAGGAACTTGAAGAGCGCTTCAAGCGGGTGCTGCCGGTGCGCAAAGCCCCCATGCGCCTGGGCGTGACCAAGCACTGAATCTGCCCGGCTGAAGGCCAGGAGTGGAAACTAAAATTACCAGGGGCAGGCCCAGTTTTCGGGACATTGCCAATGCGGATCAAGACGGTGCCAGAACGGCGCCGTTTTTGCTTTTGGGGCAAGATCTTTGCCCGGTTTCGGCAGAATTGCGCCAAATCGGCCAAGAGGAGCAACGCGCACTTTTGTCCCGGGCTGGGTCAATTACTATCGGACTGATTGAGTATTTGTGTCGGGCCATCATCGTGGCCGCCAGCCCCAAACAGATTGAGAGCTTTTATGCGTGTTTCACTTCCGCTTTTGTCCCTTTTGGCCGGTTCGGTCGCCGGTCTTGCCCTGGCCGAGGATTTAACAATCAACAGCAAAGTGGCTGAGGTCACGGTCTACCCAGAGCTGGCCGAGATCACCCGGCGGGCCAGTTTTGACTTGGCCCCGGGCCAGCATCGCCTGATCCTGCGCAACGTTCCCCAAAGCGCCTATCTGGAGACCTTGCAGCTGGAGCTGACGGGAGCTGTGCAGACAGCGCTGTCGTTTCGCGAAGACGGCGTGCCGCCGCGTGATGCAAGTGACCCGTTGGTACAGGCTGCCGAAGCGGTGATCCGCGAGGTAGAGGCCCGTATTCAGGCGGTGCAGGATGAGGCCAGCCGGGCCAAGACCGAAGCTGCGGCCGCGCGCACTGCGATTGGATTTCTGGAGCAGCTGGGCAGCAACGAAGGTCTGGCCAATGCCGGGGCTGAGGCGTTGCGCGACATTTCCCGGATGATCGTCGCCGAGGCAGATGCCGCCGGAAAGCAGGCGCTGGAGGCGCAGATCAGGGCCCGTGCCGTGGAAGACCGCCTGGAGGCGCTGGAAGACGAACTGACCCAGGCGGAACAAGCGCTGGAGGCCATCGCGCGCGAAGATGAAGATCGGCTGTATCTGGTGGTGGAGGTCGAGGTGACAGAGGCCGGACAGGGCAGCCTGCAGCTGCGCTATCTCTCTGGCGGAGAAATCATGTCAGTACCAAGTTATGAGTGGCATCTGACGACGGGGGGCAGCCCGGAGGTGACCTTGAAACGCGGCTTTGCGGTGCGACAGGAGACTGGCGAGAACTGGGAGGATGTGGCGCTGACCCTCTCGACGCTGCAACCGGGCGAGCAGGGCGCACCTTCGCATCTGCCAGCGCTGCACCGCCGCATCCAGGATCCGCAGCCAGAGCCGAAAATGCGCAGCCAGGCTTTGGGCGACTATATGGCAGCCGAAGCCCCCCTGGCGGAGCCGGTAGTGATCATGGAAGAAGCCGCTGGTGGCGGCTGGGCGGCGGATACCAGTGGGCCCGGTGTGACCTATCGTTTCGGTTATCCTGTCTCTCTGGCCTCAGGGGCAGATATTGTCAAACTCGACATGGATACACTGTCAACCGAGGTCGAGGTGCAGGCGGTCGCAGTACCCATGCGGGATGAGACAGCCTATCGGGTGGCAAAGGTCCGCAATAGCTTTGGTGAGGATCTGTTGCAAAGCTATGAGGTGCCGATGTTTGTCGATGGCAAACTGGTGACGCTGGACGATTTTGCAGGCGCGGCTGCCGGGCAGGAATTCGACCTTGGCTTTGGCGCGATCCGCGGGCTGCAGCTGACCCGCAATGTGTTGCAGAAAAGCGAAGGGGAACGCGGGGTGATTTCACGCAGCAACCAGCAGGAGGAAGTGGTCGAGATCTCGGTAGAGAACCTGACGGATGAGATCTGGCCGCTGCGGCTGCTGGACCGGGTGCCCTATAGCGAACAGGAAGACCTGGAGATCAGCTGGAGCGCCCAGCCCCCTGCCAGCGAAGAGAATGTCGACAAGAGGCGCGGCATTCTGGCCTGGGAGTTCGATCTGGCCCCCGGCGCGGATCAGTTGATCCGATTGGAGACCGCCTTGAGCTGGCCGGAGGACAAGATCCTGCGTTAAACGTGTCTGGGGACGGGGGCTCTCCCGCCCGGAACACGGGATGGATCAAAGATCCACCGGTTCCCGTTGGGCCTGGCACCGCTGTCGCGGTGCCGGTTCATAAAAGGGAGACGCCGCTCACGCGGCGAAAGGGCAAGAAGTGCTGAGAAGGCCCTCAGGGACAGGTCTGCCCTGAGGAGCCGCGTTCGATTTTTCCGGAAGGCTGCGCGTCAAGGGTGACCCGCGCTGGCGCGCGGCCGCTGCTGCGGCCCTTGACCCGCCGGATGGGGAACTGTCAGCGGGTTCCGCGGAGCCGACCAACCACGCCGGTGGGAAAGAAATAGACGCTGAGGATGAACAGAACCCCCAACCACAATAGCCAGCGATCAGCGCTGAGCAACTCTGGCAGGATCGGCAGGTCGGCGACCAGGCCTGAGGCAGCCCCCATAAGGTTTTGCAGGTAGTTCTGCGCCAGCACAAACAGGGTGGCCCCGATCATGGCGCCATAGAGCGTGCCCATGCCGCCAATCACCACCATCAGCAGGATGTCGATCATCAGCTCCATCGACAGCACGGTGTCAGGGCCGACATAGCGTAGCCAGACCGCGTAGAGCGATCCTGCCAAGGCTGCGATCGCGGCAGAGAGGCAGGTGGCCGCCACCCGGTAATAAACCACACGGTAGCCGATGGATTCGGCGCGAAAGTCATTTTCGCGGATCGCCTGCAATACCCGGCCAAAGGGAGAGTTTACCACCCGCAGCATCACTAGGAACAGCACCGATGCGCCGATGAAAACAAAATAATAGGCCAGGAGCTTGCCGTTGAGTTTGACTCCGAAAAGGCGGCCATCAAACATCTCCTGGCCGAATTTGAAGGCCGGGCCCAACGCGCGCGGGGTCTTGAAGGTGAGCCCGTCTTCGCCGCCGGTCAACCCGGAGAGCTGGCTGACCAGCACCGCCACAGCCGAGGCAACCGCCAGGGTGATCATGGCAAAGAAGATGGCACGCACCCGTAGGGAAAACAGCCCGATCAGCAGCGCCAGGGCGGCGGCCAGGGTGGCACCAGCAAGGCTGCCAATGGCGATGGCATCAAAGCCGCGCCCCATATGAGTGGAGGTCAGCGCCACCCCATAGGCGCCGATGCCAAAGAACATGGTATGGGCAAAGCTGACGATGCCGCCATAGCCCAGCAGCAGATCGTAACTGGCCACCAGCACGATGAAGATGCAGATGCGGGCGGCGGTATCGACGGTGCGCACGCCGGGGAACAGAAAGGGCGCCAGCGCCAGGCAGATCAGGATACCGCCCAGGATCAGGGTCAGCGGTACAGAGCGCGGCAGGTCGCCGGATAGAACAGAGCGGATCATTTTGCTTTTACCACCGGAATCATGCCCATGGGACGCCACATCAGAATGGTGACCATCAGAGCGATATTGGAAATCAGCGCCGCTTTGGGCTCGAGGAAGGCGATATAGTTCTGCATCAACCCAACCAGCAGAGCACCGATGAAACAGCCCTCCACCGAGCCAAGACCACCGATGATCACCACGATGAAGATCAGGATCATCGCGTGATTGCCCATATGGGCGGTGATGACCTCTTGATACAGTGCCCACATCACACCGCCAAGGCCAGCCAGCGCAGAGCCTGCGATGAAGACGCCGACAAAGACCAGCTTGAGGCGGTAGCCCAGAGCCTCGACCATTTCGCCATTCTCGACACCGGCGCGCACGATCAGGCCGATCTTGGTGCGCCTCAGCACCCAGCGCATGGCGGCAAAGACCACCAGGCCGACAGCCACGGCCACCAGACGGTATTTCTCGATGGCGGCCCCGGCAAAGGTGATCGCGCCCTTCAGGGCCTCGGGACGATTGAAGTAGATTTCTTCAGGTCCCCAGGCGACGATGATCAACTGTTCCACCACGATGAGGCCACCCATGGTGACCAGGATCTGTTTCAGGTGATGGCCGTAGACCGGCGCGACGATGACTTTTTCAAAGGCCCAGCCCATTGCACCGGTGGCCAACATGGCGGCGATGACGGCCAGCAGGACAGCCCCAAGGTTGATCAATAGCGACGGGGCCGCCGTCATGTGTCCCAAGGTCATCAAAACGCTGATGCCGGCAAAGGCCCCCACGGAGACAAAGGCCCCATGGCCAAAGTTGATTACATCCATCAGCCCAAAGACCAGCGTCAGGCCAGAGGCCATGATGAAGATCATCATCCCCATGGCCAGTCCCGATACCGTGAGGGTGAGCCAACTGGCCGGGTTCATGATGGCCAGAAAGCCCGCCACTGCCAGCAAGGGCACCAGCAGCACTGGCATATGCGGTGCAATCCGGTCGCGCCAGTTGAGGCGCGCCATGGTGGGGGCGTGTTCGGGGGCGGCACTCATGTCAGGACTTCCATCAGGTGAAAGGGAGTCTTGTCCAGGCGGTGGTGAGAAACTTTGCAAAGGGTCATCAATGCGCCTCCATGCTGAGGCCCATGAGCCGTTCTTGCAAGGCGGCGTCACCGCCCAGCTCCGCCATCGCGCCGGACCAAATCATCTGCCCGTCATCCATCACATTGGCGCTGTCTCCCAGCGCGCGGGCAACGGCGAAATTCTGCTCTACCAGCAGCACCGAAGAGCCCTGATCCTTGAGGTCTTTCAACGCCTTGGCCATGGTGGAGATGATCGCTGGGGCCAGGCCCTTGGTGGGCTCATCAATCAGATAAAGCTTGCGCTCCTCGATCATGGCGCGGGCAATCGACAGCATCTGCTTTTGTCCGCCCGACAGGGTGCCGGCCTCGGATTTCCAAAAGGTCTTGAGCGGCGGGAATGCGGTGAAAATCCAATCCAGCCGGGCAGAGTTGATCGGACCTGAGACGGCGGCCAGCACCATGTTTTCCTCAACCGTAAGATCGGCAAAGATGCCCATGTCCTCGGGCACAAAGCCAATGCCAAGACGGGCGATGGCCGGTGTGGGCAGCTGGGTGATATCCTCGCCATCAAACAGGATTTGGCCCTGATGGGCGCGCCAATGGCCGATGATCGACCGCAGGGTGGTGGTCTTGCCAACACCGTTGCGACCCAACAGCATGGTGACACCGCCCCGGGGCACCACCAGATCCACCCCTTGCAGAATGTGGTATTGGGCGATGTTGGTGTAAACGCCCTCGATCCTGAGGATCGGGTCAGAGGGGTTTGGCGTCAGGATGGTATCAGACATCTGCAAGAATTCCTTCCAGCCCACGGCCCATATAGGCCTCTTGCACCACATCCGAGGCCATGACCGCAGCCGGGTCGCCATCGGCCGCCAGCGCGCCATTGTGCAAGACGATGATGCGATCGGCGAGGCTGCGGATCACATCCATCTTGTGTTCGACCAGAAGAATGCTTCGGTCTTTTTGCTGTTTCAGTTCGGCAATCAGGTCCAGCACCACCGGGGCCTCATCAACGCTCATGCCGGCTGTGGGTTCATCAAACATATAGACATCCGGATCCTGGGCGATCAGCAGCGCCACCTCGAGCTTGCGCTGGTTGCCATGAGACAGCTCCGAAACCACCTGATCGCGCTGGTCCAGCAGGCGCACGCGGGCGAGGATCGCCTCGGCCTCATCCGTCAGGTCCTGATGTCGCGTCACCATCGACCACAGATTAAAACCCCGGCCCAGTTTGGCCTGTACCACCAGACGCAGGTTTTCCAGAACAGAGAGGCCCGGAAACAGATTGGTCAGTTGAAAGGCGCGGCCAATGCCTGCCTTGGTGCGGGCCGAGACCGAGGACCGGGTGATGTCGCGCCCGCGTAAGGAAACCCGACCCGCCGAGGCCGGGATCTGGCCCGAGATCAGGTTGAAATAGGTGGTCTTGCCAGCACCATTGGGGCCGACGATGGCGGTGAGCTCGCCGGCGTTAAAGGCGCAAGACACCGCATCCACCGCCACATGGCCACCAAAGCGAACCGTCAGATCGGTGGTCTTCAGAATTGGTTCTGTCATCACAGTCTCGGATTGTTACCCATCAGTGGAACTCTGCCACAGGATTGCCTCTGGCGAGATGTTCAAAATTCCGGGTATTGGGGGGCCGCCTGTGCAGCATGGCCCAGGCGAACCCCCGGGCCATGCTGCATCATGTTTCAGGCTTTACTGATTGCGGATCGGCACCGGCATCTCGTCGATGCTCAGCTCGCGCACCAGTTCCGGCACGGCCCAGTCGACACCGTCCTGCACCGTCAGCTTGAAGTGATACATCGGCTGCAGCGCCTGATGATCTTCGGCGCGGAACCGCATGGTGCCCTTGGGGGTCTCCCATTCCATGCCTTCCATGGTGGCGATCAGCTCTTCGCTGTCAGTAGATCCTGCTTTGCGGATGGCTTCGACAGCGGCGATGCCTGCGGCCATGCCACCGGCAGTAAAGAAGTCTGGTGGCCCGTCAAAGCGTTCAAAATGAGTTTTCACCAGCCAATCATTCACCGGGTTGTCGGGCAGCTCGTAGTAGTAATAGGTGCCGCCTTCCATGCCCTCATAGTCTTTGAACCCCTTGAGCGCGGCCAGGATATTGCCCACCCCGGCAAATTCGATGCCAAAGCGGCTGGGGTCCATGGCGTGGATCTTGCCCAGGGGATTGCCGCCCCCGGCCCAGATCACAAACAGTTTCTTGTCGCCGTCCAGATCCTTCATCGCGTTGAAGATCCGCTCACCGGCGGCGGTGAAATCGGTGGTATCGGTGGGCGCGTATTCTTCGTGCACCAGTTCGATCCCCTTGGCGGCCAGCGCCTCGCGGAAGGCAGCGATACCATCACGGCCAAAGGCATAGTCCTGCGCCAGCGTGGCGATCTTGACGTTGTCTCCGGCCAGGGCGATGGCGCTGGAGACCGCATCCTGCGACGAGTTGCGCGAGGTGCGGAACACATAGCGATTCCAGTTGGAACCGGTGATGCTGTCGGCCACGGCGGGCTCAACGATCAGGATTTTTTCGTATTCCTCGGCCACGGGCAGCATTGCCAGGGCAACGCCAGAGCTGACCGGGCCGATGGCCAGATCGACCTCATCGTCGCCGTAGGCTTCTTCCAGCAGCGCTTTGCCGTTCTCGGGCTTCAGCTGGGTGTCCTTTTCGATCACCACGATGGGCTCGCCATTGATCTCCATGGTGCCGCCGGTGGCATATTCCAGCCCCAGCATCAGCCCGTCGTGGCTTTGTTTGGCATAGGCCTCAAAGGGGCCGGTCTTGCCGTAGATATGGGCAATCTTGATATCTGCGGCGGCGGCCGAGGCCAGCGCCAGTGCAGAGACCATTCCTGCAAGCAAAGTACGTGTCATGTCATTCCTCCCTGAGGGCGCGCTGCATCATGGCTGGCGCAGTCTCACTCCTGCGCCTTCAGGCTAGCTGCGGCCTCTTGCTTGGGTCAATTGCAGGGAAATACGTAGTCTGCATCTCCCGCAAGGGAGGATTACTTGGCTTGCCACTTCGCCGCAAGGCTGCGTGCGGTCTGGGCCAGCAAAACAACGTCGATGCCAACCGCGAGGAATTCGGCCCCCATGTCGAAATAGGCCTGTGTGGCTTCTTCTGCGACGCCAAGAATACCCGGGGATTTGCCCGCTGCACGGATCCGCGTGATGGCATCAGCCGTGACCGCGCGCACCTCCGGATGGGCGGAATTGCCCTGATGCCCCATGTCGGTGGACAGGTCAGCCGGACCGATGAAGATGCCATCAACCCCCTCGACTGCCAGGATTTCATCGAGGTTTTCGATGCCCGCCCGGTTTTCCACCTGCAGCAACAGGCAGATTTCCTGATCGGCGGTCTGGATATATTCGGAGATCGAGCCAAACAGGGTGGCGCGTGCCGCAGTGGCGCCCACACCGCGGGTGCCATGGGGCGGATACTGGCAGGCGCGTACCATTTCGCGGGCCTGATCGGCGGTCTCTATCATCGGGATCAGGATATTCTGAGCGCCTGCATCCAGGGCCTGTTTCACCATCCAGGTCTCACCAATCGGCAGTCGCACCACCGGGTGGCTGGGCGAGGCCTGCAGCGCGATCAGCTGATCGCGGATCGAGCGGATATCATTGGGGCCGTGCTCGCCGTCGATCACCAGCCAGTCGAACCCGGCGGTGCCCATGATCTCAGCCACAGAGCCTTCGGCAAAGCTCATCCAGCAGCCGATTTGACGCTCGCCATTTGCAAGGGCGGTTTTGAAAGTGTTCTTTGGGGCGGGCATGGGAATATTCCTATTCAAATGAGAGGGCGACAGATCCGAAGGCCCCGAAATCGGCCTGGATCTCGCTGCCGGAGGGGCATTCGATGGGCCGGATAAAGGACCCCGAAAGGACGATATCCCCAGCTTCGATCACTTGTCCATATTCGGCCATGCGTCGGGCCAGCCACAGCACCGAGGTGACTGGATCGTTGAGCACGCCAGCACCCAGTCCGGTTTCCTCGACTACGCCATCGCGTTGCACAATGGCGCCGACCCAGCGCAGGTCATGGGCGTCAATGGCGTGGCGTTCCTGGCTCAGCACCACCCCGGCATTGGCGGCATTGTCGCTGATGGTATCGGTGATGATCCGGGCCTCACCGGTGTCGGGATCGGCGCGCAGGATGCGGGTATCCAGGATCTCCAGCGAAGGTGTCACGTAATCAGTGGCAGCGATCACATCCGCGCGGGTGCAGTCCGCCCCGGCCAGCGGGGATTTCATTACAAATGCAATCTCTGCTTCGATGCGGGGTTGGATGAAACGACCCTTGGGCACCGTGGCACCATGGGCAAAGACCATGTCATCCAGCAGCAGCCCGCTGTCGGGGGTGGTGATGTTGAGCGCCTGTTGCATCGCACGGCTGGTCAGGCCGATCTTCCAGCCCACTTTGCGGCGACCAGAGGCGAGTTTCACCTGGATTAGAGCCTGTTGTACCGCGTAGGCGTCTTCCAAAGTCATGCCAGGATAGGCCAGGGACAAGAGCCCGCATTGCTGGCCGCTCTTCTCTGCCTTCAGCAGCATCTCGGCGGCGGCTTGGTGCTGGTCCGGGGTCATGTCGTTTGCTCCAGGATCTCATCAGCGATGGTGTTGCGCAGAGTGCCGATGCCTTCGACCTCCACCTCGACCACATCACCGGGCACCAGATATTTGGGCGGATCAAACCGCGCGCCTGCGCCTGTTGGGGTGCCGGTGATGATGATGTCGCCGGGCACCAGGGTGGTGAAGGTGGAGATATAGGCGATCTCTTCGCGGATCGGAAACATCATCCGCGACAGCACATCGTCCTGGCGCAGCTCGCCGTTGACGCGGGTCTGGATCCGGGCATCATCCAACTGGCTGGCATCGGTGAAGGGCACCAGCCAGGGACCGATGGCCCCGGAATTGTCCCAGTTCTTGCCCTGGGTCACGTTGAATTTGGCGTGGCGCACCCAGTCACGGATGGTGCCCTCGTTGCACAGCGTCAGCGCGGCGATATGGTCATAGGCATCTTCCGCTTTGATCCGACGCCCGCCTTTGCCGATGACAATGGCCACTTCGCCCTCATAGTCCAGCGTGTGGTTTTCCGGTGGGCGCACCAGCGGCTGTTCGGCCCCGGTGAAAGACCGGGCAAAGCGGGGAAACAGCGACATGTGTTTGGGCTGGTTGGAGCCGTCTTTGTATTCGGCGTTGCGGTCCGGAAAGTTGACGCCCACACAGAGGATCTTTTCCGGGTTTGGCACCGGGATCTGATAGGTGAAATCCGTATGGGAGACTTCACGGCCCTGTGCGGCGTTCTCCAATGCGGCAAAGCCGTCAGCGGCGATCACCTCGCGCAGGCTCGGCCAATCGGGGAACAGTGGTGACAGGGCAATCATGCCCGCATCGGTGACGGCGCCGTAAAAGGTTTTGCCGGCGGCGGTATAGGTGGCAAAGCGCATCATGTCAGGCCTCTCGCGATTTCGGTGATGACGTCATAGGCCATCATCACATCTGCTTCGGTGGTTTCAAATTGGCCCGCTTGGAAGCGGATCACCAGATCGCCATCAACCCGGGTCTGGGTCAGGTAGATGCGGCCATCGTCGTTGATCGCATTGACCAGTTTCAGGTTCAGCGCATCCAGATCCGTCGCCCCTGCGGGTGCATACCGGAAGGTCCAGAGCGAATACATCGGCGCGGTCACAACTTTGAAATCAGGCTCTAACATTAGCTTTTCATGCAGTTTGACCGACCAGTTGACGTGATTGCGCAGGCGCGCGCGCAGCCCTTCCAGCCCATAGGTGCGGATCAGGAACCAGATTTTCAACGCGCGGAATCGGCGGCCCAGCGGTACGGACCATTCCGAATAGTTGATGATGCCGTCCTTGCCGTGGGTCTTGAGATATTCGGGGCTGATGGCAAGCGTTTGCACCAGATCCTCGGGATCTTTCAGAAAATGGGCAGAGCAGTCGAATTGCACCCCCAGCCATTTATGCGGGTTGAATACGATACTGTCGGCGCGCTCAATGCCGGGCCAGTAGTGGCGGTATTCCGGGCAGATCATGGCAGAGCCGGCCCAGGCCGCATCTACGTGAGAATAGAGCCCGTATTTCTCTGCCACAGCCAGCACGCGGTCGACCGGATCGGTGGCACCAGTGCCAGTGCCGCCTACGCATAGAATGACGCCTGCGGGCTGCAATCCGGCGGCAATATCAGACTCTATTGCGGCCTCCAGCGCCTCTGGGTCCATGCCCCGCCAATCGCCCCTGATGGGGATGCGCACCAGATTCTGCTGGCCGATACCGGCAACCCAGATGGCGCGATCGACAGAGGTGTGGACCTCGGCAGAGCAGTAGATCCGCAGTGGTTTTTGGGCAAACAGCCCCTGTTGGTTGCCTTGCCAGTTCAGCGCTTTTTCCCGCATGGTCAGCACCGCCGCCAGGGTGGCAGAGGAGGCGCTGTCCTGAATGACGCCTTGAAACTCACCAGGCAGAGCCAGCGCCTGGCGCAGCCAGTCCATCATCCGGGTTTCCATCTCGGTGGCGGCCGGAGAGGTCTGCCACAACATGCATTGTGGTGCGATGGCGGAGGCGAGGAATTCCGCCAGCACCGAAGGCGCGGAGGCATTGGAGTTGAAATAGGCAAAGAAGCGCGGGTGCTGCCAATGGGTGATACCCGGCATCACGATGTCTTCAAAATCGGCAAAGATCGCCTCCATACCCTCGCCGCCCTCTGGCGGGGTTGAGGGCAGCGCATTGAGGATATCGCCGGGTTCGGTATTGGCGCGCACCGGGCGCTCGCCGACGGTCTGGTGATAATCCTGGGTCCAGTCGGCGACGCGACGGCCCCATTCGGAAAATTCATCCCATTTCATGATTTGGTCCTTTTCTTTCCGGGCCGCACAGCGGCTCGGATCGCGTCCGCCCCGCCCCCAGGGCGGGCGCGATTGCGCCCACCCTCGGAACGGACGAGATCCTGGAGTTACGGTGCAATGATTGGCTGTGCCTTGAGGGCGCTTTCCTGCGGTTCGCTGCCTTCAAACGTGGACCCCTCTTCGAACCAGCTGCGCGGTGCGGGTTCACCCCACAGGGTCTGGCGTTGCGGATCCTTGAGCGACCATTTGATCGCCTCCAGATCCGGATCGACAGTCTGGTAATCCGAGCAATAGATCTCGATCCGGTGGCCGTCGGGGTCGCGCACATAAAGGAAAAAGGCATTGGAGATGCCGTGCCGACCAGGGCCGCGTTCGATGTTGTTGACATAGCCCGTGGTCGACATCAGATCCAGCAGATCGATGATGTTCAGCGGTGTTGGCACCCAGAACGCGCTGTGGTGCAGGCGCGGACCCGTGCCATTGGTAAAGGCGACGTCATGCACCCCGCCCTTGCGGTGCATCCAGGCGGCCCAGACCTTGCCGCTTTCGTCGTCCTCGGTGTATTCGGTCACCCGAAACCCGATCTCGTTGTAGAAGGCAACGGAGGCATCGACGTCGGCGCTGAACATATTGAAATGATCGATGCGCAGCGGTTTTACCCCGTTATAGAGCCTGTATTGCTGATGGATTGGAGCCAACCGCTCCATCTTGACATAGAACTCCAGCGGGATGCCCCAGGGGTCGCGGGTGCGCAGGGTGCGCCCCATGTGGGGGCGCTCGACCCATTCGACTGGCAGGCCCTTGGCGGCAAAGAATTCGGCGGCCTTGTCGAGGTCCGGCTCGTCAAACAGCTTGAACCCCAACACGCCCACTTCGGCGCGCTCTGCCTGCACCAAAATGATGCAGTGATGGCCGCGTTCTTCCATGGCCCGCAGATAGATGCGGCTGTCGTCTTCTTCGGTAACCTGCAGGCCCAGGATCTCGACGTAGAACTTGCGTGACGCGGCCAGATCAGTGACGCGGTACTCCACATGGCTGAGACGTAGAATATTGAAAGGCGGGTAAAGCACGGGGGCAGGGACGGGCATCAGAGGTTCTCCTAAGAGCAGGGTCTTGGTTGGGCGGGGCTCAGGTGACCGGGAAAATCACATTGGTCTGGCCGGTGCCGGAGGAGGGGAAATAATCAGTTATGACTTCGCATTTCCCCTGATATTTGTCCCAGCCAAGCGCGCCATACAACATTGCCGTGTCGTGCATGGCACCCTCGCCGCAACATTGATCGGAATAGTCCGGCAGCATCTCCAGGAACGTGGCGTGGTCCCCGTTCTGCCACATATCCAGAACCCGCAGATCCATCTGGCGGTTGAACTCGGAGGCGATGTTGAAGGTGCCGTTCTTGGGGGCGTAGTCCTTGTTCGAGAACATTTTATGCGATAGCGACCCGGAGGCAATCAGCGCAACCCTGCTGTCCGAGGCCTCGACCGCTTCGCGGATCGCCTCGCCCATCAGGCGGCTTTCATCATGGTCATGGGTGCTGCACCAGGCCGCGATCGAGACCACCTTCATCTTGTGTTTGCGGCTCATGAAACGCATCGGCACCAAAGAGCCGTATTCAAGCTCCAGACTGTCCAGCTGATGCGACAGCGTATAGGCCCCCTTGTCAGAGGCGATCCGGGCAATCGCATCACCCAGATCCGGGTTGCCCTCGTAGTCATAGGGCATGTCTTGGATGAACTGCGGGAACTCGGAGGAGGTGAACATGCCTTCGAATTTGGAGTTGGAGTTGATGTGAAAGCCGGCGTTGATCATCCAGTGGGTGTCACAGATCACAACTGTATCAACGCCCAGCTCCTTGGCGCGGCGGGCGATCTCGTAATGGCCGTCGATGGCGGCCTGGCGTTTGCCTTTGATGGGGCCGTCCTGTTCCGACATCAGCATGGTCGGAACGTGGGTCACTTTGGCGGCAAGAACAATCTGTCCCATGTCTTTATCTCCTCAAAGAGTAAAAAGGGTGCGCGTTTCCCTGAGGTGCATCACGCGCCGAGGCGCGGGATCTTGTGCTGTCCGAGCGCAAAGCCGATGTGTTTTTGCTCCATGTAGAAGTCAAAGGACCAATCGCCACCATCGCGGCCAATGCCCGAGGCTTTGACGCCGCCAAATGGCGTCGGCAGGTGACGGACGTTTTCCGAGTTTACCCAGATCATCCCGGCCTCGAGATGATTGGTAAAGCGCAGCGCGCGGGTCAGATCAGCGGTCCAGACATAGCCCGTCAAGCCGTAGTCGGTGTCATTGGCCATCTCCAGCGCCTCTTCCTCTGTTGCAAAGGGGATCGAGGTCAGCACCGGGCCAAAGATTTCTTCCTGGGCGATGCGCATCTTGTTGTGGGCCCCGGTGAACAGTGTCGGGCGCACAAAGAAGCCCGCATCGCCCACGGTCACGCCGCCGGCTGCGACCGTGGCACCATCTTCCTTGGCGATGTCGAAATAGCTGGTCACCTTGTCGAAATGTTCCTGAGCAATCAGCGGGCCGATTTCGGTCGCAGGGTCCAGCGGGTGACCGACGCGGATGTTGTTGACGCGCTCAATCAGCTTGGCCTCAAATTCTTCACGAATGCTGTCTTGCACCAGCAGGCGCGACGAAGAGGTGCAGCGCTCGCCGTTGATCGAGTAGATCATGAAGATCACCGCATCCAGTGCGCGCTCCAGATCGGCGTCCTCAAAGACCACCACGGGGTTCTTGCCCCCCAGCTCCAGATGCAGCCGCTTCAGGGTGTCGGCGCCTTGTTTGGTGATCAGGGATCCGGTGCGGCTTTCGCCGACAAAGGCGACGGCCTTGATGGCGGGGTGTTCGGTCAGGCGCTTGCCCGCGTCCTCGCCAAAGCCGTTGACCAGGTTCCAGACCCCATCGGGCAATCCGGCCTCATGGGCGATCTCGGCCAGAATACGTGCGGTCAGCGGTGAGAATTCGGCCGGTTTGTGTACCACGGTGCAGCCGGCCGCCAGGGCGGGGGCAATCTTCCAGGTCGACAGCATAAAGGGCGTGTTCCATGGGGTAATCACCCCCACCGGGCCAATTGGCACTCTCGTGGTGACATTCATCAGTGTGGGCGATTGCAGGTTTTTGCCGTCGCGGGCAGCTGTCACCTGATCGGCAAAAAAGCGAAAGTTCTCTGCTCCGCGCAGTGCGGCCTTGGACATGAAACGCAGGGCCTGACCGGTGTCCCAGCATTCGCAAAAGGCGATCTCTTCGGCGCGGGCCTCGATGCCTTCGGCGATCTTGATCAGGATCTTCTTGCGTTCCAGCGCGGGCATGTCGCGCCAGGCGGGAAAGGCGGCTTTGGCGGCCTCGGCGGCGGCGTCCACATCTGCGGCACTGCTGCGGGCGACCGAACAGATTACGCTTTCATCCACCGGAGAGGTGGTGTCAAAGGTGACGCCCGAGGCCGCTGGAACAGTTTGACCGTTGATCAAGTTCTGGATTCCAGTGTCCTGAAAACGGGCGAGATAGCCGTTCAGCCTGTCGATATTGGTATTCAGAGTGGACATTATTCATCCTCCAGATGATCGCGGATGGTGCCGGTTTTGGGTGAGAGTTCAGGATCGATGTCGCGCATCTCAAACGACAGCGCGAGGGATCGACGGGCCAGGACCGGTTCCAGAAATTCCCGGGCGGCGTCAAAGATGGCTTGGGTGGCAGCCTTGCGGGTGGCCAGATCGCGACCGGCACGCAGCCGGACCGAGATGTCGATATAGCCGTGTTTTGCATCTCCATCTGCGATGGAAACATGGGTTGCGGCAAAGGCGCGGACCCGAATTCCGGCCTTGGGAAAGACGCCGGTCTCGATGGCGGTCCGGCGCAGGCACTCACAAAGGCCGGGCATGTCGACCTCACCTTCCAGATTGGGCGAGTAGTCCAGCATAAAGTGAGGCACGGGCCGGGTCCTTCTGTCTGCGAGTGGGCTGCAAGAATATTGTTAACATGTGTAGCAATTTCGAGCCAAGCAGTCAATCGGTGAAAAAACCACGGTGCCAATTGCCTTTAGGGCGGTTTTGGGGTGATAAATGATCATGACAGATAGATTGCCTTCCACGTCCCGATCGCTCCCAATCGCCTTGCTACGTGCGCGTGAGCGCGTCATGGGGCCGATTCGCAACCTGCTGAGCGATGTGAATCTCACGGAGCAGCAATGGCGCGTTCTGCGGGTGGTGCAGGAAAGCAGCGCCATTGATCCGACGCAGATTGCCGATCAGGCCTGTCTATTGTTGCCCAGCCTGACCCGCATTCTGCAAAAACTCGATGAAAAAGGTCTGATCAGCCGCGAGCGTGACCTGGTGGACCGGCGTCGCCAGGTGATCAGGATCACCCCGGCGGGCGAAGAGATCATCGAGGCCAATATCGCGGCAAGCCTGGCACTGGTGGCCCGCACCCGCGAAAAAATGGGTGAGGAGCGCTATGAGGCGTTGCTCGATCTTCTCAATGATCTTGATGGTATCGACCTGTAGCGCCGTCTAGCTGGCGCGACGCAGAAAGACCTGAACATCCGCGACATTGGTGCCGGTGCCGCCGGTCATCAGCAGAGCATTGGCCGCCTTGAGGGCGGCGTAGCTGTCATTATTGGCCAGTAGCGCGTCTGCATCTGCACCGGCCTCAGAAATTGCCGCCCAGGTTTGTGCGGTGGCTATACCGCCCGCGGCTTTGGTTGGACCATCGCGCCCGTCGGTGCCCCCCGACAGGAACAACCAATCTCCGGACAGCTCTTGGGCACCACGCTGGGCCAGGCGCAGGGCCAGTTCCTGGTTGCGTCCGCCACGCCCGCTTCCGGTCAGCCGTACTGTGGTTTCACCGCCAAAGATCAGGGCGACGGGGCGATCCATCGGGGCTGATTTTGCGGCCTGCAAAATGTGCTCTGCGGCCTCGCTGACGTCGCCAATCAACTGATCGCTGATCAGTTGCGGCTGCCAGCCCAGGTCCCTGGCCTTGTCCATCATCGCGGCCAGGCTGTGCCGGTTGGAGCCGATCAGGGTGTTTTGTGCCGCCGGCAGTGGCTTGGCTTCTGGTTCCGTTTCCAAATGGGTTTTCACGGCAGGGGGAAGGTCCTGCCATATCCTGGCCTGTTGCAGGCTTGCGCGGGCCTCGGCGCGGGTCCCCAACGGGGAGGTGGTTGGCCCGGAGGCAATGGCGCGCAAATCGTCGCCGATCACGTCCGACAGGATATAGGCGCTGACAGGGGCCGGAGCCGCCTGTTGCAGCAATCCGCCGCCTTTGAGCTGGGACAGCTGCTGGCGGATCAGGTTCATCTCGTTGATTTCCAGCCCCGAGGACAGCAGCGCCTGCCCCAAGGCGGCCTTGTCCGCCAGCGTCAACCCCGGTGCAGGGGCCACCATCAAGGCAGACCCACCGCCCGAGACCAGCACAATGACCTGATCCTGCGCGGTAGTCTGCGACAGGAACTCCAGAACCGCAGCCCCGGCGGCGGCGCTGGCCTGATCCGGCACCGGGTGTGATCCGGCCAGAACCTGCGCGCCGGGTACCTGGCGCAGGTTTTCAGGATTGGTCACCACCAGGGCCTGACGCGGCTCGGAAATATGGGCAAGCGCCTCTTGCATCATCGGTACGGCAGCCTTGCCAACCGCCAGAACATAGCTCTGACCGCCGGTCTGCGGTGAGCGCAAGGGCGTCACTGCAAGCGTCTGGCGCAGGGCCAGCGCCGGATCGGCCCGCGCCACCGCTGCGTCAAACAATACTCTGGCATCCTGGTGCAGGCTGGTCATGGCGGGCATCCCAATTTACGGCGGATCCTGTCTCGCCATGTTAACGCTAAACTTGATGCCCCTTCTGCCCGAAAGACGCCGTCTGGGTCAAGAAAAGCGTCGCGGTTGCAGTCAGCTGCCGGGACGGTGTCGGTTTTGCTGGCGCGGCCCGTCGCTGGTGATTGAATGGAGCGATAGCGTGTGGTCCATGTTGCGCATGCGATGGCGCAGCATCTGGCGGCAAAGGCGGGCCAGATCGCCCTGAAAGGCGGGATCTTCGGCGACATTTTCCATCTCACCTGCGCCGTGATGGTCAAACAGTAGCGGCGGCAGGTCGGCGGCAAATTCCACCAGAGTGAAGCGCCCATCGCGCAGGATGGCCAGGCTGGAGTCTGATGCGGTGGTGCCAAGAAACTGCTGCCAGCCTGTGGGGGCTTCGGGCTCGCCAAAATCCAGCTCAGAAAACGAATACTGTCGCCAATCGGCAGGGGGTGCCCCCTGAACCAGCGGCAGCAATGAAGCACCGTCCATGGCATTGGGGATCTCCTGTCCCACCCAGTCCAGAATGGTGGGGGTGAGGTCGATGGATTCCGTGACCTCCTGGCGTCGCACTCCGGCCTGGGCCTGATTTCCGGGCATGCGGATGATCAGCGGGGTCTTGTAGGCCGCATCATAGACCGAGAACTTGCCCCAGCTGTGGCGGTCCCCCAGCATCTCGCCGTGATCGGCGCTGAGCACGACCAGGGTGTTGCCCTCCTGGCCACTGTCCCTGAGAAAGCGCAGCACCCGACCGATATGGGCATCGACCTCGCTGGCCAACCCCAGATACAGCGCGCGCAGGGTCTGGATATTCTGGTCGCTGGGCTCCAGATCCGGAAAGCCCAGAACGGCCGAGGCCGGGGAATAGGCCTGGGTGGTGGGGGTGAAAAAGGGATGCAGGGCGCATTCCTCTGCCATCGTGCCACGCCGGGCGGGCAGCGGCAGTGTGGCGGGATCATACATGCTGTTGTAAGGCGCAGGTGCCACCAGCGGCGGATGCGGTCGGATATAGGTCAGATGGGCAAACCAGCCCTGATCGCGATAGGCCGGCATGGTGGCCAGAAAGCGGTCGGTCAAAAAGGCCGTATCGCTGTCTTCGGCAGCATAGGGTGCGGGATCATTCAGCTTTGGTGCTGCGCCGGTGGGGGAGACCGGTTTGTGCAGATCCCAGTAATCGTCGAACTGATAGCCCTTGCTCAGCAGATGGGCCCGCCATGGATAGGACATCTCCAGCCGCATCTCGAGCATCTCCTGAAAGCCCTGCATGTGCTGCTCATAGGTGCGGATGGCCGGATCATTGGCGTGATGCACGCGGGGATCACGCGATGTATCGGTATAGCCAAACAGCATCGGCGTGTAGCCCGCCTTGCGCATTTCGCCGGGCAGGGTCGGAATGTCATGGCGCAGCGGCGTGCCGTTGCGCACGGATCGATGGTTCATCGCATATTGCCCGGTCAGGATCGAAGCACGCGACGGGCCGCAGGGGTTTACCACGGTGTAGTTGTTCTCAAAGGTGACGCCCTCTGCCATCAGGGCGCGCAGATTGGGGAGGTCGACATGGGCGGCCAGTGCGCCAGTCAGGCAGTCAGCACGCAGCTGATCGATCAGGATGAAGAGCACATTCTTCGGCTGGGGTATCTGTTGGGAGGCTGTGCCAGACATAAGCGGATCCTTTGGCGGCCGTGGGGTAGATTTCGCGGCCAGATAAGCCTGCTTGTTGTGATTTGGGAAGGGTTTTTGCGTTATAAATGAAGGCGAGTGACCGTTTGGTTGTGTTTTTGTGGGTTTTTCCTTGCGGTTTCTGCCCGATTTGTGACAGGTTCCGCGGAACTTGCGATTGAACTTTGGAATGTCCTGAATGCCGAGCCTGAATAACCTGTCCCACCGTGAGCTGGCGCTGATGGAAGCGCTGCAGCGGCTGGGCGGGTCCGGGCGCAGTGCGGAACTAGCCAAAATGCTGGATGTCTCCGAAGAAACCATTCGGCGAAGCATCAAGTCGCTTGCCAAGGCAGGCGCGGTGGAACGTGTGCATGGCGGTGCCTATCTGGCGGGGCCACAGGCCGGTCCCAGCATCTTTCGTCGCTTGGGAGAAGATACCGCGGAGAAGAAAATCATCGCTGCGGCCACCCTGCCGCAGATCCGGGACGGGATGACAGTGTTCCTGGATGTGGGATCGACCACCTCCTTTGTGGCAGAGGCCCTGCGGCTGCGGCGCGATCTGGTGGTGGTGACAAATTCCATCGGGGTGGCGCAGATGCTGGTCAACCATAATGGCAGCCGCTTGCATGTTCTGGGCGGCGAGATGAGCAGCGATGAGCGCGGCACCTTTGGTCCCATGGCAGAACAACAGGCGGGCCGCTTTGTTTTTGATGTCGCGGTACTGTCAGCGGATGCGGTTTCGTCCAAGCACGGGCTTTTGTTCCACAATGCCGATGAGGCACAGCTTGCAATTGCGGTGGCGCGGGCCTCAGAGCAGGTGTTTGTGGTGACCGCCCATTCCAAGTTCAACGAGCGCGCCCCCCATCTGGGTCCTTCCCCGCAGGAGCTGGATCTTTTGGTCAGCGATCGCGAGCCGGGCAAGAAACTGGCCCGCGCCATGGCGGAATGGGGCACCGAATTCATATTGGCCGCACCCCCGGCAAAAGGAGACTGACATGGCAATTCTGACCTTCCTCGTCAGCCTGGCCGGAGCCACCATGTTCCTGCTGTTTGCCGTGCGCATGGTGCGGACCGGCATCGAGCGTAGCTATGGCGCTTCGTTTCAGCGGTTGTTGACCGGGACCGGCAGCCAGCTGCATGCGGGCGGCGTGGGCATCGGCCTGGCGCTGGTGTTGCAAAGCTCTGCGGCGGTGACACTGCTGGTGACCGGCTTTGCCGCGGGGGGCTATCTGGGGTTTCCAACCGGGTTGGCCATCGTTCTGGGCGGGGATCTTGGCTCCGCTCTGATCATTCAGATCCTGTCCTTCAATCTGGATTGGCTGGTGCCGGTGCTACTGGCGCTGGGCGGCTATCTCTTTGTCAAAACCGAAGGCAAGAAGACCCGGCAGGCGGGGCGGATCCTGATGGGGATCGCCTTTATCCTGATTTCCCTGCGGTTCCTGCGCGAGGCGATGGACCCGATCCGCGACAGTGCCTTTCTGCCTGCGGTGGCGGGCTATCTGGCGCGCGACTATATCACCGCCTTTCTGGTTGGTGGCGCGCTGGCCTTTGTGATGCATTCTTCGGTGGCCGCGATCCTGATGTGCGTGACCCTGGTGCAGATTGGTGCCATCCCATTTGAGGCCGGGTTGTCGCTGGTCCTGGGGGCCAATTTTGGCTCTGGTTTCATTCCGGTCTGGCTGAGCCGCGGCATGAGCCAAAGCGCGCGGCGTATTCCCTTTGCCAATCTGGGGCTGCGCGGCAGTTGGGCCGTGGTCTGCCTTGTGGCGGTGAACTCGCCTTTGGCGGCGGGGCAGCTGGGAGAGGCGCCGGGTGGTCAGATGCTGGTTTATGCCCATCTTGCCTTCAACGGTTCGCTCCTGTTGTTGGCGCTGCCGATCTGCGCCCGGATCGCGCCCCTGATGTCACAACTGATGCCTGAACCTGCAGCACCCGATGCCGGTCTTGCGGGACGCCCTGTGAGCGCGCTGGAGCCGGGCAGCTATGGTCCGCCGCCGCAGATGCTGGCCAATCTCAAGCGCGAACTTTTGAGGATGAGCGACCTGGTCGAGACCATGTTCCGTCCCGTGGCGGATCTGTACCAATCCGGTGACAAGGAGCAGATCAAGGCGCTGCAGGCGCTGGATCCGGAGGTCAATACCTGCCTGTCGGGGATCCGCTCTTATGTGGCGGATATTCCGGAGGCCGATTTCAGCCGGGCCGATTTGAAGATGGCGCGCGAAATGGTGGAATATGCCATCCGGCTGGAAACGGCGGGGGATGTGGCGGCACGGCGACTGGCGGTGCTGGCGGGGGATCTGCACAAAAAGAACCTGCGGTTCTCGACGGAGGGCTGGGGCGAAATCCTGCGCATGCATGAGGCGATCATGGCGAACCTGCGGCTGGCCTCCAACGTGCTGATCTCCGGGGATCTGGAAAGCGCGCGATTGCTCAATCTGGAAAAGACCGAGCTGAAACGGATGGAACGCGACAGTCGCAAGCGCCATCTGAAACGGTTGCAACGTGGCGAGCGCAACAGCTTTGACACTTCGGATATCCATCTGGAAACCCTGCGGGCGTTGCGAGAATTCAACAGCCATGTGGCGGCGATCTCATATCCGGTGCTGTATCAGAACGGCCAATTGCTGGAAACGCGGCTGATCGAAGATATGGAGGCGTCCTGATTTCGAGCAAAACAGGCTCTGAACCACCCCCGATCTTCTTCTCATCAAAAAGGTGCTTTGCACTATGACGCCCTTTGTTGTCGCCATCATTCTGTCGGCTGCCCTGTTACATGCGGTGTGGAACGCAATTGTAAAAACGGCAGCGGACCGTACCACAACCCTGGGTCTGGTGGCCTTGGGCCATGTGATTCCCGGTGCGGTCATGGTGCTGGTGCTGCCGCTGCCGGAACTGGAAAGCCTGGGCTATGTGGCGCTGTCGACGGTGATCCATTTTGGCTATTTCTACATGCTGGGGCAGGCCTACAAACATGGCGACCTGAGCGTCGTCTACCCGATTGCGCGTGGCATTGTGCCCGCCCTGGTGGCGTTCTGGGCGATGATCTTTGCCGGAGAAGTGCTGCCACTGCAGGCCTGGATCGGCATTGCGGTGATTGCCTTTGGCATCCAGCTGAGCAGCTGGAAGGCGCTGAAATCCGGTGTCGATCGTAGCGCCCTTCTTTTTGCGCTGGGCACCGGGTTCTGCATCTCGCTGTACTCGCTGGTGGACGGGCTGGGCGTGCGCCTGTCGGGCAATACGCTCAGCTATTGGGCCTGGGGGGCGTTTGGCCATATCTTCATTTCGGGCTTTATCGGACTGCGGCGACGTCAGGTGCTTGCGCAGGTCCCGTTGCGCAGCTGGCTGATTGGCATCGCTGGCGGGGGGGTGTCGATGACGGCTTATGGGTTGGTTCTGTATGCCAAGAACTTTGCGCCCCTGGGGGCGGTGTCGGCCTTGCGCGAAACCTCGGTGATCTTTGCTGCGCTCATCGGATTTGTTGTTCTAAAGGAGGGAAACTGGAAGCGGCGCCTGGGGGCTGCCGCATTGATGGCAGTGGGAGTCGCGCTGATTGGCTTGGCGGTTTAGCGCAAACATGCCTGTGCGTCATGCGCTCGGCATCGACGTTGACGCAAAGGCCTTTGGCGCGCAAACTACTGTTACAACACCGCCCTAGATTGCCCGAATTGAGGTGAGACGAGCGGGGCTGTTCGAAAACTGGAGCCATGGTGCAGCGCCAAAGCTGCATTTTGGACTTATCCATTTTTGAAACTGTCACTGTTTGTGGGGCACGAAGCCCCGCAGACTTTCGAAGACCAAAAACAAAAATAAACAAAACCAACAACCCAACTGGGAGTAAATTGAATATGACTACCAAATCTCGTGTTTCACGCCGGACACTGCTGAAAAGCGCAGGTGCCGCGGCCTTGGCGGCTCCGCTTTATTCCAAAAGCGCGCTGGCTTCCTCGGGTGAGATCAACATTCTGATGTGGTCGGACTATCTGCCACCAGAATTTCTTGCGGGCTTTGAGGCCAAGACCGGCATCAAGGTAAACTACACCGGTATCGGTTCGAACGAAGAAATCATCAATAAGATGAAGGCCACCAAAGGTCAGGGCTTTGACATCGTCTCGCCCACCAACAACCGGTCGCTTCAGTGGGGCCCACTGGAGTTGCTCAAGCCCTTCGACATGAACAAGGTCAACATCGACGCGGTAAACCCGGCGATGGCCAAGATCGGCACAAGTGCTTGGAACTTTGAAGGTGCCGGCGTGCATTGGCTGCCACATATCTGGGGGACCGAAGGCATTGCTTACCGGACCGACAAATGGCTGCCAGAAGGCGATGCGCCCTCCTATGGCGACGTCTGGTCCGAAGAAAATGCAGGCAAGACCATGGGCCGTGCTCATTCGATGATGCTGGGTGCCGGCCTCTACATGGAAGCCTCCGGTGAAATGGACCAGGGTTCTGTCTGGGCCGCCTATGGCGACGAAGACACCATGCGCGAAGTCTGGGGCCAGATCACCGATTGGTGCATGGCACGCAAAGATCGCATCAAACTGATCTGGAACGATGCTGACACCCAGAAAAACGGGTTGCTGAACGAAGGCGTTGTGGTTGGTCAGACCTGGGATGGTCCGCCGCTGGCCCTGAAAGCCGCTGGTGAGCCGGTGCATTATCAATCCCCTGTCGAGGGTGCGATGGCTTGGGTTGACGGTATGTCGATGCCTGTTGGCGCGCAAAACGAAGAGCAGGTCTATGCCTTCATCGATTACGCGTTCCAGCAAGAGCCAGCAGGCAAGGCGATCGACAGCCACGGCTACAACTCGCCGGTATTGGGTGCAGACACCTATTCCGGTGATGTCTACAAAAAGAACTTTGCCGAAGCCTATCCTGGTGACAGCCTGGCCAACCTGAACCCCTGGCCTGCTGAAGCACCCTGGTACGCTGAAGTGCGCACCGAGTTCGTCAACAAATTCAAAAGCGCTTGATCCGTTATTGAATTCGAAACTGGCCCCCGGAGCTTTCGGGGGCCAGTCCCGCGTCTATGGCGCATAATACACATCTGAATGAACAGAGCAGCCTGTTTGCGCCGGGGGTATCCTCCGCCGGTCAAAAGAGCTGCGAGCTGGGGAGAGACCACATGAGTGCTGGGGTCGGCGTAGATCTTGAAAACCTCTGGATCCGCTTTGGAGATTTTGTCGCCGTGCGCGACGCAAATGTGAACATCAATGGGGGCGATTTCTTCTCTTTCCTTGGCCCATCGGGCTGCGGCAAGACAACGATTTTGCGGGCCGTGTCCGGCTTTCTGGATCCCAGCGAGGGACAGGTCCTGATCGGTGGCAACGACATGCGGGGCATCGGTCCCAACAAACGTCCCACCGCCCTGATCTTTCAGAACCTGGCGCTGTTTCCGCTGATGAAAGTCTGGGAAAACATCACCTTCTCGATGGAAATCAAGGGGGCCTCGGCCAAGGAGCGTCGCAAACGCGCCGATGAGCTGTTGGATATGATCGCGCTGCCGGACCAGGGCGACAAACTGCCCTCCGAGCTGTCGGGCGGTCAGCGGCAGCGGGTTGCAATCGCCCGTGCGCTTTGTGCTGAGCCGGATGTGTTGTTGCTGGATGAACCGCTTTCGGCGCTGGACCTCAAACTGCGCCAGCACATGCGCACAGAGCTGCGTGAAATCCAGAAACGGGTTGGCATTACCTTTATCTACATCACCCACGACCAGGGCGAAGCCCTGACCATGTCCGACAATATTGCGGTCATGCGTGCCGGGGTGATCGACCAGATCGGCGATGGCAAGGCCATCTACAACGATCCGGCGACCGCCTTTGCCGCCTCTTTTGTGGGCGAGAACAACGTCTTTCGCGGCACCGTGAAACAGGTGCAGGGGGATACCGCACTGATCGCAACCAATCGGTCAGGCGAACTGTTGGCGCGTGTTTCCTCTGCCAATCAGGGCAAGATGAAGCCCGGTGACGATGCGATGATGTTCATCCGTCCGGAGGCCTTTGCGCTGGCGCCTGTTGGCACCCAAGGCGATCACTTTGTGACTGCCACTGTCACCAACGAAGAATTTGAAGGCAATGTTTTCAATATCTTCATGGAAGGCGAAGGCGGCAAGGAAATGAAGGTCTCATTGCCGAACCTGGGGCAGTCCTTTGACAGCCACAAGGGGGAACCGATGACCCTGCAATATGATGTCCAGAACGCCGTGGCCCTGCCCGCAGGCGATCTGGCCACCGAATAGGGAGACCGGCAATGCCCCGTTTCCTGAAAGAATTCTTTGATCGCAACGGCCTGGGTGTCGGCTCCTTGATGCTGGGACTGGTGTTGTTCTGGACCATTGGCCTGATCATCCTGCCGCAGCTGTCGATGCTGGATTTCTCCTTCCGTCCCAACCTGCCGCCGCCTGAGATCGGCGGGCCCAAGGACGTCTATACGATGGAGAATTATAGCTATCTGGTGTTTGGCCCCGAGGGCGGCAGCCAGGACTATAACGTTGTCGACCTGAAGGTGTTTTACCGCACCCTGATCGCGGCAATCTTTGTCACCATCTTCAACCTGATCCTGTGTTACCCGATCGCCTATTACCTGGCCCAGACCAAGGGCAATCACATCCGCATTTTTGCGTTGATGCTGATTATTCCTTATTGGATCAACGAGATCCTGCGCGCCTTTGCGTTGCGCATCATCTTTGGCGAAACCGGGGTTCTGAACAACCTGCTGGTGGCTGCCGGGATATTCGACACGCCCTTTGACTTTGTGCGCAACGACATCGCGCTCTATGCGGGTCTGGGCTATGCCTATATCCTGTTGATGATCTTCCCGATCTACAACGTGATCGAAAGCCTGGATCGCAATCAGATCGAGGCGGCACGTGACATGGGGGCCAGCTGGCCGATGATCCATCGTCGCGTGGTCATTCCCTATGCCAAACCGGGGATCAGCTCTGGCTGTACCATGGTGTTCATGCTGTCTGCCGGGGCGCTCGCGGCGCCGCAGATCCTGGGTGGTCCGTCGTCGCTTTGGTTCACGCAGCTGATCTATCAGCAATTCAACGACAACTCTGATTGGCCTCAGGGCGCGGCCTATGCCGTGGTGCTGCTGGTCACCTGTATCCTCTTGGTGCTTGCTTTGATGCGGGTCTTCAAGGTGAACATGGGGGATATCGGCAAATGAAGAACCTCTCACTTATGCGTATCAGCATCTGGGGCTATCTGGCGATCTTCTTTGCCTATCTGCTCGGCCCGCTGGTGATCATGTCGGTTACCGCCTTCAACTCTCCGGGGTTTCCACGGGCGGCGCCCTGGGAATGCCTGACCTTTGAGTGGTTCTCGGCCCTGTTCCAGGACGAACGGATCCTCAATGGCATCTGGAACTCGGTGTTGGTGGGGGCTGGCACAGTGGTGCTCTCGGTGGCCATGGGGCTGGCCGGCGCTTTGATGCTGACCCAGATCTGGCCCAAGTTGCGGGCGACCTATTACACCATCATCATTGCGCCGATCCTGGTGCCGGGTGTTGTCATCGGTATCTCGACCCTGGTGTTCTGGGATCGGATCAACCGCATGTTGGGGCTGGAGGCCGACAGCTTTCTGTCCAACGGGCTGTTCCTGACCGTGATTGGCCAGTCCACCTTTATTGCCAGCTACTGCATGCTGGTGCTGGTAGCACGCCTGCAGCGCTATGACATTGCCCTCACCGAGGCGGCGCTGGATCTTGGTGCTTCCCATGCGCAGGCGTTCCGCAAGGTTCTGTTGCCCTTCATGAAACCCGCCATCGCCTCTGCTGCGGTGCTGGCTTTCCTGGCGAGCTTTGAGAACTACAACACCACCACCTTCACCTTTGGCGAATATCCAACCCTGACCATCGAACTGGCGCAAAAAGTCCGCTATGGCATCACTCCGGCGATCTCGGCTCTGGCCTTTATCATCGTGTTGCTCACGGTGTTTGCGGCGCTGTTCAATGAGGCCAATATCCGCCGCAAAGAGCTGGTGGCCCTGGCCCGCAAGGAGGCAACAGTCGAAGAGCTGAGCTCTGGCCGGATCAAGATGCCCGGCTTCCTCAGCTCTAACTGGGCCGCCGTAGGCCTGGTGATCGTGGCCTGTGCTACGGTGGTCGTGGTCGGCACCGCAACAGTCTACAGCCCGCAGCAGTGTATTGCCAATGTGCAAGAACAAAAGCGCCTGGAAACCGAAGAGCGTATTCAGGAGTTGCGCCGTCAGCGCGAGTTGCGTCGTCAGCAGCAAGAGACAGAGCAGGGAAGTACCGCGCCTGCACAGTCCCAGCCGACCGGCAATAACTCGGGTTTTGGCAATGTCTTTGCACCAACCAACCTCGAAGGCGAAGAGGAAGGTACTGGTGGAACCGGGGATAACAACTCTGGTTTTGGCGGTGCCTTTGCGCCCAACAGCCTAAGCGGCGAAGAGACTGAGGAGGGATCGGGCAACTGATCCGCAGCCTCCGAAATCGCAAGATAATCACCCCCGCCCGGCAGAGATGTCGGGCGGGCTTTTTGTGATGATGTGGGTCTTTGGGCCTGCAGCTATTGCCAGGGCAAGGGATTGCCTATTGGGGCTGCGGTAGCGGTTTGGAAAACAGGACCCCGGGCGCATCCGCGGCCAAGGGGGCGCCGGACAGTCGCGCCATATGCCAGGCCAGCGCCTGATTGCTGCTCACCACCGGTTTGCCCAGGCTCTGTTCCAGATCGGCGATGATATCCAGCGTGCGCAGATTGGTGCAGCTGAGAAAGACCGCCTCGACCTGCGGGTTGGTGCCAACCTCCAGCGCCGCCGCGTGAATCGATGCGGGATCGATGCGGGCGACATTGGCCTCCACCTCTTCGCCAAAGGACACCATGGCGGGCACGGCGTAGCCTGCGGCCTCAAACGTGTGCCGCATCGGGCCGGAAACCGTGTCTATATAGGGGGAAACCAGCCCGATTGAAGAAATCTCCAACGCGGCAAAGGCGGTCAGCGTCGCAGTCAGCGGCTGCGCCACATGGCGGGTGCTCACGGCCCCCTGAACCAGATCCCGGACCCGATCCACGCCAATCAACGTGGTGCCGGAGGTACAGCCATAGGCGACGGCATCAAACTCCGCCGCCTGCGGCAGCAGTGCGGCGGCGGCGGGCAGATCGCGCCCCATCTGGGCGATGGTATCGGGGGTCAGCGCCGCGCCAGAGGGGATGCGATTGACATAGAGCGCCACATCATGGGCCACAAAAAGGCGGCGAAAATCCTGCTCGATGGTTTCATCCACCTGCAGCGCAATCAACCCCAGCGTCGCGGCTGAGCCGATAGGTGTGGTGAGGCGATAGGGAAAATGGCTCATGCCTGCGGTCTCCTGCAGTTGGGGTCTCTTCGCTGGCGCGGAGCTTTGCCGACAACAGGGGGGCGTGGCAAGAGAAGATCGTGCGCGGCGCAGGGCGCGCATAGGTCCCAAACCCTATGTCGGAGAGGGGGAAACGCAGCCTGAAAATTTCAATGCCCGGTCACATTTTTGACCCGCAATAGCCCCATCCCTGCCGCAGCCCAGCCGAGAGGTTAACGTTTTCCTCTGTCAGATCTTGCGGATTGAAGCGGGTGTTCGTGTTGTCGTCCATTGATCTGATGGCAGAGAGCCCTGGGGGCGGCGTCGTGCCCCGAAGCAAGGGAATGAGTCGTCATGGCTATCTTGGATAATGATATCTGGCTGACCGGTACTGGTGGCAGTGCTGAAAACGGCTCAACCACCCTCACGGAGGGTGGCCATAGCACAACCGTTACTGGCACCTTCTCCGCCAATTCCTGGGATGCAACGCAATCTGGCTATGCGGTTTCGGATTTTGGTGCCTTTGGCGTCAGTGAACCGATTACCGCCAGCTTTGACTTTTCTAATCCGGTGGCCGACCTCAGTTTCGATCTGCAGCATGTGAATTCCTCCGGCAGCACCTATGACGACAAGTTCACCCTGCGCATTCTGGATGCTTCGGGCACGCTGATCCCTGCTGCCGATGTGATTGCGGGCCTCACCGGGGTGACGCATCAGATCGTGACGGTGAATTCGGATGGAACCGTCTCCATCGAGGGTGAAGGAACTTCTGCCGATGATATCGGGGTTTCTGTGACTGGTCCGATTTCCTCCCTCAAGGTGACCTATGACAATGGTGATGATGCTGCATTGTCAGGCGGTGGCGGGATTTCCGATCTCAGTTTCACCATACCGCCCGCGCTGAACTACGTGGTCGAAGGCACCACCGGTAATGACCTGATCGACGTCGATTACCTGGGCGATCCCGAAGGCGACCGGGTCGACAATTCCGACGCCTTGGATGGATCACAAGATGATGTGATTGAGGCAGGCGACGGCAATGACACCATTCTGGCAGGCGAGGGCGACGATTCCATCGAAGCAGGCGACGGGGATGATTCCGTTGTTGGCGGTGACGGCAATGACACGCTGCGCGGTGGCTGGGGCGATGACACGCTGTATGGCGGTGCCGGGAATGACGAGATCGAGGGGCTTTATGGCAACGATCTGATCTACGCCGGGGCAGGCGATGACCATGTCTTTGGCCGCGATCAGGATGATCTGATCTACGGCGAAGAGGGCAACGACACTCTGATCGGCAGCATGGGCACCGATACGCTTTGGGGCGGAGATGGCAATGACACCCTTGCGGGCAGCCAGGGCAATGATGAGATCCATGGTGGGGCCGGGGATGATCTGGCCTTTATCGGGGTCTCTGAGGATTCCGACCGAATTTTCCTGGATGAAGGCAATGATTTCCTCGACGGCGGCTCTGCTGGATCGTCCTTTTATGGCGAAGGGGGCGCGGGCAACGACAAGATGAATGCCGGCGTAGGCGATGACACCCTGCTGGGGGGCACCGGCAAGGACACCCTGGATGGCGGTGCCGGGGCCGACACGCTGGCCGGCGGCGAAGGCAATGACAGCATTTTTGGCGGCAGTGGCAATGACACGCTGGCGGGCGATGAGGGCGATGACACCTTGTCCGGGGGCGATGATCGCGATTTGTTTCTGGGGAGCGGCGGAGATGTCATCGACGGCGGCGAAGGCGGGGACGATTACGACGTGCTGGACCTGAGCGCCGCGGGGCCTGCGGTGGTGCATTTTGATCCGACAGACAGCGAAGCCGGAACTGTCGATTTCCTGGACGGTGACGGCAATGTTGTCGACAGCTTGAGCTTCACCAATATTGAAGAGGTCAAAGGCGCGGTGGTGCCCTGTTTCACGCCTGGTGTTGGCATTCTGACCCCACAGGGCGAGGTTCTGGTCGAGACCATCCGGGTGGGCGACGAGATCACCACCCTGGATCACGGCGTTCAAAAAGTGCGCTGGATTGGCAGTCGAAATCTGAGCGCTGCCCAATTGAGCCAGCAGCCGGACTTTAATCCGGTGCGGATCGCCAAAGGCGCATTGGGAGGCGGTGTGCCGGAGCGGGATCTGACTGTCTCGCCGCAGCACCGAATGCTGCTGGCGGGGGCCCAGGCTGAGATGCTGTTCGGCGAGCCCGAGGTTCTGGCCGCGGCGCTGTATCTGATCAATGATAGCACCATCCTGCGCCAGCGCCCCAACGGAATCACCTATATCCACCTGATGTTTGAAAGCCACGAAGTGATCTGCGCCAACGGGGCCTGGACCGAAAGCTTTCAGCCGGGCGCAGCCTCCATCGCGGGCATGGGTGAGGCGCAGCGCGCAGAGCTGTTGGCACTGTTTCCTGAACTGGAGATCACGGGAACCCGGTTTGCGGCTGCACGTCCCGCTCTCAAATCTTATGAAGCGGCGCTTTTGCAAAAGATGATGTGAGCAGGCAGTTTCTGACCGCCGGGGAGAAAAGCGCAGGAAACGGGTCGATTGCAGCATTTGGTTCCAGCTAGGGATGAGGCAGATCTTCAGGAGCCTCGCATGTCGTCATCCCCGTCTATCACCGTCACCTCCGGATTGCTGTTGGCGGCTTTGGCACTGGTCTGGGGCGGCTCTTTCTTTTTTGCCGAAGTGGCCCTGCGTGAGCTGCCACCGCTGAGCGTGACCCTGTTTCGGGTCAGTCTGGCGCTGCCGGTGCTGTATCTTGTGGTGCGCGTCAAAGGGATTGCGATCCCGCGCGGGCTGGGGATCTGGGGGGCCTATCTTGGGATGGGGGCGTTGAACAATGCCATTCCGTTTTCGCTGATCTTCTGGGGCCAGACCCAGATCACCAGTGGGTTGGCCTCGATCCTGAATGGCACAACAGCGATGTTTGGTGCGGTGGTGGCCGGGCTGTTGCTCAAGGATGAGCCGCTGACCCCGCAAAAGCTGATCGGGGCTGGCCTGGGTGTCCTGGGGGTGGCCGTGGTCATGGGGCCTTCAGCGCTGATCTCGCTGGATCCCCGCAATTTGGCCCAGCTTGCGGTTCTGGCTGCCGCCTTCTCTTACGCCTTGGCCAGTGTCTGGGGCAAGCTGTTCCTGGCCGGGCAGCCGCCCATCATGAATGCACTGGGCATGGTCACCGGCAGTACGGTTCTGATGCTGCCGCTGGCATTTTACGTCGATGGGGTGCCGCGCCTTGACCTATCGCTACCGGTCTGGGGCGCACTGATTGGGGTTGCTGTCTTGTCGACGGCCTTGGCCTATCTGTTGTATTTCGAGATTCTGCGACTGGCGGGCTCTGCCAATCTGATGCTGGTGACGCTGCTGATCCCGCCGGTGGCGGTGACGCTTGGCGGTGTTTTCCTGGAGGAAACACTGGGCACAGAGGCCCTGATCGGTTTTGTGGTCATCGGGCTGGGGCTGGTGGTGACCGATGGCCGCCTGCCCAGATTGGTGCTGGGCAAACGACAGGCATAGGGACAGACCGGCCCGCGGGCGGATCAGGCGGCGGGGTTTACCGCATCCGGATGCGCCTTGGTAAAGGCGGGATGGGCGGCGCAGGCTTCCTCCGCTGCCAGAATGCGTGGCATGTCGGAAAAATCCGCGCCCCAGCGCCGCGCGTTGTAGAGCTGCGGCATCAGGCAGATGTCAGCCAATCCCGGCGCGTCTCCGGTGCAAAACGGAGTCTGATCATAGGCCCCAAGCAAGGTCTCAAAGGCCTGCAGCCCAGGGCGGATGAAATGCACCATCCAGTCCCCTGGCATGCCTTCGGCACCCCCAGAAAGCTTGCTCGCCTGCTTGGCGACCTGCAAATTGCAGACCGGGTGCAGATCCACTGCGATGCTATGCGCCAGGGCCTGGGCCTGGGCGCGTGCCGCCGGATCCTGCGGCAACAGACCCAGCTCGCGGGTCTGATCGAGGTAGTCCAGAATGGCGAGGGACTGCGTCAGTTGCAGCCCGTCGATTTCCAGCACCGGCACAAAGCCCTGCGGATTGCGGGCCAGATGTTCAGGGCTTTTGTGCTCGCCCTTGACCAGATCAATGCTGATGGACTGGTAATCGATGCCAGCCAGATTCAGCGCAATGCGCAGGCGGTAGCTGGCGGAGGAGCGCCAATAGTCGAAGAGAACGGTGTCGTGCATCACTGATCTTTCCAGAAATGGGGGTCTAACATTGGGGAAATGGGCAACCGAAGCCTCTCCGGTTGCCCATTTGTTGTCAATTCATTTGCCGGTGTTCTGACCCGATATCAGATGTCGCTCAGCTCTTTGGCATGCAGCCAGTCGGCATGTTTGGGGGCCTTTTTGGTCTTGGACCATTCTTCCAGCATCTCCCATTTCACCGCGTCCAACTTGGACAGCAGTGCCTCTTCCTTTGGATCAGGGCAGGCCAGTTCAACCCGGTGACCGTTGGGATCAAAGAAATAGATCGAGTGGAAAATCGAGTGATCGGTGACACCCAGAACCTCGACACCATTGGCCTCCAGGTGGTCTTTGAACTCGATCAGGGTCTCGCGGTCCTTGACCTTGAAGGCGATGTGCTGCACCCAGATCGGCGTGTTGGGGTCGCGGCCCATCTCCGGCTTGGTTGGGAGTTCAAAAAACGCCAGCACATTGCCGTTTCCCGCATCCATGAAGATATGCATGTAGGGATCGGGCTCATGGGTTGAGGGCACATGGTCCTCGGCGATCGCCAGGACAAAATCCATCTTGAGCATCTGATTGTACCACTCGACGGTCTGTTTCGCGTCTTTGCAGCGATAGGCGACGTGGTGAATTTGTTCGATCTTCACGAAGGGTCCTCCTCGGAGTTCAGCGCGGCGGCAGCCAGCGCTTGTTTCAGGATCGCGCGGTCTCCTATATGGTTGGCCAGCACCAACAGCAGACGGGCGTTGAACGCGTCGCTGTCGGCTTTGTCGCGGCCTTCATGGGCGGCCAGAAGATCTGCGTAGAAATCATCGGCGTCATCGATATTCGGGGTCAGGATCAGGCTATCGGACATCTGGTTCACTCCTTGCCCACGGCGCGGCGGATGGCCGCGCGGAACTGGTTGTCATCATATGAGGGGCGACGGGCGGCAACATGCTGATCCGGGCGGATCAGGTAGACACCGGCGTCGTGACTGCCAAGGTAGCGCTCCTTCAGCGCCAGAGTCTTGTCATCCTTCACCGAGAGCGCCAGCCGCTTGACGGTGATGCCTGCCTCTTCGATCACATCGGGGGCCTCGGCGTCGATGGTCAGCAGGATAAAGCTGTTGCCCAGTTTGGGCAGCAGGAAGCCGTCGCCCAATGGGGCGTCCGGACAGGAAGAGCCGGGACGCGACCGCGCAGGTCCCTCCATCAGGGCATCAGCTGAATTCAGCGGTGATCCATCGTAGGTGCAGGGCACCGACAGGCGGCCGGAATTCACCAGCGGGCGGGCAAATTCATGCTGTTCGCTGAGGTCCAGAACCGCATCGCGCAGCAGGCGTGACATTTCGGATTTGGGGGTGATGAAATCGGTGGATCGGCTGGAGTTGAGGATGTTTTCATCCGCGCCATGCACCCGTTCCACATCGTAGCTGTCGAGCAGGCTGTCGGGAGCTTTGCCCTCCATCACTAGCTTTAGCTTCCAGATCAGGTTGTCGGTGTCCTGTAGTCCGGAGTTGGCCCCCCTGGCACCAAAGGGCGACACCTGATGCGCGGCATCCCCGGCAAACAACACGCGACCATGGCGGAAGTTTTCCATCCGGCGGCATTGGAAAGTGTAGATCGAGACCCATTCGATCTCGAACTCCACCTCTTCGCCCAGCATCGCCTTGAGGCGCGGAATGACGTTCTCGGGACGCTTTTCGCGTTCCTTGTCGATATCCCAGCCCAACTGCAGATCAATGCGCCAGACACCATCGGGCTGCTTGTGCAGCAGCGCAGACTGACCCTTGTTGAAAGGCGGATCGAACCAGAACCAACGCTCTGTCGGGAAGTCGGCCTCCATGATCACATCGGCAATCAGGAAGTTGTCCTCGAAGACACGGCCAACAAAATCGAGCCCCAACATGCGGCGGGTGGGCGATCCTGCCCCGTCACAGGCAATCAGCCAATCGGCCTCAAGATTGTAAGAGCCTTCGGGCGTGTCGATCTCCAGTGTCACGTGGTCGGGATGGGTGCCGATCGCTGAGACCTTGTTGCGGCCACGGATCTCGATAGGGGCACCCTGTTCCTGCAATTCGCGCACGCGATTGACCAGATACTCCTCGAAATAATACTGCTGCAGATTGATGAAAGCGGGGCGTTGATGGCCCTCTTCCGGCAGTAGGTTGAAGTCATAGACCTGGCGGTCGTCAAAGAACACCTTGCCCTTGTTCCAAAGCACGCCCTTGTCGACCATGGGTTGGCCACAGCCCAGACGATCAAGTATTTCCAGCGGGCGCTTGGCAAAACAGATAGCGCGGGAGCCAAAGCTGACCTTGTCGTTTTCGTCAAGGATCACCACCTCGACGCCTTCCTGTGCCAGCTCGATCCCGGCGGCCAGGCCAATGGGGCCGGCCCCAATCACCACAACTTTGCGCCGTGCGGGTGCCCCGGCATCCTGATCCTCATGACGCGCATAAGGATACATCGGGACTTCAAAAATCTTGTTCATCTGGTCTCCTCCGAACTCGGGTGCCGCCTTGGCACAGCTTCTCTGTTTCCCGACGCCGATACGCCGGGGGGCTGTTGTTATCGTTTCACATGTTGCAGCGGGGCGGCACGATCTGGATCAAGGCGCCCGGGGTTTGTGTGACCTGACCGGGCTGGGGTCAGATCTGAAAGCCCCCACCAGCGCTTGCGGTGTCTTGGGGGCTTTCAAAAGAGGTTGCTACCCCTGCAGCGCTGCCCACATCTCCAGATCGCGCTCGGCGGTCCAGATCCGGGGGTGTGCAATGCCACGGGCTTCGTCATAGGCGCGGGCGACGTTGAAGGGCAGGCAGTGCTCGTAGATGGCGTAATCGGCGAACTTCGGGTCACACTCGGCGCGCACCGCATCCCAGGCCTCTTTCAGCGATCCACCACGGGCCGCAACCTTGGCCGCAGGCAGATAGGTGCTTTGCACAAAGTCGCGAGTGCTCTCAATGGCCCGTTCCACGGCCTCTTTGCCGACCAATGCGCCGCCCCGACCCGGAGCAATCGCATCCACGTCATAGGCTTTGATATTGTCCAGGGTCTGGCCCCAATCCGCAAAATGGCCATCGCCACAATAGCAGGCCGAATGATCCTCGACGATGTCACCTGTGAACATGACGTTCTGATCCGGCACATGGATGACCGCGTCACCTGCGGTATGGGCCCGCCCGATCTGTTTGATGTTCACCCGGCGCTTGCCAAGGAAAACGGTCATCTCGTCGCTGAATGTGGTGGTGGGGTAGGTCAGACCGGGAATGCTTTCGTGGCCTTCAAACAGGCGCGGGAAGCGCTGGAATTCGCTGTCCCAATCTTCCTGACC
>JADFAE010000005.1 GCA_015665415.1 Roseobacter sp.
GAAGGTCGTAGGTTCAAATCCTACTCCCGCAACCAATAAATACACACAAGATCAGAAGCATACGACAGCCGTCCGCCTGGGCGGCTTTGTGCATTCTCAGAACTGCGCTGGAAGCACTCTGGAAGCAAATGGAGTGAAGTCGGATTGTAGCGTGCGTGCAACATACCGCTACAGGACGTAGGAATGGCATGCTCACTCAAGGAGAGTAGGGCAGGGGGCGATAAAGCAGGTCAAAGTGTCCCTACTCTATCCTGTAATCCGTTTGCTTTCATTGGCACTACTTCATACAATTTAGAGATGTTCAGATTTCTTTTTAGAGCGATTTTCAAGCCAAGCTATCGGCCTCGGGCTAAGCCACACAAGAAACCGGTTAGAGAAACAGTTGCCTATAAGGCTGGTCGCAGAACCACTGCTTCTCATGAGTTGCCAAGAAGGCCGCTGTCTGATGAGCCAGAAAGGGGCGAAACGTTCGATGCAGCGACCGCTCACTCAGTCGAGGTCCCGCGCGTGCTGGAAGGGCCAGCTTACGTTACAGACGGTGACACAATTACGATCCAGAAGACCCAGGTGCGCCTTTACGGAATTGATGCGCCGGAACTGCATCACCCCTACGGTAAGAAGGCCAAATGGGCCATGGTGCGCCTGTGTAAAGGACACCGCATACGCGCTGAAATCTCTGATGAAGACGAATTTGGCCGCACGGTTGCAAAGTGCTTTCTCCCCGATGGACGTGACCTATCGGAAGAACTGGTTAAGCAAGGCCTTGCAATCGACTGGCCAAAATTCTCAGGGGGAAAATACAAGCATCTTGAGGTCTCCGGCATCCGCAAGAAGCTCTGGCTTGCCGAAGCGCGCCAAAAGGGCCACATGCATGTTTGGAAAAAGTTCGACGCGCGAAAGAAGGATGAAAGCAACGAACGATGAAGAACGGCCCTAATTCCATGCCATCATCGGTTATATAGGCCCATTTCAGGGTCTGAATTTCGCCAAGACGACATCCCGTCAGGATCAACAGCCGGAAAGCTGCCACCACAAAAGACGTTTCGCTGCTATGCTGTTCTACCTTGGACAGCACTTGCCCAAGGCGTTGCAGTTCATTCTGGCTCAGATACCGCTCCCGTTTAATCTCGCGATACTTGGGCACATGGCGGCAGGGATTGGAGCCATCCGGGCGCAGGCCCCAAACCTCGGCAAGATTGAACATCTTGGACAACACGCCCAGCGTTCGGTAGGCCTGATAAGGCTTGTCGCGGAATTTCTGATGCAGGCTGGCGACGTCCTTGCGCTCCAGATCCACCACTTTGAAATTGCCGATGGCCGGGGCAATGAGCAGATCAATGGCGCGGCGGTATTCGCCTTGGATGGAAGGCTTGCAGTGCTCTTTGGCATGGGCCGCAAAGAGCCGACGTTGCCGTGACCGGCATTCAGGTAATCTCATTCCAGAGTTTTCACATAACGCAGGGTCTCTTCCATCGGGGCAATGTCGAGCAGGCCAACCAGACGGAAATAGGGCAGGAAATCTTCTGGCAGGTAGTGCAGCACGCGTTCCTGTTCGAGCAGGAACAGGGGGTTGTCGATGCTATGTGTATCTTTGGTGCCCTCAAAATAGACGGTCAGATCTTCAAAGGTGAAGGAGCCCGGATCGCTTGCGACCACATCTGTGGGGGCTGGGATTACAGTCCCGTAACTTTCGACCTGGCTCGCAACGGCTGCCGAGGAGATGATCCGGAGCTCTGTCCCCTTGACTGTTGCGGCATCGACAAAAAGCTGTGCATCGGACAGGTGATCAAGGTGATGGTGCGAATAGACCAAACCGGTTACTGGCAGATCTGTGATCGAGTTGATGGCATCAAGAACCCCCTGACCATAGCCGTTCGACAGCGAGTCAAAAACCAGGACCCCTTGGTCGCCGACGTAGACCGTTGCGCTATGGGTGCTGACGAAAACCATATAGGTGCGATCGGTCAGTTGCTGCAGAACAAAGGGTTCGCTATAGCGCCGCATTCCCAGGTTTTCGACATATTGACCGGGCTCAAGCTTGCTGCTGGTTGCTGCCTGCGCGAGGGTGGGGGCGCCCAGCAATGTGGCTGCGGTCAGAACCGCGAAAGAGGTCACGCCCAGCAGGGCGCGGGTTCGAGAAAAGAGATGAGGCATTTGAATTCTCCTGGTTGTCATGAGGATCGGATATAGTTACCTGCGAAATATCTCTCTAAATGCAAGAAAGTGTGCTGCTAACATGAGTGTAGGGAACTGACATGGCCAATGCATTGAATACCGCAGCTGTTGAACGGTGCCCGGTGGAAACCACGGTCGAGATCATTGGCGGCAAATGGAAAACTGTTTTGATGTATCATTTGGTCTCGGGTGAAAAACGGTTTTCGCAACTGCAACGGCTCGCTCCACTGGCTTCGGACCGCATGCTGACGCGGTCACTGAAGGAGTTGGAAGCGGATGGGCTGGTGCGGCGCGAGGTGTTTGCCGAAGTGCCGGTTCGGGTCGAATACAGCCTGACACAGGATGGCCAGACGCTTGTGCCGATCTTGAACGCCATGGGGGAGTGGGGCAGCAACCGAACAAATCGTTAGGCAGGCACAGCTGATAGAGTTCTAAGGCTGGTGCCTCTTGAGCTGGCCAAGAGGTGGCGAAGTCGCTGCGGCGCTCAGGCTCAAACCGGCAAGATCTCCGGAATCAAAACACAATGACGACGCTCAGCAGCTTTTCAGATCAAGGGGATTTGGAGAACGGTGGCAGCCTCCTTGCCTGGGCCCGTGTTGCGAGGCGAGGATTGCGCCTTCGCAAAAAATTGCGGGTCTTCCTTAAAATTGAGACATGCCCCTTGCAACACGCAGTGACAGCGCGCATAGCTAAAGGGCTTACGTTTTTCTATGTCGACCCACTGTCTCCCGTTTACGGCGTTCAGTCTTCGATCCAGACCTACCACGCCGGGCTGCCGCACCAACGCGGGCAGCATATAACTCAGGAGACTACGGATATGGCTTCAGGCACCGTAAAATGGTTTAACTCGACCAAAGGCTTCGGCTTCATTGCACCCGATGGTGGCAGCAAAGACGTTTTTGTTCACATTTCCGCTGTTGAGCGTTCCGGTCTGACCGGTCTGGCCGACAACCAGAAAGTGACCTTCGACATCGAACCCGGCCGCGACGGTCGTGAGTCCGCTGTGAACCTCGAGCTGGCATAAGCCTCCTCGGTTCAAAGAATGAAAGACGCGGCTCCCGGAAACAGGGGCCGCGTTTTGCATTGGCGCTCATATTCTGTTGCTGCCAGTGATCCACTTGGTTTGGTACCTGGCGCGCCGTTGCGGCACCCCCAGTCAGGCAGAGGCGACACCTTGGGCGGCGAGACCGGCTGCTAGCGTAGACTGTGGATGTTTTGGATCAGTGACTGGCGCGCGCTGGTGATATGAAGGCGGGTGCGTTCGGCCGCTAGGCTTGCATCTCCTGCCGCGCAGGCCTCCAGGATCATCAGATGCTCATCATTGGCCCGCTCCATACCGTTGGACAGGACCAATTGCGCGCGCAGATAGCGGTCGACCCGGTCCATGGCATTGTCGATCACATCCAGATGATATTGCAAGCCGCTGGCGCTATAGAGGGCAGAGTGAAAGTCTCGATTGAGGTCTCCCCAGCGCATCGGGTCTGAGGACTCGGAAAAGGCGGCACAGGAGGCTCGGGCCGCATCCAAAATGTCTGGTGACATGAGCGGCACCGCGCGCCGGATGACCTCCGGTTCGATGAGGGCGCGAAAATCAAAGATCTCCTCTGCCTCACCCACAGACAACCCTGAGACAACAGCGCCCTTGTAGCGCTGTGTTTTGACCAGGCCCTGTTCTTCCAGCCGTGAGATCGCCTCGCGGACGGGGATCCGGCTGGTGTTGAACAACCGCGCGATCTCATCCTGACGCAGGGGTTCGCCTTCGGTCAGCTCTCCTTCGATGATGGCTTTGCGCAGGGCCTCAAAGACGATGGAAGACGCCGAGGCGGTCTTTGAAATATCTACGGATTTCAGCTTCATACAGGGGGTCCTCCTGCCTTTGGTCATACCCTTCTTTGGCGGCTGAGGGAAGTTAGGCAAGAAATATTCAGTAGATTGGATCCAGAAAATGGCACATTGATGCGGGCTCCGGGCTGGCTCTGGGTTGGTCTAGCTCCGGCTTGGATCTGGCCTGGATCTGGCCTGAGCGGCACTTGCGGCGTAGCGGACTGCATTGCAGGAATTCAGTTCACCCAGCCTCTGATCTAAGTCTGAGAGGGGCCGGACTGCTTGCTTGGCACCGGTGCAGGCAGGGTTGTACATTTATCAAACTGGAGGATTGGACCAAGCATCGAGCTGACGAAATTGCCGGGGCAAAGATCGTCGTTTTACGCTCAAATTCGAAAATCAACTCTTTGTCAGGCTTTTTAGGGCATTTCAAAAGTGGCTGCGCGGCTACCCGGGCGGAATGGAATGTAAAGCAGAGACGGATTAATGTTCAGATTTTCAAAACTGCCACTAAAAGCCAAACTGCCAATGATAATGGTGGCGCTGACAGCGACCTTCCTTTTGACGGTGGCATTTCTGGTCTACACCATGGCCGAAAAAAGCATTCGCAAACATGTCTATAGCGCGCATGAAATTGAAGCAAAGGCGGGTGCGCAGGCGCTTGAGTTCCTGATCTCTTCGGCCAATTCAAATCTTGCCAGTCAGGCGGCGCAGCCAACAGTGTTTCGCGCGGTCAGCAATTTCAGCCGTGTCATCGGCATGATCGAGGAGGCAGATCCAATCGCCTACCTCAAACGCACCTACGCTGCAGACAATCCAAACCCGGTGGATCAGCGCGACTTGCTGGTCGATCCCGGTGATGGGTCTTATTACAGCCAGTCCCACGCCAGCTATCACCCAACGTTCCAGCGTACCGTTGAACTCAACGGCTATGACGATCTCTATCTTTTCGACGGCGAGGGGCTGCTGATCTATTCGGTGAAAAAGCTGGACGACTACGCCAACAGCTTTGCCACGGGCGACTTGGCTGAAACCGGGTTGGGCCAGCTCTTTGCTGAAGCCCTGGCAACCGAACCCGGCCATGTCGTGCATGCCGATTTTACCATCTACGAACCTGGCGGCGGTGTACCCTCTGCCTTTTTGGCCACGCCGGTGGTCAACAAGCGTCAGCAGACGGTGGGGGTGATTGCAGTTCGTCTGGGCAGCGCCGGTGTTTTGCAGGCCTTGACCAAGAACCTGAAAGACAGCGCGCATCAGAACATTTATCTCGTCAGCGAAGATGGTTTGGCCCGCAGCCCGTCGTCGCTTGGGGCGGAATTCGACGTGCTGGATCAATTGCCTGACCTGCCGCAAACCCTGGCGGCGCGGTCCCGCGAGGCGGGGCGGTTTGACGGGGTTGCGGCGATGGCTGGCGGCACTGCCACCGCCCTGGTCATGCCCCTGGACCTGCCCGGGTTCACTTGGTCGCTGGTGCTGGAAACCGATGAAGCCACGGCTTTTGCAGAGCTCAACAAGATCCGTTTGACCGCGATGAGCGTGATTGGTGGGTCTGTCCTGATTGCGATCCTGGTCTCCCTTATGGCCGCGCGTCGGGTTACCGCGCCGATTCAGGCCCTTCGTTCCGTCACAAATGCATTGGCTGAAAACGACTATGACATTGATATCACGGGTAAGTCGCGCGGCGATGAGCTGGGGGATCTGGCCCGCAGTCTGGACAGCTTTCGCGATAAGCTGAAACAAGCGGACGAGGCCGCTGCCCGCGAAGTGGCAGCCTCGCGACAAACCGCTGCGGTGGTCGAGGAAATGAGCGGGGCGCTCTCTTTGCTGCAGGGCGGCAACCTGGCCTGCGATATCGAGACTCCCTTTGCCGATCACTATGAAACCCTGCGCGAGAACTTCAATCGCAGCCTGGTCAATCTGCGCACCTCCATGGGCGAGGTGGTGCATTCCTCAGAGCATGTGGGGCGGTTCTCGCAGGAACAAAGCGCGGCTGCAGACGAAATGGCGAATCGAACAGAGAGCCAGGCCGCGACGTTGGAACAGACGGCTTCGGCGCTGCGCGAGCTGACCGATGGTATCCGCACGACTGCGGACCAGGCGGCGCAGATGGATGCCGCCATGGGCAAGACCCGTGATCAGGCCGAAGGCAGTACCGAAGTGGTGAACTCTGCGGTGGGGGCGATGGATCAGATCCAGGAGACCTCAAGTGAGATCTCCAAGATCATCAATATGATCGACGATATTGCCTTTCAGACCAATCTGTTGGCGCTCAACGCCGGGGTTGAGGCCGCTCGGGCTGGTTCCGCCGGTGCAGGCTTTGCGGTTGTGGCCTCAGAAGTGCGGGCGCTGGCGCAGCGGACCTCCACGGCTGCGGGGCAGATTCAGGAGCTGACCTCCGCCAGTGAGGCCCATGTCGCCAATGGTGTGGATATGGTGGGGCGGGCTGGAACCGCGCTGTCTGGCATCATTGGCCAGGTGAGCGGCGTCTCTTCTTTGGTGAGTGAGATCGCCGAAGGAGTGCGCAAGCAGTCCAAGGGGCTGGAGCATATCAATGGCTCGATGAATACCTTGGATGGGGTGACCCAGCAAAACGCCGCCATGGCCGAGGAGGCCTCTGCCTCCAGCCAACTGCTGCAGCAGGAATCCCAAAGCCTGTCGGGCACCGTTGCGCGGTTCCAACTGGGCGAGGGGCTCGCGCCGGATGCAGGCGCGGCAGAGCGCTGGTCTGATGGTGCCGGGGACTGGGAGCAGCAGGCCTGACTATCCGCAAGGTATTGAAAGAGTGAGGGCAGTGCCGCTGTGGCGCTGCCCTCTTTTGTTGTGAGGGATGGGCACAGGTCTAGGCCGCCTGCATGTTTGCCAGCGCCAGGGCGTGGTCCAGATCGGCCAAGATATCCTCAGGCTCTTCCAGCCCGGCAGAGAGACGGACCAGCCCGTCGGTGATGCCATGTTCGGCCCGTTCCTCTGGGGTATAGGTGGAATGGGTCATCGAGGCCGGGTGCTGGATCAGGGTTTCCGCATCCCCCAGCGAAACCGCGCGGGCAATCATCTGTAGCCGGTTCATCATCTGACGTCCGGCAGTCAGGCCGCCCTTCAGTTCAAAGGCAATCATGCCACCGGGTTGCGCCATCTGACGGCAGGCCAGATCGTATTGTTCAAAGCTTTGCAGCCCCGGATAATGCACCTTTTCCACTGCCGGGTGCGCCTCCAGCCAATCCGCAATCAGGGCTGCGGTGCTGCAGTGCCGCTCCATCCGCAGGGCCAGAGTCTTGATGCCCCGCATCACCAGCAAAGCATTAAAAGGGGCCATCACGGCGCCGGTCATGTCCTTCATGCCAATCAGACGGATGTCCTGCACCAGCTCGGCGCTGCCGGCAACGAGCCCCGCCACCACATCGCCGTGGCCACCCAGATATTTGGTGGCAGAATGCAGCACCAGATCGGCGCCCAGTTCGATGGGGCGGGTCAGATAGGGGGTGGCATAGGTATTGTCGACGACGACCTTGGCCCCATGGGCATGGGCGATCTTGCTGGCGGCCGTGATATCCACCAGACGCATATTGGGGTTGGCCGGGGTCTCGAAGTAAACCACAGCCGTTTTTTCGCTGATCGCGGCCTCAAGATTGGCGACATCGGTCATGTCGACGTGGCGGATGATGATACCGAATTTCTGCAAGCCATGGCGCATGAAAGCAAAGGTGCAGCCATAAAGCGTCTTGTCGACCAGAACCTCGTCTCCCGGTGACAGCAGCGTCCACATGATCGAGGTCACCGCTCCCATACCCGAAGAGAGCGCCAGCCCGGCCTCGGCCCCTTCGAGGGTGGCGATGCGTTGCTCAAGCAGGTCCAGAGTCGGGTTGGAAATGCGCGAATAGATGTGACCGGGGCGATCGCCGGCAAACATCTCTGCGCCGGCCTCGGCGGTCTCAAAGGCAAAGGTGGAGGTGAGATGCAGCGGCGGCGTCAGCGCGCCTTCGTTGGCCTGCGCGTCATAGGCGTGATGAATGGCGCGGGTGGAAAAGCCCTGCGGGGTGTTCTTGCGGCTGGTCATGGCATGCTCCTGTCTCTCGGTTATCAGTAGAATGCCCTTGCAACATGGCGCGTGGGTTGCGAATGATGCCTTAATGTGGATGTGAATTGGTAGAATCTGCCAATTATGACGGGGGTGAATTTGCGATGGCGGAGATGGATCAAAAGGATCGTCAGATCATTCGTGCCTTGCAGCGCGAAGGCCGGATCACCAATCAGGATCTGGCCGAGCTGGTGAATCTGTCGCCCTCTCCCTGCCTCAGGCGGTTGCGCAATCTGGAAAAGTCCGGGGCCATTCAGGGGTTTTCTGCCCTGGCGGATGCAAAGACCTATGGGTTGGGGCTGGAGGTCTATGTGCGGATCCGGCTGGAAAAACACCACGAGGATGTAGTGCAGAATTTTGAACGCCGTGTCTCTGCTATGCAGGAGGTGCTGGAGTGCCACATGATGACCGGGCAGGTGGACTACCAGTTGCGGGTACTGGTGGCCGGGCTCGACGCTTATGAAAATTTTATCCGCAACAAGATCCACCCCATCGGCGGGGTGGGGTCGATCGAGACCAGCTTTGTCTATGGCACGGTGAAAAAGACCGCAGTCTTTCCCGATCTGGGTTGAGATCTGCGCCAAAGGACCAGTTTGGGCTGCGGGTCACGCGCACCCATTGGGGTCATTTTCGGGTCATTGCGAGAGGCGGGGCATGAAGCTGCCCTGCAGGATCGCACTGGCTGAGGCGCTGGGGCTCTCTGAGCTGGCGTTACGGCTTGCCATACGTTCGAGATTGACGATGGTCGAGAGCATCAGCCGGTCATGGCTCCAGTCACTGGGGCGCTGCATCAGCATTGCCGTGGCCAGAACAGAAGCAATCATCAGCCCGGAAACGAGCGCCCAACCAAAACCGGTGCCGCCATGTGGGGCCTGGGCCGTGACTGCAATGATGCGCTGTTGCAGGGTGGAATTGCGACGGGTTTCGCGGCGGTCCACCAACGCCACGGCAGGGCTGCGGCGGGTAAAGAACAGACGTTCCTGGGCGGCCAGGGCACAGGCGCGGATCAGGCATTCGCAATAGGCCCGCAGATCCAGGCCGGGGCGCGCCATCAGCGCCTGATCGCAGGCGAATTCGCGCAGATGCCGCACTTCGCGACGCCAGAGGTAAAAGGCCGGGTTCCAGAACAGCAGCGGGCGCAGCATCTCGAGCAGAAACTCGCATTCGATATCGCGCTGGCGAAAATGCTGCATCTCATGGGCCACGGTCAGCTTCAGATCCGCCGGGTTGGTCAAAAGCACCGTGGGCAGCACCACGTAGCGGTTGAAAATCCCGCGGGTGGAATAGGCCACGGCGGTGTCGTCCGAGATCAGAATCCGGGTCTTGCCGATGTGCTTCCACTGATAGCTGCGGGCCAGGGCGCGGTGCAGGCGGAACACCGACAGGGCGACATGCAGGGCGCAGATCGCGCCCCCAATCATCAGCACAACGGCAAGCAGCTGGGTCCAGAGCAATTGCTGCGAGGTCAGCACACGCACGGTGTCTTCGCGCAGGCCCAGAAGTGTTTCAAAGCTGGCTGCACTCATCGAGACATTGCCCTGCAAATACTGCGCAACCAGAAGGTCCGAAATATTGGGCGGATGCGCCATCACGAAATGGGTGAAGGCATACATCAAAAAGGGGGAGAGCGCCAACAGCAGGGTCAGCATATTCATCAGCCGCAGCTGCGCCAGATAGGCATGGGACAGGCGGGTCTGAGACAGAAGTTTTCGCGCCGAAAGCCAAAGCAGCGTGCCCGCAAGCACCAGCAGATTCAGATCCAGATAGCCATTGAGCAGCGCGTCAGCTTTCATTGTCCCCCAGCCTTTCGTTCAAGAGCGCCCGCATCTCAACGAGCATGTCGTCGGTCACTTCTTCATCGTCAACAAGGCGCGCAACCAAAGCCGCCGGCGCGCCGTTGAAAAGCTTGCTCGAAAGGTTTTTCAGAGAGGTTTTTTGATACTCTGTTTTGGGAATGGCGGGGCGGTAGATCAGCGAACGGTCAAGCCTTTCGCTGTTCAGGAAACCCTTTTGTTCCATGATCTTAAGGACGGTCGCCACCGAAGTATAGGCGCGTTCCTGGACCTTGTTCAACTGGGCCAGGATCTCGCGAACGGTGCCGCCGCCTGTGGCCCAGACAACGGTCATGAATTCAAGCTCGACCTCGGTCAGAAGCGAATTGTCCTGTTTTTTTCGCATATGAGCAGATGTCCGGTCCATTTTGGTCTTTCAGCGATGCTAGAGGAAGGGAGGGGAATTTGAAAACTATTTTTTTAGGAGAGGGCGGGTGCAATCCGGGGCGCTGCCAAATTGAGCGCTGCCGCGCGCTGGTTTTGCGGGGGGATGGGTGACATGCCGACCCTGTTCTGGAGTTTGGAGCCTCAGTTGGTGTCTGGGCTGAGATGGCCTGAACGGGCAGGTCTGCCGTTCAGGCCCTTGGCGATTATATTGAAAGGGAGCGCGTCAAGGACAAGCCGCTGACGCGGGGCCTGGGCGGCCTCCTTGACCCGCAAGGGGGAGAGGTGATCAGACCTTCCAAAAGGTAAAACAGCCCCAGGCGATTGCCAGTCCCAGCGGGGACCACAGCGGCATGCCAACCAGGCCAAGCCAGGCCAGAAAGATATAGCTGGTGCCCAGAAGGGTGATGAACAGGCGATCCCCCCGGGTGGTGGTGAGCCCCAGCACGCCCTTGCGGGCAGCGCCGCCGGGACTGCGGATTTCGAGCAGGATCAACACGCCGATGGCAGAGAAAATCCCAATGAAGACCAGCGCAGTAGGCCAGGTCCAGGCCATCCAAGACAGCATTACACCCTCCCCATCGCAAAACCTTTTGCGATATAGTTGCGGACGAACCAGATGACGATGGCGCCCGGAATGATTGTCAATGTGCCAGCTGCTGCCAGCAGGCCCAGCTCATAGCCCGCAGAGGAAGCGGTTTTGGTCATGGTGGCGGCGATGGGTTTGGCCGCCACAGCCGTCAGGGTCTTGGCCAGCAAGAGCTCCACCCAGGAGAACATGAAGCAGAAGAAGGCGGCGACGCCCACCCCCGCTTTGATCGAGGGGATGAAGATGGTGGCAAAGAAGCGGGGGAAGGAATAGCCGTCCACAAAGGCGGTCTCGTCCAGCTCTTTGGGGATGCCGCCCATGAAGCCCTCCAGGATCCAGACCGACAGCGGGATGTTGAACAGGCAATGGGCCAGCGCCACCGCCAGATAGGTGTCAAAGATCCCCACCGCAGAATAGAGTTGGAAGAAGGGCAGGGCAAAGACCGCCGCCGGTGCCATACGGTTGGTCAAGAGCCAGAAGAACAGCTGCTTGTCGCCCAGAAAGCGATAACGCGAGAAGGCATAGGCCGCCGGCAGCGCCACCAGGATCGAGATCACCGTGTTTATGGTCACATAGGAGATCGAGTTGATATAGCCCCAATACCAGCTGGGATCGGTAAAGATCACCTTGTAATTGTCTAGCGTAAAGGTCTGCGGGAACAGCGAGAAGCCCGAGAGGATCTCGTTGGTGGTTTTGAAGCTCATCGCCACCAGCCAGTAGATCGGCAGCAGCAAGAACAGGATGTAGAGTATCGGGACGATGGACCGTTTTTGCATTTTCTTGGTCCTCCTTAGTTCAGGTCGTCTTTGGTCATCAGCGTATAGAACAGCCAGCTGACCAAAAGCGTGATTGCAAAGTAGATGAGTGACATCGCCGCCGCCGGGCCGAGGTCGAATTGTCCCAGGGCGATCTTGACCAGGTCAATCGACAGCATGGTGGTCGAGTTGCCGGGGCCGCCGCCGGTCAGCACAAAGGGCTCGGTGTAGATGTTGAAGCTGTCCATGAAGCGCAACAGGATGGCGATGGTAAGAACGGTTTTCATCTTGGGCAGCTGGATGAAGCGGAACACCGACCAGTTGGTGGCGCCATCGATCTTGGCGGCCTGATAATAGGCATCCGGGATCGAGACCAGACCGGCATAGGCCAGCAGCACCACCAGCGAGGTCCAGTGCCAGACATCCATGGTGATGATGGTCACCCAGGCGGCAATCGGATCCTGGGTCATGTCATAGCTGATGCCCAGCACATGGTTCAGGAAGTACCCCAGCAGGCCGATATCGGGCAGGGTAAAGATATTCCACATCGCTCCAACCACGTTCCAGGGGATCAGCATCGGCAGCGCCATCAGCACCAGGCAGACCGGCACCCAGATGCCTTTGCGCGGCATCGACAGGGCGATGGCAATGCCCAGCGGCACCTCAATGGCGAGGATCAAACCGGTAAAGAGAAACTGACGGCCAAGGGCGGCGTGAAAGCGCTCAGAGCGCAGGATCTGCTGGAACCAGTCCAGCCCCTGCCAGAAAAACACGTTGTCGCCAAAGGTTTCCTGCACCGAGTAGTTGACCACAGTCATCATCGGGATCAGCGCGTTAAAGGCCACAAGGACCAGCACCGGCAGGACGAAGAACCAGGCCTTTTGGTTTTCGGTTTTCATGTCTGTGCCTCCTGCGGCAGGGTGGCAATCCAGCCGTCGACGTAAAGACGGGTCTGGCTTTGGGTGAAGTTCAGATGGACTGCTGCGCCCTTGTCCGGTCCCGCACCTTCGGTGATGGCATTGATGCGGGTGCCATTGGCGAGGCATTCCACCACCGTGTGGCGGCCAACATCAGAGACCTTGGTCACGGTTGCGGGCAGGCCACTGTCGGCCAGCGAGACAAATTCGGGGCGGATGCCGATTTCGGTATTGGCGGTGGGGCTGCCTTGGATCGGGCCTTCCAGTGCGATGGCCTGATCGCCGAAAAAGGCGGTGCCCCCCTCCACGCGGCAGGGCAATACGTTCATGCCGGGTGAGCCGATGAAATGGCCAACAAAGGTATGGGCAGGGCGCTCAAACAGTTCAACCGGGGTGCCGATCTGCACCACTTCACCCAGCTGCATCACCACCACCTGATCGGCGAAGGTCAGTGCCTCTGTCTGGTCGTGGGTCACATAGATCATGGTCGCCTTGACGCGCTGATGCAGCTCTTTGAGCTTGGAGCGCAGCTTCCACTTCAGATGTGGGTCGATCACCGTCAGGGGTTCATCAAACATCACCACATTGACGTCTTCGCGCACCAGACCGCGCCCCATGGAGATCTTCTGCTTGTTGTCGGGGGACAGCCCGGCCGCTTTTTGCTCCAGCATCTCGGTGACTTCCAGCATCTCGGCGATGGCCATGACACGTTCGCGCACGGTGGCCTCGTCGCGGCCCCGGTTGCGCAGCGGAAAGGCGAGATTGTCATAGACCGTCATGGTGTCGTAGATCACCGGGAACTGGAACACCTGCGCGATGTTGCGCTTGTCGGGGGCCAGTTCGGTGACGTCCTGGCCGTCAAACAGGATCTGTCCCTCGGAAGGAACCAACAGGCCGGAGATGATGTTGAGCAGGGTGGATTTGCCGCAGCCCGAGGGCCCGAGCAGCGCATAGGCCCCACCGTCGCTCCAGTCGAGGTCGATTTCCTTCAGCGCATAGTCCGAAGGCGATTTTGGGTTGGGGAAATAGCTGTGACGCAGCTTTGAGAGTGTAATTTTAGCCATATCTGCCTCAGGCCACGCGGGAGCCATCGGGTGCAAAGAAGTAGCACGCCTCAGGATCCATGTAGAATTCATGCATTTCGCCAATCTCGTAGGGGTGAACCCCCGCCGAAAGAGAGACCCAGTTGGCATGGGTCAGGCCCAGGCCAAGGTCGAAATGCGCGGAGCTTTCAGAGCCGGAGAGCTCTGTTACCAGGACTTCACCGGACAGGCGCACCTGGGCCTTGTCGCTGGGGGTCGGCAGCACGTGGTAGGGACGCACCGCCACCGAATATGGCCCGTCGGCGAGGTTGGCGGCATCTCCGCTCAGCTCCCAGGCGACGTTGGGCCCCATGCGGGCGGTATTGCCCCGCTTGACCACCTCGGCGGCGTTGATTGGCGGATCTGAGAACACCCGGGCGGCATCCAGATTGCCGGGATTGCGGTAGATCTCGGCGGTGGGGCCGAACTGGGTCACGGATCCGTCACGCATCAGCGCGGTCTTGCCGCCCAACAGCAGGGCCTCTTCGGGCTCAGAGGTAGCATAGACCACCACGGCACCACGTCCGGCAAAGAGCTCCGGCAGCTGGTCGCGCAATTCCTCGCGCAGCTTGTAATCGAGGTTGGCCAGGGGCTCATCCAGGAACACCGCGCGGCTTTCCTTGGCAATGGCGCGCGCCAGAGCGCAGCGTTGCTGCTGACCACCGGACAGCTCATGGGGGCGACGGTGCAGCATAGGTTCCAACTGTAGGATCTGCGCGGCTTCTTCTACCCGGTCTTCGATTTCGGATTTCGCCATCCCGGCCACTTTCAGCGGCGAGGCGATATTCTCGTAGACGGTCATATGCGGGTAGTTGATGAAAAACTGATGCACCAGGCTGATGTTGCGTTTCTGAGTGTTGAGACGCGAGATATCTTCGCCGTCCATCAGCACTTGACCGCTGGCCATGGGGTCGAGCCCGGCCATCAGCTTGATAAGGGAGGTCTTGCCCGATCCGGTGGCGCCCAAAAGGACGTTAAAGTGACCGGGTTCCAGCACCAAGGAGGTATCCTTGATATGGGTGACCGCGCCAACGCGCTTGGTCACGTTTCTAAGTTCAAGTGCCATCTTGTTTTGACTTTCCGGCAACCGGCCTTGCCGCAGAGGCGGGGGAGGGCCGTGTCGTTTTCGCGAGGGAAGAAAAGGCCCCAGAGACATGCTCTGGGGCAGAGTGTCGGGCCAGAAACCGAAACAGGGATCCGGCCCAACGGGGAGAGGCTGTTACTGCGTGGCCCAGCGGGCAACCAGCTCGTCATAGTTGACGGTCTGACCGGCAGGTTTTTCGTTCTCCAGCGGTGGCTTGGCGCCCCCATTTTCATACCACCACTCGGCGGTTTTCTCTTCGTTCAGACGCGGGCCGCAACCACCGTAGATTTCGGCTGCCTCATCTGCACGCTGCATCCGGGCCATGGTGATGTCCATTTCCTCGGCCAGACGGTCCATCGCTTCCTGTGGGGTAAAGGCCCCCGAGTTCACGTCACCAATCTGCTGCCACCAGATCTGGGCCAGCTTGGGGTAATCGGGCACGTTCACACCGGTGGGCGACCAGGCAACACGATCAGGCGAACGGTAGAATTCTACCAGGCCACCCAGGTTGTCTGCGCGCTCAGAGAAGCTCTCGTGGTTGACCGAAGAGTTCCGGATGAAGGTCAGACCAACGTGGGATTTTTTCACGTCAACGGTCTTGGAGACCACGAACTGGGCATAGAGCCAGGCCGCCTGGGCACGATCCAGTGGGGTCGACTTGAGGAAGGTCCAGGAACCAACGTCCTGATAACCAACCTTCTGGCCTTCTTCCCAATAGGGACCATGTGGGCTGGGGGCCATGCGCCACAGCGGGGCACCGGCTTCATCCACGGTGTTGTTGCCTTCGGACTGTGGCTTTACCATGTCGGCGGTAAAGGCGGTGTACCAGAAGATCTGCTGGGCAACATTGCCCTGCGCCAAGGCGGGCAGCGACTGGTAGAAGTCATAAGACGCCGCACCGGGAGGTGCGTATTTGCGCAGCCATTCGTCCCATTTGCGGATCGCATAAACAGCCGCGGGGCCGTTTGCTGCGCCACCACGGGTGACGGATGCACCGGCTGGATTACAGGAGCCTTGCTCCATGCGGATGCCCCATTCGTCGATCGGCACACCGTTTGGCTCACCCTTGGAACCGGCACCGGCCATCGACAGCCAGGCATCGGTCATCCGCCAGCCCAGGTCAGGCGCGCGCTTGCCGTAATCCATGTGGCCATAGATTGCTGTGCCGTCGATTTCTTTCACGTCTTCGCTAAAGAATTCGGCGATGTCCTCATAGGCAGACCAGTTGACCGGAACACCCAGGTCATAGCCGTATTTTGCCTTGAAGGCCTCTTGCAGGTCAGCGCGGTCAAACCAGTCCTTGCGGAACCAGTAGAGATTGGCGAACTGCTGGTCGGGCAGCTGGTACAGATCCCCATCCGGGCCGGTGGTGAACTGGGTGCCCATGAAGTCGCCCAGGTCCAGATCCGGGTTGGTCACGGAGGCAAAATCGCCTTCCATCATGTCGGTCAGGTTATGGGCCAGTTGCAGCCGCGAGTGGGTGCCGATCAGGTCCGAGTCGTTGACATAGGCATCATAGAGATTGCGCTGTGTCTGCATCTGGGTCTGAACCGCCTGCACCACTTCGCCTTCGCCGAGGATCTGGTGGTTGACCTTGATGCCGGTGATTTCCTCAAAGGCCTTGGCCAGGACTTCCGACTCGTAGGAATGGGTCGGAATACCCTCCGAGAGCACGTTGATCTCCATGCCCTTATATGGCTCGGCAGCAGTGATGAACCACTGCATCTCGCTGAGCTGTTCGTCTTTGGTCAGGACCGAGGGCTGAAACTCCTCGTCGATCCATTTACGTGCGGCTGCCTCATCGGCATAGGCCGCTTGGCCCGCAGCTACGGCACATACCGCGGCTGCTGACAAAAGATACCTGCGCATCTTTTTCCTCCCTAAAAGTCTGTAAGATCAGCTGCGTTCTCTCGCATCTGATTGATGATTAGCTTTCATATCGCTGTCACAGTTGTCAAACTAAAAATTTAGTAAGTGGTTATATCACTGAAAATTAAAGATAAAAAATCGAACTTGACGCCAGGTGATCCTCGCTTTGTGGGCACTTTCGGAACGGTTTCGTTTCGCGTTCGCGGGATTCTGATCTGCTTGGGGACCGCAGAAGAAGGCGGGGCATGGGGCAAAATAGCCATCGCCCGAGGCGCTATTCCACGCTATCAGGCGGGCATGAGCGATATAGAAACATTCGAAATCTTCCTGACCGCTGCGCCAGGACTGGAGGCCGCCCTTTTGGCCGAAGCCCGCGAGGCCGGGTTTAGTGACGCCAAATCCGTTCCCGGTGGCGTGACCGTGCAGGGGGATTGGCGCGACGTCTGGCGGGCCAATCTTTGCCTGCGCGGCGCGGCGCGGGTGCTGGCCCGGATCGGCGAATTCCGTGCCTTCCATCTGGCCCAGCTGGACAAGCGCTCGCGCAAGTTCCCCTGGGGCGATGTGTTGCGCCGTGATGTGCCGATAAAGGTCGAGGTGACCACCAACAAGAAGTCCAAGATCTATCACGCCGGGGCTGCCGCCCAGCGGGTCGAAAAGGCCCTGGTCGAAAGCTTTGGGGCAACCCTGTCGAAAGAGGCGGCGCTGACGCTCAAGCTGCGTATTGATGACAACATGTGCCAGTTCAGTGTTGATACCTCAGGTGAGGGCTTGCACAAGCGGGGCCATAAATCTGCCGTGGGCAAGGCACCGATGCGCGAAAACCTGGCGGCGCTGTTCCTGCGGGATTGTGGCTTTGACGGGCGCGAGGTGGTGGTGGACCCGATGTGCGGCTCCGGTACCTTTGTGATCGAGGCGGCGGAGCTGGCGCTGGGCCTGGTGCCCGGGCGCTCGCGCAGTTTTGCCTTTGAGCAGCTGGCCAGTTTTGATGCGGCTGCCTATGCGGATCTGAAGGCGCAGCTACAGCCCCAGGATGTCGATCTGCAGGGGCTGCGCTTTTATGGGTCTGACCGCAACGCGGGCGCAGTGGAGATGGCGCAGGCCAATGCTGCCCGCGCCGGGGTTGGGGAACTCACCCAGTTCAGCGCACAGGCCGTCAGTGATCTGATGCCGCCCGGAGGCGCGCCGGGTCTGGTTATCGTCAACCCGCCTTACGGGGCGCGGATCGGCAACAAAAAGCTGCTGTTTGCCCTATACGGCGCGCTGGGCAAAACCCTGATGGAGCGGTTTTCCGGCTGGCGCGTCGGCATTGTCACCAGCGAGACCTCGCTGGCCAAGGCCACCGGGTTGCCATTTTTGCCCTTTGGCCCACCGGTGGCCCATGGCGGCCTCAAGATCCGCCTGTTCAAGACCAAACCTCTGCCCTAAAGGCGCGGGGGGCTGCGGCGAAAAGCTCCCGTATTGAAAAAAAGGGGCGCTCCACAGCGCCCCTTTGGTCTTTGTCACAGCGGTCTGAACAAACCGCCTAGAGATAGGCCTCCATCTCGTCGTCTTCCTGCCCGTCAGACAGGCCCTCCTGGTCGTCGACCGGCTGGTTCATCAGCGCCAGGATGTCCTCGGTTCCCGGGGTGCCGTCTTCGGCGGTCTGGGGCTCCTCGGGGTCGCCGGTCATGGCGTCGTACCAGGTGCCAAGCCCGTTGTCGGAGACGCCACCGTTGACATAGCTGCTGCTATCAGAGGCGGCCGCCGCGGGATCATAGCCGCCTTCCAGCACCTCTTGGCTGCCATCCGGGTTGGTTACCACCAGCGACAGAGAGCTGAGGTCGATATCATCCAGCGTCAGCCCGGAGTCGGACCACAGGGTGAAATTGGCGCTGTTCACCGTCCCATCGGTGCTGTCTGGCGTCTGGCCAAACTGCACCATGGCATCAAAGTCCGGTCCGGCACTGGTGCCATCGTCCAGGGAATTGACCGAATTGGCTTCGGCAGCATGACCGGTGATGGGAAGGGCGTTTTCGTCGGGGAAGAAATTCAGCTCCGGCACATCCGCATCATCGCTCATGTTGAAGAACAACCCGTCGATGTCGGCCACTTCGCCATCGTAGGAGGTTGGCTGCAGATTGATGAACAGCTGCCCTTCCGGAGTCCGGGTGACCTGCACGGTAACGCTTGGGTCACCATTGCCGCCAACTTCAAAGCTGAGGGTGGTTTTGTCGGGTTCTGGATCGACGGGTGGTTTTGGATCACTGCCTGATGCGCCGCTGCCGGAGCCGCCAGACCCGGAGCCGTTGTCGTTTTTCTCATCCCAGGACTTACGCCCGCCGCGGCCGCCGAAATGACTGGATAGCTTGCTGCTGTACCAACTCTCAAAGCCGCCGCCACTGACGCCACCATCAAGATAGTTGTTTCCCTGGCTCGCGCCTTAGCCAGCCCCGGCGGAGCGACCGCCACCCCAGTCCCCAAAACGTCCCCAACTCATTTCCAACACCCCTTCACAAAATTCCTGGGAACCGCCCAAAAAGAAATGAGCGGTCAAATTGCGTCGGGCGACGATAGGGTTAGGCGGAATTCGCGCCCAATTTTTGTCATAATTTAGACAAATTTCGCCCTACCTTGCCCTGGGGTGGAAACAAAGCCTGGATGCGGCACGTGATTGTTGTTGGAATTTGACTGTGGTGATCATCATACGGTGAAAACTGAGGCGAATCATCGGGCTTCTTGCGGTATTGGCCCTAGCAAAGCCGCAAACTACCCCCCAATACAGCCTTGTTCCTGAACTAGCTCTTAAGCCTGGATAACTTGTGTCTTGCCTGTCCTGAGGCGGATATCGTGATGAGAGGATCCTGGCCTTGGCGGATGGAAATTTTGACGATCGCACCGCCATTGCAACCCTGCGCAAGAATTTCCGCCGCACCCATCTCGAGGCCTATGTGCTGGAACAGCTGGCCCCGCATTGTGACGACATTCCCCGGGTGCTTGGCGTCAATGAAGATGTGCTGTTTCAGTCAGACACCGGCGACATCCGCCTCAGCACAGAGGTGCTGGAGCACAAGACGGGCGATCAGGTCGAGCTGGCGGCCGAGGCCTGTGCTGCGATCTTTCGCATTCACGCGGCGGGGCGCAAAACCGATCTGGGCGACAAGCTGCCGCATATGGGGGCCAATCGCGACTGGATCATGAATCTGGTCGGCTCGGTGGATGCTTTGCAAAACTATTCCATGGGGATTTCTTCGAAGTTCGACTTTGTTGCGGTGGCAGAGCGGATGGAACAGCCGGGACGGCAGTTCCTGAAGTGGGATTGCCGGGCCGGCAATGCCGCCATTGGCGACGATGGTTTTGTGCGTTGGTTCGATTTCGAATATGCGGGTCTGCGGCACGGCGCAGAGGATTTTGCCTGGCTCATCGCCGATGAGACCTGGCCTATCGCGCCGGACAAGATGGCCGATGTGATGATCGAGACCTTTGACCGCGGCTCCGGTTATGACATCGAGGATTACCTCGACTATCTGTCGGTCTATACCACCCTGCATGCGGTGCAGCGGCTCAAGCTGATCCAGAAGCAGGTGCAAAAACGCGGCTGGCTCAGCAAGGCGCGGGTGGTCAAATACGATGATGCCGGGGTGCATCCTGACTACGCCCGGCAGCTATGCAAGGTTGGTGCCTATTACGCGGAGCAGTCAAAACTGACCAAGCCGCTGGTGCGCAACTTTGAAACGGCAGGGCGCGTGTTCAGGGCCATTGCCAAGGGCTGAAACCTCTTGCAACCCTTGTTTGCCTGGTTGGCTCACGCGGGGCTCAGAGCCCCATCTGCCGCACAGCAAGATCCCGCATGATCTCTTCTGAACCGCCACCGATAGCCATGACTTTGACCTCGCGGTAGATGCGCTCCACCCGGTTGCCGCGCAGATAGCCGGCCCCGCCCAGGATCTGCATCGCCTCGGAGGCGCAGAATTCGCAGGCCTTGGTGGCAAAGAACTTGGCTTTGCTCAGCTCGGCCACCGGCATCTCGCCCTGGTTCACCTGCCAGCAGATCATATGCAGGGTGGCCTCGACCGCGTCGATGCGGGCGGACATATCGGCGATCTTGTGGCGGATCACCTGATGCGTGATCAGTTTCTTGCCAAAGGTCTCACGCTCCTGCGCCCAGGCGATGCTGTCCTCCAGGCAGGTCTTCATCATCCCCAGCACACCGGCGATCAGGCTGATCCGCTCCATGTTGAAATTGTTCATGATCGCCAGAAAGCCGGTGCCTTCTTCACCCATCATGTTGCTGGCGGGCACTCGGACCTCATCCAGAAACAGCGTTGCCTGATCGGAACACCACCAACCCATCTTGCGCTTCATCTCGCTGCGGCTGAAACCGGCAGTGTCGGCCTCGACAAAAAACAAGGAGATGCCCTGCAGCCCTGCGCCGCCGGTGCGGGCCGGGATCACAAAGTAATCCGAGGTCATGCCGCCGGTGATAAAGGCCTTGGAGCCATTGATCACCCAGTGATTGCCATCGCGCCGTGCCGTGGTCTTGAGGTTGGCCACATCCGAGCCGCCGCCCGGTTCGGTGACCCCCAGCGAGGAGCCTTTGCGCCCGGAAATGATCTCTTGCAGCACGCGGTCCTTGATTTCGTCGCAGGCCAGGCGGGCGATGGGCTCAATTGAAATGGTACGCCCGGCCATGGCCGCCGTCACCCCGCCGGCGCCACAGCGGGCCAGCTCTTCGCTGTAGGCGCTGCGCAGGAAGCAGTCGTCAAAACCAAGGCCGCCGTATTTCTCGTCGATGCCAAACCCCCAGACCCCAAAGGCGCCCAGCTTCTGGTGCAGCTCCCAGGGGATTTCACCGGCCTCGTCCCAATCGTCGCAATAGGGCTGAATTTCCTTGGCCACAAAGCTGCGGATACTGTCGCGAAAGGCGCGATGCTCTTCGGTTTCAAACGGGTTCTTCATCTGTCTCTCCCTGAGGGCGGCGCGCTGAAAGATGCGGTGCCATGATGCGGCCGAAGAGATCGACCATCTTTGTTATGATTTTTGGGTCGCGCTCATAGGGCACCTGGGTATGAAGCCCGCGCATGAAGCTGCGGCAGATCGACCAGAGCAATGCCAACTCGTCCTCGTGACCGGCGCTGGCCTGGTAGAGATTGGCAATGTTGCGATTGAAATCGTCGTTATAGATGTGCAGCGATGGGGTGATGCGCGCGCTCAAGGCCGGATCGGTGCGGGCCGCAACCAGAATTTCCATCAAGGCCCGGCCTTCGCGGGTATTGATCACCCGACGCCACAGCAGATGCAGCTCTTCTTGCAGGGTCGCGGCCTCATCTGCGTGGCGCAGCATGGTTGCCTCGTCGCCGGGGCGGGCAGGTCCGCGCACCGGGGCCAGAAGATGTTCGAGGGTCTTGACCATCATTTCTTCCTTGGAGGGGAAGTGATGAGTGAGGGCCCCGCGCGACACGCCGGCCAGGGTTTGCACCCGGTTGATCGAACATTCCGAATAGCCTACAGCGTCGAGGCTGGAGATCACCGCGCCAAAGATCTTGCCGCGGGTTTTGGCCACCCGTGCGGCGTTGCCACGTTGGGGAGCCTCATCGCTCGCCTGGACCTCAGGGGTGACGTTCGGTTGGTCTTTGGTTCCTGCGCTCATCAGCCTATCCTTTTGACGAATCGTAAAACAGAACGTTCGGTCTGTTCAATTGCATGAATGCGCTGCCGACGCAGCGGCATTTACACAGGAGAGGAAAGAAAGATGCAGCAGGCGCAAGATTTTCGAGCCGAGAGCCGGGCCTTGGCAGCGATCCTGGAAGATCTGCCAGAGGCGGATCTGCATCGGGCAACCCTGTTCAAGGATTGGACCATCGATCATGTATTGGGGCATCTGCACCTGTTCAATGTGGCGGCAGAGACCTCATTGCAAGGGGCGGCTGCCTTTGGCGCCTTCATCGGCCCGGTCGTGAAAGAGATGCAGGCGGGCAAGTCGATCCTGGAATGCCAGTTTCCCTGGCTGGACGGGCTCTCGGGGCGGGCCCTGTTCGAGGCCTGGCGGGCCGGCGCGGAAAGCTGCGCCGATGCCTTTGCCGAGGCGGACCCCAAGGCGCGGGTGAAATGGGTGGGGCCAGACATGAGCGCCCTGAGTTCGATCACCGCGCGGCAGATGGAGACCTGGGCCCATGGTCAGGAGGTCTTTGACCTGTTGGGGGTCGAACGCCAGGAGCAGGACCGGATCCGCAACATTGCCCATCTTGGGGTGTCGACCTATGGCTGGACCTTTATCAACCGCAAGGAAGCGGTTCCGGAGCCTGCGCCCTATGTGGAGCTGACCGGACCTTCGGGGGCGGTCTGGAGCTGGAATGAGGGACAGGAAGATAACGTGGTGCGGGGCTCTGCGGTGGAATTTGCCCAGGTGGTGACCCAGGTGCGCAACATCGGGGATACCAGTTTGCAGCTGCGCGGTGAGAGTGCCCGCCGCTGGATGGAGGTGGCCCAGTGTTTTGCCGGTCCGGCTGAGACCCCGCCTGCCAAGGGGCAGCGCCATCTGGCCAAGGGGTAAGCGCAGGGACACAGGCCGGTGGCAAAGACAAACGGGGGGGCTCCCGCGCGGCGTTGATCTCCTGGCGTTGATCGCAGCCCCTTGGGCCTGGCGCCGCCGCCCTGACGGTCGGCGGCGCTGTTGCGCGCCTCAGCCCAGGGCAGCTTTAGCGGCACTGGCGGGGCAGATAGGGGTTGCGTGTTCTGTCGCGCGGTTCAAAGCGCATGCGGGTCTTGGACCAAGTGTAGAGGGAGACGAGATCTTCGGGCCTGACCAGAATCGCGTGATAGACGAGCAGGGTGGTGCCGGTCGGACCGGTCCAACCGGCATAGAACCGGGGCAGGCGCATGTCCCAGATGTTGTCGACTTCCTGATACTCACTGGAATTTTTTGCTATCAGAATGCAGCTCTGGGTCTGGCTGTACTCTGCCCCCGCCTGCACCGCCCCCACCTGAAGTGCCATCCGCAGAGCAGAGCCCCAGGACCAACTGCCCAGCAGCAATATGGTGATAAGGGCGATCCGTCTGCGCCCCCAGCCCCCTCGCGAAGCCGCGTTCCGATATCCCAGAGACGGCAGGTCGAGATGGGCTGAGAGTGCCGCTAAGGTCGCGGCCAATGCCAAAACCTGGAACGCGCCCACTGCCGCTGCTGCAGCGGAGCCGATGCCTGCCGCCAGGACGGCGAGGAGCCCCCCGGCGAACACGGTGAAATTGGCGGCCAGGGCCAACAAACGAGCCACCCAATAGCTGGCGGTTTGACGGCGTTGCAAGATCCCATAGAGCAGGGTGAGGAGAATAAAACAGGCGATAAGCAAACCCGCTTGGCCGCAATTTTCGGGCAGCGGCAGCGTGGCGCTTGCCAGAAAGAGGAGCGACAGCAGCAAGATTGCGTTGGATTTCAACATGCAGCCAATTTGTCCACGTCGGCCTGCGGCTGCAAGTCAAAGTTGCAGGCAGTCGCCCTGAGACGACCAAACGCGGGCACTGGTCCGCGCCAGCCCCGGCGTTAGTTGCTTGTCTGGGCGTCGCCCTGCGCGTGACGCCAGGCCTGAACCAGGCCGGCCAGCGCCATCCGTTCGGGCGCTGTCTGGGTGACGGGCAGCCCCTGGGCTCTAAGCGCGGCCAAATAGGGTGCGGCCAGATCCTCCTCGGCGATCAGCGCCAGGTTCTGCCCCAGCCAATAGGGGCGCGCCGCTGCCAGCTCGGCTCCGATCAGATAGCCCCAGAGCTTGCCCATGATTTCGGCCCCGTCGGGATTGGCGTGCCGGATTTGGGCCTGCAGCTCTGCCAGACGGGAGGCCAACCGTTCGGGGCGCGACATGGTGTCATCGGCGGCCTCGCGCAGGGCGCTTTCTGCCCAGCTGGATTGGGGCGTCATCTCGCTGCCAAGGGTCAGCGCTGTGGCCAGCGTTGCCTGTAGACCAGTGGTCAGCGTGCTTTGAAAACTGACCACTTCGGCGGCGCTGACCTGGACCCAGTGAGTGACCGCCCCCGGCAGGCAGATCACCCCGTCCCATTTGGGGTTGAGCGCAAGGAAACCGGCAATCTGTACCGTGTGCCCCTGCAACAGCCCCTGGGGGCTGCTTTGCATGAGATCAGGCAGGAGCTGCAGTTGCCAGCCCTCCATCACTTCGGCGGCCATTGTCAGCGCGCCGGGTTTGGCAGGCACATTGACCAGGGGCGCGCGCAACAGCCCGCTGACCAAGACCGGATTGGCCTTTGGCGCCTGGATGTGGTCGAGCGCTGCAACGAGGTCCTGTTCGGGCGTTGCGGTGCTGCGGGAGAACTGGTGGCGCTGTTGGGCCTGGCTAGCCGACATGGTCCAGAGGTTGATGTCATCTGCACCCAGCAAAGCGGCAGTCCAGTGGGATGGGGAGGGGTCTGGGCTCATGGTTCTGCGCTCTCGCTTCGGCTCGGGGTGGCGTCGGGCGCCAAAAAGAGCCTGTTTCATAGCCCTGTCGTCCAGAGAGTTCAAACCCTTGGCTCTTGTGTCTTGCCTGTGCCCCCTCCTGGGGTCGCGAGCCAGAAAGAGAAATAGGATTGGTTGTTGTCGTTTGGAAATCAGGCAGCTTTACGGCGAAATGCGCAAAGTGATTCCCAAATCATGCGTGAATTGAGGGACAATAGGCTGGTCTTGCGTTTAATTGTTTCCGCTTGTTGCCGTCAAAGGGGGCAATTCAGCCGAATTCCTAACCTTTAGTTATAATTCTCACCAATTTGATTAGATATATCCGTGTCACGGAATGCTGTAGGTTCATTGAGGGTCACAACTCGCTGACCCAGTATGCCAGAGGCGGATCATGTGGGGGCATGTTTCGCGAAAAAACTCTGACGTGATGACAATGCCCGATCCGCTGCTGCGACGGGTTTTGATGCAATGAGAGACAAAGTCTTGGGGGAGAGATCCTCCTGGGTCTTGGGGGCTTTTCCCCCTTGGTTAGGCTTTGGGAGCGCAGGGGTGACGATGAAAGATTTCGTTTCGAATGGAACAGCCTACAGGCTGTCTGGAGAGGCTACGCCTTTGACAGCCAGCCAGATCTATACCCCGCTGTCCTCGGCTGCGCTGACGGCTGGGTTGACGGCAGGGGCGCCTTACAGCGACAGGCTGGAAGCTGGACATAATGTGGTGTTGCAAAATCTGCCGCAACGCAACAGCGACAGCAGCAATCTGCGTCACAGTGGTCGCGAAGGCCACAGTGCCTATAGCGCTGTTGGCAAACGGGTTCTGGATATTGTGTTGGTTCTGTTGGCCCTACCTGTGGCCCTGCCGATCATCCTGTTGGCAGCCCTTTGTCTCTGGGTGGAAAGCGGCCTGCCGTTCTATTTTCAGGACCGTCTGGGACAGCATGGCAAGAGGTTTCGCATTTTCAAACTGCGCACCATGGTGCGCGATGCCGATGCCCGTCTGCAGCGCTGCCTGCAACAGGACCCTGAGCTGCGGCGTGAATGGGATGAGACGCAAAAGCTGAAGAAAGACCCCAGGATTACGCCTGTTGGTCGGATCCTGCGCATGACCTCTCTGGATGAGTTGCCGCAGCTCTGGAATGTGTTCACCGGCGAGATGAGCCTGGTTGGTCCGCGTCCGATGATGCCCGAGCAACTGCCGCTTTACGGAGAGCCTTCAGCCTATTTTGCGGTCAAGCCAGGCATCACCGGCCTGTGGCAGGTGTCAACGCGCAACGAAAGCAGCTTTGCCTCGCGGGCCGCTGCGGATGCCGATTACCTGCGGGCGATGGGATTGCAATTGGACCTTGCTCTGATTTGGCGGACCGTGGGTGTCGTCGCAAGAGGCACTGGGTATTAGAGCACAGTGTATTGGGGCACTGGATATTAACCTCTTTGGCATTGACTGCGGCCGGGCCTATTCGTGGCGGGTAAGAGCCAGGTGTCAAGGCAAACCCACCTATTGGTGCCTGTGAGTGTCAGGCCTATGTTGAATTTGTCAGGAGATGACGCGTGAAGCATTTTGCTGTATCTACCCCTGTCAGCACCAGTCCAGCCGGTGCTATTGAACAGATTGATGATGAAGGCATGACGGAAAAGGGTTTCAAGAGATTTCAACGCCGCAGCACCAAAGCCCGTGAGCTGGCCCAAGAGGGACGCCGCAAACGGAAAGAAGGGCTGGAAAGGCGGCCGGGCGATGATCTTGTCGCGGAGCCCACGCGCGAAGGGACCGGCAATTCGGGTGCTGACTTGCCGCAGGAACGGGCCGTGGATCAAGAGGTTGAACCGATGCTTCTGGCGCAAGAAGCAATTGTAAAGCCACCTCAGGCGACTGCCACCTTGGCTGCTGACTTGCAGGCAGAAGAACAGGCCGTTGCCCCTGCGCCCCGCCCGACTGTGGCGCGCAGAAAACCAGCCAGCGCCGCGCAGCGCCACAGCCCCGTCACGCCGGACCCCATCCCGACATCGCTGCCACCGCTGCAGCTGGAACCACAGATGGGATTGCCAGCCCGGTTTGACCCCTGGACGCGCCTGCCACAGGTGCCCTTTGATTTTCTGGGCCAACAGCCCTCTGCCTTGCCACTGGTGAGTGCCTTTCGTACCACGCCGACGGCGCGGGCCTTTGATCTGTTGCGCACCCGGCTGTTGCACAGTCTCAAAGAGCAGGGGTGGAAACGTGTGGCGATCACCAGCCCTGTGGCCGGTGGAGGCACGACCTTCTGCGCGGTCAATCTGGCGCTGAGCCTGGCCCGTGTGGCTGGCAGCCGTACGCTGTTGATGGATATGAACCTGCGCAGCCCCGGGGTGGCGGCGGCATTGGGGATTGCGCCACAGGGTGACATGGCCGCTTTTCTGACCGGCAAAGTGGCGCTGACGCAGCATTTGCAACGGCTGAGTGAGACGCTGGCCGTGGGCTGCAATGCCCTGGCCAATGCAAATGCCGCTGAGGTCCTGCATGATCCGCGCTGTGCCAAAGTGATCGACATTACCCTTGATGAAACCCAGGCGGATACGGTGATCTTTGATCTGCCGCCAATTCTCGAACATGATGATCTGACAGCTTTTCTGCCGCAGGTGGATGGGGTGTTGCTGGTCTCCGATGGTGAACAGACCACGGCTGCGGACCTTGCCGCTTGTGAAAAGATGCTGGCAGGGCATGCGCCGCTACTGGGCGTGGTGCTGAACCGGGCCCCAAAGAGCGACAAGCCGCAGATCACCTCCTGAATTTCCTTTCCCCAGACACAGTTTGGCCCTCAGGGTCATAGTTTCGCCCGGTTGCTGTGATCCAGTGGGGGCTGGATGTACCGAGCTGGCCCGGTCTGATGTGTCAGGGCGCTGCAGAACCGGGACGAGACGACAAAGAAAGCTGCGCCATGGGGCCAATTTATTCGCTGGCTGATTTTTTTGACATGCTGCGCCGTCGCGCGGCCGTGATAGGCTATGTCGTCGCGCTGGGCAGTCTCATTTCGCTTTGGGTGGCGCTGAACCAGCAGCATATGTACCACAGCGCCGAGGTGATCCAGGTCACTCGCCCCACCATCGCGGATGATTTGGCGAAATCCACGGTTGCGGGCTCCTCGGCCCGGCGCATGCAATTGATCGAACAGCGCTTGATGGCGCGCAGCTCGCTGTTGGGCATCATCGAGAAGTTTGACCTCTATGCGGATCTGCCGCTGACCCCCACTGAAAAAGTGGTGATGCTGCGCGAAGCCGTGAGCATTACCGGCGTGGCTGCCGTGCGCGAGGGCTTTGCCGATGATGGCACCATTTCGGTGCTGACCATCTCGGCCTTGATGCCCACTGCGCTACAGGCCCAGCAGGTGGCCAGCGAATTTGGCCGCCGCACCATTGAGCTGAGTGTCAGCAACCGTATCGCCCAAGCGCGCGAAACCCTGAGCTTCTTTGCCGAAAAAGAAGCCGCGCTTGCCGCGCAGATGACCACGCTCGAGGACGAAATCTCTGCCTTTCACGCCGCCAATGATGTGGCTTTGCCCGGTACCGTCGAGTTCCGGCGCGGCGAGGTGGCCAGCATCAACGAAAGCCTGCTGGATATCGCCCGCGAGCAGATCCAAATTCGCCGCGCCGCAGATCAGGCCACCGCAACAGAACGCCCGGCCACGGCCCAACGGATGTTGGTCGTCTTTCAGGAGCAACTTGCAACGCTGGATGCCCAGCGGGATCTGCTGACCCAGCGCAAGGATGTGCTGGAGGCGGCCCTTGAAACCACCCCCGAAGTGCAACGTCAGCTGGGGGTCTACACCCGGCAGATGCAGGCGCTGCAGGGAGAGCTTGATACGATCTCGACGCGGCGCAACGAAGCCGAAGTGGGTTTTCGCCTGGAAACCTCGCGCCAGGGAGAACGTCTGACGGTGCTGGAACCGGCTGGGCTGGCGGATTATCCCACGACAACCGCGCGTAAGAAAAAGGCCCTGATGGGCGGGGTTGCTAGTGTGCTCTTGGCACTGGGAGTCGCCTTCATTTTGGAGCTGCGCCGACCGGTTTTGCGTTCCGCTGCGCAAATGGAGCGGGAAACTGGACTGTCGCCAGTGGTCTCAATCCCGGTTCTTGACCCCAGATCGCAGCGCCTTGGCCTATTTGCGGGTCTGCGCCGCTGGCTGCAGTCCTGGCCGCATAGGTTGTCGCGTCGCTCGCACAGGTAATTGGCGCAGGTAATTCGCACAGGTAAAAAGGGGCAGTTCAGCTTGGCGGCAGATGGAGGAACAGGGCGCTTATGGCGTCAAAATGCCAAGAGGCCGCCGCCCCCCCGACGATCAGCGCAAACAGCGCAAACAGCAGATCATGGCGCGGATCCCAGGCCTGGTGCTTTTGCGCTAGCCAGATCAGCACCGGATAGGCCGCCAGCATGGCAGCTCCCATGGCAAGAATGCCTCCGGGCAGCCCCAACCAGACGGTCGCCAGTAAGAAGAGGGCGGTCTGCAGCGTGGCGCGGCTGGCGGTAAAGACAAAGAAGCTGCGGCTGTCGCCGGCTGCCAGGGCGGCCTGATCATAGGTCATGGTGATCACCGCGGGCACCAGAGCAAGCGCGATCATCACCATCATTGCCCCGGCCTGGGCGTAGCGGTCGTCGTAGAGATGATCGACCAGCCAGGGGCCAATCCAGGCCATGAGCAGCAAAAGCGACAGGATGGCAGATGTTAGACCTGCCCGCAGCAGCCGCTGCTTGCGCCGGTTGGCCGGATCCAGGGCGACGGGTTTGTCGCGATAGACTGGGATCATCAAACGTTGATTGACTGCATGGCCCAGCAGCATCGGAAAACTGGCAAGGAAAAAGCCGATGTTGTAGACGCCCAGCACCTCGAGCGAGACAAACTTGCCCAGAATGGCGCGGTCGCCCTGCGAGGTCAGAAACCAGAAGGCGGTGGACAGGAAGATCCATTTGCCAAATCGGATCAGCTCTTTGGCGGCGGCGGGCTCCCAGCGGAACCGATTGGCGGCACCGGGCAGGAAAATGCTGGTGAGGATCAGTTTTGCCATGGCCTGGATCACACCGCCCAGCACCAGTGCAATCACCGATCCGCTGATCCAGGCCAAGGCCACCATGGACCCGACGCCGATGATCTGGGAACAAAGGTCCAGCGCAGTGACCCGCCCAACCAGAAGATGACGATGGGCGGTCTCGATGCGGGTGGGGTTGAACCCGGCCAGGGCCAGGCCAATTCCAGCGATGGGCAGGTAGTACATCAGCTCTGCTGCGCCGTAGAACCAGGCCATGGGCCAGGCTAGCGCCAGGGTCAGAGCCCATAGGGCAAAGCCGCGCAAAACCTGGATGGTCCAAGCGGTATCAAGAAACTCAGGGTCATCCCCGCGCGCATTCTGGGCAATGGCCGGGCCGATCCCAACATCAGAGAACAGCGACAGACCAATGGTGACCACCGTGACCAGGGCCATCAGGCCAAAGGCCTCGGGAAACAGCAGCCGTGCCAGCACCAGATTGGCGACCAGCCGCAGCGCCTGGCTGCCGCCATAACCGATCATGATCCAGGAGGTCGAGCGCAGCACCCGGGCCATCAATCCCTGGCCCGAAAAAGCACCTGTTACCTGTCGCATGCGATCTCCCAATGGGCCGCGAGGCGGGGCCCGTTTTGCCTAGGCTAGGCAGACGGGGCAGGGGCGTCAATTGCTCTGATCCAGGTCTTGGGGAAAAACGCCCGGGCGAAAGGTGTCACCGACAGTGGGGCGTTGGGACGGGGAGTGATGCGGCTTTGCCAACAGGGGGGATTGCCGCTAGGCAAGCTGCGGATCTGGCGTTACCTTTACGCGAAACAGGCTGGCTGATTGGAGTATGAGCCTTTGAAAGTCGCTTATGTTCTGAACAGTTATCCGCAACCTTCCCATAGTTTCATTCGGCGTGAAATCCAGGCGCTGGAGCGTCAGGGCATCGAGGTGCTGCGGCTGGCGATGCGGCCCGGATCTGCGCCTTTGGTGGATCCCGCAGACCAGGCTGAGGCGGGCCGAACCCGATATGTTTTGCAGGCGGGTCTGCTGCGGCTTTTGTTGGCATTGGCAACACAGGCTTTGCGGCGTCCCGCTAGGCTGTTGCGTGCCCTGCGCCTGGCGATCCGATTGGGGAGAGCCGCGCAGGTGGGGGTGTTGCGACATCTAATCTATCTGGTTGAGGCCGCCCATGTGGTGGCCCTGTGTCGGCAAGAACAGGCAGCGCATATGCACGCGCATTTTGGCACCAATGCCACGGCTGTTGCCCTGTTGGCACAGGCGCTGGGCGGACCCGGCTATAGTTTCACCACCCATGGGCCGGAAGAGTTTGATGCCCCGATCGCCCTGTCGCTGGGAGAGAAGGTCAACCGGGCGGATTTTGCGGTGGCGATCAGCAGTTTTGGCAAGAGCCAGCTTAGTCGCTGGGCCGATTTTGGCACCTGGGATCGGCTGAAGGTGGTGCATTGCGGCATTGAACCTGCGCGCTTTGCCCATCCGGATCCCATTCCGGCGGGGCCGCTGCGGCTGGCCTCCATTGGTCGGTTTGTCGAACAGAAGGGCCAGATGATCCTGATCCAGGCCATGGCTGAGGTGGTGAAAGCACAGCCCAAAGCCCATCTGGTGCTGATCGGCGATGGCGAGATGCGCCCGCAGCTGGAGGTGGCAATTGCCGCTTTGGGGTTAGCCCAAAACGTAACCCTCACCGGGTGGCTGTCAGAGGCTGGCGTGCGTGCTGAGCTGGCGCAGGCGCAGGCCTTGGTGATGCCCTCCTTTGCAGAGGGCCTGCCGATGGTGGTGATGGAGGCCATGGCCGCAGCGCGTCCGGTTCTGGCAACCTATATTGCTGGCACACCGGAATTGGTGCTGCCAGGCGAGACGGGCTGGTTGGTGCCTGCAGGGGATGCGGCAGCGCTGGCCGACGCCATTGTCGCGCTGGCCGCGGTGCCACAGGCACAGTTGCACGCCATGGGCGAGGCGGGGCGCGCACGGGTGTTGCAACGCCACGACAGCGATATTGAGGCGGCCAAACTGGCGGCGCTGTTTCGCGATGCCATTGCGCGGCGCAACAGCCCTTAACAAGTAAGCTGACCATCAAAAAAGGGGGGCTCCCGCGCGTTTGGATTGTTTCTGTCGAAACCATCAATACCCTTGGGCCGGGCGCCGCGCTGACGCGCGGCGATCAGCGCCTGCCGAGAAGGGACAACAACAATCCCAGGGGCTGTTATTATCTGTCCACAAATATTTAATTGCACATCGCGTGGCCGCAGACCCCAGGCTAGCGCCCGCGTGTCCAGCGTTGCTGAGAGGGAAAGAGCGGAGATTTCACCGCCAGTGACACCAGGGTATAGGCGGCAAAGCCAAGCGGGTCGCGCGCCATCAGGCGCAGCAGCTGCGCTGGTGTCAGAGAGGGTTTGTCCTCGTTTTCCATCAGATCCGGGTAGCGGATTGCCAGCTCTGTGACCCCGGCATTCTGACGTCTCCGCACCCGGGTGAGATTGCGAAAACCCTCGACCATGGGCCAGCTATACCCGGCAGGCAGCTTGATGCGTTCCTGCGGGGCAAAGGACAGCCGGGCAAAGAGGTCATCGGCAATGATGTCGGGCCAGAGCTGCCAGCGGGCCCGCCCGGCACGGTTCATCGCAAAGAGGCCAAAGCCGGGCACCCCCTGGCGCACAAAGGGCAATTGCACCCAGAACCGCCCATAGGCGCGGGTCAGGGCATTGCGGGCGGGCGCGACCAAGGGGCTGCCACTGGCATAGCGCGCCTCATCACAGTCCAGTGCCTTGGCGATCTGGCCGACCAGTGCGGGCTCGACCAGCACATCGGCATCCAGATAGATCCGCACCGCGCCTTGGGCCGCGGCATCGCCGGTATTCAGGGCCTTGAGCTTGCCGCCTTCTGGCAGCTCCAGAACCCGGAGCACCCAGCCCAGAGGCACAGGTTGGGCCTGGGCAATTTCGACCGTATTGTCCGTGCAGCCATTGGCCAGCACCAGAACTTCGCCACATTGGCCCTCTGGCAGCGGGTCCGAGGCAAAGAGGGCGGCAAGGCAGGCCTGGATATAGCCCGCTTCGTTATGGGCAGGGATCAGCACCGAGATTTGAGGGGCGGAGCCCTGCGAGCCGGAAACCTGGGAGGCTGAGGCTGGTGGGACTCGCACAGTCATTTCACAGCCTCCAGCGCTGACCAGCGTGGATTTTCATCGCTCAAGCTGCGCAGAGCCCCCCAGCTGCCCCATTTTCCCGGGACCGCCACATCCGCATAGGCCCCAAACAGCTGGCCACCAAGATCCTGCCATCCGGCCAGAAGTCTGGCATAAAGTGCGCCCATCTCGGCGGTGTAGTTGAAATGGGTGAAAAAACCGGTCAGCACCGCATCCTCGGTGATCGGGCCGATGCCGACAACATGGCTGCCGCCCTCATACATGATGAGGTCAAGCCCTTGCTGATCTGCCACTGCCTTGTGATAGGGCAGCACCCGGCCCAACAGGTCCGACAGCGTATCGCTGGCATCGCCGGTGACCAGACCATCCGTCAGCTCGGCGGCGGCTTGCGAACTGGCGACATCATATTGATGCTTGCTGACAAAGGCCTCGGCTGCGGCCCCGCTGAGCCCCCTGGCCTTGGCCGCGTCACGGGCCAGCGCCCGGCTGTCAGCAATCCAGGCCCGCAGAATCGGGGCGCGCTCTTTCAACCCCAGCACACCGCCGAAATAGCCAGTCACCGCATAGGCATCGAAATAGTAGCTGGGCGGCTGGCGATCGGCGGTCTCTGCGACCCAGAGCGGTGCGTTCAGGATCTGCTCTTCCAGACCCAGCCAGCCGGTCTGGGTCGACAGCACCCGGATCAGCCGCTGGTCGGTGGTCTCGCCAAAGACCTGGCTCCAGATCTGCGAGACCTCGGCGGCGCGTCCGCCATAGAACTGCATCCAAAGATCGGCGCCGCCCCAGCGGGCCTGGGCCTGGGCATCGGCCCAGCGGGCCTGCTCAAACTGCCAGTTCCAGACCTCGTTGGAATATTCCACATAAGCCTTGAGATCAAAATCCAGCCCATCCTGAGTAAGCTTGGCGAAGTTTCGGACATAGCTGTCGTCGGCCATGTGGGGCATGTTGAACCAGGGATCGGCCCCCAGCTCATTGGCCAGGGCCAGCATCACCTCGGCGGGCACCCCTTTGCGGGCCCAGGAATAGTCGCTGATCCGCGGTCGATCCTCCCAGCCGATTTGGTGGGAATCATTGGTCTGCATCCAATCCATGAACCGCAGCACGTCAAACCCATCCAGAAGGTTGAGCCAGCGCGGATTGAAAACCTGCCCCTGGGCAAAGGCCGCAAGATCTTCTTCTTTCACCACGGTGATATTGCGCGGATAATCCCCATCGCCGCCAATGCGCTGCAGGCGGATTTCAACCGGTCCGGGGCCTGGGCTGAAGTCAAAAGACACCTCGCCCTTGCCGTAGCGCTGATTGCGTGCCCGGCCCGAGACTTCGACAATGCCCTGGCCTTCAAAGCGCAACAGGTAGCGCCCCGTGAGCGATCGTGCGCTCTCGGGCAGATCGGTGAGGATGACAGTGCCAATCGAGCCCAGCTCTGGCGGCAGGGCGGTGGGCCAGCCATCCGGATCGAGGTATCCGGCGCTGGCCAGATCCGCTTCGGTGACCCCGCCCCAACGCTGTGGCAGATGGCCAATCCAGGGGCGTGCGGTTTTGAAATGATCAAGAAAGGGTGCCTGTGGGCTCCAGTCGGCCACCGGCATCAGGTTCATCGCAATCGGCTGCCTAGCGGGCGGTGTGGCGGCAACCTGTGCCGGCAGATCCTCTGGCACGGGCCCGTTGAGGCGGGTGATTTCGGGGTCGGGTGGTGGCGCAATGAGATCCGCAGGCAATACGGCTGAGGCGGCGGCCTCACCCTGTGCTGCGGCCCAGGCGATCTGTTGCAGGCGCTTGGCCAGCGCAGCAGAAGGCGCGGGGTAGGCCTGCCCCCATTGGTCCTGCAGCTGATGCGGCAGGCCTTCGGGGCTTTGGCCGGTCAAAACCCCATATTGCAGCAGGCTGAGGAAATAAAAGCCGATTGCATTGGGGTGGATGTCATCTGCAAAGACATCGGAAATCCGGCGCAGCTCGGGCACGGTTCCGGCCAGGATTGCATCCTCCAGCCGGGCCATGGCCTGACCGGCAGGCAGCAAGGTGATGTCGCCGCCGGTGGCGTCAATGGCCTCATCCACCAGCGCCTGCCACCGGGGCAGATCCTGCTCCAGCCGGTCACGCCAGGGGGTGGCAGCGCCTTCGTCAAAGGGGATCTCGACGCCGGTGCCACTGGCGAGACTGTGCCAGGTTTCCTGCAGGTAGAATTTCACCTCCGGGTTGGCGGCGCGGGCCAGTTCATAGAACTGGGTGACGGCCTGTTCGGAGTTGCTCCATTTCAGGTGATTGGCCAGTGGGATCGCCTCGGTGACGATCACCGCATCCGCCGGGTTTTGCAGTCGTTCGCGGGCATTGATGCCTTCGGCGCTGTCGGCGTGCTGCCAATTGTAGCTAAGCGGCGCGCCATTGATGATCTGTGCCTCCACCCGGATAGGATGCGCCGTGGGCTGCTCTGCCAGCAATTGCTGCAGCATTTGCGGATTGTCCGGTCCAAACAGCGAGTGCCCGACCATCACCACCGAGGTTATCAGCGTCTCCAAATTCATCCGCCGCCTCCTGCAGGGTTTGCAGCGGCCAATCCGCTGCGTGGCTGGGCCAGAACGGTCTCCCAGGTGATCCGTTGCACCTGTTGGGCCGCCTGCGCGGTAAAGCTGTCGGCCTTGCTGCCATCGGGTCGGCTGAGCTGGTGCGGCAGGCCAAGGGGCGCGCGTTGATAAAGCACCGCGTAATGGGTCAGCGCCACCACATAGGCCCCCAGATCATTGATATGGATCGTGTCCAGTGCGCCTTGAGGGCTGCGGGTAAAGAGATCCTCGCGCACCGAAATCCCGTCTATCTTTCCCGCCTCTGCGGCCTCTGCCACGGCTGCCATGACTTGCCCGGCGGGGATCAGATAGGCGGGGCGTTCAGGAGTGTTGCGACTGTCATCCCCGCTGAGCTTTTCCAGCCAGAGCGTCGGCAGATCCTGCGCAATACGCGCCTCCCAGCCTTTGGGGTCATTCAGGTGGTGCCAGGTTTCATAGAGATAGATGCGGGTATTCGGGTTACCCGCGCGGGCCAGATCGGCCCAGCGTTGGAAATATTCAGCCCCATCGAAATAGCGGATGGCGTCGCGCAACTCGACCATCTCCGTCAGCACCACTGCGTCATAGTCGCCTGACCCGATGCCCGCGCGCGCGTCTCGATAGGTGGGGGGCTGGTTCACGGTCTCAAAATCGAGGATCGCAAGATCCGGCTCCCAATGTTGTTTCAGATTGGTACCTGATCCCAGCTGGCTGTTCCAGCGATGCCCGGCGGGGGAGAGCTGCGCCAGCATATGCGGCATCACCGGCCCAACCAGAGAATGGCCCAGATGATAGACGCTCAGCCCCCCAGTTGGTGCAGACAACGGTGGCACATCAGGCAGCGGGGAGGGGCGCAGCCAGCGGGCCAGAGGCCAGAGCGCCAGCAGTGCCGGCAGGGCAAGAAATCCACGACGTGCCATCATGTCTCAGCCTCGCAGCTCTGCGGTTGTCACGATGAGACCAGCGCCAATGGCAAAGCGTCCGGTGATGCAATCGTCACAATTAAAGGGCGGCTGATCGGCGCAGAACCGGGCGGAGAAGCTGCTGGTCTCCAGATCGAGGGTCAGCTCCATGCCGTCAAAGCCGTAGTAGCGCTGGCTGACAATGAACTGGCATTTATAAGCGGCTTCCTTTGCGGAAAACACCAATTTGGCCAGTTGGCCCGGGTTGTGCTGCTGGCGCAGCCAGGCCTGTTCTTGCTGCGAACAGATTGCGGGCCAGAGATCATCGGCCAGCGGCTTGTCCTCTTCCACGTCGATGCCAAGACCCTGTATGGCACCGCGTTTGGCAACCACAGCCATGGCGCAGCTGCGGGTGTGGCTGATCGAGCCGACCAGTCTTTCGGGCCAGATCGGTGCGCGGTTCTCGCCCACCGGAATGGCAACCGGCTGTTGCCCCAAGGCCTGCATCGCCTGATGGGCGGCGGCGCGACCGGCGGCAAATTCGCGACGGCGCTTGTCGACCGCATTGGGCGACAGGCAGGCGGCCTCTGCTGCAAAGGGGGCAGGTGGGTCGTCCAGCGGGTTCACCAGCGCCAGCGCAATATCGCTCTTCAAGAGCGGCCGTACCAGTGCCAGCCGCTCCATCTGTTGGGGTGCAATCTCTGCTGTCATCCTGTCCGTGCTTTGCGGTTTGCCCGCATCGCCCGCCGTTTCGACATGGTGTCGGATCTGGCGGCCTGCGAGGCCTCATCTTGGGCCGGATCATCGGGCTTTGTGGCAGTGCCTGCAAGACCCTCGATGTGACTGGCCAATCCCGCCAGTGTCGGGAAGCGGAAGATATCGGTGATCGACAATTTGCTGACGTCCAGGGCCGCGCGGATGTCGCGGTGTGACTGCACCGCCAGCAGGGAATGTCCGCCCAGGGCAAAGAAATTATCCTGCGCGGTGATGCCTTCGACGCCGAGGATGCGCGACCAGACAGCGGCAATTTCGGCCTGGACCCCGGCCCCGAGCGTCACCGTGGCTGCGGCCTGCGTTGCAGCCTTGTCGGTCCCCTGTTTCGGCTGCGGGGCCGGCAAAGCCTTGCGGTCAATCTTCTTGTTTGGGGTCAGTGGAAAGGCATCCAGTATCACGATATGGGCGGGCACCATGACCGCCGCGAGATGGGTGCTCAGCGCATCCCTGAGGCTCTCCGGATCGACCTCGGCCGCAATTTCCCGAGTGATATAGCCCACCAATTGCACATCGGCCCCCAGCGGGCGTTCCACAACCACGGCCCCGGTGACATGGGGCTGGGCCGCCAACGCCGCTTCGATCTCTCCCAGCTCGATACGTTGCCCACGAATCTTGACCTGATGATCGGTGCGACCAAGGAAGCTGAGCTGACCATCGGCATTCAGACGGACCAGATCGCCGGTGCGGTACAGCTTGCCGTCGGCAATGGGATTGGGGACAAAGCGCTCTTGCGTCAAATCTGGCCGTTGCCAATAGCCCGCCGTGACGCCCTGGCCGCCGATATACAGCTCACCCGCGGCGCCCATTGGCACTGGCCGTTGGTCCGCGTCCAGCACATAAACCTGCGTATTGGCCAGCGGGGTGCCAATACTGGCCACGCCGGCCGAAGCGCCCGCAAGGGTGGCGCTGGTGGACCAGATCGTGGTTTCGGTGGGACCATACATGTTGTGCAGCTGCGCAGGGGTTGCCTCGCGCAGGCTCCCGACCAGATCACCGGCCAGGGCTTCGCCGCCAACCAGGAGATGCTGCAAACGCCCCATGACCATGCGGGCCTCATCATCCTGCACCAGCATGCGTGCCATTGAGGGCGTGCACTGCATATGGCTGACCCCATGGCGCATCATCTGCGCCGACAGCGAGAAATCATCCGCCGCCTGTTCCTGTGGGCTATTGGTCCTGGCCAGCACTTCGGCCAGCGGCTTCAGCCCTTCCAGCACCACCTCTGGGGCGATGCCATAGTCGATCAGGCAGGCGATCTCATCGACGCCAATCCGCTTTAGCTGTTCGGTGCGGGCCAGGGCGTCCTCGATGGTGCCAAACAGGCCGGACTCTTCAAAATAGCGTTCAAAGGCAAATTCCAGGATGGCTTCCAGCTCCTCGCCGCTCAGTGCATCCAGCTGCATGTCAAAGGCGTTGTTGACCCCCTTGGGGCGCTTGAAAGCCGGGAAGGCCCAGGCATATTGCTTGATCAGCCCCGCCGCCGAGCGCAGGTAATCCTTCATCGGTTCGCGGGCGATGCGGCGCGAGTCTTCGCGGGTTTCGGCCAGATAGCTGTGCAGCATCAGGGTGACCTTGAAGTCGGCCGGGTCATGACCCGCGGCGCGCAGGGCATCGTGATAGATGCGGATCTTGCCGCCGACCTCTTCGATGCTTTGGCCCAGCAGATGGGTCAGCACATTGGCACCGATCTCCCCGGCTTCGCGCCAGGTGTTCGGGTTGCCTGCCGTTGTCACCCAGAGGGGCAGCTCTTTTGATACCGGGCGCGGTTGGGTGATGACGGCATGGCGGGTTCCATCCTTGCGGGGAAACTCCACCGCCTCACCGCGCCACAGGCTGCGCAGGGTCTCGATGGCCTCATACATCGCGGGTTTGTTGGCAGGGGGCGTGTTTTCCGGGCGCAGCACAAAATCATCCGGCTGCCAGCCAGCGGCAATGCCGATACCGGCCCGGCCATTGGTGAGATTGTCGATCACCGACCATTCTTCGGCAATGCGGGCAGGATGGTGCAAAGGCGCGACGCAGGAGCCCGCCCGCACGCTGAGATTATGGGTCACGGCGGCCACTGCTGCCCCGGTGACAGAGGGGTTCGGGTAGGGGCCGCCAAAGGCATGGAAGTGTCGTTCTGGTGTCCAGACCGCGTTGAACCCATTGGCGTCGGCGAATTTCGCGCCTTCCAGCAGCAGGTGGTATTTGCGCGGGCCGGGACCATCGTCATTGCCCCAGTAGAACAGGTTGAAATCCATCCGCCGGTCCGAGATGGCGATGGAGCCATTGGACAGCTCCAGGCGGCTTTCATCGCTTGACAGCACCAGTTTGAAGCCGCGCGACAGGGTCCAGAACAGCTCTAGCACCGAAATGTCAAAGGACAGTGAGGTGACCGCCAGCCAGGCGTCGCCCACTTTGTGGGGAATGCGCGCATCCATGGCGGCAAAGAAATTGGCCACATTATTCTGGCGCACCATGACGCCCTTTGGGGTGCCGGTCGAGCCTGAGGTATAGATCAGATAGGCCAGATCCGTGCCAGTGGCGGTGCTGGCAATATTTGCCGGTTGGGTGGTGGGGGCAGCACTGCTGTCGACGGTCACCACCTGTGCCGAGGTTGCGGGCAAGTCGCCGCGCAGCGCATCTTGGGTCAGGACAACCCCGGCCTGACTGTCCGTCAGATAATGGGCGATGCGATCCGCCGGATAGGCGGGATCGAGCGGCACATAGGCACCGCCGGCCTTGAGCACAGCCAAGGTGGCCACCAGCAGATCAGCAGAGCGTTTGACATAGACCCCGACATGGGACCCGGGCTTCACCCCGATCTGTTGCAGCTTGGCCGCCAGCGCATTGGCGCGCCCGTTGAGGGCGGCGTAGCTGTAGCTTTCACCCTCAAAGACCAGGGCAATGGCCTCGGGCGTGCGGGCGACCTGGGCCTCGAATGCGGCCTGAATGGTGGGGTCGGCAGGCAGATCGCTGGCGGTTTGGTTCCAGTCTTGCAGCATCAGCTTGCTCTCTGCCTCGGGCAGGACTGGCAGATCCGACAGCGCGCTGTCGCCCAGGGTGGCGATGACGCCCAGCACAAGCTCCAGCCGCGCGGCGAGCAGCTCCGCGACCTTTGGCTCAAGCTGGGCGTCATCCACATGCAGCGCCAAAGCGCCATCTACCAGCGACACGGTGGCAGCGCAGCCTGGCAGGGCTGCATCCCGGTCCACTGAGATCCCAATCCCCGGCTGTGGCTGTGGCTCCAATTCCGGGGCGCGCGCCACAAGGTCCAGGGCAAATCCGCCGTGTTGGCGGGCCTTTTGGAGCTCGGCCTTTACCTGATCCGTCAAGGCGTTAACAGTGATATTTCGCCTTGCCTGCAGCGGAATCCACTCCGAAACCAAATGCGCGGCCTCTGCTGCAACCGGAGTGGCAAGGGCCAGGTCGCCGCTCTCCTCTCCCGTGCTGAGCAGGGCCCAGGCGAGGATCGCGGTGATGATCTGGTCTTGTGTCAGGCCCGCGGGCAGAGCGAGCTCTTGGCGGCTTTGCCCCGTGCTGCCGGTAGGGCGCGCCAGCGGCACGGCAATGGGCTGCATCCTGGCAAGCGCCTTGCGCCAGTGGCTTTCTCCGCTTTGGGAATTGGCCAGCGCTGCAGTCAGTGCTGCGGTCTCGGCGGTGTCGCGGCGGGGCAGCTGGTCGCCCGCAGAGAAAAGCCCGGGCAGGTCCAGCGGTTGGCCAGCAAGTGAGGTGATCTGTTCCAGCGCAATGGCCCCATCAGAGGTAGCAATTGTCAGCATGGCCCCAGTGACAGAGAGCACGGCTCCGGCCTCGCCGCTGCCTGTGCCTGTGGCAGGGCTGGCCTTGCCCACCCGCAGCACCTGGTTCGACAGTCGCAATTTGGCGCTGCCCAGCGGGTTCCAGTAGGGGCCAAAATCCAGCGCGCGCACCAGACGGCACAGGTCGGCGGTTGGCTGCGTAAAATCCAGAATTCCGCCTGCCTCGGGGCGGTGATCCTTGCCGAAATAGCTGCGCTGGCTCAGATCCTGCGGTTGGCGTTGCAAGGTGCCGCTGCTCAGCTGCTCCAGCACCTCGCCAAAACTGTCCATGGCGGCGGCATAACATTTTGAGTTGAGCGAAAAACCGGTCTCATCCTCGGCAATGTCGAACAGGCGCTGGGCGAGGATGTCGCCCTCGTCGATACCGCCCTCCATCATGTGCCAGGTGATGCCGTGCTGGGCCTCGCCAGCGATCAGCGCCCAGTTGGGCGTGTTGAGCCCGGCATAGCGCGGCAGGGGGCCGTCGTGAAAGTTCACCGCGCCCTGGGTGGCCAGCGCCAGAGTGGCGTCAGGGATCACGCGCAGGTTGGCGATCGACAACAGCCAGTCAAACCCCGCTGAGATCTCGCCGGGAGAGTCGCATGTGACCAGCCCCCTGGCCGCAGCCCAGGCGCGGATGTCTGCATCGGTTGAGACCACGGCAGCAATCTGGTGGCCTTTGGCCAGCACCGCTTCGGCGCAGCCGATCAACAGGGATTCATTGCCGATGACGACACAGGAAAATGGGCTCATTTAAGATCCTCCGGAAACGGGGAGTGAAGGCGCGTTTCACTTTTGGATGAAGAGGGCCGGGCGCTGGGCCGCAGCGCCTGCGCGATCAGATCGCGCAGGAAATGGTTGGGATCCGCCTGCGGCTTGCCCTGGATCAGACGGCGCAACCCATAAAGGCTGCACCCGGCAACCCGTGCAGCTGTGGCCAGCGCGGCATAGACAGACCCATGGGATTTGCGAAAGTAATGGCTGCGGGACTGGAACCAATAGGCAGGCGTGCGCTGCCATTGCTGCATGCCCGTCGAGGCAGAGCCGACATGGGCAACCCGGCTGTCGGGCACATAATGGGTGCGCCATCCGGCCTGGGCGGCGCGGCGGCACAGGTCTGTTTCTTCGAAATAGAGAAAGAAGCCTTCGTCAAAGCCGCCGATCTCGTCAATGACGGGTCGGCGGATCATCAGGCTGGCCCCGGCGGTCCAATCCACCTGGGTTTCGGTCTGGGGCATGTCCATTGCCACCACCCAGGGGGCCAGCAGCCGGGTGAAGACACCGGTCCGCGCCGCCATTTCGAACTCACCGGCGATGGAGGGAAAGCGAAACGCCGTGCGATGCGGGGTGCCATCGGTGCCATAGACATATGAGCCCGCCAGTCCGGCACCGGGATGATCCGCCAGGAAATCACGCAGCCTGCGCATGGTACTGCCTTGTACAAAGGCATCAGAGTTGAGCAGGTAATAATAGTCCGGCGCGGTGCCATCCGAAAGCCCGGCCGCAAAGCCGATGTTCATGCCCGCGCCAAAGCCGCCGTTGACCATCGAACGGATCAGCCGGAACTTGGCGCTGTCTTGCCAGCCGCGCGCCTTGACGCCCTCCTGCAAGGCCTCCCAGGAGCCATCAGCAGAGCCGTTTTCAATGACCAGAACCTCGCCGTTGAGATCCTCCATCTCGGCCAGGGCAGCCGCGGCCGCCTTTAGCGTCATCTCAGGCGTGCGGTAGTTCAGAATGATGCATAAAATGCTGTTGGCTGCCATGATCACTACTCCGCCGCGCGTTTGAACGTGGTCTGGTCATCCCCGGCCTCAGGATCCGCAGGCGCGGGGCTGATGTCCGGCGTCAGATGCGGTTTTAGAGCCGCAGCCATGGTGCTGACATTGGGCACCAAGACCATGCTGTCATGATCGCCAGGCACTTCGACCACTGTCAGGCTGGGGGCCCATTTCGTCCAGTCATTGTCGGCAAAAACATATTCGCGCTCCTGGCTCACCCAATTGCCGCGTGACACCTGCCAATGGTGATCCAGGGGCGGGCGCAGCAGCGTCAGTGGGCCGGTCCAGGGCCGCAACGGGTAGTGTTCGACGGCGTGGCGAAAGGCCAGTTCGATCTTGCGATTGTTGAAGGCAGGGATCTGTCCGGTCTCAACCGGGGCCTGGCGGCGCTTGCTGATCTCCCAGAGGATGCGGTTTTTGCCCCATTCCAACAGATATCCGGCCCCCTTGCGGCGCAGCTCCTGCAGTTTGATCAGGGCCTTGTCGGTGCGCGACAGGGCCGGGCGCACCGGCAGCGGCGTATCAAGTAGGATCAGGGCTGCCGTCTCTTCACCAAGGTCGTGCAATTGTTGCGCCATCTCATAGGCGGTGATGCCGCCGCCAGAGAAGCCGCCAAGAAGATAAGGGCCTTTGGGCTGGATCTGTTTCACCTCTGCCAGATAGTCGCGGGCGGCCTCGGCAATGTTGTTGTGCGGATCATCGCTGCCGATCAGCCCGCGTGCCTGCAGGCCGTAGACAGGGCGGTCAGTGCCCAGCTCCTGGGCCAGATGACGCAGGTTCAGTACATTGCCAAACATGCCTGCAACCACAAAGAAGGGGGTCGCATCTGCATCTGTGCCGGGGTGCAGCTGCACCAGATGGGTATGGGGCGCGGCGGAGGGCTGATCCTTGCGGCCCCCCTTACCCTCCTCTGCGGCGTCGGCCAATCCCGCGCCGCCATGCTGGACCACCAGGGCGGCCAGTTTGGCAACGCTGGGGGCCTCGAACAGCACCGAGAGCGGGAATTCCAAATCAAAATGCCGCTTGATCTGGGCAAACAGGCGCACGGCGATCAGGGAATGGCCGCCAAGATCAAAGAAGCTGTCGGCGGTCCCGACCTGACTGACACCAAGCAGGCTTTGGAACAGGTCGGCCAGGCGTTCTTCGACGGGGCCAGAGGGGGCAATATAATCGGTGTCCAGCTCGGGACGCTCGAAGGTCTGACCTTCCGGAGCATCACCATTGGCGCTGCGCTGGGAAGTCTGGGTGATCAGCGCGGGCAGATCCAGCGAAGAGACCACCACCTGCGGCCGCCCCGTTGCCAGCGCCCGGATCATGGCCTCGGGGCCTTCGCTGCTGCGGATACCATTGGCCAGATTGAGCTGCAGGCGACGTTCCTCCTCCGAGAGCGGCTGCGGCGTGCTGCGCACGGCCAGCCCCAGGGCCTCGGCAGTAGCATCGGCCTGTTCCTGGGGGCCGGATGCGTCAAAGCCCTGGGCCAGACGGGTCATCTGAAAGCCGGTGATCTCGACCAGGACGGTGCCGCTGGGATCGGTAAGGGTGATATCAAAGCTGGCGCTGTCGCTGCCAACGGACTCGCATAGCCGCATGTGGCTGTGGATTTCGGAGGTCAGAGGCGCATGGATGCGCAGGCTGCGATAGCCTAGTGGCACCCAGAGGGCAGAGCCATCATAGCCGGGCACCAGCGAGATGGCCCAACCGGTGGCCAGATCCATCAGACCTGGGTGCAGCAGGCAGTCATCCTCGGCTGCGGCTGCGGGCAAGCACAACCGCGCCAGGCCTTCTTCCGCGCCCAGGGCGACCTCTTGCAACACCCGCCAGCGTGGTCCAAAATTCAGATGGGCCTCTTGCGGGCTGTGCAAGACATGGCCCTCAGTGGCGCATTGATGCTCCGGGCAGCGGGCGCGGATTGCGGTAAGCTCCAAGGGCGTTGGGGCTGTGGCATCGGGCAGGAGCCTCACCTGAGCCTCGCAATTCTGGGCATAGCCACCGGATGCTAACGCACTGTGCAGGGTCACATCATAGCCGCTGTCCTGAGCCTGCAGGTGCAGGATCATCTCGCGGGGGCTGTCGTCAGCCACCACCAGCGGGCGAAGAAAGTAGAGGCCGTTGATCTCAAAGGGGGCGTCAAGGTCCAGCGCGGCCAGCGCCTCGGCGATCCATTCGACATAGCCGGTGCCGGGCACCAGGGCGGTGCCGGATTTGGTGCGGTGCTCGTCCAGGAACCAGCTGTTGCGTGCCTCCAATTTGGCGGCAAAGATCGGAGTGCCAAAGCTGTCAAACCCGGCCTCTTGCAACAGCGGTTGGGCACAGGCCGTGCGGGGGCTGGGGGCGGTGCCGCCCTGGCGTGCGGCCATGGCTTCGGCGGCCATGCCGGTCTCCGCCCAGATGCCCCAATCCAGCGCCAGCACCCGGGTTTTGCCGCCCTGACGATGGGCGGCCCAGGCGTTGAGATATTCATTGGCGGCGACATAATCGATCTGCCCCGCTGGGCGTGTCACCGTGGAGGAAGAGGAAAACAGCAGCATCAGATCCAGGCTGCCATCCGGGAACAGCTCCTCCAGCACCCGCAACCCGGTGAGTTTGGGGGCCAGAACCTTTGCCATTTGGGCCTCGGTCTTGCCTAGGATCGGGCCATCGTCGATCACACCTGCGCCGTGAATGACACCGTTCAGCGGGCCAAATCTGTCTTGGCTGTCATCTATGGCCGCCCGCATGTCTGCGCTGTTGCAGACATCTGCCGCAAGCGGCAGGACGGCACCTTTTCCGATTGCCTCGAGCTCCTGCACTGCACGAATGCGCTGGGCGATACGATTGGCGGGACTATGGGTTGCCAGATAGCGCTCCCAGGTGGCGCGAGGCGGCAGGCCTTCGCGCGAGACCAGCGTGATCTTGGCTCCGTAGTGGCGCAACAGATGCGCTGCCGTGGCCAAGCCGATGCCGCCATAGCCGCCGGTGATCAGATAGCGGCCACCGGGTTTGAATGCGGGTAGATCTGGTGCTTGGCTTGGAGCCCCTTCGGTCAGGGGCTGCTTGCGCCAGCTCTTCTCAAAGCGCTTTTCGCCACGCCAGGCGGCGGAGGCATTTGAGGGCTCGGCCAAAAGTTCCTCAAGCAGGCGCGCGGTCAGGTCCGGGGTTTGCGCGCCGCGCAGGGCAGCGATGAGGCCCGGCGCCGAAGGCAATTCAATATCCACCGTGGTGCAGGTGAGATGCGGGAATTCCCGCGGCATAACCCCGGCAGGTCCGGCAATCAGCGCTTTTTCCGGGTCGGGCAGAGGCTCTGCTGCGACCTGCGCCGCCCCAGTGGTAAAGATGGTCAGATGAACCGGCCTGTCCAGCTCCAGCGCGCCCAATTCCTGCGCCAAAGCCGTCAGGGCGTAAAAGCCCATCTCGAGGTTGCGATCAAAGAAGGAGGAGCCAGGGCGGAAACTCTCATCTTGGGTCACCAGCCAGAAATGGCCGATGCGATCCGGCAGGGCATCGTTTTCAGCCAGATCGGCCAGCAGGGCGCCATAGCCAAAGCGCCCCTGTTCGGGGGGCAGGATGTAGCTGCCATTGCCCAGATTGGCAAAGGTATCGCCCGCATGCACCAGGCTAACGCGATGACCGGCGGCGCGCAGCTGAGCCGCGGCTTTTTGGGCCAGGCCGCTGTCGTCGGCAAAGAACAACCAGGTTTGCGGCGTCTCGCCGAGATCGGTCTCGAGGTCGAGGGCGCAGTCTGCCAGCCGGGGGCGCCAGGCCGGGCGGTAGCCCCAGTCGCGGATGTCCTCATGGCGCCGGGGCAGCGGCACGTCTTCCTGCTGTTGTACCGTGCCCGGCGCGATGAAGTAGCGGCTTCTTTGGAAGATGTAGCCGGGCAGCGGCAGGCGATTGCGCCTGGCTTCGCCCCAGATCTGATCCCAATCGGCCTCAACCCCACAGGCCCAGAGACGGCCAATGACACCAAAGAAATAGGCATCATCCATCATCTCCTGATCCGGGTGACGCAAAGAACTGAGCACCTGGCTGGGTTGCACATCTGGCGACATCTGCGCCAGGGCCGACAGCGCCTTGCCGGGGCCGACCTCCAGGAACACCCGGCCTGGGGTGGCTGCGAGGGTCTCGATGCAGGTCGCAAACATTACGGTGTTGCGCAGCTGGCCCACCCAGTAGTCGGGGCTGGTGGCCTCTGCGGCGCTGAGGGGCTGACCGGAGCGGTTGGAGATCACCGGGATCTGCGGCGGCGACAGGGTGAGATCGGCCAGAAAGGCACGGTAATCCGCAAGGATTCCGCCCAGCATGCGCGAATGCGCGGCGATGTCGATCTGAATGCGCTGGTGGTCAATCTCCTTGGCCGTCAGCTCAGCCGAGAGCCTGTCCAGCGCGGCCTGCGGGCCGGAGACAGCCGTCAGGCTGGGGCCGTTGACGCTGGCAATATCGAGATCCGTGCCGACCAGCGCCTCAACTTCTGCCAGGGGCAGGGCGATCGACAACATGCCGCCCGCCGGAACCGTATCAAACAGACGTCCGCGCAGCAGTACCAGATCGATGCAATCCTCAAAGGACAGCACACCGGCGAGACAGGCGGCGGTGTTCTCGCCCATGGAATGGCCAACCAGGGCCGCCGGGCGAATGCCCCAGCTGATCCAGAGCTGTGCCAGCGCATATTCCACCATCATGATCAGCGGCAATTGCACCGAGGGTTGCTGCAGCCGGGCATTGGCTGCAGCTTCATTTTCTTCTTCGGGCAGCCAGAGGGCGCGCAGGTCATAGTCGAGCTGGGGCTGCAGATGGTCCAGCCCCCGGTCCATCCAGTCGGCAAAGACCGGCTCTGTCTCATAGAGATCCCGCGCCATACCGGCATATTGCGCGCCACCGCCGGGAAAAGAGAAAACCACCTCTGGCGCGTCGCCTAGCTGGTCATGGCTAAAGACCTGACGTGGATCGCCTGCGCGCAGCAGCGCTGCGGCCTCAGCGGTGGTTTCCGCCACCAGCGTGCGGCGCTTGGCAAAACCACGTCGGCCCTGTTTCAGGGTAAAGGCGACATCTGCCAGATCGGCCTGCGGGTGGGCCTCGAGATAGTCGGCGAGGGCTGCGCTATTGGCCTCGAGCGCGGATTTCGACTGGCCTGAGAGGCAGAGCACATGGAAAGGGAAATCGCTGTCTTGCGACGGGGCACGGGCGGGGGCTTCCTCCAGGATGGCATGGGCATTGGTACCGCCAACCCCCAGCGCATTGATCGCAGCGCGGCGCGGCCCCTGATGCGAGACCCAAGGGCTGAGCGCATCGTTGACCCGGAAGGGGGAGGCCTCAAAATCTATCGCCGGGTTTGGGGCCTCGTAGCTGAGCGAGGGCGGGATTTCGCGATGCGCCAGCCCGAGGGAGGTCTTGACCAATCCCGCAATGCCGGCGGCGGTGTCGAGATGGCCGATATTGGTTTTGACCGACCCGATGCGGCAATAACCGGTGGCGTCGGTGTCTTCGCGGTAGGCCTCGGTGAGGGCGGAGACCTCGATCGGGTCGCCCAGATAGGTGCCGGTGCCGTGGCATTCGACATAGTCGATGCTTTCGGCGCTGACATCGGCCGCGCTCAGCGCCTGACGAATGGCCGCGCTCTGCCCGCCCACGGAAGGCGCCAGATAGCCGGCCTTGTCGGCACCGTCATTGTTGATGGCGGAGCCCTTGATCACCGCCCAGATGTGATCGCCATCGGCCTGCGCGTCCTCAAGACGGCGCAGCGCAACAGCGCCTGCGCCAGAGCCAAAAACGGTGCCCTGGGCGCGGTGGTCAAAGGCGTGGCAATGGCCGTCGGGCGACAGGATCTCGTTTTCCTTGAACAGATAGCCCTGCCCCTGAGGCATATCGATGGTGACACCGCCGGCCAGGGCCATGCCACATTCGCCCGCGCGCAGCGCCTTGCAGGCGTAGTGCACCGCCACCAGCGAGGTCGAACAGGCGGTTTGAATATTGACCGAGGGACCTTTGAGATCAAAGACATGGCTGACCCGCGTGGTCAGGAAGTCCTTGTCGTTGCCGGTATGGCGCAACAGGAACATGCCGACCTCATCCACCAGGCCGGGGTTGGAGCAGATGTTGAAATAGAAATAGCTGCCCATGCCACAGCCGGCATAGACGCCGATGGGCTCTAACAGGCTTTCGGGGGGATGGGCGGCATTCTCCATTGCGCCCCAGGCGACCTCTAGGAACTTACGGTGCTGCGGGTCGAGAATGGCAGCTTCTTTGGGGCTGAAGCCAAAGAACTCTGCGTCAAATTCGTCAAATCCCTCCAGCAGGGCCGCATGAGTCACGTAGTTGGGATCGGCCAGAGTGGTGTCTGACACGCCAGCGGCGCGCAGCTGTTCGGTGTCCAGAGGCACGATGGATTCGATGCCCGCGCGCAGGTTTTGCCAGTAGGTCTCTATCCCATCGGCGCCGGGAACATTGACCGACATGCCGACAATGGCGATATCCCCGGAATATTGCGGGGTGGATTGATCTGCAGTCTTTGCCACTAAAAACACGGGCCTCTTGTACCGGCAAACGTCAGATGTCCCCCTTGTTCACGGGTAGCACCGGCCGACGGAAGCTGCCCTCACGCCCCAAGGGAGGCGATTGTTCCTGAGGTGCAGGCCCCGAAATGAGGGGCATGAACCAGGCCATCGGCCTTTGATCCTACCCCCCGTCACGAATCCTTCTCACCCAAGGCAAAACTGGTTCATCTATGCGGCCAAGCTGTGAAGGCTTGGTGGTCAATTCGGTCGGAAAAATGAAAACAATAAGGCATTATAGCAGGCTACGCCCTTTGAGGGGAGGGGGCTGCGGGGCCAGGATCTGTGCCCCATCAAACAGGGCGCGGGATTTTTCAAACAGGCCGGGATAACGCAGCCGCTCTGCGTAGCCCAGAATGGAGCCGACACAGAGCCAGGTCATCGGCACCAGAGTGTCATTGAGCAGCATATCCATCATGGTTGCGGCCAGGATCAGGGCAATGGGTGTGGCGTAGGGCGATATCTGGGTTGCAGGTCGGCGGTGAATCTCGAGGGCGAGCAGCAGAACTGGTAGGCTCAGCAGTCCCATTTCGGCCAGATAGCCAAGCCAGCCAAGGGTGCCGAAGACCAGAATCCAGTGGCCGTCCGGGATTGATATGATGGCACCGGTTTCCAGCTCGCGTACCAGATTGCGCCCCCAGCCGCCCCAGCCGAACCAGGGTTTTTCGGCGGCGCGCTGCAACATCATGGCCTCGTTTTCGAACCGGTAGCCCAGGGATTGGGCGCGCTCGGCGCTGATGGCTTCGGCCTGGGCCAGGATGGCATCAGTTGGGATCAGGCCAAGATTGCGCAGCATCGGATAGGTGATGGCAATGGCGGCCAGCAGCAGCGCCACTCGGATCTGCCAGCGGGCCGGGGCCAGAGCAACCAGTGGTACAAAGGCGAGCCCATAGGCCAGCGCGGCAAAGCTTTTGCACAGGACCAGAACCCAGACCAGATAGACCGAGGCCAGGACCAGGCGGGTGCGGGTGCCGGTCTTGGCAGCGCGGGCCAGGGCCACGGTGGCCAACGTCGCCGAAAAAATGAACATGGCCAGCCAGAGCGAATGTGGCATGAAGACGATGGGGCGAAAACCGCCCTGACGTATTGTCTGTGCAAAGTCATGCTGAAAAAAGCCATAGACCATGGTGTTGATCTGCGGGCTGAGCCGGATCTCGATCAGCGAGGGAATGGAATAGGCAAGCCCGGCGAGGCAAAAGGCGAGCAGCAGCTCCTTTTGTCCCTGCGGCGAGGACAGATAGCGCCGGGCCAGTAGAAAGGGCATCAGTATGATCACCTGATTGATCATCACCGAGCCGAGATCGCGCCATCTGAGGCCTGGCAACATGTCGGAGATGAAAACAATGGGATCAGCTCCGGCCAGGACCTCAAAGATCACCGGATCGCCATTGGTCATCACCGTGGGCACAACGGAAAATGCAAACAGCAGGGTGAGCAGGCGCGCCAGGGGGTGGCGCGGCAACAGCGGCACTTTCTTGCGCAGCAAGCCGATGCACAGCACAAAGGCCATGATCGAGGGGATGGTGAATTTGTCCATATCCGGGACCAGCGGCAGGTCGAACTCGGCCACGGGGGGCAGCAGCATGTAACCGGCCAGAATGCACCACAGAATCGCCCGCTCCAGCGGCAGCCGCCGGAACAGGATCAGGCTGACCACGGGCCAGAGCAGCAGCATCAGATAGGCGAGTGCATTTGGCATGAGCGAAAAATAGCTTTCAATTGCGGCAAGTGCATGGGCATTTGATGTCCGGGATCGGACCATTCTATCTCAATGTTAAAACAATAACATGCGGGCTGTCCTGTGCCATTTGTAGGGGGGAACACCTGGCAAAAGATGCCTCAGGCAAAGCCTGTGTTAAAGTCTTAGCTGTTACAGAGTCTTGAGCGAGAGGCCTGCGCAGGGTACTGCGCAAAGCTGCAAAGGGGGAGGCCAGTGCCAAGAGAGGCAGTGGCACCGGGGGGAAGACAATTGTTTTTTGAGGTCCAGGGTCAGCGCATAACGCTGAACATGCCAGACCAGGCAGGATTGGAGAGCGAGGTGCTGCGGCGCTTTGCCTCTGGCGAAGGGTTTGCCCTGGCAACGGTGAACCTGGATCACCTGGTCAAGCTGAAGCAGTCCAAAGAGTTTTTGCAGGCCTATGCCGGTCAGGATCTGGTTGTGGCCGATGGACGCCCGATTGTCTGGTTGTCGCGTCTGGCCCGGCGTCCGGTGGAGTTGATGCCCGGCTCCGATATGATCGTGCCACTGTGCCGCCTGGCTGCCGCCGCGGGCGTGCCGGTGGCCCTGGTGGGCAGCACCGATGGCGCGCTGAAGGATGCGGCGAGTTACCTTGAAAGCCGGGTGCCTGGGCTGGACCTGGCCTGGTGTCATGCGCCCTCCGGGGTGTTTGATCCCGATGGGGTCGAGGCCGGAGAGATCCTTGAGACCCTCAAGCACAAGGGCGTGCATCTGTGCTTTCTGGCACTTGGTGCGCCAAAACAGGAGCGGCTGGCGCATCGGGGGCGCAGGGCTGCGCCTTCGATCGGCTTTGTCTCGATTGGGGCGGGGCTGGACTTCTTTGGCGGCCATCAGAAGCGGGCCCCGCGCTGGATGCGAAGATTGGCGCTGGAATGGCTTTGGCGCGCGCTGGCCAGTCCAAAGCGGATGGTGCCGCGCTATGCCCGCTGTTTTGCCATCCTGCCGGGCCAGATCCTAAAGGCGCTGCGTCTTCGGTTTTCCTAGGGTCAGGAGCCGTTAATCCTGCGTCTCTGGCGCGCCAAGACCAATTCAGCAGATGGTGACAGGGCGAGGGGACGGGGGCGCTCCCGCGCCCGCAGATGCCACCTGTCGGTGACTTCTTGGCGGCCTTGGGCCGGGCGCCGCAGCCTCAGCTGCGGCGCGGTTGCGCCTGGGGCCAGGCCCGGCGCAAAGGTCAAAGATTCGGCCCTATTTATACTCGAGGATGCCGCGGGTCTTGCCGCGCAAGCGGTTCCACCAATACTCGCCCACTCCGGCGCATTCGGCAAATTTCCCCAGCAGCGAGAACCCGGCAGGCTGCAGTCCGAAACGCAGGCTCAGGCGCAGCAATTGTGCCGGATACAGCAGGATCCCAACCAGGGCCCAGGGCGTGAGCAGCGCGGTCAGCCCAATCATCAATGGCAGAGCGCCGCCCCAGATCACCGCGCGGCGGGTCTCTGTGACCCAGTGACGCGCAGGGCGTGCGCCATGCAGGGCCGCGCCCTCGGCAAAGGCATGCCCGGCCCGACGGCTGCGCCGCCACCATTGGCCAAACCGCAGCATCTGGGCATCGTGCAGCGTCATTTCGGCATCAAGCCGCCAGATCTTCCACCCGTTTTGGCGCAGGCGCAGGCACATTTCGGGCTCTTCGCCGGCAATGAGACTGTTGGTATAGCCTCCGATCTGGCGCAGGGCTGCCTCTCGCATCAGGGCATCGCCGCCGCAGGCCTTGGCCGCGCCGATGGGCGTATCCCATTCTTCGTCGCACAGGCGGTTGTAGATCGAAGCCTCGGGGAAGCGTTCGCGCCGCCGTCCGCAGACCACCGCCACCTCGGGGTGCTGCACCAGGAAGTCACGGGCGGTTTCAATCCAACCGGGATCAACCGCGCAATCACCATCGACAAATTGCACCAGGCTTTCTTGGTCTTCTGCAGGCCCATTCAGTTCCGCAAGACGCGCCAGCCCGGCGTTGCGGGCCCGTGCGGCGGTAAAGGGCAGCGTCATGTCCAAGGCAACCACCTCGGCCCCGAGATCCCGTGCCAAGGCGACGGAGCCATCCGAAGAGCCGCTGTCGACATAGATCAATGTCTGGATCTGGGGCCGCAGTGAAGTCAGACAGTCGCGCAGACGCGCGCCTTCGTTGCGACCGATGACAACGGCGCTGATGGATGCCGTGCCTTGTTTTTGTGAGGCTGCCGGGGCAAGAGGATCAGCCATCGACAATCACCTCGTGCTGGCCTGGTGTCGCGGAGCGCTGCAGATGGGTCCGAAAGGCGGGGTCCGCCTGCAGAAAACCCTGGTGTAGCAAAGCTTCGATGCCGGGAAAGGATTGCGCCTGAGGCGAATGGAGGCTGAGGTCGGGATTTTGCCCCAGAACCGAAACCCGCAAACGATCCTCGCCATGGGCAATGGTGGCACCGGCCTGGGATTTCTGGTCCCGCGTCAGCGAGTCATTGGCAAATTTATAGTGCTTTATCAGCGCAGTCATCGGCGGCAGCCGCAGCCCGGTCGAGGCATGCGGATGCACCGCTGGGCGCACGCCGGGCCCGACAAAGACCAGGGGGTGTTTGCTGAGACAGCAGGTCTCGCCAAAGACCTTGCCACGAATGCCGCCAAACAGGATCTGGGGGGCGGGGGACGTGGTCTCATTCTGGTGCAGGAAATAGGCAAGCCCGGTTGCGGGGCTGGTATAGTCATGTGCTGTGACGGCGCTGATGTCACAAAAACAGAATTGCTTCAGAACCTCCGGGTAGGGCAGCGTTGCGACCTGGCGCAGCGGCGCTTGGGGGAACATTTCCAGCATCTGTGCCATCAGACCGGTGTAGCCCTGGGTGCGCAGATAGCGGGTGAGGCCGCTCAGGCCGATCTCTGTACGGCCTTCGAAATCGAACAGCTCATCCATGTCGACAATCAGGCACCAGCGATCGCGGGCATAGTGCCGGGCTGCATGGGTGCGAAACTCATTTTCAAACTGCCCCCAAGGCAGGGTGGATTGCAGGATGGCGGTGCCCTTTTCGCGTTGTAGTCGCGCAAGGGTGTCGTCGCTGGAGCCATTGTCGAAAAACACAAAATGGCGGATGCCAAGGCCGCGATAGTGGTCAAAGAAGGCATCCAGATAATAGGCACCATCGCGGACCAGGGCGACCAGGACCACCTCATCCGGGGCGGCGACGCGATCACGTGGCCCATGCAGATGACGCAAGGAACTGTTAAACCGCCACTGATGCAAATGCCGCGCCAGCCGTTTCTTGAGGCGCTCCCAAAAAGAGGCGCGCCCGGAGGGATCCGTCATGTCGTCTGCCCCGCAGTTTGTCCCGATGTCAGGTTCTGGCAGATTAGGTGGCGCGGGCGGTTTGGAAAAGGGGGGGGCGGAACAAATGGTTGATTTTGCGAAGCGGGAAGGGCGGTGCCCCGCCAACGACCGCTCTGCTGTCGCCCCGCTGCGGCATTGGTCCTTTAGTAGTCGCGCTTGAACATCAGGCCGACGCCGCTTTCGCCCTGGCTGTCGACGGTGCCGGTTACGGTCACGCTGTCCGAGAGATCAAGATTGATGCTCAGTTCGGTGTCGCCACGGGTGTTGACGCTGAAATCGGTGTAGGCCTTGTCGCCGATATAGCCGCCGATCCCCAACAGCCCGGAGCCAAGATTGTCGAGACCAAGGTCCACCTTGTCGGCCCCGGAGCCGTCCCGCAGGCTATCGGTCGCGCCCAACCCGCGCCCGCTCAGCTCCAGCGCTGATTTGGCCAGCCGTGCCAGTGCCAGGGGCGACAGATCGTCAAGATTGTCGCCAAACAGCAGCAGCGCCAGGGCCTCTTCGCTGGGGCGGGGGGGCTCTGAACTCACCTTGATCTCTGGAGCATCCACCTGACCGGAAATTTCCAGCGTTGCACTGCCATTGGCGGTGGCGGCGGAGGAGCGGAACTCGAGGTAGGGTTTCAGATCCCCAAGCAGAGTGATGCGGCCTTCGTCCAGCTCCAACCGCCGCCCCAGGATGTCGAAGGTGCCGCGGACCAGGTTGATCTGCCCGGCAGGGGCCAGGACGGCGGTGCTGCCGCGCAGATGGATCTGGCCGCCCAGTTCGGCGCGCAACCCGCGTCCGCGCGCATAGATCCGGTTGGGGGCGTCGATGATCACGTCGAGGGCAATATCAGAACTGGAGCTGGTGCCGCCGCCGCTGTCGATCAGGCCCGCGCGGGCGCGGGTCAATCGGCTTTGGCGGGTTTCATTGATGTGGCGGATTGGCGGGATCGGGGCGGCAGAGATCGATCCGCCAGCGGTGTTGAGGTTGATATTGGTCTCGCCCACATCAATGCGCCCGCTAAGTCGGCTGTTGCTGGCCAAAGCCCCGGCCAGGGTCAGATCGCCGTTCAGGCTGGTGTTATAGCTCAGATGGTCGGTCACCACGAAATCACGCATGGCAATCTGCAGGGCCCCGTCAAAGGGGGGCAGCAGGGCAATTGGTCCTTCAATGCGCAATGTGCCTCCGTCGCGGGGGCGGGCCGAGACCTGGATCTGGGCACGGCTGCCATCAAAGGTGACGTTGGCACCAATGTCATCCAGGCGTTGGCTGGCAGCAGGCAATACCATGGAGGTACCGGTGGTGGTCACGCTGCCGCGCAGGGCGTCCAATCCGGGTGCGCCCTGCAAGGCGAGATCAAAGCTGGCCGCCCCTTTGAGCAGATTGGGGCTGAGAAAGGGATTGGCCCCCTCCAGGCGCAACTGACCCTTGGCGGTGATATCTGCCAGTCCGCTGGTCTCGTCATAGCTGCCCTGAAGCCTGGCCTGCGCCCCGGCCGGGGCCTGCGCCTCGGCTGAGATCTGCCAGTTCCCGGCGCGGCGCTGGGCCTGGCCAAGGGCGGTGAGCTTGCCGGGCAGTTCTGGCAGCAGGCGCTGCAATTGATCCAATGTGGCGTCAAAGGTGAAATCGGCGTCGCCATCGAGCTGAACGCTCCCGCTCAGATCGGCAAAGGAGGAATGGGGCCCGGTCAGCTTTGCCGCGCCGCTCAGGTTGTTGCCGCTGCGGCTGACATCGGCCTGCAGATCCAGCGGCCCCGTCAGCTGCGGCACCAGCAGGTTGAGATCCTTGAGCCCGGCTTTCAAGGTCAATGTACCTGCACGGCTGTCGAGATCACCCGTCGCCTCGGCCGAAAGCTGACCGCTTTGCAGTTGGAACACCTCCACCCGAATGCCGGTCAAGCCGCGCCCGCCTTTGAACCGCAGCGTCAGATTGCCCTCGGTGAGGCGGTCCATCTCGGCGATGCCCGCCGAGAGCCCCTGACCCTGTAGGGACAGATCGGCGTCAAAGGCACCGGAGAGCGGGGTGAAGGATCCCGCGATTTCTGCCTGCATTGCCCCGCTCAAAGGTCGGCCGGCCAGGCCGGAGAACCGGGCCATATCTGTAGCCCCGGCGCGCAAATCTGCGTTGAGTTTCAGCCCGGCCTGCAACCCTTCTATGCTGAGATCGCCGCTGAGCTGATAATCCGCCCCCTGAAACTGCATCCCTTGCAGGGAGATTGCGGCGCTGCCGTCAGTGGTGATCTGGCTGGAAAAGGACAGATCGCGTCCCGTGGCCTGGGCCAGCACCGGGTCCTGCAGCGCCACCCCCTGCAGCTTGGCCTCGATCTGACCGTTGAGAACGGCAGAGGCTGCGCTGTCATGGGTCAATAGGCCTTGGCCTTGCAAGATCCCGTGGCTCACCTGCATCTGAGGGCTGCTGAGCTGGCGCAGCTCTGCCGCGATCGACCAAGGGCCGTCCTGGGATTTGCTCGCCTGCAAATCTGCGCGTCCCACCGTGGTGTCAGCGCCCGGCAGCGGCAGCAGGATCGCGGCCTGGCCTTCGCGTGGCGTGATGCTGGCGCGCAGGTTGGCGGTGTCGAGCTGGCCCGCCGAGGTCAGCGCCAGTGCCCCGGTCAGCCGCAGCGCCTGGGTGTCCAGCGCCAGTGAGTCGAGCACAAGTCCGCTGTCGGCGGCGCTGGCACCGCGCAGGGTCAGCGCCAGATCTGGGCCAAAGAAGGGGTGGTAGTCAGCGGGCAACAGCGGATCGATATCGCCACCCAGATTTGCCGTGAAGGCGATGCCGGTTTGGGTCTCTTCGGCAGCTGTCTCGCCGTCGCTGGCGGGCTGGGGCAGGGCGCTGAGGATAACTTGGCCCGCCAGACGTTCCTGGCCATTGGAGGCCAGCGCGATCTGGGCCGCAAAATCCTCTACCGGGCCGGTTCCGGCGATGCTGAAGCGCAGGCTGGGACTGGAGGGCAGCGAGAGAACATTGGAAATCAATCCACCTGCGGCCTCGTTTAGTGCCAGATCCAGGGCGATTTGGCGGCTGTCACCGGCATATTCTGCTGCCAGGGCCAGTTGGTCGCCGGGGCGGTCAAGCCGGTTCACCTTGAGGTGAGAGGCCAGGTTGCCCCCGGCCAAATTCAGATCCCCGCTCAGGTCGAGCGTAGCGGCAAAGCCCAAAAGATCCGGGCCGAGATCTATGCGTTTGACGCCGATCTCACCCAGCTCAACCGAGACCGGCAGATCCGGCAATTGAAAGGCTGTCGCTTCGGGACTGGGCAGGCTGGGGTCCGCAGGCAGCGGTAGCGGTTGACGCAACACGTTGATTTCTGCAGCCGTCAGCCGGTTGACCGAAAACTCGCCGCGCAGCAAGGCCAGCCGGTTCCAGTCCAACTCTGCCCCCTTCACCTCCAGCCAGACGCCGGTCTGGTCCGCGACGGTGATCCGACTGATGCTGGCCTGCGACGACAGCGCGCCGCTGAGCCCGGTTACCGAGATATATTGATTGTCACTGGAAAACGTCTCCTCAAGAAAGCTTTCGAGATAGCCGGGATCGGTCTCGGCGTCCTGTGCCACAGCAGGGGAGGTGAGCGCAAAACAACAGATTGTTGAGAGGATTCGCAGGGGGGAGGAGCGGAGATTGCGCATCAAAACGCCTGTCCAATGCCGATATAGAACTGCAGCCCGTCCTGGGTGTCGCCATCGACGGGAAAGGCAAAATCCACCCGCAAGGGCCCGATGCCTGCCACATCATAGCGCAGCCCCAACCCGGCGCCGGAATGACTTTGGGAGTTGCCTGACACAAAGGCGTCGCTATCGACGAAACCGAGATCATAAAACCCCACCAAGGAAAGCTTGTCGTTCAGCTTGCCGCGTATCTCACCCGACAGCGCCAGATAGCCACGCCCGCCTGCTGAATTGGTGCCAACAGGAATGCCCAGGGATTCGTATTCATGCCCGCGCACAGAGCCCGCCCCGCCGGAAAAGAACAGCATGGTCGGAGCAACGTCGCTCAGCGATGGCCCGATGACCGAGCCGAGCTGCGCGCGCGCCGCCAACACGAGGCGATCCGAGTTGCCCAATCCGTGGTAGATGCGCCCGTCCAGTTTTATCTGAAGTCCGCTGTCGGTCCCGCCCAAGCCAAAAAATGGGCGCAGTTGGGCATTGAGGAAATAGCCTTGGGTGGCATCGACTCGGCTGTTTCTGCGGTCGTATTTGGCGCGCAGGAAACCGGCGACATATTTGAAACGGCGTTTGCCAAAGGCGTCTGTTGCGAGGATAGAGTTGAAGCCAAAGCCAGCCTCGGCAAAGAGATCCTCGGCAAAGACCCGGCGCACACCAATCCCGCCCAGGCTTTGGGTGGCGGTGTAATGCTCTTCGTCCAGACGTTCGGCTTCCAGCAGGTAGAACAGGTTGTCATCCGGCCCCAGAGTGGCAGGCCGGTCCAGTCGCAATGCGATGCGGCCGTCGATGTCATTGCTGCTGCCAATGCCGCTGAGACGGGTTTCAAAGCGCAGTTTTTCCGCGTTGCCAAAGAGGTTGCGATGCATCCAGGAGGCGGTGAATTCGATCCCGTCGGTAGAGCTGAGCTCCGCCCCGAAGGTGAGACGACGCGGCGGCAGGTCCTCGATTGCCGCGGTGAAATCAAGCGTGCCATCCGCGTTTGGCTGCGCATCGGCCCGCAGGGTCACAGCGGAAAACGTGCCAGTGCGGCGCAGACGGGTCGCCGATTTACTTACCAGGTCGGGGTGAAAGACTTCACCGGTGGGAAAGCCGGCAATCCGCTGGATCGCTTCGGGGCGGACCGTACTAGGGGTGGTCAGTCGCAGCGCGCCAAACCGCAGGCGTGGCCCCGGTGCCAGGTGCAACCGGGCATCCAATGTAGCATTGCGGTGGTCGGCGGTGATCGCCTGAGCTGACAGGCGGACCTTGGCGTGGCCGGCGCGTCGCCAGGCCTCGACCCCGGCTGCAGAGGTGTCTCGCAGCACAGGGGTATTGGCGGGGCGTCCTGGTGCAAACCCTTCGGGGACATCGACGTCGCTTTTCGCAGGCCAGGGCGAAATTTCGGCGCGGGAAAAGCGAAAGGCGGGGCCTGGTGTGACGGTGATTTTGATCCTGTCGATCTGGCGCGGCGGGTTCAGAGGCTGAATGCCCGCCGCCTCGCGACCATCCAGCTTAATCGAGACTTGGGGGGCAAAATGCCCCGCGTCATAAAGCACTTGAACCAGTGTGCGGTAATCCGAAAGCGCTGCAGCCAACAGGTCCTGAACGTCGCTTTCGGGGCCGGCTGCCAGCACGGTTGAGGCGGCTTGCAAACGCTGTGTCAGCTCAGCGGGCGCATCCGGGACCAAGAGCTGAGCTTCGGCGCTTTGGCCGGGGCTGGGAGCAAGTGGCCCAGCCAGACAAAGGCCAAGGGCGACCACGCGCAGGGAGTTGCGCAGGGGCTGAAAGACGGGCATGGGCACTCCGGGCAGCGTGCAGAAACGGGCGCAAAACGGGGGTCCCGGACTGGCGATGCCGTGCAGAGGGCCCAGCCGGAACTTCAGGGCGAGATTAACACAGCGCCCGGCAAGGTAAAGTGGTCTGAAGGCGGGAAACCACGCGCTGGCCAACTGCAGGCCAAGAACAGGCCGAGACTAGTCATGGCGCGCAGAGTGGCGCGCGGCTGTGTCACAAAGAACTGCGCCTCCCAAGACGGATCCGGTCCGGATCCCGGCCTTCACCATCGAATGCAGTTTCCTTTGCGCCGCGCGCAGCGCGGCGCCCGGCCCAACGGGCGCGCGGCAGCTTTGCTGATGCGGCGACGGGCGGGAGCGCCTGGTTTGGCCTGGTTCAGGTCGCTGCCATCAGCCGGGCGACATCCAGCATGCGGGCGGAAAATCCCCATTCATTGTCATACCAGCCAAAGATCCGCACCTGACGGTCGCCGCTCATGCGCAGCTCCGGCGCCGCCAGTATCAGCGATTCCGGACGCGCCCGCAGATCCGACGACACCAGCGGCATTTCGGTCCAGCCCAGCACCTCGCTCGCCGTGGTGCCAACCTTGAGAGCCTCTGCAAAGCGGGCCTCATCCATGGGCTGTTTCAGTTGCGCCACCAGATCGACGGCAGAGACGCTAGCCGTGGGCACCCGCACCGCAGCGCCGCTGATGCGCCCTTGGAGATGCGGCAGAACCTCATCGATCAGATGTGTAGCCGAGGTGGTGGTGGGCACCATCGACAGGGCCCCGGCGCGGGAGCGGGCAAAATCCCCCCGCGGGGCGTCCACCATGGGCTGCGAATTGGTATAGCAGTGAATGGTGGTCATATGGGCGCTGTCGATGCCGGCAATTTCATCTACCAGTTTGACCAGCGGTGCCAGGCCATTTGTGGTGCAAGAGGCGTTGGAGACAATCCGTGCCTCCCCCAGGTGGTCTTCATTGGCGCCATAGACCACGGTGACCTCCGCCGCCGGAGAGGGGCCTGAGATCAGCACCTTGCGCGCTCCGGCCTGCAGACCGCGCTGGGCCACGTCCGATGTGCGGGCAATGCCGGTGCAGTCCAGCACCACATCGACCTCTGCCAGATCCACCTGGGCGAGATCGGGTTCATGGCTCATGGCGATGCGACGCCCCAGCACCGATAGATGCGCGCCCTCCTGTTCTACCGGATGCGGGAAAGGGCCAAAGGTGCTGTCGTATTGGAACAGATAGGCACACATCTCCAGCGGAGCGATATCATTGATGCGCAGCACCTCGATCCCCTCGCCGCGCGGGGTGGTGAGGATCTGTCGCAGAATGGCGCGGCCGATGCGGCCAAATCCATTGATGGCAATCTTCATGAGGCAGGTCTCCGGCGCTCCGGCAATGCCGCCAGCGGGGGCGGCACGTCAGGATCAGGTCTAGGGGTCAATCACGGGTGATGCATTGGCGCGACTAAAGGGCCTGAACCCGGGACAGTCAAGGCAGGCAAGGCGGGAAAAGGCCGCGGCTTAGTTTCTGGGGCAGATCAGGGTGGCGTAATAAGAGCCGGAGATGCTGCGGTAGATGGTGTCGAGATTGGCACTGCAGCCAGTAGCCCCGCGATAGGCGCGCAGGGCCTGACGCACGCTCAGCACCGCTGGCGGGCGAAAGGGCTGCAGTTCGCTGTTGAGCCGGGTGGCACGATGAAAGCCGGGGGCTTCTTCTGCCGGGGCAACGATCCAGTTGCGGCCCAGCACCGTGACCTGTTTGGCTGTGTCTGCCTCCAGGGCGATGGATCCCGTTGGCAGGCTGGCGGCAAGCAGGGCCGCGCTTAGGGCTGTGGCCAGAGTTTTCTGTCTCATGATCAAAGGCTCCCGCTGTCAAAAGGTCTCAATTCTTAGCTTAGCGCGCGGGGCGGGCATTGCAATGGGCTTACCCGTCAAAGGCGGTGCAGGATCGGTTGAAATGGCCCAAAAGACCTCTGCGAGGGGGATGGAGTGCCGGGCCAGGCCCGACCCTGATCTGATCTGAAACCGGTCCTTGTGGGGTGTCTCAGAGACCTTCGACAACCCCGGTTTGGCGCAGTTCCGCAGCGCAGATTTGCAAGCCTTGCAACAGACGCTCGGATTGGCCGCCCGCCGCGTGGCCGCGTGGCGCGGAACTGCCGACCACCACCGGGGTCTGCCCGGGACGGGACAGTGGCACCGCATAGCCGATGATACCGGGTTCGAACTCGCTGTCAGTGACCGAATAGCCCTGGGTGCGGGCCTGTTCGATCTGCTCCAGAATTGCGTCCGGGCGGGTCAGGGAGTGTTCCGTGTGTTGTGGGATCTCGGCGGCGTTGATGAGATCCGCGGCTTCCTCGGCGGGCAGGCAGGCCATCAGCATGCGGCCCAGGCTGGTGTGCACCAGAGGGATATGGGCCCCTGCGGTAAACCCATAGGTCACCGGGCCATGTTCGGTGGTGGATTGCGCCAGCAGCAGAACCCGGCCCTGGTCCAGAATAGCCAAGGTGACCTCTGTTTCCAGCTTGCGGGCGTGATGGTTCAACACTGGTTGGACCCGACGGCCAAATTGATTGGCCTGCAGAAAACCGCCCGCCAGGGCCAGAACCCGCGGCGTGAGTGACAGCATGCGCCCCTGCTGGCGCAGATATCCGGCCTGAACCAGCGTTAGCGCGCCGCGCCTTGCTGTGGCGCGATCCTGGCCGGTGCGACGGGCAATTTCGGCCAATGTCATGCTGGGGGTCTCAGCGTCGAAAACGGCCAGAACAGAGAGGCCCTTGGCAAAGCTGGAGGAAATGTTGCGGTCTTGTTCGGTTTTGGTCATTCGTCGCGCCGTTTTGCAATATCTGAAAAGAAGTCCTGGCCTTGACAACGACCGGCACACACAACAACAATTGATCGTATTTCAAATTCTTAGTACGCAAAGCGAACATCGTCAAGTGTGCTTATCAAATGCCACATGGCCCGTTTGGATGGCCTTGGAAAGGAACAGCCATGATCAGCCAGGACCTGAACGACTCCCTTACCAAGGTCGGCAAGGGCAGTGACGCAGGGGAGGTGCTGCGGCGCTATTGGCAGCCGGCCGCCTTGTCGGATGAGCTGGAGGGCAAGCGCCCGGTGGTGCCGCTGCGTCTGCTGGGCGAAGATCTGGTGCTGTTTCGTGACAGCGCAGGCGCGTTGGGGCTGATCGGGCGGCATTGCCCGCATCGCGGAGCCGACATGTGTTTTGGCCGCCTCGAGGACAACGGGCTGCGCTGCCCGTTTCACGGCTGGCATTTTGATCGCACAGGCCAATGCGTCGAACAACCCGGCGAGCCCGAGGGCAGCCGCATGCATGAGCAGATCCAGGCCACGGCCTATCCGGTGGTCGAGAACAACGGCATCATCTGGGCCTATATGGGGCCGGGGCAGCCGCCAGAGTTTCCGGCCTTTGACTGTTTTCGTGCGCCTGCAACCCATGTCTTTGCCTTCAAGGGGCTGTGGCGGTGCAACTGGCTGCAGGCGATGGAGGTGGGGATCGATCCGGCCCATGCTTCTTTCCTGCATCGGTTCCTACAGGATGAGGACCCCTCAGAATCTTACGGCAAGCAGTTCCGCGACACCGCTGCCAATACGGAAATTCCGATGACAAAGCTGCTGCGCGAATTTCCCCGCCCTGAGATCCTGGCGGAAGAAGCGGATCATGGGCTCAAGATCACGGCGCTGCGTGATCTGGGAGATGGCCGGACACATGTGCGCATCACCAACCAGATTTTTCCCGGAGCAATCTGCATCCCGATGTCGCGTGAGATGACGATCACCCAATGGCACGTGCCGATCGATGATGAAAATTGCTATTGGTATTCGATGTTCACCAGTTTCGATCAGCCGGTGAACAAGGCGCTGATGCGCGAACAGCGCCTCAAGGAACACAGCCTGCCGGACTATGCGCCTCTCAAGGGGCGGCACAACAATTACGGATTTGATCCGGAGGAGCAGGCGCGCGAGACCTATACCGGCATGGGGCTCGATATCAATGTGCACGACCAGTGGGCAGTCGAGAGCATGGGTGCGATACAAGACCGCACCCAGGAACATCTGGGCAAGACGGATGTGGCCATCATCCGCTACCGCCGTCAGCTGCGCGCCGCCATTCAAGCGGTGAAAGAGGGGCGTGACGATGCGTTGCCGATGCACGGCGGGCTGGACCTCGCGGGTGTTTTTGGTCCAGTTTCCAATGACTCGCTGGCGCAGGACGGCAATTGGCAACGGGCCGCCCAAAAGGCTGACCAGGAGCGTCGCGGCACGTGTCCCTGGCCCGCCGAGGTGGATCGCAAGGCCTGACAGAGGTGGCAAAGACAAAGGACGAAAGATGGTGATGGGGGAAGATCTGGCGACGGGACAACTGGCGCGCCAGGGGCTGCTCAGCCCGGCGGCCCTGGATCAGGCGCAACAGGTTCTGGCCCAGGCCCAAGAGGCCGGGATTGAGACTCTGCGCGTCCTGTTTGTCGACCAACACGGGATCCTGCGTGGCAAGACTGTGGTGGCGGAGGCCATTGCCGGGGTGTTTCGCTCCGGGCTCAACGTGCCTTCTACGCTGTTGCTGAAAGATACCTCGCATCGCACCGCCTTTGCGGTCTGGGATGCCCCAGGCGAGGGCGTGCGGGGCTTTGTGCCGATGCGCGGTGCGGGAGATGTGCTGCTGCTGCCGCGGCCAGAGACCTTCCGCATTCTGCCCTGGTCGCCACATTCGGCCTGGATCCTCTGTGATCCGGTGATGTCCGATGGCAGCCCGATCAGTTTTACCAGCGGTGAGGTGCTGCGCCGGGCCGAGGCCGGTCTGCAGGCGCAGGGGCTGCAGGCGATTTTTGGGCTTGAGGTGGAGTTCCAGATATTCGAGCGCTTGGACGGCGCCTGTACCCATGATCAATGCAGCATGCCCGGCGCTCCGGTCGAGACCCGCAATCTGACCCAAGGCTATCAATACCTGACCGAGACCCGCTATTCCGAATGCGAAGCGGTGCTGGACAAGCTACGCCGCAATGCCCAGGGCCTGGGGCTGCAGGTGCGCTCGGTGGAGATCGAGATGGGCCCCAGCCAGGTGGAATTTACCTTTGCGCCCTTGCCTGCCCTGCAACAGGCCGATGCCATGGTGATGTTTCGCACCATGGTCAAAGAGGTCTGCGCCCGCTCTGGCTTTCATGCCAGTTTCATGGCTAAGCCCCGGCTAGAAAACGCCATGGCCAATGGCTGGCATCTGCATCAGTCCCTGGTCGAGCATAGCACCGGGCGCAACCTGTTCGAGCCCGCTCCCGACGGTCATCTCAGTGCCGCAGCCTCAGGGTGGATTGCGGGCCTGCTGACCCATGCCGATGCCGCTTCGCTGATGATCGCGCCGACGGTGAACAGCTACAAACGCTATCTGCCGTTCCAGCTGGCTCCAAACCGGATCCAATGGGGGCGTGACAACCGCGGTGCCATGCTGCGGGGGTTGATGCAGCCCGGCGATGCGGCCTCGCGGATAGAAAACCGCGCCCCGGACAGTTCGGCCAACCCCTATTTTGCCATCGCCGCACAGATCCTTGCGGGATCGGCTGGTCTGGCTTCCGGTCTGCAGGCCCCCGCTCCAACCCTGTCTCCCTACGAGGATGAGGCGGATCGGCTGCCGCGCTCTCTGGGGCAGGCGCTGACTGCTTTTGAGCGATCGGACCTGTTCCGCGATACCCTGGGCGAAGAGTTTGTAAGCTACCTGTCGCAGCTCAAACGGTTTGAGTGGGAGCGCTATCTCGACACCGTCAGCGAGTGGGAACAGGCAGAGTATTTCAATCTGTTCTGACGGTTCCGGCTCGCCTCAGCGCCAATCTGTCTTGATGGGGCCGGGAGGCGCTGATAGCTTTGCCGCAGCCCTCCCATTGCGGAAGGTGCAGGCGGGGGCGATCCCCGCTCGACGCGAAAAATGAGCAAGCGCTCCGGCCAGGCACACCCGCCGAGAGAGAGAAACGGGAAGACAAGCATGAAATTTACCGAAGAACACGAATGGCTGGAGGTCGATGGCGATATCGTCACCGTGGGCATTACCGCCCATGCCGCCGAACAGCTGGGCGATGTTGTCTTTATCGAACTGCCAGAAGTGGGCGATGAATTTGCCAAGGACGATGAGATCGTGGTGATTGAATCGGTCAAGGCGGCCTCTGATATTCTGGCTCCGCTGGATGGCGAAGTGGTCGAGGTCAACGGCTCGCTGGCGGATAATCCCGGCAAGGTCAACGAAGACGCCCAGGGCGATGCCTGGTTCTTCAAACTCAAAGTCGAAGACATGTCGCCGATGGATGATTACATGGAAGAAGCCGCCTACAAGGACTTCATCAGCTGATCGCCTTCAACCCGCCGCGCCTCAGGTCCGGCGGGTTTGCTTTTGCAGGCTGCGCTGCACCCGGTTGATCATGGGAGCTATCAAATGGATCTGCCACAATCTCCCGCGGATATCGCGCATCACTTTGCTGCGGCCTGGGCGGAGCGTGACGCCGGGGCCTTGTCTGCGCTCTTTGTGGAGGATGCGGATTTTGTCAATGTTGTCGGGCTCTGGTGGCACAATCGCGGCGATATTGAACGGGCCCATGCCTATGGGCTGCGTCGGATTTTCCAGCACTCCACCCTGACGGCGGGCGGGATCAAAACGCGCCTGCTGGGGCCTGATCATGCGGTTGTGCATTGTCGCTGGCATCTGGAGGGGCAGACAGGGCAGGGCGGCGAAGTGCTGGGCCCGCGTCAAAGCGTGATGGTCTTTGTACTCGAACGTCAGGCAGCGGGCTGGCGCGCCGTTGCGGTGCAAAACACCGATGTCATCCCCGGGGCGGAAACCCTGGCGATCACCCCGCAGGGCGCCGAGGCGCGCAGCTATCGCTCCCCCTGACAATTTTGGCCTTCGCCCTTGTCGATGCGATGTGGCCCTTCAGGGGCTGCGAAGGTTGAGCTGCGTTGCTCTCGTGACGTCAACCTTGTCGGGAATCGCATCTCCACCAATGATCCGCAGCTAAACTGGGGGAGAGCGGGTTGTGCGAGGGCTGGTACGGGGACTGTTGTGGGGGCTGAAATGGCTGTTGGGGATCTTGTTGCTGGCGGGCGGTGTTGGCTGGTATCTGCTGCGACCTGAGGTGGTGCCCGCTCAGCTGGTGCTCACCGGGGGCGAGATCATCACCATGGCCCCAGGTGCAACAGATGCGCCCGAAGCGATCCTGATCACAGACGGGGTAATCACTGCAATTGGCAGCCTGGCGGAGCTCAGCGCCAGCGGTGCGCCGGTGCATGATCTCGGCGGCCAAGTGCTGACGCCTGGGTTGATCGAGCCGCATACCCATCCCATTGCCACGGCCTTGTTGGGTGCGGTGGTGGATATCAGCGGCTTTACCCATGCCAGCCGCGCACAGGTGATGCAGAGCCTGCGGGATGCAGCGGACAGGACCGCGCTCACCCCCTGGCTGGTGGCCTATGGTTGGGATCCGGTGGCGATTGCCGATCTGGACCCGCCGACGCTGGCAGAGCTGGACGCGATTTCGCCCGACCGACCCCTGGTGGTGATCACCCAGATGCTGCATGAGGTCTATGCCAACAGTGCCGCCATGCGGGCGGCCGGCATTGCGCTGGTTTCAAACACATCGGTCGAAGGGGTGATCCGCGACGCCCAAGGACGCGCCACCGGAGGTTTTCGCGAGTTGGCGGCGGTCAACAGCATCCTGGGGGCGATGCCGACGGCAGATCCCGCTCTGGTCGAGCTGCTGGTGCGCAAGACCTATGCCGATTACGCCCGTGCGGGTTATACCAGTATCGGCATCACCGGGGCTGTGGGCAAACATGCCGATCCGGTTGGCCTGTTGCGCCATATCGGCGCCAGCGATGCGCCGCTGCGGGCCTATCTCTATCTGTTGCCAGATCAGGAGGAACCGCTGGGCGGGAGTGATGATTTTCGCATTCTGGGCCGCAAATTCTGGATGGATGGCTCACCCTTTACCGGCGGCGCCGCTTTTGCCGCCCCCTATGAACACAGTGACCTGACCACCCAGCGGATGCATCTGCCCCATGGGCATATTGGGCCGCTGACCCATGCGGCGGAGGATTTTGCCAAAAACCTTAGCCGCTTGCAGGCAGAGGGCCATCAGATCGCGGTTCATGTGCAGGGCGAACGTGCCATTGATCATGTTCTGGACGCCTTTGAGGCCGCAGGTCCCCCCAAAGGCCTATCGCATCGGCTGGAGCACAATGCCCTGATCACCGAAGCGCAGATTGTGCGGGCAAAAAACCTGGGCCTCAGCCTCGGTTTTTTTGTCGATCATATCTACTACTACGGTGATGCCTTGCCCGATATCGTCGGAGACCGCGCCAATCGCTACATGCCGGTGGGTACAGCGGTTGCGGCCGGGGTGGTGACCACCCTTCATGGCGACCATCCCGCCTCTCCTATTGATCCGTTGCGCACATTGCGGGTGGCAGTGGAGCGCGGTTCGGTTTCTGGCCAGACCCGCACGGCACCGGATCAGGCCATCAGCCGTGCGCAGGCCTTGAAGGCCATGACGCTGGATGCGGCGCGGCAATTGGGGCAGGGGGATCTGATCGGCTCGATCGAAGTGGGCAAACGCGCTGATTTCACCCTGTTTGAGGGCAACCCTCTGACAGGTGACTGGTCAGATCTGGCGGTGACAGGCACCTGGAAACAGGGCCAGCCCGTGCATCTGGGGTTGACCAGCTGGCTGCGACTTGGCCCTGCCTGGGCCGCGGCCAAGGCCATGGTGTTCTAGGAGCAGTACTGATCGATCCCAGGTCACTGAGAGGTCTGATTTTATCCCTGACGAGGCACGCAGCCGCGGCTCAATACCCCCGGCTGCGGTCCACCGCGTGCAACAGGGGCTCGCCCTGGCTCTGGCGGCGATAATTCTCTACCACATCCTGCAGCGCATTGCCCAGATGCCAGCCAGAGACATGGGGGGTAATGATGACCCCGGGATGGTGCCACAAAGGATCATTCTGCGGCAGCGGTTCGGTGCACAGCACATCCAGCACCGCCTGTGCCGGTTGCCCCTGATCCAGGGCGGCAATCAGCGCGGGCTCGTCGATCAGGTCGCCGCGGCCTGCGTTGATCAGGGTGGCACCGGGTTTCATCTGCGCCAGTCGGTTGCGGTCGAACAGGCCGCGGGTTTCCGCAGTAGAGGGCAGGATGGAGCAGACATAATCGCAGTGTCCCAGCAGCTCTGCCAGGGCGGCGTCACCGTGATGACAGATGACACCCTCGACGCGCTTTGGCGAGCGGCTCCAGCCGTGCACCTCAAAACCCAGGTCACGCATCAGTTCTGCGGTGAGGCCGCCGATATGGCCCATGCCCAGCACCCCGACGCGGGTCTTGTGGTTCTGCTTTGGTGCCAGCGGCTCCCAGGCGGCGCGGGCCTGGCTGGCAGCATGGGCAGCGACGTTGCGCTGACCGGCCAGCACATAGGTCAGGCAGAATTGGGCAATCTCGCGGGCGGGCTCCAGCGGCTTGAGCCGGGCCACCTGCACATGCGGGGCCAGGGCGGGGTGGGCGACGATGGTTTCCACCCCGGCCCCGAGTTTTTGCACCAGCGCCAGATTGGGCAGTTGCCCCGGCAGGTTGGCCCGCAGCTTTGATACCGCCAGCACCGTGATATCTGCCAGATCACCGGGGTTTTCGAGCGTGCGGATATCGGCACCAGGCATCAACCCGCGCAGCTCATCCGCCAGTTCGGTATCCGTGTACCAGCCGTCATGTCCGATATTGACCAACAGTGCCATCGGTGTTCCCTCCCGTCGTTTTTTCCTTCGCAGCCAATGACGTCCCGTCACTGCGCTGGACAGATCCAGCGCGACTAAGCCATGGTTTTGACAAGAGTGGAAGCGGCGTTTGGAGGAGATTTTAGAGATGGATATGAATTTTGGCATGCGGGCGGAGAACCGCAAGCTTCTGGATCGTGTAGCAGCCATGGTGCGCGACGAGATCATGCCGCTGGAAGCTGAATACCACAAAGAGATCAGCACCGGGGATCGCTGGCAGTTCACCGCCCGACAGACAGAGATTCTGGAGGGGCTGAAAGCCAAGGCCAAGGCCGAGGGGTTGTGGAACTTCTGGCTGACGGACAGCGACAAGGGCTTTGGCCTGTCGACGGTGGAATACGCCTATTTTGCCGAGGAAATGGGTAAGACCCCGCTGGGGGCCGAGGTGTTCAACTGCGCCGCGCCGGATACCGGCAACATGGAAGTCTTTGAGCGCTACGGCACCGAAAAGATGAAGCAGGACTGGCTGGCACCGCTGTTGGAAGGGCAGATCCGCTCTGCCTATCTGATGACAGAGCCGGATGTGGCCTCTTCTGACGCCACCAATGTCTCGATGTCCTGCGTGCGCGATGGCGATGATTATGTCCTCAATGGCGAGAAATGGTGGGCCTCGGGGGCGGGGGATCCGCGTTGCAAGGTCTATATCGTCATGGTCAAGACCGGCGGTGAAGAACATCCCAAGCATCAGCGCCAGTCAATGATCGTGGTGCCTGCCGAAACGCCGGGGATCGAGGTGCTGCGCCCGATGGAGGTCTATGGCCACGATGACGCGCCCCACGGCCATATGCATATCCGGTTCACAGACGTGCGGGTGCCCGCAGATAGCATCCTGCTGGGCGAAGGTCGCGGCTTTGAAATTGCCCAGGGTCGCCTTGGGCCCGGACGCATCCACCACTGCATGCGCGCCATTGGTCAGGCGGAATCGGCGCTGGACCAGATGTGCAAACGCGCGTTGCAGCGCGAGGCCTTTGGCAAGAAACTGGCGCATCTGGGGGCCAACTACGACATCATTGCCGAATGCCGCATGGAGATCGAAATGGCGCGGCTGCTGTGCCTCAAGGCCGCCTGGTACATGGATCAGGGCGATGGCCGCGCTGCCGCCCCCTGGATCAGCCAGATCAAGGTGGTGGCCCCGCGTGTCGCGCTTAAGGTGATCGACGAGGCGGTGCAGATGCATGGTGGTCAGGGTGTGAGCCAGGATACGCCACTGGCGATCGCCTGGACCCATGTGCGCACCCTGCGTCTGGCAGATGGCCCGGATGCGGTGCATCGCCGTCAGGTGGCCCGAGTCGAGCTGAAAAAGCACACCCAGGAAAAGATCTGACCGGACCCAAGCAACCGGACATGGGCCCTGGGGCCCATGTCCGCCAGAGGCGCGAGATCTCTGTCTACCCGGCCAGTGCAGCCATCAATCAATGCGTCACAAAGCATGGCCGGGGCGGGCCAACTCAGCTTTGATGACGCTTGGCCATTGCCTCTTCCCAGCCTTTCAACAAAACGGCCCGACGGCTGGGATATTTCTCGGCCAACATTCTCAGCTCTTGGACGCGCTGGGTTTTGAAGTGCCGGTAGTCAGCCTTTGTTTCGCACCAGCCAACCAGATACCGTGTGCGATCCAGAAAGGCGATCAGCAGCGGCCAGACGATCCGGTCGGTGGTGGCGCCGTCGCGGTCCGTATAGATCAATTGCAGTCGGTAGCGCTCGCGGATGGCGTGTCGCAGCAGGGCACTGTCAAAGCGTTCGGCAACGCGGGCCCGGGTCTGGATCGGCTTGGAACTGGCATCCAGCACAACCGGGCGCAGCTCTTTTGGCACCGCGGCCGAGAGTTTTGACACCAGATCCCGCGCCGCACGAGCCAGCGAAGGGTCAGCTTCTGCCGCCACCCAGGATGCCCCTAGGGCCGCAGCCTCCAACTCATCCGCTGTCAACATCAGCGGCGGCATGTCGTAGCCATCGTCAAGTATATAGCCGACCCCGGCCTCCCCGGTGATTGGGATGCGCTGGGCATGAAGCTCTGCCATGTCGCGATACAGGGTGCTGAGCGAGATTTCCAATTCATCTGCAAGGTCCCGTCCTGTTATCGGGGTCCGTGCGGACCGCAATATCTGGATAATCTGGAACAACCGTTCGGTGCGACGCATTTTTGCCTCCTGCTCTCACACTACTGTCATAACGGTGAGAGCAGGGCAGTTCTAGGAGTGGCTTTGAGACGATGAAATCACGCGCGACATGCGCAAATCGAACGGAGCCCGAAGATGATCCACTTTGAACGCAGCCTGACCATGGATGCAGCACCCGGCGCGGTATGGGCGGTTCTTAGCCGTTATATGCATATCGACGAATTCGCGCCGCAGATCAGCTCTGTAGAGGCTTTGACATCAGGCGACGCCGGGGTGGGATCCAAACGCCGGAATCACTTTGAAAATGGCACCTCGCTGGTTGAAGAGGTGACCGAGTGGAAGCCGGGGACAGGCTATACGGTCAAGCTGTCTGACATGGCGGCCATGCCTTTGAAGGCGGCAAGTTCACAGATCCGCATCCAACCGGTTGACGGGCGGGCCCGGGTCACCTGGACCTTCGACTACGGTGTCAAATTCGGGCCTCTGGGCTGGGTTATAGGGCAAACTTTGATGAAAATGATGATGGGTAAAATCATCGCTGCAAACCTGCAGGGACTGGCTGAAAAGGCGCGCGCGGGGTGATCCCGCAAAAGACAGGATATTGCTCAGCTGCCATACGTTCTCGTGACACGGATGGCAGCAAACCCCCAGCCTGATCCTTGCCCTCTACCGCCTTGAAGATCCATCGATACAGCGCGCAATTGTGACGATAGGACAGGCCCAACCACAGCGCCGGGGGCGCAGGCATCACAGAAAATTCTCCCATTTCGGAATCTGCTGTTAAGCTGGGCGCGTTGCCTTGTGAGATTTAACCAGTTGGAATGGAGACAATATGTTCCAGAATTGCCCATGTTCCCCCAAGCTTTTTCGCAGCTTGCTGGCCGCTTCGGCGGCCCTTTTTGTCAGCGCATGTCTGGAGACCACCACCGGATCTGTGACCAGAGACAGCGCAGAAAGCCAGATACGCCAGGCCCATGCGGTCTATAAATCGCGCGGGTTCACGGATGAGGCCGCCGCCAGCCTGATAGCGAATTCAACGGCCTATAGCACGATGCCGGAAGAGGAGGTCGAAACACTGTTTGTCGAACTCGGTCTGGCGGAGAAACGCGTCGATGATGAGATCTACGATCCACCGCTGGAATATGTCGACATGAAGATCACGACCATGGTCTATTCGAATTTCGAGCCGGACACGGGCGCACCTATTGGTGCGGCGGACGCGGTTGAATACGCAGCCCGTGCCACTTCCTGTTTTGCCGGTGGCGAACCCTGGCGCGATTGCACCTTGAACTATCATCCCGTCGATGGCTGCTTCCTGGAAGGCGCGGTTCTGCAAGAATGCAAGCGGGTGAGCCGTGCCATGTCAGGGCGCGGAACCCTAAAGCCAGCGGATGGTGAGAAATGCTGGAACTACGCCAAAGGCCCGTCGATCAATCTGCCCTATCAGGCGCAAACCCAATCGCAAATCCGGCTGACACAGGCCTCTGCCCCGGCGGCGGCACCTGTTGCCCAGACACCGGTCCGGGTGAACACGTGGAACCGCCCGGTCTGTACCTCGGCCTTTTCCAATGGCCCTGCAATCTGCGATCCTGAAACGGGTTGCTAAGCCATGCAGAAGCGCCGTTTTTTTCCAGCCGTCCCCGGTCTGCTGGCAGTCCTCATTCTTGCGCTCGGCAGCCTGATGGCGCAGGCCGCGCCCAAGTCGGAGTTCATCAATTCCGGTGAAAAGCGTGTCGCCATGGTGATTGGCGTCTCGGACTATCTGCATACCGATGGGCTCACCAATACCGGTACCGACGCCGAGGCGATGTCGGCAGCGCTGCTGCGGCTTGGCTTTGACGTGATCAAGCTGATCAATCCCAGCTACCGTGACCTGCGCAACGCGGAGCTGGATTTTGTCGACAAGCTGATCAATGCGGATGTCGCCGTCTTTTACTATGCCGGCCACAGCATTCAGATGCAGGGGGGCAACTACCTGATCCCGCGCGATGCGGAGTATTCCTCAGTCCAGACATTTCGCGATCAAACCTTTGAGCTGGCCCGGCTGGCCAATCGCATGGACCAGCTGGCCAAGACCAAGATCCTGATCCTGGATGCCTGCCGCAACAATCCCTTTATCGAGTTGATCCGGACCAAAGCAGCCGAACGCGGGATCGATCTGAACATCGGGCTGGGGCTGGCGCAGATCGCCTCGCTTGTCGATGAGGGCGATCTGACGGCACAGGAGTTTGAGACCTATGGCACCATTGTCTCCTATGCGGCGGCACCCGGGGCGGTGGCGCTGGATGGTCTGGGGCGGCACAGCCCCTATACGGCGGCACTGCTCAACCGGATCGAAGAGCCGGGGCTGGAGGTGGGGCAGCTGTTTCGCCAGGTGGCGGCGGATGTGATCAAGACCACCCATGGGCTGCAGAAACCCGAATATCTGGTCAAGCTGAGCAATGAGTTCTATTTTTCCAACCCCGAAGCCCATCAATGCGATATTCTGGCAGCAGACCCTTTGAACAACGCCAATGTGGATGGGGTGGGGTTCGACCTGATTGACGCCCCTGCAGCCATTGCGGCCTGTCGCGCGGCGCTGAGCGAGGCACCTGGTCATGCGCGCTATTCCCATAATCTGGCCCGCGCACTGGATGCGGACGGTCAGTTTGCCGCCTCGATCCCGCATTACCGCACCGCCGCCGATCAGGGCTATATCCATGCCATCAACAATCTCGGCGTGATGTATATCAATGGCTTGGGGGTGGAGCAGGACTTTGCACAGGGCACTGCGCTGCTGAAACGCGCGCGCGCACGCGGCAACAATCAGGCCAGGGTGAATCTGCAGGGCACCGATTTTTCGGTGCTGATGGGGCGGGATGAATTTCGCAAGGTACAGCAGCGTCTGGCGCGGCTTGGGATCTATGACGGGGCGCTCGACGGTGATTTCGGCCCGCGCAGCCGCGCAGCACTCAAGGATTTCACCTCCGCCAAGGGCTTTGCCGATAATGGCCTGACCCTGGAGACGCTGGACGGGTTGGAGCTGGTAGAGATCATCCCCAATTTCGAGCTGAACTGAAGCGAGGGGACGTTGCCAAATCACCGCCTTGAACAGCATGAAAATTGCTCTGTCCTGCTGGGCGCGCGATGTGAAAAATTGAAGTCGTGCAAAAACAAAGAGTTATAGATCATTCTCCCCTTGGTGAGCGCATTTGAAAAATTTGACGCAGGCGGGAGTTGCCTTCACTTCTTGTCTCCTGAGAGTTGTAGGAGACCTGACATGACCAAATGCGATATCGTTGACCAATTGACCGGCAAGCACATCCCCGCTGTTGCCCTGCGCGCCACGGATGGCACAGAGGTCACCCTTGCCACCCTCAAGGGCAAAACAGTGTTGTATGCCTATCCCCGCACCAGTCCGCCAAATGAGCCGCCGATCGAAGGTTGGGACCAGATCTCTGGTGCGCGAGGCTGCACCCCCCAATCCAAGGGGTTTGCGGCCCATCATGAGGCGATCTTGCAGGCCGGGGCCGAACGTGTCTTTGGGCTGTCGACACAAGACTCAGAGTATCAAAGGGAAGTGGTCACGCGTCTTTCGCTGCCGTTTGCGATCCTGTCGGATGCGGGCCTGGCGCTGGCCGACACATTGGGTCTGCCCCGCTTTGAGGCAGGGGGCATGACCCTGCTGACCCGGATTACCTTGGTGATTGAGAACGGTCAGGTTCAAAAGGTGTTTGCGCCGGTTTCAAATCCAGAGGAAAACGCAGCCGATGTGGCGGCCTATCTAGCTGGATAGGGCCGCTGGTTGCAATCAACAGAACCAGATCCACGGGAGCAGATCAACAGGGCGGCAGGGCTGCCCGGTTGTCGGCCCAAACCGGTTTCCCGTGGCCGTGCTCACCTTGTCTGGCCATCCCGCAGGGCATCACTCAGCGGCAGAAAAGGGATCTGACGGATATCCGACCCGTGCCAAATACAATCCGTGACCGGGACAGACCGGGCCACAGGCGGCGCGGTCGCGGGCTTCCAATGCGGTTTTCACATCCACCGGATCCCAGGCCCCGGCACCAACCCGCTCGAGCGTGCCAACAAAACTGCGCACCTGGTTGTGCAGGAAACTGCGCGCGCGCACGTGAAAATGCACCTCCAGCCCAGAGAAACCCTGCACCTGTTCCACCCGCAGCTCGTCCAGGGTTTTCTGCGGGCTTTGCGCCTGACAGATGGAGGAGCGAAAGGTGGTGAAATCATGGTTGCCCAACAGGTGATTGGCGCCCTCCTGCATGGCGGCAACGTCCAGATCATGATTGATCTGCCAGACCTGGCCCGCGTCATGGCTGGCGGGCGCGCGGCGCATCAGAATGCGGAACAGATACTGCCGCTCGATGGCGGAAAACCGGGCGTGCCAGTCGTCGTCTACCCGAGTGCAGGCAACAATCGCCACCGGATTGGGTTTCAGGTGATGGTTCAGCGCTTCCGACAGGCGGAACGGATCCCAGGCCTTTTGCAAATCGCAATGGGCGACCTGACCCAACCCATGCACCCCGGTATCGGTACGCCCGGCGGCGGCAATGGTATGGGGCCCGGGTTCGAGCCGGGCCAGCGCCGTCTCGATCGCCCCCTGCACCGAGGGCTGATCCTTTTGCCTTTGCCATCCGGCAAACGGCTTTCCATGATATTCGACTTTAAGAGCAAAACGCGGCATAGGCGGGCAAGTAACCCGGCAACAGGGCTGAGGCAAGTGTCTCACTCCACTGGAAACCATTGCCGGGCCTGCCTATCTTGGAATTTGAACCAATAACGGGTGAGGCGCGTGGTACTATCAACAATGGCCGAGGGGGCCTTTCGCGGGCTGGATACGTTTGGCAGCAGTGTCTCGGCGCGGTTCTTTGAACCGACGCTACGTCTAGGTGTCACCGGGCTGGCGCGGGCGGGCAAGACCGTCTTTATCACCTCATTGGTGGCCAATCTGTTGAACCGGGGCCGCATGCTACAGTTTGAGGCCGCACGTCAGGGCCGGATCGACAGCGCCTATCTGCAGCCTCAACCCGATGACACCGTGCCGCGTTTCGCCTATGAAGATCATCTGGCGGCCCTGACCGGTCCCACGCCCCATTGGCCAGACAGCACCCGCGCGGTGTCTGAATTGCGGCTGTCGCTCACCCTGCGCCCCGCCGGGCTGCTGTCGGGATTGCAGGGGCCGCGTCGCCTGCATCTGGACATCGTTGATTACCCGGGCGAGTGGCTGCTGGATCTGGCGCTTCTCGACAAGAGTTATAGCCAATGGTCGGCCGAGGTCTTGGCGCGTCTGCCCGCGCGCCAGATGGGCGCTGATGTGCTGCAATTGCTGACCACGCTCGACCCGCAATCCCCGCATGACGAACCCCAGGCGCAGAAATTGGCGGCGCAATTCACCCGCTATCTGCAGGCCGCCCGCAGCGCGGGGTTCTATGATTGCTCACCGGGGCGCTTTTTGCTGCCCGGCGCGCTCGAGGGCTCGCCGGTGTTGACCTTTGGCCCGCTGCCCGCGCCTGACAGGCCAGCACGTCGCAGCCTTTGGCGTGAGATGGAACGCCGCTATGAGGCCTATAAATCCAAGGTGGTGCAGCCCTTCTTTCGCGATCATTTCACCAAGATCGACCGGCAGGTGGTTCTGGTCGATGCGCTCAGCGCCATTCATTCGGGGCCACAGGCGGTCGAGGATCTGCGCCAGGCCATGGGCGACGTGCTGTCGGCCTTTCGCCCCGGACGCAACGGTTTTTTGACCTCACTTCTGCGCGGCAAGCGGGTGGAAAAAATCCTGTTTGCCGCCACCAAGGCCGACCATTTGCATCACCAGCAGCATCCCCAGATGAGTGCCATCATCGAGGCGCTGACGGCTGAGGCCCGCGACCGGGCCCAGTTCGCCGGCGCCGAGACTGCAGCTCTGGCCCTTGCCTCGCTGCGGGCCACCACCGAGGAAATGCGCCCTCACGAGGGGGCGGATCTTCCCTGCGTACGCGGCAGGTTGCTGAAAACCGGTCGGCAGGCGGCCTTTTACCCTGGGGCCTTGCCCGAAGATCCCGCTCAATTGCTGGTGCCGGCCCGGCAGGGCGCACAAAGCTGGCTGGAGGGGGACTATCAGGCGATGCAGTTTGCCCCTGCCGCCTTCAGCCTCAAGCCCGGTGACGGCCCCCCGCATATCCGTCTGGATCGGGCGGCAGAATTCCTGATCGGAGATCAGTTGTGAAAGACCTTTTACCCCTCACTCAGGATGACAAGGCGGATTTCCATATTCGAACATCGCGACCCACAGATGCTGGGAGAGTTGGTTTCATCTTGCACCAATTCCAACAAAAAACGGCCTGGATGCCCAAGCTTTACGCCGAGGTGCAGGCAATCTCTTTCTGCGGTGTGATGATCGATCGGGGTTGGGTCACCGTGGCTGAAAACAAGGGTGGGGTGCTGGGCTTTCTTGCCCGTGATGGGGCAGAGATCTGCAGTCTCTATCTGGCACCGGGAACTTGCGGACAGGGGATTGGCAAGGCCCTTCTCAACAAGGCCAAGGCGGCAGAGCCGCAGCTCTGGCTCAGGGCTTTTGTTGCCAACAGGGGCGCGCGACGGTTTTACCAGCGCGAGGGATTCCAAGAGGTTGCGCGTGGCAATGGAAGTGACAATGAGGAAGGTCTGCCAGACATCCGGTTTGAGTGGTCGCGTGGCATGACAATAGGAGATCAGGCATGAGCAAGAAGCCGATCCTGTTTGATCTGGAAGAGGGCGCGCCGAACGAGGTGCCAGATGTCGCCACCGCGCCCCCCGTTCCGGATCTGATCGCCACGGGCCAGCCTTCTGATGGGGCCGCCGATGGCACCGCAGCCATGGAACGCGCGGCAAGGCTGGCGGCGCGGCCCCCCTCGCGTTTGGCACGGTGGTTCTGGGGCCTGGTGCTGGCGCTGGTCACCAGCATGGCCAGCCTTGCGGCTTGGGATTTTGCCACCGCGCTGATATCCCGCCTTCCCGTCCTGGGCTGGGCCGTGAGCGCGGGGCTTGTTCTGACGCTTGTGCTTGCCCTTGTGATGGTCCTGCGTGAAGTGGCGGCGCTGGCGCGGCTGAAACGGGTAGAAGGCTTGCGTCAGGCCGGAGCCTCGGCGGCGCAAGATATCGCTGCGGCCCGGGCCCATGTGGCACGGCTTGATGGATTTTACGCCGGGCGTGCGGATCTGGCCTGGCAGCGCGCCCGGCTGGCGGAGCAGGGGGCTGAGGTGCTGGATGGCGATGCGCTGATGATGCTGGCCGAAGAGACCTTGCTGCTGCCCCTGGATCAGCGTGCACTGCAAGAAATTGAGGCGGCGGCACGGCAGGTGGCCACGGTGACGGCGCTGGTGCCGCTAGCGCTGGCGGATGTGGTGGTGGCACTGGTCGCCTCGGTGCGGATGATCCGGCAGGTGGCGCAGATCTATGGCGGCCGTTCAGGTCTGTTCAGCTCCTGGCGGCTGATGCGCGCGGTGCTGGCGCATCTGGCGGCCACAGGTGCGGTGGCGGCGGGAGATGATCTGCTGGAGTCGGTGCTGGGCGGGTCGGTGCTGTCGAAACTGTCGCGCCGCTTTGGCGAAGGCGTGGTCAATGGGGCGCTTTCGGCCCGTGTCGGCATCGCGGCGATGGAGGTCTGCCGACCGATGCCCTTCTCTGCGGTCCACCGTCCCTCGACCCGCAAGGTGATCAAGGGCGCGTTGACAGGTCTGTTTCGACGCGAGAAACCTGCTGCTGAGCGTGACTGAGGTTCAGGGATGAGCATCAGGTCTACAGAAAGGGGCTAAGGCGGCAGTATCGCTGGCCCATTTATCAGGTCTTGTTGCAGTTGCGGGTTTGAGTCTTCGTGGATATTTGCCGCAGGCGTCTTTGAGTTTATTTGGGTATGCATGTCGATGCTGATGGGGCAACAGCGCCTTTGGCCTAGGTTACCTTTGCCCGACGAGCTGTTGAATTTCGGGTGTTTTTCCGTCTCAGCTACGACCGCCTTGACGGTAGAGTTACAGGCTGAGGTCTTGGGCTTCCCCCTCGCTGCTGCGCTGTTTGCGCAATGCCTCCAGACTGGTGAGACCGTTCCCACCAAATTGCAGGAACACGGGAACCCTATCGCCGGGCCTCTGAGGCGGGCCCGTCAGAAAGTGTGCGGATAAGGCGGTGGGTAAACCAGTGGAAAACCCTGTGATCAAGCTGTGGATGTGTTGTGGATATTCAGTAAGATTTTACCTTTTCAGGAGTTTAGGCGAATTGTTTTAACCTTTGCCTCGCGGGCCTGCCCTTGTGGCCTAGGGCAGATTGACTGCCAGTCTACAGCACATGTGCCTACCGAGGAGGCCGGTTCTGCGGGCGGTTGTGGCGACATCTGCACGTGGCGCTGCGCCATATTTGAGGCCTGGGCGGCGTTGGGGACGGGGGACGGAAGTACATTCAATTTTGCCCACAAGACCAGCGGGTTTATCCACAGTCCACTCAGAGGTTTGTACACAGGCAGAGGGCAAAATGACGCTGCCTTGATGCAGCTTGGTGTCACCCTGCAATATCATTTTACGATCTATTTCACCCTCAATAAGGGGATTTTGATAACCTAATGCTGTCTTATTGACACATTTTTGAGGTTTTGCTCTTGGCGGGAACGGCTCTGGGCTCAACCAGGGCCTCTTTTACTCGTGCCTCGTCGCCGGAGCCGGTGTCAGAAACCAGAATTCGATGGTATCTCGCCTCTCCCTCGGCAGGGTTGCGATTGTATCTTGGGAAGACTGCGCACCCACATCAAGGAAGCGGCCTAGAGCCTTGCGATTGCGGATCTTCTACGGCCGACGGCTCAAAACAGCTTGGGCGGGGCGTCCTTGGGTTGGCGCATGGCCACGATACCGGTGCGAAAGCCTTCACCAATGCGATCCGCCAGCGCGCCCCATTGCAGGGCAATTTGCGGCGACAGCTCCGCCTGCAACACCTGGTGAAACAGCGCCAGCCATTGGGGGAAATGATCGGCCCTTATCTCGGGGCGGGAGACATGCACCCGCATCGGGTTTCCGTTGTAGCTCTTTTCACGCAGGATCGCATTGCGCCAGAACCGGGCGATCTTAGTCTCATGTGCGGGCCAATCGCCGTCTTGCACATAGAGCGCAAAGACCGGGCCCAATTCCGCATGGGCGCGCACGCAGATATAGAACAACTCCACCACCCGATCGATCTCAGTGCCGGTGATGTCAAACCGCTTCATCGGATGATCGCTGGTCGAAAGGGGCTGTGTCATGGGCTGTCCTGTCTCACTCTTGTGTCAGCTCAGATAGGGACAAATCCGGCAATTGGGTAGAGGCAGCGTTGATCTGTCGCAAGGCACCGGCTGCAGCGCGCCCTAGAATTCTAGGCACCCAAACAGGAGAGCCCGCCATGAGTGACCATGGTCACAGCCCGCAGGAGATCAGCGCCCGGATCGCTGCGCCACCGGGGCGCGGGGTGCTGCGCGATGTGATCTACGGCGGCATTGATGGGTCAGTCACCACTTTTGCCATTGTGGCCGGTGTTGCGGGCGCGGGGCTGTCGCCCTTTGTCATTGTGGCGCTGGGGCTGGCCAATGTGCTGGCGGATGGGTTCTCGATGGCGGCGGGGAATTATTCCGGCACCAAGGCAGAGCTGGACAATCTCAAGCGCCTGCGCCGGGTCGAAGAGCGCCATATCCGCGACTACCCTGAGGGCGAGCGCGGCGAGGCGCGCGAGATCCTGCGTCTCAAGGGGCTGTCCGGGCCGGTGCTCGAGGCGGCCACCGATGCGATCTGCGCCGATCAGGACGCCTGGATCAATCTGATGATGGAGGGCGAATATGGTGCCAGCGCGGTAGACCCGGACCCGATGCGCGCAGCCCTTGCCACCTTTGCGGCCTTTCTGGCTGCGGGCATGGTGCCGCTGCTGCCCTTCCTCTTGGGGTGGTCTTCGGCGTTTTCAGTGTCGGTCTGGCTGACCTTGGCGACCTTCTTTGGCATCGGCGCAATGAAGAGCCACTGGGCCCTGACCCCTTGGTGGCGATCCGGGGCGGAGACCCTGGTGATTGGCGGCGCGGCGGCGCTCTTGGCCTATGGCGTCGGCAGCCTGTTTCAGGCCTAACACTGGCGCGCAAAAGGTTTCGCGCGCGAAACGGATTAGAGGTTTGTAAATAATCCTGAATTTGGCCCTGTTGTGACGTGCGGCACAGGTGCATGCCGCGAGTTGCGTGCTGGACATCTGTCCTCTCGCATTCAATTCTAACCGTATTGAGTTCAGGGAATTGGAGCTGTGGTTCAGGTGGATGCAGGCGATATGGATGGGGCGAAAGTCCTGGTTCTGGGGGCCTATGGCTTTATCGGCGCTGAGCTGGTGCAGGCCCTGGCCCGGGCCGGATATCAGGTGACGGGGTTTGGCCGCGACCCCGAGCAGGCCAGGCGCGTTTTGCCCGGTCTTGCCTTTGTCGCGGGAGATTTGCGCCAGATGTATGGGGCGCAGGATTGGACCGCGGTGATCGAAGGCTTTGATCTGGTGGTGAACGCGGCTGGACAGTTGCAGGCGTCAGAGGCGGAGCTGACACAGGTTCAAAACCTATCAATCGCCGCTTTGGGCGAGGCTTGTGTTGCGACGCAGACCCGTCTCATTCAGATCTCGGCTGCGGGGGCTCGTCTGGACAGCAAAACGCCTTTTATGCGCAGCAAGGCCCAGGCGGATGCTGCGTTGATGCAGTTGACGGATCACGGCGATATCTGGGTGTTGCGACCGGGATTGGTCCTGGGGCAGGGCTCTTTTGGCGGCACGGCGCTGCTGCGTATGTTGGCGGCGGTGCCTGTGGTGCAGCCCCTGGCCTTGGGACAGGCCCAGATCCAATGCATTGGGCTGCAGGATCTGGCGCAGGTGGTGGTGCAGGCGGTGCAGGGGCGCCTGCTGCCCGGGAACTACGATCTGGTTGAGGACAGCCCGCATAGCCTGCAAGACATCCTGAGCCGGACGCGAAGTTGGCTTGGCTTTGCTCCGGCCCGGTGGGTGATCTCCTTTCCGGGGCCACTGGTGCAGCTGACTGCGAAAGTGGCGGATGCGCTGGGCCGACTTGGCTGGCGCTCGCCGCTGCGCTCGACTGCGATCGAGGTGCTTGCGGGAGGGGTGGCTGGAGACCCTGCCCCCTACCGCCGGGCCATGGGGCAGGGAGTGCCACCGTTGCCAAAAATCCTGGCCGCAATGCGCGCCGGGCGAGAGCACAGGCAGGAAGCGCGGATGCTGCTGGCAATGCCCTTTGCACTGGCGGTATTGTCAGTGTTCTGGCTGTTGTCGGGAGGGGTCGCACTTTGGCAGCTTGAGGCCGCAGCGCAGCATCTTGTCGCCGTTGGGTGGGGGGCGAACCTGGCCAAGATAAGTGTGGTTTTCTGGGCTCTGGTGGATATCGCCCTGGCGCTGGGGCTGCTGTGGCGGCCCTGGGCCAGACGGGCATGCCTGGGTATGGTTGCGGTGACCCTGTTCTATCTGGCCGCGGCCAGCCTGGTCACACCGATTATGTGGCTCGATCCCCTGGGGCCTTTGGTCAAGACCTTGCCGGGGCTGATGCTGGCCTTGATCACGCATCAATTGCTGCAGGAAAGATGACATGGAATATGATCTGATCCTGCGCTGGCTGCATGTTCTGGGCGCCTGCACCCTGTTGGGGACAGGGGCGGGCATCGCCTTTTTCATGCTGATGGCGCATCGCAGTGGAGATCCGCGCATTGTTGCGCATACGGCGGGAATCGTGGTCCTGGCAGATCTGGTTTTCACCACTTCTGCTGTGCTGATACAGCCTGTGACCGGTGCCTTGCTGGCCTGGGAGCTGGGCTGGAGCCTCTGGGAGGGCTGGATCCTGCTGTCGCTGGTGCTCTATGTTCTGACCGGGGCATTTTGGTTGCCGGTGGTCTGGATCCAATTGCGCCTGCGCAATCTTGCACAGGCGGCCATGGCAGAGGGGCGAGAGCTGTGCCCAGGCTATCACCAGCTGTTTCGGATCTGGTTTGCCTGCGGGTTTCCCGCCTTTGCCGCCGTGCTGGCCATCGTCTGGCTGATGTTGGCGCGACCTGACATCGCCTGGTCGCCCTAGGGTCGGTCGCAGCAGGGTTTATCCCGCTGCGACCAAAGAGAAAGCCTCAGGCCGCCCGATTGACATACCAGCTTCTGAAGGTGTCGTGATAGGCGGACCCGACAAGAGTTTTGGCGGATTTCATGATCTCATCCCATATCTCGTCATCAATCTGTTGCGTCATTTCAAAGCACTGAGTGATTTGATTTCTCAACCCGTGACTTAGATTGACTTCCAGATCGGCCCCGCGTCTGAGGAACTTGTTGTAAATGCCCGCCGTTCTTGTCGTCGGATGGGGGTCTTTTTCGAGGATCTCATAAAGAAAAACACTCTCCACAAAAAATTGCTCTTTTGCACATTGTTTGAATAAGGGGCCAAGTTCTTTGTCTTTGAGAACCTTGAACCCGGACGCTTTGGAATATTTCGACAAAGCCTGTTTTCTGCGTTCTTGTTCCGCCTCAGGCACTTCTTTCGCACCAACAAGATTGGATCTGAATGCAGCATCTCTGTTTTCATATTCCTCGGTCTCGATGGTGCCGCCATCAGGCAGAACAAAGCTTCGGATCTTGGCGGCCTTGTCGCGCACGGCAGTCATCAGGTGTTTGGTCAGAAGATCCCTTGTGTCTTCCTGAAACATCGTCGACGAGCTGTCGAAGGTTTTGGTCGCAGCGGTGTGGATCTGTTTCAGATGCGTTAGAGACGTCTTGCGCGCAGCAGCGCCTTCTTCTTGCGACATGCCAACGCTCATCCAGTCCAGCGAGTCTTCGTAGTCCTGCAAAGCTTTTTCCAGGTTTCCGGTATCGCGGACAAAACGGCCCTTGTTTTTCTTCCACCAGGCTGCGGTCAAGGCAAAGCTGTCAACAACACGGCGCGGGATGATATGCGCGTCGGGATCGACCTCCTTGAACAGTTTTTCCAGCCCTGAGCGCTTGTTTTCCACCAGCCGGATCAAGGCCTTCAGGTTGGCCATGGATGTTTTTTGCGTCGCAGAGTTGCAGGCCTTATGCGAGTAGGTGGCGGCCTGGTGAACGTCGTCAATTTTCTTTGCGGCATTGTTCAGCTTAATCAGCCGGTCGCTGCGGTCATTGCCCTCGGCGCGACGGGCCTCTTCCCAGGCGGCCTCCCAGGCCAGCAGCGCGGCGTGCAGCTTGAACTTATCTTTGCCGACGTCTCCGGTTCTTGGCTTGTTTTTCTTCCACCAATCCGCACTGAGTTCTGCCTTGCCGCCGCTGCCGCTCTCTTCCTCTGCGCCGGGCGGGACTAGTCCGGCCGGAAAATCGGGGTTTGCCGGGAGCTCCTTGGCGACCGATTTTCTTTCCAGTTCCATTTTTTTGATCAACTCCTGGAGTAAGACTTTGGAGTGTTCGGTATCGGCAGAGGCGCAGATCTTCACGGTCAACCCGGCTGCTTCAATTGCCGTTTCCAGCTGATAGTTTAGGTAGCTAAAATACTCGAACCGTTTGGGATCCTTCTTGGGGGCCGCCTAGTTGTTCAATTCTTCAAATTGCGTCAGCGCCTCAATCAACTTGCCTTGAGGCTTCACGCTTTCGTGCAGATTTTTCTTAGCCCAGACCGCGGAAATTTCCGGTGTGACCTTGTGCTTTTGCACCTTGCGATCATCCCCCACTGCCGTGTCCGGCGAGGCATAGCGGAGCTTGGCTTCTAAATCGATTTTCTTCTTCTTCGCCAGCAGAGCCAAGTCTTTCAGCTACGTCATCGTGCGTTTCTGTGTCACCGTGTTGGCGGATTTGATGTTCATTGCGGCGGCTCGGATCACCAGATCCAACGCTTTCAGCGTCTCATCAAGCCTGACAGCCAGGTCAGGGCCTTTGGTTGCGGCTGTCAGCTCAAGCTTCTTTTCATAGGCTTTCAAGCATAGATCCAGCTTGGCCTTGTCGGTGAAATGGTCGCCGTTGACGGCTTTCCACCACTTGGCGGAAATGAGCACTTTTGCCGTGTCGGCGGTATCCTCGAGCCGTTTCTTGATGATATTGACCGAAAGCGGGTATTGCTTTTGGGCCTGCACCTTTTCGGTTTTGACCGTGGAAATCAGCGTTTCCAGATCGCTCTTGGTTTCCTTGTGCAGCGGACCGCAGTTCTTTTGCAGTTTTTGCGCTGCAATCATGACATCGTCGATGGCTCGATAAAGGCTCTCCGTCGCCTCCAGTGCCTGATCAAATCTGCGATCTTCCTGGTCGCTCAAGTGTCCTTTGAGCCTGTCAAAATCCTTCTTTTGAGTTTCGTAAAACTCCAGCGGCTATAAAAGATCCTTGGCACCCTTCAGCATTTTTGGCTGGTTGGTCTGCCACCACTTTTTTGTGACGTCTACTTTGGTCCTCGCTGGCATTTTATGTCCTTCAAATTGGCTGTCGTGTATGATTCCTGCTTTGAAAATTCAGTCTGAATCTGGTTGAGTGGTGTTAACGATTTGGAAACCAAATTTGATGTTTTCAAGTGTGTCGAACCAAATTTGGCTTCCAGCGGGGGTCAGTCCCAGCGCTAAATTGCTGTGGCTATTGCCGAAATATTCCGCATGCTTCAGGATTATTCGCGTTGATAATTTACTCTGTCGCGAGCGCTTTACCCCGGCGCAAGTGCAGCCTATAACGCTGCCATGTCCCACCGTGCGGCCATCATTATTCGAATTATATCCCCGGCGCTCTGATAGCACGAGCCGCCGGGCAAAGGCGCTTGAGCCATCGCGCCGAACCGAATACTCCCAGATCTGAACCGAACATCCAAAGGACGCCACCCATGTGCGCCGACACTGCTGATACCCCTGAGTACAAACAGACCCTGAACCTGCCCAAAACCGACTTTCCGATGCGCGCGGGCCTGCCCAAGCGTGAGCCCGCCTGGCTGGAGCGTTGGGCCAAGATCGGCGTCTATGACCGGCTGCGCGAAACCAGCCAGGACCGCACGCCCTTTGTGCTGCATGACGGACCACCCTATGCCAACGGTCATCTGCACATTGGCCATGCGCTGAACAAGACCATCAAGGACATGATCGTGCGCAGCCATCAGATGATGGGGTTTGACGCGCGCTATGTGCCGGGTTGGGATTGCCACGGGCTGCCGATCGAGTGGAAGATCGAAGAGCAGTATCGCAAGAAGGGCAAAAACAAGGACGCAGTGGATGTGGTGGAGTTCCGCCAGGAATGCCGCGCCTTTGCCGACAAATGGGTCGATATCCAGCGTGAAGAATTCAAACGCCTGGGCATCACCGGCAACTGGGCCGATCCTTACCTCACCATGAACTACCACGCTGAGGCGGTGATCGCGGCTGAGTTCCAGAAGTTCCTGATGAACGGCACGCTGTATCAGGGCTCCAAACCCGTCATGTGGTCGCCGGTTGAGAAAACCGCCCTGGCCGAGGCCGAGGTGGAATACAAGGACAAGGAAAGCTTTACCATCTGGGTGAAGTTTGCAGTCTCGGGCGCAGGTGATGACCTGAACGGGGCCAGCGTCGTGATCTGGACCACCACCCCCTGGACCATTCCGTCGAACCAGGCGGTGGTCTACGGCGACAGCTTTGACTACGGCCTCTATGAGGTCACCGACACGCCGGAAGAATGCTGGGCCGCCAAGGGCGATCGCTTCCTTTTGGCTGACAAGCTGGCGGGCGATGTCTTCAAACGTGCCCGTCTGGATGAGGGGCAATATACCCGTGTCCGCGCCGTGCCTGCGGATGAATTGGCGACACTGCAGCTGAGCCACCCGCTGGCCGGGGCCGAAGGGTCTAACGGCGAATGGGATGCTCCGCGTGATTTCCGCGCCGCCCCTTTTGTGACCGACGAGGAAGGCACCGGATTTGTGCACTGCGCGCCGAGCCACGGGATGGAGGAATTCGAGCTCTACCGTGATCTGGGCATGTTGGAGCAGGTCATCACCTATAACGTCATGGATGATGGCGGCTTTCGCGCCGATCTGCCCTTCTTTGGCGGCACATACATCCTCAACCGCAAGGGCGGTGAGGGCGATGCCAACAAAAAGATCATCGACAAGCTGGTCGAGGTTGGCGGCCTTCTGGCGCGCGGCAAGATCAAGCACAGCTACCCACATTCCTGGCGCTCCAAGGCACCGATCATCTACCGCAACACGCCGCAGTGGTTTGCCTCTGTGGATCGCGCGGTGGGCGATGGTCAGGACGAGATGGGCACAACCATCCGCGAGCGCGCCCTGCGTTCCATCGACGAACTGGTGAAATGGACGCCCCAACGCGGCCGCAACCGGTTGCATTCGATGATTGAAAGCCGCCCCGACTGGGTGCTGTCGCGCCAGCGCGCCTGGGGCGTGCCGCTGACCTGCTTTGTCAAAAAGGGTCTGCTGCCCACGGATGAGGGCTTTATCCTGCGCGACGATGCCGTGAATGCGCGCATCGTTGCGGCCTTTGAGGTCGAGGGCGCTGACGCCTGGTATGCCGACGGGGCCAAGGAGCGCTTCCTTGGCGAGGGCTACAACGCCGATGAATGGGACCAGGTCTTTGACGTGCTCGACGTCTGGTTTGATTCTGGCTCCACCCATGCATTCGTGCTGCGCGACCGCGAGGATGGCACGGCGGACGGGATTGCCGATGTCTACATGGAAGGCACCGATCAACACCGTGGCTGGTTCCACTCGTCGCTGTTGCAGGCCTGTGGTACCAAAGGCCGCGCGCCTTATAAAAACGTTGTCACCCACGGCTTTACCCTGGATGGCAAAGGCAACAAGATGTCCAAATCCTTGGGCAACACCATCGTGCCAGAGGAGATCGTCAAACAATATGGCGCCGATATCCTGCGGCTCTGGGTGGCGCAGACCGACTATACCTCGGACCAGCGCATCGGCCCTGAAATCCTGAAAGGCACCGCCGACAGCTATCGCCGGTTGCGCAATACCATGCGCTACATGCTGGGCTCTCTGCATGACTTCAGCGAAGATCAGCGCGTGGCTGCTGACGAGATGCCCGAGCTGGAGCAATGGGTGCTGCACCGTCTGGCGGAGCTGGATCACCAGGTGCGCGTGGGCTATCAGGCCTTTGATTTCAACGGTGTCTGGCAGGCGATCTTTACCTTTGCCACCGTCGATCTCTCGGCCTTCTACTTTGATGTGCGCAAGGATGCGCTGTATTGTGATGGCGATACTGCCAATGCGCGTGCGGCGCGCACCGTGCTCGACATCCTGTTCCACCGCCTCACCACCTGGCTGGCACCAATCCTGGTCTTCACCATGGAAGAGGTCTGGCTGGAGCGTTTCCCCGGTGATGACAGCTCGGTACACCTGACCGATATCCCGGACACGCCCGCCGATTGGCTGAATGAGCCGCTGGCCGCCAAATGGAGCCAGATCCGTCAGGCCCGCCGGGTGGTGACTGCCGCGCTCGAGGTGCAGCGCACCGACAAGGTGATCGGGGCCTCGCTGGAGGCGCATCCGGTGGTGCATGTGCGTGACGCGGTGGCGCTAGAGGCGCTGAAATCGGTGAATTTTGCCGATCTCTGCATCACTTCCGACATCACTCTCACCGGTGACCCGGCCCCGGATGAGGCCTTCCGCATGCCCGAGGTCGACGGCATTTCGGTGGTCTTTGAAAAGGCCGAAGGAGAGAAATGTCAGCGCTGCTGGAAGATCCTGCCCGATGTCGGCCAGCATGCCCATGCAGGTGTCTGCGGACGCTGTAATGACGCGCTGAGCTGAGCCCCTTAGACCAAGTGCATTGAAATCAACAAAAAAGCCCCCCCATTTTTTGGGGGGGCTTTTTTGTGCCGCAAGGGCACCTGCCCTGCGCATGCGGCACCCACGCCCTGCAGCGGGAGAACCTTGTGGAGCGGAGGAGTGGCCCATGGCCACGTGCTGGTACTTGTCTTCTGCGGGCCGGTCCTCTGTGGGCCTGGCCAATTGCAGAGCGTCTGCCATCACCCAGATATGGTTTCTGAGATCGGTTGTAGCACTCTTTTGACAAATCTCTGTGGCACCTTGGTTCAGGTCTGGGCCTCCTTGGCAGAGCGATCTATCCTAAAGGATGCGTCTTGCCGCGTTTCACCAGGATTTTGCCTGAAGACATGCGGGAGATTCGATTTACAGTCTGGGAGCCGCAAGGATGCCGAGTGCAACATTATTGGACAGCCCTGTTGGACCTCTGAGTGTCACTGAGGAGGAGGGGGCCATTACTGCTCTTAGCTGGCAGGACAGCGGGCAGGGAGACAGCGCGCTGCTGCGACAGGCGATCGCTCAACTGCGCGCTTACTTCGCCGGTGAGCTCGTGACCTTTGATCTGCCGCTTCAAGTCAAGGGCTCCGCTTTTCAGCGGGCCGTCTGTGACGCCATGCTGGCCATTCCTTTTGGCGAAACCCGCACCTATGGCGATCTTGCCCGCGACCTTGGCGCGGCCGCGCAGCCCGTCGGCAATGCCTGTGGAGCAAATCCAATCCCTGTGATCATTCCCTGCCATCGGGTGCTGGGCGCAACCGGGCTGGGGGGATTTTCTGGCAAGGGCAGGGTGGAGACCAAGGTGACCCTGCTCAAACACGAAGGCGCGGCCAGCCTGCTGATCTGAGCGCCTCGCGAGATCCCACATCGGTGCCAGGCCTCATGGGGCCGCCTGACACAGGATCAAAACGCGGTGGTTGATCCGAGACAGCCACCCGGCTCAGGTCTCAGGAAAAGAGGGCCTGAACCTGATTATAGAGTGGTGTGGTATCTGTGCCGGAGGTTTCAGAGAAATCTGCGATCAAGGACAAGATGACGGATTCCATGTCTGCCTCTGAAGGGACGGGCATCTCTACAATGGGACCGGGAGCGGTTGTCGCTGTCGGCTCGGAGGCTCCCCCGACGGCGGTTTGCGAACCGGCTTCCTGGGATGATACCTCGGTTGGTTGAACGGCTTCTGCGGCTGCCGCCTGTTTGGCGCGCCATCCCCAGGCCTTGGCATGGTCCGGCGGGCCGGGTTGCTTGGTGCCTGCCACTGCGTTGAGGGCGTTGTTCAGCCCGGCAGGGGCGGATAGGGCTTGCATCTTGGATCTCCAATTCGTGCAACGTCTGGACGCGGGGTGGCAGCAAGTTTGCACACAAAGGGATTAATCTGGCTTTGCCTTGTGGTCAGAATACTGTCGCTGATTGGATTCAAGCTTGGCTCAAATCGGTAAGGGGCTGCCATGGTTGGCCAAAACCCATCGCTAGGCGCCCGCCATTTGGTCCAGGCTCCACAGGTTGTTGTCGCAATCGGGCTGAGGGTCAGCGTTTTTCCGGCAGGATCTGTTGTGCGATGCCGACAAAGACCAGGTAGATCGAGGTCACAACCAGACCCCAGTGGGCCCAGCTTTGCGGGTGGAAATCAACCCAGGCGGCCCAACCGGCAAAAAAGGTCCAGGCCAGGGCGATGGGCAAGGACACCCGGCGCCAGCGTTCAGTGCGCACCGGGTGGATGAACTTCAGCGGCAGGAACATGGCGATCGACAGCAGGGTGACCAGAACAAGGCTGGTCCAATGGCTGGGCTCCAGCGCAAAGATCACCAGCACCAGCATGTTCCAGCAGCCGGGAAAGCCGGAAAAGGAATTGTCCTTGGTCTTCATTCTGGTGTCGGCAAAATACATCGCACTGGCAAAGGTGATGACGATGATGGCAAACCAGCCGGTCCAGCCCGCCATCAACCCCGATTTGAACAGGGCAAATGCGGGGATGAAGACATAGGTGAGATAGTCGATGATCAGATCCAGCAACACCCCGTCGAATTGCGGCGCGTAGCGTTTCACGTGATAGTGCCGGGCCAGTGGCCCATCGATGCCATCCACGGCAAAGGCAACCACCAGCCAGACAAACATCAGGCTCCATTTGGCATCCACCGCGGCCAGCATGGCCAGCATGGCAAATACGGCACCGGTTGCGGTGAGAAGATGAACGGAGAGGGCGCGGATCTGAGGTGTCATAGGCCTCTGATGGCGAATTTTGCCTCCGCCTGCAAGGCTTCAGTGCAACCGGGTCGGGTATTCCTGACGCGGTGCTGTCTGGGCGGCGTTGCCATCGCCCCCCTGCATAGCGGTCAGAAAGATCATCTCGGCCCTGTGGTGGCTGCGATGGGGAAAGCCGGAAAAGGGGCGTTTGCCGGGTTGGCGGGGAAAGCGAATTTGTGAGGGGGCCGGGGCAGGCGCGGCTGGTGCCGGATGAAGGGCAAGCGCCTGCGAAGTCATCTGTGGTGTCATCTGCTGCATCCTTTCTGGAGCTATGGAGCATTCAGATAACGTTGCAAGGATTAACCGGTGGTGTTGTGGCGACGGGAAGTTGTTTCGAATTTTAACTGCTTTGCATGGGCGGGGGTGGCGCAAGTAGTTGTATTCCATATTTGGAATGTTTGTGATACAACACGGGAGGTTCAGCAGGGGAAAGTGGATGACGCAGCGGGCAGACCATTGGAACAAGGTCTATAAAACCAAAGAGACGGATCAGGTCAGTTGGTTTCAGGCCGACCCGGCCTCATCGCTGCGTGCCATCGCCCTGTGTGGTCCCAAGGCGCTCTCGGTCATAGATATTGGCGGCGGCGCTTCGCGTCTGGTTGGGGCCCTGCTGGATCAACGACGCAAGGACCTGACAGTACTAGATATTTCGCAACAGGCCCTGACCTTGTCGCGGCTCAGGCTTGGGGCGGGCGGCGATCGTGTTGCCTGGATTGCCGCTGATGTCACACAGTGGCAGCCGCAGCGTCAATGGGACATCTGGCACGATCGGGCGGTGTTTCATTTTCTGATCAAGGCAGAGGATCGCGCTGCCTATCTGCAGGCCCTGCGTGCCGCAGTGCCTATTGGCGGCTATGTGATTCTGGCCAGTTTTGCGCCCGAGGGACCGACCAGTTGCAGCGGCCTGCCGGTGCAGCGCTATGCGCCCGGGGATATGCATGCTGTTCTTGGCACGGATTTCGACCTGTTGCACAATTGGAGCGAAGATCATGCCACCCCCGGTGGTGGGGCACAGGCCTTTACCTGGTGCCTGTTCCAGCGCAACTGACAGGTCTGGCGTGGCCAGGACCGGCCCAATTCTCTCAGACGGGGCCTTTGGACGTGGGGCCTTCAGGCCTTGGGGTGGCTGCGATTGTAGACCGCCATCAGATGCGCCGTATCCACCGCCGTATAGGCCTGGGTGGTCGAGAGCGACGCATGACCCAACAGTTCCTGGATGGCACGCAGATCGCCGCCGGCTTCCAGCAGGTGGGTGGCAAAACTGTGTCGCAGCGCATGCGGCGTCGCTGTCGCCGGAAGGCCCAGCTGGGCGCGGGCGCGGGCCATTGCCCCCTGGATCTGGCGTGGGTTCAGCGCGCCGCCCCGAACCCCGCGAAACAGCGGCTTGTCGGGCGCTTGCGGGTGTGGCGACAGCTGCAGATAGTGATCCACGGCCTTGCGGGCGGCATCGATCACCGGCACCAGACGTTCCTTGCCGCCCTTGCCGCTGATCCGCAGACTGGCTGGCAGGGGGGCATGGCGCCCCTCAAGGCCCAGGGCTTCGGAGATCCGCAGCCCGCAGCCATAAAGCATCGTCACCACCGCGACATCGCGCGCGGCCACCCAATCCGTTTCGGATTGCCCTTCAACCGCTTCGATCACCGCACGGGCGGCTTCTTCCGCCAAAGGACGGGGTAGTTTCTTTTGAAATTTGGGTGCGCGGGCGGCCAAAACGGCAGTGGGCTCAAAGCCTTCTCGCTCGGCCAACCAGCGATAGAAGCTTTTGACCGCCGAGAGTTTGCGCGCCAAGGACCGCGCACCGGTGCCGCTCCTCCGCTCCCGTGCCATCCAGGCGCGCATGTCGGTGGTGGAAATCCGCGCCAGCGCCCCCAGCCCTTGGGGGGTGCCACTGTGTTCGGTCATGAAGATGAGAAAGCCCGCCAGATCGCCCTGATAGGCGCTGATGGTATGTGCGGCGGCACCGTTCAGCGCGCTGAGCCCCTGCAGCCAGGTTTGCAGCGCGTCCCGGCAGGCAGGGGATATCAATATGGCCTCGGTCATGATGCGGCGCGCGCATTGCGCGTGTTGATGCTTTGGCCCCTGTCAGGCCCGGGGCTCACGACAGCCAGCGGCGCATGGCGCGTTCAAAGACGCCGGCAAAGAAGGTCAGAAGATCAGTGCCGTGCTGGGGGGTGAATTGATGCGGGTCTTCGGAGCCGAGAACCAGAAGGCCCGGCAGGCGGCCAGCGCCGAGATCGAGCCGCAGACAGGCCTCGGAGCGGACCCATTCCGCCTTGTCGCCAAAAATCTGCGGGTTGCCGCCCTGCACCTGGCGCAGTGTCACCTGACGGGCAGGACCACCGCGTCCATTGGCGGCAAAACTGTCGATATAGCCGGGGGCAACCACCTTGAGCATCTCCCCCATGCGGGCGGCGGCACTGCCGCCGTCATCCTGAACGGTCTCCAGCACCAGGGTGATGGCATCAATTCGCATGATTTCCGCCAGATCGCCGCTCAGCACCTGCAGGAAGCTCTCAAAATCGGTGGGGTCCAGCAGGCGCAGGATGGCGCGATGGATCTGATTCGTCCCGGCGAGGTTTTCATAGGCCGCAGCGATCACCGAACGATGGGTGTCCTCGAGCCGGTCCAGACGGGCCTCCATCCGCTCCATGGCAATGCCGCGCAGGTCGACGATATTGGAACCCATGGCGCGTTCATTGGCCGAAACCAAAGCGTTCATCAGGGCCTGATCGTCGAGGATGGCATCCGGCTTGGCCAGGATTGCGTCGCGCAGGGGCGTGTCGAGTTTGACGGAGTTGCTGCTCATTCTTGAACCTCTATGGGGCTTTGAGCCCGGTTTATAACACGTGTTTTCGAGGATGCCGCTTAAAATTTTATGAGGATGTTCGAAACCGGTTCGTCAAAGTTGTTTCTGGTGACTGAATTTTGCCCAGACTAGAGAAACGGATCGTGTGACCATTGCAGCAGGGCCTGTCTTTGCCGTGGCCGGCAACCAAGGTCGCCGGGAGCGCAATTTGCCCGAATCTGTCCGGCATGGCGAGAAAAAGCCCGCCAGCGGGAAATTTGTTGCTTGTCGACCTCAGGCAAGCGGCGACCCAGGTAGAAGCGGCAATACCATTGAAACCAGCCACGCGGATCTGGCCCAAGGATCCAGCCTTTTTCCTGCCAGTGACTGAGGGGCTGGCGGCTTTTGATGCCGAAATGGTTGAGGCTGGGGTCGGATGTATCGCTGATCCGTGCCTTTTCAAACCAGGCAGCGGGCAGTTCATCCCGGCAATCGTTGCAATACTTGCCCTCAAAGATGCCCAATTCCAGCATCTCTTGGGGGGTGAACTTCGGTTCGAAACCGTCGTGAAATATGTTTCCGGGGGCTGCGGTTAGGGAATAGCTATATCCCGTCTGCATTGTGTCATTGACGTGAATAAATCCGGGTGGAGACATCAAAAGCGGCAACCTGTGTTTTTTGGGCCTGGATCTGCTTCATAGATAGAGGTGCAGTTGGCCATTGTTTGCAGACCGGGAAACAAATGAAAAGGGGCCGCACAAGGCGGCCCCGTAATAGTGCTTCGGTTCTGCTGGAGTGTCAGGCCCGCTCAGCAATCAGAGGATCTTGATGTCCGCGGCTTTGATATCGGCGAGGAAGGTGGCCAGGCCCTTGTCTGTCAGCGGGTGGTTGACCATGGATTTGATCACGGCAGGTGGCGCGGTGATCACATCGGCACCGATACGGGCCGAGTCCAGCACATGGTTGGCGGAACGGATCGATGCTGCCAGGATCTGGGTGTCGAACCCGTAATTGTCATAGATGGTGCGGATGTCTTCGATCAGCTCCATCCCGTCGAGGTTGATGTCATCCAGACGTCCGATGAAGGGCGAAATGAACGTCGCACCGGCCTTGGCGGCCAGCAGCGCCTGATTGGCCGAGAAGCAGAGCGTCACATTGACCATATGGCCCGCTTCGGAGAGGGTTTTACAGGCTTTCAGACCATCCCAGGTCAGCGGCACTTTGACGGCGATGTTTTCGGCGATCTCGACCAGTTTGCGGCCTTCGGCGATCATTGTCTCGGCGTCTGTGGCGGTGACCTCGGCGGAGACAGGACCTGCGACCAGATCGCAGATCTCCTTGGTGACTTCGATGATGTCACGGCCGGATTTTTTGATCAGCGAGGGGTTGGTGGTCACACCGTCGACCATGCCCAGGTCGTTGAGCTCGGCAATGGCGTCGATTTCGGCGGTATCTACGAAGAATTTCATCGGCGGGGATCCTTTTGCGGAAAGTTTGGCCTCGATTGCGCTAGCCTTTAGCGCATGGGGGAGGCATTAAAAAGCCCCGAGGTTTGGAGGCGACACAGGTGAGCGGGCAGGATTTCTTCCATCAGGGTGACAGGGTGGCGGTTCTGACCGCGCAACCGCTTGATCGGCTTCTGGATTATCGCGCCCCCGAAGGCGGCTGTTTTCGCGGTGCCTTTGTCGAGGTGCCGCTGGGCCCGCGCAAGGTTCTGGGGGTGATCTGGGGCAACGGCGGCGGTGATTTCGATTCGGCCAAGCTGCGCAGCGTGATCCGGGTGCTGGACGTGGCACCGATGCGCGAGGAGATGCGCCAGTTTCTGGGCAAGGCGGGGGATTATACGCTGACGCCGATGCATGCGATGCTGCGACTGGCGACCCGTGCTCCGGGCCTGTCGGATCCGCCCTCGATGCGCAAGATCCTGCGGCTGGGCGACAATCCCCCTGAGAGGATGACTGACGCCCGCACCAAGGTTCTGGCGGTGATGGAAGAATTCGGCGGGCTGGCCTTTACCTCCAGAGAGCTGGCCGAGATGGCGGATGTGACGCCTTCGGTGGTCAAGGGCCTGGTGAAACAGGGGGCCCTGCGCGAAGAGGAAACACCGCGGGATCTGCCCTATCCGCATCTGGACCCTGATTTGCCCAGCAAGGATCTGACCCAGGATCAGGCTGCGGCGGCTGCCGCTTTGGCTGAGGGCGTGCAAAGTGGGGCCTATGGGACAACCCTGCTGAAAGGCGTGACAGGATCGGGCAAGACCGAGGTCTATCTGGAGGCGGTGGCCGCCTGTCTGCGCAAAGGGCGGCAAGCGCTGGTGCTATTGCCGGAAATCGCCCTGACGGCGGAGTTTCTGAAACGGGTGGAGCAGCGTTTTGGTGCCACCCCGGCGGAATGGCATTCGGGTGCCACCATGACAGAGCGCCGCCGGGTCTGGCGCATGGTCGGCCAGGGCAATGCGCAACTGGTGATCGGCGCGCGTTCGGCGCTGTTCCTGCCTTTCCGCGACCTTGGCTTGATCATTGTCGATGAAGAGCACGACGGCTCTTACAAGCAGGACGAAGGGGTGCTGTACAATGCCCGCGATATGGCGGTGCTGCGTGCGGCCATGTGTTCGGCGCAAGTGGTGCTGGCCTCGGCCACTCCCAGTCTGGAAACCTGGGCCAATGCGGAAGCCGGGAAATACAAGCGTGTCGATCTGACGGCGCGCTTTGGCACCGCAGTGCTGCCACAGATGCGGGCGGTCGACATGCGGGCCGAGGATCTGGCCCCGGCGACCTGGATCTCACCCACTCTGAAACAGGCAATGAGGTTGCGGATGGAGCGCGGCGAGCAGTCGCTCTTGTTTCTGAACCGACGCGGCTTTGCGCCGGTGACCATCTGCCGGGCCTGTGGCTCCCAAGTGGCCTGCGATCACTGTGACGCCCGCATGGTCGAGCATCGGTTCATGAAGCGGTTGATGTGCCATCAATGCGGCGAGACCAAGCCGGTCCCCGAGACCTGTCCCTCCTGCCAGGTGGAAGGCAAGATGGCCCCTGTGGGGCCCGGTATCGAGCGGCTGGGCGAAGAGGCGGCGGCGCTGTTTCCGCAGGCGCGGATCGCGGTGCTGAGTTCGGATCTGTTTGGCTCTGCCCGCGCATTGAAGGCGCGCATCGAAGACATCGCAGCCGGAGAGGCGGATATCATCCTGGGCACCCAGCTGGTGGCCAAGGGGCACAACTTTCCCCTGCTGACATTGGTTGGTGTGATTGACGCGGACCTCGGGCTGCAGGGCTCGGACCTGCGCGCAGGCGAGCGCAGTTTCCAGCTGATGCGGCAGGTGGCGGGACGTGCGGGGCGGGCCGAGCGTGCTGGTGAGGCCCTAATGCAGACCTTTCAGCCGGAGCATCCGGTGATCCGGGCCATCCTGAGTGGCGACGAAGAAAAGTTCTGGCGCGCTGAAGCCGAGCAGCGGCGTCAGGCTGGGGTGCCGCCCTTTGGACGCATGGCCGGGATCATTCTGTCGGGATCGGATCTGGCGCAGGTCTTTGATCTGGGCAATGCGCTGGCGCGCAACGACGGGCCCCTGCGACAGGTGGGGGCGCAATTGTTTGGGCCCGCACCTGCGCCCATCGCCCGGGTCAGGGGACGGCATCGGGTCCGGCTGTTGATCAAGGCGGACAAAGGCGTTCCGCTGCAGGAGGCGCTGGCGCGTTGGACCGCACCGTTCAAGATGAAGGGAGATCTGCGGCTGAATATTGACATCGATCCTCAGAACTTTTTTTGAATTGGGGTCTGGTGAAACTAGGCCGGGCTACTTTGGGCTGGGGCTGTGCAATTAGGTATTTAGGGCAAAATGAAGAGGGGCGCCTTTTGCCATTTCAGCTTTCTATAAATACTTACAGCAAGTGGTTGCGACCCCAGGGATATCAATTGTGGGCAGGGGGGTATTCTAGCTCCGGGGCTGGTCCACCAGGTGATCCGTGACAACGGCGCCAATCCACATGAATACCAGCGCCAGCCAGGCGGTGCCGGTGAAGATCGAGCCGCCGGTGACGCCAGCGCCGATGGCGCAGCCGCCCGCCAGCATGCCGCCAAACCCCATCAACACCGCTCCCACCATGGCCCTGCGCATGGTCGCGGCATCGTCAAAGGCCTGAAGCTTCATCTCACCGCTGACCCAGGCGGCCATCATAGCACCGATAAAGACGCCGGGCACTAGGCCGATGTCGAACTCCAACACGGCGTTGCGATCCAGAAAGAACATCAGGGTATGGGCGGAGGGACCGGTGAAAGTGGCGCTTTCGATTTGCATGGGGTCAAAACCCACCTGCGACAGCCCATAGGTCAGCACCCAGCCCAGGGCCACGGCAAAGCCAACGCCGGAGGAAAAGATCAGCCGGGAGGCTCCGATGTGATTGCGTTGTGACAGGATCAGGGCCAGGGTGGCGATAGCCAGTCCAAGCGCCAAGCCGCCCCATTCGGGCCATCCAAATTGGGTGAGAAGATCCATATTGCGCCCGCCCGAAGTGATCCAGAGACCTGCGATGCGGTCCCGCAGCGGCGACAGCAGGCCAGAGAGGCTCATTTGCGCCACCACCGCAAAGATCAGGCCTGAGACCAGAGAGCGCAGGTTGCCGGTTGCAGCCAGGACCAGCAGCCGTCCCGAACAGCCGCGAGCCAGCACCATTCCGGTGCCAAAGACCAAACCGCCAAGGATGGCGCCGGACCAGCTGCCGGGCACGGCCATCATACGCGCATCGGCACTGCGCATCAGGCCCAGCAGCTCTGCGCCCTGGACCCAGACCAGGGCGGTGGAAAAGGTCAGCAGCCAGACTGCCATCCGATCCCCCAGCTGTCCGCGGGCAAACTCCACCGTTGCTGCACGCAGGCAAAAGCGCGATCGCTGTGCTGCAATGCCAAAGGTGACACCGGTCACCAGGCCAAAGAGCGCGGCCAGGGGGGCTTCGCCCAGGCGCTCTGCCAGGGCTTCAAAGAGAGTGAGTAAATCCACGCGCGAAACCTCCATGGGATGATGGTTCGGGATTTATATATACACATTCGTATTTTTGATTTGATCCAGGTCATGCCCAGGGGCGTGATCGACCAGGGGCGGTCTGCGACGGATAGTGTCGGGGACGGAGCAGCAACTCTGCGCGGCTGCGCAGGGGGGATGTGCGCTGCGCCTTTCCGCTCGCAACTTGTGGGGAATGGGCGTAGAGGGCAGGTATGTTCAACCCTCTCTCTTTGGATGCGGCCCGTGACCTGCCGCGCTGGCGTCGCCCCACCACATTGCTGTTTGTGATGGCGATCTGCATGCCGATTGCCTTCAATGCCTGGTTTGCCCTGCTCAATAACTTTGTCATCGAGGTGGCGCAGTTTGACGGGGCAGATATCGGTCTGCTGCATACAGTGCGGGAAATTCCGGGGTTTCTGGCGATCGGGGTCATCGCCGTGATCCTGTTCATACGCGAGCAGGTGCTGGGGCTGATTTCGCTGATGATGCTGGGCATAGCCACCATGCTGACGGCCTGGTACCCTTCGTTGGGCGGCATCCTGATGATCACGCTGCTCAGCTCCATCGGCTTTCATTATTATGAGACGGTGAACCAGTCGCTGCAGCTGCAATGGCTGCCCAAGGATCGCGCGCCGCAGATGCTGGGTTGGCTGATTGCCACCGGATCAGCCTCGACGCTGGTGGTCTATGGTCTGATCGTGCTGCTGTGGGAGAGTTTTGATCTCAGCTACAATCTGGTGTTCATGACAGCCGGGGCGGTGACCACGGTGATCGCATTGTTCTGCCTGCTGGCCTATCCGCAGTTCGACTCGCCGACGCCACAGAACAAAAAGCTGATCCTGCGCCGCCGCTACTGGCTGTATTATGTGCTGCAATTCATGGCCGGTGCACGGCGGCAGATCTTTGTGGTCTTTGCCGGTTTCATGATGGTGGAGAAATTCGGCTTTGAGGTGCATGAGGTCACCGGCCTGTTTCTGATCAACCTGGTGGTCAACATCATCGTGGCCCCGCTTTTGGGGCGGTTTGTGGCCCTTTTTGGCGAGCGGCGCACCCTGATCTTTGAATATGCTGGGCTGGCTGTGGTTTTTGCGCTCTATGGCGGTATCTACTGGTTTGGCTGGGGCGTTGTGTTGGCGGCCTGTCTCTATGTCGTGGATCATGTGTTGTTTGCCTTGGCGCTGGCACTGAAGACCTATTTTCAGAAAATCGCCGATCCGGCTGATATTGCGCCCACTGCGGCCGTCGCCTTTACCATCAATCATATTGCCGCCGTGTTCCTGCCGGTGCTGTTGGGATTGCTGTGGGTGGTCTCCCCCGGGGCGGTCTTTGCGCTGGCGGCGGCAATGGCGCTGTGTTCGCTTGGGTTGGCCTGCCTGATCCCGCGCCATCCGGAGGCCGGCAACGAGACGGTGTTTTCCAAATATGCGGGCAGCCGCGCCGCCGCCGAATAGCAACCTGCAAGCCCAAAGCGGATTGGAAGATCCCGGCAGGGCGGGCTCTGCTCTTGACCTTATGCGCCCTTGCGCCTAGGCGCGGGGGAACCCTGCTGGAGATCCGACATGCCCACCTTTACCGCGCTGACCACCCTGACTGGCAAACCTCAGGCCACCGCCCTGGGCGAGGCAATGGAAAACCTGATGCCGGAGCCTACTGGCGTCGGGGTTTTTGAGATGGAAGATGGATCCGGTCTGTGGGAAGTGGGTGGCTATTTCACCGAAGCACCGGATCAGGCCGGGCTGGCCTTGCTTTCCAGCATGCACGGGGCCAAGGATTTTGTGGTCTCTGAGCTGCCGGAAACCGATTGGGTCGCCCATGTGCGCCGCGAGCTGGCTCCGGTCGAGGCGGGGCGCTTTTACGTCTATGGCAGCCATGATGCCGATACCGTGCCCGAGGGCAGCATCCCGCTGCTGATCGAGGCGGCGATGGCCTTTGGCACCGGCCACCACGGCACCACGCTGGGCTGTCTCAAGGCGCTGGACCATCTGGTTGATCAGGGCTTTGTTGGCACATCGGTTGCGGACATTGGCTGCGGCACCGCGGTGTTGGCCATGGCTGCCGCCCGCGTCTGGGACGGCAATTTTGTCGCCAGCGATATCGATGAGGTGGCCGTCGAGGTGGCCGAGGCCAATCTCAAGGCCAATGGCATGTCCGGGGCGGTGACCTGTCTCGAGGCGGCGGGCTTTGATCACCCAGGGCTGCAGGCGGCGGCACCCTATGATCTGATCTTTGCCAATATCCTCAAAGGGCCGCTGGTGGCGCTGTCACCGGATCTGTGTGGCAACCTGCGGGACGGGGGATTCGCGATTCTGTCCGGGATTCTCAATGAGCAGGCCGATAGCGTGATCGAGGTTTATGCACAGAACGGAACCAATCTTGTGCGACGCGATGAGATTGGTGAATGGACGACCCTGCTTTTGCAGCGGAAAGGCTGATTTCTCGACAGTTTGCTCCAGATTTTAGACAAGTGCTAAAGTGTTACTGTAAGGTTAACCCTAGATTTTAATGTAGTATGGCTACGTCGGAGTTTGGGTATGAGTATTCTTCAGCATCAGGAGTTCCGGGGTCGGGTGAACCGCCTGCAGAACAAACATGCCAAATATGCGCAGGGCTATTCCGCGCGGGTGCAGTCGGATGGGCTGATTGTTCTTGAGCCGCGTCGGATGCAGTCGCGTATTTCCGGCAAGGTCTTTGTGCTGGTGATCGTCTCCTTCCTGGGGTTCAAGGCCTTCTTGATGGCGGCGCTTGGCCTGGGCAACTATGAAGAACGCGTCGCCAGGTTGGCGGATGGGACCGCCGTGGAGCGTGTGGGCGCCCTGGTGATGCAGGCGGATCCGCTCTCTGTTTGGGCGGCCGAACAGATCGGCCCGATCCTGCGACAGGCGGTGTCCTGACCTCAATCCCTTCCAGATCTACTGCGAAATATCCAAAAACAAAAAATACCTGAACTTGCCAGTCTGACAGGGCGGCGCGGGATTTGTCGCAGGACGACAGCGCCGTCGGGACTTCCCGGCGGCGTTTTTTGTGGTCTGGCCAGTAGGCAGGGTGCGAGGTCGCGGGGCAGAGACCAAAAAAAACGCCGCGGCCCATTTGGCGCGCGGCGTTAAAATCGGTTGGTCCTCAGGGAGGGGAGAACCTGCCGGAAATCTGTCTTAGAAGATCGGCTTGCCAGCGGCGACACCGTCGATATCGCCACGGCTGAGACCGATGTCTGCCAGTTCACGATCCGACAGCGCGGCCAGCGAGTTCTTGGTGGCGCGGGTGTCGTTCCAAGAGATCACGGCGGCAACAGCCGAGACAAAATAGGTGCCGATACGGCCAAACAGGCCGGTGGAGCCATAGGTGGTGCGGGTAGTGTCGAAAGCAGCCATATCCTCATCCTTTGTATCTGAGTGAACTGAGTGTTGCGCCAACATCATGTCGTTGCATAAAGCGCCATCTAGTCTCGAAAAATCGAGCCAGCAAGTAGAAAAAATGCATGTGTCATATGCGCTGTGCGCATAGCTTTGAGCCATAAAAACAAGGGCCAATAGTCTATCTTTACCTGTGGATAAGAAATGTCGCGACACCGCTCGAAAACGGTCGCTTTTGGAACAGGTTTGGCGGGTTTTCCAGCTGGGGTTGTGGCTGGGGGTGTAGGGGGCATCTGGCGAAAGCAGTTGGCGGTGTTCGCCTTTTGTGCTATTTGCGGGAAAAATAATTCAAAAATTCAGGCAGAGGCCGGGCTGAACATGCGCATTTTGGGAATTGATCCGGGGCTTCGCAACCTCGGGTGGGGCATAATCGAATCGCAGGGCAGCCGGTTGAGCCATGTGGCCAATGGGGTTTGCACCTCCGATGGCGATGATCTGGGCGAGCGGCTGTTGTCGCTGCACAATCAAGTGGGTGAGATCATCGAGGCCTATAGGCCGGATCAGGCCGCCATCGAACAGACCTTTGTCAATAAGGATGGGGCCGGCACGCTCAAGCTGGGGCAGGCCCGCGGGGTGGCGCTGTTGACCCTGGCCAAGGCCGGGCTGCCAACCGGGGAATATGCCCCCAACCGGGTCAAGAAGACCGTTGTCGGGGTTGGTCATGCCAGCAAGGAACAGGTGATGCATATGGTCAAGCTGCAGCTGCCGGGCGCTGTGCCCAAGGGGGCGGATGCGGCGGATGCGCTGGCGATTGCCATCTGCCACGCCTATTACGGTGGCACCAAACAGAGACAGCTGAAAGAGGTGCGGGCATGATTGGCAAGCTCACGGGACGTCTGGAGTATCGCACTGCGGATCATGTGCTGATCGATGTGCGTGGCGTTGGCTATCTGGTCTATTGCTCGGAGCGTACCATGATGAGCCTGCCGGGCGTCGGCGAGGCGGTGGCGCTTTATACTGATATGGTGGTGCGCGAGGATCTGATGCAGCTTTTTGGCTTTACTTCGCTGGTGGAAAAGGAATGGCACCGGTTGCTGTGTTCGGTGCAGGGGGTCGGGGCCAAGGTCTCTCTGGCCATCCTCGGCACTCTGGGGCCGGATGGGGTCAGCCGCGCCATCGCGCTGGGGGATTGGGGCAGCGTCAAGGCGGCCAAGGGCGTGGGTCCCAAGACAGCGCAGCGCATCGTGCTGGATCTGAAAGACAAGGCCCCCGGCGTCATGGCCATGGGCGGCATCCTGCCTGAGGCGATGGAAGGCCCCGGATTGGATGAGGTTGTGGAGGTAGACGCATCTGCTCCTGCACCCAAGAAGGCCTCCCGCAAAGCCAGCCCCAAGCCCCGCGGCGCAGCGGCGGCCTCTGCCGGGGCACTGTCCGCCCTGGGCAATCTCGGCTACAGCCCTTCGGATGCGGCCTCGGCGGTGGCAGAGGCTGCGGGGGATAATCCCGAGGCTGACGAATCCGCGTTGATCCGCGCGGCCCTGCGCCTGTTGGTCCCCAAGGGATGAGCGGGATGACTGAATTCTTCCGTCTTGGCCGCGTTCTGGGCCGCGACCCAATGTCGGGTTCAACGCCTGAGACCTGCCGAACAAGAGGTGCCAGATGATCGACGCTGACCCAACGCTGCGCCCAGAGCCGATCCCCGAAGACAGCTCGGCTGAGAATGACCGTGCCCTGAGACCGCAAGGTTTGGGCGAATTCATTGGCCAGGCCGAGGCTCGGGCCAATCTGCGCATCTTTATCGAAAGCGCGCGTCGTCGCGGCGAGGCGATGGACCACACCCTGTTTCACGGCCCGCCTGGATTGGGGAAAACCACCCTGGCGCAGATCGTGGCCCGCGAGCTGGGGGTGAATTTCCGCATGACCTCGGGGCCGGTGCTGGCCAAGGCCGGGGATCTGGCGGCGATCCTGACCAATCTTGAGGCGCGCGATGTTCTGTTCATTGATGAGATCCACCGGTTGAACCCGGTGGTGGAAGAGATCCTTTATCCGGCGATGGAGGATTTTGAACTGGATCTGGTCATTGGCGAGGGACCGGCGGCGCGGACCGTGCGCATCGAATTGCAGCCCTTTACCCTGGTGGGGGCCACCACCCGCATGGGGCTGTTGACCACGCCGCTGCGGGATCGTTTTGGCATTCCGACACGGTTGCAGTTCTACACCGTGGATGAGCTGTTTGAGATCGTGCGACGCAACGCCCGCAAGCTGGGCACCCCGGCAGATGACGACGGGGCCCGCGAGATCGCGCGGCGCGCGCGCGGCACCCCAAGGATCGCCGGGCGGCTCTTGCGCCGCGTGGTGGACTTTGCGGTGGTCGAGGGCGATGGCCGCATTACTCAGGCGTTGGCCGATGGGGCGCTGACCCGGCTTGGTGTTGATAACCTGGGGCTGGATGGCGCGGATCGGCGCTATCTGCGGCTGATTGCGGAAAACTACAGCGGTGGTCCGGTGGGGATCGAAACCCTGTCGGCGGCGCTGAGCGAGAGCCGAGATTCACTGGAGGATGTGATTGAGCCCTATCTGCTGCAACAAGGTCTGATCCAGCGCACCCCGCGCGGGCGAATGCTGGCGCAGAAGGCCTGGACCCATCTGGGGCTGGCGCCGCCAAAGCGTGCTTCGGATCTGTTTGGATAAGGGGAGCGGGATGAGAGATGCCTCGCAGGAGAGTGGCGCACAGGATCTGGCAGCGCTGATCGATTTGGTGCGAGAGGTGGGCGATCTTTATGCCGCACGTTTTGACATCAGGCGGGATCCGGCCTGGTATCTGGGCAAGATGAGCGAAGAGCTGGGCGAAGTCAGCGCCGCCTATCTGAAGCTGCAGGGCCAGGGGCGCGGGGCGGCCTCGCGCCGGGATCTGGAGGATGAACTGGGGGATCTATTGGGCTTTGTACTGCTGTTTGCCGATTGGCAGGGGGTGGATATCGGCGCGGCCCTGAGGCGCAAATGGGGCGGATATCTGGAACCGGAGGGATAAGTTGCCATCAAAGACCTCCCGCCCGACCCGGCAGCAGTCCAGGACTGCCACCGCTTGGTTGGGCCAGGCGCCGCGCTGGGGCGCGGCGCGCCTCCGGTTGGAGGCGAAATTGGCTGAGATGGCGCTGAGGGGCAGGTCTGCCCTCAGCGCCGATGTCGATTTTAAATAGGCTTGCGCGTAAAGGACAAGCCGCTGACGCGGGGCCTGGCGGCCTCCTTGACCCGCGGGTCGGGGCGAGGTGGGCTTGTTGTTTGAGGTGATGCGGGGCATAGAGCGGCAGGCCAAGCCCGGTCTCTCATCTGTATCTTGATTGATGGAGCGCTCCTCATGTCCCTGGATCTGACCCCGCAAGACATTCAATCCTTGTTCACCCGCCGTGACGGCAGCTATGGCTTTGCCCGCTGGGGGCGTCCGATCTCGCCGATTGTCTTTGGTGTCGAGGACGAGACCCTGAGGGTGGTCAAAGGGGCGATCGAAGCGGTGGCGACCCTGGCCGGGCACCAGATGGCGGAGACCGATCCGGAACTTGGCTCCAATTTGATGTTCTTTTTCTTTCGCGATTGGGCTGAGCTGTTGGATGTGCCTGATCTGGAACGGCTGATTCCGGGGCTGGAGCCGCTGGTGGAGCGGTTGCAAGCGGGCGATGCCAGCCAGTATCGCGCCTTTCGCTTTGATGATCAGGGCGCGATCCAGGCCAGTTTTGTGTTTTTGCGCATGACCGGGGCCATGGCGGATATCCCGGCCGAAACTCTGGCGCTGGCCCAGGCGGCGCAGGTGATCCTGCTCTGGGGTGATCAGGCTTTTGCCGAGACCTCCCCGCTGGCGGTCCTGCCCGAGACGGGTGCCACCATCCTGCGCCCTGAGATCGCCGGGATTATCGCGGCGGCCTATGACCGGATGATGCCGCCCTCTGCCATTGATGCCTCACATGCACTGCGGCTGTTTGCCCGGCTGCAGGCCCCGACCGCGCCACAGGGCTAAGCGCATGCGGGTCTTTCTGGGGGTGCCGCTGCCGGATCCGACGCTTGCGCTGCTAGAGCGGCTTCAGGGCGAGATCCCGGTCGGGCGTGCGGTCGATCCCGAGACCCTGCATATCACCCTGGCCTTTCTGGAGGAGCAGCCGTCTGTGCTGCTGGAGGCCCTGCACGAGAGGTTAAGCGAAATTTCGGTTCCGACTTTGCGGCTCAGGTTGCAGGGGCTGTGTCTGTTGGGTGGCAAAAACCCAAGGGTTCTGGCGGCGGAGATTGCGCCGAATCCAGAGCTTGGCCAGTTGCATCGCAAGATCCGCGCCCTGGCGCAGGAGGTTGGCATCGCGCTGCCCCGGACCCGCTTTCGTCCCCATGTGACCGTGCTGCGCTTTGCCCGCCGGATGGAGGCGCGCCAGTTGCAACAGATCGGTCAGGCCCTGCAGGCGCATGGGGATTTTTGTGCGCCTCCTTTTCAGGTCGATCATTTCAATCTCTATTCATCCACCCTGTTGCCGCAGGGGCCACGCTATGAGGTGCTGGCCCAGTATCCTTTGGTCGGGTGACGGCACTCGCCCTGTCGCGGCCTTTTGCGAAGGTCAAAGACCGGGCGCAAGCGGCGTCGCAGCGGAACATGGGGTGGGGCTTGTGGCGGCGGACAGCCGATTCTAGGGTGCGGCTGCAGCGCAGGAGAGCAGGCAGATGATCCACACCTTCCCCGTCCGGGTGTACTATGAAGACACCGATATGGGCGGCATCGTCTATCACGCCAACTATCTGCGCTTTATCGAACGCGCCCGCAGTGACTGGGTGCGCAATCTGGGCAATGACCAGAATGCCATGCGCGATGCCGGGCTGATCTGGGTGGTGCAGCGTATCGAGGCCGATTACCTGGCTTCGGCCAAATATGACGACGAGCTGATGATCGAGACCGAAGTGCTGAAGGTCTCACCGGCGCGGCTCACCATGGGGCAGCTGGTCAAACGGGGCGAGACCGCGCTGTTTTGCGCCAAGGTCACGGCTGTTTGTGTCTCGGCAGAGGGCGGCCGTCCAACCCGGCTTCCGGCAGAGATTCGCGCATTGATGCAATAAACCGGCCTTTTCCCGTTGTTTCATTGGCAATTGTTCTTGATCTCCGCTAGCCTCGCCCCAAATAAGGCCGCAACAGACGGCTGAAGGCTGAGCAGCAAGGGCCAGGCGAAAGCGGGCGCTTTGACAATTGAGAACCAGGCCGGGCAGGGCTCGGGCAAGGGGCATCTGCCCCGGCAAGGATAGAGCAGGCAAATGGAAGCAGAAACTCTGGCGCTGGCGCAGGAGATTGATTTCTCCATGTGGGGTCTTTTCGCGCGGGCCACTTTTACCGTGAAACTGGTGATGCTGATGCTGACCGCGGCCTCGATCTGGTCCTGGGGTATTATCTTGCAAAAACTGATCAACTACCGCCGTGCCCGCAGCCAGGCAGAGGCCTTTGATCGCGCCTTTTGGTCCGGGGAGCCGCTGGACGGGCTGTTTGATCAATTGGGGCCGGATCCTGCGGGCCATTCAGAGCGGATCTTTGCCGCTGGCATGGCCGAGTGGCGGCGCAGCCATCGCAGTGATGGCGGGCTGATCCCCGGGGCCCAGGCCCGCATTGACCGTTCGATGGATGTGGCCATCGCCAAAGAGACCGAAAGCCTGCAGAGCGGGCTGTCGATCCTGGCCACCGTAGGCTCTACCGCGCCCTTTGTTGGATTGTTTGGCACCGTCTGGGGCATCATGACCGCTTTTATCGAGATTGCGCAGCAGCAAAGCACCAATCTGGCCGTGGTCGCCCCCGGCATTGCCGAAGCGCTGTTGGCCACCGGGCTGGGGCTGTTGGCGGCGATTCCGGCGGTGGTCTTTTACAACAAGCTGAGCGCTGACAGCGACCGTATCCTGGGCGGCTACGAGGCCTTCGCCGATGAATTTGCCACCATCCTCAGCCGCCAGTTGGATTCCTGAGCCATGGGCGCTGCGGTGCAACAACCTACGCCTGGTGGCCGTCGTCGCGGCCGCCGCCGTAGCCGATCCAAGCCGATGGGCGAAATCAATGTGACGCCCTTTGTGGATGTCATGCTGGTGCTTTTGATCATCTTCATGGTGGCGGCACCGCTGACAACTGTGGGCGTGCCGGTGGATCTGCCCAAGACCGCCGCGGGTGCGCTGCCGGGCGAGCAGGAAGAGCCGCTGACGGTGACGATGATTGCCGGGGGCGAAATTCAGATCCAGACCACAACAGTTGCGCGCTCAGAGCTGATCGGCAAGCTGCGCGCCATTGCGGCGGAGCGTAGCTCTGACCGGGTGTATTTGCGGGCTGACGGGGCGATTTCCTACCGCGAGGTGATGCAGGTCATGGGCGCGCTCAACGCGGGTGGCTTTGCCAATGTTGGCTTGGTGACCGACACTGGCGGACCAGCCTTTGGTGCGGGTCCTGGTCCGGCTGCTTCCAGCGGCACGGATCAATAGGCGGGGGCACGCAGAGTGCAGACCGGAACCAAAATCTCACTTGCAGGGCACGGCCTTTTGGTCGGCTGGGCGGTCTTCGGGGCCTGGTTTCCTTCGGAGCCGTTGCCGTTGAAGGTGCAGGAGGTCTCGGTGATCTCAGCGGAGGAGTTTGCCCGTCTCTCCCCTCAGATCCAGGCCCCCGAGGTGACCGAGACACCCAGCAGCCTGACCGCGCCGGAAACTGCGCCGGAAACCGAACCGGAGCCACCCGAAGTTTCCATTCGGCCAGAACGCCGTCCGGAGGTGACCGCTCCCGAAGCGGTGATTGCGCCCGAGGTGGAGCCTGAGGTGACGGAGCTGCCAGAGCCGGAGCCCCAACCAGAACTCAGCGATACCCTGGCTGACCCTGTTGAAGCGCCACAAACACCAACCCTGTTGCCCAACCTGCCACAGCCTGAGCAGCTGCGCCCTGCAGATCGTGTGGCTCCGCTGCCAGTCGAGGCCCCGGAGGAAGAAGTTGCAGTTGACGATCTGGTCCAGCCGGAGGTTTCCGCCGATGAAGGTGCTGAAACCCAGGCCGAAGAGCAGGAGGCCACAGCCCCAGAGGCCGCCAGCGACCGCATCGTGACCGAGGTCAATGAGAGCGACGAAGCCGAACCGGCCCCAGCTGTGACAGCCCCCGCCAGCTCCTTGCGTCCCCGAACGCGCCCCCGGCGGCCTGAACCGGTGGAGACGGCTGAAACACCCCAACCTCAGCCCGCTGAGCCTGAGACATCGACAGCTGAGGACCAAAGCGAGGCCATCAACGATGTTTTGGCGGATCTGATCGCAGGCGGGGAAGAGGTTGCGCCGGAACCCTCTGGCCCGCCGCTGACGCTGGGCGAGAAAGACGCGTTGCGCGTTGCGGTTTCAAGCTGTTGGAATGTTGGGTCTCTGTCGTCTGAAGCTTTGAAAACCACGGTCGAAGTGGCGGTTTCGCTGGAACAGGATGGGGTGCCCAAGGTGGCAACGATTCGGATGATCTCCAGCACCGGCGGATCTGCCGGGGCTGCCAAGCAGGCCTTTGAGGCGGCGCGCCGCGCCATCATTCGCTGCGGTGCGCGCGGGTTTAACCTGCCCCAAGAAAAATACGACCATTGGCGCGACATCGTGATGACCTTCAACCCCGAGAAGATGCGAATCAAATGACACACCAAAAATTGACACTCCTCTCGGCAAGGATCAGCTATCAGAGGCGCGGGGCGCATTTTTCCCCTGCACAGATGTTTCAATGGTCTAATACTGACATGACATTCAATCCAGAAAGGATGCGACGCAAATGAGGCGCAAACTGACCGCCCTTGTGGCAAGCCTTCTTCTTGCAGCGCCGCTGCTGACATTCGGCAGCCCTGCACAGGCCCAGAATGGCCCGCTGCGCATCGAGATCACCGATGGGGTGATCGAGCCCTTGCCCTATGCCGCGCCGACCTTCCTGGCGGACAGCGCCTCGGCCACCGAAATGGCAGCCCAGATCACCCGGGTGATTGCGGCCGACCTCAGCGGCACCGGGCTGTTTCGCGAAGTGCCCGCCTCGGCGCATATCTCCGGCATCAGCGATTTCAATGCTCCGGTAAAGTTTGCCGATTGGAAGGCGGTGAATGCGCAGGCGCTGATCACCGGAGCCGTGGCCGTCAACGGCAAGCAGCTGACGGTGCGCTTTCGTGGCTATGACGTATTTGCCGACAAGGAACTGGGGTCGGGATTGCAGTTCACCGGCACCACCGATGGCTGGCGGCGCATGGCCCATAAGGTGGCCGACGCGATCTACAGCCGGATCACCGGCGAAAGCGGGTATTTCGACAGCCGGGTGGTTTTTGTCTCTGAAACCGGTCCCAAGAACGACCGTCGCAAGCGCCTGGCGATCATGGATTACGACGGGGCCGGGGTGCAATATCTGACCAATAGCGCCGCGCTGGTATTGGCACCGCGCTTTTCGCCCACAGGCGACCGAGTGCTTTATACCAGCTACGAGAGCGGCTTTCCGCAGATCCATGTGCTGGATGTGGGCCGCGTGCAACGCCGGGTGCTTTCGGCGGATCAGGGCATCATGAGCTTTGCCCCTCGCTTTGCCCCCGATGGCAATACGGTGGTCTATTCGCAGTCCGAAGGCGGCAATACCGACCTTTATACCATGGACATCAATTCAGGTGCCCGCACCCGTCTGACCCGCGCGCCCTCGATCGAGACCGCGCCCTCCTATTCGCCGGATGGCAGCCAGATCGTGTTTGAAAGTGACCGCTCTGGCACGCCGCAACTGTATGTGATGCCCGCAGCCGGAGGAGAGGCGCGCCGGATCAGCTTTGGCAAGGGGCGCTATGGTACTCCGGTTTGGTCACCGCGCGGCGATCTGATCGCCTTTACCAAACAAAGCAAGGGGCGGTTTCACATCGGGGTCATGCGGTTGGATGGCAGCGAAGAACGCCTGCTGACGGCCTCTTTCCTGGATGAGGGGCCAAGCTGGTCGCCCAACGGGCGGGTGATCATGTTCACCCGCGAGACCCAGGGCGCCAATGGCCGCGCACTGCTGTATTCGGTGGATATTCTGGGCCGCAACCTCAAGCCGGTGCGCACCCCGGATGGGGCCTCTGACCCGGCCTGGTCACCGTTGCAGAAATAGCGGCTAGGCCGATAGGCTGTCAAAATTCAAGGGCTGGAAGACCCGCATAGAACCGGCATCAGCCCTGTGATAGGCTGGAGCCAAGAAACGCAAAGGAATAGGCATAGTCATGAGCGGTTTTAAAAAGGCATTTATGCTGGTTGCGGCCTTGGGCCTGGCAGCCTGTACCAACGCAGCCTGGGACGATACCGGGGCGGGCGGCACCGGTGGCACCGGATTGGGCGGCTCCAACCTTGATCCCGCCAGCCCGGCATATTTTCAGCAGACCATTGGCGATCGGGTGCTGTTCTCCGTGGATCAGTCGACCCTGACCCCCGCAGCCGAAGCCACCCTTCAGGGGCAGGCGCGCTGGCTTACCTCCAATGCGGATTACACCATCCGCATCGAAGGCCATGCCGATGAGCAGGGCACGCGGGAATACAACCTCGCCCTGGGCGCGCGTCGGGCGAATTCGGCGCGCGAATATCTGATCTCGCAGGGGATCGCTGGCAACCGTATTCAGGTGGTGAGCTTTGGCAAGGAACGGCCGCTGGAAATTTGCTCTGCCGAAAGCTGCTATGCCAGCAACCGCCGCGCGGTCACCGTGCTGGCCGGTGGATTGACGGGGTAATCCGATGCACCTGATGCGAGCTGCAATACTTACCGCCACCCTGCTGACAGTGTCGCATTTGGCTGCGCCAGTTGCAGCCCAGGACCAGCAGACCCTGGCCGACATCCGCCAGGAACTTACGGTTCTGCATGTGGATATCCAGCGCCTGAAACGGGAGCTGTCCACCACGGGGGGCGTTGGCTCTGGGGTGATTGCCGACAGTTCGGTTCTGGACCGTGTCGCCGCCATCGAGGCGGGATTGCAGCGATTGACCGCACAGAGCGAACAGCTGGAATACCGGATTAACCGTATTGTCAGTGATGGCACCAACCGCATTGGCGATTTGGAATTTCGTCTGGTCGAACTGGAGGGCGGCGATATCGCGGCGCTGGGCGAGACCAGCACTTTGGGCGGCGAAGACACCTTGGGCGCGGCAGGAGCGGACCCTGGCGTGGCCCTGCCTGCCGGTGATGGCGGCAGCGAGCTGGCGGTGGGGGAACAGGCCGATTTCGATATTGCAGAACAAGCCCTGAGGGAGGGAAACCACCAGGTGGCGGTTGAAAAATTCACCGTGTTCTCGCAGGCCTACCCCGGCAGCCCACTGGCACCCAGGGCGGATTTCAACCGGGGCAAGGCGCTGGACGGGCTGGGCGACACCCGCGAGGCGGCCCGGGCCTACCTGGCCTCCTTTACCGGCAATGCCAATGGCGAGGTGGCCCCGCAGGCCCTGTTTGAACTGGGGGCCGCGTTGGGACGTCTGGGGCAGGTGGATCAGGCCTGCATCACCCTCTCGGAGGTAGAGGTGCGCTTCCCTGGGCAGGCCATGGTGGCGCAGGCCGCAGCGGAGATGGCTGCATTGGGGTGCTCTTGACCCAGCAAAGCGCAGAATCCGGGCGTGAGGCGCTTCTTGAGATCTTGCGATGCCAGTTTCACTTTGCCCTGCCGGCGCGGATCGGAGTCGCAGTCTCGGGCGGCAGTGATTCCCTGGCTCTCATGCACCTGCTGGACGAGTATTTTCGCGATAAACCTGTTGAATTGATGGTGGCCAGCGTCGACCATGATCTGCGCCCCGGATCGCGGCAAGAGGCGGAACAGGTTGCAGAGCTTGCAGCGGGGTTGGGCCTGCGCCACAAGATATTGACCTGGGCGGAAGGTCCATCGGAGGTCGGCAACCTGCAGGATCAGGCGCGGCAGGCGCGCTATCAATTGCTGACCCGATGGGCGCGACAAAACGGCATCCCGCTGCTGGCGCTGGGGCATACCGCAGACGATCAGGCTGAAACCGTGCTGATGCGGCTAAAGCGGGCCGCGGGGGTGAACGGGCTGGCCGGAATTCCGCAGCGGCGGACCCAGGATGGGATCTCCCTGATCCGGCCGTTGTTGGAGGCACGGCGCAGCAGTTTGCGTGCCTATCTGGAGCATCGCAATGTGGCCTGGATCGAAGATCCCTCCAATGAAGATGAGCGGTTTGAGCGGATCCGAACTCGCAAGGCGCTGGCCCTGCTGGACGAGTTGGGGCTCACCGTTGACGTGTTGGGGACCGTGGCACAGAACATGAGCAAGGCGCGCAAGGCGCTTGGCTGGTATGCTTTTCTCGAAGCCCGTGATATGATGCGATTTGACAGCGGTGCCATCGTCATCGAGCTGCGAAAATTCCGCACTCTGTCCGATGAAATCTCTCATCGCTTGATGTCGCAGGCCATTTTGTGGATTTCTGGCGGCCAATACCCGCCGAGACGTCAGGCAATGATTGATACGGTTGCATTGGCTCAACGCGGCGGATCCGCGACCCTCGGGGGCTGCCGTATTCTGCGCCACAAAGATGATATCTGGGTCTGCCGCGAGCACGCAGCGGTGCAGGAGACTACGGTATCTTCGGGAGAGTTTTGGGATCAGAGGTGGCGAATTTTTGCTGGTGACATAGGGGTTTGCGATGTGCGCGCTCTGGGCCCAGAGGGCTTGAAGCTCTGCCCGGACTGGCGTCGGCTGGGCGCACCTGCGGCGGCTTTGGAGGTCACGCCTGCCCTGTGGCGGGAGGGGGAATTCCTGGCGGCTCCGCTGGCTGGTTTTGCCAATGGAACAACGGCGGAACCGATAAATAGTGCAGAAGAGTTCTTTGCATCTCTTTTATCTCATTGAACCTGCCCGAATGTTCCTTATTTTATGCGCAACGAGGGCGTCCTGCGCGGAGGCCCGGATAATGGGAGACTTTCCTTGGGAAACGCACGTAACATCGCATTCTGGGTTGTTCTGTTCGTATTGATCCTGGCGCTGTTCAATTTGTTCAGCGGATCAGGCAGTTCGATGCAGAGCCATGAGCGCACTTTCTCCGACTTTGTCAGTTCCGTTGAGAATGGCCAGGTCAGCACCGTGGTTCTGGATGGAGAGCAGGTTCGCTTTACCACCACCGACAACCAGAGCTATGTGACCATCAGACCGGGGGATGCGGAGGTCACAGCGCTTCTGATCGAGAACAACATTCCGGTGCGGGCTGAAAAGCAGCAGCAATCCGGTTTCCAATCCTTTCTGATCACCCTGTTGCCCTTTGTGCTGCTGATTGGTGTCTGGATCTATTTCATGAACCGGATGCAGGGCGGCGGCAAAGGCGGTGCCATGGGCTTTGGCAAATCCAAGGCCAAGATGCTGACCGAAAAGCACGGGCGTGTCACCTTTGATGATGTGGCCGGTATCGATGAAGCCAAGGAAGAGCTGGAAGAGATCGTCGAATTCCTGCGCAACCCGCAGAAATTCTCGCGTCTGGGCGGCAAGATTCCCAAAGGCGCGCTGCTGGTGGGCCCTCCGGGTACCGGTAAAACCCTGTTGGCGCGTGCCATTGCGGGGGAGGCGGGCGTACCCTTCTTTACCATCTCGGGGTCCGATTTTGTCGAGATGTTTGTCGGCGTTGGTGCATCGCGTGTGCGTGACATGTTCGAACAGGCCAAGAAAAATGCGCCCTGTATCGTCTTTATCGATGAGATTGATGCTGTTGGTCGCCATCGCGGCGCCGGCTATGGCGGCGGCAATGATGAACGCGAGCAGACCCTGAACCAGTTGCTGGTTGAGATGGATGGGTTTGAAGCCAATGAGGGCGTGATCATTCTGGCGGCAACCAACCGCAAGGATGTGCTGGATCCGGCGCTGCTTCGTCCGGGCCGCTTTGACCGCAACGTCACCGTCGGCAATCCTGACATCAAGGGCCGTGAGAAAATTCTGGGCGTGCATGCGCGCAAGACCCCGCTGGGCCCGGACGTGGATCTGCGTATTATCGCGCGCGGAACCCCGGGCTTTTCGGGTGCGGATCTGGCCAATCTGGTCAATGAGGCGGCGCTGATGGCCGCCCGCGTTGGTCGTCGCTTTGTCACCATGGAGGATTTTGAATCCGCCAAGGACAAGGTGATGATGGGGGCCGAGCGCCGCTCGATGGTGCTGACCCAGGACCAAAAGGAAAAGACCGCCTATCACGAAGCCGGTCACGCCGTGGTTGGCCTGGCGCTGCCGCTGTGCGATCCGGTCTATAAGGCAACCATCATTCCGCGCGGTGGTGCGCTGGGTATGGTGGTGAGCTTGCCGGAAATGGACCGCCTGAACTATCACCGTGATGAATGTCAGGAAAAACTGGCGATGACCATGGCGGGCAAGGCGGCGGAAGTCATCAAATACGGTGAGGACCATGTTTCCAACGGTCCTGCCGGGGATATTCAGCAGGCCAGCCAGCTGGCGCGCGCCATGGTGTTGCGCTGGGGCATGTCGGATAAGGTCGGCAATATCGACTACGCCGAAGCGCATGAAGGCTATTCCGGTAATACGGCGGGGTTCTCCGTCTCCGCAAATACCAAGGAGATGATCGAGGACGAGGTAAAGCGCTTTATCCAGGAGGGCTATGATCAGGCCCTGCAGATCCTCAAGGACAAGAATGAGGAATGGGAGCGCCTGGCCCAGGGCTTGCTGGAGTATGAAACACTGACCGGTGATGAAATCAAACGTGTCATGGCGGGCAATCCTCCCAGTGAAGGGGGGGGGGATTCTGGCGATCTGGACGATGGTACCGCTTCGGTCACGGCGATTCCAAAGGCCAAGCCAAAGAAAACCTCCAGTGATGGGGTTGGAGAAGGCGATATGGAGCCTGAACCCAGCACCTGATTTGCAGCTCCGTAGTTGAGTTCGCAATCAAGCCCAACTGTCGGATTCGGCAGTTGGGCTTTTTGCTGTGCGGTTAGTTTGGGGGTGGCGCCGGGGGCGCAGGCAGCGCGCTGCCTGCGCCCCCGGCGCCCGGGTCGGATCGCTTCTGCGATCCGACCCGATCAGGGGTTTCCCCCTGATCGTTTCGCGATATGGTCTGGCGGGACATGAGTATTGAATGCAGGATTGATTTCGAGGGGGCAAAAGATGCCGGTATTGTTGGAAACAGAGTTTCAGGGAGAGATTGTCTGGCTGGGGGCAACACCGATTGATGCCGGGCTGTCTTCGACCGCACAAGAGAGTTTGAATTTTGGGTTCCATGGCCTGACGGGCGAGCGCCATTCCGGAGAGACTCGCGCCTCCTGTATGCGAGTGAAAAACCTGCACGCTGAAGGCACCGAGATTCGCAACACCCGGCAATTGACCATCCTATCGCAGGAGGAATTGCAACGGATCGCCGCCGAGATGGGAACAGAGCGGTTGGATCCTTCGTATTTGGGTGCCAATGTCGTGCTCCGCGGCATTCCGGATTTCACCTTTGTGCCCCCGGCATCGCGTCTGCAGGGGCCGGACGGCCTTACGGTGACGGTCGATATCGAAAATCGCCCCTGCATATTTCCTGGCAAAGAGATCGAGAAAGATCACGCAGGTTTGGGCCCCAAATTCAAACCCGCAGCCAAGAACCGGCGTGGTGTCACCGCCTGGGTCGAGCGCCCGGGACGCCTGAGAATCGGTGACCAGCTGCGGCTCTTGATCCCGGACCAGCGTGCCTGGGCCCCCTAAATTCGTGCTGCAAAGCAGCATAGGTTTCGTTTTGTAGACATTCGTATCCCAATCTTTTGGGCAACGCCGTTTCATGACCGGATAATGTCGGAAATCACGCGCGCATATTGACGCATACTGGCTAATTCTGTGTCGGAACCGGCGTTTTGGCGCCGGTAGTGTTTTCATTCATTCAGGAACCAGGCCATGAGCTACAAGAGTGATATCGAGATCGCCCGTGAGGCGAACAAGCTCCCGATTCAGGAAATCGGTGCAAAGATCGGCATGTCAAACGACGACCTGCTGCCCTATGGCCACGACAAAGCCAAGGTCAGCCAGGAGTTCATCAACTCCGTGCAGGGCAAAGACGACGGCAAGCTGATCCTTGTGACCGCGATCAACCCCACACCTGCGGGTGAGGGTAAGACCACCACCACCGTTGGTCTGGGCGATGGCCTGAACCGCATCGGCAAAAATGCGATGGTCTGTATCCGCGAAGCGAGCTTGGGGCCGAACTTTGGCATGAAGGGTGGCGCTGCAGGCGGCGGTTACGCCCAGGTTGTTCCGATGGAGGAGATGAACCTCCACTTCACCGGTGACTTCCACGCCATTACCTCTGCGCATTCGCTGCTGTCGGCTATGATCGATAACCACATCTACTGGGGCAATGAGTGCGAAATCGACGTGCGTCGTGTTGCATGGCGTCGTGTGGTCGATATGAACGACCGCGCCCTGCGTCAGATCACCGCTTCCCTGGGCGGCGTTTCCAATGGTTTCCCCCGCGAGACCGGCTTTGACATCACTGTGGCCTCCGAAGTCATGGCGATCCTCTGCCTGGCCACCGACCTGGCCGATCTGGAAAAGCGTCTCGGCGACATCATCGTGGCCTACCGCCGCGACAAGACCGCCGTTTACTGCCGCGACATCAAGGCCTCTGGCGCCATGACCGTGTTGCTGAAAGACGCAATGCAGCCCAACCTGGTGCAGACTCTGGAAAACAACCCGGCCTTTGTGCATGGCGGTCCTTTCGCCAACATCGCACACGGCTGTAACTCGGTCATCGCCACCAAAACCGCACTGAAAGTGGCCGATTATGTCGTCACCGAAGCGGGCTTTGGTGCCGATCTGGGTGCCGAGAAATTCATGAACATCAAGTGCCGCAAGGCCGGTATCGCGCCTTCGGCCGTGGTTCTGGTTGCCACCGTGCGTGCGATGAAAATGAACGGCGGCGTTGCCAAGGCGGATCTGGGCGGTGAAAACGTCGAAGCGGTCAACAACGGTTGCGCCAACTTGGGCCGTCACATCGAGAACATCAAATCCTTTGGTGTGCCCGTAGTTGTCGCCATCAACCACTTTGTCACCGACACCGATGCCGAAGTCGAGGCGGTCAAGGCCTATGCCGCCACCCACGGCGTTGAGGCAGTTCTGTCGCGTCACTGGGAGCTGGGCTCTGAAGGCTCTGCGCCGCTGGCCGAAAAGATTGTCGAAGTGGTCGACGCGGGTCAGGCCAACTTTGCCCCGATCTATCCCGATGACATGTCGCTGTTCGACAAGATCGACACCATCGCCAAGCGCATTTACCGCGCCGACGAAGTGCTGGCTGACAACAAGATCCGCAACCAGCTGAAAGAATGGGAAGCCGCAGGCTACGGCAATCTGCCGGTCTGCATGGCAAAGACCCAGTACTCTTTCTCCACGGACCCGACCCTGCGTGGCGCCCCCACCGGTCACTCGGTTCCGGTGCGTGAGGTTCGCCTCTCGGCGGGTGCGGGTTTCATCGTTGCAGTCTGTGGTGAGATCATGACCATGCCAGGTCTGCCGCGCAAACCTGCGGCAGAGAATATCTGCCTAAATGACGACGGCCAGATCGAAGGCTTGTTCTAAGACGCAAAATGCGCTTTCTGCGGCCCGAGACATTCTCTCGGGCCGCAAGAGTTTTTAGTGATGACCAATCTGATCCCACCACAAGATTGCAGTGACATGACAGCACTTCGTCAACAGATCGACGATCTGGACGAAGAACTGGTCGAGCTGCTAGCGATACGGGCGGGCTATATCGACCGGGCGGTTGAGCTCAAAAGCCACAATGGCTGGCCGGCGCGGATCCCAGCCCGCGTGGAAGAGGTTGTCACAAATGCCCGCGCCAAGGCGGGTCGGGCCGGTCTGGATCCGGATCTGATCGAGACCCTGTGGCGCCAGCTGGTGGAATGGTCGATTGCGCGTGAAGCCCGCGTGATCCACGAGACATAAAGCGGGCCGGTCTGGTCTGCGGCAAAAGGAAGAATGCAATGGCAGCAAACATCATTGACGGCAAAGCCTTCGCCGCCACAGTACGCGAAAAAGTGGCGGGCCATGTGGCGCGTCTGAAAGAAGAGCACGGCATTACCCCGGGCCTGGCCGTGGTGCTGGTGGGGGAAGATCCGGCCTCTCAGGTCTATGTGCGCTCCAAAGGCAAGCAGACGGTTGAAACCGGCATGAACTCCTACGAGCACAAGATGGACGCCGAGACCTCCGAGGCGGATCTGCTTGCCGTGGTGGAAAAGCTGAACAACGACCCTGCGGTACATGGGATCCTGGTGCAGCTGCCGCTGCCGGGCCACCTGAACGAGGATCTGATCATCAATTCGATCGCGCCGGAAAAAGACGTGGATGGCTTTCACATCTCCAACGTTGGTCTGTTGGGCACTGGTCAAAAGTCGATGGTGCCCTGCACCCCGCTGGGCTGCCTGATGATGCTGCGCGACTACCACGGCTCCCTGTCCGGCATGGACGCCGTGGTCATTGGCCGCTCCAACATCGTGGGCAAGCCGATGGCGCAACTGCTGCTGGGTGACAGCTGCACCGTGACCATCGCCCATAGCCGTACCAAGGATCTGCCCGATGTGGTGCGCCGTGCCGATATCGTGGTGGCGGCAGTGGGGCGTCCTGAAATGGTGCCTGGTGACTGGATCAAGGAAGGTGCTACCGTCATCGACGTGGGCATCAACCGCATCCCGGCCCCCGAAAAAGGCGAAGGCAAGATGAAGCTGGTCGGGGATGTCGACTATGCCAGCTGTGCCGAGCGCGCCGGTGCGATCACTCCTGTTCCTGGTGGCGTTGGGCCGATGACCATTGCTTGCCTTCTGGCAAACACGGTCACCGCCTGTTGCCGCGCCAATGGTCTGGCAGAGCCGGAAGGCCTGACCGCCTGATCCGGTTGGTTGTTTGTATCTGTGGAAAGGGGCCCCTTTGGGGCTCCTTTTTTGTACCAAGGGGCGGTTTGGCATTTCACTTTCTTTGTCCGCCTATTCAATCCAACGGTTGAACTGCGCGGAGACATTTAAGGAGGGGGCTCTGCCCCCGTCGCTTTTGGCGACTCCCCCGGGATATTTACCGCCAATTGAAATGCACGCGCTAGCGTTTGGGCTTTCATTTGGCCCCAAATATCCTGGGGGTGAGCGCCTCGGCGCGAGGGGGCAAAGCCCCCTGTTGTCGTTTCCAGGTCAGGACCCGCAAGGGTCGCCCCAGAAAGCTGCCAGAGGCCAGGCCCAGAACAGTCGCCAGGATCCCGGCAAAGATCGCTGATCTGGTCACTTCCGGTGCAATTTCGCTCAGTAGGCCATTGGCGAAATTGGCCCAGAACAAAACCATCATCACACTCAGGCTCAGCCATTCGCCGCTCACCCGCGCCCGCAAGCCCCGGCGCCAGACCATCCAGCGCGCCTGGAGACGAAAGCCGATGAATGCACCGCTGATGTAGGCCAGTGCCCAGAGGCTTTGCTCCAGCAGGGGCAGAGCCTGCAAGGTGGGAAGGTTGGTGAAGGCAATCAGCGGCATCGCCAGGTAGGCCGGGATGAAAATGTCCTGCGTGCGGGTGGCCCGCAATCCCATGAGGACCAAGAACAGCAACAAGGGCCAGACCCAGACCGGGGCTCCAGAGAAAATTCCTATGATCACCGTTTCACTCCTGTGTCAAAGCCCTAGGAGGACGGCGTTCATCAACCGACCCGGCAGCAGCGTGAAAACCCCGGCCCCTACCAGGGCCCCATAGGTGAGCCAGATCATGGCCTGACGGTGGCTGGAAATCTGGCCACGCCGCGCCGCATAGATCGCGAGGCAGAGCGTTCCCAAGGTTACGATGGACAGCAGGTGGATGGGGCCAAAGCCGCCAACGAGACGGATGTCCTGGATCCAGAAACTGCTGAGTGCCACAAGAGACATGAGGCCTACCCAGCTCCAGCCGATCCAGAGATGCAGGTGGGTGCCGCGGGGCAGGGCAAATTGAGCTATGGTCAGGGGGATCAGCGTGAGCGCGGCAAAGGCGTGTATCTGTATCGCCACCGGCGCGGTCAAAAGAGGGGTAAGGGTCATGGGGGCTCCGCGGTTGAACTTGATGCCTCTGACGTGGCAGGTTCAGGAACCAAAGAGCAAAGAGGCTTGCGCCAATGGATTGGAAATTTCGTGAGTTACCCGGGGCCTGCAGCGGATGTCATTGACGATACGCGAGCGACAGGGGGCTTTGAGGTTTGTTATTTTGTGGGCCTTGGTGTCCGTCTTTGCTGCCACCGCCGGACCCTTTGGCACCTTCGAAGGGCTTGGACTTTTGGAACGGCTTGGCTACTGGGGGGGAATCGTCGGGGCGTCGATTCTGCTGACACATGCGCAGCAGTGGCTGATACGGGGGCGGGCAGAGCACCTGAGGCTGTTGGCGCAATTGCCTTATGCCGGAATCCTGGCGCTGCTCGCCCACGGTATGAACTTGCTGATCTTTCCCCACTGGGGGGGCTGGCAGGATTTTGGATTTCTGTTGGTGGTCACGCTCTCGGTGGTTTTGCTGATCGAGATTACCGTCTTTCTGTTGCGCAACTATGCGCTGCAACCCGCCGCTGAGGCAACGCAGCAAGAGGTTGCAGATACCGTCAACGCCGAGCAGCGCTTTTTGCGTCGTCTGCCCCTCGACAAGCGCGGGCCCCTGATCCGGCTTGAGGCGCAGGACCATTATTTGCTGGTGGTGACGGAGCGTGGTCAGGAGACCCTGCTGATGCGGTTGGGGGACGCCGCAGCCGAACTGGCAGAGACCGGCCTGCGGGTGCATCGCTCGCATTGGGTAGCGCCGACGCAGGTGCGACGTCACGCACGGCAAAAGGGGCGCGATTTTTTGCAGATGAAGGACGAGAGCCTGGTGCCGGTCAGCCGCAGCTGCAGACCTGCCGCCCAGGCGGCCGGGTTGTTGTGATCGCGCCGGTGCGGGCAGGCGCCAGGATCAAAGAGTGACCGGGATCATGGTGCCTTGCAGGACCGCGATCAGCTTTTCGTCTGTCCCGGTCACCGCATGGACCTCAGCGCTGACCACCATGAGACGACGTCCCGGTTTGATCACCCGGCCTGTGGCGCGCAGTTTGTCGCCGGCACCAGGTGCGAGCAGGTTCACCTTGATCTCGGCGGTCATCACCTCTTGGTCCTCTGGCAGCATGGTCAGGGCGGAATAGCCCGCGGCACTGTCGCCAATGGCAAAGGTCAGCGCCGCATGGGCAAATCCCTGCTGCTGGAGGCTGCCGGGCAGGATCGGGGCCTCGATGACCACTTCGCCGGCTTTGATGCGGCTGATCGAAGCGCCAAGAGTTTCCATCATGCTCTGGCGGGCAAAACTGTCGCGAATGCGTTGTTCCAAATCAGAAGTCCTTTGTGATCGGTTTTCTGAACCTAGTGCAGTTCGCGCGCCCTGCGCAGGTGACGCAGCGCCACATCTTCTATGGGTGCCGCAGCGATCTACCTGCGGCGGCGGGGCATTGGCATCGCCAGCGTGCGGGGGCCTGTCAGGATGGCCAGTGCCTGGGGATGCATCAAGGTGGAAAGGGCGGGATCCCTGCTGTGCAGCCCCCCAGTATAGGTGCCAAAGGCGGGTAGGATCAGCCGCTGCTGGTCCAACAGAAAGGCGGGACGGTTGATCCCGCGCAGGCCTGCCTTTGGATGGTAGTGGCCGGAGATTTCGGCCTGCAGCTGTGCTGTTTCCTGTCTCGATGTCCGCTTCTCTATCCGCGGCGCGGCGCAAAAATCAGGCGCGGCGATGTGGCGAAAGCAGATCCCGTCACGCGCAAGCTCTGCCAGATATCTGCCGCCAAAGCCATTGGGCTGCGGGTCGTGATTGCCCTCGATCCAGATCCAGTTGCTACGCTGCACCAACTGGCTGATCCGGTCCTTTTGCTCAACCGGCAGGACCTGTGCGGCGGCGGTGTCGTCAAAACTGTCGCCCAGGCAGATCACGGTGTCAGGCTGCAAGGCAGTGATCAACACCTCGAGCCGGGACAGGGTGTCCTCTCCCTCGTAGGGGGGCAGGGGGCTGCCGCCACGTCGCAGGTGGCGTTCGGATTTGCCCAGATGCAGATCCGAAACACAGAGCAGGGATTGCTGCGCCCACCAGAGTGCGCGCTGCGGCAAGGCGGTGAGCCGCGCCCCTGCCAGGGTGAAGTCATATCCAAACATCTTTGCTGGGGCCTGCGATGGCGTATGGGTCATGTCAGACCTTCGAGGCCCGATTGGCGCATCAGCGCTTCGGTCTCACGTTGCAGCAACTTCTCTTCGGCGCGGCCTTTGATCGGCACCTTGCCCATTTCCAGCAGCATCGGTGCTGCAAGGGGAGAGATCCGATCCAGTCTTTGCAGGGTAATATGGCCTGCACAGCGCTGGATCATCTCTTCGATGCGGGAAAAATCCACCAGCCCGCGCAGGGCTTCTTCGCGGGTGATCTCCAGCAGCAGATGGCCCGGATCATATTTGCGCAGGGTGTCATAAAGGATATCCGAGGAAAACGTCGCTTGGCGTCCGTTCTTGCGCCCGCCGGGCAGGTTTCGGTCAATCAGCCCGGCAATGGTGGCGGACCCGCGAAAGGCGCGTTTCATCACCGCATTGCCCGCCAGCCAGCCGTCCAGCCCGTCGCGCAGGGCGTTGATTTCAAATAGGGGGTCGGGGTTTTGCAGGGGCTCCAGCCCCCAGATCAGGGTGGCGTAATCGGTGGCAACAAAGCCCAAAGGATCGAGCCCCAGCTCCTCCATGCGTTTGGTCAGCAGCAACCCCAGTGTCTGCTGGGCATTGCGGCCGGCAAAGCCGTAGATACAGCTGTATTCACGGGCCTCATGCGGGAAGCTTTCGATCAGCAAATGTCCAGCGCAGGGCAGCTGTGAACTGCCGCGCTGCAGCGCCAGCCAATCGGCAGTATGTTTGGGCAGCTCCGGCCAGGAATTTTGCGAAAAGATTTCCAGGATACGCGCCGAGAGCTCGGTTGAGGTGGCGAATTTGGTGCCGGAGAACACGGCGATCTTGGGTTTTTTGCTGGCGTTGCGGCTGACCTGCACGGTCATCTCTCGCAGGGCCTCGTAGCGCACGATCCGCCCGCCAATGAGAAAGGTATCGCCGGGGGTGAGGGTGGCGGCAAAGGCCTCTTCGACTTCGCCCAGGGGTTTGCCACCGCGGCTGTTTTTCAGCCGCACCTTTAGAAGATCCGCATCCTGGATGGTGCCAAGATTCATGCGAATGCGCTGCCTGGCGCGCGGATCGCGCAGCTGCCAGTGGCCATCGGCCCGTTGTATCAAGCGTTGCCACTGATCGTAACGTTGCAAGGCATAGCCACCATTGGCACAGAATTGCAGGCAGGCGTCGAACTGGTCCTTGCTGAGGCTGGCATAGGCCCCCGCTGTGATCACTTCCTGGTACAGTGTCTGCGCATCAAAGGCCCCGGCGCAGGCCCGGATCAGGATATGCTGGCACAGGACGTCGCGCGGGCCGGGGCCCTTGGGGCTGGCATCCAGATCGTCGGCCAAAACGGCCTGCAAGGCGGCGTGGCACTCGACCACCTCAAAGCGGTTGGCGGGCACCAGCAGGGCTTTGGAGGGGGCGTTGTAGCGATGATTGGCGCGGCCAATGCGCTGCACCAGACGTTTGACATTCTTGGGTGCGCCGATCTGGATCACCAGATCCACATCGCCCCAGTCGATGCCCAGATCCAGCGAGCCGGTGCAGACGATGGCGCGCAGCTCACCGCGCTGCATGGCGCCCTCGACCCGTTCGCGCTGGACCCGATCAAGCGAGCCATGGTGAATGCCGATGGGCAGGGCCTCCTCATTGGCCAGCCAGAGGTTGTGAAAGAAGATTTCGGCCTGGGCGCGGGTGTTGTGAAAGATCAGCGTGGTCTTGTGGGCCTTGATCTGAGCCAGCACGGCGGGGATGGCATGGGCAGCCCCACCTCCGGCCCAAGGGGGGGCTTTGGCTGTGTCCAACATGGCGATCTGCGGAGCGGGACCGGGGTCAGCCTCCAACACGGTGCAGGGGGTGGGATGGCGGGCAAGGTAGCTAGCGATGGCGTCAGGATCATCTACCGTGGCCGAGAGGCCGACGCGGCGCAGATTAGGGCAGAGCGCTTGCAACCGGGTGAGCGCCAGCATCAGCTGATCGCCGCGCTTGCTTTCAGCCAGAGCGTGGATCTCGTCGATCACCACCCGTTGCAAACCGGCAAAGGTGCGGGCGGCATCCTCATAGCTGACGAGCAGGGCCAGGCTTTCGGGAGTGGTCAGCAGGATATGGGGCGGATCGGCGCGTTGACGTCGTTTGCGGGACTGCGCCGTGTCACCGGTGCGATCCTCGATGCGGATCGGCAGGCCCATGTCCGCGACGGGGCGACGCAGGTTGCGCTTTATGTCGGCAGCCAGTGCCTTGAGCGGCGAGATGTAAAGCGTATGCAGCCCTTGGTGCGCTCCATCGGCCAGTTCAGCCAGAGTGGGCAGAAACCCGGCCATGGTTTTGCCGCCGCCCGTGGGAGCGATCAGCAGTGTGGCCGGATCACTGGCGCGCGCCAGCATCTGCTGTTGATGCGGGTGCAGGGACCAGTCATGGGCGTGAAACCAGGTCTCGATCTGTGGGGGCAGGGCGCACATGTTCCCTGTTTAGTCCAGTTTGAAAGTCGCGCCAATCGCAAATGAGCCACAGACCGGAGGGCTCCCGCGCCTGCAGGTGCCCTTGCCTGACGGCAAACCCCCCTTGGCTGCCTTGGGCCTGGCCTGCGACCCCCAATGGGGGCCGCAGGCGGCACCGTGCGCCAGCACGGTGCCATGCCCAACGGGAGCGGTTCATTCCCTGAAATGATCCTGCGACGGGCGGGAGCCACTGAGGGATGACGAACCTGCGCATTGAGGGGGTGGAAATTGCGCAAACGCGCGGCGGATGTTGTTTTACCTGGCAAAAAGACGAGAGCGTCATGGGGCAGGTTCAAATTTGGGCGTTGAAAACGAACCTGGTCAGGCTCAAGTATCAAGACAAAGGAAAACAGTATTCGATCTTATACTGCTTCAGCAGCTCAATAAATCCGTTGGAATGGTCAGGGGTTTCCAGGCCTGCATGTATGATGACGAAACTCGCCGAGTCTCGAAAGACGTAGCTATCTTTGCCTTGGCGCGAAGAAACACGATACGGAGGAAGGGGGTTTCGGCGCATGGCTACTTCATGCCGAGCGACGGTGCCTTTGACTGTTTTAAATGCCATGATGGCAATCCCGAGGCCGTCCTGAATTTTGGGTGCCCAGACCACGGAGTTTCCATCTTTGTTCCGTCTGGGCAGGATTAGGTCTCGCAGGTCGATCTGAAAAGAGGACCACAAAACACGTTGTTCCTCTCCCCAGTCTTCATAGACGTAAGTCGTCAAGGTGCAGTGCGACAGGCTGATCTTATGGGTTCGGTTGTCATAATCATTCTGGCCTGCTGCAGATATCTGCGCTGCAAGGTCGCTCTGGGGTGATGCCTGGATCTGGCTCCCATGCCAAACAGCCAATCCAAACACAATGGCTAATACTATACTTTGGGTCGAATTCATTGTGTCAACATAGGGTGCAGATTGTATTTCTGCCAGGCTATTTCACAATATGCTCGTCCTTGACAAACATATTGGCCCAGGCGCGGTCGATCAGGTCTGGTGACATCTGATAGGGAATGCCCTCGAATTCGCAGATTGCGATCATCTGGTCGATCAGGAAGATCGGCTGATAATTGGCGTAGATATTGTCGATGGTCGGGTATTTCACCTTGAGCAGATGGACCAGCGCGGTCTCGTCCAGCGGCATGCCCCGCTTGCGCGCCACCATGGCAAAGATCTTGAGGAAGTTTTCCTGGCTTGGCCCGTCGATCTTGATCTTGAAGAAGATCCGCCGCAGCGCCGCCTGGTCAAAGATCTCGTTGGGGTGAAAGTTGGTGGAAAAGATCACCAGAGTGTCAAAAGGCACCTCGAATTTCTCACCCGATTGCAGCGCCAGGATGTCCTTGTTTTCTTCCAGCGGCACAATCCAGCGGTTGACCAGCGACTGTGGTGGTTCTGCCTGACGGCCCAAATCGTCGACGATGAAGATGCCGCCGGTGGATTTCAGTTGCAAAGGCGCCTGATAGGTGCGTGCTGTTGGATTGTAGACCAGATCCAGCATATCGAGCGACAACTCGCCACCGGTGATCACCGTGGGGCGTTCACATTTCACATACCGGCTGTCAAACCGTTTGGGACGGCGGATGGCATGGGGATCATCAGGGGTCTCTTCGATCATGCTGTGCACGATGGGATCATAGACCGTGATCACCTGACCGGCATATTCGATGGCACGCGGCACATAGACGTGATCCCCCAGGGCATCGCGGATCCCGTTTGAGATCGAGGATTTGCCGTTGCCGGGGGGGCCATACATCAGGATCGAACGACCAGCGCTGACCGCAGGTCCCAGGTGATCGAGCAGACTGTCAGGCAGAACCAGATGCCCCATGGCATCCACCAGCTGATTGCGGGTCACCATGATATTGCGGATCGATTGGCGCTTGATCTGTTCGCGATAGACATCCAGCGGCACCGGCATGGCACCAAAATATTCCGATTGGCTCAGCGCGTCCTGGGCACGGGATTTGCCCGCATCGGTGAGCTGATAGCCCATCTCATTGCCGCTGTTGGCGCTGAGCGTGCCCGTAGCCTCCAGCAGTTTCTGCTCGCGGGACATGTCGATCAGCTCTTGGGTGACCGGCATCGGCAGGCAGATCGCCTCGGCCACTTCGCTGACATTGTTGACGTTCTTGCGAAAGATCGTCTTGAGTAGAATGTCCCGCATCATCACGATGGGAAGCTGCATCTGCGCCAGGCCCTTGGGCGCGGGCGGGGCTGTCACGGGGGCGGTCTGCATGTTCATCGGTTGGGCCTGCCTGATCTGATCGCAAAAAGGGCCACAGCCTGCCGCACAAGCAGGGGGGCCTGCGCAACAGTCTATTCACCACTGCGGCAAGACTGAGGCAAAGCCGCAGCAATTTGGCGATCCTTTAGAAGGGATAGCTGCCTGTCTTTTCAAAATAGGCATCCAGGGTTGGCCTGGAACTGCGTTTGGCAGAAAAGGAGAGCCCCATGCGCAATCCCCGTTTCCAACGCACATAGACGCAGAAATCACCGATATCAGGGATCGAAATCGACTGGAGCGATTTCACATCAAAATCCTCCTCTTCGGGGGAGAGATCAACCCCGATGCCGCTGTAGCTGACGTTGAACACCGTGCCTTGCAGCTCTTGATCGGAAACGATGATCTTGCAGGGCAGATGAAGCGACAGACGGGATTCCGTATCCACGGGCTGGCGAAAGAAGGAATTATCAGGTTTCAATGTCGTGCACTCCATGCCTGTACTGATCCTATGTTCAGGACTATGGGCCGGACTGGTTAAGGAAGAGGCTCCGCCAATCCCCGTAGGGGGGCTCCGATCAACAAAATATCAAAAAATCCAAGATGTTGCCTACGCATCCGGCACAGTTCAAAGCGCTTGCGCAATTGCCAGGTTCGCGGGGGCACTTTGCTGTCTAGTTGCAAGGGCATGGAGCGAAAAGACTAGAGTGTAGTTGGCTTCTGGCCCAGGATGAGCAATAGCGGGATCGTAAGAAGGGGTGACAGGATCAGTCCCGCCAGGAACCACAATACAGGGTTCCGATCGCGTTTCATGGCCAAAGGTATTGGCAAAAAAATCAGAAACAAAGTGATAAGAATGAGCGCTATTCCGGAGAGGCCGAAGTTCATAATCATACCAGTGCCTCTTGTTTGAAACAGATTTCCACTCCAGTGGGTGCCAGAGCAGGGTTCTTAGTCAACTCTTTTGTTTTGCTTCGTCTTCACTGGAGACCAGGTAACAAGCCCGAAAAGCAACCCAGGCGGCGTTTCTCGCCACAACAGAGGCATTCGAAAATCAGACTCTCTGGCAGTCCAATTCTATGTAATACAGTTACCGCCCGAAACAGGCGGTCAGGATCAGATAGAGCGCCAAGGTGCCGCCGAGGCTAAAGCCCATGGGGAACTTTTTGCCCACACTCCAGCTTTGCCAGCCGGGGGCCAGACGGCTGAGGGGGGTGTATTTGGCCAGCCGGTGCGTGGCAAAGGCAGCCAGCAGATTGGCGGCGTAGATCATCACCAGCGCGGGCAAGTCGGTAAATACCACAAGGGGGGCGGCCGCGCCGATGAACTTGGCATCGCCCGCGCCCATGACCCCGGCGGAGTAGAACAAAAAGCCAAAGGCAATACCCACGGGCAGGTGCAGCAATTGCCAGCCGTACTCGGCCCAGGTGGGCATGATGAACAGGCCCAGGACAATATAAAGCGCGCCCAGGCTGTCGGTGATCCAGTTGGGAATGCGCATGCGGCTGAGATCGGTATAGGCTGCCGCAAAACACAGCGGCAGCACAAAGGGCAGAAACCAGCGCGCGACCTCGGCCGAGCCGGCAAAGATCGCCATGATCAGCCGTTCTCCAGCGCGGTCAGCGCCTTGGCTGCGGCGTCAAAATGCTGTGGATGGGTGGCGACCGCCTGACGCAGCAGACCTTCGCCGACCTTGACGTCACCCTGTTTGATCGCAGAAAGCGCCAGCGTGTGCAGCAGTTGCGCCTGTTCGGTCTGGGTCAGTGTCAGCACCGGCAGATCATAGTTGCGCTGCGCGCCGCGCGACAGCACCAGATTGTTCTTGGCGGTGAACAGGCTCTGATCCTGCTTGATGGCCTCGCCAAACAGGCGCTCTGCTTCGCGGTAGTCGCCACGGGTCAGTTTGGAATAGCCCCAGTTGTTCATGATCTTGGCCGGTCTGGTGGTCAGTCCAACGGCGATCTCATAAAAGCTGTCGGCGCGTTTCCAGTCCTGATTGGCGTCCGCCACCATCGCCTCGAGCCGGTAACGGGCATAGGTCTCATGGGTGGGGGGAATGGTGTTCAAGGTCTCGCGCGCGCCGTCCCAATCGCCGGTACGGATCTGGGCATCTGCCAGACCGATACGGTCCTGATTGGTCACTCCGGGCAGGGCGACGGTCTTTTTCCAGGCGGCCACGGCCTCGGTGTTGCGTTTGGCGCGGATCAGAGAAATGGCCAGCCCGCGTTGCAAATCGATGCGTTCTGGTGCGTCCTGCAAGGTTTTGCGAAAATGGCTGACGGCCTGATTGGGATCTGCCACCGTCAGCATCACCTCGTTGAGGTTGCTTTCATCAATGACATTCACGTCCTGAAAAGCGCGCTCAACGGATTCTTCAGGGGTCTCTTTTTCACAAGCCGACAGCGCAACTGCGCCTGCCAGGCATGCGGATAGTAGAAGTGTTTGGCGCATGTTTCTGCGTCCTTTTACTGCTCTGCCTCCGGTGGTCAGGGGATCTTGCGAATCACATAGGCGCCCCCGCCGTGTTGCACCAACTTATAGGCGTTGTTATCTGTGCTTTGCGGCTCACTATGCGCGGAGTTCTCAAATTTTTCGAGGGCCAGACGCAAATTATCCCGGATTGCGTCACTTTCGCCATTGTTGAGCGCATAGGCCCGCTTGAGGATCTGCACCGCTTCCGCCGTTTTGCCACGTTCCATCAGCACAATCCCAAGATTGTTGTGCGGCGCGGGCCAGTCGGGGGCCTCTTTGATGGCGCGGCGCAGCATCTCCTCTGCCTGCCCCAGCCGTCCCAGACCAAGATAGGCTGAGCCGAAGCTGGACATCATTTCGGCTGTCAGCCCATGGATCAGGGTGGCGCGGGTAAAGGCGTCCAGCGCCAGGTCGTATTCCCCCGCGGCCATCAGGCGGTGACCCACCAGCAAAGGATCCACACCTTCCTGGCCGGTTTCAACACCGGGGGCCCAGGCCGCTGTGCCCTGATGGTCCTGTGGGGTTGGGGAACAGGCAGCCGCCACAAATGCAAAAGCAAGAGCGGCGGCGCTGGATCCGTATCGGCGAATGGGGTGGGTCCATTCCTGTCTTTTCTGCATCAGCCGCCCATATTCAAGATGTTTTGAATCGAAGGACCAACCAGGATGATCAGCAGTGGCGGGACCGTCAGCATCATTGTGGCAAGGGTCATCTTCACTGGCAACTTATTTGCAGCCTCTTCCGCCCGCATCACCCGTTTGTCACGCATTTCTCCGGCATAGACCCGCAGAGCCTCGGCAATGGAGGTCCCAAAAGCCGCGGATTGGATCATCACGGTGACAAAGGAGGAAATATCCTGCACCCCACAGCGGGTGCCCATGTCACGCAACACTTTTTCCTTGTCCTTGCCGGCCTTCATCTCCTGCGCCACCACCTCGAACTCATAGGCAAGATGTGGATAGGAAGCGGCCAGCTCGGCGGCGACGCGGACGATGGACTGATCCAGGGATTGCCCGGCCTCGACACAGACCAGCATCATGTCCAGCGAGTCGGGGAAACCAGCCTCGATCTGCTCCTTGCGCTCTGCAATCCGTCGGGTGACCCAGTATTTTGGCAACATGTAGCCCGCCGCACCCGGCCCCACGATCCGGATCGCCATTGCCTGGCTGTCAAAGGTGAAATCGGCATTGAGCACATAGACATAGAACAGGCCAAGCGCGAGCCCTACGAGGGCAAGCGCCATCTGGGCAAAGTGAAAGAATCGTACAGCATCCTTGGAGCGATAGCCGGCCTGGCGCAGCTTGAGCTCCATGGCAGAAAGTTCTTCGGCGTTCTGGGGCTCCAGAAAACTGGCGAATTTCTGCAGCTGTTCATTACGATTGTTCTGGCGCAGCTTTTCCTTCTGCGGCGCTCCACGGGTCTCCGGAGCCATGCTGCGCTGCAGTTTTTTCAGCGGATCCTCTGGCTGCTTCAGCAACAGCAATACGGCCAGCAGAACCATGATGAGGCCCAAGACGCCGAGGGCAAAAAGGGGCCCCATTGGGCCGAATTGGCCGGTCAGAAAGTTTTCGAGGGGGGCAAGGACATTCATCAGCTGATCCTCAGACTTTGATGTTTGTCAGAAAGCGCATCACGATCAGGTTGATGGTGAGCATGATGCCGACAAAGAAACAGGCAGGAATGAAAAACGGGTGATCCATCACGTCGTCATAATAGTGCGGATCCTTGAGCAGGGTGCCGATAAGCGCCAGCAGCGGAAAGGCGGACAGGAATTTCCCGGACCACTGCGCCTCGGCGGTGATCGCCTTGACGCGGCGAAACAGGCGGAACCGGGCCCGGATCACCTTGGCCAGACCGGCCAGAACTTCAGCCAGGTTGCCGCCTGATTGCTGCTGAATGGTCACGGCAACCGACAGAAACCGCAAATCCTGGATTTCAAGCCGCTCTGCCATTTCCTTGAGCGCCTCGCCAATATCCCGGCCATAGGCGCTTTCATCAGCGATGATGCCAAATTCGGTGGCCAGGGGGTCTTCGATCTCATTGGCGACGATCTGCACCGTTGAGTTGAACGGGTGACCAACGCGCAGGCTACGCACCATCAGCTCGACCGCGTCGGGCAGCTGCTCTTCGATCAGCGCCATCCGTTTGCCGGCCTTGCTGTTGACCCAGAAGAACACCCCGCCGACACCGATGACGATGGCCGCAAGAACCCGCAGGGCCAGCGGGGTGCTGGTGCCGACGCTGAGGCCTACAAACGCAAAGACGGCCAGTCCGGCCATGATCATCATCAGTTGTTGCGGGCTAAAGGCGATGGCGGCTTTCTGCGCCCTTTCCGCCAACATCGAATACAGCGGAATGGTTTTGGATTTGCCGTGTTGGCCCAGTTCCTTGCGCAGCTGGTCCAGCACCTGCTGGCGGGTACTGCCCTTTTCCATCATCTCGAGACGACGGTTGACCTGACTGTTGAGCCGGATGGATTTGCCAAAGGCAACCAGGTAGATACCTTCGACCAGGACGACGACACCCACAAAAATCAGGATATAGATGATCGGTTCTGCGCTCAGTTGCATGTTCAGACCTCCGACATGGTGGGTTCATAGATCGAGGCCGGCAGATCGTAGCCCCAAAGCCGGAAGCGCTCAGAGTAATGGCTGCGCACACCGGTGGCAGTGAAATGGCCGATGATCTTGTTGTCCGGGGTCAGGCCGACGCGCTGAAAGCGGAACAGTTCCTGCATCGAGATCACATCGCCCTCCATGCCGGTGATTTCGGTGATTGAGGTCATCCGGCGGGAGCCATCCTGCAGACGCGAGGCCTGTACGATCACGTTCACCGCCGAGGAAATCTGGCTGCGCACCGCCTTGATCGGCATCTCGATGCCGGCCATGGCGATCATGTTTTCCAGACGGCTGATGCCATCCCGGGCGGAGTTGGCGTGAATGGTGGTCATCGAGCCATCGTGACCGGTGTTCATCGCCTGCAACATGTCGATGACCTCTTCGCCGCGGGTCTCGCCGACGATGATGCGGTCGGGGCGCATCCGCAGGGCGTTTTTCAGGCAGTCACGGGGGGAGACTTCGCCCTTGCCCTCGACATTGGGTGGACGGCTTTCCATCCGGCCCACATGGGTCTGTTGCAGCTGCAGTTCGGCCGTGTCCTCAATGGTCAGGATGCGTTCGGCATTGTCAATAAAGCTGGATAGCGCGTTCAGGGTGGTGGTCTTACCAGAGCCCGTACCGCCCGAAACAATCACGTTCAACCGGGTCGAGACCGCAGCCTGCAGATAGGCGGCCATTTCTTCGGTGAAGGCGCCAAACTCGACCAGATCGTCAATGCCCAGCTTGTCCTTCTTGAATTTCCGGATCGACACCAGCGAGCCATCCACCGCCACCGGGGGCACCATGGCGTTAAAGCGCGAGCCATCGGCAAGACGGGCATCCACGTAAGGGTTGCTTTCATCCACGCGACGCCCCACCGCCGAGACGATCTTGTCGATGATCCGCATCAGGTGCTTTTCATCCTTGAAGGCGATATCGCTCAGCTGCAATTTGCCTTCGCGTTCGATAAAGATCTGTTGCGGGCCGTTGACCAGAATATCGCTGACCGTGTCATCCTGCAAAAGGGTCTCGAGGGGGCCGAGGCCGGTGACCTCGTCATAGAGCTCCTTGTTGAGGGTCATGCGATCTTCGCGGTTGAGCACAATACTCTTTTCCTCAAGGATCTCTGCCGCGATGCTGGAAATTTCGCTGCGCAATTCCTTTTCCGGGGCACTTTCCAGCGCCGCTAGGTTCAGGTTGTCCAGCAACTCCCGGTGCAGCTGCACCTTGATTTCGTTCAGCCGCTCTTTGCGTTTGCGCTCTTTGTCCTGCGAACTGGCCTCAGCGGACAGACGTGCCATGGGCCGACGCAGGCTGGTGGTCGGCTTGGCGGCTGGGGCCGGGGCGGCCTCGCGGGTGGCGGTGGTGGCCGGTGCCTGTGGTTTAGTGGCTTGCTTCTTGTACTTAGAAAACATGAGAGACCCCCCGGTTACTCAATGACGTTACGGTCTGCAAAACGGATCTTGGCTTAGGCTGCGGCCTCCGCCTCGCTGGTCCCCAGATCGTGCAAGGAACGGGCCAGTTTGGCGATTTCCTTGCGCAAAGGGTTCTTGGCGTTTGACTTTGCCAGCGGCAGCCCGTGGTCACAGCTCTGGGTGATGGGCTTGCCGCCGTCCGGCAGTTGCAGGTCGATGGAAATGCCGAGGCTTTCTGCCATCCGCTTGACCCGGCTCTTGCCGCTCAGGTCGGTGAATTTCGGGGCCCGGTTCAGGGCAAAGCGCAGCTTGTCAAAGGGCAGACCTTCGGATTGCAGTGCCCGCTTCAGGCGCAGCGCATTTTGCGCCGAGCGCATGTCCAACTCAATCAGAGCAAAATAGACATGGGCCATCTGCAGAATGGTCTCGGACCATTGCACCAGCGTATGCGGCATGTCGATGATGACAAAGTCAAAGTGACTGCGGGCCATTTCAATCACCCGTTCCACATCTTCCACTGAGATGATCTCCAGCGGGATCATGTCGCTGGGCGCTGTCAGCACCTGCAATTTGTCTTCAAAGGGCAACAGCGCCTGGCTGAAGATATCGGCGTCCATGTTTTCGGTCTCGCTGAGCATCTCCATCACCACCTCGCGGCGGGGCAAATCGAGATAGGTTGAGACCGATCCCTGCTGCATGTCGAAATCCAGCAGGCAGATCGAAGGTGTCTTCTGGTTGCTCATCAGCGCCAGTTCCCAGGCGAGATTGACCGCCAGAGTGGTGGAGCCGGTGCCGCCAGCAAGACCGTGGCAGACGATAACGGCGCCTTCGCGGCGGGCATCGGCCTGCAGCGGATGCAGATTGGCCGGGGCGGGAGTTTCTGGCTCCGGTGTGCGAATCCGATCGATGGCCGATTGCAACTCTTGCTCGGGCAGGGGGTAGGGGATGAACTCATCCGCCCCCTGGCGCAGCAGGGTATGCAGCGCGGCTGGGCTCACCTCTTCGGCAATCAGGATCACCTTGATGTTGCGGGCCTTGGCCTGACTGATGATTTCGCCCATCTGGGCCAGGTTCGCCTCATCCTGGCTGTCCATGGCCAGGGCGACAAACTCTAGAGTTTCGGCTTCGGGCTGGGACAGGAAGGGCAGCGTCTCGCCAAAGCCCAGATCCCCCCAGCTCTCGCCGAGTGCCGCTTCCATGTCTTCGATCAAGAGGTCGAAGTTCTGCACGTCGCGACTGATCGTGCAGGCAACAATGGCAGATGCTTCAGATTGGAGTATTTCGCTGCTCATTGACATTATCCTCTTGGGTCCAAAGCAGAACACGGCACAAAACACGCAGTCTGCTTCTGAGGTTTAATGTCGGCGAAGATCTGGGCAAGATTGGGGCCAAAAAGCCCCAATTATTGGGAAATGTTAAGAGGTCTTAAACGACAGCTGCCTTTACTCCAGGCCCGATGACAGCGATTGCTCAGAGGTCAAAGTACTTGGTGCCACAGCGCTGGCCACGTAGTCGCGATAGATGATCTGTGCATATTTGCCATCCAGCACCGATGGGTGGCGCTTCATAAAGCCGCTGACCTCGGTCACGGTGCGGCGATTTCGCCGCTCGCGGCTCTCGGTCAGAATCAGCGGCTGGGTTTCCCCATATGAAACCACCGCCTCTAGCCGACGCCGGTTGATGCCACGGCCCACTAGATAGTTGACTGCGGCGCGGGCGCGGCGTTGGCCCAGGCTTTTGTTGTAGCCGGTGCTTCCGACCGAATCGGTGTGACCAAAGACCCGGAAGCGGACTTCGGGGAACTGCTTGATCCAGGTGGCCTGCCGATCCAGCACCGCGCGGGCCTCGCCATCCAGGCGGGCATCATCAAAGGCAAAGTTGATGGTGGTTGGAACCTCATCGGCAAAGCGCTGGGCCAATTGGATGGCATAGTCGCGCTCACCGCTCATCACCGCAGCGTTGTTCGAGGTCGAGGCACCATGGAAGGCGTTGTCCAGTGGTTCGCCAGCCTGGCGATGGGCGCAGGCCGAAGCACTCAGGACCAGCGCCAGGATCGTTGCATGTTTGATCATCTACCCGGTTTCCTTTTCACGTCAGTCCATCACATAGCCGTAAGAGCCGTTGAAGTCTTGTCTGGCGACTTCACTGGCAGGGCCCTGTTGGGTGTGGACAGTGCGGCCCAGCAGAAACAATTCGGATTCGCTGGGGGGTTTGATACGGTCGGTGGGCAGGCTCAGGGCTTCGCCACGAGTTGGTGTCACCAGATGGGCGCTGACAATGATGACCAATTCGGTCTGTTCCCGCTGGTAATCGGCACTGCGAAACAGCGCGCCCAGAATAGGCACATCGCCAAGCCAGGGAACCTGGCCGGAATTGTCGCGGAATTCATCTTCGACCAAACCGGCGATGGCAAAGCTTTCTCCGTCACGCAGCTCGACAGTGGTGGAGGCCTCGCGGCGCGAGAAAGCGGGGACAGTGATGCCGTTGGTGGTGATGGCATTCGCCGAGTCGATTGCGGATACAGCTGTCCGAAGTTCGAGATTGATCAGTTTTCCATCCACCACACGGGGAATGAAGTTCATCTCGACACCAAAGGGTTTGAATTCCAGTGTGATATCGCCGTCGCCATCCGGAACCGGGATCGGAAATTCGCCACCAGCAAGGAATTTGGCCTCTTGCCCGGAGAGGGCAGAGAGATTGGGTTCAGCCAGAGTACGCACAACGCCCTTTTGTTCCAGCGCTTCCAGCAGCAGGCCAACTTGCATTGAACCGACACCGAAATTGAATGCCAAGGCCCCTTGGGAACCCGTGAGTGCGGTGCCGCTGAGAAGGCTGCCGGTCGAACCGGCAACGTTGGTGCTGCCGCTGGCGTTTGCTAGCGAAAGCGAGGACTGCAGGGCTTTGGAGACGGTGCGCTGCATTTCGGCAAAACGGACCTTCAGCATCACTTGCTGCACGCCACCAACCGACATCAGATTGCTGACGCGTTCCGGGGCGTAGCGTTCTGCCAGATCCAGGGCCCGTTGCAGCCGCGAGGAACTGGAGACATTGCCGGACAGCACGATGCCGTCATTGGCGGTGCGCACTTCGATCTGTTCACCTGGCAGGATCTGGCGCAGCCGCTGCTTGAATTCGGAGACATCAGCCGCAACGCGCACATTCACATTGGTGATCAGACTGCCAGAGGCGTCCAGCAAGGTCAGCGTGGTCAGGCCGGGGGATTTGCCCAGCACATAGATCGAGCGATCCGAGAGAGATGAGATATCGGCGATATTGGGGTTGGCGATGCTCAGCTCGGCAAAGGGGTCATCGCTTTCGACCACCACCGCGCGGTTCATCGGCACGTCAAGGGTGATTGATGTCCCACGTTTTACAACGCGCAGACCGTTTGCCAGCGCCGCATCGGGCACACTCATACTGAGAAGCGAAAGCCCGGTGAGAGCTGCCGCCATAAGTCGACGAATTTTCATGTGACCTGCCTTTCCGATCACGCCTCAATTTCGGGTCTTTGTGCCCGCTGTTTTGTTGCAGTCTGCTGTAGATTGCGAATCATTGCAAGAATCAATGACTTCTGAGGTGTCGTTGCAGTGATTTGCCTGTGGGGGAGAGGCAACAGAAAAGGCCGAGCTCCCGCGGTTTGGGGGCTCGGCCGGGCTGGTATTTGGTTGATAACAAGCGGAATTTGATCCGCTTTGGGTCAGTTGGAGCAGGGGATCGGAATTTCCAGCACTTCGGCGCCACGGCGGGTGCGAATGGTGCAGACCCGCTTTTGTTCGACCTGCTCGGGGGCCTGAACCTCTCCGAGGCCAAGCAATTTGCGCTGGTTCACCTCAATCATGGAGGCCACGGTGTCATCGCCCGCACCCACAAGGGACAGCGACAGGCTGCCGGTGGATTGGGCCTGGGCCAGGGCGGCCACCTGTTCGGGCCGCACGGCCACAGTCACCGTGCGGGCAATTTTTGCCCCGTTCACTTCACCACTGGCGCTCTGGTCGACGGCAATCAACTCGATCCGGGTATCGATCAGACGGGTGATCTCCTGGCGGCCCCGATCCGAGCTGTCGCGCACGGTTCCGGTCCAGTAGACGTCGACATGGTCACCGGGACGCAAAAAGCCGGAGACACCGGAATTCACATCCACACTGATGGCAAAGGCGCGCATGCCGCGTTGCAATTGCGATGTGAGGCCGGCGTCCTGGCCCGGGTTGGTGACTTTCACAGCCAGCAGGGCTTCGTCTTTTTCCATGGTGCGCAGGACTACCCGCAGGTCATCAGGCCGGTTGGGCGGAAACAGAGCCTCCAACGCGGTAAAGGCGCCCTCGGGCACCGATTCTGAGGGCCAGCGCACTTTGCGGACCAGCTCCTGGGTCAGACGCTCGCCGTATTTCAGCTGCTGGTTGGCCACAAAAATTTCGGTTGTCGGGATGGATTCGCTGCGGTTGGCGCGTTCCCGGGCCAATTCATTTTGCGTGGCAGCGATATAGTTCTTGGCCATCATCACGGCGCCGCCAGCAAGGGCGACCCCGACGATCAGGACCAATCCAAATACTGCGCGCATGGTGAGACCTCTCAATTGTTGCCCGAGTCGGACCAGGAATTCTCTGGACAGGTCGGTGTGTGTTTATATTGATGAATACCACTCTGCCTTCTGCAGAAGAGCTGAGATTTACATGTCTAATAGAAGGTCAGGCCTTCCAAATAGGTCTTGGTATTCGTGGCGACTGTTGTAATCGCAGTGGGCATGACAGAGGCGACAATTGAAATCAGGGTCACGATTGCTGCTGTCAGCATCACCCAATCCACGGTCACTGCGCCGTCATCACTGGCGATGAAAAACCAGATCTTCTTCATGGCACCCTCACGTCTCGTCAGTTTGGGAAGAAAAGGCCGCGCCCTTTGAAAAAGACGCGGCCTCGAAACTCAAGTACGCTTAAGCGTAAGGCTTAGGTGCCGTCGCCAACAGTTGCCGCACCGTGGTCGGTGATGTAGGTGGCGGTGTTGCCGGTCACGGTGGTGTTCGCGCCATCGATGGCAGTGTAGGCAGCGCCGGCCAGAGCGGCAACAGCAGCGGTCAGAACAACCCAGTCAACAGTCACGGCGCCGGAGTCGTCTTTACGGAAGTTTTTGATGAATTTGATCATGGTGTCGTCCCTCCAAAGGATCTCTATGGTATGTTACGTTTCCCGGCGATGTTGTTTCAGGGTCTGTCTCTCTCTCTCACCGACCCTGTGTCGCTTGGATGAGTACATATAGCCGGGTGAGCGTGTCAGGAATTGGGCTGGAATCTGGAATTTGATGCCCAATTTTAACTTTCCGGCAATGATTTCGGTAAGGCTTTGCAAACGCAGAGTTATTTCGTTTACTTTTTGTCAATCTAACGGGCTGAGGTAGGGCAAGGGCGCTGAAATATGGCAAAACCGCCCGATTTCGGGCCCAAAAACTGGATTTTCTCTGTGAAATCGGCGACTCTCCTGATCAAAAGCCAACAAGATTGAGCAGTAAATGATCAGGCGATCTCATGCGGGGATGTTTTTTCTGTCCACGGGGCTGTTTTTTGCCCTGGGTGCAGGACAGACCGCTGCACAGCAAGACACAGCGACGGGTGCCAAACCCGCCCCCCCGGCCTTTCCCAGTTTCTCGGCGAGGCGCGTCGCGGCCCCCAAGGCAGGCAGCCCGCCAAAGATCACCATTCAGATCACAGAGCCTGATCCAGTCGCCGCAAACATTGCCGACAAGACCGAGAACGGTGTTGCTGCCGATGGGCAGGCCAACACGCAGGCCAGCGCGCAGGGGCGTTATAGCTGGTTCTGGGCAAAGGTTCCGGCGGGACTGCAACATGACGGGGACAGCTCCCGTTTGGATCTGGCCCTGACGGCGCTGACGACAGCCAAGGCTCCGGTGTCGGCCCCCGGACTGCAGCTGATGCAGCAGATCATTGAAGAGCAGGCACGGCCAATTCTGATGTCTTCTGCAGGGACCAAAGTCTCGCCGGCCCTGGTGCTGGCGGTGATTGCCGTGGAATCCGCAGGCAAAAGCGACGCGGTGAGCGGGGCAGGGGCCAGCGGGCTGATGCAACTGATGCCGGACACGGCCAGCCGCTTTGGGGTGAGTGATGCGCTGGTGGCCGAGCAGAACATTCGCGGCGGCATTCAATATCTTGATTGGCTACTGGGGGAATTCAAAGGCGATCCGATTCTGGCGCTGGCGGGATATAATGCCGGCGAAGGCGCGGTGCGGGCGCATCAGGGCGTGCCGCCCTTTGCAGAGACCCGGGACTATGTGCCCAAGGTGCTGGCGGCCTATCAGGTGGCGCGGGCGCTTTGCGTCACCCCGCCAGAGCTGATCAGCGACGGCTGCGTCTTTCGCCAAGTGAAATAGCCCTGGCCGCAAGACGGCAACCACAGATGAAATGCAAATGAGTGCGGCCTGAAACGGCACTGGGGCCCGACTGTTCCAAAGGATCAGCGGGCCCCAATGAGTAGGCGTATCAGCTGGGCTCAGCCGTAGAGCGCGCGCGCCTGAGAGAAGGACAACAGCCGCTTGCTGTCTTCGTCCCACAGATGCAGCCGCGCGCAGGTCAGGCTTTCGCGGATGGTCAGGCGGTTCTTTGTTGCCAGTTCGGAATGGTCCTTGATCACTTCGGTCAGCCGGTAAAACGGAATGCGGCTATAGAGGTGGTGTACCTGGTGGATACCGATATTGGCGCTGAACCACTGCAGAACGGCGGGCAACACATAGTAAGAGCTGCCATTGAGTGCTGCGTCGTGCAGCTGCCAGTCATCCGCGTTTTCCCAATGGGTGGTTTCAAACTGATGCTGAACGTAGAACAGCCAGACCCCGGCCGTGGCGGCCAGAATGGTCGAGGGCAGGAAGATCAGCAGCAGCGGCAGCAAGCCACCAAAATACCAGATCACCGCAAGCGCTGTCACAATGGCGAGATTGGTGCCCATGGCGCTGGTCCAGTAGCGCAGACTGTTCATCAGCCCCAGAGGAATGCGGTTTTGCAGCAGGAACAGATAGCTGGGCCCGAGACCAAACAGCGTGACGGGGCTGCGGTAGACCCGATAGTGCAGCTTCCCAAAGGTCGACAGCGCCTGATACTCCGCCACGGTCAGCGTGTGCACGTCCCCCATGCCCCGCTTGTCGAGATTGCCGGCCGCACTGTGGTGCTCTGAATGGGTGCGCCGCCAGACATCGTAGGGGGTGAGCGTCAGAACACCTAGGATCCGACCAACCCAGTCGCTCAACCGGCGGTTCTTGAAAAAGGCGCCATGGCCGCAATCATGCTGAATGGTAAAGAGTCGCAGCAAAAAGGCGGCATTGACCAGCGAGATGCCAAAGGCCAGCCAATAGCTGTAAGACAGCGACCACCAGGCTAGGGCCCAAAGCAGAACAAAGGGGATCGCGCTGACGCCGAGCTCAAAGCTGCTGCGCAGCTCGTTTGGCTCGCGGTACTGCGCCAAAATCTTGACCCAATCGCGGGAAGACCGCGCAGTGGACTGCGGTTTGGGAAGCTCATTGGTATTTGTCATGCGCCTGCTGTGCTCTTTGTGTCTGTATATTCCGATAAACGACCTGTGGCACATGGCAAGCTATTTGTGCCTTTTCAAGCATCGCAGCGGCCTTATGACGCCAAAAAAGACGCATAAAAAAGGGCTCTCGCGCCCGGCGGGAAAAGGATTCGAACTCCTAAGGCGAACAGAATAGGTAGGGATAAGAAAACGGCTCACCTTCGATACAAAGGCGAGCCGTCAAGATTATGGTTCAGGATACTACGACCGCCGAGAGCCGATTTTCCCAATAGGTTCAGTCGACAATGGTTGCCTGAGTAGCCGACCGAAGCTCATCTTCGGAGACGCCATCGGCGCATTCGACGATTTTCAAGCCGCCCTCAACCACATCCAGCACGCCCAGGTTGGTGATGATGCGATCCACAACTTTCTGACCCGTCAGCGGCAGAGTGCAGTCTTTCAGCACTTTGCTGTCGCCGTGTTTGTTGGTGTGATCCATGACCACAACCACACGACCAACGCCAGCCACCAGATCCATGGCACCGCCCATGCCCTTGACCAGCTTGCCAGGAATCATCCAGTTGGCAAGGTCGCCATTCTCGGCCACTTCCATCGCACCAAGAATCGCCATGGCTATCTTGCCGCCGCGGATCATGGCAAAAGACTGGGCACTATCGAAATAGGCGGTCTGGGGCAGCTCGGTAATGGTCTGCTTGCCGGCATTGATCAGATCGGCATCTTCTTCGCCGTCAATGGGGAAAGGGCCCATGCCCAGCATGCCGTTTTCCGACTGCAGGGTCACTTCCACGCCTTCGGGGATGTAGTTCGAAACCAGCGTCGGAATGCCGATGCCAAGGTTCACATACCAGCCGTCCTGGAGTTCCTGAGCGGCCCGTGCCGCCATTTGGTTGCGGTCCCATGCCATGGATCAGCCCTCCTCTTTGGCGCGTACGGTGCGCTGTTCGATGCGTTTTTCGTGATCGCCCTTGATGATGCGATGCACATAGATGCCGGGCAAATGAATGCTGTCGGGATCCAGGCTTCCGGTGGGGACGATTTCCTCGACCTCGACAACGCAGACCTTGCCGCAGGTGGCTGCGGGGGCGTTGAAATTGCGCGCGGTCTTGCGGAACACCAGATTGCCGGTCTCATCGGCCTTCCAGGCCTTGATGATGGCGAGATCGGCAAAGATGCCCTCTTCCATGATGTAGTCTTCCATGGCACCATCTGCACCGGTTGGAAACTGCTTTTCCATTTTGCCTTCGGCAATCACCGTGCCGACACCGGTCTTGGTGAAAAAGCCGGGAATGCCAGCGCCACCGGCGCGCATGCGCTCGGCCAGGGTGCCCTGGGGATTGAATTCCAGCTCCAGCTCACCTGACAGATACTGACGCATGAATTCCGCGTTCTCGCCCACATAAGAAGAGATCATCTTCTTGACCTGCTTGGTCTGCAGCAGAATGCCGATGCCAAAATCATCAACCCCTGCGTTGTTGGAGGCAAAGGTCAGATCCTTGGTGCCCGCCTCCTTGATTGCATCGAGCAAAAGCTCGGGAATGCCGCAGAGGCCAAAGCCACCTGCCGCAATGAACATGCCGTCGTGAAGCAACCCGTCCAGGGCTTCAGCGGCATTGGAATAGACCTTTTTCATGAAGTTCTCCCATCAACTGCCATTTGGCCATGGTTCTGGCCAGAAGCCGCGACGGAGTCAACAATACCTACCGTAGCGGGTATTACTACGGAGCCAAATGCCAGGTTCGGCTTGCCACCTGGGTTCGCTTCATTTGGCCATAAATATCCCGGGGGGAGCCCCGCAGGGGCTGGGGGCAGCGCCCCCAACAACACTTGCTATCCAGACCACCTATTCGCTCTTGGCCGCCTTCTTCGCTGGGGCTTTTTTGGCGGTGGCTTTTTTCGCCGCAGGCTTCTTCTTGGGGGCGGCCTTTTTCTTGGTCTTGGACTTGCCCGCCTTCTCAGCAATCAGCTGCACCGCCATTTCCATGGTGACATCCTTGGGCTCGGTGTCCTTGGGCAGAGTCGCATTGACCTTTTCCCATTTGACATAAGGCCCATAGCGCCCATCCATGATATTGACCGCGCCGCCGTCCGGGTGATCGCCAAGTTCCTTCAGCGCCTTGGCCGCTGCACGCCGTCCACGCCCGGGATTGTTGCGCTTTTCCGTGATCAGTTCCATCGCCCGGTTCATGCCGATTTCAAAAACGTCGAGCGTTTCCTTCAGATTGGCATAGACCGGTTTTTCCTCATCAGGCAGCTGGTGCATGATGTAGGGGCCAAAACGACCGAGGTTGGAGGAAATGACGCCGCCTTCGGGGTGGGGGCCGATTTCACGGGGCAGGGTCAGCAGGGTGACAGCCTGCTCCAGGGTGACCTCATTCGGGCCCCAGCCGGGCAAAAAATCCTTGCCCTGTTTGGGCAGCGAAGAGCGTGGCGGTTTTTTGTTTTCAGGGGTGGCCTCGCCGCGCTGGACATAGGGGCCGAACCGTCCCGACTTCAAATGAATCTCGTCGCCATCATCCTCACCAAGGACGCGCTCATAGCCTTCGGCGCCTTCGCCCGAGATTGGCCGGGTATAAACACATTCCGGATAGTTGCCACAGCCGACAAACCCGCCTGTACGCGAGGTCTTCAGGTGCAGCTGGCCTGCGCCACATTTGGGGCAGACGCGCGGATCGGTGCCATCTTCGCGCGGCGGATAGAGCTGGGGTGCCAGGGTTTCATCGAGAACGTCCAGCACTTCGGAAATCCGCAGTTCCGACGTCTCCGAGATCGCGGCAGAGAAATCGCGCCAGAACTTGCCCAGAATATCCTTGTAGTCGCGCCCACCGGCGCTGACATCATCCAGCTCACCTTCCAGATTGGCAGTGAATTCATAGCCGACATAGGTGCGGAAGAAATTCAGCAGGAAGATGGTGACGATGCGGCCCTTGTCCTCGGGGAACAGGCGGTTCTTGTCCTTGCGGACATATTCGCGGTCCTGAATGGTGGTGATCACCGATGCATAGGTGGACGGGCGGCCAATGCCGAGCTCTTCCATGCGTTTGACCAGGGTCGCCTCGGTGAAACGGGGCGGTGGCTGGGTGTGGTGCTGCAGGCCCAGAACAGCGGCATTGTCGGAGAGGATCGATGCCTCCTTGCCAGCCTTATCGGCCTGGGTGCCCATGGTGGCGGCGAATTTCAGCGCTTCGCCCTGCATGATCTGAGGCAAGCGCTTGTCGTCCTCGTCGGTCACGACATCGTCGCGTCCCTCTTCATAGACCCGCAGGAACCCATCAAACAGCATCACCTGACCGGTGGCGCGCAGCACCACCTGACCGTCGTCAGAGCCGATATCCACGGTGGTGCGCTCCAGACGCGCACCTGCCATCTGGCAGGCCAGGGTCCGTTTCCAGATCAGATCATAAAGCTTGCGCTGCTCATCCTCAGAGACCTTCAGGCTTTTGGCGTCACGCCCCATCTCGGTGGGGCGGATACATTCGTGTGCCTCCTGGGCGTTCTTGGCCTTGTTCTTGTAGATGCGGGGGCTGTCAGGCACATATTCGGCACCATAGCGGGTTTTGATCTCGGCGCGGGCTTCCTGCACCGCCTCGGGGGCCATGTCGATGCCGTCCGTTCGCATATAGGTGATATAGCCCGCCTCATAGAGACGCTGGGCGGCGTTCATGCATTGCTTGGCCCCCATGCCGAATTTGCGGCTGGCTTCCTGTTGCAGGGTGGAGGTCATGAAAGGCGCGGAAGGATTGCGGGAGGCCGGTTTGGCCTCAACCGATTTCACCAACATGTCGCGGCTTGAAACGGCCTGCACCGCCAGTTCGGCCGCGGTGGAATTGGCCAGGCTGTATTTGTCCAGCTTGTCGCCGCCCAGAACAGTCAGACGGGCCTCGAATTCCTGGCCCCGCGGGGTGGCCAGGCTGGCTTTGACCGACCAGTATTCCTGCGGATTGAACGCCTCGATTTCCATCTCGCGCTCAACGATCAGGCGCAGGCAGACCGATTGCACCCGGCCGGCAGAGCGGGCCCCGGGCAGTTTGCGCCACAGCACCGGCGACAGGTTGAACCCAACCAGATAGTCCAGCGCACGGCGGGCCAGATAGGCCTCTACCAGGGGCATGTCGACCTGACGCGGATTGCGCATCGCTTCGGCCACGGCCTCTTTGGTGATGGCGTTAAAGGTGACCCGGCTGACCGGCGTGTCCTTCTTGATCGACCGGCGCTTGGTCAGCGCCTCTTGCAGGTGCCAGCTGATTGCCTCGCCTTCGCGATCGGGGTCAGTTGCGAGAATCAGTTCGTTGTCTTCTTTCAGCGCATCGGCAATTGCCTTGACGTGCTTGCGACTGTCGTTGCCGACCTCCCAGGTCATGTCAAAATCATTGTCGGTATCCACCGAGCCATTTTTTGCAGGCAGGTCACGCACATGGCCATAAGACGCCAGAACCGTGTAATCGGACCCCAGATACTTATTGATAGTTTTGGCCTTGGCCGGGGATTCGACAACAACAACTGGCATGTAATTCTATGGCCTCTTATGTGCTCTAACGGGCGTTCTATGGCTGGGCAAGATCATCGGCGCAAGGGGAGAATGTCAATGCGGCAGCTTGGGGCGCAGGAAATGCAACAGCCCAAAGCCCTGTTTTTGACCGGTTCATAGGGGGGCAGATCACTCCTGCGACCCCTTGTCCTGATCCTCTGAACTGCGGGCAAGCATGCCGCCCGGAAAGCGGTCGATTTTGCCGTCGAGCTCCAGTTCGGTGACAATCGGAGCAAATGTTCTGGGTGGCATGTCGAGCTCTCGCATGAGCTGATCCGAGGCCGTGGGGCTGGGACCGAGCCGTGCAAGAATCTGCTGATGCAGGGCCGCGGTTTCCTGCAGGTTGCGTTTTTCCGGCGGCGGCGGGGGCACATCTTTCAGCGCCTCAGCCAGTGTTGCGGGGGGAGCAGTGGCCGGAGACCTGGGGTGAGAGGGGGCCGAAGCCCTGGCCGGGTCTGTCTGGACCTGTGGCACCTGATCAAGAGCGGCTGGCGGGCTATGCGGTGGCTGCGGGTCTGGGTGGCCCTGCACAGGTGGCAGGGCAGCAATGACGTCCTCGGCGTGGCGCACCAGAACAGCGCCGTCACGGATCAGGGCATTGCAGCCAAAGGCGCGGGCATCAAAGGGGTGGCCGGGAACGGCCAGAACTTCGCGACCCAGATCCAAGGCGTCGCGCGCAGTGATTAGACTGCCAGAGCGCCCCGCAGCCTCGACCACAACAACAGCCTGCACCAGCCCGGCTATGATGCGGTTGCGTTTGGGGAAATCGCGCGCCTGTGGTGTGAGCCCCATGGGCTGTTCCGACAACAGCAATCCTTGGCTGGCAATGCGCTCAGCGAGACTGGCGTTTTCGGCCGGGTAGATAACATCGCATCCGCCGGCTAGCACGGCGATGGTTCCGGTCTCTAGCGCCGCCAGATGGGCGGCCGTATCGATGCCCCGGGCCAGTCCCGAGACCACGCAATAACCTGCAGCGCCCAGGTCGCTGGCCAATCGTCGCGCCATGCGCGTGCCCAGCGAAGAGGCATTGCGGGCCCCGACAATGGCGATCATCGGGCGGGTTAACAGCTGCGGGTCGCCGATGCCCCACAGCAGGGGCGGGGCAGATTTCAACAGCGACAGGGCGGGGGGATATCGGGGGTCATCAAAGCACAAAAGCCGCGCTTTGGCGGCTTTTGCGGCTGTGACTTCAGTGTCTACCACACCAGCGGGGCATATTTCATACCCTGCGATTCCGGCGGTACGCGCCATTCTGGGCAACGCCTCCAGCGCATTCTGCGCTGAACCGTGTTCGACGAGAAGGCGGCGAAAGCTCACCGGACCAACCCGTCGAGAGCGCAACAGACGGAGCCTTGAATACCAAGAATCTTCCGTGGTGGGTGGGAGTGGGGGGTGAGTGGAAGAATGTACTTCTTCGGTCATCCGTGGCTCCGCCTGTATGCAGTGATAGGAATACCCCTGAAACGGTTAACAGGTGGTGAATGAATGAAAATTTTCCGAAGTTTTTCGGTATTCTGAACGAGGCGATGCCCGAAATTCGGAAGTGTTCTGCAAGGCATTGAAAACGCCGAGATAAAGCCTCGCCCTGGGCAGGTATTGTGCCTGTGTTTTCCTGTAGGTGTGCGTAAAAGAAGGAGAAAAACGTGACCATCTTGGCCGCGCTCATAGTTAAATTGTTAGTCCGAATGCAAGTTTTATTGTATTTTCTTGATGGCTTTTTGCTCTGCAGAGGGGGAGATCTGCAGAGCCTTCGGATTTGGTCCTATGGGGGCTCAGGTCGCTGAACCACCCACCGTCAACCCATCCATCAGCACACTGGGCTGGCCAACACCCACCGGCACCCATTGTCCCGCCTTGCCGCAATTGCCCATGCCTGGATCCAGCTGCATGTCATTGCCAAGCGCGCGGATCTGCTTGAGCGCCGTGGCCCCATCACCGATCAATGTGGCCCCTTTGACCGGTGCGCCGACCTTGCCGTTTTCGACCCGGTAGGCCTCGGTGCAGGAAAAGACGAACTTGCCATTGGTGATATCCACCTGGCCGCCACCAAAACCCACCGCCCAGATGCCATCCTTGATCCCGGCCACCAGATCGCCGGGGTCACTGTCGCCGCCCAGCATATAGGTATTGGTCATCCGCGGCATCGGCGCGTGGGCAAAGCTCTGGCGACGGCCATTACCGGTGGGCTCCACCCCCATCAGGCGGGCGTTTTGGCGGTCCTGCATGTAGCCGACCAGAATGCCATCCTCGATCAGCGTGTTCTTTTGCGACGGCGTGCCCTCATCATCGACGCTGATCGAGCCACGTCGATCCGCGATGGTGCCATCGTCCAACACGGTGACGCCGGGAGCGGCGATGCGCTCTCCCATCAGCCCGGCAAAGGCAGAGCTGCCCTTGCGATTGAAATCACCCTCCAACCCGTGCCCAATCGCTTCGTGCAGCAAAATTCCGGGCCAGCCAGGCCCCAGCACCACTTCCATCGGACCCGCCGGCGCGGGTACCGCCTCGAGATTGACCAGGGCGATACGCAGGGCTTCTTTTGCCTTGGCAGCCCAGGCCGCAGGGTCAATCAACCCGTCGAGGCCAACACGACCGCCGCCCCCGGCAGAGCCGCTTTCGCGCCGTCCGTCCTGCTCCACGATCACCGAGACATTGAGCCGGGTCATGGGCCGGGTATCGCGCACCCGCACGCCGTCGGCGCGCAGGATTTCGACCTCCTGCAGGGAGGCCGCCAGCGAGGCCGAGACTTGTACGACGCGTTGATCCAGATCACGCGCAAAGGCGTCAATCTCGCGCAGGGTCTCGATCTTGACCGGGAAGGGCAGGGCCCCGATGGGATCGGCATCGGTATAGAGCTTCACATTGGTGGCCTGCGGCGCATCAGCATAGGTTCCGCCGCCTGCACCAACCGCCAGACGGGCGGTCTCCGCGGCGCGTTTCAGCGCCGGGATCGAAACCTCGGTCGAATGGGCGTATCCGGTCACATCGCCGTTCACCGCCCTTAGGCCAAAGCCTTCGGCGGCATCATAGCTGGCACTGCGAAGGCGGCCATCATCAAAGACCAGGGTCTCTGACTTGCAGCGCTCGGCAAAGATCTCGCCATCCTCGGCCCCGGCCAGGGTGTCGCGCAGGATCGGCAGGGCTTCATCCTCGGGGAGGAGGGTTTCAAAGGGTCGAAAGGCTGAGTTTTCCATGTCACGGACCTCGAGTTTTTTTGATCTAAATCAAGAAAGCGACGCTTTGACGCTCGCCTGCCTCTTTATCTGTACGTCTGAATATGATTTTAAGCAGCGTCAAAGACAACGGGTCCGACGCCTTTTGTGGAATCAACGACTCCACCCTGTGTGGAAGAGATATTCCATCTCGGGGTTTTGGACGCAGGAACAATACGATCACAAACGATCAGGACATGATATGAAGAATGCTTTGATGCTTTCGGGCCTTTTTGCTGGCCTCTCCAGCCTTCCCGCCATGGCGCAAGAAGGCCTGGAAACAATTGGCAAGCCGGTAGACGGTGGCCTGAACTTCCAGCCGGCTGCGACGGAATTGGCAGAAGGTGTTCACAAACTTGACTGGCTGATTCTGGTGATCATCACCGCAGTCTGTGTGTTTGTCGGCGGGCTGATGCTTTACGCCATCGTGCGGTTCAACCGTCGCGCCAACCCAAACCCTGCCAGCTTTACCCACCATACTGCCATCGAGATCGCCTGGACGCTGATCCCGATCCTGGTGCTGGTGTTCATCGGGTCCTTCTCGCTGCCGGAACTGTTCCGCCAGCAGGAAATCCCCGAAGGCGACATCACCATCAAGGTAACCGGTTATCAGTGGTACTGGGGTTATGAATATGTCGACCATGGGTTTGGTTTTGACAGCTACATGATCGGCAACTCGGCCACCACCGACGAAAGCACCCGTGCAGCGGATGCGGATGTGACCCCCTTTGTTCTTGACGATGCCATGCGCGCCAAACTGGTTGAGGCAGGCTATAATGAAGACGAGTTCCTGCTGGCCACCGATACTGCGGTTGTTGTGCCGGTTGGCAAGACCATCGTCATGCAGGTGACTGCTGCGGATGTGATCCACTCCTGGACCATTCCCGCCTTCGGCGTAAAGCAGGATGCGGTTCCCGGTCGTCTGGCAGAGCTGTGGTTCAAGGCTGAAAAAGAAGGTGTCTACTTTGGTCAGTGTTCCGAGCTTTGCGGCAAAGAACACGCCTATATGCCGATCACCGTCAAAGTGGTCAGCCAGGATGTCTATGATGCATGGTTGAAAGGCGCGATCGACGAATACGCCGGTCTGCCCCAGTCCTATCAGGTTGCCTCCAACTGAGGTCATACCTGGTACCATCCCCTGTCTGCGCTTGAGGGCGCAGCAGGCAGAGGGATCTGAAACCAACGCGATGCGCAGCTTGCTGCGCATCAGTGGTCTGCAAAAGGGTCAATGATGAGCGACGCAAGCATCAATGCCAGCACCGTCCATGAGGGTGAGGCCAGCTTTGGCGATTATTTCGCCCTGCTGAAGCCAAGAGTCATGTCTTTGGTGGTCTTTACTGCCTTTGTCGGGCTGATTGCGGCCCCTGTGGGGGTGCATCCCGTCATCGGGTTCTGTGCAGTTCTGTTCATCGCCATCGGCGGTGGTGCTTCAGGCGCCTTGAACATGTGGTGGGACGCCGACATCGATCAGGTGATGAAGCGCACCAAATCGCGCCCGATCCCCGCCGGTAAAGTCGAGGCCGGCGAGGCGCTGAGCCTTGGTCTGGCGCTGTCGGGTCTGTCGGTGATCATGCTGGCACTGGCGACCAATGTCTTTGCGGGTGCCTTTTTGGCTTTCACCATTTTCTTTTACGTGGTGGTCTACACCATGTGGCTGAAGCGGGCGACGCCGCAGAACATCGTTATCGGTGGCGCGGCTGGTGCCTTCCCACCGGTGATCGGCTGGATCGCAGCCACCGGCAGCATGTCGGTGGAGCCTTGGCTGATGTTTGCGCTGACCTTCATGTGGACGCCGCCGCATTTCTGGGCGCTGTGCCTGTTCATGCGCTCGGACTACGACGATGCGGGTGTTCCAATGCTGACCGTGACCCATGGCCGCCCTGCCACCCGCAAGCATATCCTGGTCTATACCGCGCTGCTGGCGATACTGGCTGTGGGCACCGCGTTCTCGGGTATTGGCGGGCCGATCTATCTGGCGGTAGCGCTGGTGATGAACGCCCTGTTCCTGCATGGTGCCTGGAAGATCTTTGGCCGCAACGAAGACAATAGCGAAGCGGATGACTTCAAGGTTGAACGTTCCTTCTTCAAGCTGTCGCTGCTCTATCTGTTCCTGCATTTTGGTGCGATCCTGGTGGAAGCGACCCTGAAACCCTATGGACTGGGAGGCTGGTAATATGGCTTTGAACAAAGAACATGAGCTGCACAAACGCCGCCATGGTCGCAATCTGGGCGTTGGCCTGTTGCTGGCCAGCTTTGTTGTGCTGGTGCTGGCGCTGACCTTGGTCAAAGTCACCTCCAGCGGCTTTCAGTTTCCGCAGACCCAGAGCGAGCAGAACTAATGGCGCTGCAGGGGCCTCAGAAAACGGTTCTCCAGCTGGTGGCTGTGGTCATCACAATGGGCGCGCTGTCCTGGGCCTCGGTGCCGTTTTACGACTGGTTCTGCCGGGTCACCGGTTTTGGTGGCGTCACCGGCGTGGCTGATCGCGGCTCTGATACTGTTCTGGACGATACCATCACCGTCCGGTTTGACGGCTCCAAGGAGCGCGATTTTGCCTGGGAGTTCAAACCGGTACAGCGCGAAATGGAGATCAAGATCGGGGAAACCGGTCTGGCCTTCTATGAGGCTTATAATCCAACGGACCGGCCCATCGCGGGCCAGGCCTCTTACAATGTGACGCCCTATTCCGCAGGTGCGTTCTTTGAAAAAATCGACTGCTTCTGCTTTACCGAGCAGGTGCTGGAACCAGGGGAGCGGGTTCAGATGCCCGTGACCTTCTTTGTCGACCCGGAAATCGTTACCGACCGGGACGGAAAATTCGTGCATACGATTACGCTTTCGTACACGTTTTATGAAATCGATCTGCCCGAGGGCTATGCCGCTCTTGATGCCGGGGACAACACCGGGGCAGATCTTACCACGAACCAGGCCGATGGGTGAGGGACACTTAAATGGCGCACGCTAAAAATCACGATTTTCATATTCTGCCACCTTCCTGGAAGCCGCTTGCTGCAGCCTTGGGTGGCTTCTTCATGCTCTTCGGGGCAGTTCTCTGGATGCAGGGCATCACACCTTGGATGTTCTGGATTGGCTTGGCCAGCGTTCTCTACGTGAGCTTTGCCTGGTGGGCTGAAATGGTCGATGAGGCCCGTCAGGGCGATCACGCGCCGGTCGTGCGCATCGGGTTGCGCTACGGGTTCATCCTGTTTGTGATGTCCGAAGTGATGTTCTTCTTTGCCTGGTTTTGGTCGTTCTTCAAACACGCGATCTACCCGATGGAGAGCTATATCGGCACCGAATATGTCGCCCCTGCGATCCACGCGGTGGACCCGTTCCACCTGCCGCTGATCAACACTCTGGTGTTGCTGCTGTCGGGCTGTGCCGTGACCTGGGCGCACCACGCGCTGGTGCATGACAACGATCGCAAGGCGCTGATTCAGGGCCTGTCGATTGGTATCATTCTGGGCATCTTCTTCACCGCGCTGCAGGGCTATGAATATTATGAGCTGCTGGCCCATGACGGCTGGAAGTTCGGCGAAGACGAGTTCTACTCCAACTTCTTCATGGCCACCGGTTTCCACGGTTTCCACGTTCTGTTGGGCACCATCTTCCTGATTGTCTGCCTGATCCGCGCGATGAAGGGGGATTTCACCCCCGAACAGCACGTCGGTTTTGAGGCCGCGGCCTGGTACTGGCACTTCGTGGACGTGGTCTGGCTGTTCCTGTTCTTCGCGGTCTACCTCTGGGGCACCTCCGGCATGTAAGACCGGAATGTACCGGGTACATCTTTGTGGTTTTCAAAATCGCAATGAAACCGTATCTACCACAGCGCGCGGGGGCTCCTCGCGCGCTGTTTGCATTAGAGGGTGCCATGCGGCGACTGTTCTTCTTTCTGGTGATTGGCGGGCTTGGGCTTGCGGTTCTCTTGAGCCTCGGCATCTGGCAGCTGCAGCGCATGGCTTGGAAAGACGAGCTGTTGCAAATCATCGAGACCCGCATGGCCGCGGCCCCCGTAGCGGTTCCGCAAGACCCCAGCGAGACACAAGACCGTTATCGTGCCGTCACCGCCCAAGGTGAGCTGGGGGCGCAGGAGTTGCATGTGTTTTGGGTCACCAAGGAGGCCGAGACAGGCTACCGGGTGATCTCAGCCCTTGTGATGGGCGATGGACGCCGCCTGCTTCTGGATCGTGGCTTCATTCCGGCCGCCGACAAGGCCAGCTCCCGCAGCTCCGGTGCCATTTCGGTGACCGGGAACCTGCTTTGGCCAGATGAGGGGGATTGGTCAACGCCTGCGCCCGACGTCGATACCAATATCCTTTATGCCCGCGATCTCGCCTATATGGCCAATCGCCTGGGCACAGAGCCGGTTCTGATTGTTGCCCGCAGTCTCTCTCCTGAGACAACTGTGACACCACAGGCGGTGACAACAGCGGGCATCCCGAACAACCACTTGCAATATATGATCACCTGGTTTTCGCTGGCCTTTATCTGGGCCGCGATGACTGCCTCTTTTCTATGGCGTTCGCGCGCCAAACCCGAAGGCTGAAACGATGAAATATATCTCCACCCGGGGCCAAGCGCCCGAGCTGAGTTTCGAAGAGGCAATGCTGACCGGTCTCGCCCGTGACGGAGGCCTTTATGTGCCCGCCGAGATCCCCACCTTCAGCCGGGATGAGATCGCCGCACTGGCCGGGCTTTCCTATGAGGAGACCGCTTTTCGGGTGATGAAGCCCTTCATTGGTGACTGTTTCACCGACGAAGAATTCCGTGGCATCATTTCGCGCGCCTATGCCGGGTTTGGCCATGCCGCCCGCGCGCCGCTGAAACAATTGGCGCCGAACCATTTCCTGCTGGAGCTGTTCCATGGGCCCACGCTGGCCTTCAAGGATTTTGCCATGCAGCTGATTGGTCAGCTGTTCCAGGTGGCGCTGGAGCGCAGGGGCGACCGGGTGACCATCGCGGGCGCGACCTCTGGCGATACCGGATCCGCAGCGATGGAGGCCTTTCGCGGCCTTTCGAATGTGGATGTCTTCATCCTCTACCCGCATGGGCGGGTCTCTGAGGTGCAGCGCCGCCAGATGAGCACGCCGACCGACAAGAACGTGCATGCGCTGGCCCTGGATGGCGATTTCGACGACTGCCAGGCCCGCGTCAAAGACATGTTCAATGATTTCGACTTCCGCGACGGGGTCAAGCTTGCCGGGGTGAACTCAATCAATATCGCCCGGGTTCTGGCCCAAGTGGTCTATTATTTCTCGTCCGCAGTCAGCCTGGGCGCGCCCACCCGTGAGGTGAGCTTTACCGTGCCCACTGGTAACTTTGGCGACATTTTTGCAGGCTATATCGCCCAGCAGATGGGGCTGCCGATCAAGGACCTGGTGGTGGCCACCAATCAGAACGACATCCTGCACCGCTGCCTGCAGGGCGGGGGCTATCACAAAGGCGATACGGTGCCGTCGATCTCGCCGTCGATGGATATTCAGGTCTCGTCGAACTTTGAGCGCGCGTTGTATTTTGCCTATGACAAGGATGCAGGGGCTGTGGCTCAGTTGATGGATGAGCTGAAGACCGGCGGTTTTGACATCAGCCAGGGTGCCATGCAGGCTCTGTCAGAGACCTATAAATCCGGCCGCGCTTCGGAAGAAGAAACCCTGGCGGTGATCACATCCGAAGTTGCGGCCTCGGGTGAGCTGCTGTGCCCCCATGGTGCGGTTGCGGTGAAGGTTGCGCAGGAGCATCGCGAAGCGGCGGTGCCAATGATCACGCTTGCCACCGCACATCCGGCGAAATTCCCGGCAGCGGTTGAAAAGGCTTCGGGTCAATATCCGGACTTGCCGGAGCGCATGGCGGATCTGTATGACCGGGACGAACGCATCAGCCAGGTTGCCAATGATCTGACCGCGATCGAAGATCACATCAGAAAGAACATCCAACAGTGAGTTTCCAACAGTGAGCGTCCAGCAGCATCAACTTGCCAATGGTTTTCGCATCGTCACCGAGGCGATGCCGGGGCTGCAATCCGCATCGATCGGGATCTGGGTCACCGCAGGGGGACGCAATGAACGCATCGAGCAGAATGGCATTGCGCATTTTCTCGAACATATGGCCTTCAAGGGTACCCAGCGGCGCTCGGCGCTGCAGATCGCCGAGGCGGTCGAGGATGTAGGCGGCTATATCAACGCCTATACCTCGCGCGAGGTGACGGCCTATTACGCGCGGGTGTTGCGCGATGATGTGCCTTTGGCGCTGGATGTGCTGGCGGATATCCTGCGCAATCCGGTGTTTGACCCGCGCGAGATCGAGGTGGAGCGTGGTGTGATCCTGCAGGAGATCGGCCAGGCGCTGGATACGCCCGACGATGTGATTTTTGACTGGCTGCAGGAAGAAAGCTATCGCAATCAGCCTCTGGGTCGCACCATTCTGGGTCCGGCGGAACGTGTCAGCACCTTCACTCGCGAAGATCTCACTCAGTTCGTCCGTGAGCATTATGGCCCCGGCCAGATGATCCTCTCGGCGGCAGGGGCGGTGGATCACGCGACCCTGGTCAAACTGGCCGAAGACCTGTTTGGCGACATGCAGGCGCGCCCCTCTCTGGCGGTAGAGCCCGCCTCCTTCACCGGTGGCGAGGCCCGCCATGCCAAGGATCTGGAACAGGCGCATTTTGCCCTGTCCTTCGAGAGCCCGGGATACCGGGATGATGCGATCTATACGGCACAGATCTATGCGGGCGTGATGGGCGGCGGCATGTCCAGCCGCCTGTTCCAGGAGGTGCGCGAGAAACGCGGGCTCTGCTATAGTATCTTTGCCCAGGCCGGGGCCCATGCCGATACCGGCAGCACCACGATCTATGCAGGCACCTCGGGCGATCAGTTGCAGGAACTGGCGCATATTACTGTGGATGAGATGAAGCGCGCGGCCTGCGATATGTCGGACGCCGAAGTGGAACGCGCCCGGGCCCAGATGAAGGCGGGTATGCTGATGGGGCTGGAAAGCCCCACCAACCGGGCCGAGCGGCTGGCGCGTCTGGTACAGATCTGGGATCGGGTGCCGCCGTTAGAGGAAACCGTGAAGCTGATCGATGCGGTCACCACCGAGGATGTGCGCGCCCTGGCAGAGGAACTGGCCGTTCGCGCACCGGTGGCGATGGCGCTTTATGGTCCTGTGGCGCAGGCCCCCAGCCTCGCTGATCTGCAGGAGCGCCGTGTCGCCTGATGTTGCTGGGCCGTCGCAAACTGAGGCTTGAGACCGAGCGGCTGACCCTGCGTCCGCCGGTGCATTCGGATTTCCAGTCTTGGGCGGCCCTGCGGTTAAACAGCCGGGACTATCTGACCCCCTGGGAGCCCGCCTGGGCCTCCGATCACCTCAGCCGCAAGAGCTTTACCAACCGGGTCTACTGGGCGCAGCGCTCGGTTTCGGGGGGCACGGCACTGCCGCTGTTTCTGATCCGGCGTGAGGATCAATGCATCATCGGGGCCATCACTCTGGACAATATCCGTCGGGGACCCGCCATGGCGGGCACGTTGGGCTATTGGACCGGGGAACCCTATGGCCGTCAGGGCTATATGCGCGAGGCGATCGGAGCCATCGTGCATTATGCCTTTGGTAAGCTGGATCTGAGCCGGATCGAGGCCGCCTGCCTGCCGGAAAATGCGGCTTCGCGGGGGTTGCTGGAGAAATCCAATTTCAAATATGAGGGCGTGGCGCAATCCTATCTGCAGATCAATGGGCGCTGGCGGACCCATGTGCTTTATGCAGCCCTGCGTCACGATCGCCGCGGCCGCACCCAGGCGGGCTGAACCGACAACGGAAACAGCAAACGCAGCGCTCCCGCGTCTGAAGGAAGCCTTGGCTGACACCAAGCCTCCAGCTCCAGCCTTGGGCCTGGCGCCGCGCCGGGGCGCGGCGCGGAGGCGACAGATCACAAGCCGCAGGCGCGTTTTGATGGGTGCAGGCACGCAGAACGAGGGCAGGTAGGGGTTGCAATGGCCAGCGGGATTTCGGATGCAGGGGGATGACTTATGCTCCTGCTGATGCCGATTTTGCCGCCACACTTTCTACCTTGCTGCCGCCGGGGGTGCTGTGTTCCCCCGAGCCGAGATATCAGGAAGAACCCCGTGGACGGTATCGGGGCCAGGTCGGGATCCTGGCCAAGCCCGGTTGCGTCAGCGAGGTTGCACTTCTGCTGCGGACTGCCAATGCGGCGCGGGTGCCGGTGGTGCCCTATGGCGGCGGCACCGGGCTGGTGGGGGGGCAAGTCAAGCCGGAGGGCACGCCGCCCCTGGTGATTTCGCTGGAGCGCATGAACCGGATCCGGGCGGTCTATCCGCAGGAGAATGTTCTGGTCGCTGAGGCCGGCGCCATTCTGGCGGATGTGCAGCAAGCAGCTTTGGATCAGCGACGCCTGTTCCCGCTGTCGCTGGCCTCTGAAGGCACGGCGCAGATTGGCGGCAATCTTGCAACCAATGCAGGCGGGGTCAATGTTCTGCGCTACGGCAATACCCGGGATCTTTGCCTTGGGCTGGAAGCTGTGTTGCCTTCGGGTGAGATCTGGAACGGGTTGACCCGCCTGCGCAAAGACAACACCGGTTATGATCTGCGTAATCTGCTCATCGGATCCGAAGGCAGTCTGGGGGTCATCACCGCCGCCGCGCTCAAGATGGCCCCGCTTCCGGCCTGTCAGGGTGTGGCTGTCATTGTGGTGCCTTCTCCAGAGGCGGCGATTGCGCTTTTGGCCCTAGCGCGGGACCAGCTGGGAGAGGCGGTGAGCGCCTTTGAACTGTTGCACCGTCAGGGGCTGGACTTCCTGTCAGAGCACCTGCCGCAGCTGCGCCAGCCGTTTGAGCGGGCCCCGGAATGGTCGGTGCTGGTTGATGTCGGCCTGGCGCAGGGCGGGGATCCGGTGGCCGCGCTGACGACAATGTTTGAGCGGGCTGCGGAGGCTGGTTTGGCGCAGGACGGGGTGATTGCGCAATCCGAGGCCCAGGCGCAGGCGCTCTGGGCGGTGCGCGAATTCATCCCTGAGGCCAACCGCCTGGTGGGGTCCGTGTCCAGCCATGACATTTCGGTGCCGATTTCTGAAATCCCTGCCTTTATCGCACGCGGGGCAGAGGTGATCGCTGGTCTTGGACAGGGCGATATGCGGATCAATTGTTTTGGTCACCTCGGGGATGGCAATCTGCACTACAATGTGTTTCCCGCCAAAGGCCGTTCTCGAAGCGACTACCAGGAACTGCGGGAGCCGGTGAAACAGGCTGTGCATGAGCTGGTGCACAGCATGGGGGGCTCTTTTAGTGCTGAACATGGCGTTGGGCGCATGAAAGTGGCAGACTTGCAGCGTTTTGGGGATCCGGTGAAGCTGGCAGCGATGGGCGTGATCAAACAGGCGCTCGACCCCAATGGCATCATGAACCCTGGTGCAGTGCTGCCCTTGCAAAATTGAAGCGACACTTGAAAAAGCGGGGGGCTCCCGCGCATCCTGTCCCTCCTTTGTATGGAGTATCGGCCCCATGGGCCGGGCGCCGCGCTGTTGCGCGGCGTGGCCCTTTTGGCTCCGTGAGCCCCAAGGGCCACGCCCAAGGGGAAGGAACCCACCTCAGTGGGGACCTGACGGGCGGGAGCTTTTCCTTTGTGGCCCATCTTGGGTTTGGAGAGAGCTACTCGCCTTCGAATTCGCAAAGAACATGAACATCCATGCCCAGCTCTTCCAGGGCCTTGCGTCCGCCCAGATCGGGGAGGTCGACAATGAAACAACAGGAGATGATCTCTCCGCCCAAGCGCTCGATCAGCTTGATGCCGGCAGAGGCGGTGCCCCCCGTGGCCAGAAGATCATCAACCACCAGAATTTTCTCTCCGGGTTGTATCGCGTCTTCGTGGATCTCGACGATGGCTTCGCCATACTCCAGCTTGTAGTCCTGGCTGAGGGTGCGCCCCGGCAATTTGCCCTTTTTGCGGATGGGCACAAAGCCAACGCTGAGCTGGTGGGCAATGGCCCCGCCCAGAATGAAGCCGCGGGCCTCGAGCCCGACCACCTTGTCGATCCGCTCACCGGCATAGGGATGCAGCATCTGATCGATGGCCATGCGAAACCCGCGCGGGTCGGCAAACAGTGTCGTTACATCGCGAAACATGATGCCTTCGTGCGGAAAGTCGACGATAGTACGGATATAGTCTTTGACGGCGGATTTCTTCGGCATGGAACCACTTTCTTTTGCTGTCCATCTTTTGAGGCCCTGAGGGTTTGACCGAAGCCGGGGGCGCTGGCAAGAGGGCGGGGCCAAAACACCTGCATCGGCCCCGACACTGTTGCAGCACCACCAAGATTAAAGCTGTGGAGTCAGCTCGGGCGCCTCAGAAACGCGGTGGTCAGCCCCATGCCGATCAGCGCCACACCGCCGGTGCGGGTTAAATTGGCAATGGTGCTGGGGCGCGCGATCCAGCGCCGCAGCCGATCCGCCAGAAGGGCGTAGACTAGGGCATTGAGCGCGGCAAGGCCGACAAAGGTTGCAATCAGGATGGTAAATTGCGGCGTCAGGCTCTCGCTGGGGCGGATGAACTGCGGCACAAAGGCGATAAAAAAGGCGATGGATTTGGGGTTGAACGCGGTGACAACTGCCGTATGGCCAAAGACACCAGAGGCCCGAATGTCATCGGGTTTGGACAGCGCTGAGAGGCCACTGGCACCAGATGCGCTGCGCCAGAGCTTGACGCCAAGCCATAAAAGATAGGCGGCCCCAAACCATTTCAGCACCGCGAACAGTGTGGCCGAAGCCATCACCAGGGCGCCTAGCCCGGCCAGAGAGGCGCTCATGGCGATGAGGTCCCCCAAAGCGACACCAAGGGCTGAAGCTACCGCGACCTGCTTCCCCTTCGACAGTGCATAGCTCAGCACCAAAAGGACCGTGGGGCCGGGGATCAGCAAAAGTGCGGTAGAAGCGGCGGCAAAGGCCAGCCAGAGGTTGAAATCCATTGGCGACTATCCTGTTTTCTGTGATCAGCAAAGACAGTTCGGCCACTTGAGGTCAACGAAAAAGATCCGAAGTCCTGCGCATCAGTTCTTCCAGGGGGCCCCGTTTGGCCAGCAGGTTCCAAAACCAGGTGAGCATCATGGAAAACGCGCAGAACCCCAGGCTGAAGCCAAAGATTTCCTGGGGTGTGAGCGATCCGTCAAGCTGTCCCATCGCCTCGAGTATACCCATGCCCAGAAGGATGTGGATTACATAAAGACTGAGCGCCATGCGTCCGGGTGCCGCCAGCCATTCGGCAATCCCCAGTTGGTCAAGTTGGTCGCCGATGCGCAGCATCAGCCCGATCACCAAAGCAGCGGTGCCGCTGGCGGCCAGCATATAGAAGGGACCGGGCGGGATGGAGGCAGTGCCAAAGACCTCGGCCAATTCAGACCCTTGCAGCAGGTATCTGGGCAGGGCTCCTATCAGTGCGGCCGTCAACCCGCCCAGAATCAGGCGGATCTGTATGGCATTCCGGTGCAGATCTAGGCGGCCGATCCACATGCCAAGCAAGACAAAGCCGACCCAAGGGAAGACCGGGTGCCAGCCGTTGAAGAAGCTGTGGCGCAGAAATCCTTCCAATGTCCAGAATTCGGCGTAGGTGAAGGTCTGCCAGTCCCAATTGGCCTCGTAGTCGAGCAGGATCAGGCTGAGAAAACCAACAGTCACAGCCCCCAACGCGGCCCAGAGCAAGGCAGGCGGTGGGGCCGAGAGAAAGGGCAGAGCCAATAGAAAGTAGAGTGCATAGAAATGCAGGATATCGGCTTCAAAAATGGTTAGATTGAGCACCCCCAAGGCAAAGAGAACCATTGCCCGCGCAAAGAGCACGCCCCTGCTTGCCTGCCCGATGCTAAGACCGATCCCGGCCAGAACGACAAAGAGGGCAGAGGCGCGCCCCTCCAGTGCGTTCGTTAGAGAAGAGACAAGACTTCCGTCAGGATCGACCTGAGCGGCTATCCGAAAATTCACCAGCACCATGCCGCAAAACGCCAGAAATCGGGCAATGTCTAAACCATGTAGTCGCATCGTTACCTCGTTGAGGGCGGAATGGCCTGTTGGTTATGAAGGGGCAGGGAGACAGCATTTACAGAGGGGGGCGAAGATCAGTGGCGCTCTGTGACAGCAAAGACCCAGTGACGGCAGATTCTGGTGGCGTAGCGCAGCTCCACACTGGCAGCAGAGATACTTATGGATCTGTCAAAAGACCAACGCCTTGACCTGATCCGGCCCGGGCGTTGGTTTGTTTTGGTTTGGGGGTACGAAAAGGGCTCTCAGCCCAGAACCCGGCCCGCAACGGCGTCCAGTTTGGCCAGCAGGGTGGGGTCGCGCTTGTCGGGGGCGGTCATGATGGCGTATTCTAGCGCCTTGTCGCAGCCAAGCGGGCAATCCTCGCGAGATTTTCCCAGAATGGCGGGCAGGCGGCGCACCAGCTCGCGGCCATTGCTGGAGTTGCCCTGCAAGGTGGCGAGAATGTCGCTGATATCCACCGCGCCATGCTCTGGGTGCCAGCTGTCGTAATCGGTGACCATGGCCACAGAGGCATAACACAGCTCGGCCTCGCGGGCCAATTTGGCCTCAGGCATATTGGTCATGCCGATGACATCGCAGCCCCAGCTTTCGCGGTACATTTTGCTTTCGGCCATGGAGGAAAACTGCGGTCCTTCCATACAGAGATAGGTGCCGCCGCGATGCACGGTGATGCCGGCGTCCCGGGCCGCCTGTTCTGCCGCATCCGAGAGCCGTGCGCAGGTGGGGTGGGCGACGCTGACATGGGCAACACAGCCGGTGCCAAAAAAGCTTTTTTCGCGGGCGAACGTCCGGTCGATGAACTGGTCGACAATGACAAAATCGCCGGGGGCCATTTCCTCGCGGAAAGAGCCGCAGGCCGAGATGGCAAAGACATCTGTGACGCCAAGCCGCTTCAGCGCATCGATATTGGCGCGATAGGGCACCTCGGTGGGAGAATGCACATGACCACGACCGTGACGGGGCAGGAAGGCCATCTTGATACCCTCAAGGCTGCCGGTGAGGATCTGGTCAGAGGGGCTGCCCCAGGGGGTGTCGACATGGATCCATGTCGCGTCTTCCAACCCGTCAATGTCGTAAATCCCGGATCCGCCGATCACGGCAATCATGGTGTCCTTGGTCACGCGCTGCACTCCTGTCTGTCGCTGCTGCCCTTGGTTTGTGCCTTCATGCGCGCGGTTTGACAACCGCGGGGCCTCCGGCGGGAATATTTTTTGAAAGATGAAAGAGGGGGCGCGTGCCCTTTTACAAAAGTGGCGTCAGAGCTTTTGTCTGTTTTCACCGGACCAGGTGAGGGCCTCTGCCATCATCTGGCGGAATTTTGGGCATTGCGCGTGGTTTGGGGCCTGGCATTGGGCCACATGGCGCAGGGCCCGCGACAAGAGGGTCAGCTCGCGGATGCGGCGGTCGACCGCGTCGGCGCGGTCTGAAATGCCTTGGCGATCCAGCTCGAATTCGGCCTCGGCCCCGGTGGCCGCACCAAGGGTGGCGGCAATGTCCTGTAGCGAAAATCCGGCCCGTTGACCCAGGGCGATCAGGGCCAGTCGGTCCAGCACCGATGGGTCATATTGACGTCGCAACCCCTTGCGACTGTCCGCAGCGATCACCCCAAGGCTTTCGTAGTAGCGCAGGGCAGAGGGTTTCAAACCGCTGCGCCGGGAGACTTCGGCAATATCCAGAGATTTCATCTTGACCTCAAGCGAGCTTCAATTTGCAAACAAGACCCCTGCTGAACGCTGGTGTCAAGAAAAGGAGCAGGCAATGAGTGAGATATATCAGGAGATGGCATGGATCGTGGTGGTGGGGCTGGTGGCGACAGCGGTCATGGATGCCATTTCCTTGCTGCGGGTGCATGTCTTTGGCGAGCGGGCGATGGACTGGGCGCTGGTGGGACGCTGGCTGGGGCATGTGCTGCGGGGGCAATTGGTTCTGACCAATCCTGCAACGGCGGGGCAGGTGCCTTATGAGCGCGCTTTGGGATGGCTGTTTCACTATGGGGTGGGACTGGCGTTGGCTGCGCTCATGTGGGCGATCTTGGGAGGCGAGACCCTGCAGCGGCCCCAGCTGGTGCCGATTGTCGGCTTTGGCGCGGCAACGGTTGTGCTGCCCATGCTGACGATGCAGCCGGGATTGGGGATGGGCATGGCGGCCCGCAAGCTGCCAGCGCCCTGGGCGGCGAGGGCGCGCAGTCTCGTGACCCATCTCAGCTTTGGCTTTGGCTTGTATCTTGGGGCGGTGATGGCGACTGCCGCCCTAAGGTGACGATCTGGGCGTGCGCGGTCGGGGGTATGATTGGGTCACAGGCATGGCCTGACAGGGGCAGAGCTGAGCTGCGCCCTTGTGCCATTGCAGAATTTGGGCTAGGGGCGGGCAGCGAACACAAGCTCCCCAATCACAGGTATTTCCCATGAGACGCGCCGCCATGGCCCTGCTGGCCAATCGTATTTCCCCGCCGAACCTCTCGATCATGCAGGATGAGGGGTGGTCGGTTGCGCGGGTGCGCACCGAAGTGCTCTCCGGGCTGACCGTTGCCCTGGCGCTGGTGCCCGAGGCCGTGGCCTTTGCCTTTGTCGCCGGGGTGCACCCGCTGGTGGGGCTTTATGCGGCCTTTCTGGTGGGACTGGTCACGGCGCTGATAGGCGGTCGCCCGGGGATGATTTCGGGCGCGACCGGTGCCTTGGCCGTGGTCATGGTGGCGCTGGTGGCCCAACATGGGGTTGAATATCTCTTTGCCACTGTGGTGCTGATGGGGATCCTGCAACTTATTGCCGGGGTGATGCATTGGGGCAAGTTCATCCGTCTGGTGCCGCATCCGGTGATGCTGGGATTTGTCAATGGCTTGGCCATCGTGATCTTCCTGGCGCAGATGACCCAGTTCAAAGTGCCCGGCACCGATGGGGCTGAATGGCTGTCGGGGCTGTCCATGATGCTGATGCTGGGGCTGGTCGGGCTGACCATGGTGATCATCTGGGGCACGCCCAAGATCACCTCGATCATTCCGGCCCCTCTGGCAGGCATCGGCATTGTGGCCGGTATCGTGATTGTCTTTGGCCTGGATGTGCCGCGGGTCGGCGATATGGCCTCGATCGAGGGCGGTTTGCCCTTTATCCATGTGCCCTTTGGTGAAGGCATCGGTATCTACGGCGATGCGCTGGCCCCCTTCACCTGGGAGACCTTGATGATCATTCTGCCCTATTCGGTGATCCTGGCGGCCATTGGCTTGATCGAGAGCCTGCTGACCCTGAACCTGGTGGGGGAGATCACCGGCAAACGCGGTGGTGCCAGCCAGGAGTGCATCGCGCAGGGGACGGCCAATGTGATTACCGGTTTCTTTGGTGGCATGGGCGGCTGTGCCATGATTGGTCAGTCGATGATCAACGTGAAATCCGGCGGCCGGACCCGGATTGCCGGTATCGTGGCGGCGCTGTTTCTCCTGGCCTTCATCGTGGTGGCCTCGCCTCTGATCGAGCAGATCCCGTTGGCGGCGCTGGTTGGGGTGATGTTCATGGTGGTGATCGGCACCTTTGCCTGGAACTCGCTCAAGATCATGACCAAGGTGCCCGCCATGGATGCCTTTGTGATCGTGCTGGTGACCGTGGTCACGGTGATGAGCGATCTGGCGGTAGCGGTGGTTGTCGGGGTTATCGTCTCGGCCCTGGCCTATGCCTGGAACAATGCGCGCCGCATTCATGCGGTGATCCGCCAGTCCGAGAGCGAAGAGGGGGCCAAGGTCTATGAGATCGAGGGCCCGCTGTTCTTTGGCTCCACCGATGGGTTCATCGAGCTGTTTGACGTCGAAAATGACCCCGACAAGGTGATTGTCGAATTTGAACGCAGCCGGGTGGTGGATCAATCGGCACTGCAGGCGATCGAAGCCATAGCTGGCAAATATGAGGCTGCGGGCAAGACCCTGATGCTGCGTCACCTCAGCCGCGATTGTCATGAGCTGCTGACCAAGGCGGGTCATCTGATGATCGACAGTGATGATGATCCGGAATATCAGGTCGCGGTGGATTATTCCGTCAAGACCGGGATCCTGGGAGGTCACTAACCCGGATCGCAATTGCTGCTGTTAAACGGTCGCGCCCCTGACGGGGCGCGGCTTTTTTGTTTGTGGAGTTGGGGGTTCGGGTTCACCCAAGCAGCAACTGCTGCCTCTGATCCTCCCTCTGGCCTGTTGCTCTTGCTGGCAGATGCGCCCTGCGGCGCGGCAAACAAAATAGCCGTATCCCCGCCCCATTGGGGCGCGGAGCCTCGGCGATTTGGCCTTGCGCGCCTTGTGCGATCCGCCCGCAGAGGCGCAAGGCGAGGGTGGCTCCGAAGCAGCAGATGCAGCGGGATCAATCTGGGGCGAGGTCTTCGAGCATGTCGAGATCGCCAGCGAGAAGAGCCGGTTCGGCGCGCGCCAGGGCCTCGGCGGGCCACAGCCACCATTTCAGGGTCAGCAGGCGGGCGATTTGTGGCTTGGAAAAGCGATAGCGCTGCACGCTGGCGGGGTTGCCGGTGACGATGGCATAGGGGGGCACTGAGCCCCGCACCACTGCGCCGGCACCGATGATGGCACCATCACCGACGCGTGCGCCGGGCAGGATCATGGCCCCATAGCCGATCCAGACGTCATTGCCGATCACGGTGTCACGGGTGTCGGGTTGAAAATCCGCCATCTGGGCCGGATCAAAGACCGGAAAGGGGTAGCAGCTGAGCCCGTCCTGGGCATGGTTGGCGGAGGAGGTTATGAACCGTACCCCATGGGCAATCTGGCAGAACCGACCGATCATCAGGCGCTCGCGGGCACCGGGAAACAGATAGGGGGCCAGATGCGCGGCCCAGTCGGCGGGCGGGGTAAAGTCGGAGGCATAGGTGAAATCGCCAACCTGAAAATTGGGGTGATCAATTGCAGAGGCCAGCATCACGGTTCCCGCATGGGCCTGCCCGTCGGGCAGTATGATCGGGTTGCGCAGGGCGGGATTGGGTAGGGGCATTGCGGGGCCTCAATCGTCAGGGCGGGCGAGAGAGAAGACCTCTCGCACAACACAGTAGTCGCGATAGCCCATGCGGGCCAGGGGCTGGAAGGTGGTCACGTCAAAGATCCCGTCGCGCAGACAGTCGTCGCGCAGATGGATGCCGGTGACCTCGCCAAAGGCGACCCGGTTGGCCGCACCGGGCAGGGTGACGATCTGGGTCAGGCGGCACTCCAGCGCCGCCGGGGCCTTGGCAACGCGGGCGCAGGCAATGGTGTCGCATTCAGCGCGCTCCAGATCCGCGTGGTCGAACTCGTCCACCTCCTTGTCGAGGGTGGCAGAGCTGGCATTCATCGCATCGCGCATCTCAAAGGCGACGATATTGACGCAGAAGACTCCGGTGGCCTCGATATTGGCGAGACTGTCCTTGCCATGGGGCTGGTCGTCCTTGCTCCCTGTCGAGGCAAACATCACCTGCGGCGGCGTATAGGCAACACCGTTGAAAAAGGAGTAGGGGGCCAGATTGTCGATGCCATCTGCGCTGCGCGAAGAGATCCAGCCAATGGGGCGCGGAGTGATCAGCGCGTTGAACGGGTTGTGCGGCAGCCCGTGGCCGTCCTCGGGGCGATAGAACATGGTGCCTCTCCAATTGTTTGCCCCAGAGTTACGCCCGTGCTAGGGCGATTGCCAGCCCTGACAAGAGGCGCGACGCGCGGAGGCCCACTGGCGTGATAGAATTGATGGCGGAAATGGCTGAAGACCGTTGGGAGGTCGAGGCGCTTTATGATCTGTGCTTTGCGCCGGGACGCGAGGCGCTGTCCTCTTACCGGCTGCGCGATGATGTGCCGCCGGTGCAGGGGCTGAGCCAGGTGGCACGGGATGAGCTGGGTATTCTGGCGGCGGCGATCCGGTTCTGGCCAGTGCAGATCGAGACCGCCGACCAATCTGCCACAGCGCTGCTGTTGGGGCCGGTGGCGGTGCACCCGACGCATCAGGGCGAGGGGCTGGGCGGCTCTTTGATACGCGACAGCCTGGCCAAGGCCGCCGAAAGCGGCTGGCATCGGGTGATGCTGGTCGGGGATGCGCCCTATTACCGACGGTTTGGCTTTGAGCGGCTTGCGGGGGTCGATATGCCGCCGCCTACCAACCCGGATCGGGTGTTGGGGGTGGCGCTGCAAGCGGGGGCCTGGGCAGGTGTCAGTGGCCAGGTCACGCGCTGGCACGGGGGCGCTCTTTGACACCAGGGAGCCTTGAAAGACCTCTGTCGTGGGCCAATCTCTAGTATCGAGGGAGGCCCCAGCCATGAGTGAAATTCTGACAGATACGCCCGCAATGTCGCCCGAAGATGTCGCGGCTGAACTCGATGCTTTGGCGCGGCGCTATCAGGCGGCCAGCGGGCTGGGGGTCAATCTGCTGAATGCGATGGGGGGGCAGGTGGAGAACTTGCTCGACCGGCTGCCAGGCGCGGTACGCCGCCAGCTGGGTCAGGCCACCGGACAGGCGTTGCATCTGGCGATGCAGGCGGCGCGACAGTCGCGCCGGGTGGTGCCGGGACAATCGGCCAGAGTGAATCGCTTGGTCAGTACCGCCATGGGGGCCGCCGGTGGCGCTGCCGGACTGCCAGGGGCGCTGGTGGAACTGCCGGCCACAACTGCGTTTTTGTTGCGCACAATCCAGGACGCCGCTGCCAGCGAAGGGTTTGACCCCAATGGCGAAAGCGTGACCTTTGATTGTCTGCGGGTCTTTGCTTCTGCCGGGCCGCTTGCCAGCGATGACGGGGCCGAGACCGCCTTTGTCTCGCTGCGCCTCAGCCTGTCCGGGCAGGCGCTGGGGCAGATGATCAGCACGGTGGCACCGCGCCTGGCCACAGCCATGGGGCACAAGCTGGCGGCGCAATCGGTGCCGATCCTGGGGGCTGCAGCCGGGGCGACCACAAACTACGTTTATTCGGGCTATTATCACGAGGTGGCGCGGGTGCATTTTGGCCTGCGTCGGCTGGCGGTTGAGGCAGACCAGTCCGAAACAGAGCTGCTGGAGCGCTTTGTCGCCCGGCTGCCACTGCGGCGCTGAGGGGATTTGCCCCGGAGCGGCGCAGTTTTTGCCCTTGATCTTGCAATTGATGCCCCGCTAATCAGCAAAGCCTGCTACGAGTAAGAGAATGATAAACTACAATCTGAAATGTGCCGACGGCCACAGCTTTGACAGTTGGTTCCAGTCTGCCAGCGCCTATGACAAATTGGCGGCGGCAGGATTGGTCAGCTGTTCCTATTGCGGCAGCACCAAGGTGGAAAAGGCGATCATGGCCCCGCGGGTGCGTACCGGCCGCAAGGCTGTTTCCGGAATTGGCGAGCCAGAGCTACCCGCAGCCGAGCAGGGCGCTCAGCAGAATTCGGGCGCTGGTCCAGCGGGGCGGGCACATTCCGAAGGCCAACCGGTTGCCCCCGCAACTGCGGACCCGGTCGCTGGTCCTGGCGCGCTTAGCCAGCCTGCGGGTGAGGCTGCGGGCAAGATGGAGCAGGCTCTGGGGGAATTGCGCCGCAGAGTGGAGGAAAACTCTGACTATGTGGGCAAGGATTTTGCCAGTGAGGCCCGGGCCATGCATCTCGGGGATGCGCCGGAACGTGCGATCTATGGCGAGGCCAAGCCGGACGAGGCCAAGGCCTTGATTGAAGATGGAATTCCGGTTTTGCCCTTGCCATTTGGCCGCAACCGTAAGACGAATTGACCTAGCACTCTCCTCATACAAAGGCTCAACGGGATGCATGTAGTGATTACGGGCGCCAGTCGTGGCATCGGCAAGGAAATGTCAAAACAGCTTTGTGATGCGGGGCATGACGTGACCGGGACCTCACGCGACCATTCTTCAGGGGTGCGGTTGGACGTGACCGATCCGGGGCAACAGGCGCGTTTTGCGGCGCAGATCAAGGACCAGCCTGTTGATCTGTTGGTTTGCAACGCCGGGGTCTATCTCGACAAAGGCATGGCCCTGGAAGACTACACCGCCGAGGTTTGGGGCAAGAGCCTGGCCGCCAATGTGACCGGGGTGTTTTTGACCGTGCAGGCGTTGCTGCCCAATCTGCGGCTGGCCCAGGCCCCCAAGATTGCAATCATTTCGTCGCAGATGGCCAGCCATGCGCGCGCGCCCGGGGGCAGCTATGCCTATCGGGCCTCCAAGGCGGCCGCGCTGAATATCGGCCGCAACCTGTCCACAGATCTCAAACCCGAAGGCATTGCGGTGGGCATTTACCATCCCGGCTGGGTCCGGACCGATATGGGCGGCGAAGAGGGCGATATCACCGTCGAAGAATCGGCCAGCGGGTTGATTCGGGAATTTGATGTTCTCACGGTGGAGACCACGGGGTGTTTTCACACCTGGGATGGCCGCATTCACGCCTACTGAAGCTGGCTTCATTGAAGACCTGCTAGGGGTGTGGAAAACAAAATACGCCGGCGGATATCTCCGCCGGCGTATTTTGTTTCAATGAAACCGGGGCTAGCCTGGCTGGCCCCGGGGCCTGTTATTCCCAGCAGCTGACCAGAACGGTCATGCCGGTGGCGCGATTGACCAGCGCCTGATTGGGCAGGGGGGCGCCAGTCGATTGGCTCTGTGCCGTGACACCGGCGGCTTCCATTGCGCTGCGGATCACGGCTGCATTGACGGCAAAGCTGACATCTGCGGGCAATTGACGATCTGAGCTTTGCTTGGGCAGCAACATGCCCAGCACCGCACCAGAGGCGTCGACCACCGGGCCGCCGACGTCGCCGGGCTGTGCCGACAGAGCCAGACGGGCAACGCCGTTGTCGCCGTCAAGGTCTTTGACATCGGCCAGTTTGCCCCAGGTCAGGCTGGGCGCGCCAAGAACACCCTCATAAGAGAAACCTGAGACGGCGATCTCGGATTGCAGGCGCGGGCTCTGGGTGCTGAGCTCGGCCACGGCCATTGGCGCCAGGGTCTGGCTGGGCCGCAGGATTGCCATGCCGCTGTCGGCGTCCTGCGCCACCAGCTCTGCGGCATAGCCGTGATCCAGGGTGATCCGGGTGCAGGCCTGCACCACATCGGATGTGGTCACAACCATGCCATTGGCACTGACAAAGAAGCCGGATCGCGACAGGCGTGGCTTGCGGATTTCCAGCCCGGACAGCAGGTCGATATCCTGTTGGATATCAGCGCCAGCAGCATCATCCAGCACCCCATCGAGCCGCTCAAAGCTCTCTTGCATGGCGGTCAGAACCCGGGCGCGGCGGGCCTCGTCACCAGCGGGCCAAATCAGGGTAAAGCCTTTGATCTCGCCGTTTTTAAGGCTGGCCTGGGTGAAAGAGGTGATGCGGCTATCGCGCCCCTCCAGAGTAAAGCTGTTGGCCTTGCGCTCGCGGGGGCCTTCCAGGGGCACGATCTCCAGCGTCTGCATGATGTCATAGAGACCATAAAGCGTGCTCTTGTCGCCGCGCTGGCTGATCAGCAGCACCCGAACACCCAGATCGCCGGTGGCGTTGTAATGGGCAAAGGGCGGTTCATAATTGGTGAAAGACACCTCAGCTGCCGGGATTTTGAGGGCAATACCCGCGCGATTATCGCTGATACGGCGCATGCCAACCGAGATCAGCGGTGCATTGTAGTCATCCAGCAGCATTTGGCGCTGGGCGGTGGTCAGAACACCGGTGGGCTCCAGCCCCTTGGAGATCTGCCAATCCGACATCGAGCCGCGGGTGCCGCGACCAAAGGCACCATCGATTGCCGAGGTGTAGAAACCGGCGGCTTTGAGGGCGATCTGCAACTGTTTGCGCTCTTCCCGGCTGAGCAGACGCTCGCTGCGGCGGGCCTGGGCCGGGGTCTCATCGGGCAGAGTGGGGGCAACCTGGGCAATCACCACGGGCTCTTCAGCAGTTGTGGCGGGCGCTTCTGTAGTCTCGGCCTGTGGCGCGGCTTCGACCAGGGGTTGGCTGGGCGCTTGGCTGGGGGCTGCCGTCGCGGCCTGGGCGGCGTCGCCGGCCAGGGGGTAGAACTGATTGCGCAGGTTGGCCGGGAAGGCGATGAAACTGTCACGTGGGATCTGACGCTCATTGCGATAGACCTGCAGCACCCGTTCGGCGTCTTCGCGAGTATAGGGGCCGATCAGGACCCCGTACCAACCACCGCCCAGGGCAAAGCCCGCCACATCCGGCAATTTGGCAGCAAAGATCTGCGCCTCGTCCTGGGCCGAAGCCAGAGAGGGGCGCGCTGCCACCTGGATCCAGACGGTGTCTTGCGCGTTCTGTTGTGCATAGGCTGGCACGGTCAAAGCAGAGGTCAGTGCGGCAAACGCCAGAACCAGTGCTGCAATCATTTTTGTCATTCTCAGGACCCTATCCCGGTTAACCAATTTATTGCCGCGCAGATAAACATTTTGCGGCGATAAAGGGAACGCCCCTCGGGGGGGGGAATTCGTGACTTGTTGCAGCAATCTGGTGAGTATTGCCTTAATATCACGGCCCGGTCAGGGGCGGCGCAGGCCGCAAGGGGCGGCGTAATTGCGTTAGCGGAGGCTGTTGGGGTGGACAGAAGCACCTGTCTGGTGCGACTTGCCGTTGACCCTGCCAAGGGGCTTGCATAGGAAGAACCCCGCATTTGCTGTCGCAAATAGGCCTGCATCGGGGCCCAGACGAGGGATTGGACATGACAGAGACCACCAACAGCGCGCCGCGTTCCTTCCAGGAGATCATTCTGCGGCTGCAGAGCTACTGGGCCTCCAAGGGCTGTGCCATGATGCAGCCCTATGACATGGAAGTTGGTGCCGGGACCTTTCACCCGGCCACCACCCTGCGTTCGCTGGGCAGCAAACCCTGGGCCGCCGCCTATGTGCAGCCCTCGCGCCGTCCCACCGATGGGCGTTATGGCGAAAACCCCAACCGGTTGCAGCACTATTATCAGTATCAGGTGCTGATCAAACCCAGCCCGCCCAATCTGCAAGAGCTGTATCTCGGCTCGCTACAAGCGATTGGCGTCGATATGGAGCTGCACGACATCCGCTTTGTCGAGGATGACTGGGAAAGCCCGACCCTGGGGGCCTGGGGGCTGGGCTGGGAAGTCTGGTGCGACGGGATGGAAGTCAGCCAGTTCACCTATTTTCAGCAGGTCGGTGGCCATGATTGCACCCCGGTCTCGGGCGAGCTGACTTATGGTCTGGAACGGTTGGCGATGTATATCCTGGGCGTCGATCACGTCATGGACATGCCCTTCAACGATCCGGATGCACCAATCGCGCTGAGCTATGGGGATGTCTTCAAACAGACCGAAGAAGAATATGCCCGCTGGAACTTTGATGTCGCCAACACAGAGGTGCTGCTGCGCCATTTTGAAGAGGCGGAGGCCGAATGCGCCGCGATTCTGGCGCAGGAACACGACGACCCCAAGACCGGCAAGCGCATCATCATGGCGCATCCGGCCTATGACCAATGCATCAAGGCCAGCCATGTCTTCAACCTGCTGGATGCACGCGGGGTGATCTCTGTCACCGAACGTCAGGCCTATATCGGCCGGGTGCGGGCCCTGGCCAAGCAATGCGCCGATGCCTTTGTGCTGACCGAGGCGGGAGGCCAGGTTGCGTGAATGCTTTCGGCCGCTCCTCTTCAGGCCAGTCCCGGCAACAGTTTGACGGCGCCGGCTGTGATCATGCCCACCGCAATGGCCAGCAGGATCATCCCCATGATCCGGGTCATGATGGTGCGCATGGTTGCGGTGAGCACACGACCGATATCTGCGGCAAAATAAAGTACCAGCCCCAGCAGGATGAGGACCGCAGCCACACAGGCCCCGTAGCCGATCCAATCCTTCGGCGTCTGCACCTTGTGGGTGAAAAGGATCAGCGTGGTCATGGTGCCCGGCCCAACCAGCATCGGAAAGGTCATCGGGTAAAAGGCAATGCTGTCGACTTCGGCGTGGCTTTGCTGTTCAGCCGTGGTCCCGTGGTGGGCGCTGCTGTCGTTGCCGTTGAGCATGTGAAAACCGATCTGCAGCAACACCAGCCCGCCGGCCAGCCGGAAGGCGTCGATCGAGATATCAAAGAACCCCAAAATGGCAGAGCCCCCAAGGGCGACGATCAGACAGCTTGCCGTGGTGTAGAACAGGACCTGCAGCGCCGTTTTTCTTTGGCGGGCGGGATCCATTCCGGCGGTCAGGCTCAGAAAGATCGGCAAGTTCACAAACGGGTTCATGACGGCGAACAGCGCGCCAAACATGCCAATGGCAAATTGCAGCTCCACGAGGTACCTCCAGCGGTTGTTGGGTCTTTGTCGGCTCCGCTCTGGTCTAACCTGCCTGTTGCAGGCATTGCTACAAATGAAACATTACAAATTCTGGACAACGTCGCATGATGGGTAAATTTCTGGCAGCGATCCTGGTGATCTCAGCCCTCGCAGCGGGTGGCGGCATGTACTACCTGCAGGTCTATGGCTACTACGATGAGGTCATCGCAAGCCCGGGCCAGGATGTGGTGTTGTTGCCGCTGGGCGAAGACACACCGCGCCCCATTTCCTATGGCGATTTCCAGGCCATCGATGCGGGCAGCTCGCCGATCCGTTATCGCGCCTGTTTCACCACCTCTGTGACCCGGCAGGAGCTGGCGCAGCTCTTTCAGATCTCCGACAAGCAGGAGCCACGCATTGCGCCTGACTGGTTCGATTGTTTCAACGCCGAAGCGCTGGGCAAGGCCCTGACCGCTGGGACGGCAACGGCTTTTGTCTCGGTCAAGAATATCTCCTACGGGGTGGATCGCATCGTGGCGGTGACCGAGGCGGGCCAGGGCTTTGCCTGGCATGAGCTGAATGAATGTGGCGAAAAGGCCTATGATGGCACCGTCGTCGGCGAAGCCTGCCCACCGCGCCCCGAGACCAGCGGAGCGTCTGAATGACCGCTCTTGTTCGCCCCGATTTGACCTATGATATTGCTGCGCTTCGATGTGCAGCCCCCCGTGAGGATCTGAGATGCCCGACCTGCTGATTGAACTGTTTTCCGAAGAGATCCCCGCCCGCATGCAGGCCCGTGCCGCTGAGGATCTGAAAAAGCGCATGACCGATGGTCTGGTCGAAGCGGGGCTGACCTATGCGGGTGCGGCGGCGCTGTCGACTCCGCGGCGTTTGACATTGGCCATCGAGGGGCTGCTGGCCGAGAGCCCCACCCTGCGCGAAGAGCGCAAGGGCCCCAAGGTTGGTGCGCCGGACAAGGCCATCGAAGGTTTCCTTCGCGGTGCCGGTCTGACCCGGGATCAGCTGGAAGAGCGCGACACCTCCAAGGGTGCGGTCTACTTTGCCCAGATCGAAAAGCCGAGCCGTGCCGCTGCAGAGATCATCGCTGAGGTGCTGGAAGCGACCATTCGCAATTTCCCCTGGGCCAAGAGCATGCGCTGGGGCGCTGGAACCTTGCGTTGGGTGCGTCCCTTGCATTCGATCCTGTGCCTGCTGAGTGATGAAAACGGTGCTGAGGTGGTGCCGCTGGACATCGACGGGATCACATCCGGCAATACCACCCAAGGCCACCGCTTCATGGCACCGGGCGCGATAACTGTCAGCGGCTTTGAAGATTACGCCGCCAAGCTGAAGCGCGCCTTTGTGGTGCTGGACCCGGCGGAGCGCCAGCAGGCGATCTGGCAGGAGGCAAGCAATCAGGCCTTTGCTCGGGGGCTGGAGCTGGTCGAAGACAAGGGGCTGCTGGTTGAGGTTGCCGGTCTGGTGGAATACCCGGTGGTGCTGCTGGGTGATATCGACGCTGAATTCCTGGAGCTGCCGCCAGAGGTGCTGCAGACCTCCATGAAAGAACACCAGAAGTTCTTTTCGGTGAAGAACCCCAAGACGGGTCGGATCGAGGGCTTTGTCACCGTCGCCAACCGCGAAACCGCAGATCAGGGCGCGACCATTCTGGCGGGCAACCAAAAGGTGCTGTCGGCGCGTCTGGCCGATGCCAAGTTCTTTTGGGAGAACGACCTGCGGGTGGCCAAGTCGGAAACCGGCATGGAGGGCTGGAGCGCGCAGCTGTCGAATGTCACCTTCCACAATAAGCTGGGCACCCAGGCTGAACGCATCGACCGCATCGCTGCTCTGGCGCGTGAGATCGCGCCAGTTGTCGGCGCCGATGCCGATCTGGCGGAACAGGCGGCCAAGGTGGCCAAGGCGGATCTGTCCTCTGAGATGGTTTATGAATTCCCCGAACTGCAGGGGCTGATGGGGCGCTACTACGCGCAGGCGGCTGGCCTGCCGCAGGAAGTCGCCAATGCCTGCGAGATGCACTATTCGCCGCTGGGCCCCTCGGATGATGTGCCGAGCGAGCCCGTATCGGTTGCGGTCGCGCTGGCGGATAAGCTGGATACCCTCACCGGGTTCTGGGCGATTGATGAAAAGCCCACGGGATCAAAAGACCCCTTTGCCCTGCGCCGCGCCGCATTGGGTGTGATCCGGTTGGTTTTGTCTAATGGAGTAACTATGCCCTTACTTACTTCATTTTCCTTGAAAGTGGATGACAGTTCCGAGTTTGAGGAACTGTCGCAAAACCTGCTAGGTTTCTTCCACGACCGCCTCAAGGTCTTCCTGCGTGATCAGGGTATTCGTCACGATGTGATCGACGCTTGTATCGCCATGGAAGGCAATGACGACCTGACCCTTCTGGTGAAACGGGCCCGGGCGCTGGAGGATTTCCTGAAGTCCGAAGATGGCACCAACCTGTTGCAGGGGTTCAAACGCGCCAACAACATCCTGACCCAGGCCGAGGACAAGGATGGGGTGGAATATTCTTACGGTGCGGATGTGAAATTCGCCGAGGACGAGAGTGAAAAGACGCTGTTTGCAGCACTTGAGGCAAACGAGGGGGCGATCTCCGCGGCCATCGAGGCCGAGGATTTCGCGGCCGCCATGGGCGGCATGGCGGCCCTGCGGGCGCCGCTGGATGCGTTTTTTGAGGCGGTGCAGGTGAACTCCGACAAGGACGTGGTGCGCCGCAACCGGCTGAACCTGCTGAGCCAGATCCGCAAGATCTGTGGCCAGGTTGCGGATCTGAGCCGGATCGAATCCTGATCCGGAGTTGATGGTCTGCTGAGTATCAAGGGGCTGCGTTGCGACGCGGCCCTTTTCATGTGCTGGGGAGGCGTTTCAGGGGTGGCTCTGCCCCTGAAAGCGCCTGATCGAGTGTAAGAGAGGTTTGGCGCGCCTCAAGGCTGAACCCTGCTGTCGCAGGGCCGCTGGCGCGGGCCTTGACCCTCGCCAAACCCAAAGGGGCGGGCTGTGGCATTGGGGGGAGCATGGCGGAAATTCCGTGAGCTGCCGGGGCTTCACCCTTGCGCGGTGATGCGTCCTGGGTATGCTGCAAGTGAAAGAAAAAGGTGCCGCAGTGCAGAAAAATCATGCCTGATACCCCCTATGCCACATTGATCACCGCCTCGGCACCGATTGCCACCTCCAGCCATGGGGGCAGGGCCAAGTGTTTGCAAAGACTGGTGCGTTTGGATTTGCCGGTGCCCTGTACGGTAGCATTGTCTTTCTCTGCGGTGCAGAATGCGGCGGCCGGAGAGCTGCCGGATCTGGCTGCCATTCTGGGGGAGTTCAGCGAGGATGCGCTGCTCTGCGTGCGGCCCTCGTCGGAGGTGCCGGATTGGGGTGGACCCTCGGCGATTTTGAACATTGGCATGAATGATGCCCGCTACGTGAGCCTCTGTGACAGTCTGGGCAAGGAGGCGGCCTCGTCGCTCTATCTGCGCTTTGTGCAATCCTACGCTGTACATGTGGCGCGACTGGACCCGGATGCCTTTGACGACGTCGAAGAAGGCGGTCCGGATGCGCTGCGTGAGATCCTGCAGGCCTATGAGGCGGAGGCGGATGAGGTCTTTCCGCAGGATCCCGGTGAACAATTGGCGGCGGTGTTGCGGTCGATGTCGCGGGCCTGGGAGGGCACTTCGGCGCGGCTGTTGCGGCAGGCCAAGGGCGCGCCGGCTGAGGCCGGGCTGGGGCTGGTGGTGCAGGAGATGATTCCGGGGCTGGGCCAGGGCGAATGTGGGTCGGGGGTGTTGCAGCTGGTGAATTCCAAAACCGGCAAGCCGCAGCTGACCGGGCGCTATCTGAGCCAGAGCCAGGGCCGTGAAGCCTTGGGGGCGGGCACGGAGGCGCTGTTTCTGGAACGCGACGACCGTGGGCCCTCGCTGGAAGATTTGGCACCGGAGGCCTTTGCCCGCATCAAGGCGGATGCGGCCCTGATGCGCGCGCGTCTGCGCGAAGAGATGCAGGTGGAATTCGTCATTCAGAATGGCGCGGTTCATATCCTGGATGGGGTGCGGGTGCAGCGCTCGTCGCGGGCGGCGGTGCGGATCGCTGTGGCGCTGGCGCAAGACGGCATCATCCCGCCCCATGAGGCGGTGATGCGGGTCGATGCCCATGTGCTGAACGAGCTGTTGCACCGGCAGGTGGCTCCGGGCGCGCAGCGGGACGTGATCGGGTCGGGCATTGCGGCCAGCCCGGGGGCTGCGACGGGTCATCTGGTCTTTACCGCTGTCGATGCGCAGTCGAGTGCTGCCCGGGGGGAACCTTGCATTCTGGTGCGACGGGAGACCTCGCCCGAAGATGTGCGCGGCATGCATGCGGCTGTGGGGGTGCTCACGGGCAAGGGCGGCATGACCAGCCACGCGGCGGTGATTGGGCGCGGCTTGGGCCTGCCCTGTATCGTCGGGGCCTCGGACATGAAATTTGATTCCAAGAAAAAGCAACTGGTCACCGACCAGGGGCGGGTGTTTCGCGCCGGAGACGTTGTCACCATTGATGGCAGCAGCGGTGAGATTTTGGCGGGCCAGCCAGAAATGCTGGAGGCAGCCCAGGATGACGCCTTTCAGGCGCTGTTGACCTGGGCCGATGAGGCCCGTGACATCGGCATTCGTGCCAATGCGGATACGCCCGCCGATGCGCAGACCGCGCGCAATTTCAATGCCGAGGGCATCGGGCTGTGCCGGACAGAGCATATGTTCTTTGATCCCGGTCGGTTGACGGTGATGCGCGAGATGATTTTTGCCGAGACTTCGAGCGGGCGGGAAGCGGTGCTGGAGCGGTTGCTGCCGATGCAGCGCGAAGATTTCCAGGAGCTGTTTCAGATCATGGAGGGGATGCCGGTCTGCATTCGCCTGTTTGATCCGCCACTTCATGAGTTTCTGCCCGCCACCAAATCCGGCCAGCGGGAGCTGTCCGAGGCCCTCGGGATTCCGGTGAGCGACGTCACCCGCCGGGTTGAAGAGATGGGTGAATACAATCCCATGCTGGGTCTGCGCGGCGTGCGCCTGGGGGTCACTGTGCCCGAGATCTATGACATGCAGGCCCGGGCCATTTTTGAGGCCACGCTTCTGGCCTCCAAGGCCGGTGCGCCCGTGGTGCCGGAAGTGATGATCCCGCTGGTCTCGGCCAAGCGCGAGGTGGAATTGGTCAAGGCCCGCATCGACGCGGTGGCGGCGGCTGTTGCTTTGGAGCAGGGCGAGAGTTTTGACTACCGTCTGGGCGTCATGGTGGAGACCCCACGCGCAGCGCTGCGGGCGGATGAGATTGCGCCACATACGGCCTTCCTGAGCTTTGGCACCAATGACCTCACCCAGATGACCTATGGGTTGTCGCGCGATGATGCCGGGCGCTTCATGTCCAACTATGTGCAACAGGAGGTCTTTCCTGAAGATCCGTTCCATGTGCTGGATGTGGATGGGGTCGGAGAGCTGTTGAAATTGGGGGTGCAGCGTGGCCGCAGTGCCAATCCGCAGGTCACCCTGTCGATCTGCGGCGAGCATGGCGGCAACCCCGAATCGATAGCCTTTTGCCGGGCGGCAGGCTTTGACTATGTCTCGTGTTCGCCCTTCCGCGTGCCGGTGGTTCGCCTGGCTGCTGCGCAGCTTGCCATTGGTGAGAAAACCGGTGTTGCGGCACCAACATACACATAAAATTAAGGAATTCTTGGTTTTTCCGCCCCCGGCCGAACCCGGTCCGATGATGCTCGCTTTGGCTTGATTTTCCTAAAACTGGACGTTTTGCGGGAATTTCGTTAAAGGAGGCGATCGCATGAGACTGGGGAGGCCATGCGCAAGTGGACAAATGAGGATCCCTGACATGAAATTCCTGACCTTGGCTGCCCTGGCGGTGGCAACAACAATGACGGGACAAATGGCAACAGCCGAAGCCAGTCTGAGCGATCTGTTCCAGCGTGAACAGTCCAGCCTGAATGCGGTTCCCAAGGCCCGCTTGTCCGGGTTTCTGGGCTTCAAATTCCGCCCCAAGACCCCTGCGGTTGAAGACATAACCTTCTCCAAGGCCTGGCTGGACCAACAGCCGGTGGCGACGGGGGATGCAAATTTCTCTTGTCTTGCGGAGGCGCTGTATTTCGAGGCGCGCGGTGAAACGGTCAAAGGCCAGTTTGCTGTCGCAGAGGTGATCATGAACCGGGCCAAAAGCGCCCAGTTTCCCAATACGCTGTGCGGCGTGATCAACCAGGGCACCGGTCGGCGCTACCAGTGCCAGTTCACCTATACCTGCGATGGGCACGAAGAGGTGATCCGCGAAAGGGCGGCCTATGTTCGGGTGGCCAAAGTGGCCCGCCTGGTGATCGATGGGGCCGCGCCGGATCTGACCCAGGGGGCCACCTATTACCACACCAATGCCGTCAGTCCGCGCTGGAGCCGCAGTTTCACCAAGACCACACGGATCGGGGTGCATCTGTTCTATCGCGATGACCGCTACCGCACCGCCTCTAGCGAATAGATCACTGGCCTGACCTGATCCCCCTAACAGCCGAGAGGCTGTGTTCGGAGGATCTGGGCTAATATGAGGTTTTCGTGTTGCGCACGGCTTGGTTGTTTCTGAAGAAATTGCCTGCTTATGCGACGTTTTCGAGACCTAGTCTGGCGCAAGCGAACCTGTTAAGTCCTTTGCGCAAGAGTAGGATGTAACCCCACGTCCAAGCCAGACAAAGGCCCTTACCCCATGTCTTCAGAAGTTCGCCTCGCCTTTGAGCACCCCTCTGAGCGGTCGGTCGCGACAGCCCGGCCCGGCCCGTTGGACCGGATTTCCCTGCGGGATCACATGGTGGAGGTCGAGATCGGCGCGTTCCAGGCGGAACGGGGCACCACCCAGCGGATCTGCTTTAATGTGGTGGTCGAGATCACGCCACTGCCTGCGGATCTCGATGACGATGTCGATCGCATCCTGTCCTATGACAAGGTCAGCGAGGCGATCGCCTTTGAACTGGCGGCGGAACGGCTCAACCTGTTGGAAACCCTGGCCGAACGTGTCGCTGAGCGAATCCTGCTGGAACCCCAGGCTGTGCGGGTCTTTGTGCGCATCGAAAAGCTGGATCGCGGCCCCGGTGCCCTGGGGGTCGAGATCGTGCGCTCCAAGGATCAGGTGAGCCATGCGGTCGAGGAAGACGAGCCACCGCATCCCCGGCTGATGTATCTGTCCAACAGCGCCATCGAGAGCGAAAACTTCACCACTTGGGTGGATCAGATGGAGTGTCGCCAGCGTCCGCTGATTCTCTGTGTCGGCCCACACCCGCTGGAGACGCCCAAAACCGGCCACAAGATGACCCAGCGTCGGATTGATTTGCTCTCAATTGAGCAAAATGCCTGGCGTTTGGCCGCCAAGGATGACCGCTGTGTGGTAGTTTCCACCCGGACCGAACTCGATTGGGCCATGAAAAATGGGCAAATCTGCGTCTGGGCCCCCTCCAAGATTGTTCTCGACGCGGTTGATGGGCCGGCGGCTGCCCCGTCTGAATCAGTTGCATTGGCGGCTTGGTTTGCGGCAACCTTTGAGGCGGGCGAGATGATTGTCATTGGTGCCGACCTGCCTGCCTGCCCTCAGGTCCCTTTGCGCGCCGTCGATGTGGAGCAGAAGCAACTGTGATGTATTACCGGCCACTGGTGCGGCATGGAGAGACACGACCCGAAGGTGCGCTTCCCCTGGCAGGGGGCTCGCTTTGGTTTTCAGAAGTAGAACTGCTGAGCCGCGAGGCACCGCCCCGGATCGTTCCGGTTGGGTTGGTCCCGGCTGAAGAACGCCACAGGCTCACCTTTCGTCGTGCCGCGATTGCCGGTCTCGACATGACCCGACCCAGGATCATGGGGATCCTCAACGTCACACCCGACAGTTTTTCCGATGGCGGGCGCAATACCGGGCTGGAGGTCGGAGTGGCCGCAGCCCAGCGTATGATATCCGAGGGCGCGGACATCATCGATATCGGCGGGGAATCCACCCGCCCCGGTGCCACCTTTGTTGCCGAAGAAGAAGAAATCTTGCGCACTGCACCGGTGATTGCCGCGATCCGCGCTGCCTCCTCGGTGCCAATCTCAATCGACACCCGCAAGGCTCCGGTGGCTATGGAGGCGCTGGATGTCGGGGCGCAGTTGATCAATGATGTGTCCGGTTTCACCTTTGATGCCGCGCTGGCCCCGTTGGCGGCCCAGGCTGGGGCACCGGTCTGCGTGATGCATTCGCAGGGTGATCCGGAAACCATGCAGAAGGACCCAAAATACGGCAATGTTCTGCTGGACGTCTATGACTTCCTGTCAGAACAGGTGGACCGGCTTGAGGCGACGGGGATCTTGCGGGATCAGATCGTGGTGGATCCCGGCATCGGCTTTGGCAAGACCCAGGCGCATAATCTGGCGCTGCTCAAGGGGCTCAGCCTGTTCCACGGGCTGGGGTGTCCGATCTTGTTGGGGGTTTCCCGCAAGCGCTTCATTGGCGATATTGGCCAGGAACCACAGGCGGATCGGCGCGCGCCGGGCTCTATTGCCGTTGCCCTGGCGGGGGTGGCCAAGGGGGTACAGATGCTGCGCGTCCACGATGTGGCGGAAACCGCCCAGGCCTTGCGCCTGTGGCAGGCCATCCGCTAGTTGGCCGCTTACGCGCCTGAGGACCTGGTAAACATCCGCGTCAAAGCGCCGAACTGGCTGATGCAAAGCCCGGTCAGGATCAGCGCCATGGCCATAAGCATGGAGGCGGGCAGGGCTTCACCCAAGAAGATGGCCCCCAGCACCACGGCCCAGATCGGCACCTGATAATTGGTCAGGGTCATGAAGGTGGGGCCTGCCTCGCGCACGACGATCACACGCAGCAGATTGGCCGCCGCCGTGGGGATCAGCCCCAGCAGCGCAACCAGGGCAAAGGTCTTGCCATCCGGCACCACCGGGGGCCCTTCCACGGCCCAGGCGGCGGGCACAATGATGACGCTGCCGATGACCAGAAAGATGGCTGCCAACCCGACGGGATCAGCCGCAGGCAAGCGCCGGGTCAGGATCGAGCTGACGGAATAACAGGCGGCGGCCGAAAGGCAGGCAAGACGGCCCCAGCTTTCCAGCTCTGAGGCGGAGGTTTCAAAGGCCTTGCCGCCCAGCAGCAGCGCAACACCGCCAAAGCCAATCAGGAACCCGATGAGACGGCGCAGGACCATGCGCTCACCAGGAATGAAGACATGCGCCAGCGGCAAGACCATCAGCGGGATCGCGGCCATGCTGAGCCCGGTAAAGCCTGAGGAAACATGCTGTTGGCCCCAGTTTATCAACATAAAGGGCAGGGCGGTGCTGAAGGTGCCAATGAGCAGCAGCGCAGGCCAGTTGCTGGCGTCGGTCTTGAACAGCCTAAAGCCACGCAGACCCCAGACCCCACACAGCAGAACCGCGGCAAAGCCGATCCGCCCGGCAGCCAGCCAAAACGGGGTGATGCCGCCCAGGGCCAGTTTGATCAGCAGGAATGTCCCCCCCCAGACAAAGCCGAGGATGGCGATCATCAGCCAGTAACGAGATTCAATGTTGTTTGAGTTCATGACTGGTTAGAGCTCCGTGCGGAAATGGCAATTTTAAAGAGTTGCAGAGCTTGTGGCGGAATATCCGGGTTCGCCATTGTTCGAAGCAACGCATTGAATTTCCAGCTGCCGCGACCAAAAGAATGGGCGTTCTTCCCGCCAACAAGAATGATCGCTTCGTCAAAGAGAGCTAGTGCCTTTGCTTTCTCAGCGAGTTCAGCTTGTGCGATGCCCTGATTGAGCAGATTCATAGTCTGTTGATGTTTTGTATAGGCGAAGCCGGTAAAGCGCAGGCTGTTCTCGCAGCGGCGCAACCGTTCATCGGCTGGACGCTTGAAGTCGTGGCAACCGGATGCATAAAGGCTGAAGGAAAAGAAATAGATCCAAAGGCCTAGAAAGCCCCATATGCAAACGGCTGCCAGCCGTGTTTTCGGTGTATCCAGTGCTGCCATTTTGCCTGCTGGGCCTCTGGTGAAATTTTCTCATGTTTCAGGGGCGTTGGCGGTGTGCGGGGGCGCGGCTTAGCAGCAAGCCGCCAAGGATCAGTGCCAGGGCAGCAAAAAGCTGCGGCGGCAGGGTTTCATTGAGCAGCAGCGCGCCAAAGAACACGGACCAGACCGGCACCTGATAGTTTACTGTCGACAGAAAACCGGGACCAGCGCTGCGGGCCACCTGCACCAATAGAACCTGGGCAAGGGCAGTGGGCAGCAGGCCGAGATAGAGCACCGCCAGTAGCGCGCGCCCTTCGGGTAGCTGCGGAACGCCTTCCTGCCACAGGGCTGTGGGCACAATCATCAGCGCGCCGCAGCTAAGGGCAGCCGCAGAGAGCGACAGCAGGTTTACCGAAGGACACAGCCGGGTGATGATCGAGCCGATGGCATAACACAGGGCTGCGCCAAGACAGGCCAGCCGCGCCAGGGATTCAAAATCACTGCCCGCGCTGGCAAAGGCCTCAAGCCCGATCAAGGTGAGAACACCTGCAAAACCAATGAGAAAGCTGAGGCTGCGGCGCAGGGTCATACGCTCTCCGGGCACCAGGAAATGCGCCAGGGGCAAAACAAACAGCGGCACCACTGCCATGCAGACCCCGGCAAAACCGCTGGCGACATAGGTTTGCCCCCAGCTGAGCAGCGAAAACGGCAGCGCATTGGTGAAGAAACCCATGCCAAGGGCACACAGCCAGATCCGACGCCCGATGCGGTCACCGAAGGACGGCAGCCCGATCCCCATCACCGTGGTGATGATCAAAAGCGCGATGGCACCCAATGAGATCCGCACCGCGGCTATCGACATCGGGCCAAGGCCCTCAAGCGCCAAGGTAACGGCCATGAAGGAAGACCCCCAGATCAGGCCGAGGAAAATCAGCTTGATCCAATTGGCGGTGCCGGCGCCAGTCTGTGCGGTGGTCTGCATTGGGAATTCTCCTAAAAAAACAACGGGGGCGTCCCAAGCATTGGAACGCCCCGCAGAAAATCAAAGCTATGGGAGGATTGCTCCGCCCATCCAGTTAAGGCGCTTTAGTTCTTTGCTTTGTCGACCATTTTGCCAGCCGAGATCCAGGGCATCATGTCGCGCAGCTTTTGGCCGACAACTTCGATCTGATGCTCGTCGTTGGCGCGGCGCGAGGCTTTGATGGTGGGCTGGCCAACAGCGTTTTCCAACATGAAGTCACGCACGAATTTACCGGACTGGATGTCCTGTAGCGATTCTTTCATCGCCTTCTTGGTGGCTTCATAAGGCAGAATACGCGGGCCGGTGACATACTGGCCGTATTCCGCAGTGTTGGAGATCGAGTAATCCATGTTGGCGATGCCGCCTTCATAGATCAGGTCCACGATCAGCTTGGTTTCGTGCAGGCACTCGAAATAGGCCATCTCTGGGGCGTAGCCCGCTTCGACCAGGGTTTCAAAGCCACAGCGGATCAGCTCAACGATGCCGCCACACAGAACCGCCTGTTCGCCGAACAGATCGGTTTCGCATTCCTCGCGGAAGTTGGTCTCGATGATGCCGGAGCGACCGCCACCGATGGCGGAGCAATAGGACAGGCCAATTTCAAGCGCTTTGCCGGTGGCGTCGGTGTTCACAGCAACCAGGCAGGGCACGCCGCCGCCTTTGGTGTATTCGCCGCGCACGGTGTGGCCGGGGCCTTTGGGCGCCATCATGATGACGTCGATGCCTTCTTTGGGCTCGATCAGGCCAAAGTGCACGTTCAGACCGTGGGCAAAGGCAATCGCCGAGCCGGGCTTGATGTTGTCGTGGACGTATTTCTTGTAGGTTTCGGCCTGCAGTTCGTCGGGCATGGTGAACATGATCACGTCACACCAGGCTGCCGCTTCGGCGATACCCATAACTGCCAGGCCTTCGGCTTCGGCTTTTTTGGCGGAGGCAGAGCCTTCGCGCAGAGCCACAACCAGGTTCTTGGCACCGGAGTCGCGCAGGTTCAGCGCGTGGGCGTGGCCCTGGCTGCCGTAGCCCAGGATGGCCACTTTTTTGTCTTTGATCAGGTTAACGTCGCAATCGCGGTCGTAGTATACGCGCATATCGGAGGTCCTCTTGGTTGCTGTTTGAGGGCATCATAGGGGGCGGGTTGGGATGTGCACCTGCAAAATTCGCAACTATCGGATAAATTTCGCGATAGTCATTCGTTATATTGTAATATAGTATAATTTTCATGCTTGATGATCTTGATCGGCGCATATTGCGCCATATGCAAAGCGACCCGGACCAGTCGATTCCCGATCTGGCAACGCGCCTGGGCCTGACGCCTTCGCGGCTGTCGCGCCGCCTGGAGAAGCTGCGTGAGGGGGGCGTGCTCTTGGGGCTGCGCGCCGTGATCGACTGGCGTGCGCTTGGCTACGCGGTCGAGGTCTCGCTGCGCATCACCCTGGACAAGACCAATCCGCGGGCCTTTGATGAATTCACTGTCGAGGCGCGCGCGATCCCAGAGGTCTTGGAAATCCAGACCTTTCTGGGCCAGGTGGATGTGCGGCTCTCGGTGATTGCCCGCGACATGGCGCATTACCAGGAGATCTATCGCAGCAGCATCCTGACCCTGCCGCATATCGCCGACATCGAGGCGCTGATGCATGTGGCGCGGATCAAAACCGATGAAAGCCTGCCGCTATGAATGATTTGGACGCCATCGACTTTGGCCTGCTGCGCGCACTCAGCCAGGATGCAAGCCAATCGGCTGGGGCGCTGGGGCGCGCTTTGGGCCTCAGCCAGCCTGCCACCTGGCGGCGGATCAAACGGTTGCAGGATCTCGGCATCATCACCGGGCGACGCCTGGATCTCGACCGCGAAAAGCTGGGCTTTGGCGTCACCGTCTTTTTGGGCATCAAGCTTGGCACCAAGGGCCGCGTCAGCCTGGAGGATTTTGAACGCGCGGTTTGCGCCATCCCCGAAGTCCAGACGGTGGAGCATGTGTTGGGCCTATATGACTACCGCCTGCGGGTCACAGCGCGCGATATTGCCGATTTTGAACGGGTGCTGCGCCGCCGGATCATGCTTTTGCCCGGGGTTGGATCTGTAGACGCCAATGTTCTGCTGAGCGAAGAGCGGCGACCTGGCCCCTTGGCTTGACTAGAAACTTTGTTTCCCATCGGAAACTTGATTGGCGAAAACCGCATCGCTTTGTGTCGGATCACGGCTACCCTTGGCGGTGAAACTTGCCAGTATCAGCCTCCGCCGGGAGGAGAACCGTCGTATACTGCGGTCGACTGACCGGATGGCGTAAATACAGGGAGGCCGCAACAATGGCACTATTGGACACTGTGGACCCAACAGGTCTTGATGAATTTTCCGTGGTCTTCACCGACCGCTCGCTCAACCATATGTCGAAGACCTTCCAGACGGTGATGCTGGACATCAATGCGATGTTGAAACAGGTCTACAAGGCCGAAGCTGTGGCGCTGGTGCCCGGTGGCGGCACCTATGCGATGGAGGCGGTGGCGCGTCAGTTTGCCCGGGGGGAATCCGCCCTGGTGGTACGCAATGGCTGGTTCTCCTACCGTTGGAGCCAGATCTTCGAGGCGGGGGGCTTCACCTCCTCCGCCACGGTGATGAAGGCGCGCCGCTCCGGCAATGAGTTGCAATCCGCCTTTGCGCCCGCTCCCATCGATGAGGTGGTCGAGGCGATCCGCTCTGAAAAACCCGGCATCGTCTTTGCTCCTCATGTCGAAACGGCAGCTGGCGTCATCCTGCCTGATGATTATGTCACCGCCATGGCTGCTGCGGCCCATGAGGTGGGCGCGCTGATGGTGCTGGATTGTATCGCCTCTGGCTGTGCCTGGATCGACATGGCAGCCACCGGTGTGGATGTGCTGATCTCGGCCCCGCAAAAAGGCTGGAGCGCATCGCCCTCTGCTGGTCTGGTGATGATGTCGACCCGCGCCCTGGCCCGGATGGAAGAGACCACTTCGGACAGTTTTGCCCTGAACCTCAAGCAATGGCGCGCAATCATGAAGGCCTATGAGGATGGTGGTCACGCCTATCACGCTACCATGCCCACAGATGCGCTGCGGGCCTTCCGTGACACCATGCTGGAAACCCGCGACTACGGCTTTGAAACGCTGCGTGATGCGCAATGGGCGCTGGGGGACGGGGTGCGCCAGATGCTGCGCGACAAGGGCATCAAATCCGTCGCCGCTGAGGGCTTTGGCGCGCCGGGTGTGGTGGTCAGCTATACCGAAGACCCCGAGATCCAGACCGGCAAGAAATTCCTCGCCCAGGGCATGCAGATTGCTGCAGGCGTGCCGCTGCAATGCGATGAGCCAGAAGGGTTTCGCACCTTCCGTCTCGGCCTCTTTGGTCTCGACAAGCTCTATGACGTGGATGCCACCCTGCTACGTCTGAAGAAAGTGATTGAAGAGGTCCTCTGAGCACTTTTTCATTTTGCCAGAAAATACCTCCGCCGGAGGCACCGGCTTTCCCTCGGGAAAGCCGGTTTCTTTTATTTCACCCCAAGGCCCATCTGCATCAGGGTTCGCCGTACCGGTGCCATGGAATACAACGCATTGAGGCCAAAGGCGCGCAGATCGCGCAGGGGGCGTGGCGTCAGCATCGAGGTGCGGTTGAGCAGATCAATCCCCTTGATCCGCAGCATGATCTCACTGTGACGGGCCTTGTGATAGGCGCTGAGCATCTGCGCATCCCCCAGCCCTTCGGGGCGGGTCTGGGCCAGCTCGATCAGGCAGCGCAGATCCCCCAGTGACATGTTCAGCCCCTGGGCCCCAATTGGGGGTACAACATGGGCGGCCTCGGCCATCAGCGCCAGACGTTCGCCGTCCAGCCGCACCGCTGATTGGCTGATGATCGGCCAGATGCTGCGGCGCGAGGCCAGTTTCAGATCGCCAAACAAGCCACAAGAGCGGCGGGTCATCTCGGCCTCGAACTGTTCCGGCGCCATGTGCAGCAGCTCATCCGCACGCGGTCCCCGCTCCATCCAGACAATCGCCGACGAAGGCTGCCCTTGATAATCGGGCAGCGGCACCAGGGTGAAAGGCCCGCCAGAGCGGTGGATCTCAGTGGAGACATTTTCGTGAGGCACCGGGTGGGTCACCGCAAAGGCCAGGGCCTTTTGCCCATAGCGGGTGGTCTTGACCTCAATTGCGGCGGCGTTGCGCATCGGAGAATTGCGCCCGTCACAGGCCAGCACCAGTTTTGCCCGTACCCGGCTGCCATCGCTGAGGCTGACCCGGGCCTCATTCAGACGGGTGAACAGGGCAGAGGTGCCGGTGCCTGCGCGAAAATCCACATTCGGCAGCTCATGGATGCGCTTGAGCAGCTCACGCCGCAGCAGCCAGTTGGGCAGGTTCCAGCCAAAGGGCCGGTCCGAAATATCAGAGGCGTTGAAATCCTTGACGATACGGGCGCTGGGCGCGGCCCCGCCGGCATCGACAATGCGCATGATCTGCAAGGGCGCGGCGTGATCGGCCAGCGCAGGCCAGATGCCGAATCGGTCCAGCAGCTCTTGGGCGGGTTGCAAAAAGGCGGTGGTGCGCAGATCGGACCCGGCCGCATCGCGTTCGGTGACCGGAGGCGTTGGATCGACGCAGATCACCTTGAACCCGGCCGCCCCAAAGCAAGCCGCTGCGGTCAAGCCGGCGACTCCGCCGCCGGAAATCAGAATGTCACAGGTTTCGCTCTCACCGGTCTGTTTCATTGCCCTGCCTTTCCTATCTCCTGATCAGATAGGCCCGCAGGCAGGGCAATGACAAGCGGCATAGTGTCCGCTGTCCGGGCTTGGGCCAAGAATGGCCGCTAGCCGCGGGAAATTGCGATCAAAAGGATGAAGATCACCGGCACCAGGGCAACCGCAGGCAGGTAGAGGCCTGGAATGCCAAATAACAGGATGGAGCAGCCCCAGAGGCAGACAAGACTGGCGAGGGCGTAGATGAAATTCTCTTCCGCGCCATAGGCGATCTCTTTGGAAATCCGTCCCAACAGCGGGATGGCAAAGAGCATGCGTTGCCACAGGGGCAGATGGTCGGGGAGGGTGTAGGCAAGCGCCATGCGGTGATCCTTTTGGGTTTGGTTCGCCGCTGGATATAGGATCGAAAATATGCATTTGGGAGGGCTGTTTTGCTTGCAGCTGCCCTGTTTGCCTGCGGCAGAGTGCCTCGCGTCCTCGCGTCCTGGCGGGCAGAGGGCGGGCAGGCGGCAGGCAGGCGCGGGTTACAGGAGTTTGGCCAGAAACCCTGAAAGATCATCGGTGTGATGATGGATGTGATCCTCTTGGGCCAGCGCATCGGGAGCAACATGTACGGTGCGCATGCCCATGGCATGGGGTGCGTTCAGGTTGCGTGGGTCATCCTCGAACATGGCGGCCTGCTCCGACTGGATGCCCGCCTTGGCAAACACCATATCAAAGGCCGCGCGTTCCGGTTTGGGGCGGAAATCCGCATGTTCGACGCCAAAAATCCCATCAAACAGTCCCGACAAGCCACGGGCCGCAAGCACCCGCTCGGCGTAGGGCGCGCTGCCATTGGTGTAGACAAAGCTCTTGCCGGGCAAGGCCCGAATCCGGTCCGCAAGATCGGCGTCTTTTTCCAGGTGATCCAGCGAGATGTCATGCACCGCTTCAAGATAGGGCAGCGGATCCATGTCATGGTCGCGCATCAACCCGGCCAATGTGGTGCCATGTTCGCGCCAGTAATGGCTGCGTAAACGGTCTGCCTCCGCTTGATCGACCCCAAGTTCAGCCATGACATAATCCGTCATCTTGACCTCGATCTGATCAAACAGCCGGGCCGAAGGGTGATACAGCGTGTTGTCCAGATCAAAGACCCAGTGACGCACATGAGAGAAGGAATTTTTGACCATAGGCAGGCAGTAGGCAAAGGTGACGTCGGAATCAATGCTTCGATTGTCCGTTGTTGGGCTTTTCCCCAGGGCATTTCGTCCCAAACTGGCGCTGAGGCTTGAATGACGGGCCGGGACCTGTAGGAATACCCTCCAACTTGTGCGGGAAATCAGATGAACCAGAGCCGAAGCAACCAGAACGACGCCTATTCCCTGATCCTGGAAGCGATCGATGTTGGCGTGTACAAACCCGGTGACCGTCTGGTCGAAAGCGATCTGGCCGAACGGTTCGGGGTGTCGCGCACGCCGATCCGCGAGGCCCTGCAGCGGTTGGAAACCCAATCCCTGCTAGAGCGGGACGGGCGCTCGCTGATCGTGGCTTCATTGGACCACAACCAGATGGCCGAACTCTATATGGTGCGGCGCGAGCTGGAAGGTCTGGCGGCCAGTCTGGCCGCCCGGCATGCCACCGCGGAAGAAGTCCGGGTGCTCAAGGATATGGTCGCCGAAGATGACGCGCTGATCGAAAACCCCACCGAATTGGCCAAGGCCAACCGCCGCTTTCACGAACAGATTCACCTGGCCTCGCACAACCGCTATCTGGTGCAGCAGTTGAATCTGGTGCATCGCTCTATGGCGCTGATGGCAACCACCTCGCTGGCAGCCGAAGGGCGCGGAGAAATCGCTCAGGCAGAGCACAAGCGCATTGTCGCCGCCATTGAGGCGCGGGACGAGGCCGCAGCGGGACAGGCCTTGAAGGATCACATCTCTGTCGCCTTCATGACCCGTCTGAAGCAGGATGCGGGGGCGCGGGGCTAGGATCGCTGTTGGCGCTTGCCTGAGGCGACGAGCCCTCAAACTGTTGATTTGTATCGCTGGCTTTAGTCGCGAGATGCGCCTGTGTCGCGAGATGGGCCTGGGCATCCCTGTCTGGCGGATGCAGCCCATGGCTGGTCTTGTCCCAGAAAAAGGGATGAAACAGCAGCTCATATAGCGCCTTGTAGACCGCAATGGGCCCCATCAGGAAATAGATCGGCAGGCACAGCGCCCAGGCTGCAAGATCCGGGCGACGGGCGCTAAAGGCGGCGACCACCGCGATGCTGATCCCCAGCACTTCAAAGAAGAGCAAGGAGGAGACGACCAGCTGAACCATCAGCTCCGGCACAAGCGCCTGGCTGGGGTGGGCAAACCCCAAAAGCACCAGCCAATAGCTCCACAGAAAGGGGGCCAGCAGGAATTGCCCGACGGCCCCAAGGAAGAAGGCCTGAAAGCCGAGAAAGCCACGCCAGCCAAGATCCCGGGCAAGCTGCACCGGACGGCGTATATGGACCAGATAGGTGGCCATGAAGCCCTTGAGCCAGCGCGACCTTTGGCGGATCCAGGCGCGCGGATGGCACGCGGCCTCTTCATAGGTGGCGCTGGCCAGCATCTGGGTACGATAGCCCGCGCGAAACAGTCGCACCCCCAGATCGGCATCTTCGGTGACGTTGTGGGAATCCCAGCCCCCCAGACGGTCCAGGACGTGACGGCGCACAAACATGGTGGTGCCGCCCAGAGGCACCACCAGCCCCATCCGGGCAATGCCGGGCAGGACAATGCGAAACCAGCTGGCATATTCCAGAGTAAAGCAGCGAGAGATCCAGTTGGCGCGCGGATTGTAATAATCCAGCACGCCCTGCAGGCAGGCCACCTCTGGCGGGGCGCTGGCAAAAGCGGCTGCAACCTGCTGCAGCTGATCCGGTTGGGGCGCATCTTCGGCATCCCAGACCCCGATGATCTCCCCGCGGCAGAAATTCAGCGCATAGTTCATCGCGCGTGGCTTGGTCCGCAAATCCCCCCAGGTGGGGACTTCGACAACCTTGATCCAGCTCGGCAGCCGGGTGTCATTGATGGCCTGACGGGTCACAGTGTCGCCTTCCTCGAGAACCAAAAGGACCTCCAGCCGGTCCCGGGGGTATTTGAGGCGGCGCAGGCGCTTGAGCAGCACCGCACTGATTTCAGCCTCGCAATAGAGCGGAGCCAGGACAGAGATCATCGGCAAGGTGCTGCTGTGCGGCAGCTGCTCTGGACGCAGGGGAGTGGCGCTTGGCTGGGACAGATGCGCGATCAGACCGCAGAATTTAAGCCCGGCAAAAAACACCAGCAGGATGAAGGCCAGGCCGCAAAGCAGGGTAAAAGCCATGCGCGGGAACAGAAGCACCAGAGGCAGCAAGGTGCTGAACGGCAACAACTGCCTGATCGGGGTGTTGGTCTGATGAAACAGGAAGCGAGAGCTGGGGCCGGGGATGATGCTTTCGCTGGCACGACGGGCGATTGAGGCTTTGAAATGCTGCAACAAAAGCCCGGAGATCTGCGCCCGGGGGGCCAGCACGGGAATGAAAGGGCCAAAACACTCGGTCAGCACCTGCTTTTGACGCTCAGCTTCGGCGGCATCGGCAAATGCAATGGCAATGGTATCGCCGAGCTGCACCCATGGGATGGCGCAGTGGCGCAACCAGTATCGGGCGGATTTACGCTGTAGCAGGGGAATGCTGGGGCGGTGTCTGCTGAGGTCAACAGAGCGCAGTGCCAGGGCTTCGCCGCGAAAGACGCCGGGGATCTCTGCGCGCGGGCAGGGCTTTTTGACGGGCTGCGGAGGCTGCGCCTGTGCGGTCAGCCGACTGGCGCTCTGCGCGGGCCGATGGGGTGCGGGACTGGGGGAGGGGGGGGCAGTGCTTGGCAGAGACAGCCGCTGCAGGCGCCCCTGATAGGCCTTTAGCTGGCGCAGGGTGAGGTCGCGGATATCCATGCTCACCGGTTTGGGGCCCGGTGGTGGCGTCACCTTCCCAAGGCCAAGAGGGCGCAAGGGGCGGCGAAGTCGACGATATCCGCGAGACTGTGAACCGTGCATGGAACCACTCAAAACAAAACCCCCGGAAGCATGATGCCTCCGAGGGTGGTGAGCGTGTCTTAACAGAGTTTTAACCACAACTGTGGCGGGATATTTTTAACCGGGTATTAACCTAGGGCTTATGATGCTTTGCGGTTCGCCATGGCTTCGGCAAAGCGTTCGAACAGGTAAAAGCTGTCCTGTGGACCAGGGCTGGCTTCGGGGTGGTGCTGCACCGAATAGACCGGGCGGTCGACCATGCGGATGCCGCAGTTGGAGCCATCAAACAGCGAGACATGGGTTTCTTCCACGCCTTTGGGCAGGCTTTGAGCATCCACCGCAAAGCCGTGGTTCATCGAGGTGATCTCGACTTTGCCGGTGGCGTTTTCCTTGACCGGGTGGTTGGCACCATGGTGGCCGTGGTTCATCTTGATGGTCTTGCCGCCAAGCGCCAGAGCCAGCATCTGGTGGCCGAGGCAAATGCCAAAGACCGGCAGGTCGGTGGTGTCCAGAATGGTCTTGATCATCGGCACAGCATATTCACCGGTGGCGGCCGGGTCGCCGGGGCCGTTGGACAGGAATATCCCATCGGGGTTATGGGCCAGAACCTCCTCGGCGGTGGCGCTGGCAGGCAGCACGGTGACATCGCAGCCAGCCGAGGCCAGACAGCGCAGGATGTTGCGTTTGGCCCCATAGTCCAGCGCCACAACCTTGTGGCTGGCGCTTTCCTGACGCGCGTAGCCCTCGGGCCAGGCCCAACGCATCTCATCCCAGCGATAGCTTTGGGCGCAGGTGACATCCTTTGCCAGATCCATCCCCTCGAGTCCGGCCCAGGCGCGGGCCTCGGCGACCAGAGCTTCGACGTCGAAATTGCCCTCGGGGTCATGGGCCAGGGCCACATGTGGTGCACCCTGCTGGCGGATGGCGCGGGTCAGGCGGCGGGTATCGATGCCACCAATGGCGATGCGTCCGGTCCGGGTGAGCCAGGTGGTCAGCTCTTCGGTGGCGCGCCAGTTGGAGGACAGGGTGGGATCCCATTTCACCACCATGCCGGCGGCGACGGGATCAGCGGTTTCATCATCCTCGGGGGTGACACCGGTATTGCCGATATGCGGGAAGGTGAAGGTCACGATCTGCCCGGCGTAGGAGGGGTCGGTCATGATCTCCTGATAGCCTGTCATCGCGGTGTTGAAACACAGCTCGGCAACGGTGCGTCCGGTGGCACCAAACCCGGTGCCATAAAAGACGGTGCCATCGGCTAGCGCCAGGCATGCGGTTGGCTTGGACGGTGCGGTATCGGCCATGACAGAGACTCTCCTGCGGGTGAAATTCATCGGCTTTTAGGGGGCAGCGGTGATGGGGTCAAGTCCACCTGATATGGCTTTGATCGCAGAACGGCCATTCCTTGCCCTTGCGTCATGCTTAAAGTGGGGGTGCTTGAAATGCGCAAATTGATTGGATAGAGGTGCGAGTTCCGGTTTCCTCTGGATGGATAGAGAGTATGGATACGCGAACCCTGGTCAACCAGGCTCTGAAACAGGCGATGCGAGACAAGGCGACCCAACGCCTGACCACGCTGCGTCTGATCAATGCGGCAATCAAGGACAAGGAAATCGCAGCCCGAGGGGGCGATGGCGAAGACAGTATCGGCGACGCGGAAATCCTTGCAATCCTTGGCAAGATGACCAAGCAGCGCAACGAAAGCGCACGTGCCTACGAAGAGGGCGGACGGTTGGATCTGGCCGAACGCGAACTGGAAGAAATTGCCATCATCGAAGAATTCCTGCCCAAGCAGCTGGATGAAGATGAAATCCGTGCCGCTGTCAAAGCCGCTGTGGTCGAGACCGGTGCGGCATCGATTCGCGACATGGGCAAGGTAATGGGGGCTTTGAAGGCAAAGTTCACCGGCCAGATGGATTTTGGCAAAGTTGGCCCCATGGTCAAGGACGAGCTGTGCAAGGACGGCGGCTGCTAGGCGGGCCACCGGCTTTCGAAGCGAAGCGATACCAAGTGTCACACCAAGGGATCCGAAGAGCGGGTCCCTTTTTGTTTGGCCGCTGTCTTTGAAGTGGATTGCAATCGGCACCGCCCCTTAGGCGCTGGCGGGAAACCTCGAGAATGTGCCGTCACGCGCTGCCGCATTCTTGCGCACACCGGCGGGCGAAACCCGGGTTTGGCAGTGCTAGGGTGACCTGCTGCGCCATTGACCCATGCAGTTATGTCTTGCGTTTCAGGCTCATTGGGGCCAATCGAAACATATGCGATCTCTATCCCTCCTTCTTTCGGCAACGCTGACTGTCGGTATCGTCGTGGGCATTTTCAGGGTGTCTTATGGGTATTTTGTCTCTGAAGAGCTGGCAAAGGCGCAGGGCCGACTGACTCTGTATCAGAGCACGGTCAACGCCGAGTTCGAGCGATTTTCACATCTCACCCATGTGCTGTCGCGCGATACCTTTGTCATAGCAACGGCCCAGGGCGAGGCAACCCAGGAGCTGAATCTGCGACTGGAGGGTTTTGCAAATCAGGCCGGGCTGGATGCAATCTATCTGATGGATGCTACGGGCCTGACCATTGCGGCCTCAAACCATGCGGATCCGGGCAGTTTTATTGGCCAGAACTACGCCTTCAGGCCCTATTTGCAGCAGGCTTTGAGCGGGCAGCAGGGCCGGTTTTACGCCATCGGAACCACAACCGGCTTGCCCGGCTACTTCATTGCGGACGCCGTGCGCGATGCACAGGGAGAGGTGTTGGGAGTTATCGCCATCAAGATTGGATTTGCACCGCTAGAGCAAAGTTGGCGCGGATCCGGAGAACAGGTGCTGCTTGCCAATCAGGATGGTGTGGTGCTGTTGTCGTCCAACCCGCAGTGGCGATATCAGACCTTGGGTGCCTTGGATCAGGCCCAGCGCCAGCGCATAGACGCCTCCCGCCAATTCCCCGGGCAGGGGCTGCATCCCCTGGACTGGGCCGCGATCTCTGAGACGCGGGCGAGGATCGCAGGGGATGAGCGCCTGCACCTGATTGCAGACAGGCTGCACCAGGGCTGGGAGCTGCATTATTTCGCCAGCGATGATCGCGCGGTGGCCCGCAGTTGGTTGGTGACGGCGCTGGCCGTGCTTTTGGCGGGGGTGGCGTTGATCTTTGTCCAGATCCAGCGGGTGCGGCAGGTGGCCGTCGCGCTGCGGCGTTCTGAACAGGAAGAGGCAAAGCTGCGGCAGGCGAATGCGCAATTGGCCATCGAGATCGCCGAACGCAACACCGCGCAGCGGCGTCTCAGGCGCACCGAGCGAGAGCTGGAGCGGGCCAGCCGCCTTGCAGCACTTGGGCAGCTTTCTGCCTCTGTCACCCATGAGCTGGTGCAACCCATTGCAGCCATGCGCAATCATCTGGCCGCCGCCGAAATCGCCAGACCTGCCATGACGGGGCTCACCGACAGGATTGGCGGGCTGGTGGATCGCATGGAGGGGATTATCCGGCAGTTGAAATTCTTTGCCCGCTCTGAGCGGGAAGAATTTCAAGATGTCGATCTAAGCGCAGCCCTGAGCGCGGCCCTGGCGCTGGTGGCCCCCAATATTGCGGAATTTCAGGTCGAGATCGAGACCGACACGCCCGACGCACCGGTGCTGATCCGCGGCAGTAGTCTGCGCGTCGAACAGGTTATGACCAACCTGCTGCGCAACGCCATTGATGCGGTGGAGGAGAACGCAGCCCCTAAGGTCGCTGTCGCCATCGGAGTTTCAAACGGGCAGGCCTGGTTTCAAGTTGCGGACAATGGCCACGGTCTCGGAGACGCCACACTCAATGACCTGCAGGAGCCCTTTGTCTCTACCCGTGAAAGCGGCCGTGGAATGGGGCTGGGGTTGGCCATTTCCGCCAGTATCATCAACGATCACGGGGGCACGATGGCGGCGCACAATGCAGACAGCGGTGGCGCCGTGTTTACCGTCACTTTCCCCGATGCAGATGCAGAGGATGCGCTATGACTGACAGCGAAGGCTTTCGGGTTCTTGTGGTCGATGACGACAAATCCATGCGGCTGTCCCTGGTGGAGCTGTTGGAGGCCGCGGGCTGGCAGGTCAAAGCGCTGTCGCGTGCCAATCCTGTGGCAGATCATCTGGGCCGCTGGCTGCCGGATGTGATCCTGACGGACATGCGGATGCCGGGCATGTCGGGGCTTGAGCTGCTCCACAGTCTGGAGCCAAACCATGCGCCACCGCTGATCCTGATTTCCGCCCATGGCGATATCCCTCTGGCGGTCCAGGCGATCCAGGACGGGGCCTATAGTTTTGTCGAGAAACCCTATGAGCCGAAGCGGCTATTGGCGATTTTGAAGAATGCCGCCACCCAGAACCGGATGCGGCAAAGCAATGCGCGTCTCAAGGAGCGATTGGGGAAACTCTCTGGGCTGGATCGGGTTCTGCTGGGTGGCAGCGGTCTGGTGGCGGATCTGCGTCGCGACATTCTGGACCTCGCCGATACGGGTGCAGCTGTCTTCATCGAAGGCGAAACCGGCACCGGCAAGGAACTGGTTGCCCGGGCGCTGCATGACCTCAGCGCCGACGCAGATGCCCCGTTTCTGGCCCTGAACTGTGCAACCCTGTCTGCCGATACATTCGAGGCGGAAATGTTTGGCACAGCCGACGGGGGGACAGGCCGGCTTTTGGCGGCCTCGGGCGGGACGCTGTTTCTCGATGAGATCTGTTCCTGTCCGCCGCTGGTTCAGGCCAAATTGCTGCGGGTCATAGAAGACAAGACCCTGTTGCCGATTGGCGCTCAGGAGCCCATACCGGTCCGCTTTCGGGTGATTTCGGCAACCAATGAGGACATGGCGCAGGCGGTTCGCGACAACCGGTTTCGCCAGGACCTGCTGTTTCGGATCAATACGGTGACCCTGTATCTTCCGGCGCTTCGCGACCGGCGCGAAGATCTGGTGTTGCTGGCAACCCATTTCCTGAAGGACTATGCCCGGATCTACGAAACCGCTTGTCCGAGCATTGCGCAGGATGATCTTGCGGCGCTTCTGGCGCATGACTGGCCTGGAAACGTGCGGGAATTGCGCAATGCCTGTGAGCGGCGGGTGCTGGCTGCGCGGCGCGGGGGTGGGGGCTTTGCCGATGCGATTCACGCGGATCAGGGCCTTGCGGATGTGCCGGACACGCTGCGCGAAGCGGTGGCCGCCTTTGAGCGTGAGCTGATCGCCAAGGCCATTCGCGCCTATGAGGGCCGGATGGATGCAGCCGCAGATGCGCTGGGCATCGGGCGGCGAACCCTCAATGAAAAGATCGTCAAGCTGGGGTTGGACAAGGACTCCTTGCTGTGACGAATGGCGCCCTGCGGAAACCCGCAGAGACGGTCAAATTTCGCCTGCAATTTGCTTCATAGGCAAAGGTAGGCCCTTTCCGAATAATCGCGGCATCAAAATCCGCATGCTTTTGGGAGGAAACACCATGCGCAAATACCTGAACCGAGCGGCCGTTGCGGCGCTGTCCCTGGCTTTTGTCTCTGAGGCGGCCGCCACCGAGTGGAACGTGTCCTTGTGGGGCAAACGCCGCGCCTTTACCGAACATGTCGAAAAACTGGCAGAGCTGGTCAGTGAAAAGACGGATGGTGAATTCACGCTGAACATCAGCTACGGCGGGCTGTCCAAGAACAAGGAAAACCTCGACGGAATTTCCATCGGAGCCTTCGAGATGGCGCAGTTCTGTGCCGGCTATCACCGGGACAAGAACCCCTCGATCACGGTGCTGGAATTGCCTTTCCTGGGTGTGTCCTCGCTGGAGCAGGAGGTTGATCTGTCGATGGCAGTTTACCAGCACCCGGCGGTTCAAAAGGATCTTGCGCGGTGGAATGCGACCTTGTTGATGCCTTCGCCCCTGCCGCAATACAATCTGGTTGGTCTGGGTGAAGCGCCCAAAGACCTTGGTGATTTTGTGGGGCTGAACGTGCGCGCCACAGGCGGCATTGGCGCGGCGATGGCAACCATTGGTGCGGTTCCGACCTCGATGTCGGCCTCTGAGGTGCGCCAGGCCATGGACAGCGGCATTGTCAAAGCCGTTGCCTTTGCCCCGCATGCGCATATGTCGTTTGGCACCATCGAGAACGGCACATGGTGGACCACCAACCTCAACCCAGGCACCGTGAATTGCCCAGTGGTGGCCAATACCGACGCGCTGAATGATCTGCCCGAAGATCACCGCGCCGCGCTTCTGGGCTCAATCGATGAAGCCCTGGATCACTACGTCGACAACTACACCAGCAACACCATGGTGGCCTGGGGCCCGGCGCTGGAGGAACGCGGGATCGCAAAGGTGGATTTCTCGGATGTTGAAATCGAGGCGTTCAAAGCCGTTGCGGCCGCGCCTGCCGCAGAGGCTTGGATCGAGCAGAACAGCGCCCGGGGACTGCCTGCACAAGAGCTGTATGATCTTGTGACCGGGTTGATTTCCGAGGCCCAGTAACCCGGCCTTTGTCCCCTGCGCGGCACCGCCTTGGCGCAGGGGAACACACACACACTCTCTCTCTGCATCGCAAAGCCTGAAGGATAGCTGCCATGGCAGGTTCGTCACTTGTGCTGTCTGATGACAGCCGTCTCAGTAGAATTGACCAAAGCCTTTACCGGCTAGAAGGAGGGCTGGCCCTTGTCAGCGGGGTCGCCGTCTTTTCATTGATGTTGCTGGCCGTGATCTCGGTCAGTGGACGGAATTTCTTTAACCATCCCCTGTCCGGATATGTCGACTGGATCGAACAGGCGATGCCGTTGATCGCCTTTATGGGGGTGGCCTATACCCAGCGCGACGGTGGCCATATTCGGATGGATATGTTGGTGGGCAAGCTGACGGGGCGACCGCTCTATCTGGTGGAGCTGGTCACAACCGGGGCAATGCTGCTCTTGATGTTGCTGTTGGTCTGGGGCAGCTGGGCCCATTTCGAGCGCAGCTTTGACTTCAGCGCCCCAATGTGGAGTCGCGACAGCTCCATGGATATCTCGCTCCCGCTTTGGCCGGCCAAGCTGCTGGCACCGGTGGCATTTGCGGTGCTGTCCCTGCGCCTGACCCTGCAGGTCTGGGCCTATGGCCGTGCCTTCTTGCGCAACGAGAAGGATCCGATTGCGGTGCCTCTGATCGCGGATGCCGCCACACAAGCCGCCATCGAAGCCGAGCATGTCTCGGGCCACGACACTTGAGGTGATTGAAAATGGAACCTATTGAAATCGGCCTGATCGTCTCGGGCGGGATGCTTGTTCTGGTCATCTTGGGAATGCGGGTGGCATTCGCCGCCGGGCTGGCCGGCATGATTGGCCTGATCTGGATTTTCTGGGCCAAATTTGGCTATGATCCTTCCCGGTTTTTCAAGGCGCTGACCATCGCTGCCAAAACCGCGGGCCAAGTCCCCCATTCCAAGATCTCCTCGCAGGCGCTCAGCCTGATCCCGACCTTCATTCTAATCGGCTATCTGGCCTATTACGCCGGGCTGACCAAGGCGTTGTTTGAGGCGGCCAAGCGCTGGCTGGCCTGGGTGCCGGGGGGGCTAGCGGTCTCGACGGTGTTTGCGACAGCAGGGTTTGCTGCTGTCTCCGGGGCCTCTGTCGCCACCTCTGCGGTCTTTGCCCGCATCGCCATCCCGGAAATGCTCAAGATCGGCTATGACAAGCGCTTTGCAGCTGGTGTTGTGGCTGCGGGTGGCACCCTGGCCTCGCTGATCCCGCCCTCGGCGATCCTGGTGATCTATGCGATCATCGTGGAACAGGACGTGGGCAAGCTGCTGCTGGCGGGGTTCATCCCCGGGGCCTTTTCTGCCCTTATCTATGGCCTGTTGATCATCGGCATGGCAGTGACAATCAAGGGGTTCGGCCCGCCGGTCAGCGGCTTTACCTGGCGCGAAAGATTTGCCGCCCTGCCAGCGGCGCTGCCGATTGTCTTTGTGGTCGCAACCATTATTTTGTTTGTCTACAACCCCTTTGGCGGTGACGCCTGGGGAACTCCAACAGAAGGCGGTGCGATCGGGGCCTTTATCGTTTTTGTGATGGCGCTGTTTCAGGGCATGCGCTGGGCTGAGCTGAAGGATGCGCTGCTGGAGACAGCCAAGCTGAGCGTGATGATCTTCACCATCATCTGGGGCGTGCTGATCTACGTGCGTTTCCTTGGATTTGCCCAATTGCCTTCGGCCTTTTCCGACTGGATTACCTCTCTGACCCTGTCACCGATGTTGATCCTGATCTGCATCCTCTTGGCCTATGCGGTGCTGGGCATGTTCATGGATGCCATCGGCATGCTGCTGCTGACGCTGCCGGTGGTCTACCCGGCGGTGATGGCCCTGAACGGCGGCGAAGCGGTGTCGGCTGCAGAGGCGACCTTTGGCATGTCCGGGCCCATGTGTGCGATCTGGTTTGGCATACTGGTGGTCAAGATGGCCGAGTTCTGTCTGATCACGCCCCCCATTGGCCTCAACTGCTTTGTGGTGGCCGGGGTGCGCGATGACCTCAGCGTGCAGGATGTGTTCAAGGGCGTGACCCCGTTTTTCATTGCTGATGCGATCACCATCGCTCTGCTGGTGGCCTTCCCGGCCATCGTGCTGTGGTTGCCGTCACAGGTCTGAGGCCAGGACCCAAAGCGGCCCGCGATGAGGTCGCAGCAAAAGATCTGGTCCGCCTGGAGGTTGGCGGGCCAGAAGACGTATCAGACAGAGTGCCCAGCCTGAGCGTTCAGGCAGATCTCTTAGGCCAGCATAGGATTAGGGTGTTGAAAAGACCCGGGTCAGTTCCTGATACAGGGCCTTGCGCTCCTCTTCGGACAGAAAGGCGCCGATTTCGACTTCGCGCCCGCCGCCGCGCAGGGTGACATAGTTGGGCAGGGGGCCATCGCTGGCGTGTAATTCGACGGACACCCAGTAGCGATTGCAGTGCCAGCTTTGCTCTGCGCCCTTGGCATCGCGGTGGATCAGCCGTGCCTCATTGGCATCAAGGCTCAGCACCTCGAGAATCTGTGCATCACGGCGATTGCGATCCAGCGCCCATTTCAATCCAAACAAAGCCAGCAGTAAAAACGGCAGCAAGGCCCACAGCGCAAATGTCCCCAACAGCGGCAGCAGCGGCAATGTGATCAGCGCAGCGGTCACCCAGAGAAACCGGGCGTACCCTTTGGGCCGCAGCGATTGATGCGGCCACAGGTGCAGTTCTGCGGCGGCTGGGGTGTTGGGCTGCGCGCCTGCGTCGTGCTGTTGCGCAGGGAGGGTGATCCAGGAATAGGGCATGGAGAAAAGAGCGTAGCAGGGAGGAGAGTTGATGCAATTATGTGGTTTGATAACGGTGTTTCAAGCGGCAATTCATCGCGGTTGATCTTGGTATGAAAAAGGCCCCGAAGCATCTGCTCCGGGGCCTTTCGTTTAGCTGTCACCAGGATTTAGTGAGAGTGGGATTTGTCCCAGTCTTCCTGCTTTGGCAGGATCTCGAAGGTATGCTCTGGCGGGGGCGAGGGCAGGGTCCATTCGAGGGTGTCGGCATATTCATTCCAGTAGTTGTTCTGGGTGATACGGGCGCCGCGCAGCAGCGAGTAGATCACCACACCAAAGAACAGCAGGAACGATGCAAAGGACAGGAACGCGCCATAGGACGAGATCTTGTTCCAGTAGGCAAAGCCTTCGGGGTAGTCGATGTAACGACGGGGCATGCCCTGACGACCCAGGAAGTGCTGGGGGAAGAAGGTCAGGTTGGCACCGATGAAGAACATCCAGAAGTGAATCTGTGCGCCCAGCTCGTTGTACTGACGACCGGTCATCTTGCCGAAGTAGAAGTAGACACCCGAGAAGATGGCAAAAACAGCACCCAGGCTCATCACGTAGTGGAAGTGGGCCACAACGTAATAGGTGTCGTGATAGGCACGGTCGACGGCGGCCTGCGACAGAACCACGCCGGTGACACCACCAACGGTGAACAGGAACAGGAAACCGAAGGCAAACATCATGGGCGCTTTGAACTCGATGGAGCCGCCCCACATGGTGGCAATCCAGGAGAACACCTTAACGCCGGTAGGCACCGCGATGACCATGGTGGCCAGCATGAAGTAGGCCTGTTGGTTCAGCGACATGCCAACAGTGTACATGTGGTGCGCCCAAACGACAAAGCCCAGAACACCAATCGCGATGATCGCCCAGACCATGGGCAGGTAGCCAAAGACGGGCTTGCGCGCGAAGGTGGCGATCACGTGAGAGATGATACCAAAGCCGGGCAGGATCACGATGTAAACTTCGGGGTGACCAAAGAACCACAGGATGTGCTGATATAGGATCGGATCACCACCGCCGGCAGGGTCAAAGAAGGTGAAGCCAAAGTTGCGGTCCATCAGCAGCATGGTGATGGCACCGGCCAGAACAGGCAGGCTGAGGAGGATCAGCCAGGAGGTGACAAAGATCGACCAGCTGAACAGCGGCACCTTGAACAGAGTCATGCCGGGGGCACGCATGTTCAGGAAGGTGGTGATCATGTTGATCGCGCCCAGGATCGAAGAGGCACCAGACACGTGCACCGCAAAGATCGCCAGATCCATCGAATAACCGCCCTCATTGACCGAGAGCGGCGGGTACAGGACCCAACCCACGCCAGAGCCAAGCTGGTCGTTGCCGCCAGGCGACAGAACCGAGGCCACCGCCAGCGAGGTACCGGCAACATAAAGCCAGAAGCTGAGGTTGTTCATCCGCGGGAAGGCCATGTCAGGCGCGCCGATTTGCAGCGGCATGAAGTAGTTGCCAAAGCCGCCGAACAGCGCCGGGATCACCACGAAGAACATCATCAGGATGCCATGGGCGGTGATCAGCACGTTCCAGAGATGACCGTTCGGGGTACAGGGCCGTGAGGCATCCGCGAAGAAACGCGCACCCTCATCACACATGTACTGAACGCCGGGATCCATCAGTTCAAGCCGCATGTAAACGGTGAACGCGACGGAGATGAAACCAACGATCGCCGAAACGACCAGGTAGAGAATGCCGATATCCTTATGGTTCGTGCTCATGAACCAGCGCGTAAAAAATCCGCGCTCGTCTTCGTGGCCGTGACCATGAATGGCTGCGTCTGCCATTAGGTGCCTCCTGTTGCATAACTTTGGGCCTCCGGGAAGAACTCCTGGCGGCCTCAGACTCACCCGCGGTTTTAGTGTGCCGGGTAGGCGCCTTCAATGGTGGAGTTTGATCTGGATCAAGAATAATTGTCGCGGGGGCTTGTTTTCCTCTCGGATTCTCCGGTTTTCCGGGTTTTGGCGGCCTGTTTTTGTCTTTTCATTCTTTCCTCCGCGTTGAAACGCTGCGGCACGTGGGGCCGAGGGCTGGCCCAGGCGGCTGCCGGTGGCGCGCAAAGCCTTGACCCGGCCCCGCGTGGGTCGCAAAACGCTGACACATCATTGCAAAGGAGGGCATCCGATGACGGCCTATGATCGCGAAAACATATTTGCCAAAATTCTGCGCGCAGAAATCCCGGCCGCGCGGGTCTATGAGGATGACGACACTTTGGCCTTTATGGATATCATGCCGCGGGCGGACGGACATTTGCTGGTGATCCCCAAAACGCCCTGTCGCAATGTGCTGGATGCCAGCCCTCAGCAGCTCGCCGCAGTGATGTTGACCGTCCAAAGGTTGAGCCACGCGGTGCGCAAGGCCTTTGATGCGGATGGGGTGACCTTGCAGCAATTCAATGAGGCCGCAGGGGGACAGGAAGTGTTCCATCTGCATTTTCACATTCTACCGCGCCATGAAGGGGACAAGCTGCGCCCCCCCGGCAAGATGGCCGAACGGGAGCAGATCGAAGCTGATGCGGCCAAAATTCGCGCCGCCCTCGCGCTGTAGCACCCAATCGGCAAGAGGCTCCGGAGCGGGGAGTGGCGTAGCGCTCCCCCGGTCCGGCACTGTAAAACTTGCTGTAAATATTCAATGCGTCGCAACGTGTAGTTGAAATATTTTTTCTGATGCGTATTGTTCGCGAAATTTTTAGATATTCCTTTTTGAAATTCTCTTGAGGGAATTCTTTTGATAATCCGGTGCGTTTTTGCCGTGGGCGCAGTGTCGGACGTGGTGGCTTGCCCCCCCCCGACTGCAGGTGAGTTTGAGTTGAACGGGGGCTGAGGGTCTACTTGAAAATGTGGTTGAAAACGCACCCGCTATGCTCTGGGGCCACTCTGGTGTGCTTGGGGGCGGTGTGACAGATCCGTTGCGGATCTCGGTGCCCTCTGGGCCGCAGATTGTTGCCGCAATCTATGAAACGGTTTTGCGGCCCGAGCTGGTCGACAGGTTTTGCGTGGCGCAACAGGTCGCGCCGCTTGGCAAGGTCGCGCCTTTACCCGTCGCGAGCGAGAGCGTTTTGCAAGCCTCTGAAGTGGCGTCTCATTTCTCCCGATCCCTGGAAATATTGGAGCAGAAGTGGCGACAGCTGGGCTGCCCTGATCCTCTTGTCGCCTTGGCGGATCCTATCCAGAACGATTGGGCAGAGGCAGGGCCCACCGGAGCTCGTGGCTGGCTGTTGCTTGATCTGGAAAGACGACCCCTGCGTTGTTGCCAGAGTTTCCTGGCGGGCGTTCCGACAGCCGGGATGTCGACACCAGAGGGTTCAGCTGTGGGCGCCAAATTGGCGACAGGTGAGGGCGGGCCGCTGTCGGCGCTGGAACTGACTGAGGCGGCCAGCGGGGCCCTGCGCGAGTTCACACGCCACATTCTTGGGCCAGAGTTTTCTTGGCAGGACTTTCGCGTTCTTGAAACATTCTTGCCGGACAAAATTTTGCTGTGCAGGCCGGTCTGGGTCGGTCCCTCTGCTCAGGCCGATTCTCAGGCCGCAGCTCTGGTCGATGTTCAGTCTCGTGTTGAGACCAGTCGCCAGCCCGCTGCCGGAGCGGTCGCGCTGATGATCGAGGTGCTGGATGCGGCTTGGCCTGTTGGCAGTGCCGATTGCATCGCCGGGACCTTTGGCTTGGGGCCGCAGGAGGTGGATCTGTTGCAACAGTGTCTGACCGGCCAGGCGCAAGAGACCGATCTGTCCCAGGCGCTCTCTCTCAGTGCCGCGAAGGTGGGCATTCCCGGAGCGGTAGAATTGATCCGGCTTGCAGGCTTCTTGTTGCGAGAAGCGGCCCAGGATCTGGCGATTTCGCAGGGCTTGCAATTGCCGCCCAGCTTTCGGGTCATCGGGGAAGCGGGCGAAGACACCCAATGCTTCAGACTGGGCGCCGAGACCGGGCAGCCGGTGATCTTTGTGCATGGAATGATCGATGGAATCGCGGGTGTCCAGCGCTTGCAGGGGCAGCTTCGCACCAGCGGGTTTCGGGTCTATGCCCCAATGCGCGGCGGCTATGGGGCCTCACGCCCGGTGCCGGGAACCAATCAGCAGCTGAATGCCTATGTCGCCCAGATCGAGGCGCTGATTGATCAGGAAAACCTGCAACGCCCGATCTTGCTGGGGCACCGCAGCGGAGCCATTTTTGCCCGCGCCATTGCGCTGCAGCTTCGCGGTAGGATTGGCGGAGTCGTCGGGGTTGCGCCGGAATTGCCGCTGAAACAGACCCGCAACTACAAAAATCTGCGCGGACATCAAAAGGGGCTGGCGATCTGCGCCAGCTATCTGCCGGTTTTGGTGCCGCTGGTGCTCAAGTCCTGGTCAAGGTCGGTGCGCAGGCGGGGCGCTGCAACCCTTGTGCGGCGTCAGGCGCAACCCGGCAGTCGGGCGCTGGCCGAGATCAACGCAATGGAGCTGGATCCGGTTCTGGGGCTCAGTCATGCGCTGCTGATGCAGCAGGCGGGGGCCGGGTTTCTGGCTGATTTGGCTCTGTCCAAGCTGGGCGATTGGTTGCAGACGGCGCAAAATATGGCGCCGACCATTTATCTGTGTGGACAAGAAGAAACCTCCCTGCCGCAGGAAGGGCTGTATCCGGCATTGAAAGGCGAAGAGAAGATCCAGACCCGCATCTGCGCCGAGGCTGGCAATGTTCTGTTTTATGTCCGTCCCGAACTGGTCCTGGCCGCGCTGGAGGAATTGGCCACAGAGCCGCCACCTGCGACCGGAGTTCTCTAGGGTCGCTTGGGCTGCTCCTTTGGGAGGCTGCAGCCAAGAGGCTTGCGGCCCTGCGCAGGTTAGTAAGGCAGGTTAGTAAGGCAGGTCAGCGGGTCAGGTCAGCAGAGGGCGCGCGTTCGGGTGTTGCGTCAAACACCGTCAGGAAGCTGCGTTGCAGGGCGACATCCACATCGGTCAGGGTTACCGGTAGCCCAAGGTCGACCAGGCTGGTGACGCCATGTTCCTGAATGCCACAGGGAACAATGCCGCCAAAGTGCTCGAGATCGGGTTCGACGTTGATCGAAATCCCATGAAAGCTCACCCATTTGCGCAGCCGGATGCCGATGGCGGCAACCTTGTCTTCGCGCAATCCGCCATCCGCTCGCCGGGCCTTGTCGGGACGTTCAATCCAGACGCCAACGCGGCCCTCGCGAATATGGCCGGTCAGATTGAACTCTGCCAGGGCTTTGATCACCCAGGTCTCCAGCTGTTGGACAAACCGGCGCACATCATGGCCGCGCTTGCCGACATCCAGCATAACGTAGACCACCCGCTGGCCAGGACCGTGATAGGTATACTGGCCGCCGCGTTTGGAGGGGTAAACCGGAAACCGATCGGGATCAGTGAGGTCTTCGATTTTGGCTGACGTGCCGGCGGTATAAAGCGGTGGGTGTTCCAGCAGCCAGATGCATTCTTCCGATTCGCCTGCGGCAATGGCCGCTGCGCGTGTCTCCATAAAGGAAATCGCCTCATCATAGTCAATCAGGCCGTCGGAGGTGATCCATTCAACCATGAAGTATCCTGTTCATTTGGGTGAGGGTCGGGCAGCCCGGCCGCAGCATTTTGGGAATTATCTAGGTTTGCAGGCGCAAATTGTCTATTCTGATTCCATTCTTCACAGTTATAGGAGGGGGGTGGCATGTTTTCAAAGTCACTAAAAACGGCCATGGCCGCAACACTTGTTCTGACATCCGGCGCCGGCTCCGTCGCCGCCAACGATCTGGGGGCTGCTCTGGTCGGGGGGCTGATTGGCGGCGCAATCGTCAATGAAGTCCACCGCAACAGGCGCACCACGACCCGGCGCACGACCACCAGCCGCAACTATTCGGCAGCGCGGGCACAAAACCGTGAAACCCAGACATCGTTGAATTATTTCGGTTTCCCAGCAGGAACAGCAGATGGGGTCATGGGGCGCAAATCGCGCTCAGCCATCAGCCAGTACCAGGTCTACATGGGCTTTCCCGCAACCGGGCAGCTAACCACCTATGAGCGTGACTTTCTGGTCTCGTCCTACAGTCGGGCGCAGATTGGCGGCCCGCAGGTAATCAAGGCCATGCAGGGTGGCAAGGGCGTGCGCGGCTTGCTGCATACCTGGCGCGACGAGGCCACTGGCGGCCACGGTGGCTCTGGCTATGCCGGGATGCCGATCGAGGTCAGCCAGGCAGTGGATGAAATCGCCGCCAGCGCGGAGCCTAGTGCAGAACAGCTGCTGCAGCGTTCCGGGTTCATCCATCTTGCCGACCTGAATGGCGACGGCAAAAACGACTATATGATCGATACCTCTGTATCCGGCAGTTCATTCTGGTGCGGGGCCTCGCATTGTTCCGTGATGGTCTTTGCCTCCACGCCGCAGGGCTATCAGCGTAATGATTTCATGGCCCGTGGCGTGACCACGGCCGATTTCTCCTGCCACCAGGGCACCTGTCGCATGACTGAGGCCACGCAACTGGCCAGTGTGGCACCATCCACCACTGCACCGGTGCAGAATGGGACCGTGATGGCGACAGCACCAGCACCAACGGCAGTTGCACCGGCACCAACGACTGAGCTTGTGGCCGCGGCTCCGCCGACTCCAACGCAGCCTCTGGGCGGTATCCAGCTTTTTGCAGCACCCGCCGCCCCGGCTCCGATGCTGTCCTTGGCCAGTCATTGCAGCAAGCTGAGCCTGCTGACCGGCTCTAACGGTGGTTATATGACCGAAGCCTCGATGACCGATCCCGAACTGGCCCTGGGAGAGCAGTTCTGCCTGGCCCGCTCTTATGCGATCAATTCAGGCGAGGGCATGGTTGCCAAGTTGAACGGCGTGACCCAGGCCCAGGTCGACAGTCAATGTGACGCCTTTGGTCCGGCGGTTCAGCCGTTCCTGGCCAAACTTGACAGCCACTCCAGCGAGGCGCTTGTTGCGGAGGTGCAGAAGTTCATCTTGCAGTCGAACATGTCAATTGACCAGCTGGCCAATACGGCGGGGATCTGTCTGTTCTCCGGCTATCGCCGCGACAATATGGATGTGGCCCTGGGGGCAGCGCTGCTGATGGTCGGGATTGGACAAAAACCCTATGCAGAGCTCGTCGGCCATCATCTGTCGCAGGGCTTTGGGGTGACCCGGGCAACCAGTCAGGCGCAGGATTGGTATGGTTTGGCACTGCGGGCACTGGACGGTGGCGCCGAGCCGGTCTTTGCACCGGGGCAGCCTGAGCGTATAGGGCTGATCAAGATGGCAGCAGCACAGCTGGGCGGGAGCGCATTGGTCGAGCCGGTACCGGCAACAGCATCCCGTGCCCTTTTGCCGAGCTTCACTTCGGACTGATCTCTTCGGGGCGATTTAATCTCTGTGCTCAAGGGCTGGCCATCTTGGCTGGCCCTTGGTTTTTGGCTTTTTTCCAAAACATGCACAAAGGATGATTTTGTCTCTTCACATCCTTGTATCCCTCGTCTAATACGCCCTCACCAAGCCTAGACAGTGCGGTCGTGGCGGAATTGGTAGACGCGCAGCGTTGAGGTCGCTGTGGGGTAACACCCGTGGAAGTTCGAGTCTTCTCGACCGCACCATTTTACATTCAGATGTAAGAAATCCCAAAAACTAAAATATTACAGATACTTGCGGAGTTCGAAAACCGTTTTGGCGGTCATAGGCCAAAGGTGCTTTGAATGCAGTTTTGAGGATGGTTTTCTTCACTGCAAGTGGCCCTTTATCGTAGATATTCCAAGGGTTTGACAGGAACTACCGCAATAGTTCGAAAATCTGACCCATGCTCGCCTTCGGTTTCGTGTATTGCGTGATTTTGTCACTCAGGCGCAGCTTGTCTTCATCCAGCGTTGCAATCTTTGTTTCGAGTGCTGCGATCACCTTGGGGTTTGTTGTTTCGATCATCTACCCCGTCTAACCGCATGGATGCGTTATGTGAAACCTTATCGGTCAGAGTTTCGCAACAACGCCCTGCATATGGATCAGGCCCGATGCTGGGGTGACTGGTAGGTCGTCACACCAACGCCAATTTTCTCGATGAGACGGAGGAACTATTGGTGGCAATTCAGGAGATTTGACGCTGATGCCCCCGCCAGTGTGGTTTGCGCAATTCTGTTTTCAACACCTTATTTGCTCCGGACAGAGGGAAGGGCTCTGTCCGGTATTCGATGCTGCGTGGGCATTTGTATCCGGCGATCAGAGTGTGGCAGTGTGCTTGCAGCTCTTCGGTGGTGACTGCCGCATCCGGGTGCAGGATGACAAGGGCATGGACACTTTCGCCCCATCGCTCGCTGGGAATACCAATCACAGCACTTGTTGCGACGGCTGGATGTTGGCCCAGGGCATTCTCTACTTCAGCAGAATAAACGTTTTCACCGCCTGACACGATCATGTCCTTTACCCGGTCCACCAGAAAGACAAATCCGTCTTCGTCCATATAGCCGGCATCCCCGGTCATGACCCAACCGTCGATGATGGTTTCGGCGGTCACCTCGGGTTTGTTCCAATATCCAAGCATGGTGGTTGGCCCCTTGACGGCAATCTGGCCGACATCTCCCTTGGCCACTTCTTGCTGCTGATCATCGACAATGCGAATTTCACAGACCCGTGTCGCGCGCCCGGCAGAGCGCAGCTTACCTGCTTTGGGGCCTTCAAACACGTGGTATTCTGCGGGCAAAATCGTCGCCACGGGGCTGAGTTCAGTTTGGCCAAAGGCCTGCAGAAAGGAAACATTGGGAAATTTCTCAAAGGCCTCTTTCAGAACAGCCTCAGTGATTGGGGAGGCGCCATAGGCAATCTGGCGCAAAGACGAGGTATCCGTCTGCGCCAAGCTGTCGCTTTGCAACACCATCTGCAACATGACAGGCACCAGCAAAACCTGGTCTGGTTGGTGTTTCTCGATCGCCTCCAGGGCGCCTTCGGGGGTAAACATGGGAATGATGACATGGGTGCCTGCCATCAGGGTAACAGCGGTGAACCACAGCAAATCAGCGATGTGAAACATTGGTGCTGCGTGCAGGTAGACGGTTCTGTCTTGCATGTTGATGTCATGGGCATTTGCCACGGCACCCACATACATATTGGTATGAGACAGCATTACCCCTTTGGGAAACCCGGTGGTGCCCCCAGTGTAGAAGACTCCGGCTAAATCATCGCCGCTGCGCTCAGCATCCTTGGCGGGCTGGGCGGCGGAGATCAGCTCTTCGTAGCTCTGCATGTCCTTTGGCGTCTCGCCGTCGCCGGCATAGATCAGGGTCGTTAGGCCTGCCACTTGTGGTTTCACCTCGGCAGCCAGGTCTTTGAATGTTTCATCACAGACTAGAATTTCTGCCCCAGCGTCGTTGAGCGCATAGGCGCATTCGGCAGCGCTCCAGCGGATGTTCATTGGCATCATTGCACCACCGCCCCAGACCACTGCAAAATAGTATTCGATAAACCGATCCGAGTTCAGCGAAACCAGGGCCACACGGTCACCGGGCTTCATACCCAACCCTTGCAACGCGCCCGCCAGGCGGGCCACACGGTCCAGCATCTGGTTCCAGCTTTGCTGGCGATCCTGGAAAATCGTTGCAATCCCGTTGGGATTGATCTGGGCGGCCCGTTTGATCATAGACGTGATCTGCATGTTGCGACCTCTCAGCTTGCCGTGATGCGGATTGGGTGATGCGAAATATCAGCCAAAGTTGATCACCTGAACCGTGCAAGTCAACGCTTTGACCGGTTGGAAAAATCCAATTTTGATGTGACGGAACGTCCTTTGCACAGGGCTGCGCAACTGGCGCATGTTAAAGCCAGACCCTTTTCGAAGAACTGCTAGGACCAAGGATCTCAGGTCCAGAAAACCAAGAGGCCTGACGTGAAGACCATCAAAGCGGAAAACCCTGCAATCGTCTCAGAAATACGCGTGGCGCTGGGAGATGAGGTGGCTAATGGCACAGTTTTGCTTGTGACGGAGCTGATGAAAATGCAGCATGAGATCCGCGCCGGCGAAAGTGGCGTGATCAAAGCCCTGCATGTGTCACCAGGGGATGAGTTGCGCGGTGGTGAGCCGCTGGTCAGTTTTGAACCGGCCGAGGTTTCTGCGCAGGTGTCGCAGGACGAACAGGGGCAACGGTTGGAGCTTAGTGAGTTTGAAGCGCGTATGGCACTGCTTGCAGATAGTGGCAGAGCAAAGGCGGTTGCCAAGCGCCATCAATCTGGCGGCCGGACTGCGCGGGAAAACATCGAGGACCTGTTCGACCCCGGTTCCTTTACGGAATACGGTGCCCTCGCGGTTGCAGCCCAACGCACCAAACGCCCGCTGGCGGACCTACAGGCACGCACTCAGGGAGATGGGATTATCTGTGGTATCGGGACTGTGCAGGGACGGCCTGTGGCTGTCATGGCGGTTGACTACATGGTTATTGCGGGCACCCAGGGTTACAATCACCACCGCAAGATGGACCGCTTGATTGAGCGTGCCGGGCGGGACAACCTGCCGATTGTTCTCTTTGCTGAGGGCGGCGGTGGGCGGCCAAATGATTATGATGTGGCTCCCCTTATGGTAGCGGGACTGAATGTCCCGTCCTTTCGCCACTTTGCCGCTCATAGGGGCCCAAAAATCGGCATCGCGGCTGGGTTGTGTTTTGCGGGAAATGCGGCGCTGTTTGGTTTGTGTAACGTTCGTATTGCCACTCAAAATAGCTGTATCGGCATGGGTGGCCCGGCGATGATCGAAGGTGGTGGCCTGGGCGTAGTACAGGCCCATGAAATAGGGCCATCCGAGGTTCAAAAGGCAAATGGTGTCATTGATTTGTTGCGGGCGGATGAGGCCGGGGCGGTTGCCGCTGCCAAGGCGCTGCTGGCCCTGCCGCACTCAGATGAGGCGGATCAGGCGGCAACCCCGGAGGAGGCCCTGCGCAGCGTAGTCCCTGCGGATCGCACCCGCGCCTATGACATGCGCCAGGCACTTGACGCGCTGGCGGATCCGGGCAGTTTTCTGGAATTGCGCCGTGATTTTGGCCATGGAATGATCACCGGCTTCATCCGCATAAAGGGGCAGGCTTTTGGGGTTTTGGCGAATAACCCCTTGCATATTGGTGGTGCCATCGATGCGCCTGCCGCAGACAAAGGTGCGCGGTTTCTGCAGCTCTGTGATGCCTGGGGGCTACCCGTTGTGACCCTGTGCGACACACCGGGCTTTATGGTGGGGCCTGAGATCGAAGAGACGGGGCAGGTGGCGCATATCTCGCGCTTGTTCCTTGCGGGGGCCCATTTCAGCCAACCTTTGGTGACTGTCATCCTGCGCAAGGCCTATGGGTTGGGAGCGATGGCGATGGCGGGGGGTGGCTTTGACCGACCACATTATTGCTGCGCCTGGCCAACAGGTGAAGTGGGGGCCATGGGACTGGAAGGCGCCGTTAAGCTGGGGCAACGTGACCGTCTTGCTGCGATGTCAGATCCAATAGAACGCGAAGCTGAGTACCAGCGTTTGGTGGCCGAGCTATACCAAAACGGCTCAGCTTTGAATGCGGCAAGCCTTTTGGAGTTTGACGCCGTGATTGATCCGGCCCAGACCCGCGAGGAAATCTCGCGTGTTGTGGCCACTGTCGGCCCCAGCAGTTGCAGTGACCGTTATGTGGATGCTTGGTAGGCGCGGGAAACACCAGCATTGAAACCACCCCGAGCATATCTTGGTTTGCAAATGGCGTCCCCTCTGTAGTGAGTTCCTGTTCCGGTTGTTTACAAATCAGCATTCATCCGTCATCAGGCCGGGAGAGTAATCCCTAGACTGCAAGCTGGCCAAGTATGACATCTGAAGCAATCACCCGCCCTCAAGAAATTGAATATCACTTTGGCGGAGCCGCTGCCGCACCTGCCGCCGCACAGGGTTGCGTCTTTCAAGTGCACTACGGAAGCGCAGATTTTGTGGATGTCAGCACGTCACCCGCCAGAATGGGCATTGCAATGCAATCTGATAGCTGTGCTGTCGATCTTGTCGAGAATTGGTACGCCGACAGCAGCGCAGAGACTACAACCGGGGCGATCCTCGATGGGCAGATGCGCTACATCGAACTTGGGGATGAGATCCTGTTCTTTGGAGAACTGGGGCGGCTTGCGGATGTCGAGGGCTCCAGCTTTCAATCCTACAAAGCGATCCTAGATACCCTGCACCAAAAGGGGTTTCACACTCTGGTGCGGTCATGGAACTTTATCCCGCAAATCAACCACTGCCCGGAAGGCGCAATCGAGATCTATCAAGATTTTTGCAAGGGCCGCGCATTGGCCTTTGACGCCCGCGGTATTGATGAATTCCAATTGCCGGCAGCCACGGGAATCGGGTCTTATACCACCGCGATTACTGGCTATTTGATCGCGTCAAAGCGAGCGGATTATCTCCATGTAGAAAACCCCTTGCAAAGCCCAGCCTACAAGTACCCACCAAAATTTGGACCCAAATCTCCCAGTTTTGCCAGGGGCACCCTACATCTGGAATCAGGTCATGGCAGGGCGCAGGGAACCCGTTTTTTCCTGTCAGGGACTGCCAGCATCAGGGGTGCAGAGACGATGTGGCCGGGCGATGTCCGCCGCCAGCTCACCACATTGATGGAAAACATCCGCTATCTGGTCAGTGATGAAAACCCACATCTGGCACAGCAGGGCCTGTCGATGGGTCTGGGGGACTTTGATCACTTCAAGGTCTATTTTCGCCATGCCAAGGACTTTGACATCATTCGCAAACTCTTGCTTGAGGACTGGCAGATCGCAGCGGAGAAACTCCATTTTATGAATGTTGATATCTGCCGCTCAGACCTGTTGGTTGAGCTTGAGGGCTGTATCAACAGGGCTGGTCCCATCGCAGTCTGACCTAGGAACAACCGCCATCAATGCTAATCTGTTGGCCAGAAATGAACCCGGCCTTGTCGCTGGCCAGATAGCCGACGAGGGCGGCAACTTCCTCGACCGTGCCGCCGCGCCGCGCTGGCGTCATTTTCACCAATTCGTCGTAGTTGCTGAGGTTGGTCGTCTCGGCGGTGTCGATCAGTCCCGGGGCCACCACATTGGCGGTGATGCCACGCGAGCCGTATTCCTGGGTCAGGGATTTCACCAGGGGCAGGAACCCGCCCTTTGCGGCGGCATAGTTGGTCTGGCCGCGATTGCCGCGCACGGCTGTCAGGGAAGACAGTGCAATAATGCGCCCCCATCTGCTGCGCAGCATTGGCATGATCAGCGGCCGAACGGCGGAGTAAAAGCTCGTCAGATTGAGATCGATGACACTTTTCCAATCGTCGAACTCCATCGCGGCAAAGGGTTTGTCGATCTGCCCACCGACGCAGTGCACCACCACCTGTATCGGCCCATCCGTGGTAAGCGCCTCCAGCTGGCTGACGGCCTCGGGGTTCTGGATGTCCAGTTGCAATGCCTCTGCGCTGCCACCATTTGCCGTGATACTGTCCACGCAGGCCTGCGCCTGATCCAGGTTTCTGTTTGCATGAACAAAGACATGCATCCCCATAGACGCCAGCTCATTACTCACGGCTCGCCCAATTGGGCTGGATCCGCCTACTACCAAGGCCCGCTTCATTCTGCTTCTCCCTGCATCTTGAGGGTTGCGCGCCCCTCGATGTATTTCTGCCCTTGAGAGCTGACCTCAAAATCATAAAGGGCGCCGTTGCCGTCAAAATGCAGCTGGCGGGCTGTGATGTGCAGATTGTCAGAGCAATCAGTCACTATGGAAGTCACGAGATCGACGTTTTGCAGACCAATCAGCAGACCGGTGTGGTTGCCCTTCAAATCCCCCGTCGAGGCATGGGCGGCAGCCGCCTGAGCACCAAGTTCGACCAGATTGGCAGTGTATAGGATGCCGTCCAGTCGCAGTGGGTAACCCGCATCTCCGTGAGGCACGCCCAAACAGTGGATCTCTGCCTCGTTGACCGAAATGATCCTGTCAATCAACCGCATCGCGCCCTTGTGGGGCATGCGCTCCAATACGGTGTCAAACCTCACAGCACTGTCACCTCTAGGTTCAAATTCATCCCGCCGTTGAGGCCAAGTGTGACATCTCCAGGAGCACGTTCGGCCAGTTTTTCAAACAGGGGCAGGATGGAAAATACCGGGTTTTGGGTTGCAAATGCCGCTTGGGAATAGCTGGTCTGAGGTGGTGTCTCAGCCTGTTTCACGAGTGAAAAGGCAATGCTGGCAAAGGATTGTTGGCTTTGTCGGCTGGACAGGGCCAGCCCGGCACCAGCGGGGCAGGACAGGCGATGTGATGTATCAAGCGGCGCAGGCAGTGGCGCATCAAATAGGACAACACCTACAGGGCGCTGCTCAAGTTGTACCTGCAATAGGGCCTTTAGCAGGCTGGAGCCCGCCGTATGATCAGCGCCACAGATACTGGTGGCCGCTGTCTTGATGCTCTGCGCAATGGTCCACTGGCCGGAGGCCGCATTATGCACCGAGTTCTGAAACCGAGTGGGTCGGATTGCCATAGTCGGGCCGCGCAGCGCTTCGAGGATCAGCTGCAGGGTCTCGCCTTCTCCATAGGCGGAACCAAAGACCCAGGCTGCATCCTCTGCCAGTGCCGGGGAAATGTTTTCGGCCGCTTGAATTGCCAAAAGCGTTTGCGGGCTATAGCGCCGACGGGCGCGTGCAGGAATGCTTTCGGGGCTGGGTTTCCAGCCCTCGGGGAAGGCTGTGAAATCGGCGGTTGCAAGGGACCTCGCCAGGGGTTGGGCACCGTCTTTTGAAGGGGCGATCAGCGAAACGGCATCTACAAAGATCTGTGTTTGGGTCATCGGCTCAGCACCAATGCGCAGTTGGAGCCGCCAAAGCCAAATGAGTTGCTAACCACATGCTTCAAAGCTGCGTTGCGGCACTGTGCTGTGACGTTTGGCAGGGCCTTGGGATCCAGTTTTTCGAGACCGGGGTTGCCGGGAATGATGCCTTCTTCCAACGCATAGATACACAACACGGCCTCGGCGGCGCCAGCGGCACCCAGGGTATGGCCAATGGCGCCTTTTAGGGAGGAGGCGGGGACATGCGCGCCGATCGAAGAGCTGACGGCCTGAGCTTCGGCAGCATCATTCACAACCGTGGCCGTGCCATGCAAATTGACGTAGTCGATCTCCTCCGCTGTGAGGCAGGCACGCCGGAGCGCTTGTCGGATTGCAGCGGCAGCACCGGCGCCGTCTTCGGGAGGGGTGGACATATTGGTTCCATCCGAGCTTTCGCCAAAACCGCTCATCCGGATGCAGTTTTTGCCGTCGCGTTCGACAATCAAAAAGGCTGCCGCCTCGCCGATGGACAGGCCATCACGGTTGCTGTCACAGGGTTTGCAGGGTCTGCGAGAGATCAGCTCCAGAGATTCAAACCCATTGAGAGAGGTCAGGCAGAGACTGTCGACGCCGCCAACCAGAACCGCGTCACAAAGGCCGGCCTCGATGAGTTGATAGGCATCCACCAGCGCCTTTGCGGAGGAGGAGCAGGCGGTTGAAATCGAATAGCTTGGGCCCTGGAAATCCAGATAGTCCTGCAGGAATGCCGCAACGGCCTGTTGGCTGTCATGGTGGTGCATCGAATAGCTTTCGGGCATCGGGTCGTCCTCTTCTCGCGCCCGGTAGACACGTTCCAACATCTCAACGCCCGCAGTGGAAGTACCCATGACAATGCCACAGCGTGCCGCACCCCATTTTCCCCGCGTAGCCAATGCTGCCTGATCAAAGCCATCGCTTGCCAGTGCGGCCAGGGCCAAGCGGTTGGCCCGGTTATCATAGGCGCTCAGCCCTGCCGGAAAGCTGAGGGCAGCCAAGTCATCAACTTCACCGAGAAAGCAACTGAAGGGCAGGTTCAGATGATGGTCCTCGCGCAGCCCGGAGGTGCCATCACGCAGCGCGGTCACATGGGCGGTGCGTCCCCGACCCAGGCAGGACACAAGCGTGCTATGGGAAATGCCGATATCAGAGGCACCTAGTGTATTCGTCATTGGTCTTCATTTCGTTTAGTCTGTGCAAGGGTCAAAAACAGCATCAACATCAGTCCCATAGTCACTGTTGCACCTATCTGATGGAGGATTTGAACTTCAGAAAGAGAGAGGACCAGGAAGGCGATCAAAGTGGAGCCTGCGCATACAAAGACTGATCTGGCAGAGGTCTTGCTGTCTTTGTCTCCCTTCATGCCGGTCAGGATGAGATCATAATCCACGCCAATTCCCACAACAAGTGCCATAGCGACGATGTGAAAGATGCTGAACGCACCGTAAACTGCGATGATGATGCAGGCGCTGCCGCCCAGAACCGCGCAGCAGGTGCGAAAAATGCGCAGGGCTTCGCCCCGGCTGCCCAGCCCAACAGCCAGCAGCCCCATACCGCAGAGCAATCCAGCAAAGAGCCAGGAGGCAATGCGACTGCGCAGATCTGTCATGGTTTGACGAATTGGGGCCAGTAGATCGACCAGCTCAGCGCCTGGTGTGGTGAGGGTAAGATCCAACTGAGAGCTGCCCTGTGGCAAGACCAGCTCAACCCGTTCCTGCCAGCGCCCTTCTGAGACCGACAGCCGCCTGGCCAAGCCCTGCAACTCGGGGAACCTGCTCAGGTCTTCTGGCTGAAGGCCTGGGGCCAAAAGGGCGCGTTCAAACTCAAGGGTCTGTTGCTCGGCGAAGGCGACGGCCATGCCTGCTTTCTCCAGCGCCAGTTCGGCCTCGGCTCTGAAGCCGGAAACCGGGCTATGAAGCGCTCGCGAGGGTGAGAGCCATTGAGAGAGCATCTGATAGGATTGCAATGCCCCATCTTCGATGGCCTGATCCAAGAGCACCGCCAGTTGCACCTCGTTTTCAAGCAGCGCGCCGAGCGTTTCGCCCTCTACATCGATGGCATATGTGCTGGAGGGCAGATCCAGCTTTTCGTTCAATTCAGCCAGCTCTGTGCGGATGTGCTCTGGCGGTTCAAACAGGGCAATGGGGGGCTGCTGATTGAACAGCACCGCGGTGACCAGCCCAACCAGGATGAGCACTGTCTCGATCCAGGTCTTGGCGGGCAGATAAAAGCCAAAGTTGCTGAGCGTGACGCCTCTTATTTCAGCCTTTTTGGACACGGGCATCGCGACGGAGGCAATGGCGGCGATGGACAGCCCAACCAGGATAAAGACCCCGGTTTGAACCAAGGCGGGTACCTGTGAGCCAACCATGGCCAAAAACGAAAGCCCCGTGGTTGCGGCGCCCAGCAGGATCAGCCTATGGGCCTTGCTGCGGCGGCTGCCGTGATGGGCCATGACATGGATCGGATAGTCCAGTGCCAGACCCAAAAGAACGCCACCAAAGGCCAGGGCCACAATATGCACCGAGCCAAATGCCAGATTGACCACGCCAATGGCAGAAGTCACGCCCAGGGCGAGGGGGAGAAAGGCATGCACCACCAAGAGCACAGAGCGCAGTGACCAGATCAGCCAGATGACCAATAGCAGGCTGGCAATCATCGAGGCGCGTGCCGAGGCTGCGGAATTGAAATGTGTGGTCTCTGCGGCGATGACCCGAACCCCCAGCAGATGAGCCGTGACCTTCTCTTGTGCAGCAAGGTCACGCAGGGCCGCTGACCAATCCTTTAGCGCTTGGGCGTCAAAGGGTTGTTGTACCAGGCGGATATGCAGAATTGCGGCAGAGTTGTCACTGGATTGCCAGACGCCGTCTTCAACTGGGAAGGTGCCTTTGGGGTTCTCAAACCGTTTGACAATGCGCCAATAGCTTCCTGTTGGATCACGCAGGAAACGATCCCCAAACACGATGCTGGCCGCATCGGAAAAATAGTCTTTTGCCTCGACAAGCCGCCGGGACATACTTTGGCTTTCCAGATCCGCCTGTTCGGGAGGGGCTAGCAGGAGCCGGTTTTCCCAGATCCATCTGTCAAATTCCTCCGAGGGGGCCGGGGTGCTGAAAAGAACCTCACTGACCAGCGGGTCTTGCTTCAGGTGTTGTGCAATTGCTTTTGCTGCTTGGTTGCGTTGGGCAACCTGGGGGTGGCTCAGCGCGACAAGCACATCCAAGCCCGTCCCCTCCGTGAGAGAGGGAAGCCCGGCATTCTCCCCGACGATCAATGCTTCGGTGTCGGAGCTGATCGTGACCCAGGGCGCGAAGAGCAGGATCAGCCCGATCAGGCCCAACGTAGCCAAGATAGTCCGCGTCATTGAGACAGAAACTTGATTTGGCGGTTTTGATTGCCTGTCATCTCGAGGTCGATGGCCTGCAAGACATCGCCACAGCCGGAAAAGACAATGCTGCCGCCGCCGCTTTGGCGCAGCGAAATACGGGCGATCCAGCCAGTCGATGTCGAGGTGATCTTATGCGGCAGCGGGGGCAAATCAGAAATGCCCTGATTGAACACTGCCGCCTGTAGGACGGTGAAAAACGCGTTCATACGCTTGGGGATCGCGCGGGTGATCTCTGTTCCATCACGCTGGATGGTGATGGTCTTGGGGCCGATTGTCATCTCTTCGACTTTGGGTGTGGTTTGCCGTCGCAACAAGAATTTGTCGTGGGTCAAGACAAAGACACCGCCATTTTGAACCGCAGTGCCAAAGGCCGGATGTGCAATGATTTCCGCATAGGCCACTGAGCCACCTACAGAAATGGGTTCTGCCATCAAGGCTGCCTCCAGAGTAGCAGGGGCAGGCTGCAAGCAGTTCGGCTCAGCGGCGCCAGATATCGAAGAAGTTGAACCAGTTATAAGGATCGACGCGGCACCAACCTTCGAGAGCCTTTGCATAATCCTGCGCCATGCATGCAGCGGCGCTGGCGCGCTCAGATCGTGGCACAGGTGCCCCATCATAGAACTGTGTGAATTCAGCGGCATAGTGGTCTTTGGATTCCCATCTGGCGAAACTGAGGATAATTGGAACCCTGGCTGCCATTGCAGTCAGGTAGGGGGATAGCGGAACTTGTATATCATCGCCCAGAAATGAGACATCCTGTTTCGCACGCACAGTCGCATCGGGCAGTCGATCGCCAAGAATGGCCACAAACTCGCCGCTGCTTAAGGCGTCGGAGACTTGGATCATGGCCATGGGGCCGTTTTCCAAAGCGATGATCTTTTCACTGACCTCCGGGTTGATGCCCTCCAATATGCTAGTGCTTTTGCCAGCGTGTTGAGTGAACATCATATAGCGAACCGACAGACCTGGGAGTTCACGATCCAGCGCTCTGAGGGCCTCAAAGCTACCGTAGTGCGCCCCCAGCAGCACTGCCCCCTTGCCCTGATTTACGAGCTCTTGAATAGGCTCGGCACCGCGCGTCGACACGGAAAACTGGTGAACTCCGCGCCCCAGCAACCGCACTCGATCAAAGAAGACATGACTAAAGGTTCTGGCATGCCGCATGCGTTCAATCAGCGTTGGAGCACGGCCCAGAATACGGGTGAGAAAGGCGATCGAAGCGCGGGTGCTCAGCCGCCGTTTGTCGATCGCAAAGATCAGTGAAATGACCCAGAGCAGAGGGACATATATGAGGCTTGGTGGTCTGCTTGCCAGTAGCCGCATGAATTTCAACTGCCACAAAGATCCAGACTCCCTGGCTTTTATCCAGCCAGACACCTGTTTCTCCCCGGATGCCTGCTCAACCATTGATCGGACGCAGTTCTACCCGCGCATTAGCCAGGGCCCCCGTCCCTGATCTCCACGCAATCTTGGCAAGGGTTTCCCCTATTTCTATGGTGATATCAAAAGGTTGACCCGGGGTCAGTTGACGCAGAAACTTTATGCGTTGAACGCATTTGATCTCATAACCGATGTCTCGTAGCCCCTGTTCCGCCAGGCCCAACAAAACCGCCCCGGGAACAATTGGGTTCCCGGGGAAATGGCCGTCCAAGAAATTTGACTTGGGACTAACGCCATCTGATCTCATTAGCTGCACAGCCAGGCCTCCGAGCGGATGTACCGGACCGGGTTGCCCAGGATTACTTCAGGCAAAAGATCACATCGTTGGTCAGGTTTTCGATCCAGCTGTTGTAGCGTTTATGGATGGTGTTTTTGGCAGCGTTGTACTTCATGTTGGTCGAGTCTCGGTAGGAGATCTTGAAAGCCTGGCTGCTGTATTCAACGTCAACTTCAACATAATGTTTGCCGCGCACGGCCAGTTGTCCAATTAATTTGCCTTGGGCCACACGGCTGAACTTCCAGCCACGTGCCGAGCTGCATGTTTTCAGGGCGTTCTCTACACCACGGAGTGTGGTGTTCTTAGAGGTCACTTCGCTGAGCTGGACAAAGGAGGTCTCGATTTTCTCCAGAGCTGCGGCAGTTGTCGCTGTCAGTGGTTGCAGGGCAAAGGCCCCCAGGAAAGCATAGGTCAAAAGTTTCATTTTTTTCTCCTCAATTACGTTTCTGATCAATAAGTCCCAAGGCTTTCAAAAAGCCCATTGGGCGTAGGCCTCTAAGAAGCAGGAATTCTGTGACAAGCCCAAACAACCGCATGAAGTCACGCAGTGGATCAAAGTGGCTTGGGCGCAAGACAAAACCCTCATAGCGGGCTTTCAGGGGCACATATTCAAAGGGAATTCCCTTCTCTGCGGCATAGAGTAATACGGCGGTTTCGAATTTGAACCCCGCGACATGACGCTTGGGAATATCTATCCGTTTTAACGCGCTCGCCGGGTAGAGCCGCATTCCACATTGGGCGTCCTTGATCCTGCGACCACAGGCCCAGCCAATAAAGAAGTTGCCAAACTTGATGCCTTTGCGGCGGGAGCCGGGCATGTTTTCCATATCGGCAGAGCGATCCCCCATGACAATGGCCAGGGGGGTGTCGTGATGCTTTGCCAAGAATTTCGGGATATCCGCAGGATCGTGCTGCATGTCAGCATCCAGCACGATTACCGCCGTTGCACCTTTGTCCATTGCCGCTTGGAAACCTTCGACCAGACGATCCCCCTTGCCCTGGTTGATTTCATGACGCAGCACAATAGCACCGGTATCGGATAAGGACTCCGCCGTGCCATCCGTCGACCCGTCATCAACCACAATCACCCGGTCCACCATCGGAATGGTCTCCTCGACCACCTGTTGAACGGTCAGGATCTCGTTATGTGCCGGGATCAGTGCAAAGGAATTGGACATAAGGGGTCAGCGCCTGCTATCGGCGCGCAACATATTCAGAGAAACAGCCCAGCAATGAGTTGTGCTCGACTGTTGTGAACCCTGCTTTACGCAGACTGTCCAAGACGTTTTCAATAGGAACCATCTGATCCATGGATTCCCAGTAATAACGCATCAGACGAAAGACATTGCGGTCTCTTGTCAGGATCATCGCAACCGTAGGCAGGATATGCTTGAAGTAGAGGCGGAACAGGGCCTTTGGAATGGCTTTTTCTGGTACCGTCACATCCATGATCAGCACCTTGCCGCCATCTTTCAGAACGCGGTGATATTCCGCAAAGCTGTCCTCCAGACTGTCCACATGACGCAGGGCAAACCCCATGGTCAGAAAGTCGAAGCTTTCGCTTTCAACGGGTAGTTTTTCTGCGGTGGATTGGTGGAAGGTCACCGGCACACGTTTCTTTGCCTCTGCGATCATACCGGCCGAAGGCTCAACGCATTCAATCTGTTTTGGGTTATCCAAAATGGTCATCAACGCCCGTGCCACCTGACCAGTGCCGGTCGCAACATCAAGAACCCGCATTTCGGAGGTCACACCATTGCGGCGCAGGGCCTCGCGACGATACCAGTCGCCAGAGCCGAACCAGCCCCATTTTGCGATGGCCTCATAGTTCTTTGCAGTGTCGTCAAACACTTGGCGCAGGAAGGCCTGCTTTTCGGCGTGAGACTCGTAATACTCACCAACTACGATTGGTTTATTGCCGTCAGACATTAATAAGACCCTGTCGCCTAGATACCTGGCCAAAACTCTCGAATCAGATTTTTGGCTCTTCAGCGCAACTTATACCAGTAGGGAATTCATGCCTGCCAGCCCTGCATCGTGCCTAACCTGCGCAACGAGTGATTTTAAAAGTAGTTTGTTGCGTTTCATTCGACGTGTATAGACGATTTTGCACACGTACTAAGCTGATGGAAGTCATGGATACCTTTGCCCGCAAAGAAACCGTTCAGTCAAAGCGACTTTTGCCCTATTTGGCTGCCTGGCTGAGAACCCGTGTCTATGAAGCCTTTGTTTTTCTGGTCAGTATTGCAGCAGGCGCCTGTATCATTTTTTATCTGCACTGGCGGCCGTCGCCGGTGTTGGTGCGTCGATTGCTTCGATTTTGGTCCTGCGGCTATATTTATGGCGCCAAATACATCCTTGGGGTGACTTATAAGATCGAAGGTCAGGAACATATCCCCTCTGGGCCTGTGATCTATATGGGCAATCACCTTACCGCTTGGGAATCCGTGATGATGACGGTGCTGGTGCCGCATGTGAACATGGTGACCAAACGCGCCGCCATGTCCATTCCGGTGTTTGGTTGGGGTTTGAAACATGCCCCGATGACGCCCATTGACCCCGATACCCCAGGCAAAAACATCCGCCGCCTGTTAAAAGAGGGCAAGGCCTCGATCCGCGAGGGCAGGAACATGGTCATTTTTCCAGAAGGATCTCGTGTTCCTATCGGAGAAACACGCCCCTATGCGCGAGGGTATGAGATCCTGTACAAACACTGTGGCGTGCAGGTTGTACCCTTTGTTACGGATTCAGGACTCCATTGGCCGTCGGGCTACTCGACAAAACCTGCCGCAGAAATCACTCTTCGGTTCCTGCCACCCATCGATGCAGGCAAAGATCCGAATGAATTTGCAGCAGAGCTGGAAGAAACCATCCGCTCGGAAGCGGCCAAACTGATGGCTCCTCAGGTATAAGCCTGCGGGCGGTGAAACTGCGGGCCTGAGCCTAAGCGCCCCCACTGTAGGTTAGCTATGCAACCCGGCCTTCTTTAACAGATCTATCGTTATTGCACGGGTGATCTTCCCGGTAGCAGAGCGGGGAATTTCAGGTAGAAACAGCAGCTTTTTGGGAACAAAGGCTGCGTCGAGGTGGAGCAATAGGTGGCGGCGCACCAGGCTGCGTATCTCCGTTTCTGACAGGGAACTGCCCTGAAGCGGCACCACTGCTATGGCCAGGGCATCAGACTCGCTGCGTTTGTCGTGCAGGAAAACCCCATCGGATATCTCTGCAACCTCCGAAAGAGTCGCATTCAAGGCGGCAAGTCGGCTGCGTTTTCCGCGCACGCTCACCATATCACCAGCGCGGCCAAGCAGGGTAAAGCGCCCGTCCGGATGCTGCTCGATCTCGTCTTCCAGCGCGATAGGCACCGGCAGATGCGGTGCCGCCGCCAGGCAGGTCGCTGGGGTCTTTTGCAGTTCAAACCCAGCCGAGAGGCTCCAGGCCTCTTCAAATGCGGTTTGACGCAGCGCCATAGAGCCGGTCTCGGTGCTGCCATAGATCTCCATGACCTTCAGGTTGTCTCTGGCGGCCAGTTTTTGGGCCAGGGCCTGTGGAAAAGGCGCAGTGGCGGAGAGCACGCAAATGATTTCCGGTGCGGCCAAAATGGCTGCCTCAAGAAACCGCAGATGCGCAGGGCTGGTGATCAGGACAAGCTTGGAAATCCCGCAGGCGCGCGCCGCCTCTATCGCCGCTTCCAGGTCAGCGGGGTAGAAAATGGTGTCCCGATAGGTGGCATGTCCAAAGCCAAGCGTGGCAAAAATTGTGGCCTCCAGCCCGTACATATGACCATGTGGCGTGGTACCCAGCAGACCAACCTCTGAGGGCTGCACCTCCAGTTCCTGTAAGATCTGATCGGTAATTGCCGCGCCGCCACGCAACATCTTCCAGGTTTTGACGTTGCATTTTGGCTGCCTGGTCGAGCCTGAGCTATAGACGTGAATTTCCGTGGGGTTGGCTTGCAGTGACGTTGCATAGTCCCAGTTCTTCGCCGGTTCAGACTGCGCAGCTTCAAATGACAGGCGGGCCGCAAGCGCGTCATGTTCTGCGTTGTCGCTCAGTATGACCGGGGCAGGCGCATCGGCAATCGAGGACCGGATCGCTTCCGGTGCCAGCGAAGGGGGCAGGATAATCGTCTGATTATTGAGCAACCCTGCGACAATGCCGAGGGCAAATTGGTAGCGATTCTGGAACAGGTTGCAAATCGAACCTGCCGCCTGCAATTGAGCGCGCAGGGCAGCAAGATCGGTGACGAATTGCTTGTGATCAATAACGCCATCTTTTGAAAAGAATAATTTTCTGTCCGCTGCATACATGTTCAAATTTCCAATTTCTTCCAGGTATCATGCTGCATGATCAAAGATATAGAGCGCTGCCAGGTTTCCGGCCGCTTAAACCGAACGCGTGCGATTTCATGAGATATGACAAACCACAGCGCCTGAGCAAACAGAAGCGTGACCAAAACTACCCCAGCAAACACGCGTAGTGGCTCAGCCACCAGGGCTAGTAGGCTCAGGCCTGCAGAGAACAGGCCGATGCCCAGCCAGACAGCGCATTGTTGCCTTAGATAGGTCGCGAATTTGCAAGATGGGCTTGGACCCAAATGGGCGGATGTGACGAACTGGAGCAAGATGCAGGGTCGGCCTCGCAGCAGATTGTGGCCAAAGACATAAGCCATGCTCAGGTTGATCGCGATGACGGCGAGATAGGGCACAAATTGCAGCTCTGGTTTCAAAAGCGACAGGAGCACCCCTAAGGGGCCTCCGATCCCCAGCAAGATTAGTCTGCCCCTTTGCAGGCCGCAGACATCACGCAAAAACAGCGAGAAGACATGTAGGGTAAACAGAATGAAGACGGCATTCAGCAGAGGCGAAGCAAACAGCCAACTGGAGATCAGCAAGGCAGCCGTGACGGCGCCCCTCAGCTGAGGAGGCCAGCCTGCCGGATTGAGGCTCACGTCTTCCGGTTTTCCGCGATGTGACTGGAGAGGGCGCGCACGCAAGAGAAGATCTCTTGGTTGCGCTCATCATCGGAGCGCAGCTTGAAGCCATAGGTCTCGCTGATGGCAAAAGCGATTTCCAGAGCGTCGATGGAATCAAGCCCAAGCCCCTCGCCAAACAGGGGCGCATCAAAATCAATTTCCGCAGCAGTCACGTCATCCAGAACCAAGGCGTTCACAATCAATTCAGCGACTTCAAGTTGTAGCTTTTTGAAATCACTCTGATCTGCGAGTTGGGTTGTTGACATGTCTGCTCCATTCTTTGGCACTGCCCCGAAGCAGATTTCGCCACGGCCTGTTTAGCAGCAATTTTCTATCTGCCGGGAACTGTCACGTCCAGCCAAAAATGGGGAGAGTTTATTCGCTAGCCGACACCGGGAGCAATAGGGGGAGCGGCCTTGGGTAGTCAGCAGAGGCCGAGGTCTGTTCCTCTGCTCGCAGCCCGAAACGGTCATCGACAGAGAGTGCCACGCCATCAATGCCGCAGTTGCGAGGACTGCGGGCCAGCCTCCCAAAAGCGGTCATTGAACCACCCTGGCGTTGGACCGCCAATGCTGCAATCAGCACCAGCGGCAGCTATGCGCAGAAAGCGACATTTGCAAAGTCATCCCGCGAAGGGGGAATGCCGCACGAGCTGCTCTATCGGGTCATTGAGCGATTGCTCTCGATGCGGTGCCGTAACCTGTCACAGGTGACATTCACTGTGCGGGTCAAAAAGGACTCTTTAAAATTGCAGCCCTATCCGTATGCGATTATCTAGGATCGTTATTATTTTGTTACGTAATTTGTAACCGAGACTGTTTTGGCAGACACATATTTTCGAGTGCAGGTTGAAAAGGATCAGCAAAAAAATTGGCCAGCGCCCCTGCTGACACATACCAAGAACAACAGGCCTCGCGAGGTGCCATTGTCGACCAAGGCTGTGGAGTTGCTACAGGCTTTGGGCTCTGATCCTTAGTCATATTCGGGCGTTGACGACGACGTCCTGCATGGGCGTGCAGGTAAAGGATATGTCAATGTCATTTGCCTAGGATGCGGGGAGCTGCACATTCAGACAGAAGGCTGATATGAGACACCCTGGCGCGAGGCTGCCCCTCTGGACCTTGATAACGATCCTGCTAGCCGGGCCCTTGGCTGCGGCAGAGCGGTTTTCCATCGTCAATGAGGGATTCTTTCAACAGGGGGCAGTCCAGGCGGCGCGTCCGGTTCTGGCGCGCCATGCGCCAGCTTCGGTTCTGGAAGCGGCACCTTCGGGTGGGGCTGATCAGGATCTGGAAGCAGAGATGGAGGCAGTGCAATCCAGTCTTGCCAGCCTGTTCACCGGGCGCAGCGGCACCAGCCTGTTTCGCGATTTGCCAAAGGGTGTAGCCAAGGGGGCCGTGCAAAAGCTGATGCAGTTGATTGCCAGCGCAGAAGCGGGCAGCGCGCAATATGATGCGGTGCAACATGCCGCCCGGATCAAACCGGGTAAACGTCCGACCACCATGACCCTGGGTGAAATCTACGACTGGATCGCCAGAACACCGGGGCAGCAGCATGCCATCGGGCGGTATCAATTCATCCCTGCCACTCTCAAACGGTTGGCCAAAAAGGCGGGCGCCACACGACAAGATCTGTTCTCGCCGCAATTGCAGGATCGCCTGGCCCATCAGTTGCTCGAGGAGGCGGGTTTTAGCGCCATGTTGGCAAAGGGCATGAGCCGCACGGATTTCATGAACAATCTGGCGAAGATCTGGGCCGGGCTGCCGACTTCCAGCGGGAAATCCTACTATCACGGGATTGCGGGCAACCGCGCCACCATGACCTGGAGCCATTTTGAGGCTGAGATGAGCCGGATTTTTCCCAGTTGATCAGGCTTGAGGCTTCAGGGCGCTTTCATAAAAGCGGCGCATAAGGACCGGCGTCAGATACATTGGCAATTGATAGCAGCCCAGAAAGATCAGCAGCGGGTCGGTGGTGCTGGCCGGCAGGGCGATGAGGAACAGCGCAAAGTTGCGATTGCCTGCAACAATGGCAGTGGGCGCGGCAATGTCGCGGTGACCGCGCCAAACAAGCCCGCGCAGGGTCAGATATTGCAACCCGAAATTGGCAGCAAAGACGACGCCCAACCATTTTGCCACCTCCATTGGCGCGGTGAACAGGGCCGGCCCCAGCGCGGCCATCAGGCCAATCACAATCACCGCCAAGGCTAATATCGTCAGCCCATCCACGGCGCGGCCCGCACGCTCCGACAGGTCGGGGGCCAATAGATGGCGACAGGCAAAGCCCAGTCCTGCGGCCAGGGCGATGGTTGCGGTCAGTCGAATGGAGGCCTGTATGACCTCCCAGAGACTGCCCAGGTTGGGGGAGAGCAGGAAGATCGGCACTACGGTCAAAGGCATCAGCGTGGTGCCAAGGATCAGCAAGCGAAAGGCCGGATCCGGCGCATGTCCCAAGAGCTGAGTAAGGTTGGGGCTGCCGGTGAGGGCCGGGGCCGCCAGCATCAGCACCAGTGCCACCGCGATGGGCGTGGTTGCCACGCCCAGGGCCTGAAACAGCAGCACCGCGCTCAGCGGCAGCAGCATTTGCAGGACCAGCACCGCCTTGAGGCTGGAGATCCCGTCGCGCAATCCGCCCAGGGCACGCCGGGCACCAATGCGAAAACTGTTGAGACACAAAAGCCCGGCCACCATCTGTGGCAGCCAGGGTTTGAGGGCGGCGGCCAGGTCTTGCAGAACAAGCCCGGCCACCAGTCCAATAACCAGTGCCACCTGCCCATGGCGGGCGACAAGGTTCAGCAGCTTGATCAAGGTGCTACCCGCCTGAAGGCCCGCTGCGCAGGTTGTTGGGCAGCCAGGTGGCGAGCTCTGGCCAGACCACCAGGATCACCACCATCAGCATCATCAGCCCCACCATGGGAATGGCGGTCTTGGCGATATAGGAGATCTCGTGGCGGGTCATGCTTTGCAACACAAAGAGGTTGAAGCCGATCGGCGGCGTCACCTGGGCCATTTCGACCACCACCACGATGAAGATACCAAACCAGATCACGTCGATGCCAGCCTGCCGGATCATCGGCTCGACGATGGCCATGGTCAGCACCACCGAGGAAATCCCGTCCAGGAACATGCCCAGCACCACATAGAACAGCGTCAGCGCGATGATCAGCACCAGGGGGGAGAGGTTCATCTGATCAATCCAGGCGGCCAGGGCGCGCGGCAAGCCGGTGAACCCCATGGCTAGCGACAGGAACGACGCCCCCATCAGGATCAGCGCGATCATCGCCGAGGTCCGGGTGGCCCCCATCAGCGATTCCGTAAAGGTGCTCCAGCCCAGCGACCCCTGCGCCATAGCCAGCGTCAGGGCCCCAATCACGCCAACCGCGGCGGCCTCTGTGGCGGTGGCAAGGCCCAGATACATCGAGCCGATCACGGCAGTGACTAACATCAGCACCGGGATCAAAAACCGGCTTTCGGCTATCATCTCGCGCAGCGACATCGAAGGCTCTGGCGCGGGGCGCTGGTCTTTGGCAAAGAAATGCCAGCCCATGATATAGGCCATGAACAGGCTTGCCAGCACCAAGCCCGGAAAGATCCCGGCCATGAACAGCTTGGTGATCGATTCATTGATCGAGACCCCATAGACGATCAGCGTCAGCGAGGGCGGGATCATCAATCCCAGCGTCGCAGCGCCCGCCAGGGTGCCGACGATCATGTATTCCGGATAGCCGCGTTTGCGCAGCTCGGGGATCGACATCTTGCCCACGGTGGTCAGCGTCGCGGCAGAGGAGCCAGAGACGGCGGCAAAGATGGTGCAGCCCGCGATATTGGTGTGTAGCAGCCCGCCGGGCAGCCAGCGCATCCAGGGGGCGAGCCCGCGGAACATGTCCTGTGACAGGCGCGTCCGATATAGGATTTCACCCATCCAGATGAACAGCGGCAGCGCTGTCAGGGTCCAGCTTGAGGCACCGGTCCAGATGGTGGTGATCATGGCATCGCCTGCGGGGCGGGTGGTAAACAGCTCCATCCCGACCCAGGCCACGCCCATCAGCGCCAGGCCGATCCAGACCGAACTGCCAAGCAGCGCAAACAGCACAAAGAGAAAGATGACGGTTGTATAGATCTCGCCCATTATTCCACGGCCTCCGAATTGATGCTGGCGCGGCGCGTGACCAGCAGCCGACACAGATAGTCCCACAGCGCCAGTGCAAGCAGGATGGTTCCAATCGACATGGGCAGCTGCGGTAGCCAGACCGGGGTGTAGACCCAGTCAGACCCGGTCTCGGCCCAGAGCTTGCCCCAGTCAGCCGGAGAGGTGGCAAACATGGCAAAGAAGGAGAGCAGCCATTCGGGGACAAAATCCTGTCCCTGGGTGCGGTCGTTCAGCATCTCCGACATGATGTTGGTCTTGATGGCAAAGCGGGCAAAATAGGTGGCGGTCACAGCCGCGATCCACATGGCGACGGCGTCGAGCCAAAGCCCAAAGCGCGGGCTCATGTTGAGAAAGATCGAGACCCGAATATGGGCCCCTCGTGTCAACGCATGGGCCAATGCCAGGAAGGAGGTCGCGGCCATGGCATAGCCGGCATACTCGGTCGAGCCGGGAAAGGTGAGGCTGCTCCAGCGGGCAATCATCTGCGCCACGATCAGCAACAGGATGGTGACCATGAAGACGGAGGCGAGAACGCCGGACAGAAGGTAAAGCCGGTCAAACACCCGCTGCAAAGGTCTGATCAGACGCCCTGTTGGTTCAGGTGCTGCCAGACAGGCCAGCGCCAGAACTGTTGGAAAAACAAAGAGCCAAGCCCAAAGCGGCAAGCCCAGAAACGGTAGCCAGTCGCGCATTCCCGATCCCCCAGAAGTGTAAAAAAGACGGCCCCCGCCCTAAGGCATAGGGGCCGTCATGTGAGTGATGGGCCTAGTTGGCGTTATAGGCGTCCAGGATGGCCTTGCCGTCGTCCCCGGCGGCCTCAAGCCAGTCGGCGGTCATCTTGGCACCAATCTCCTGCAGCTCGGCCAGGAACTCGGGGCCCGCGTCGGTCACGGCCATGCCATTGCCCGAGAGCTGCTCGAAGTACCAGTTTGCCAGCTCTTCGGATTTGGCGGCACAGGCGGCGCCGGTCTCATCGGCGGCCTGTTGCACCTGGCCCTGGGTCTCAGCGCTGAGCCCTTCCCAGACCTGCTTGTTGACCATGACATAGTTGCGCGGCAGCCAGGCGTTGACCTTGTAGTAATGGCTCAGATGCTCCCAGACCTTGCGGTCATAGCCGGTGGAGCCCGACGAGATAAAGGCCTCGGCGACGCCGGTGGCCAGCGCCTGGCTCAGCTCGGCGGCTTCGATCTGCACCGGGATCATGCCCAGTTCTTCGGCAAAGGTTGCCGTGGCGGTATTGTAGCTGCGGAACTTGATGCCCTGGGTGTCACCGGAGGAGGTCACCTCTTTGTTGAAATAGAAGCCCTGACCCGGCCATGGGCAGGTATAAAGTGCCACCAGATTGAGGTCACCAAGCTGCGCGTTCACCCGATCCTTGGCGGCGTGCCAGAGTTTTTCGTTGTCGGCATAGGTGCTGGCGACAAAGGGCAGGTTGTCCCAGCCCAGCAGCGGGGCTTCGTTGGCATGGGCAGACATGAAGCGTTCGCCAATCGGGGCCTGGCCGGTCTGCACTGCGCGCTTGATCTCGCCGCCTTTGAACAGAGAACCACCGGCATGTACGGTGATGTCGATGTCGCCACCGGTGTAGTCGCGCACCTTGTCGGCAAAGACGACACCCATTTCGGAATGGAAGTTGGTGGCAGCATAGGCCATGGGCATATCCCAGTTTTCCGCTGTGGCTGCAGAAGCCGCGAGGGCCAGCGCCGAGGCGGTGAGGGACATCTTGATCGAAGGTGTTACAGTCATTGTCTTCTCCCTGAAGTTTGATTTTTGATTGTTTGTTCTTGCTGTTGGGTTGGGCGTCTTTCAGGCAAAGCGACCCGGTTCAAAGGGGCGCATGTCGATATTTGTGGCCTTGCCGGTAATCAGGTCCGCCACCATGCGGCCCGTCTTGGCGCCTCCGGTCAGGCCGATGTGATGGTGGCCAAAGGCAGTATAGACCCCGGTTGAATTCAGCTCGCCGATCAAGGGCAGGCTGTCGGTTGGGGCAGGACGGAACCCCAGCCATTCTTCTTCTTCGGCAGCCTCAAGCTGCGGAAAGGTCTCGCGCACCGTGCGACGCAACAGCTCCAGCGGCGCGCGCGATGGGGTTTCATCCAATCCGCCGAACTCAACCACACCGGCACAGCGTAGCCCTTGATCCATCGGTGTCGCAACGAATTTTCCTGCGGCAACCATCATCGGATAACGCGGCAGGATATTGGGGGATTTGAACAGGATATGGTAGCCACGTTCGGCCTCCATCGGCACCTTGAGGCCCAGCTTGCCCATCAAAGGTTTGGACCAGATACCCGCCGAGATCACCGCCTGGTCGCAGGTGATGCGGCCCTGGCTGGTCTCAACGGCTGAGATCTTGCCGCCGCTGAGGTCAAAATCCTTGACCTCGGCCTGGGTAAAGGTGCCGCCCATCTCCTGCAGCAGTTTGACCAGATCCTTGACGTAGTTGGCGGGGTTGAGGATGAATCCGTGGTTTTTGTTCACAGCCAGCAGATTGGTGTTCTGGCCCAGGATCGGGTCGTGCTCCTGCACCGCCGGGCCCTCGATGATCTCGGGGATGAAACCGGCTTCGCGGCGCAGCTCCCAGACATAGGAATCGGCCTCAAAGGCGGCGCGGTCCTTGTAGGCAAAGTTGTAATCGCTCTCCTGGATCCATTTGGCCGCCGGGGTGCCCTGGGTCAGCGCCTGATGCTGTTCGAGACTGTCGCCGACAATATGGGTCAGCGATTTGGCGATGCGGCGGGTGTCGCTATCATTGGCGTGAGAGAGATATTTCATCAGCCAGGGCAATAGCTTGGGGGCGTAGCCCCAGCGCATGAACAATGGGAATTTGGGATCCAGCAGGTATTTTGGCCCCTTGGGGATCAGCCCCGGCGTTGTCACCGGCACCATGGCGCAGCTGGCCAGCAGGCAGCCATTGCCAAAGGAGGCGCCCATCCCCGGTTCGCCCTTGTCGATCAGGGTGACTTGGTGGCCCGCCCTTTTGAGCCAGAGCGCCGTGGCGGCGCCGACAATTCCTGCGCCCACAACGACGCTGTGTTGGCCACTCATCCGGAGAACCCGTTGTCGGCAGGGTGAATTTTACTGATCATTCCTGGTCTTTCCAATTTCTTCAGACAGAACCATGCCTCTTGGGCGGTATCATTTCAAATATGGATTTGGATGTACTCCATAATAAAAAGTGATATGAAGCCGTATGAATCTCCGTTTCAGACAGCTTCAGGCCTTTCATGCGGTCATCGAGACCGGAACCGTCACGGGTGCAGCGGCGTTTTTGGGAATTTCGCAGCCTGCGGTGTCGAATCTCTTGTATCAGCTGGAGCGCCAGACCCGCTTCAAGCTGTTTGAGCGCGACCGGGGGCGATTGCGGGCCACACCGGAGGCCAATCTGCTGTTTCGCGAAATTGACACGGTGGTGCGCGGATTTGATCATGTCACCCAGGCGGTGATTGATTTGCAGAACAAACAGGCAGGCCAGTTGCAGATCGCCTCGCAGCACTCGATGTCTTTTGGTTTCATGCCGCAATTGATTGCCCGGTTTGCCCGAGATCGTCCGGATATGTCGATCTCTTTTCAGTCGCAATATTCCTCGAAAATTCAGGAATGGGTCACGTCCGGCCTGTTTGAAATCGGCATCTGTGAAACGCCGCTGTTGCACGATGGGCTCGAGGCGCATGCCATCAAGGTAGCGACGCGGCTGGCGCTTCCCGCGGACAGTGATCTGGCCCGTCACGAAGTGCTGACGCCGGAGCTGCTGGAGGGGGTGCCCTTTGTGGTAATGGGGCCTGATCACATGACGCACCGGCGCTTGCGAGATGCGTTTCAGGCGGCAGGGGTGCCCTGGAAGACACGGGTGCATGCGCATCTGTTCAAGAACCTGCTCAGCTTTGTGAAAGAAGGGATGGGGGTGGCGATTCTGGATCCCTTTGTGCTGGATTTCGACCGCGAGGGCGGCTTTGTGTCCCGGCCGTTTCAGCCGCAGATCCTGATGGAGATGGCGGTGATCACCTCGCGGTCACGGCCGTTGTCTTCGATTGGTCAGGAATTCTTGGCGGCCTTGAAGGTGGAGTTGCAAGCCTATTGCCTGCCCTGAACCCTGAGGAAGGGGGGGCTCCCGCTCGGTGCCTGGGCAATCATAGATTGCCCGTCTCCCGTTGGGCCAAGCACCGCGCTGACGCGCGGTGCGGTTGCTGATTGGTATAGAGCGGCTGCGGAACAGAGTTCGGCGGGCTGACAACGGGGGCCGACTGGCGGCACCTCAGGTTTGTCTGCTTGGCCCTGCCCATTTGGCATTGCCCGTTTGGTAGGGGCCCCAAGGGCTCTGCCTGATTGGCCTGGCACCCAGGGCTGCGCCTAACTGGCATTGCCCCTAGGGCTGCGCCCGTTTGCAAGCAAAACCTTCCCCCGGAAGCTTCCCCCGCAAGCTGTCCGGGGAACTTGCTCACCCCATCCACCGCCTGACAGGCGCGTTGCTTTCTTCCAGGGCCTGACAGACTACATCCACCAGAGTGGGGCCGTCATGGGCAACCGCTTCGCGCATGACCCGCTCCAGATCGGCAGGGTCCTCGACCCGCCAGCTTTTTACGCCATAGGCGGCGGCAATGGCGGCATGGTCGGTGCGGTTGAAATCGACGTTGTAGTAGCGCGCGTCCTTGTCGGCATATTGGCTGGCCTTGATCCAGCCAAAGTTCGAATTGGAGAACACCACGAAGGTGATCGGCGCGCGGGCGCGGCAGACGGTTTCCAGCTCTCCGACCGTGAAGCCAAAGGATCCATCCCCCATCAGGGCCACGGTCTTGGAGGCGGGGCGGCCAAACCAGGCCCCAAGCGAGGCTGAGAGCGAATAGCCCAGAGCGCCATGGGCGCGGTTGGTGATAAAATACCGCCCCGGCTGCTGCAGCTGATAATAGGAGGAAAAATATGGGCAGCTGGTGCCGGGATCAGAGACGATGGTGGCATCCGGCGGCAGCACCTTCATCAGCGTATTGATGATGCGCTCGGGGCGGATCGGGGCTTGGTCGCTTTGGGCCAATGTGTTGAAGATCTCGAACTTGCGCGCCTTGATATCGGCAATGGCGGCGGCACCGCCAAAGGTCGCCGCCCCCTGGTCGCGACGATCGAGAATGGCGTTGACCTCCGCCAGGCTGAGCCGCAAATCCCCAACCACGCCGACCTCGGTGCGGTAGTTGGCCCCGATGACCATGGGATCATTGTCGAAATGCACCACCCTGGTGCCGGGGGCGGGGGCTTCCCAGCGAGAGGTGGTGGTGGAACCTGCCCGACAGCCCATAAAGACCACCAGATCCGCAGCCTCCATCATCTCCCAGGTCTGGTCGGTGCCGCCATTTGATCCCACAACTCCCAGGCAGTTGGCGTGGGTTTCCGCCAGTGACCCCTGACCGGAGATCGAGGTGGCCACCGGAATGTCGAGGCGGGTGGCAAGACGCGAGAGCTCCTCCATGGCGCCGGCAATGACCACACCGCCGCCGCAGATGATCAGTGGCGACTTGGCCGACAGGATGGCGTCGATCGCAGCCTCGGCGGCACCGGGCTCAGGCGCTTGCGGGTAGGCCGGATAGCTTTGATGCTTGGGGTCGGCCCAGATGTCGCTGGGGTCCACCGCCTCATATTGGATGTCGTAGGGCAGACCGAGATGCGCCGCGCCGGAGCGACCCGTTGTCATCGCCTTGAAGGCGGTCCGCACCATGCGCGGGATGTGCTGGGCCTGTTTGATCACCGTGTTCCATTTGGTCAGCGGACGCATCAGCGCGTCCTGATCGACCTCGGTCAGCGGGTATTTCCCATAGGAGGAGACGGAGATATCGGTGGTGATGCCAAGCACAGCATAGGAGCTTTCGGAGGCTTCGATCAGGCCCGGCAGGATATAGGTGGCGCCTCCTCCCGAAGGGCCCTCGGCCACGCCGGGGCGACCGGTGACGCGGGAATAGGCATCCGCCATATAGGTGGCGCTGCGCTCATCGCGGGTCAACACATGGGTGATGTTGTGATCCAGCCCATGCATGGCGTCATAAAAGGGCAGGGTGGTGTCACCGCAGAGGCCAAAGATATGGCGCACATCATGGGCCTCCAACATCCGCACCATGGCCTCGGCACCGTTCATTGTATTGCTCATCTCGGTCTTTCCTTCTCGGCTTGCCCGGATGTGCCGCTTGTCTTGCGGATTCGAGCTTTTGCGTTCAATATTGTATACAGTTTGGAATTCATTATTGCGGACAAGTCAAGCCTGCTCTAGCTTGGCCCTGAGATTGAGCCTCAGGTGGGATGGGGCGAACAGCAGAAAGAGGCGGAATGGCCAAACGCGAAAGCAATGTGGATCGGGTCTATGAGGCCCTGCGACGGATGGCGGCGGATTTTGCCTTTAAGCCGGATCAGCGCATTAACGAAAGCGCGCTGTCAGAGGTGTTGGGGGCCAGTCGCACCCCCCTGCGTGAGGCGCTCAACCGGTTGGTGGCAGAGGGGTTTTTGACCTTTCAGAACAACCGTGGTTTTTTCTGCCGGCCGCTGACGCCGAGCTACATTCTCGACCTCTATGAGGCGCGGGTGGCCGTGGAATGCGAGGCTTTGCGGATTGCCTGCCAGCGGGCGTCGGATGCGGATATCGCTGCGGTCTCTGACTATCTGGACGGGATGGAGCCGGGCTATCAAACGGCCACAGAGCTGGAAGAGCTGTTGGCGCTTGACGAAAGTTTTCATACTCGTTTGGTTCAGCTTTCCGGCAATAATGAACTGCTACGCATGCTCAAGAACCTCAATGGCCGGATTCGCTATATTCGCCTGATAGACCTCAAGCGGATGCGCGATCAGGCCGATGGCCGTGCGCCGGGGGATGTCTCGGCACATCGCCGGGTGCTGGAGGCCTTGGCGACACGCAATGTGGCGGCGGCGGTAGAGGCCCTGCGCAGCCATATCGAGAAACGCCGCGAAGAGGCCACAGAGGCGGTGCGCATCGCCTTTTCACAACTATACGTACCGGAAGACTGATGAGAGGGTGAACCATGGAACAGGGCGGCAAGACGGTCTATGGAGCGCCAGTTGGCATCCTGATGCTGGAAACACAGTTTCCGCGCATCCACGGCGATATGGGCAATGCCATGACCTGGAACTTTCCGGTGCACTATCGGGTGGTGCGCGGGGCGACTCCGGATTTGGTGGTGCGTGGTGATCCCACGCAATTGTTGGATCTTTTTGTCGAGGCTGGGCGGGATCTGGTTGCCATGGGCTGTGATGGGATCACCACCAATTGCGGATTTCTGGCGTTGATCCAGGATCAGGTCAAACAGGCGCTGGGCGTGCCGGTGGCGACCTCATCGCTGATGCAGGTGCCGATGGTTCAGGCGCTGTTGCCGCAGGGCAAACGGGTGGGGGTGCTGACGATCTCGAAGGAGACGCTGAAGCCTGCGCATTTGCAGGCCGCTGGGGTACCACTGGATACGCCCATTGGCGGGACAGACGGGCTACGCTGTTTCACCCGCGATATTCTGGGCGACGCGCCACAGATCGATTTCGAGTCCTGTCGGCTCGACATGATCGATGGGGCCCGCGCCTTGGTGGCGGAAAACCCCGATCTGGGGGCGATTGTACTGGAATGCACAAATATGGTGCCCTATGCGCGTGATGTCCGTCGCGCCACCGGGCTGCCGGTGTTCTCGATCGAAAGTTTTGTGACCTGGTTTCAGGCCGGGCTGCTGCCGCGACGCTTTGATCTGGAGCTGGATGATCCGCGCTGGTCTAGCTGAGCACCAGCAGCCAGAACCAGACCGTAAATACCGAGGCCGCTGTGGCAATCAGCACGGAAGAGGCCGCTACGCGTTTTGCGCGGCCATACATATTGGCAAAGATATAGCCATTGAACCCGGTTGCCATCGCCCCATTCAGCACGGCGGAGCGAAACAGATCCATCTTCAGGTTCAGGCTGCTGCCCAGGGTCCAGACGATGGCAGGATGGATCATCAGAGTGGTGAAACAGACAAAGAGGATGGTGCGCAGATCACCTTCGGGGCGGTATTGCACCAGCACGCCCCCGAGCGCAAACAGGGCGGTCGGCAGGGCGGCGCGGATCAGCAGCTGCAGTGCTGAATCCACCGCGCTGGGCACCACCAGCCCAGTCAGATTGAAGATAAAGCCGAGGGAAATGCCGAGGATCAGCACATTCTTGAACATCGCTGTCAGCACCGAGGAGACGGTTTTGAACCCGCCGGCACCCCGGTTGCGGACAATCTCCATCACGGTGATGCCAAGCCCGTAGCAAAAGGGCGAATGGAAGGCGATGATGGCGTAGTTGCCCGTCAGATTGTCAGGGCCAAAGGCGCGCTCGGTGATGGGCAGTCCCAAAAGGACAGTATTGGAAAACAGGCAACAAAATCCGATGGCCACACTGTCCTCCCAGTCGCGCTTGAACAACAGGCGGGCACCGATGATCCCGATGCAGAAACAGGCCGCAGCTCCGGTGTAAAAACTGAGCAACAGCTTGGGGTCAAAACCGGCGGAAAGATCCAGATTGGCGATGGCACGAAACAGCAGGCAGGGAATGGCGAAGCTCTGGGTGAACTTCATCAACCCGTCGATCTGCGGTTGGGTGAAAAACCCGCGCTGCGTGGCAAGATATCCTGCAACCACCACCAGAAAGACCGGCAGGATGACGTCAATCAAACTTTGCAGCATTGGCGGGCTCCTGATGGGGCGGGGGACTGGTCAAAAGGCAATGGTGCTTTGAAAGAGGCAGGGCCAAAAAACGGGGGCAATATCAGAAAATCAACGCCCCAGATCCGAGAAGAGGGGCGCTGACGGAACCCGCGTTACAGCGGGCAGCGGATCACCATGCCATCATAGGCCGGGGTGATGTGATCCGCGGTTTCGGCCACCAGCGTGTCATAATCGAGATCGATGTGCATATTGGTCAATACTGCGCGTTTGGGCTGCATCCGGTCGATCCAGTCCAGCGCCTGCTCGAGATTGAAATGGGTCGGATGCGGCGCACGGCGTAGCGAATCCAACACCCAGTAGTCGAGCCCTTCCAGAAACGGCAGCGCCTGGTCCGGAATTTCCACGACATCCGGCAAATAGGCCAGCCCGCCGATGCGAAACCCCAGTGCATCCATGGCACCGTGGTTGACCTGGAACGGCAGAAACGGGATCTCACCACCTGGGCCGTCGATACTAAAAGCGCCATCGATGGTATGCAGGTCCAGGATTGGCGGATAGGGCGAGCCTTCGGGCTGAACAAAGGCATAGCCAAAGCGGGACAGCAGCGCGTTCTGCGTATCGCCATCGGCATAGACCGGAATACGCTTGCGCATATTGTAGACGATCATGCGCAGATCATCCATGCCATGCACGTGATCGGCATGGGAATGGGTATAAATCACCGCGTCCAACCGACCGGTGCCACTGTCGAGCAACTGGCTGCGCATGTCGGGCGAGGTATCGATCAACACTGAGGTGGTGCCCTCTGAGCTGTCGCGCTCGACCAGCATGGAGCAGCGGCGGCGTCGGTTGCGCGGATTGTCCGGGTCGCAATCGCCCCAGTGTCCGCCCAGGCGCGGGACCCCCCCGGATGAGCCGCAGCCCAAAATGGTGTAGCGCAGCTCCCCCATCAGGCAGCGGCCTCATAACGGGCAGCCTTCCAGAACAGGCGGTCGAAATTGGCTTGGGTCTGGGCGGCAAATTCGGGGTAGTCGATGCCAAAGGCCTGGGCACCGATCTGCGCGGTCAGCGCGCTATAGGCGGGCTCATTGCGTTTGCCGCGATGGGGCGGTGGGGACAGATAGGGCGCGTCCGTTTCCACCAGAATCCGATCGAGTGGTGCGCTGGCAAAGATGTCGCGCAGTTCCTTGCTTTTGGGGAAGGCTGCGATGCCCGACATCGACAGGTAAAAGCCGAGATCCAGTGCCGCACGACCCAGTTCGGGCGAGGAGGAAAAGCAATGCATCACGCAGCTATAGGCCCCGTTCTGCATCTCTTCGCGCAGGATCCGCGCCATGTCGTCATCGGCGTCGCGGGCATGAATGATCAGCGGCAGTTTGGTGTCGCGCGCCGCTGCGATATGGGTGCGAAGGGATTTTTGCTGCGCCTCCGCACTTTCGGCGGTGTAGTGGTAATCCAGACCTGTCTCGCCGATGCCGACAAATTTGGGGTGATCCGCGAGGGCAACCAATTCGTCGTAGCTGGCCATCGGTTCAGAGGCGACACTCATCGGGTGGGTGCCTGCGGCGTAAAACACCGCGCCATGGGCCTCTGCGATGGCGCGCACGGCGGGTTCGTTTTTCAGCTTTGTGCAGATGGTCACCATGCGGGTGACGCCGGCCTCGGCGGCGCGTGCAATCACGGCGTCCAACTCGCCTTCGAAATCCGGGAAATCCAGATGGCAGTGGCTGTCGGTGATTTGTGGAGTAGTGCTGCTCATGCCTGCCTCGTGCTGTCTTTGGCCGGATCCGGGTGCCGCCTGTCTGCGGGTCAGCGGGACGCGGTTTCCTGCATCTTGAAAACCGTATCTAGGACAAGTGAAGCCGGGTCAAGGTTCACCGCCTGACCATGGCGGGCCCGGGCTGTGGCCTCTGCCGACAAATCCGCCCAAGCGCGCGCCTTTTGCGGGTTCGGTGACAGCCGGGACAGCACGCTGCCTTCGCTTCGGGCGGCCTCGGGCTGTGGCGGCTGGCCGGTGGCACCGGTCCGGGCCAGGCGGGAGAGGGCAACTTCAATCAGGGTCAGCAGCAGCTCGAATTTTTCGGCCGCGCCGCGCTGGGCGGCGGCCTCGGCCAGGGCCATGGCGCGCTGGCGATCCAACCGCGGCATTGTATCGAGGATCTGGATCAGTTCTGAATAGATCTGCAGGCCACCCAGGTTCAGCAGGCGCAGGGCAGCCCCAACCGAGCCCGCCGCCAGTGCTGCCAGATGGTCGGTGTTTTCCGGCAGATCAGCCCCGGCCTGAGCCAGCGCAGATTGCATGTCCTGGGGCGAAAGAGGTCCCAGCCGCAGGGTGCGACAGCGCGATCGAATGGTGGGCAGCAGCCTTGAGGGCTGGTGGGAGATCAGCAGGATGGAGGTGCGCGCGGGCGGCTCTTCGAGCATTTTCAGCAAGGCGTTGGCCGCGCTGATGTTCATATCGTCAGCGGCATCGACAATCACCACCCGACGACCGCCATCGGTGGCCGACAGGCCAAAGAACCGGTTCAGTTTGCGGATGTCATCCACCACGATCTGATCGCGCAGCTTGCCCTTGTCGTTGTAGCTGCGGCTGATTGCGGCAAGGCCCGGTTCGGCCAGGGCCTGGATCCGGTGTGACACCGGATGCTCGGCGTTGATGCTCAGCGAGGTGACAGGCGGCGGGGCACCAAACAGGCCGTCTTCGGCGGGCGGATTGGCCAGCAGAAAGCGGGCGATACGCCAGGCCAGCGTCGCCTTGCCGATCCCCTGCGGGCCGGTCAGCAGCCAGCCGTGGTGCAGCCGGTCCGAGTTATAGGCGGTGAGGAAATCCTGCTCTGCCTGATCTTGTCCAAACAGTTGCAGGGTTTCGCGTGGGTGCGGCGCGCCGGGTGCCTGATCTGCACGGGGCAGGTCTTCATCGGGTTTTGCTTTGGGGGCTCGGCTCATGGCTGGTCTGATCCGGCTTCTATCGCCAGAGCATCGGTGGCGTGGCGCAGAATATCAGCGGCAACTGTATCGATATCCTGCACCCCATCAATGACCCTGAAACGCCCGGCGAACTCTTTGGCCAGCGTCAGAAATCCGGCGCGCATCTTCTCCTGCAATCCGATGCCAAAATCTTCAAACCGTTCCTCTGTGCCCTGGCGGCCCTTGGCGCGCGACAGTCCTACGGCGGGATCCATGTCGATGAGCATGGTCAGGTCCGGCTCACGCCCAATCATCAGCGCGTGCAGCTGGTCGACGGTAGCGCGCAGATCGCCACGCGACATCCCCTGATACATCCGGGTACTATCAGCAAAGCGGTCACAGATCACCACCTTGCCGGCCTCCAGTGCGGGCAGGATGGTGCGTTCCAGATGATCGCGGCGCGCGGCGGTGAACAGCAGGATTTCGGTCTCGGCGGACCATCTATCCGGATTTCCCTCCAGGACCATGCGGCGGATTTCCTCGGCCCCCGGAGAGCCGCCTGGCTCACGCGTCAGGATCACGTCGTGACCGGCGGCGCGCAGCGATGCGGCCAGACGTTTGCACTGGGTGGATTTCCCAGAGCCATCAATACCTTCAAAGGTCAGGAATAGGCCTGACGCGGTGTTTGTTTCTTGCTGTGTCACTGGCTTGCCTCAGGTCCGGCAATAAGTTGCCGGGAGAGCACCAACGCTGCGGTTTTGAGCCGCACAACGAAACCACCGGTGGGAACATCGTTTTCTGCCACCAGAGGCAGGCGCATCTCGGGCAGGTCATCGGGCTGGAATACAAGTTCGGCCAGTTGCTGGCCTTTTGTGACCGGGGCGGTGATCGGGCCGGTATAGACCACCTCTGCGGCGATCTGCTTGCCGGTAAGGGCCGGGAGCAACACCTCGAGATCGCTTTCTGCCACCAGGCCTACCGATTGCTGTGCTCCACGCCAGACCTCTGCCTGGGCAACCGGGACACCGGCTTTGGCGATGGTTTTCTGGGCAAATTGGCGAAACGACCAGTTAACCAGGGCCTCAGCCTCCTCTGCGCGCGCGGCATTGCTGTCGAGCCCGGAAATGACAAAGATCACCCGGCGGTCGCCCTGCTTGGCGGATCCCACCAGCCCATAGCCTGCCTCGGCGGTGTGGCCGGTCTTCAATCCGTCTGCCCCAATGCCCAGACCCAACAGCGGATTTCGGTTGCGGGTATTGGAGGGCGCGCGGCCATCAAAGGCAAAACTCTTTTCCGAAAACAGCGGGTAATATTGAGGGAAATCTTCGATCAGATGTTCGGCAAGAATGCCGAGGTCGCGCATCGACATGCGATGTCCGGCGGCGGGCCAGCCGTTGGAATTGGCGAATGTGGCATTTTCCATGCCGAGTTCCTGGGCCCGTTTGGTCATGTAGCGGGCAAAGCCGGCTTCGGTACCATCCGGGCTCAGCGCTTCGGCGATGACCGCGCAGGCGTCATTGCCCGACAGCACGATAATGCCGCGCAACAGGTCCTCGACCCGCACCCGGTCGGTGGTGTCCAGAAACATCGTTGAACCGCCATAGCCCATGGCATGTGCGCTGACCGGCAGATGTTCATCTAGCGTAAGACGCCCATCACGCAGGGCCTCAAAGGCCACATAGAGCGTCATCAGTTTGGACATCGAGGCCGGAGGCAACGGCACCTCGGCGTTTTTGGACAGCAGCACCGTATCCGTGCCCTGGTCCAACACAAAGGCCGCGCGGGCCCGGGTGTCAAAGGCGGCCAGCGGCAAGGCTGTAAGGCACAGCCCAAGGGTTGTCGAAACAGCGAGTTTGGCAAAGGATCTGAGCGATGGTCTCATGCCTGGGGCCTCCTGCGGTGAGTGTGCGTTTAGTTGGTTACCGGATAGGCGTCAGTAAAGCCGGCGGATTTGACGCTTTTCAGCAGTTGGCTGCGTTCGGATTTGGTCTGCGCCGGTCCCACAACAACGCGCCAGAAGGGTTTGCCATTGCTCGATTGCTCCAGCACGGTGGGGATCAGCCCGGCGTTACGCATCTGCGCTGCGGTGTTTCTGGCGTTGTTTTCAACGTTGAAAATGCCGATCTGAATAAAAGGCTTGCCTAGGCTGGAAACCTGCGCGACGGGGGCGACCGGGGGCTGCGGCGCGGGGGCTGGGGCGGCCTCGATGGCGGCCGCAGCTCCGGCGATGGGATCCAGTGCCGTTGCCTCGATCTCACCGGTGGCCAAGGCTGCGGTCTGGGTCTCTTCTAGGGGTGTTTCGTCAAAACTGGCGGGCTCTGGCTCTGTTGGCAGCTCTTCGGCCTCGCGGCGCAGCGCGGTCACGTTGAGTTCAACCGGTGCACCCGCCAGCATGCCCAGAGCAGCCGCCGCATCCGAAGAGGTCTGCAGGCGCGGGCCGGGAATTTCCCGTTCGCGACGGAACAGGGCCCCGATGACGAATTTTCCGTTGCTGTTGTTGCGAATGATGACCCGCTCTGGGTCTTTGGCGTCGGGATGTGCGACCCAGACACCGCCCAGCGAGGGGCGGCCGTCCCAAAGCCCGGCTTCGGTAACCTGGAAGACATCCGGTGCTTCAACGTCGCGTTCCACCAATTGGGTGCTGCTGGAGGCGGCGACTTCGCTGTCTGCCGGTTTCGGCTTCAGGAAGGCCAGATTGGCACCGTCTTCGCAGGCGGCCAATGTCATGAGAGCAAGGGCCGCAAAGCCGAGACCGGCGCTCGGGGTCCGTTTTGACCCATGGGTCGTTTTTGGTTTTGGTGCCCGTTTTGCCCCAAATCCCGAATTCGGCATGGTTGCTGTCATGATTTCGTCCTTGCCTGCGCCTCGTTGGCCTATGCTGCGGTGGCCGATGGTCCATCGGCCGGTGCCGTTTCGGCCTGTGCTCATTTGCGCCAAAGCGCGCCCCGCCGGATTTCCCGGTCATTCCTTTGATTTGGGGCATGATAACCTGCGCAACCCTGCATGAAAACCCTGTGGGCGAGGTGCAGGTGCGAAAGCCTAGCAATTGGCATGATCCCGCGTGTCGGAGGCTGCCGCCCATAGCGTGGTTCGAGACAGAGCGCGCTGGCTGAGGCAAGGTGGGCAACACTGGAGCTGAGGCCGCGTGGCGATTTTCTCTTGCACCGCAGGCAAGCTCGTCTTAAACCGCCCGCAGACCGGGGAGGTGGCAGAGTGGTCGAATGCGGCGGTCTTGAAAACCGTTGAACGTGAGAGCGTTCCCAGGGTTCGAATCCCTGTCTCCCCGCCACTTTTCAATGATTTAAGTGATTGTTGAGTAATTGAAAGCAGTGGGTCAAGTTGCGGGTTTCCCACTTTGTTTCCCACGTCCATGATCTGTTTTTATTCCGTTCTCTGAGATTTTGGGCTTCCTTTGCCAAGTGCTTTTGATTCGCCCCCTTTGAATACTTCCGCACCATCGACAAACTCTTGTGCCCAGTGATGGCTGCAATTTGCTGATCGGTACACCCAGCTTCTGCGAGTTCGCTTGCGGCGCTGTAGCGAAGGCCATGAAGTGAGAACTCTTTAAGCCCGGCTTTTTCCCGCACAGCCATCACCTTTTTCTGAACCTGGTCATAGTTTAATGCCCGACCGTGTTGGTCGGCCAATATATGCCGCAATCTGGTTCGTCTGGTCTGGCGCAAGATGGTTGTAAGGCTCTCTGTAAAGGGGATCCAAAGGCGTGCTTGGGTTTTGTTTTGTGTCACCCAGATTCCGCCATCCTCAATGTGTTGCCATTCCATTCGGGGGAGGTCTGAGGCACGTTGACCGGTGTCTAGCGCCAGTTCAAAAGCGAGCAGAGGCAGCCCATCGGCCTTCCTGCGAAAAGTCGCAATAGCTGACCGTGGCCAGGGCTTGTGGCCATCGCCTGTCTTGATCTTCTCGATTCCCTTTGCTGGGTTGTCGCGCTGCCAATCCAAATTAATCACATGCTCAAAAAGGTTCGAGAGCATGTGCAGAATGTAGTTGGCAAACCGCGCCCGGTGCCGATTTGCCATCTGGGCCGCAATAACCGAGGATCGGCGTAGTTTTGTGGGGTATTTTTCCCGATAGTGCCGTGCAGGTACTCAAGTACCTTTTAACAATCGGGTTTTGTGCGTGGCGCCAAGGGGCCCAGATAAGGGCGCGGGCGCAGGCCAACAGACCGTTTGAAGGCGACAATGGCCGCATCCGTCCTGGGCCCACGTATCCCGTAGACAGGTCCAAGATCGAAACCCAGTTCAAGCAGACGATCCTGAATAGTTTCAAAGTAGCTCACGGCCTGTCTCCTATTGAGTATCGGGGGAATAGTTCGGAAAAGGTAAGACACGGCGGTCAAGACGCGAGCGGATATCAACCAAGGTCTCGAGAATGCGATCTAGGGTGACATCTTGCGCACTGATCCGTTGCTCGACCTGGCGCAAACGCGGATTGATACTCTCGAGCTGATCCTCGAGCCGCTGGAAATCATCCAGCGCAACAACCTGCCCCTCGAGACGACTGATTGTCGCATCGGTCACTGACATGCGCGTGTTGAACTGCGCCCATGCAAAGGCGCACACCGAAGCGGCTCAACACGCCGCCGAATTGAACGCGGCCTTGCATGGTCGCTCCAATTCTCCCGAGAACGTCCTGTGCTTTGCATACGCAGCCTTATGGCCACTCATGCCAGAAAGCCACGCGGACGACGTCGTGAACTGGTTGAAGCCGTACCCTGGTCACCCAGGGGTTCTTCCGAGACCGCGTAAGGTTGGGCCCTACGAGCGCTGGGACGTTGAAGAATTGCGGGCCGTGATGCGCGGAGATTTCGCGGACGGATTCGAGGATATCCAATGGTAAAGAAGAAATTCACGACCACCAAAATGGTTAAGGGTCGGCTATACCAATTTTTCCGAAGGGAAGGTCTCCATGTCCGTTTGCCGGATGATCCGACGAGCGAAGAATATGACCGGAGAATACTGGCGCCTGATGCGAGGTGGAGGAGAGCTGGCCAACAAATTCAGCTTTGACAAACTGATTTCGAGCTATAAGCAGAGCCCAAATTGGAACCGCTTGGGGCGCTGTTTTGACAGTTTTTCGCCCAGCATCGGCTTCTCACGCTTCATCTTCTCAATGCGTTTTTCATAGGCTGTGATGATAGATGGGCTGTCCGCTTCGACGATGCGGTCCAGCAGCCCGTCGATTTGTTTTTGCAGCTTAACGCGTTCCATGCAGATCACACGCTTGTCCGCCTGCATCTGATTGCTCCGCTGGCCCCACCTATCCTGACTGTTGATGAGCTCCACCAGGCCGTAGGTGGAAATCACGGCGGCCCGCGTTCAGTTGGCCCTTGGTTCAGGCAGAGCGTCTGTGCCGGTGGATCCTGACCCTAGCGGCATGGGATTCCCCTCAGAAACTCTCTGAATCAAGGGGGCGGTATTTTGGCAACCCGGCGACACCTTGCTGCTCGCTTCACTTTGAAGTGTTTTGAAAATTCGCGCGAAACTTAAAATAAATCTGCTCTTAGTTGCATTTGTTGGAGAGGTCGCAAACGTGTGGTCGCAAACGTGTGACTGTGCGAGTATTGGCCGTTTTCGCGATTGATAAAGATTTCACTGGAAATGATATGCAATTTTTGGTTGTATTTGAAGAGTCCCTCAAATGCTGCGATTGCGCGTGTTTTGGTGGACGACTGTCTTGTCCCGGGTCTGGAGGGCCGGGAACTCCAAAAATAGATGACCTTGTCGAAATAGCCAGGAGGGGGACCTTCCCCTGCCGCGTGAAACTGAGTGAAGGAATCTAATAGCATGCTTCTCAACCGAAAAACCTATGGGCTGCTGCTTCGGGCAGGCCTCATTGCGCTTCCGATGCTGTGGTTCGGGGCAAATGCGTCTCAGGCCGACGACAGTTGCGCCATTCCTGAGGATTGGTTCCCCGACAATGTTCCGGATCCGCAGGAAACTGCGGCCACGATGGATTTTGACAGTTTCTGCGCCTTTCATCAGTGGTCCTGGAATGCCTTTCTCTGGTCGATGGAAGAGCAGGATGGTGCCCTCAGATTCGAGAGCTTTCCCACCCAGGAGCAAACGATAGATGCGTCCTTCTCTGCAAAGGACAGCTCTCAGGTGTTGCGGTTGCAGCTGCGCGCCGGCAAGGGGGATCATCCGATCGATTCCGTCGCCCAGGCCGGAACGCTGGGGCTGTTGGTGGCGCAAAACAGCCGCGGGGTCTACTACAGCCAGCATGTCTCGCCGCAAATGTATCAACAGATTGTCTCGCTCGACTGGAACTCGGCCGAGGGGCTGACCAATGCACCGGATGATGCCCTGTTTGATGTGGGCAACATCGAATACAAGGCGGCCTGGGCCATTGTCGGCGACGGGTTTTCGGTGCCGGGGGCCTATACCCGCATGGCGGAGATCCCGCAGCTGGCCACCGTTGTGATCGATGGTGTTCCAACCATCACGGTGCCGGCAGATCCCACCTATGTCGAGGCAGAGGTTGCCTTGATTGGTCTGCATGTTGTCGGTTGGGTCAATGGCCACTCTGAGGCCATTTGGGCCAGCTTCTCTCCCATCGACATCGCGCCGGTGGTTCCAACGGATGCCACGGGCAATGCGACCATTTCGCCAAGCGACCCAGTGTCCGGTACGGCCACGCCGTTTTACGCCGCAGACACGCCTTTGTCAGAGTGCAATCAGACCAATCTGCCGATCCAAAAGCTGAATGACGCCACCCAGGAATTTGCCGTTCTGACCCAGGCTTGCCAGTTCTATGAGGCGGGTACTGTAGGCGGGTTTGGTACAGCAAACGGTGCGGCCATTGAGCAGATCAATGCCTCCGCCGTTAGCGAGATTCCGGACGGTGACGTCTCTCGCGGATATTTTGAAGTGGGGGCGGTCTGGTCCAATGCCGACAAGCCGGGCGTGAGCAAGCTGAACACCACCTTCCAGGATGCGCTTGTGGGCTCCAATGTGTTGTCCAATCCGGTGATCGAGACATTTACCCAGACCGAAGTGGGGCAGCACAACTGCTTTTCCTGTCACAATTCCCTGCAGTTTCAACCGAGTGATCCCAGCATTACACCATTGCATCCCTCAATGCTCAATCTCAGCCATTTCCTGATGCAGATCTATGTCACCACCTATGGCGCGACGAACTGACGGCTCCGGGTTTTATCGCCACGTTTCAGGCGTGGCGTCGTTCAACAGTTTAGGAGATCATTCTCATGAGTACGACTTTGCGCATTCACCCTGCAATTGGCATTTCCCGGGTCGGAAATTCGCCGGACTACATCATCGCGCCCGAAACCTCTGCCGGGATGCCGCCCATTGCCGGGTCCACGGTGTCCGGTGGTTTGCCGATCAAGCCGGGCACCGAGACGCAGACGATTACCGATCAGGATTTGCGCGACAGCGACGGGCGGCTCAAGCCCCACGCCCAGCGGTTTCGCATCTTTGCCTATGCCGAGGCACCCAGCAGCTACCCCTATGAGGGCGCGGTGACGGAGGTCTGCATTGGCAGTACCGTCGATGGCAAAACCGTCGAGGCGATCACCTGGCAGGTCCATATGGCCAACAAAAAGGCCAACAACTGGATCATCCCGGAGAATCCTTCTGACAACACGGATTGGAACAATGGGGTCGGCGGCATGGCCCATTATGCCAATGGCCAGACCCCCAATGTGCGCAACGGTGTTTTTGGCAAATCGACCTATCCGGTTGACCTCAATTCCGCAGACTGGGGCGATGGCACGGATCCTTCCGAAGTGGATATGTCGGATCCGGTGCGGCTGACCAAGCTGGTCATTGATGCAGGCCCCAAAACGATCAGCACCGGTCAGGCGGGGCGGGTGGAATTCGACAGTGGGGCCTGCAGCTATATCGCTGCCGATGGCAGTATCGCGACGGTGGACTATCCCCAGCTGTGGCCCGCAGATAATTTCAGCCAGCTGTTCACGCCGAACAATTCCAGCCTTGGCACCATGGGCGGCATGGAGACGGATGATCAGGGGCGCCTGCTGGTGATCGGCTCTCCCGGCTATGCGGCGGCCTGGCAGGTTGGCGAAAACAACCCCGGTGGCAGTGTCGATCAACCGCCCGCCTGGCAGCCGGGCACCGAAGGAGAGCCTTTTGCACCGCCTGCGTTGAACCAGCCGTTTCCGCTGTGGAGCGATATTGACAATGACGGCTGGCTTGATGATGCCGGCGACGGCCCGGTCACGGCGGTGCTGCAGTTCTCGGATGGCAGCAGCCGGGTGATCGATGTGCCCGCCTGGTGCATCTGTGCCGATCCGGCCTATGCGCCGCAGGTGCGCAATGTGGTTTCGATTTGGGACGAGGTCTACAATACCTGGCTGCGCGCGCCAGAGCTGCAGCTGGACAGCAACATCTACGACACCACCACGCAGCAGTATAATACCAAGTATCAGGCCTCCTTTGAACAGGATGTCTGGACCATGTTCCGGGCGGCGCATCTGCAGATGTTCACCACCGATCTGAATGCCACCGCCATTGGGGCGCATCAGCGGGTCAACGATATCTCTGCCAGTGATGATCCGGCGACCTATCTGAATGTGAAGAACTTCATCCGCAATCCCAACACCGGGGCCGGCAATGATCTTGAAGTGGGGTCGCCGCTAATGCCGCTGTCGCTGGGGGATACGGGGTCCAGTTTCCTCACCGTGACCCATACGCAGTATTTCTTTCTAGATCAGTGGTCTGCTGGGGAGTACAACGATGACAAGGAGCAGCTGACCGCGGGTGAGCTGCTGGACAAGAATGTCCTGACCAATCTGTTGGGCGGGCGGTTCAGCCCGGGGATCGATCTGACCTTCATTGTGCGCGACCCCTATCTCTACAATCGCGACTGGAGTGCGCCTGCGGTTGGGACCTTTCGGATCGGTGGCAAGGCGCTGGATTATGCCAGTGCAACAACCGCGCCCTTCCTGGGGGTTGGCTATACTCCGAACAGGACCGTTGAAAACCCGGTTGAACCAGGGGATCTGTGCAAGTTCATGGCGCTGCCCTGGCACACGGATTACAATTCCTGCGCAACCCATCTGCCGTCACCCAATCCGCAGCCGGGTGCCAACGCGGCGATCAATGCCCCCAATACCACCCTGTTCTGGTCCTGGCCGGCCCAGCGGCCGGTCTCGGTCTATACCTATGAGGATTACGCCGCGAACGGGAATGCTTTCTTTGCAGAGCAGCGGTTCTCGGTGCGCGGCACTGGCACCCAATGGCTGCCGGACAATCCGGATCCGGAATATAGTGTCGGAGCCGAAAGTGTCGGGCGCTTTCAGGATCGGTTGAATATCGTAACCCGTTGGTTTGATATCGGTATTGTGCTACAGGGCCCAGCCATCGAAGGCTTCACCGGTAGCAATTCAGATATGTTCCTGGAGGTGAAAAGCCTGCTGGAAGGACCCTCTGACTGGTCGCAACCCTGGCCGATTCAGACCACGGACAAGGTGTTCCCAGAGCCGTCAGAGCCAGGTGAAAATGGCTGAACACAGCTATGATGTGGTGATCATAGGCGGTGGCGCTGCGGGCAGCGCTGCCGCCTTGACGCTGCGCCAGCTTGGCGTGCAGTCCGTGTGCATCGTCGAAGGCTCGGATTTTGCCGAGGCTAGGGTGGGGGAAACTATTCCTCCGGATACCAATCTGCTGCTGCGCGAGCTGGGCGTTGACCGGAGTTTTGCCAGTCAAAAGCACCTGCCTTGTTACGGCAGTCAGTCCCTGTGGGGCGGTCCCCAGCTGGGGCACAATGATTTTTTGACCTCGCCTTATGGTCATGGCTGGCATCTGGACCGGGCGGAATTTGACAGGATGCTCCTGGCACAGGCGGTGGCGGCCGGGGTTACGCGTATGAATGCCCGTTGCGATTCTGTTGCCTGTACCAAAGACCGGGTGAGCGGAATCCTGGCGGGGGGGCAGAGGATCAAGGCGGGAACATATATTGATGCGACTGGGCGCAGCGCGATTGTGCTGCGCGCGCTTGGGGTTGGTCATCGGTTCGACGATCGGCAAACTGTCATTTGGGCGCGTTTTGATCTGCCGGGACCGGTGCTGGGGCACAGTACCTGGCTCGAGTCTGCGCCCAATGGCTGGTGGTATGCCGCCGAGGTGCCGGGAGGGGCGGCGGTTGTTGCGCTGGGAACGGATCCGCGACTGGCCAAATCGGCTGGGCTATACAATCTTCCCCCCTGGGCCGTTGCCTTGTCGGGCACCCGCCTGATTGCTCCACGCCTGGCGCAGGCGCGCTTGGCCCCCGACAGTTTCAGGATCACTGCCTCGCATTCCTATCGGGCTGAACGCTGTGCCGGGGCAAACTGGATTGCCGTCGGGGATGCCGCGACGGGGCTCGATCCTCTGTCCTCTGCGGGTATCTACAAAGCGCTGAGCACCGGACAACAGGCGGCGCGAGCTGTGGTGCAAGAGGGGGGCATGGCAGCCTATACGCAGCGGGTCGGGCAGGACTATGATGGCTATCTGATCAAACGGGCGGAATTGTATCAATCTGAGCAGCGCTGGCCGCAAAACGGCTTTTGGGCAGCCCGACAGTCTGTGCCTGAGCAATCAACTTCTGTCTTTGCCAGGTCGTTTTGAGGGGGATGGGGCTTGCCGGACCGATAAAGCTGCAGAAAGCTATCGTGAGCCACATCTGGCTCCAAGAAAATTCTCGCAAAAATTGTATGAGTTTTGTTTAAATTCCAGAACGCCATGGCGCGCGCCCATACCAAATTTGCCCAGTTGGACAAATACATGTACGCTGTAGGAAGATTGGCTGTCAGGCGGAGTGTTTTTCGCAAATGACTGATAAAAAACTCTATATTGCCGAAGATAATCTTGAGTTCTCCGACTATCTTGCCACCGTTGCCAAGCGGGAGGGGTGGCTGGTTGAGACCTGTGTCAATGGGGATGAACTGCTCGCTCTGCTCTACGAAGGTTCTGACCCGGCTCTTGCCCTGATTGATATCAACATGCCTGAGAAGGATGGGATCCAGGTAGTTGAGGCCCTGTCTGATCTCACCCGCCCCCTGCGCTTCAGATTCATGACAGGGGGCGCGGATGCGCCGATTTTGGCAGCCATGTTGATGGCGCGTGCCCGCAGCCTGTCGGTTGGTCGCAATCTATATAAACCCATCCCCATGGAGACCTTGATCGCGGTGTTGAATGACGAAGGGGAGGCCTTGGTGCAGTTGGAGGATTATCCGCAGTTGTCTGCCCTCTAATTTCTGTGGTGTCAGCGTTTGTCTTGAAAGGACTTCTTGATTGCGGCCTGCAGATCACCTCGGCGCACCGGCTTCATCAGCCGGATGTCTTCACGGCGCAACCCATTGCCATGGACGGTGGCTTCGCTGGCATATCCCGACATGAAAATCACCGGAAGTTCGGGCACCATGCGACGTAATTCCGACGACAATGTGGTGCCCTGAAGCCCACCTGGCATGACAATATCGGTGATCAGCAGGTCAAAATGAGGGTCGGCCTCGAATATCGCCTTGGCGGCATCCCCAGACCGGGCAGCGGTGACCGCGTAGCCATCCCGTTCCAGGGTTTTGACGAGGACGGAGAGCACATCCTCATCATCTTCTGCCAAAAGAAGACGCAGGCCGGTGTTGCATGTGTCGCTGGGCCCCGCGGCGGCGGGGGAGGGGGGAGCGGCGGAGGTGTGGGCGTTGAAGAAGAGCTTGAAGGTGGTGCCGACGCCAGGCTCTGAGTAGACCTGCACGGTGCCACCAGATTGGCGCATGAACCCGTGCACCATCGATAGACCGAGGCCGGAGTTACTGCCGACATCTTTGGTGGAAAAGAAGGGTTCGAAAATTTCGCTCAGATGGTCCGGCGGGATGCCGGCACCGGTGTCACTGATGGCGAGCATGGCATAGCGACCGGGCTTGAGCTCTTCCTGGCGGGTATCCATGTAGCTGCTTTCGATGCGGATATTTGCAGTCTCGATTGTCAGTCTGCCGCCGTCGGGCATGGCGTCGCAGGCATTGAGGATCAGGTTCAAAAGTGCACTTTCGGTGGAACCTGGGTCGACCTCAACGGGCCAGAGCTCCGCCAGCAGGGAGGTTTCCACCGAAATGGTTGCCGGCAGGGTCCGACTGACCAGTTTGCGGGTGTCCAGGACCACCTTGTTGATATCGACAAGGCTGGGCTTCAGGCTGGCCTTGCGGGCAAAGGCCAGCAAATTGCGGGTCAGATCCGCGCCACGCAGAGTTGCAGCAATGCTGGTGTCGATCAGTTTTAGCTGCTGTTTGTCGTCGATTTCATCGCGCAATAGTTCCAGATTGCCCAGTGTAACCGCCAGTAGATTGTTAAAGTCATGGGCTATGCCACCGGTCAGCTTGCCCACGGCCTCCAGCTTTTGCGAGCGGGCCAGTTGCTGTTGAACCCTTTCGTGTTCTTTGATTTCGGCCTTGCGGGCGGAGATATCCATAACTGAGGCCCGGATGAGTTTGCGGTCATGTGGTGGCAGGCGCACCAGCGAGACCTCGCAGTCCAGCCGTTTGCCGCTCTTGTGTTGGTGTTGCCATTCGAACACCGGGAATCCCCCCGCAAGCGCTTGCGCCAGATAGGTTGAGATCGCAGCGCTTGAGCGGGTGCCATTCGCCTGCATTGCCGGGGTGAGCTCCCTTGGTCCGATCGCACCTACCAGCTCATCCCGGCGATAACCAAAGATCTCTTCGGCGCGGGGGTTGACGTTGGTGAAGATCCCGAGATTGGTGTCTTCGCCTTGCTTGCGTAGATTTTCCGTCAAGGTGATACAGGCGATGCCGCTGAGCAGCAGGGCCGAGGTCATCACCATCCAATTTTTCCAGTTACTTGAAAAGGATAGGAAACCAGGGATGTTTGCTTCTAGAGTCTTTGTGGCATAGAGGGCGCCAAAGGTGAGGCTGATCAAAATTGCCAGAGCGAGGGTCAAATAGGCGCCCCGCGGCCCGATGAGGGCTGCAGACAGGATCGGGGTGGTCAGCAATACCATCCAGGCTGCTGAGGGAAGACCAAGATAGGTCAGACCGGTGATGGCCAGCAGGAACAGGCCCAGCAGCAGTAGCGCGGTCCGTTTGATCGGATGCTTGGCCAGGGGCCACAGCAATGGCGGTGCCACAAAGAAAATCAGGAAAATTGGAATGCCAACGTAGTAGAGCGGCCCAAACAGGGGGGCTCTGGTTGCGGCGGCACAGATGCCCAATCCAACGGCGATGGTGAAATAGAGGAACAGCCAGTTCGAAGAGGCCCGCAGCTTTGTTGCATGGGTTTCTTTGACATGAAGGATCTGGTCCTCCTGCATTGCTGTCCCCCTCAAATAACTGCAGTTTGAAAGCGTTGTGACCAACTTGGAGGAAGTCGGATGGCTTACTTTCAACTGTAGGCTGAATGAGGGAGTAATCAAGGGTCGTTAAGCTGCGGTGGCCTGCAGGATCCCGCTATTGTCCGGGAAAGGAGCAATCGTGATGTGCTCAGAACCCATGCATGCGTTTGGCCCATTGATAGGCGACCACAAGCCCCTTCATCCGTGGCAACAGGGCCAGCGAGGCGGTGACGGTCACGACGGACATGATCAACGCCAGCGTCAGCGGATCGGGACGATAGCTGATGTAGATGATGTGCAAGGCAAAGCCGAGGATATGGCCAACAATGAGAATGGTCAGATAGGCGGGCCCGTCATCGGCGCGGTTGTGGTGCAACTCCTGGCCACAAGTCTCGCAGCCATCCCGTACCTTCAGATAGCTGCGCAACAGTTTGCCTTCGCCGCAGTTCGGGCAGCGCAACCGCAGACCGCGCAAAACGGCGGCTTTCCAATCGCGAGGCGCGTCGGCGGCCAGGCTAGCGGGCGGCGTAGGAATGCTGTCCAGTTGGGCGGCTTCGGGGCGAATCTCGGTCTTGGTCATGATAGCGACTCCTGCTGACCCTGTCGCTTTAGGGTGTTTCATGATTGATTGCAATCAATGATGCGGTCAATCTTGTTGCAATTGTGGGAAATTGCCGATATTGCCGGGTGACCTGCCGGGGCGATACCGCTGTAAAGATGGCCGCGCCCCGGAGTGATTTGCGGAGATTATTGGTGAAACAATGGAGCCCGACCCTGCCGACTTCGGACAAGCCTCGCTATGTTGAAATAGCGGATAGCATCCGGGCTGATATTGCATCGGGTCTGTTGAAACCCGGGGATCGCTTGCCGTCTCAACGTGGGGTCGCTGTCGAGCTTGGGGTGGATTTCTCTACAGTTTCAAGGGGATACTCCGAGGCCGTGCGCCGCGGTGATATCGAGAGCTTTGTCGGGCGCGGAACCTTTGTGCGGCTGGCAGATACTGCATCAGCACCTGCAGATGCGGTGGATCAGCCGGATCCCCGTCGGGTCCTGGAAGAAGATCCGATGATGAATATGCCTCCCGAACCTGCTGATCCGGCACTGGTTGCCCGGATGGCGCGGGGATTGAACCATGTGGCGGCCAATCTGGTGCCGCTTTTGCGCTATCAATCCGTGCTGGGATCCGCTGCGGACCGCGATATTGCCCGCTGTTGGATGCAGGCAAACGGGTTGCAGTTCGAGGCGGAGCGCTTTGCCATCACCCCCGGTGCCCATGCCAGTATTTACGCCATCCTGACCTTGCTGAGCGAGCCGGGGCAGATCGTGCTGTGCGAGACCCAGACCTATCCCGGGTTACGCTCGATCGCCGCCAGATTGGGGCTGCGGCTGATTGGGGTGCCCAGCGACGGGGAGGGGATGCGCCCCGAGGCCCTGGAGCGCGCCGTCACAGAGCATTGGCCGGCTGCGCTCTATCTCAATCCGACGCTGCAGAACCCGACCACCACCACCATGTCAGAGGACCGGCGTCACGCCATTGCTTCGGTTCTGGAACGCCATGCATTGCCACTGGTCGAAGACGACGCCTACCGGTTTGTGACCAGTGATGCGCCCGCGCCGATTTCGCGCCTTGTCCCGGAACTGGCCTGGCATGTCGCCGGGATCTCCAAATGTTTTGGGGCGGGTTTGCGGCTGGCCTATACCACAATTCCCCAAGGGGCCGAAATGGGACGATTTTCTCAGGCCCTGCGCAGCATGCATGTGATGCCCTCTCCGCTGAGCCTGGCGCTACTGGGCCAGTGGATCGAGGATGGGACAGCCCGGGAGATCCAGGGCTTTGTGCGCCGTGCTGCGGCCGAACGCCAGGCTCTGGCGGCTGAAATTCTAGAGGGCTGTTTTGTCACCAGCGCGCCCGAGGCCTTTAATCTATGGGTGGAATTGCCACGTGGCACCAGCCGGGCCGAATTGATGGGGCGCATGGCCAACCGGCAAATCGGGATCATGCCAAGTGATGCGTTCTCGATTTCGATACAACCCGTGGAAGCCGTGCGCGTCTGTCTTGGCGGCTCTATCACGCTGGAACAGCTGCGCGAGGACCTGATCGTGCTGCGCGATGCCATTCTGCGCAAGGATTGGATCGGATGAAAGTGCAGATGACAGGTTTAGGGCTGGATGATGACAGGATGAAGACTGGGCGAAATTCATGAGCGCGGGTGTTCCTGTTCGAACCGTTGCAACCGTGGTGCTGGCAATGACGCTCATCGTGACCGGAGATGCGGCGGGCAAGGCGCTGACGGCTGCCGGGTTCAGCCCTTTCTTTGTGGCCTGGGCCCGCTTTGCTGTGGCAGCAGTGGGGTTTTTGCCCTTTTGTGGCCTGACCCGGAGCGAGCTGGGGGCGCTGCTGGATTGGCGGGTGATCCTGCGGGCACTGTTGATCGCGGCTGGGATCGCCTGCATTCTCACCGCCCTCAAGACTGAGCCCATCGCCGATGTCTTTGGCGGATTTTTTGTGGGACCGATCATTGCCTTTGCGCTGTCGGCGCTGCTGCTGAAAGAACCAGCAAGCCTGAGCCGGGTGCTGTTGCTGCTGCTCAGCTTTGGTGGCGTGTTGTTGGTGGTCAAGCCGGGGTTCGGGATGCAGTCCGGCATGGGGTTTGCGGTGCTGGCGGGGTGTTTTCACGGCTCTTTTCTGGTGGCGACCCGCTGGCTGGCGGGGCGCTATCGACCACGGTTCTTGCTGTTCTCACAGCTGGCCATCGGCGCGGTGGTGCTGTTTCCCTTTTGCCTGGGGGATCTGCCGCAAAGCTATGACATGACCCGGTCCAGCCTGTTTTTCACCGGATTGGTTTTGCTCAGCGCGCTGGGGTCGGCGGCGGGCAACTATTTGTTGGTCCGGGTCAATCGCCACACACCCGCCAATATCGTGGCCCCGCTGGTCTATAGCCAGCTGTTGGCGGCCACGGTGATTGGATTTGTCGCCTTTGGTGATCTGCCGGACGGGCTGGCACTGTTGGGGTTGGTGGTGATTATTCTGGCCGGTCTGTCCTCGCTCTGGCTGGCCGGGCGGGCGGATCCCCGGCCCAGACCGCCTCAGGCTGAGGTTTTACGCAGCAGGTAGATATCCATGATCCAACCGTGTTCGGCGCGGGCATGGGCGCGGGTTTCGATGATGTCCCGGGAGACCGCGCTGAGGCGACCAGAGCGGCTGATCTGGTTCTCCATGCCAGCATAGGCGCTCCACCAGATCTCAACCCCTGTGGGGTCAATGGCCTGAAACGAGCATTCCCCATCCAGCATGATCACCAAAGTGTCGGCACTGTCGGGCCAGCCGGTCTCGCGCAGCTGGCGTCCGGTGGTCACGGTAAAGGGCGCGCCTATTTCGTTGACCGGAATGGCATGGGCTGCTGTCAGGGCCTGAATCGATGTGACGCCGGGGATGACCTTGAGGGTGATGTTGTGATTGGCCTTCAGCCGTTCGGCGATGCGCATGGTGCTGTCATACAGGGATGGATCCCCCCAGACTAAAAACCCGACCCGGGCTGCCTTGGTGGGCAGATGGGCGCGAATGGTGTCGATCCAGACGCGGGCAATGGCATCGTGCCAGTGATCAACACGGGCTTTGTAATCGGCGATAGCAGGGTCGCGCACGGGCAGGTCGAACTCGACGATTTGGGGGCCCGGTGCCGTGATCGCCTGGGTGCAGATCTCCTGGCGCAGCCCCGCGAGGTCATCCTTGCCGCTGCCCTTGTTGGGGATCAGGATCAGGTCCACCTCATTGAGAGCGCGCACCGCCTGCAGGGTCAGGTGCTCTGGGTTGCCAGTGCCAATGCCAATCAAAGAAAGTTCGATGCTATCGTCGCGCATGTCACGGAGCTCCTGCCAAAAAAAAACACGGCCCGCTATGGGGCCGTGCTGTGGTTAAATCAAGCTTTGATCGGGGCGTCTGGCCTGATCAGGCCGCTTTGTAGAGCCGGGGCGTCACCAGACCGGAGCCTTGCAGCCCACGCAGGGCCTTAGCACCTGCCAGCACGGCCAGATCGGCAAGCGGCTCGATCAGGATGACCAGCATGTAAGCGCCGCCAAATGTCAGCACAGAGGTCATGGTCTCGGCGCCAAAGCCCTGGCCATAAAAGGCCCAGAAGGCGACCCAGGCGACGACGCCGCCCTGATAGGCGGTCGAAAGCGCCAGGGCCTGGCTATACTTGAGATCCACATAGGCCGTCCCGGGGGCGATGATGCGGCTGGCCAGCGCATGCAGCGCAAAGAGCGGCACCAACAGGGTGGTCAGGTTGACGAAATACATCGGCAGATCCGACGGCGCAAAGAACGCGCCCTGGATCAGCAGACCGGCGGCCAGACCAAAGGCAGCAGGGGCCGCGCCGAGGATCAGGAACAGAGTGGAGCCGAGGATGAAGTGCACTTCGGAGATGCCAACCGGGAAATGTGGCAGCACTTCAAAGAACAGGAACACGCCCAGGGCAGCGATGGCGGAGCGCCCACCGTAGGATATCAGGCCGCTGCTGCGCAGGTCGCTGAAGGTTTCCTTGGCGGCATAGGTCGCAGCTGCGGCGGCGGTGCCATAGGCAAGCGTCATTTTGGCGGCGTCAACAACGCCGGGTTCGATATGCATAAGATCTGTCTCCCTGTCGCCTCCCCGGCGACATTCAAAGGGTTTCGCAAGTCAGCTGACCGGGGTCAGCTCACAACGGCAGGTCTCCTGACTCGCGGGTCTGGGCCGCTCCGGGGCCTTCCCGATCTGCTTGGCAGATCAGTGGCTGTTCCCAGTGGCTCGCCGCTCACAGTTGCGGGGGCAGTTTCGGATTTGGCGCCTTTTGGCTACACCTCACCGTATTCCCTTTTCATCCAGAGGCCTTGGACCTCAGTGGAACCGTTGATGGGCTAGGGGTCCCATATTCAGGCTGCGCCTGTCAATCATTCCGCACCAACAGAACGGGTGCAAATGCGGTCTTGCGCGACTGGGTCGCAGGCGGCAACGAAAAACGCCCGCGCAAGGCGGGCGTTGGGCAAAGGCAGGACAGGAGGCCGACCTTTGATTCAGGGGTTGTCGATGGTGATTCTGGCCTCAACCGGGGTGCCATCCACCATCAGCATGCTGTGACTATTGGCGTTGAGCGAGACCTTCACCTCGACCTTGCCGGTGGGCAGATCAGAGAGGTGCAGCCAATTGCCATAGAGCCGCGCCAGCTTGGTGCCATTGATATAGACATGGGCATGGCCTTCACCGGGGCGGTCCTCGGTCGAGGCGTTCTCGGGCGCAAAGCGGAAGTTTTGCGGTGTCACCCGAAGGTTCCAGCCTGCCATCGGATCCTTGGTCACCGCGACGTCGAGCCCCGGCGCGTCCGGTCCGGCGGAGACATTGACTATGGCAGAATGGTCGTGTGCAGCCACTTCGGCGTGATGTTCTGCGCCGCCATGTTGGGCCGGGTCGGCGTGGTCGTGGCCATCAAAGGTGATGCCATTGCCGGCAGCGGTGACAAAGCCAATGCCGCCGCCAAAGACGAGACCAATGGCAAATAGTGCAAGAGAGCGGGACATGAGTATTCCTTTAGAACAGTAAGCCCCCGCCGAGGGTCTGAACAAGGCGAGGGCTGGTCTTTGACTTTAGGCTTCGGCCTGTTTTGCTTCGGCCTGCCAGAAGTGGCCGGCAAAGCAACCCAGCAGGGCCCAGGCGGCCAGGCCGATGCCAAAGGCACGGGCGGCAAACAGGGCACCGATTTCGGTGGGAACCGGGCCGGTAAAGGTCTCGGGCTCAGGCGCGCCAATCAGATGCGGCAGCATCAGCAGCATGGCTGCGATGGCATAGCTGACCAGATTGCCACCAAAGGCGAGCAACCACATGGCAATGCCCGCGGCTGCGACGGTTGCGGTCCACCAGATCTGACGGTCGACAACATCGGCGGCTGCTACACCGGGCACTTCGGGGGCTAGGGTGAACCCCGGAGCCAGGTGAAAGGTGACAAAGCCCGCCAGCCCCCACAGGATGCCGGTGCGTGCGGTGACCGCATGGCCCATGCCTTCGGCAATGGACATCAAGGCCACCATGACCAGGGCGTAGCCCGTGTAGGTCAACATGGTGAAGACGATGCTAAGCCCGTCACGCACGGCGTCAAAGCCGGGCAAGTCGGGATGGGCGGTTACGGCTTCGCCGCCAAAATGCACCAGTTCACCGCTCTCATAGAGTTCGGCGTGCAAAAGAACCGGTTGCACAAAAAGAAGCTGCAGCAAGGCGATTAACAACCCTGCTGCAGCACCAGCGAACAACGCGCTGGTCAAAACTCGGCTAAACATCTGCTTAGTGGCAGGGGAAGCCGGTTGCGTGACGCACGTCATGTGCGGCGTCATGCAGCGCAGAGGCTTGTACGTGACCGGTGAGGGTGATGACACCCAGGCCCAGGATCACAGCAAACAGCGCAGGCATGAAACGTGTGCCAGCGGCGGATTTGGTCAGTGTCTTCGTCGTCATTTTATATCTCCAAGCCGTCACACCCGACGGCAAAAGTTGCGTCCCATTACATGGCCGGTCTCCTGACTCGCAGGTCTCAGCAGCTTTTCCCCTTCCCAGTGGCCAGACCAGCCACCAGTGGGTGTCGAAAAACCGCTCGCCGCTCACAGTCGCGGGGGCGGTCGAGGATGTGGCGCCGCGATTTGGTCCGCCATTCCTCATTCCCGTTTCAGCCCGGATGCTTTGCACCTGATGGGCACCATGTTCTTTTGTTGTGCCCTTTGATGCCATCGGGGGTCAAGTTTGAATCCGTCTCGCAGAAGGGCAGAAGCGACTTTTCCGGCAACAGAGCCGTCGGATTGCCCCCCGTTGCCAGCTAGTGCTCCTGATTGGCAGGGATTCGCGCCAGTGCTTTCATTCGCAGGGCTCCCAGCGGACGGGCATCGGCTAGATTGCCATCCGCACTGGCCCCAAACAGGCGCAAAAAGGTGAGGATATCGGGCAGGTCCTGCACCGTGATCTCGCCAAAGAGATAGGCGGTTTTGCCGCTTTGGCGCACTGACAGCGTTTGCGGGCGTTTGCAGCCCGACATGCAGTCCACCTGTTGTACCTTGGCAGACAGACCCGCTGCTGCCACGGCCTCTGCCAAGAGGTCGGGCAGGGCGGCATCGGCGTCGCGACAGGTGCGGCACAGGGTGAGGGTGGGGCCGGTCATCTGTCAGGGCACCGTGGGCAGATCTGTTTCGGCCAGGGGGCCGTAGAGAATGAGCACTGGTGCAGTGGTCTCCATCTCACGCAGCACTTTGGGGAGCTCACCGACGCTGTGGCAGCTCAGTTTTTGATCTGGAGTGGAGACCCCCAGAGCCACCAGTGCAGGGGTCTGCGCAGGCAATCCCGCCTCGACCAGTTTTTCCGCCAGAGAGGCAAAGGTGCGCTTGCCCATGTAGACCACTGTGGTGGCATCGGGATCGGCCAGGGCCATCAGGTTGAGGCTGTCGGGCAATCCGCCGGTGACGTCATGGCCGGTGATGAACTGCATCCGCCGTGCGGTCAGGCGTCGGGTCAGTGGGATATTGGCCGCCGCCGCGGCCGCCGAAGCGGCAGTGACGCCGGGCACGATTTCAAACGGGATGCCAGCGGCACGCAGGGCGGTGATTTCTTCTTCAAGGCGACCAAAGACGCCGGAATCGCCGGATTTCAACCGCACCACCTTGAGGCCGCTTTGGGCGTAGTCCACCAAAAGCTGGCTCACGTGGTCCTGTTTGGGAGAGGGGCGACCGGCGCGTTTGCCCACCCCAACCAGATCAGCCTCGGCGTGGGCATGGGTCAGGATCGGGCCAGAGGAGAGATCGTCAAACAGCACCGCATCCGCCGCCTCCAGGCGTTTGACGGCCTTGACGGTCAACAGCTCCGGGTCGCCGGGACCAGAGGAGACAAAGCTGACAAAGCCGCTCATGCCGTCTCTCCGGTGATCAGGTGAAAGAAGGTGCCGGTCACATGGCCCTTGATCGAGCCGGTCTCGGGCACCGGGTTGCCATCGGCATCCATCACATGGGCCAGGGGCGCGTCGGGTTCGTCCAGAATGGTGGAATAGTGGAATTCATGCCCACGTAGGGCAGCTCCGGTCTCAAAGCCGGGCATCTGCGCCTGCAGAACCGCGCGACGATAGCCCAAATGGAACTTCCGCTTTTCATAGGAGGTGACCAATCCCAAGAGCCCGGCCATCTGGTGACGGTTGCCCTCTTTGTCGATCAGCGCTTCACCGAGGGCCATATAGCCACCGCATTCCCCATGCACCGGCTTGGTCTCGGCATGTTTGCGCAGACCTGCGCGGAAACTCTGTGCCGCCGCCAGGGTGCCGCCGTGCAGTTCAGGGTAGCCGCCGGGCAGCCAGACCAGATCGGCACCGGCGGCGGGGGCTTCATCTGCCAACGGAGAAAACGGCAGGATCTCGGCGCCGGCGGCGCGCCAGCCGGTCAGCAAATGCGGATAAGTAAAGGAAAAAGCGGCATCCCGCGCCAGCGCAATACGCTGCGCGGGCGGCGTTGGCAGGGCACTTGGTGCCGGGGCCGCGGACCCCAGAGCAGCGGCTTTGATTGCCTCCAGATCCACATGTTCGCGCAGGAAAGCGGCGTAGCCGACAATCGCCGCTTCAAGATCGGGATGTTCCACCGCCTGGATCAGACCCAGATGGCGTTCGGGCAGGGCCAGATCCCCACGCCGGGGCAGCGAGCCCAGCACTTTGACGCCTGCGCGTTCCATACCGAGGCGTGTCAGGCGCTCATGGCGCGGGCTGGCCACGCGGTTCAGGATCACCCCGGCAAAGGGCACTTCGGGGTCGTAGGATTTAAACCCCAGGGCGGTGGCGGCGGCGGATTGCGCCTGCCCCCCCACATCGATGACCAGCACCACCGGCCAGCCCATGCGCTTGGCGGTCTCTGCCGAAGAGCCAAAGCCGGACTGGCCACGGGTGGCGACCCCATCAAACAGGCCCATCGAGCCTTCGCCGATGCAAATCTCCGCGCCAGCTGCCTGTCCCGCAACCGCATCCAGCAACCCGCCATCCATCGCCCAGGTGTCGAGGTTGAAGCTGGGGCGCTTGGCGGCCGCCAGGTGAAAGGCGGGATCGATGTAGTCGGGGCCGCTTTTGTAGGGCTGCACCGCCAGACCGTCTTCGGCGAGGGCACGGAGCAGACCCAGCATCACCGTGGTCTTGCCGGTGCCAGAGGCGGGGGCAGAGATCATAAGCCCGGGAGGGAAGCCCTGCGGAAAAAGATTACTCATCTGCTTCACTCCAGTTCGCCCATTGGCTGTCTGCACTTTGGGGGCGGTAGCGGCGGTCATAGTCCTGCGCGTAGAGGCAGCTTTCGTCAAAGTCATCATTGCCAAGCGCGCGGCCCACCAGGATCAGCGCGGTGCGCCCGCGCATGCCGCCGGTGGCCTCTTCCAGGGTGCCGAGGGTGGCCTTGACCACCTTTTGATCCGGCCAGGTGGCGCGCCAGACCACGGCGACGGGACAGTCGCTGCCATAGGCTGGCGACAGCCGCGCGATGACATCTTCCAGCACATGCACCGAGAGGTGAATGGCCAGGGTGGCACCGGTGCGGGCAAAATTCTCCAGTGTCTCGCCTTCTGGCATGGCGGAGGCCTTGCCAGAGGTGCGGGTCAGCACCAGCGATTGCGCCACGCCGGGCAGGGTCAGTTCAGATCCCAAAGCTGCGGCGGCTGCGGCAAAGGCGGGAACGCCGGGGGTGACATCATAGGGAATGTTCAGCGCACGCAGGCGGCGCAGCTGTTCGCCCAGAGCCGACCAGACCGAGAGGTCGCCGGAATGCAGGCGGGCAATGTCGTGGCCTGCGTCATGTGCGGCCTGAATCTCGACCATGATCTCATCAAGCGACAAAGACGCCGTGTTGATGATCTTGGCGCCCTCGGGGCAGTGCTGCAGCAGCGCCTCGGGCACCAGTGAGCCGGCATAGAGGCAGACCGGGCAGGCCGCGATCAGGTCGCGCCCGCGCAGGGTGATGAGATCGGCGGCACCGGGGCCGGCGCCAATGAAGTGAACGGTCATGGCTCTAGTCTTTCTGCAAGGGCCGCGGTGGCTTTGCCATCCGCGGTGACAACTCGGGGGGCGATCAGGCGTGATTTGGCAGGGACCATGCCGGGTAGGCCCCTTCGGGCCGCTACCAGGGCGCAGGCCTCAGCCAAGGATCCGGTGGCAAACCGGGCCTTGATCCGGGGCGAGCAGGTCAGCGTCTGCTCACCGGCGATATCCGTTTCCAGCAGCGCGAGGAGGGGCAGCTGCATCTCCTCGGCCAGGTGTTTGAGGCCGGGCATCTCAGCGCGTGTTGCGAGTGTAGCCAGCGCATCGGGGCGGCCACCGGCAAGCGCCAGTGCCGCACGCAGATCAGCCAGCGAGGCCGCTTCACGACATCCTATGCCTGCCAATATCATCGGGTCACGCTCCACTGGATCACCGGGCGGGCACGACGCCAGTCGCGCATTGTGCCCAGCGGGCCCGCTTCGGCAATCTCTGCCTTCATCAAGTGACCGCCATATTGCGCATGGGCCTGCATCAGCAGGGTCTCGGTCTCCAGGGTGACGCCATTGGCCACCAGCCGGGTGCCTTCGGGCAGGATCATCCACAGGTGCTGCAGCAGCGCCTGCGAGCCGCCGCCGCCGATAAAGACGCAATCGGGCAACTCATGGCCGGTCAGCACCTGCGGCGCCTTGCCATGCATGGCCGCGAGGCGGTGGCTCAACCCAAAATACGCAGCATTGGTGGTGATATTCTCCAGCCGCTCTGGTCGCGGCTCAAAGCAGAGCGCGCGGGCACCGGGCGCGGCCAGGCACCACTCCACGGAGATCGAGCCGGAGCCGCCGCCAATATCCCACAACAGTTCCCCTGCGCGCGGGGCCAGCGTTGATAAGGTCAGGGCGCGAATGGGGCGTTTGGTGATCTGGCCATCGCTGGCGAAAAGCGCATCCGCCAGCCCCGAAGCCCGCGGCAGCCCGGGCTGCGTGGCCTCGATGGCCACAAGGACCGGAGCCCCCCCGGGCGGCAGATCCCAATCCTTGGCAAGGACAGGCAGCACCCGTTCCTGCGGTCCCCCAAGCCTTTCCATTACATGCAGCTGTGCATCGGGATGGCCGTTGTGGACCAGCCATTCAGCCAGCTCGGATGGGGCCGCGCCATCGCGCAGGGTGCAAATCGCCCGCGTGCCGCGTCCCAGCAGTGGCAGCAGCTTTGCGTAAGGGGTGGCATGCAGCCCGAGGCAAAGGGTGTCTTCCAATTTCCAGCCCAACCGATTGGCGGCCAGCGCAAAACAGGACGGCACCGGATATGACACCCATTCATGGGCCGCGAGATCCCGCATCAGCGCGCCACCGGCCCCATGCCAGAACGGATCCCCCGAAGCCAGAACCACCACCGGCTGCCCCCGCTGCGCCAGCACCGGCGCTGTGGAAAAGGGCACCGGCCAGGCCTGACCGCGTGCGCCTGCATGGACCAGCTCCAGATGACGCGGTCCGCCAAAGATGGTTTGTGCCCCATCTAGCGCTTTGCGGCTTGCCTCCGAGAGGCCAGCCAGTCCATCTTCGCCCAGACCAATCACCGTGAGCCACGGCTGCTGTGACACCTTAAGATCAGGATCAGACATGACACGCACCCTTGTTCTGGGCGGCACCACCGAAGCCTCGGCCCTGGCTCGCGCCATGGCCGAAGCAGGCGTTGATGCGGTGTTTTCCTACGCCGGACGCACCGCCAGCCCGGTGGGGCAGCCGCTGCCCACACGGGTGGGGGGCTTTGGCGGGGTCGCGGGTTTTGTTGCATATCTGCGAAGCGAGGGCATCACCCAGGTGGTGGACGCAACCCATCCCTTTGCCGCCCAGATGAGCCGCAATGCGATTGCGGGCTGCGCCGAGGCGGGCGTGCCGCTTTGCGCCTTTGAGCGCCCCGCCTGGCAGGCCGGGGACGGCGACAACTGGACCCAGGTCGCAGATATGGCGGCCGCGGTTGCAGCCCTGCCCAAGGACCCGGCGCGGGTGTTCCTGGCCATCGGCAAGCAGAACCTCGACATATTTGCCGCCCAGCCCCAGCATCACTATCTGCTGCGGCTGGTGGATGCGCCCAAGGCGGATCTGCCGCTGCCCGATTGCGCGGTTGAACTGGCGCGTGGCCCCTTTGATCTGGCGGGGGATCTGGCGCTGATGCAGCGCCATGGGACCACCCATGTGGTGGCCAAGAACGCCGGCGGTAGCGGGGCTGCGGCCAAGCTTGGCGCCGCGCGCCAATTGGGTCTGCCGGTGGTGATGATCGCGCGCCCGCAGCTGCCCCCCCGGCAGGTGCGGGGGGCGCTGGCAGAGGTTATGGCCTGGCTGTCCCATCCTGAAGTCTAGCTCTCGTCGCGCGCATAGCGCGGCGTATAGACATGGGGACCGAGGCGACGGGTGTCCTTGTTGCCAACAATCACCACGGTGCGCATGTCAGCCATCTCTGGCCGCGCCTCGTTGAGGGTGACGGTGGTGATTGTCTCACCGGGTTTGGAGACATCCCGGGCAAAGGAAATCAGGGTCTCGCCGCCACAGGCCTCGCGCAGGATCTCCAGCGCGCGGGCAAATTGATGGGGGCGCGATTTGGAGCGCGGATTGTAAAAGCCCATGGCAAAACCGGCTTCACCAGCCAAGCGCAGGCGCTTTTCAATCAGGCTCCAGGGTTTCAGGTTGTCGCTGAGATTGATGGCGGCAAAGTCATGCCCCATTGGCGCGCCGATCCGGGCCGAAGCGGCCAGCATCGCGGTGATCCCGGGTAACACCTGGATGTCCAGATCCAGCCACTCGGGCCTGTTCGCCAGCTCAAGAGCCTCGAACACCGCCGAGGCCATGGCAAAGACGCCGGGATCCCCGGATGAGACCACCAGCACGCGTTTGCCCGCTGCCGCCATCTCCAGCGCATGGGTGGCGCGTTCAACTTCGACACGATTGTCACTGGCATGCAGGGTGAGGCCTGCGCGCGGTGCGATCCGTTTCACATAAGGGATATAGCCGACCACATCTGTGGCCTGGCCCACGACCTCCTGCACCTGAGCGGTGACCATGTCCTCGTTTCCGGGGCCAAGGCCTGCGATCTTGACCCAGCCTTTTTCTGTCAAGTCTGTCATGGTCGGCGTCCCTGTCCATGGACCAATACGATGGAGAAATAGGGCACATCCCCCTCGATCTCACTGAGTTTCTGCACGGTCTGACTGGGCATGGTGCCGCGTTCAACCAGCCAGGCATCCCCGGCTTTGCCTGCGGCCTCCAAAGCGCGACGCAGTTTAGGCAGATTGCGGCCGATCTTCATCACCACCAGCGCGTCGGTGTCCTGGATACGACGGGTCAGCTCTTCCTCGGGCAGGGTGGCCATGGCCACCGTCAGCACGTCGTCGCCCCAGGTGATGGGCTGGCCCGAGGCGGTCCAGCAGCCCGACATGCCAGTGATGCCGGGAATGATCTCTTGCTCCGCACGTCCCTGCAGGCGGGTGTAGAGATGCATGTATGACCCATAGAGAAAGGGATCACCTTCGCAGAGCACCACGACATCTTCGCTTTGGGCGATCTCGGCCAGGGTCTGCGCCCATTGGTCGTAGAACTCTGCCAACACCCGGTTGTACTCGGGGTCGGAGAAATGGATCTCGGTGGTCACAGGGTATTCCATGGCGTGTTCGATGACGCCCTCTGGGAGCAGCCCATCGACCAGCGCGCGCGCCTGTCCCTTGCGGCCTTCCTTGCGGAAATAAGCCACATGTTTGGCGCCTTGAATGGCGCGCCAACTCTTGACGCTCATCAGGTCCGGATCACCCGGTCCCAGGCCTGCGCAGATGACTTTACCCATGATCACTCTTTCCAGGAAGCAAGTGCGTTGACGGCAGCCACGGTGATGGCCGATCCGCCCAGGCGACCCTGCACGATCATCGAGTGCACCGGCAGATCCTGCATCAGGGCCTCTTTGGATTCCATCGCCCCAACAAAGCCCACCGGGCAGCCGATGATGGCCGCAGGACGTGGACAGCTGGGATCTTTCAGCATGTTGAGGAGGTGAAACAGCGCGGTGGGGGCATTGCCGATGGCGACAACCGCGCCCTCCAGCTTGGGGCGCCACAGTTCCAGCGCGGCGGCTGAACGTGTATTGGACATATCCTTGGCCATCTCAGGGACGCGTGCGTCGCGCAGGGTGCAGATGACTTCGTTGTCTGCCGCCAGGCGCGGGCGGGTGATGCCCTCGCTGACCATATAGGCATCACAAAGGATCGGCGCGCCCTCGGCCAGGGCGGCGCGAGCAGTCTCGGCCATGCCCTCGGAGAAACGCACGTGCTCCTCAAGGCCGACCATGCCGGCGGCGTGGATCATGCGGACCACGACGCTTTCCTCATCCTTGTTGAAGCGGGCCAGGTCGGCCTCGGCGCGGATGGTGGCAAAGCTTTCGGCGTAGATGGCCGCGCCGTTGGTTTCATAGGTGTGGAGCATGTCAGCTGCCCTCTGTCAGGATTGCGGGATTGGCACGCAGGGCGGCCGCACTCAGGGTTTCTCTTAGCGGCTGATCCGAGGCCTTGCCATGGTGGATCAGATCGAATGTATCGGCACCGCTGGCGGTGAGCACCAGATCGGCAGGTGTCGGCTGGGCGCAGCCTTTGCTGCAGCCGGAGACGTGCAACTGTGCGCCTTTGGGAACATGGGGGGACAAGTCGCGGGCCAGGTCGCGAGTGGCCGCATGCGCCTGCAGGCAGCCGGGTGCGCCGGTGCAAGCGACCACTTGCAGGCGCGGATCCGTTGCCTCCAGGATCAGACCGGGCATAGGGGCGAGGTCCTTGGTTGTTTCAATCAGCAACATGCGCCAGGGGGTGAGGCGCAATGCGCCATATCCCGCCAGGGCGGCAAAGCTGTCAGACGGGATCTGACCGAATTCCAACGCGATCAATTGACCGGTCGCACAGGGTCCCAAACTGGGCTGTTCTGCACTGATCGCCCGGGTGGCAACATGCGATGCGGGTGGCCCGCGGCGCGCAATGAGCGTTTGCATCCTGCCACGTCCCTCCGGCGCGCCGCCCTGGTCCAGAAACCAGCGGGCCAGGGCGATGGCCTCTTCGGCTGCGCCGTTGCGTGTGATGCTGAGACCTGTCTCGGCGCCATCGGCACGCAGAATGAGGCCTTCCTTGCCCTGTTCGATGCGGATGTCTGCCGCGCTGCCACAAAGAAGGGGCGCAGGGCCGCAGTCCACGGCAAAGCCGAATTTCCCGGGCAGAGTGAGGTCGCTGACCAGTGTCAGGGATCGATTCAGATCTGTAGCAACGGCATGGGTGTCATCGTCTTCTGCCCAGAAAGGGGTCAGCAGGATATTGCGCCGGGCCTCAGCATCGGGATCTGCATCAACCAGGCCCAGCTCACCTAGCGCCGCAATCAGCGTTTCATAGCGGTCCTCGCGAATGCCGCGCAGCTGCAGATTTCCCCGCGCCGACAGGTCGATCAACCCATTGCCGCAGCTTTGGGACTGTTTGGCAACCTCGCGGGCCTGCGACGGGCTCAACCGTCCCAAAGGCGCGCGAATACGCACCACCAGCCCATCGCCCGACATCATCGGGCGCAGGGCGCCGGGGCACCAGCCATAGACCTTGGGGTCCGCAGAGACGGCATTTTTGCTCACGCGGCCCCCTCCAATGTCGCGATGATCGAGTTGCGGCGGGTGGCCCAGAGACCGGCCTCAGCCAGGGCGCGAAACCGGTCCTGCATCGCCTGCAGCGCGGCGGGGTTTTCACGCTGCAGAAACTCCACCAGATCGTCGCGCCCCAGGGTGGCCTCGAAATAGAGATCAAAGAGATGCGCGGGAACCACCTGGGCCAGATGGGCAAAGGCGGCCATGTGATCCAGGGTGGCGGCGATTTCGGCACCGCCCCTGAAACCGTGCATCATCATGGCGCTGGCCCAGTCTGGGTTGATCGCCCGGGCGCGGGTGACACGGGCGATTTCCTCGCCCAATGACCGCGCTTTGGGCTGATCCGGGCGGGTGGCGTCCAGATGGTAGAGTGCGGGTGCGGGCTCACCGATGCGGGCCATGGCAGCAGCAAAACCCGCCTCATGGGCGGCATAGTCCGAGGCCACCAGAACATCGGTCTCAGGCAGGTCCTGCAAATGCACAAAGCTGTCGGCGGACTTCAGGCGGCGCTCCAAAGCCTCGCGCGCTTCGGAGATATCCCCTTTGGCGTCGATGGCGTGGGATGACGCGCTGAGCCAGGCCTCGCCTGCTGCGGCGCGGGCCGTCTCACTGTAGTCCTCGATATGGGCCCCCATCGAGAGGCCATATTGGCCGGGTTTGGGGCCAAAAACACGCGGGATTTGAGACAGGTAGGGGTTGTCAGCCGTGCTTTCCTCTCGGGATGCCAGGGCAGCGGCGGCCGTTTCGAACATCTGGGCCAGTCCGGGAAAGACATCGCGGAACAGACCAGAGACCCTGAGGGTCACATCGATGCGGGGACGCCCCAACATCGTGAGCGGCAGCACTTCAAAGCCCGAGACCCGTTCAGAACCAGCATCCCATTTGGGCGCAAGCCCGGCCAGATGCAGCGCCATGGCAAATTCCTCGCCTGCGGTGCGCATGGTGGCGGAGCCCCAGAGATCAATCACCAGACCCTGTGGCCAGTCGCCATGGTCCTGCAGGTGGCGGCGCAGCAGCTCTTCCGCCAGCTTAACCCCCTGCGCCTGCGCCGCCCGTGACGGCACCGAACGTGGGTCGGTGGTAAAGAGGTTACGCCCGGTGGGCAGCACGTCGGAGCGACCGCGAAAGGGAGAGCCGGAGGGGCCGGGAGGCACCAGCTGACCGTTCAGCGCCGCAACCAGCCCGGCGCGCTCGCCCGCGCCACTGTCTCCGGTGCCAAAGATATGCAGCCCTTCCCCGTATTGGCTTTCCTTGATGTCGCAGACAAAGGCATCGATTCGGGTGATGGCCTCGGCAGCAGAGCTGTCTGCGGTCAGCCCCAGATCGGCCTCGACGCCAGTGCCCTGCGCCTCGGCGCGGATGTCATCGATCAGCCGGTCCCGCCGATTGGGGTCCAACCCGTCGGCGGTGGAATATTCGTCCAGCAGGCTTTCGAGCCGGGCCATGCCTTCGGGCAGATTGGTCTGCGCCAGGGGCGGTGGCAGATGGCCCAGGGTGACCGCGCCGATACGACGCTTGGCCTGGGCGGCTTCGCCGGGGTCATTGACAATAAAGGGGTAGGCCACCGGCAGGGATCCGGTCAGTGCTTCGGGCCAGCAATCCTGCGACAGGGCAACGGCCTTGCCGGGCAGCCATTCCAGCGTGCCATGGGCTCCGATATGCACCAGCACGTCGATCTGCCTGCGCAGCCACAGGTAAAACGCGACATAGGCATGGCGCGGGGTGCGGTCGAGATCGTGGTAGTCATCGACCCGTGTTTTGACCTCGCCGCGTTCTGGCTGCAGCGCAATCAGCACATTGCCCGCTCGCAGGGCGTTGAAATGCAGCGCGCCCTCGGCACAGTCGGGATCTTCTTCCGGCGCTCCCCAGGCGTCAAACAAGGCTTGCCGCAAAGACGCGGGCAGATCGCTCAGCGCGCTGCGATAGTCTGCCAGTGGCAGGCTCATCCGGGCCTGCGACAGCTGCTGACCCAGGTCGCCCAGAGCGTCCAGATTGTCCGGGCCAGCTTTCGCCGAGGTCACGTCATAGCCCTGTTGTGCCAACTCCCGCAGGATCTCGCTGCAGGAGGCCAGCGCATCCAGTCCCACCGCATGAGCGAGGTTGTAGCCCTTGCCGGGATAGGTCGAGAGCACCAGTGCCAATTGTTTATCTGCGTTGATCAGGGTTGCCAGCTTTAGCCAACCTTCAACCCGGTCAATCACGGCCTTGATCCGGTCCGGCTGGGCGCGATGGGCAAAGCGGGAATATTGCAGATCGGGATCTTTTTTGCCCGGCGCTTTGAAACTGACCACGCCGGTCAGGATGCGGCCGTCGACCTCGGGCAGGACCACATGCATGGCCAGGTCGGCAGGGGACAAGCCGCGCGCCGCCTCTGCCCAGTCTTTTTTGCGGGCGGTAGAAAGCGCGACCTGAAACACCGGGCACCCTGTGGTCGATAGCGGAGAGGCGCTGCCGTCTGTGCCCTGCGCCGAAAAGGCGGTGGCATTGAGGATCGCTGCTGGCTTGAGCTCAGGCAGGGTCTGGCGCAACCACTGCGCCGCATCCGGCGTTTTCAGGCTGGCAGCAAAGATCCCATATGCTCCATAGCCACGGGCACGCAGCTCAGTGATCAGGGCATCCACCGGCTCTGTATCGGCGGCGGTCAGATACGAGCGATAGAAGCTGACCAGAACCAGCGGCTTGTCCTGCTGTGGCAGGGTCGGGATGACGCCTTTTTGGGGGTCGTAAAACCCGTGACCTGGTGTGGTCTTCAGGCCTATGACCGGTCCGGCATATAGCCCTGCAGCCAGCGACAACTGTGCCAGAGCCGCCTGGGCGGCCACGGCCCCACCTGCATCACAGAGCGCTTGGAGGCGGCGCAGGGTCGAAACAGGCAAGGTAGAGAGTTCATCCAGACGGGCATCTTCGCGGCCATCTGCGGGTAGAATCGCCAGCGCGATGCCTTTGCGCCGGGCCAGATCCTGCAGCGTGGCGAGTCCATAGGACCAGTAGCTTTCGCCACCAATAAGACGCACCAGGATGCCTTTGACCCCCCCAAGCGTCTGTTCGGCGTAGGTATCAACAGAGAGCGGATGTTTCAGTGCAACCAGATTGGCCAGCCGCAACGAAGGCAGCTTGCCTTGCGCACGATGCCACCCGGCGGCAAAGGCGCCGAGATCACTGTCGGAAAAGGACAGCGCCACCAGATCTGCGGGTGTCTGCCCCAGATCCTGTGGCGTGTCGGTCTGATCCAACCCATGGCTTTCGCGGAAAACAACATGCATCGCTTATGTCTCCTGAGCAATGCTGAGGGCGGTGTCCGTCCGGGCGGGGAGGGGGCGAAGCACCCGCCCCGTGGGGGGCGGAACGGGCGCTGCCCGGCCTTGCGGCCGGGAGGAGTGCCCCGAGATTTGCTTCGCAGTCGACATATTTATCAGGCCCCGAGTTCAGCGCGGATTGCGGCAGCGTCGATATTGTCGTGTTCGGCAATCACCACCAGCTGGGTGCGCCGGTCTGTGTCCCCCCAGGGCTGATCGTATTGGGCCCGCAGGCGCTCGCCCACGGCCTGAACCAACATGCGCATCGGTTTTCCTTCCACCGCAACATAGCCTTTGACGCGCAGAATATTACGCTCGCGGGCAAGTTTCACGATGGCATTTTGCAGCGCTTCAGGATCGGATACTTCGCCCAATTCGACCACGATGCTTTCGAAATCGTCATGTTCGTGATCGTGATGCCCGTCGTGGTGGCTGGGACGTGCTTCCAGATCGTCTTCGGCGGCCGCATTCAGGCCCAGAATAATACGGGGATCAATCACACCTTCGCTCATCGGCAGGATTGGCAGCTGGCGGGGCGCTTCGGCCTCGATCACTTTGCGGGCGGCTTCCAGGCCCACCTCACCGGCGAGATCAGCCTTGGACAGCAAGACGATATCGGCGCAGGAAATCTGGTCCTCAAAGACCTCCGACAGCGGGGTCTCGTGATCCAGGCTGTCGTCGGCCTCGCGCTGGGCCTCAACGGCGGCGAGATCGGGGGCAAACTGACCTGCGGCCACGGCCTCTGCATCGGCCAGGGCAATGACGCCATCAACGGTGATGCGCGAGCGGATCGCAGGCCAATCAAAGGCCTTCAAGAGCGGTTTCGGCAGCGCCAGACCAGAGGTCTCGATCAGGATATGCTCGGGCGCTTCGGGCAGCGCCATCAGCGCCTCGATGGTGGGGATGAAATCATCCGCCACTGTGCAGCAGATGCAGCCATTGGCCAGTTCGACGATGTTGTTTTCGGGACAGTTTTCATCGGCGCAGGACTTCAGGATATCGCCATCGACGCCGGCGGTGCCAAATTCATTGACCAGCACCGCCAGACGTTTGCCCTGTGGGTTCTGCATCAGGTGGCGGATCAATGTGGTTTTACCCGCACCCAGAAAACCGGTGATGACAGTGACGGGGATCTTGTTGAGGTCGCTCATGGGCTAGTCGTCCTTGGATGGGATCGTGAGGGGAGGAATGCGGGCGATGGATTGTTTGCGAAACACTTGCGGGCGTTGCCGCCAGGGCACCAGCCCATCGGTTGTGGCGGCATAGGCGGCGGCGCCGGCAAGAATGTCGTCAACATGCTGATCGGGGTCGAGGTCGCCATAGACATAGCTCCAGCGGTCATCACCACCGGTCAGCACCATGGCGCAGCTCCGCTTGCAGGCGGAGAGGCACTCGACGCCGCGCACTGTCACGCCCTCGGGCAATTCGGCTTCGGACAGCGCAGCCATCAGGACGGAGCCGGGGCGGGTGGCCTCAGGGTCGGTGCCTTCGGGTCGGCAGGTGGTGCAGATCGTCAAGGTGACCCCTGCGGTGATTTGGACTGTGGGGTCCGCCATATCTTCAGCCATCGCGCGCTTCCTAATCGGGGAGGGTGCGGGGCTGTGCCAGCAGGGGAGAGGCCTAGGGCGCACTCCCACAACCAGTTGCGAAACACCCCGTCCGCTCGTTGTCTCATCCGTTGGCAGGTCTCCCGGCTTGCGGATCTCGACGGGCCTATGGCCTGTCTGCGGTGCTCCAACCTTCCCGGGACGTGACGGGCACGCATCCAGTGGCATCAGAGACCTCTCCGGTCACGGTCGCGGGGGCGGCTGCGCTTAGGTTCTGCTCGACTGGATCTCCAGCGCGGGGCAAGGCCTGTCACATTCCCTCTTCGCCTGCAATTTGCAGGAACCAACGAAAACCCCCTTGCGCTATTGGGGGCTTCCTTGTCAAGACTTGGCCAAACAGCAGGAGACCCGCCATGAGCGAAAAGTCAGAAACCGACATCTCGGAAGAAGAAGCCGCCCGCCATGCCTCGAAGATGGCCAAGAAGAAGGCCGCGCGCGATCGGATGATGAAAACCAAGGATGGTGAAAAAGGCCTGATCATCGTTCACACTGGCCCGGGCAAGGGCAAATCCAGCTCTGGTTTTGGCATGATCATGCGCTGCATCGCCCATGGGATGCCCTCGGCGGTGGTGCAGTTCATCAAAGGTGCCTGGCAGACCGGCGAGCGCACCCTGATCGAAGAGAATTTCAGCGATCTGTGTCAGTTCTACGCCATGGGCGAAGGCTTTACCTGGGAGACCCAGGATAAGGCCCGCGATATTGCGGCGGCGCAAAAGGGCTGGGAAAAGGCCAAGGAGATGATCCGAGATGAGCGCAACACCATGGTGTTGCTCGATGAAATCAACATCGCGCTGCGCTATGACTATCTCGATCTTGACGAAGTGCTTGAATTCCTGGTCGAGGAAAAGCCGCCAATGACCCATGTGGTGCTGACCGGGCGCAATGCCAAGGAAGAGCTGATCGAGATCGCCGATCTGGTTACTGAGATGGGGCAGATCAAGCATCCCTTCCGCGCCGGTGTGAAGGCGCAAAAGGGGGTTGAGTTTTGATCGATTTGCCCGACCCAAGGGTCGGGCGCGCCTGACCTCCCCCCCGGGAAGGCGCTTTGCACCTTACCAAGGTCAGGCTGAGCGTGATCTTCAAGCGGCGCGCTGGCTCAGTTGGTCCTGAATATAGGCATCCACTGCGTCGCGCTGAGCGTGATCCAGACGCAGGCCCAGCTTGGTGCGCCGCCACAGGAAATCCTCGCCGCTGCGCACCCATTCGCGACCCATGGCCCAATCCAGCTCACGCGCAGTCAGGGTGGCACCAAAATCCTGCCCCAGATCGGCGGCGGATTTGGCATCGCCCAGCACCTCCCAGGCCTCCAGCCCATAGGCGCGGATCAGGCGACGGGTCGCGTAGGCAGAGAGGAAGGGATAATCGGCGGCGAGCTTGGCCACCAGCTTGGTGACATCCTCAACCGGGAAATCGCCGCCGGGCATGGCAACCCCTGCGGTCCAGTCGCCTTTGATCCCGGGCAGGGCTTCACCGATCTTGGCCAGCGCCGCTTCGGCCAGCTTGCGATAGGTGGTGATCTTGCCGCCAAAGACATTGAGCAGCGGCGCCTGCGCCTGATCCAGTGTCAGCACATATTCGCGGGTCGCCGCCGTGGCAGAGCTGGCCCCGTCATCATAGAGCGGGCGCACCCCTGAATAGGTCCAGACAATGTCGGAACGCTTGAGCGGTTTGTCAAAATAGTTTGACGCAAAATCAACCAGATAGTCCTGTTCCTGCGGCGTGCAAACCGGTGCAATATCAGGATCATCGTGATCTGCATCGGTGGTGCCGATCAGCGTAAAGTCTTCTTCATAGGGAATGGCAAAAATGATGCGCCCGTCCTCGCCCTGGAAGAAATAGCAACGCCCGTGGTCAAACAGTTTGGGCACGACGATATGGCTGCCGCGCACCAATCGTACGGTTTCGCGGCTGTTCTGCCCCAGTGTCTGACGCAGCAGTTCCGCCACCCAGGGTCCGCCGGCATTGACCAGCATACGCGCGCGATGCTCGCGGGTTTCACCGCTGGCATGGTCCTTGGTGCGGATGACCCAGTGATCGGATTTGCGCTCAGTGCTGATGACTTCGGTGCGGGTCAGGATCTGGGCACCGCGCGCCTCGGCATCGCGGGCGTTCAGAACCACCAGCCGTGCATCCTCAATCCAGCAGTCGGAATATTCAAAGGCACGCTTGAATTTGCTCTTCAACGGTCGGCCGGCGGGGTCCACCCCTAGGTCAACCGAGCGGGTGCCGGGCAGGATGCCGCGTTTTCCAAGGCTGTCATAGAGAAACAGGCCAAGCCGAATCAGCCAGGCGGGGCGACGCCCCTTCATCCAGGGCATGAAGGTGGTTAGCAGTTTGGAGGTCGGCGTGGTGTTGTCAAAGCGCATGTCCTTGTGAAACGGCAGCACAAAACGCATGGGCCAAGAGATATGCGGCATCGCCTTCAGCAGCACTTCGCGCTCAATCAGGGCTTCGCGCACCAGGCGGAATTCAAAATACTCCAGATAGCGCAGCCCCCCGTGGAACAGTTTGGTCGAAGCTGAGGAGGTGGCCCAGGCCAGATCCTTCATTTCGGCGAGGGTGACCGAGAGGCCACGCCCGGCAGCATCACGGGCAATGCCGCAGCCATTGATGCCACCGCCGATGATAAAGAGGTCGGTGATTTTCGGGTCAGTCATTTTCGCGGCTTTCGTCAGGGTCAACAGTGAGAATACGGGTGCCGGCAGCCTGGGCTGCCTTGATAAACCTCTGGGGCGGCGCGCGGTCGGTGACCACCACATCCAGATCCGAGAGATCGCAAATGCGGATCGGGGCAGAGCGTTCGAACTTGCTGCCGTCACAGATCAGCACCTTGGTGCGGGCGTTTTGGAGGATCGCGCGCGCCACCGAGACTTCGCGGGCGTCATGGTCCAGAACCGCACCGTCGTCATCCAGCGCAGAGGCACCGATCACGGCAAAATCGACTTTGTAGCGAGAGATGAACTCAACCGCATCCTCGCCGACAATGGCCCCGTCGCTTTGCCGGATGGTGCCGCCTACCAGGATCAGATCCTTGATTTCACCACCCATCAGGATGTTGATAATATTGATGTTATTGGAAAGAACTGTCAGTCCGCGATGCCCTGCGAGGGCGCGGGCGGTCTGTTCGGTGGAGGTGCCGATATTGAGCGCAAGGGAGCAATTGTCGGGGATGATATCTGCCACTGCATCTGCCATGTTCTGCTTTGCTTTGGCGTTCTGCTTGCGCCGGTCCGCATAGGCCCGGTTGGCAGCCGAGGCGGTGCGGACTGCGCCGCCATGGACCCGCGACAGCGCGCCGCGCGCAGAGAGATCACGCAGATCCGTGCGTATGGTTTGCAGCGAGACACCAAAGCGCGCGGCGAGATCCTCAACCTCAACCCGGTCCTGGGTGCTCAGCAGTTCCAGAATCTGATCTTGGCGTGTGTTTGCGTGCATCGGCTTTCCCTTTTGTCTGGGTGATTAGCGTAATGTCTTTCGAGAGTCACGAGATACTTTCGTTTCGCTTTCGATTTTTGCATAAATGCGAAAGGAAAAGGCGCGGCCAAAGCCACGCCCGTTTCCTCCCGTTTGCCTCGGGTCTTTTCGCAAATGGAAAATCAGCCAAGGGGGATCAGATGGTTGTCCCAGGCCAGATCCTGTTGGTTCAGCGCTGCCAACTGGGTGCCATTCAGGGCAAAGATCAGACCGGTTCCGGTGCTGGCCAGCAACCCGGTTGCAGCGGGGGGCAGCCCGGGTGCAGCAGGAGCTAGGCCGGTTGCAGCGGGAGCCAGGCCGCAGACGTCCTGCAAATGATGCTCGTGCAGCATTGCGGTGCTTGCGCAATTCATGACCTGAACCACGCCGCCGCGCGGAGAGGTGACCGCGACCCGGCTGCCATCGGGGGTGAAAGCAACTGAGCCGCCATAGCCCTGAAGATTGCGCAGCCGCGGGTCTTCTTCGGCCATCAGGCGTGGGGATGTGCCAGAGGAATAGAGCCCGACGATGGGCACATCTGCGCCGATGTCCCCTTGCCACTGCATGGCAAAGCCGATGGTGCCATCTTTGGCCAATGCCAGATGGCGGATCGAATTCAGTTGCAGATCTGGCCCCAGTTCCATCCTGTCGCGCAGATCCCCGCTGAGCGACAGCACGCTCAGGTTGGGGCGCATCTCGGCCAGGTTCAGTTTGGCGCGCCCGCTGTCGGGGTGGGTCGCGATGCCGCCATTGGCGACCACCAGCTCGGTGGAGTTGTTGTGGCGGCGCAAAAGCATGTCATGGGGGCCAATGCCGCCGGATGCAAAACTGCTGGTGCGATGATAGGCGCCCTTGGCCGACCAGACGCCGATCACGCCCCGGCCGGTCTCATAGTCGTTTTCGGTGGTGAACAGCTGGCGGCCATCCGGTGTGAACACCCCATGGCCATAGAAGTGATGACCCGCCGGAGGCTCCAGCCGGGTGAGGTATGCGCCGCTGCGGCAGTCGATGACATCGGCAAAGCGGCCGGGGCGGCGGGCAAAAGCAACCGCTTCGGGGCGCTGTGGGTGCGCTGCCGCCGCATGGCCCCGACCCGGCAGCGGACAGGTAAACCGAAGCGCGCCATCAGCGGACAATCCCGCCAATAGATAACTGCCGTCTGCTGCCCTCGCTGCCGAGAGCAGGGCCGGGGCGCCCAGATCGGCCCAGCTGGCCTGGGGGGCAAGACCTGTCGCCAGCAACCCGCTGAGAAAGCCGCGTCTGGTGGTCATGTCGCGTCAGTCCCCGTCTAGCGAGTTGAATCCGGCGAGCACCCCCAGCGAGGGCCCAAGTTCGCTTTCGATCAGGGCACGCAGATCGTTGACCTCTTGCTGCAGAGCTTCGATGCGAAGGCGCTTGGCGGGATTGGAGACCCCTGAAAGGCGTGGATCATCCAGCGCTGTGGCGCGGGCGATGGCCTTGTCAAAAACCGCCTCAAGATGCGCACGCAGGGGTGCATTGTCATCGGCCAGCGCCAGGGCTAGAGGGCGCAGCGATTGCAGGGACAGCAGGATGTGGTGCTGACTGCGCCCTGACCGCCAGGCCTCGGCCCGTTTCGGGCGTGGGCGATCGAATGTGCCCAGAGGGCGGCCAAGTCGCATATCGGCCAGCAGTTGTAGCCCGGTGTTCAGCGCTTTGTAGAGCTCTTGCTTGACTTCGGTTTTGTCCGTGTAGCGACCTGTACCGTTGCGCATCTGTTGGGCATAGCTGTCGCGCCAGTCCTGATGGATCGCAGCGGCATTTGTGGCGATGTCGCGGGCCATGGCGGCAACCAGGGCACAGCGGTACTCCGTGGGTCTGGCTGCGGAAAAGTCAGGGTCGAAATACATGAATTCCAGCGCATAAAAGCCCCGCCCTGCGATCGAGGACTGGGCAAAACCCTCTGGTGTCAGCAAGGCGGGATCAGCTGCACGCATGTGCCGGACCAGGGTTTTGGGGGTTTTGCCGCGACTGTCGGGCCAAAAGGCCAGCGCAAAGGCGCGATTGTCGGTCTCAGTTGGGCCAAAGCGCAGGTGGCTCACCCGGATCCAATTGTCAAAGGCCTCGCGGTAGGCGCGGCGCAATGGGCTGGCACCGGGGCGGCAGATGAGCTCTGCGGCTTGGGCCAGTCGGTGGCTGCTGTCCGCAAGGGCCTGCATGCCGGGCAGGATTTGCTGCCCCAGGATCTCTTCCACCATATCAGCTCGTGCTGGCGCGGTGATCAGGCTCGCGCAGGCGGCCAGGGCAAACAGAAGATGTTTCAAATCAAAGGCTCTCCAGAAAACGAATGAGGGCGGCCCGGTCTGTGGGGGCAAGGTCGACCACGCGGTCACGGGCGGTTTGCGCCTCGCCGCCATGCCAGAGCACTGCCTCCAGCAGGGAACGGGCGCGGCCATCATGCAGATAGGTGGCGCGCGGGTTTACCTGTTTTGTCAGGCCAACGCCCCACAGCGGCGCGGTGCGCCATTCGCGCCCGGTGGCGCGGCCTTCGGGGCGGTTGTCTGCCAAGCCGTCCCCCATGTCATGCAGTAACAGATCACTATAGGGCCAGATCAGCTGAAAGCTGTTTTCGGGTCGATCCGCCAGACGCTGGGTGACAAATTTGGGGGTGTGACAACTGGTGCAGCCGCTGGTGTAAAACAGCGCCTTGCCGCGCAGCACCTGCGGGTCAGCGATATCGCGCCGCGCCGGAACCGCAAGATTGCGGGTGTAAAAGGTCACCAGATCCATATTGGCCTGGTCAATTTCGGTGCCGCGCACATCGCCATCTCCATGGGGCGCTGTACGGCAGGCCGTCTGCAGAGTGGTGCAATCACCAGAGGCGGCGGGAAACAGCGGGGTCGAGATACCCACATCCCCAGAGAAGGCCGCCGCCGATTGCTGATGCAGGGTTGGCATGCCAGCCTTGTGACCAAAGCGGCCCAGCATGATACGGTCGAACTCCAGCGACCAGGCAAGGTTGGCGCGGCCGGAAATGCCATCGCCATTGCGGTCATCCTCGTCGACATGGGCAAGGATGTCATCGACTGAAATCGCCTCCAGCAGCCCAAGACCGATCATCGGCGGCGCCAGTCGTGGCGACACCATGGCCTGCGGGTGCAGGGGCCCATAGCCCAGTTCCGCAGCCTCATAGCTTGGGACGCGCAGCTCTGCCGTCTCACCCCCGGCGAGGTCTACGATCTGAGGTGTGTAGTGGACACGCAACCGGTATTCGGAGGGCATGCCAGGGGCAGAGAAATCTTGCAGCTGGCCGCCATATGTTGGGTCGGGGGCAGTGGCGAGGTAGTCTTTGACCGCCTGCATTGCCGCTGGCATTTCAGCGGGGATCGATATGCGCAAAAACATCGAAGCGGAACGATAGTCGGGATCCTGGGGCACCTCGCCGCGCCCATCCTTGACATGGCAGCGCTGGCAGGAGCGGGCGTTATACAGCGGACCCAACCCGTCAGAGGCGCGGGTGGAGGCTGGCGAAAACACCCAGATCTTTTTGAACAAACCATTGCCGAGCTTGAACTCCAGCTCTTGTTCAAAGGACAGGTTGGCGGAATGCTGGGAAAAGGCCTCATCATCGTCGCGGGCGCGCACTGTCGCACTGCCGCCGGGGGTCTGTTCAAAGGTCTCGGGGGTGGTGAAATCCTGCGTCGGCGCGGTTGCTGCGGCGATACGACCGCGCTCTGCGGCGCTGCGGGGCAGGATCGAAAGATGGGGATCACCCAGCCCAAGGCCGGAGAGGTCGAGTGCATAGGCGGGGGAGGCTGCCGCAAGTGCGGCAGCCAGGAGGAGGTTACTCTTCAGCCGCTTCCATTTTGGTGGCGTTGAGTTGGGCATAATTTTCGGCACCAATCCGGTCGTGCAGTTCAAGTTGGGTTTCGAGGAAGTCGATATGGCCTTCCTCGTCTGCCATCAACGTCTCAAACAGTTTCATCGTGACGTAGTCACCGGCGTCGTTGCAAACATCGCGGGCTTCTTTGTATAGCGCGCGGGCGCTCTCTTCGGCGGCCAGATCGCATTCCAGTGTTTCCTTCGGCGTTTGCCCGATGCGCAGCGGATCCAGTTTTTGCAGATTGGGGTGACCGCCAAGGAACAGGATCCGGGCAATCAGGTCATCCGCGTGCTGCATCTCTTCGATGCTTTCTTCGCGGCTTTTCTTGGCCATGCTGCCCAGGCCCCAATCGTCCTGCAAACGATAGTGGAGCCAATACTGGCTCACGGCGGTCAGTTCATGACGCAGTGCCTTGTTGAGATAGTCGATGACTTTGGGGTCGCCCTTCATAGGTGCTCTCCTGAGTTGTTCTGCGGCGCAGGTTCTGCAGCCCTGCCGGTACGGTCATGTTATCATTGGATCGCATGGTGTCGAGGAACAATGGCATGCAGCCGCCACAATCCGCCGCCTTTCCTAGGGCGTGGTAGATCTTGCCGGGGGTGATGATGGTTTTGGGGTCCGCGTCGCGCATCCAGTTGATGGCAGCGTGGATGTCGTGATCCGAGATCTGGGTGCAGTGGCATATGATCATGCGGTGGGTTCCCGGGGTGGCATATCCGAGGTTCTTCTCGGCCCGATTAATATCCGACAAAAAGAATAGGGATACAAGTTCAAAAAACTTATTGTTTTTATCAGGTAATAGGTGGGGCGGCGAGACCAATCAAAAAGGACCGCAGAATCTGCGGTCCTTCGCGGGTCTTGTCGACTCATTCTACCGGTCCCGAGGGAAAGCGTTACCGGTAGAGTTCGGCAAAATCTCCGTGTTAGCCCCCCAGCGGGATGATCAGGTTGAGGGCCAGAATGGTGTCTTTGACGCCGCCATCGTCCTGACGTGCCACTGCGCCGCCCAGGGTCATGCCGTTCTGGAATTCATACTCGGCTGCGATCGAATGCAGATCGGTCTTGCCAGCGGTGTCAAGATCGCGCTGCGACAGGGTGCCCGACAGGGTCAGGCTGCCAATGGCATAGGCAGCGTTCAGGGTTGCGAAAGTGCCGTCATCACTGCCGCCGCCAAAGTTGGAGAAGGACGCAATCTCACCAAAGATATCCAGACCATTCTGGAAGGAGTGACCTGCACCAACAACAAAACCCTGTTCGTCATCCACATCGCCCAGGCTGGCGCTCAGGTGACGGGCGCCAACGTGAAAGCGGGTGCCGTCAACTTCATGGGCCCATTGAATGGCAAAGTTGTCCAGCTTGCCGGTATTGCCTGCACCACCGGTGTCAGAGCGGTTGCGGCCCCGGTCTTCACCGATGGAACGGCTAAGGGCGGAGGCATCGGCAAAGAAGACGCCAAAGGACAGGGTGCCTGCGCCGTTGAGTTCGACATCTGCCAGCACACCAACCTGTTCGGTCAGTTCATAGTCTTCGGACAGGGTGCCGCCAAAGTAGCCGGCGGCATTATCCCAGGCGGTGCCAAATACCGGGTGCAGTTTACCGACGCTGACGGTTGTGGCCTGCCCGAGGCCAAAGCTGAGGCCCAGCTCTTCGACATAGGCGCCCATGTCCTCGAAGCTGCGGTCGGCTGTGGCGTCGGTGACGCTTTCGGCGGTCAGCGTCGAAAAGATCTCGATGCCGCTGCCAAAGGTATAGGTGCCGGTGGCAGTAATGATGGCGTAGGTGTTGCGGATTTCATTGGCGGCGTTGTCGGAGGAGACAACCTGCTCGTTGCCAATTTCGATCTCACCTTCCCAGGAAAATCCCTGTTCGGCGAGGGCGGCATTGGCGCACAGCAGAACGGGCGCGCCGAAAGCCAGCGCGGCTTTTGTCTTTGTGATCATGGGGTCTGTTCTTTCTGGTGAAGAGGCCTGGCTGCAGGTGTCAGCCAGGTCCTCCGGTTTTCGATTTTGTTATGTTATCACATCTCGATCATCTAATGAAAGACTGCCGTAGGATTGTCAAGACTGTCGGAGCCTTCAATTTCCAGGGCGTCAAGATCCAGCAGTTTCACGACACGTTCGATGGAACGGGTTTGATCGACCAAGCCATCTACGCCGCCCATGATCAGAGCTTCGCCGGCTGCATTTCCGGCTTCCAGCATTTGGTCGTAGGACGTGCCGGCCTCGGCCGTTAGTTTAATTCTTCCAAGCGCTTGCATGGTGTTGGCCAGCTTGGTGCGCATCTCGCTATCCAGGGTTGGATCCGCGGCAGAAACCAAATCCGACAGGGAGGGGCCGGAAACGAGCTCTCCTGAGGCACGCACGTATTCGCCCAAATAGACGTTTTGTACGCCCAATCCGTCATAATAGTGGCTGTTGTGAGTATTGTCGGAGAAGCAGTCGTGCTCTTCTTCTGGGTCGTTCAGCATCAGGCCCAGGCGCATGCGTTCACCGGCGGTCTCACCGTAGGACAGCGAGCCCATGCCGGTCAGCATGGCGGAGATACCGGCGTTTTCGTCGCTCAGCAGGGTGGTGCGACCTTCGCCAGATGCGCCCCACTGTGCCGCCATCCATTCCAAATCGGAGACCAGCAGATCGGTGGCAGCCTTGAGGTATTCCCCGCGTCGGTCGCAATTGTCATTGGTGCAGTCATCACCCGCCGCGTAATCGGTCCAAGCGCGGGCACCCGCACCATGGTTGGTGCCGTTCAGATCCTGGCCCCAGAGCAGGAATTCAATGGCATGATAGCCGGTGGCGACATTGGCCTCGACACCATCTGCTTCGTGCAGGGTTTCGGCCAGCAATTCGGGTGTGATCTGGCTGGTGTCGATGGTCTTGCCCGACAGTTCAAAGGCCGGGTTGGCGACGACGTTGAGCGCGGCCAAGGTGTTTTCGTCGCTGGGACCACCGTAAGAGGCGTCAACATAATCGATCAGGCCTTCATCCAGGGGCCAGGCATTGACCTTGCCCTCCCAGTCGTCGACCACGGCATTGCCAAAGCGGAACACTTCGGACTGCTGATAGGGGACGCGTGCGGCGAGCCAGGCTGATTTTGCCGCCTCGAGCGCTTGTGCAGAGGGAGAAGCAATCAAGGCTTCGACAGCGCCCTGCAGGACCTTGGCGGTGATCAGGCTGTCTTGGTACTTAGCCTCGGCGATATTGGCGTAGTTTGTCAGTACCGCAGCTTTGTCGGTGGCAAAGGCAGGCATTGCACCAAGCGTGAGGGCAGCCAGAGCGGTGCCAGTTAGAAACAGAGATTTCATCTGCGTAGTCCTTGATGAAGTGAGTTGATTTGGAAAATCGGGATCAGTGAAGGGTGGCGCTGGCGGCGCGATAGATGCGGCGCCGAGGCGTGCCGGGGGTAACCTGTTGCAGCAAGAGGCCGAATTGCGCAGCCAGGGCGCTCAGGGTCTGGACCTGCTGTGGCCGCACGAGGAGCGAAGCCAAAAGCGCGGCGTCACCGGTCTGGTCGGTTGCTGCGGCGGCCAGCAGGTTGGCAAAGCAGTTCTCATCAGCTCCTAGGCAGGAGCATGTCATACCATGGCGCACCAGCGGACGGCGGCCATGTTTGACGCAAAAATCGCAAAGCTGCCCAAAAGCATCAAAGGCGCTGTCGGCGAGTTCTGCGCCCAGCAACTCCCTGAAGGTTTGATATAGATCCGCACGAGCCTCTGCGCCGCCAAACCAGTGGCGCAGGTAGCGCACTGCCCCGGCTTCGAGCGGGGGCAGCTCCGTGATCAAGCCGACGGTGGCACCGCCGCGTGTGGGGCTGTTGTGCGTGGTCATTTGGTCAGGATCAGCTTTCCGGCCCGGGTGATGCGCAGGCTGTAAATCTGACCGTTGAGCAGGATGCGGGCCTGAATGCCGCCGCGCGTCAGCTCTTCGGCGTGGTAGGTCGGGAAGACTTCGGTGGTTGCGGTGGTTGCCACCGGCTGGGGTGTCATCTGGTTCATGAGTGTCGCCCATTGTTGAATTCCGCCTTGTCCAAAAGCCATTCCAGACAGAAGCCGGACAGAGATCCGCTGGGGGCAAAAACGGCAGCCCAAAGTGCCTCGCGACCGACCTGAGTATCAGATCGAAGGGGGGCGGAAATGGTGTGGGATTTTCCGTTCGACATGGTGGCGATTTCTATTTGCGTGATGTGAAGCGGGCTGGCCTGACTCGCAGGGTGGCTGAGATCCTTATACCTGATTATTTTAATCAGAAAAGCGATTCCGAGTAATTTTGTCAGAAAATATGATTTTGCGCTGCATTGTTTCCAAATTGGCCCCAATGGTCTGTGGATGGAGGGGATTGGCGCGCGAAGGTGGATTTCGCTTTCAAACGGAAAAGCCCGCCTCAAGTGAGGCGGGCTTTGCAGGTCTTGGAGCCCCCAAAAGGGGCTCCGGATTGGGAATCCTGGCTGAGGCCGGGCTGAAAGGAGGGCTCAGTCGCGGGTGCCGGCGAAACGGGCCTGCCAGTCCTCGCGCTGCTCATCCGTAATTTTGGCAAAGAGCACGTCCGGTACCGTAAAGCCGTGGCCGGCAGGCATTTTGGAGAGGGCGGCGGTCACGTCCTTGGGCCAGCTACGGTCTTGGACCCCCATGGCGGCGAGCATTTTGTCGGCGGCGCCGGGGATGAAGGGGGCGCTGAGCACCGCATAGAGCGGGATCAGGTTGAGGCCGAGGCGGACCTGAGCGGCAGCCTTGTCGGGATCAGTCTTGAAGGTGGACCAGGGGGCGGTGGCTTGCAGGTATTCATTGCCCGCCACCCAGATGGCGCGCAGCTCCTGCGCCGATTTGCGCACCTCCATCGCTTCCATATGGGCCTCATAGGCGCGAATGCGAGTTGTCAGCTCTGCGATCAGCGCCTCTTCATCCGGGCCGTATTCCCCGGCAGAGGGCACCTCCTCGCCGAATTTGGAGCGACAGAACTTGGTGATGCGGGAGACAAAATTGCCCAGGACGTCGGCCAGATCCTTGTTCACCGATTGCTGGAAGTTCTCCCAGGTGAATTCGGCATCCGAGCTTTCGGGGGCGTGGCTGAGCAGCCACCAGCGCCAGTAATCGGCGGGCAGGATCTCGAGCGCCTGGTCCATGAAGATGCCGCGGCCCTGCGAGGTCGAGAACTGACCGCCATCATAGTTCAGGTAGTTAAAGCTTTTCAGGTGGTCGACCAGTTTCCAGCGTTCCGGAATGCCAGCCTTCTCGTTGTGGCTATTGGTGCCCAGGATCGTGGCGGGGAAGGACAGAGTGTGGAAGGGAACATTGTCCTTGCCCATGAACTGGACGTATTTCACATCATCCGCGCCTTTATCAGTGCGCCACCAGCGTTGCCAGTCAGCCTCCGCTTTGCCATTGGCCTCAGCCCATTCGCCAGCGGCGGCGATATATTCGATGGGGGCGTCGAACCAGACGTAGAAGACTTTGCCTTCCATGCCGGGCCAGTCGCCGTCACCTTTCTTGACCGGGATGCCCCAGTCGAGATCGCGGGTGATACCGCGGTCCTGCAGACCGTCGCCGTCATGCAGCCATTTTTTGGCAATCGAGGTGGTCAGGACCGGCCAGTCGGATTTGCTGTTGATCCAGGCGTCCAGCTCGTCTTTCATCTGGCTTTGGCACAGGAACAAATGTTTGGTGGCGCGCACTTCCAGATCGGTCGAGCCGGAAATGGCGGAACGCGGATTGATCAGATCGGTGGGGTCCAGCTGCTTGGTACATTCTTCGCACTGATCCCCGCGCGCCTTTTCAAAGCCGCAGTTGGGGCAGGTGCCTTCGACATAGCGGTCAGGCAGAAAGCGCTGATCCGCATTGGAATAGATCTGACGGTCTTCGACTTCGCGGATCAGGCCTGCATCCGCCAGTTTACCGGCAAAATGCTGGGTGAGCGCGTGGTTCTGGGCGCTGGAAGAGCGGCCAAAATGATCAAAGCTGAGGCCAAACCCCTTGGCGATCTTGGCCTGGACCGCGTGCATCTCGGCGCAGAAGTCAGCCACCGGCTGTTCCGCCTTGGCGGCAGCAAGTTCCGCCGGGGTGCCGTGCTCATCGGTGGCGCAGAGGAACATCACCTCATTGCCGATGTCACGCTGGAACCGGGCGTACAGATCGGCAGGAAGCTGACTGCCCACCAGATTGCCCAGGTGTTTGATCCCATTGATATAGGGAATTGCCGATGTGATCAGAATGCGTGCCATGCCATCCACCCAAGTATAACGTCGAAAGCCCGTCTACCCCATGCGGCGCGGCGCGAAAACCCCGGCTGGTATATTCGCGACATTTTTGGAAGCCGGGGCTGCTATGGCTTGCTTTGCGGGGCGGCATAGCGCACCTATAACGGGAATTTATTTTACCGGATGTCTTGAAAAGTCACAGGACAGTTATCAAGTTAATTGCATGCGATAGTATACCGTTTAAGGATTTTGCCCATAGATGTTCGACTACCTGTTTGATCCTGCTTTCCTTCCTTTCAGCTTTGCGCTGGCACTTCTTTTTGGCCTTGCCGGGCTGGAATTGGTGGCTCTGTTGCTCGGAGCAAGCTTTCTGGGCGACAGCGATGCCGACGCAGGGCTCGATGGGGTGGACGGCCCTGACTTGGGTGATCTGGGGGATCTCTCCCTGGAGGCGGACGGTCTGGCGGATCTGGGTGACTTAGGTGACCTGGGTGAGCTGGATCTGGCGGATGTCGACGGTCTGGAGGCTGCCGAAGGCGCTGAGGCGCTGGCCGGGGCTGGAGGGCTCAGCGGTTGGCTGGGGCTTGGTCAAATGCCGATGCTGATCTGGTTGGCTGTTCTGCTGTTGGGGTTTGGCCTCAGTGGTCTGGGCTTGCAACTGGGTCTGAAGGGGCTGTTGTCCTTTACCGCCCCACCTTGGTTGGCAGTTTTGCCCGCTGGGGGTTTTGGGATCTGGTTTGCCCGCAGTTTTGGCGCTGTCTTTTCGCGGGTCTTGCCGCAGGTAGAGACGGAGGCGCTGTCCGAACGCAGCCTGGGCCGCCGTCGCGGCGTGATCACCCAAGGCACAGCTGCCAAGGGACGCCCCGCCGAGGTGCGGGTGATCGATGGCTATGGCAATGCGCACTATCTGCGTGCGGAACCTTTGGCCAAGGATGACGAAATTGCCAAAGGAACCGAGGTTCTGGTGATCCGGGACCGACGACAGGATGCCTATGTGCTGATCCCACTGTCGGAATGAGCCTGCGGCAACAGGCCTTGGTTCCAAACAATTAGCCAGCCTGAAATTGGCCATGACAACAACTGAAAATTTTCTGATCGATGGAGGAATTCCAATGGAGTTTTTGATTATCACTGTGCCCAGCATTCTTATTTTCTTGCTGGTTCTGGGTCTTGTTCTGGGACGATTGTATCGACGATCGACCCGTGAGATCAGCTTGGTTAAAACCGGTTCAGGCGGTAAAAAAGTGATCATGGATGGGGGCACAATTGTGGTGCCGCTGCTGCATGAGGTGAGCCCGGTCAACATGAAAACCCTGCGGCTGGAGGTGCAGCGCAGCGGAGATGCGGCGCTGATCACGCAGGATCGGATGCGGGTGGATGTAGGTGTTGAGTTCTACGTCTCGGTGATGGCCACCGTTGAGGGCATTGCCCGGGCCGCACAGACGCTGGGCGATCGCACCTTTGATGTGGAACAGCTGCGCGAGATGATCGAGGGTAAGCTGATCGATGGTCTGCGGGCGGTTGCCGCACAGATGACCATGGACGGATTGCATGAAAACCGGGCTGATTTTGTTCAGGAAGTGCAGAATGCCGTCTCTGAAGATCTGTTGAAAAACGGTCTCTCGCTGGAATCGGTCTCGCTGACGGCGCTGGACCAGACCCCGTTCGAGGCTCTGGATGAGAACAACGCCTTTAACGCGGTGGGGATGCGCAAACTGGCAGAGGTGATTGCCACGTCGAAAATGGAGCGCGCCCAGATTGATGCGGATGCGGATGTGGCCGTGCGTCGTGCGGCGATGGAAGCGCAGCGTCAGAAACTGTTGATTGAACAGGACGAAGAACAGGCCCGCATCGAGCAGAAGGAAAAACTCGAAACCCTGCGCATGGCCCAGGAGGCTGAGATTGCGGCCCGCACCGAGGATTCGGTTCGTGAGACCGAGCGCGCCCGGATTGCGCGGGAAGAAGCCATCCGCTCTGCCGAGATCGAGCGCGAGCGCAAAATCCGCGATGCAGAGATCTCCAAAGAACGCGAGCTGGAAGTGGCAGAGCAGGAACGTCAGATCATCATCCAGCAAAAGTCCGAAGAGGAAAGCCGTGCCCGTGCCTCGGCGGATCTGGCCCGGGCAGAGGCGACCAAGGCAACCGAAGCAGTGGCAACCGCCCGCGAGGTGGCAGAGGCTGAGCGGGAAAAGCAGATTGTGTTGATCCAGGCCACCCGCGAAGCGGAACGCCAGGCCACCGGCATTCGTCTGGCGGCTCAGGCTGAGAAAGACGCCGCCGCTGACCGCGCCGAGGCCCGCCGCGAGGAAGCCCAAGCCGAGGCCGATGCGCTCAACATTCGTGCCGAAGCCAAGAAGAACGACATGCTGGCGGAAGCGGAAGGGAAGCGCGCCATTGTCGACGCTGAAAACGCGCTTTCAGCTGAGCTCATTGGCATGAAAATCGATCTCGCCCGCCTCGAAGCGATGCCGTCGATTGTGGCTGAGATGGTCAAGCCGGCCGAAAAGATCGACTCGATCAAGATCCATCAGGTTGGTGGCATTGGCGGCATGGCTGGAGGCGCTGGCCAGGGTCAAAGCGTTCAGGCCGGTGCAGGCGACAAGCCGGTGGTCAATCAGGCGCTGGATTCGATCATGGGCATGGCGGTGCAGATGCCGGCGCTGAAAAAACTGGGCGAAGAGCTGGGCGTCTCTATGGAAGATGGCATCAGTGGCATAGCCAGTGCAGCCCTTGGGGTTGAGGCGGAAAAACCCGCCGCGAAGGGTCCGGTTGTGAACGGCAAGGCCCCAGACGTTGAGCCCGACGCAGAGCCGGGTGCATTGGCCTGATCACTGTCTGAGATCTGAAAAAGGAGAGGGCTGGGATTTCCCGGCCCTCTGTTTGCTTGTGCGTTTGTCTGCGACAGGCTCGCTACTTTTTCTCGCGGGAGCGTTTCAGCAGGCGGCCGATGGTAAAGGAGGTGCGCGGCGCATAGACATAGCGGGTCCGGCCTTCCAGCTCAGGCGCTGGGCGGGCCTGCATCCGGGTGAGGCCAAAACCGATCAACAGCAAATGGCCAGAGGCAACAAAGGCAAACAGCGCAGGCGGGCCATAGTTCTCGATCAGCTGCGACGCCACATAGGGGGCGGCAATGGCGCCGATGGCAAAGAAAAACATCAGCGCCGCCGATAGTTCTACCCGTTGTTCTGAGGTGGCAAAATCATTGGCGTGGGCGGCTGACAGCGAAAAGATCGGAAACGTGGTGAGACCAAAGAAACCCGCCGCCAACATGACGCCGATGGTGCCTGCCTGGCTGGCGGCCATGGTGATGACGCAGCTGAGCACGGCCGCAGCCGAAAGCCAGATCAACACCCAGCGGCGGTCGTATTTGTCTGCCAGCCAGCCCATGGGGTATTGAGCAAGCGCGCCGCCGAGCACAAAAGAGGCCAGGAAAAAGGCGATCTGATCAACCTGCAATCCAACTTCCTGACCATAGATCGGCCCCACCATTCGAAAGGACGCGGAGCTGAGTGCGGCAACAATCACCCCGGCCACCGCCAGGGGGGAGCAGCTCCAGGCCAGACGAGGGCGCAGTCGTGGCGCATCCGGTGTTTCGGGTTGGCTGGCCCGTGTCAGGGTGAGCGGCAGCAGGGCGGCACAGCAGAGCAGTGCCAAGAGGTTGTAGGAGACGTAATAGGCGGGCGGCAGCACCGCGATAAACAGCTGCGCGCCCAACGAGCCGCCCATATCCACCAATCGATAGGTGCCCATGGCGCGGCCTCGGGTCTCATTTGTGACCTTGGCGTTGAGCCAGGCCTCGATCACCGTATAGCTGCCCGCCACACAAACGCCCGAGGCAATCCGCATAACCGCCCAGGCATAAGGATCATTGGTCAGCGTGTGGCCAATCAGCCCCATGGCCCCCAGGGCCGTGCAGACGGCAAAAGTGCGGGAATGGCCAATGGCGCCCAGCAGGCGCGGTGCCCACCAGCAGCCGATAAAGAAGCCAAGAAAATGCGCCGAGCCCAGCAAACCGATCTGCGCTTTGTCAAAGCCCAAGGAGAACCCGGACAGTGCATCCAGAGGCCCCACACCTCCGGTCGCGAACTGCAAAAGCACAACGGAGAGAAAGAGGGCGGCAAAGGATATGATCATACGCATGATTGCGCATCAATGCCGCTTGCTTCGGCAAAGGCAAGTGGTTTTCCGACGCGAATGTCGCATCCGGAGGTTTTGGCCGAACTATGTGGCCTGATAGAGGCTGGCGCGAATATCCAGCCGCACCTCATCCTGGACCAGGGCGGCAAAACCTGATGCGCCATAGGCGGCCCGGCTGAGGCGGCCTGTCAGATTGAAGTCCAGGCGGCTGAGGTCATCCACCGCACTGCCAGCCGGGCGAAAAAGCGATGCCGCAAGCGAGATCGGCTGGGTGACGCCGCGCAGGGTCAGATCGCCCAGGATATGCGCGCCACCTGACAGCCGTCGCCCAGGGCCAAGTTGGATCTGTCGGGAGATAAAATCAATGGTGGGAAAACGTGCCACATCCAGCACTTCGGGGCCGGTCATGGCGCGGGTTGCAAAAATGAAACCGGCCTTGGCCGATCTAGCATCTAGAGAAACGGAAACCTTGGTGGCCTCTAGATGGTTGGGCGTCAGCTGGATGGCAGAGCTGACAACGGGCATCGTGCCGGTCTGCCAGATCTTGTTGAGGCGGAACCCAAACCCGACTTTGGTCTGGTCCGGGTCCAGCAGGTATTCCTGTGGGGCCGCCCAAGCCAGCGCCGGGGGCAGGGCATGCCCGCAGAAGCCCAAAAGGCCACCAAGGATCTGGCGTCGTGAAGGCATGATGCAGCTCCTGTTGGTCTCTGCCCCTTTGGGGAAACCGGGTCTGACCGGCTGGTTGTCTGTAGCAGATCGCAGCTGCTGGCACAGCAGGTTTGTCTTCAGGCCTCATGGGCGGGTTCGCGTTTCGGGTGGATTTTCGGTGTCAGGCCGATGGTCGCGCAAGGGCGAGCGGCAGCGCGACACCAGGTGAGGCGACATCAGGATGGATATCATCTCCGCCTTTGCTTCAAGTTCTTATGTCGTATCCGGACCAAAGATCGACCTGTTCTGGCCCTAGCTGCTTTGTGGCACGATCGGGGCTCCGGCCTTTTCCCAGGCAGTAAAGCCGCCTTCGAGGTGCATCACCGGGGCCAGCCCCATTTCCATGGCAATCTTGGCGCTGAGTGCGGACCGCCATGCGCTGGCACAATAAAAGACGTAGGTTTTGTCCTGATTGAAAATAGGCTTGTGATAGGGGCTGTCGGGATCTATCCAGAATTCCAGCATGCCGCGCGGGCAGGAAAACGCGCCCGGGATCATGCCGGAGCGCTGCAACTCGCGGATATCACGCAGGTCGATAAAGACATATGCGGGGTCTTGCGCTTTTTCCTTGGCGTCCTCGATGGACATGGTTGTGACAACTGCATTTGCCTCTGCCATCAGGGCCTTGATGCCCTTGGTGATCGTCTGCGCCATGGTGGTCTTCCTTTTTGCTGCCGCGCCGCATTGGGGCTGGCGTCAAGCTCTCTGATTTCGGCGCCGAGCACAAGATGGGGCGGGGAGAGTGCTTGCACCTGCACAGCTCAGCGCTAAGGTCGCGCCTGACAGGATGGCCCATGGATCACTCAGGAAAAGGAACGCGCGATGAAGATGACCCCCTTGGGACGCACCGGTATCGAGGTCTCTGAGCTCTGCCTTGGGACCATGACTTTTGGCACTCAGACGCATGAAGATGAGGCCCATGACCAGATCGAGATGGCGCTGGCGGCGGGGGTGAATTTCATCGACACCGCCGAGATGTATCCGGTCAATCCCATCGCCAAAGAGACGGTGGGACGCAGCGAGGAAATTATCGGCAATTGGAATGCCAAGAGCGGGCGGCGTGGCGACTATGTGCTGGCGACCAAACATTCCGGCGAGGGGCTGGCGGTGGTGCGCGACGGCGAAGCGATCTCCTCCAGGACCATTGCCACCACCATCGAGGGATCGCTGAAGCGGCTGCAGAGCGATTACATCGACCTCTATCAGTTTCATTGGCCCAACCGTGGCAGCTATATGTTCCGCAAGAACTGGAGCTATGACCCGTCCAGCCAGAACCGGGAACAGACCCTCGACAATATACGCGACTGCCTGGAAGCGCTGCACAAAGAGGTGCAGCGCGGCACCATCCGCGCCTTTGGTCTGAGCAATGAGAGCGCCTGGGGCACAGCGCAATGGCTGCGACTGGCAGAAGAGGGGACCGGGCCACGGGTGGCCTCGATCCAGAACGAATATTCCTTGCTGTGCCGGATGTATGACACCGACCTGGCGGAACTGAGCGTCAATGAAGACGTTGGGCTGCTGGCGTTTTCTCCGCTGGGCACCGGGCTGCTGACCGGGAAATACCAGGGCGGGGCGGTGCCCGATGGATCGCGCAAGTCGATCAACCCTGAACTGGGCGGACGCCATTCACCCCGTGTCTATGATGCGGTGGCGGCCTATCTCGAAATCGCCGCGCGCCACGGATTGGATCCGGTGCATATGGCGCTGGCCTGGTGCCGCAGCCGTCCCTTTATAGCCTCGGCGATCTTTGGCGCCACCCGACAGGAGCAGCTGGACCATATCCTGAAATCGGTCGATCTGGAGCTGAGCCCGGAGGTTCTGGACGAGATCAACCTGATCCATCGCACCCATCCGATGCCCTATTGAGTCAAAAGGGGAGCTCCCGCCAAAAGCAGTTGCATTGAAATGCCCCTTCTTTTGTTGGGCCAAGCACCGCGCTGCGCACGGCGAAAAAGAAGGAAGAGCTTGCTGAGAGGCCACTGAGGGGCAGGCCTGCCCCTCAGTGGCCAATTCAAGTATGAAGCCGCAGGTGCCGCCTCAAGGGTGAACCCTGCTGCGCAGGGCCGCGGGGCGGCCCTTGACCTGCCCCCAGTGGTTCGACGATGAGGCGGGCGGGCCTTAATGGGTGGTGGGGCGTGGCGTTTCCGGACGCGATTGACCAGAGGAGCCCAAAGTGGCGCGGCCCATGCTGCTCCGGTTTTGCCGCAGCTCGCGCGCAGAGGTGCCATGGGCCACGCGAAAGGCGCGGGCAAAGCTGGAGGGCGAGGTGAAGCCGGTGGCCAGAGCCACCTCCATCAGCGAGATATCGGTGTCGCTGACCAGGCGGCGGGCTTCGGCCAGGCGCAGGTGCAGATAATGGTCCTGCGGGGTGGTGCCCAGTCGCAGCCGAAACTGCTGTTGCAGGCTGCGCGGACTGGTGCCGAGGCGGTTGGCAATGGTGGTCAGCGTCAGCGGCTCATCCAGCGAAGCCTCCATCAGCGCATTGGCCCTGGCGGTCAGCGAATTGTGTTTGTGGCCACCCAGGCGGCTTTGGGGGCGGGTTGGGGCGGCAGGACCATCATAGAGGAATAGCCCGGCCACACGGGCGGCAAAGCCGGCGCCATGCCGGCAGCTGATGATATGCAGCATCATCTCAATGGCCGGGGTGGCGCCGCCGGAGGTCATGCGCGCGTCGGAGACGGTGAAACGGTCATTGCGGCAGTCGACCTCGGGGAAGCGCCCGGCAAAATTCTCCAAATCCTCCCAATGGGTGGTGGCGGGATGGCCTTCCAGCAGGCCCGCCTCGGCCATCAGCCAGGGGCCGCCATCGATGCCGGCAATGGTGGTGCCCTTGGCCGCCAGACGTCGCAGGCCGGCCAGCAGGCTGGGGGTGGCTTGGCGCGCCAGCTGAAAGCCGGCCACCACGATCAGCAGCTCGCAGTCTTCGAGCCGGGCCAGCGGAATGCCGGGCACCGAGAGCCCGCTGGTGAGCATGGGGGGCTGATCGGTGGCGGTGACATAGTCCCAGTCAAAGGCGCAGCGGTCGGCCAGGCGATTGGCGGCACGCATCGGATCGACGGCGGCCGCAAAAGAGAGCGTGTTGCATTCATCAAGCACCAGCACCGCTGTTTTCAGCGGGCGATGTTCGGGCTGCAGGATGTTTTTTGCGGATTTCATCAACTTCGATTCGCTTGGTGTAAACTGTCTGCACAGATGCTGGGGCAGAGTCGGATATGAAGCAAATGGGAATCTGGGGAAGAGCCTGGGGATAACTCTAGGCAAAACCCTGTACATGGCGAGGAAAAGCAAAATGCCTCTGAATATGAACAAAAACGTCTTTATCACCTGTGCCGTCACCGGCTCTGGCAGCAGCCAGGATCGCAGCCCGCATGTGCCGCGCTCGCCTGCGCAAATCGCCGAAAGTGCCATTGCTGCGGCCAAGGCCGGGGCGGCGGTGGTGCATTGCCATGTGCGTGATCCCGAGACCGGCGTACCCTCGCGCGATCTGGGGCTGTACCGCGAAGTCACCGACCGGATCCGTGACAGCGACACCGACGTGGTGCTGAACCTGACCGCTGGCATGGGCGGCGATATGGTCTTTGGTGATGTCGAGAACCCGCTGCCGGTGAACGCGGCCGGAACCGACATGATCGGGGCCACTGCCCGGATGGCACATATCGCCGAATGCCTGCCCGAGATCTGCACGTTGGATTGCGGCACCATGAATTTTGCTGAGGCCGACTATGTGATGACCAACACCCCCGGCATGTTGCGTGCCATGGGGCAGATGATGGCGGATCTGGGTGTAAAGCCAGAGATCGAAGCCTTTGACACTGGCCATCTTTGGTTTGCCAAAGAGTTGGAGAAAGAGGGTGTTCTGCAAAGCCCTGCCTTGGTTCAGCTCTGCATGGGAGTGCCATGGGGCGCGCCCAATGATCTCAATACCTTTATGGCGATGGTCAACAATGTGCCCTCCGATTGGAACTGGTCGGCGTTTTCGCTGGGGCGGGATCAGATGGCCTATGTTGCTGCCTCTGTTCTGGCGGGCGGCAATGTACGCGTCGGCCTGGAGGACAATCTCTGGCTCGACAAGGGTGTGCTGGCAGAGAACTACCAACTGGTGGAACGCGCCGGCACCATCATCGAGAACATGGGCGGCAAGCTGATGGGACCGGCAGAAGTGCGCGAGCAACTGGGCCTGACCAAACGCGCGCCTGTGGCGAAGTAAATACAATCACAAGGGTGGCGACGTGGAAGAATATCGGTAATGTCCGCGCATGATTGCATTATTCATTTTCTCCTTCGTCACCGCCTGCATTCTTGCTCTGGTAGCCTATCTGCAATCTGAAGCCACTTGGTGGAAGGGGCCTTTGGCCGCAGTTGTTCTTTTTGCGTTGGGACTGGGCATCATCGTCCTGGTCCCTGAAGAGGCGCTGAAGAACAGCATCCTGCCACCGGTGCTCTCTCTCTCTGTCGCAGCCTGGTATTGTGCTGGACTGGTTGGAGTCGGAGCATTGTCAGCTCTCATACTGCGCAGATTTGCTCCCACGGGCAGGATCGTCAAATTGGTTTTTGGCGGCGGCTGGGGTTTGATGTTTATCGGACTGCTGACGCTCGCCATCCTGAAGTAGGAGAACGGCAGATGTCGAAAACGGCAGCACTTATCGGTGGCGGTGCAATTGGCGGCGGCTGGGCCGCATGAGGATCCCCGCGCAGTACAGAGCTGCGCGGTTCTCATCGACGGTTGCTGGATCAATCTGCGCGGTGAATGCGGCAGAGAAAGCAATTGTTGCTGGCGCTGCGCAGATCGACAAAGGCGACGTCCGGACGGGCCAACACCCTGGCCGCATAGTCGGTCAGCTGGCTTCGCGGGGTGACCGCCCCGGTGCCGTAGATGATGCGTTCCTCTGCGCAGTAACCGCGCAGGATATAGGCATCTGCCTGCAGGATCGCGGGGGGTACCGGCGCAGGCTCGGCCCGCGTGCATTTTTCGGCGCAGAGGAAAATCGGCCCTGTCTCGGAAAAAGGGTTGCGGGTTTGAAACGGGCGATGGGCCAGCGTCAGAAAAGGATCGCCTTCGGCGACGTGGCACAGACAGTGGCGACAGGGCATGCCGCCCTCTTCGGCACTGGGGTGGCGTTCGACAGGATCGCCGTAGGAATCAAGACCCGTGCGATGGATGGTCTCGACCACCTTGCTGGGCAAAGCGTGAAATTCAAGTCTCATGAAATGTCTCCTTTCCTGGGTGTTGTGGCAAAGCACATGCAGGTGAGGCGACCCGAAACATGCGGGAACGCACAATGACAAAAACAGCAGCAATCATCGGTGGCGGTGTAATTGGCGGCGGCTGGGCCGCTCGGTTCTTGCTCAATGGCTGGGATGTTCGGGTGTTTGACCCCGATCCCGAAGCCGAGCGTAAAATCAGCGAAGTTCTGGACAATGCGCGGCGAAGCCTGCCGGGCCTTGGCAATGTGGCCCTGCCTGCCGGAGGGGGCCTGAGCTTTCACGCCACCATCGAAGAGGCGGTGGCGGGCGCCTCTTGGGTACAGGAGAGCGTGCCGGAGCGGCTGGAGCTGAAACAGCGGGTCTATGGCGAGCTGGCCCAGCATGTGGCAGCTGAGGCAGTCATCGGCTCCTCCACCTCGGGCTTTAAGCCCTCCGAGCTGCAAGAGGGTTGCAGCAATGCCGGACAGATCGTTGTGGCGCATCCCTTCAACCCGGTCTACCTGATGCCGCTGGCGGAGCTGGTCACGACGGGCGAAAACAGTGCCGCAACCATTGCCCAGGCAAAAGAGGTGATCTCTGCCATTGGCATGTACCCGCTGCACCTGAAGAAAGAGATCGACGCCCATGTGGCGGATCGTTTTCTCGAGGCGGTCTGGCGCGAGGCGCTGTGGCTGGTCAAGGACGGCATCGCCACCACCGAGGAAATCGACAACGCCATCCGCTATGGTTTTGGCATTCGCTGGGCGCAGATGGGTCTGTTTGACACCTACCGCGTGGCCGGCGGCGAGGCGGGTATGAAGCATTTCATGGCGCAGTTCGGCCCCTGCCTCACCTCGCCCTGGACCAAGCTGATGGATGTGCCCGAGTTCACCGATGAGCTGGTGGACCTGATCGCGGGTCAATCCGATGCGCAGTCGGGCCATATGTCGATCCGCGAGATGGAGCGTATTCGCGACGACAATCTGGTGGGCATGATGCGCGCACTCGGGGCCAATGACTGGGGCGCAGGCGCGCTGCAGAACAGCCACGACAAGAGTCTCGAGGCAAGCGCTGGGCTGGTCGACTCCATCGATGAAATCGCCGATCTGAGCCAGCCGGTGCTGACCCAGAGCCGCATCGTGCCGCTGGACTGGACCGACTACAACGGTCACATGACCGAGAGCCGCTATCTGGATGCCTTTGCACAGTCCACCGACCGGCTGATGATCATGATTGGCTGTGATGCGGAATATATTGCCAATGGCGGCAGCTATTTCACCGCCGAGACCCATATCCGCCATATCGATGAATGCCATGCGGGACATCCTATCCAGGTGAAGACCCGGGTAATCATGGGGGCGGGCAAGAAGATGCATCTGTGGCATGAAATGTATGAAGGCGAGCGTCTGCTGGCCACCGGCGAACATATGCTGCTGCACGTGGATCTTGCCACCCGCCGCTCGGCCCCACCGGCCCCTCATATCGAGGCCAATCTGGTCAAGCTGGCCGAGGCCCATGCCACACTCACCGCCCCTGATGGGCTGGGGCGCGCGATTGGAGCGCCGCGATGAGGGGCGCTGCTAAGCGGGTTCTGATCACTGCCGGCGGGTCTGGTATTGGTCGCGCCATGGCAGAAGGATTTGCGCAGGCGGGCTATGCGGTCTGGGTGACCGACCTCAACGCGCAGGCGCTGGCGGAGCTGCCGAAGGAGTGGAAATGCACAGCGGTGGATGCTGCTGATGAGACCGGCATGCAGGCGCTGTTTGCTGAGATCGAGCAGGTCTGGGGCGGACTGGATGTGCTTTGCGCCAATGCCGGCATCGCCGGGCCAACGGCGCGGGTTGAGGATGTGGCGCTGGCCGATTGGCAGAAATGCGTCAGCGTCAATCTGGAAGGCACCTTTCTGGCGGCAAAATATGCGGCTCCGATGATGAAGGCGGCCAAGGCGGGATCTATCATCGTGACCTCGTCGACAGCCGGGCAATATGGCTATCCCAACCGTGCACCCTATTCGGCGGCAAAATGGGCGGTCATCGGGCTGGGCAAAACACTGGCGATGGAGCTGGGACCCTTTGGTATTCGCGCCAATGTGATCTGCCCCGGTTCGGTTGAGGGACCCCGCATGGAGGGTGTGTTGGAGCGCGAGGCGGCGGCCAAGGGGATGACCCGTGACCAGGTCTATGCGGGCTATGCCTCGGGGACATCGATGCAGGCCTTTGTCGAAGCCTCCGACATTGCCAATATGGCGGTGTTTTTGGGATCGGATGCGGCACGGATGGTCTCTGGTCAGGTCATCGCGGTGGATGGCCATACTGAAAACCCCGATCCAAAAGTGTAACCATAAAACATGGCTCAAGGCGCTGCCGCGCCTTGAGCCTGAGCGGCCTGCAAGGCAGGCCTGAGGCAGGCGGCCGGGGAAGCCGCAGAACCCCGGGGCTGGGTCCTGTCCCTAGGTCTCACTCTGAAATGGCAGCTTTCAGCGCCCGCAGCCGTCCGGGAAACTGGCGCGCGGTGATATCGGCCTCGCGCACCAGCTGGTCGAAATGAGTGGTAAAGGTCTCGATCCGCTCGCGGTCGCGAAAGGCCAGATAGTGGCTGCCGGCATAATAGACGCAGAGCAGCGGGCCAAAGATGGTGAGCGGCGAGGAGAACAGCCGCTTGGCGTCAAAGAGATAGATCCGCATCCGGGGGTAAAGCTGGGTGGTGAGGCGCTCGAACTGGGCCAGTTGCTCCAGCCGGATGTCAAGCGGCAGCCCGGAGTAGTAGCCGGTGGCATGGGCAAAGCTGTCCAGCTCATAGATCGGCATGGCGATTTCATAATCCGATTGCGATTGACGCATCCAGGCCAGCCGGTCTTCGGAGGCGCCAATGGCCTGATCAGCGGTCCGGCCCAGATGCGGCGCATATTCCCATTCCAAAAGCGCCCGGGTCTTGAGGATGTCGGGCAGGGCCGCGGGCACGTGGCGGATCTTGTAGCCCGCCGCCTCGCGGTGCCAGTCAAAGATCCGCTGATCCACCAGCGCACGCGGGGCCTCGCTCAGGGACAGGCTTGCGGCCAGCAGTTCTGCCGCACTTTCGGGGCGATCCGACAGCGACAAGAGCCAATCGGCAGAGACCCCCAGAGCGGCGGCGCAGGCCCCAACCACATGGGCATTGGGCAGCCGGGCCCCGTCATCATTCAACAGCTGCGAAATGGTGGAGCGATCCACACCGGTTGCGCGCGCCAGGGCGCTTTGGCTCACACCGCTGTCGCTGAGGGCGCGGTTGAGGCGGAGGCGAAACTGTTCAGCACGCAGGCGTTTGTCGATTTTTTCCAACATATGTTTAGAAATATCACAGTTGGTGAGAAAAGTTAATCATATTCAGAATTCTGCACAGCGGGCGCTGGCTTTATCCTCTTGAAGGAACAAAAACAGGAGCAGACCCGAGATGGAAACCCGCAAAAGATCCCTGGTGAAGGCCGTTGTCTGGAACTTTATCGGATTTTGCACCATGACCCTGGTTGGCCTGGCAGCCACCGGATCTGCCAGCATTGGGGGTGCCATGGCGCTGGTGAATACCGCCCTGGGGTTTGCCTGCTATCTGATCTACGAGCGGTTCTGGGCCCGGATTTCCTGGGGGCGTGGCAATGTCTGAGTTGCACCGGCCAAAACCCGCTGCCGCTGCTCTGCCGCGTGGGACCGAATGGGGCACCCTGGGATTGATTGTCGCCTGCTATGGGCTTTGGGCCTTGGTGCTCTGGGGGCTGCCGCAGGTGAACCTGGGCCTGACCGTGATCTGCCTTGGGCTGTTGTCGGCCTTGCATTCGTCGCTCAGCCATGAGGCGCTGCACGGGCATCCGTTCCGTAACCGGGCTCTGAACGAGGCGCTGATGTTCTTGCCGTTGACGCTGTTCATACCCTATGGCCGGTTCCGTGATACCCATCTTGCGCATCACCAGGATGAACAGCTGACCGATCCCTATGACGATCCGGAAACCAATTTCCAGGACCCGGCGGTCTGGGCGCAGATGTGCGGCAGCCGCCGTCTGCTTTTGCGGGTGAACAACACGCTTTTGGGGCGCATCATATTGGGTCCACTGATGGGGCAGCTTTGCTTTATGGCGGGCGACTGGCGCTTGGCACGGGGCGGGGATCGAGGGGTTGTCCGCGATTGGCTGTTGCACGGGATTGGGGCCGGCCTCGTTGTCTGGCTTGCATTGCTGAGCCCAACGCCGCTTTGGGCGCTGGGAATTGGAGCTTATATGGGGTTGGCACTGCTCAAGATCCGGACCTTTCTGGAACACCGTGCCCATGAGGATTGCCAGGGGCGCACCGTTGTGATCGAGGATCGAGGCCCGTTGGCCTGGCTGTTCCTGAACAACAATCTGCATATCGTGCATCACCAGCACCCAGGCGTGCCCTGGCACGCCTTGCCCCGGCTGTACCGGGAAAACAGGCCAGCGTTTCTGGAGGCCAATCAAGGGTATCGCTATCGCCACTATGGTCAGATCTTTTGGCGCTATCTGTTGCGCAGCAAGGATCCGGTGCCACATCCGCTCTGGTCATCCAAGGACTAGGTCTCCATAAACACGGTCATGTTGACCTGGATCCCGGTTTCGATCGCCGCCGCCACCTTTCAGACCTTCCGCTTTATGCTGCAAAAGGTGCTGAGTTCTGTCACCCTGTCCCCGGGTGGGGCGACCTTTGCCCGCTTTGCCTATTCCGCCCCGTTTATCCTGACGGGTCTGGCACTCTATCTGTATATCAGTGGCCAAAGCCTGCCACAGCTGGGGATGGCGTTCTGGACCTATGCGCTGGTGGGCAGCATTTCACAGATCCTGGCAACAGTCTGTGTGGTGGCTCTGTTCAAGCAGCGCAATTTTGCGGTTGGCATCACCTTCAAGAAAACCGAAGTGATCCAGACCGCCATCGTCGGGCTGGTTGTGCTGGGGGATGGCATCAGCGCCTGGGGCTGGGTGGCCATCATGCTCGGGCTTTGCGCCGTTTTGGTCCTGTCCAAACCGCCCCAAGCGACAGGAGCCTGGTGGCAGCATCTTACCAACAAGGCGTCCAAGCTGGGTCTGACCTCTGGCCTGCTCTTTGCCTTTTCGGCCGTCAGCTATCGCGGTGCCTCTTTGCAATTGGGGGAGCTGGAGCCCGCCTTTCGCGCTGCGGTGACGCTGGCAGCGGTGGTCAGCCTGCAGACCCTGTTGATGGTGGTCTGGCTGGCCTGGCGTGAAAAAGGCGAGATCAGTCGTGTCTGGCAGGCCCGCCGGGTGGCAGTCTGGGTGGGGTTGACCAGTCTGGGCGGCTCGTTTTGCTGGTTTTGGGCCTTTACCTTGCAGAATGCCGCCTACGTCAAGGCGCTGGGGCAAGTAGAGCTGATCCTGTCAGTTCTAGCCTCTGTGTTGTTCTTCAAGGAAAAGATCAGCCGTCGCGAGCTATTGGGGATGGGACTGCTGATCTTGTCGATCCTGGCTCTGGTTCTGGCGATCTGAGGTCCGGTACGCTGAGCTTGGCAAGGGTGCGGGGGCAGCGCATGCCCTGCGGATCAATCGGCGGTCGGCATCGGTCGCCCCTTGAGGCGCAAGAACAGGCTTTCTTCGTCGTTGTTGCAGAAATAGGGCACGCTGAGCGGCGGGGTGAGATCTTTCAGCCGACCTGTGACCTCGGCCAGAACCACTTCGGTGATAAAGGGCAGATCAAAGCTGCGCACCTTGCTCAGGGGGATCCACTGCAGATGTGACAGCTCATCCGAGGCCTGGGAAAAATCATCCAGATCCCCGGCGATCTCATCGGCATCAACCAGGAAAAAGCGGGCATCAAAGCGCCGGGGGCGGCCTGGAGGGGTGAGAGCACGAAAGACAAATTGCAGGGCTTGGGCAGAGGGCAGATGACCAGTTGCTGCAAAGCCCTGCCAATCAGCGCTGATGTCCGCTTGCCAGTTGCCGGGATACCCGAGGATCAGACCGGTTTCCTCCCAGAGTTCGCGAATGGCGGCAATGGCCAGAGCATGTTCCAATCCGGGGCTGGCCTGATCGGCCAGACGGCTGCGGCAGATCTCGGGCAGCGGCTGAGCCAGCGGAACGGAGGCATCACCCAGGTCAACAGCTCCACCGGGAAAGACAAATTTATTGGGCATAAAGGCGGCCTTGGCGCCGCGCTGGCCCATCAGTACCTTTGGATTGTCGCCCATGCGATCCCGCAGGGCGATGATGGTTGCCGCATTGCGGATCGCAGCCTTGTCGGTGGATGTCACGCCTTGAATTGCTGTCTTGCTCATTGGCCTCTCCGGTCTGCATCTCGGGCTGTGTCAGCGCTATTTTGAACGCCAATCATGCGGCGGGTCCTGACTGGCAGGCCCGCGCTCCCCCTTTGTTTGCGCAAAAGATAGAACGAAGCGCGGGGGTCGCCAATCGGGAAAACGCAAAACGTTACGAGAGATTGACTGGAGTGTTGCATCGAACGGGTCTCGTAGGGGTGGTTTGGCTTTTGTCGCAAGGACAAGGCTTTTTTCAGAACCTGCGACGGAAGTTCGGTGCCTGGGCGTTTACTCTGTGTATCCGGCAGCAAAGGGCTGCCTTGGAGTGGATAGGAGAGCAGACATGACACAGGTTCGAGTTCTTGCCGCAGTCTTTGCAGCCGCAGGTGTTTTGGCGGCGGGGGCCGTCATTGCCAAACCCGGTTTTGGTGGTTTTGGTCCAAAGATGCAGTTCGAAGACATCGATACAGATGGCAATGGCGAAATCAGCCAGGCCGAGATGCAGGCGCAAAAATCCGCGCGCTTCAAGTCTGTGGATGCAAACGGGGATGGCAAACTGTCTCCGGAAGAGATGCAGGCCATGGCGCAGAGCCGGATGGCGGATCGGGTGCAAAAGCGGATCGAGCACTTGGACACGGATGGCGATGGCGCGCTGAGCGAAAGCGAATTGTCAAACCTGGGGCGCCATGGTGATATGTTCAAACGCCTTGACGGCGACGAAAGCGGCGGCATCTCAAAAGAAGAGTTTGAACAGGCGCGCGCGCAGCGTGCAGGCAAGCGGCGCTGGGGCCAGAACAGCGAAACGGAGCAGAACTGATCACGGACCTGTGCTTCAATTCGGACCCATATCTGCGGCGCAGCCCCCGCTTGCGGGGCGGCCAAGGATGAGGGGAAATGCGGCGACAGTGTCAGCCGATCCGGCAGGGGCTCAGGTCCCTGCCGGGGATGATGCCTTGCTGGTCCTCTATGCCAATGGCGATGGGCAGGCAGCGGCTGAACTGATGCGACGCTTGGGCCCGCGCTGCTTTGGAGTGGCCTTGCGGGTGCTTGGCAATGCGGCAGAGGCAGAGGATGTCACCCAGGAAGCCATGATGCGCCTGTGGCGAATGGCCCCCGATTGGCAGTCGGGGCAGGCCAAGGTCTCAACCTGGCTGTATCGCGTGGTGATGAACCTTTGCATCGATCTCAAGCGTCGGCAGCGGGGCGGGCATGTGGATCTGGATGCCATTCCGGAACCACCCGACCCGGCGCGCTCCGCGCCTGAGCAGTTGCAGGAGGCCGCGCGTCAGGATGCCCTGCAACAGGCCTTGATGCAGCTGCCGGAGCGGCAGCGCCAGGCGGTGGTGCTGCGCCATATCGAGGAACTGGCCAATCCGGACATCGCCGGGATCATGGACATCAGTGTCGAAGCGGTGGAAAGCCTGACCGCACGTGGCAAACGGACGCTGGCAAAGATCCTTGCCGAACGTAGAGATGAATTGGGATATGCCGATGACTGACAAAGAGGGAGCACAGGAAGACATGAGCGATGTAGACGCACTCTTTGCCAGCGCGCGCGAAGTGCCGCCACAGATGCCCAAAAACCTTGAACAGGCCATTCTGCGGGACGCTGCCCAGGTTCAGGCCCGTCGGCTGGAGGCGCAAACGCAGGCGCGCTCTGGCCAGGGCGCGACACCAGAGCGCGGCTTGCACCGGATTTGGCGACAGTTTTCCACCGCGATTGGCGGCTGGCCCGCACTGGGGGGATTGGCGGCCGCCAGCCTTGTCGGCCTTTGGGTTGGGGTCGCGCCGCCTGCGTTTTTGCCCGACCCGGTGGAAAGCTTTGTGGCCTACTCCAGTGGTGCGCAGCTGATATCCGAGCAGGGCTATGATGTGAGCCTGTTGATGAGTGAAGAGGTCTTTGAATGAACACGCAACCCAAAGGCGGAACACGCCCCTGGCTCAAGATCCTGCTGGCGGCCTCGTTGGCGCTGAACCTTGCGGTGATCGGCTTTGGTGCCGGTGCGGCCTGGCGGTATCATGACGGACCGCCCAAGAGCGAAGGACCGCCGATGCTGGGGCGGTTTATCTTCAAGGATCTGGGGCGGCAGGAAATTCGCCGTCTGCTGCGGCAAAGATCGGATGAAACCGGGCATGCGCGCGACCGTCGCCGGGGCGAGATGGAGAAGATTGTCACTTTGCTGCGGGCGGAAACGCTGGACGTAGATGCCGTCAAGACAATCCTGGAGGCGCATGTTGTCGAAACCAACGCCTTTTTACTGTCGGTGTCGCAGGTCTGGGGACAGCGCCTGGAAGGGCTGAGCCTGAACCAGCGCCAGCAGATTGCGGATCGCATGGAGGCGAGTTTGAAACATGGCCCGCGCCGCAGAAGAAGCGCGGATCGCGATCAATAATGTGATCAGAACAGTCACCTCAAACAAGAGGCACCAGAGTAATCTGGGTCACTTGTTTGTGTGCTGAAGGCGGCAACGGTTTTCAGGCAGCTACGGTGCAGTTTTTACCCAGGGTGACCTGATTGCGACCGGCATTCTTGGCGTTGTAGAGTGCGCGGTCCGCTTGCGAAATCAGATCTGTGACACCTTTGGCCAGCCGTTCCGAACCGCCCCGACCGGTGTCAGATCCTTTGTGCTGCAGATCTCGACCGATGACGGCGCCAATGCTGATTGTGACTTCGATTGGCTGCGAGATTCCGGGCACTTTGAAGGGCTTGCTGTTGATGGCGTTGCACAGGGCTACGGCGGCCATGCCTGCGCTGACTTCATCAGCACCTGGCAAGACCATCATGAATTCCTCGCCGCCGACACGGGCAACCAGATCCACCGGGCGAAGCTCGGCTTGCAGGCGGCGCGCCGCTTCGATCAGGACGGCATCTCCTGCCGGGTGGCCATATTGATCATTGATCCGTTTGAAATGGTCGAGATCTGCCAGCATCAGCGCAAAAGTGTCATCGCTTTCGGTGGCGCGTTCGGCGGTGCGATCCAGAAACGGTTTGGCGTAGCGGCGATTGTACAGCCCGGTCATCGGGTCCTGTACCGCGGCGCGCAGGCCATTGCGCAGGCTGTCGCGCAGCCGGTCGTTGCGGGTCTTATACTGCAGCTGCGTGGTCAGGCGCAGGGCCAGCTCATCAACGTCAAATCCGCTTTGCAGGACGTCATGGGCACCGCGATCCAGCGCCTCGGCGGCAATCTGGGGGTCGGCCGGGTTGGGCACCGCAATCACCACGGACTTGCGGGTGGCCGCACGGGCCCGCAGGTCCGCCAGCAGCCGCAGGCCGGGACCGGCGGAAAGCTCATTCAGCTCGATGACAAAGACATCTGCCACCGGTGCGGTCATCATCAGCTGGATGTCATCCATCTGATGGCACCGCAGTTCATGGGGGGCATGGCCCTTGAGGCGCTTGGCCCAGTCCCTGGCGGTCTGGGTATCCTGGGCCACCAGCGCAACACTGGCACCCGCGCAATCGATGCCCGCATGGCGATCCGAGAGCGGCAGTACAAACCCATGAGAGGCATCGCGTTGCAAATGCAGTTCTTCATTGGCGCTGTGCACCCGCAGTAGGCTGCGAATACGTGCCTGCAGGATGACATCATCCACCGGCTGTGGCAGCACATCATCAATCCCCGCGGACAGCGCATTGAGGCGGCGTTCGGGGGCATTGGATTGGGAGATGGCGATGACCGGGACATCGGCTAGCAACTCGTCCTGGCGCAGTGCCTCTTTTACATCGGCGGCTGTGCCATCGGGCAGCGTCATCGCCGTAAGTACCAGATCGGGGCGGCAGTGCCGGGCTGCTTCGAGAACATCGGCCAGACAATCTGCCTGTTCCACTGCGTAATAGGCAGCAGTCAGCTGAACCTTCAGCATGATGCGGTTGGTGGATACACCGTCTATGACCAGGATGGTTCCTTGCACGCGGTTGCCTTTCAAGCCTAGTACTCCCTACAGTTTGAAGTCTCGGTCAGACTGGTTAATAAACTGTTTCGGGTTTTTACTAATTTGTCCGCAACATGTCAGGAAAGGGACCAATATGCAGTTTTCCGCCGATCAAGCTGAGGTCATTGGCCTCAAGGCCCTGGCCTGGTTGATGACAAATGATGAGTTGTTGCCAGTGTTTATGGGGGCGACCGGGGCTGCAGAGGCAGATCTGCGGGAAAACGCCGGAGATCCTGAGTTTTTGGGCTCGCTGCTCGATTTCTTAACCATGGACGACGCCTGGGTGGTGCAATTTTGCGATCAGGCCGGGCTGGACTACGAGGTTCCGATGCGGGCGCGGATGGCACTGCCGGGGGGCGCTCAGGTGCATTGGACCTGACTTCCAGCCTGAGCGCGGGTCAGTTAGGCCTTGCGCCATGCCCATTTGGCGATACGGTCGCGCCAGATCAATGCGCGCAAGGAAGTACAATGCCGGTAGATGCCCTTCTCTTTGACAAAGACGGAACTCTGTTCAATTTCGCAGAAACCTGGAACGCCTGGGCAGGGGAGGTGCTGGAGCAGTTGTCGCAGGGCGATGAGGCACGGGCCGACGCCATGGCGCGGGTGATCAGTTTTGATCGCAGCCGTGGGGCTTTTAACCCGGACAGCCTTGTCATTGCTGGAACCAATGATGAGGTCGCAGAAGTTCTATCCGAGTTCGTACAGGAAAAATCGCTGCAGGAACTGGCTGACTTCCTATCGCAGAGCGCCGCAGCAGCGGCCCTGGCTCCGGCGGTTCCGCTGGCTGAGTTTCTGGACGGGCTGTTGTCACAGGGCAAGGTCCTGGGCGTGATGACTAATGATTCTGAGCTTTCCGCCAAAAGCCAGCTTGCGCGGGCAGGGGTGTTGGATCGCTTTGCCTTTGTGGCGGGCTGCGACAGTGGCCACGGAGCAAAGCCGGATCCGGATCCGCTTTTGGCCTTTTGTGCCGCAACCGGGGTGGCACCGGGGCGCACCGCCATGGTCGGCGACAGCCTGCATGATCTCGAAGCCGGGGCGGCGGCAGGCATGACCCGCATCGGCGTGTTGACCGGCATGGCGCTGCGCGAGGATCTGGCCCCCCACGCAGATGTGGTTCTGCCTGACATTGGCCATATCCCCGGGTGGCTCGATCATTGAGCTCTGTTTGATTCCCAAGTGATGTAAGGCCGATCTCGACCGCGTCGTGGGATTGGCTTGGCAATGAACTGGGCACATATGTACAGAAAAATACGTTTGCGCCCTCAAATAGCATGAAAACGACACTCCCTGTCGTGAACGGACGGGTTCGGGGGGGCGGGATTGGGCCTGCTAAGGGCAGATCTTGGCCTCCGGATTGTGAGGCTGCGAAGTTTCAGGGAGAATATTTATGGCACGGGAAACAGGCAGACGAGGCGGTGGGCGTGCAGGCGCAGCTGCAAGACGTGGCAAGGCGGCCCTGCAGCAGATGCCCTGGTCGATTCCGCAAAATATTGATCGCCCGATTGAACCCTTGAGCGAGGAAGGCGTGGCCGCCATTCATGACGGTGCCATGCGCATTCTCGAGGAAATCGGTGTTGTCTTCCTCAACCCCGAGGCCCTGGAACTCCTGAAGGAGGCGGGCTGTCGGGTCGAAGGCGATCTGGTGAAGATGGATCGGGACTTTGTGATGGAGATGGTGGGCAAAGCGCCCAGCGAATTTACCATCACCCCGCGCAATCCCGACCGCGCCATTCCGATTGGCGGCAACAATCTTCTGTTTGGCAATGTCTCCTCGCCGCCCAACTACTGGGATCTGGATCTCGGCAAAAAGGTTGCTGGCACCCGCGAACAATGCCGCAACCTGCTAAAGCTCACCCAGTATTTCAACTGTATCCATTTTGCCGGCGGCTATCCGGTGGAACCGGTGGATATCCATGCTTCGGTGCGCCATCTGGATGTGCTCTATGACAAGCTGACGCTGAGCGACAAGGTCATGCATGCTTATTCCCTGGGCAAGGAGCGGGTCGAAGATGTGATGGAGATGGTGCGCATCGCCGGTGGCCTGAGCGATGAGGAATTCGAAGCCAAGCCGCATATGTACACCAATATCAATTCCACCTCGCCGCTGAAACATGACTACCCGATGATCGATGGCTGCCTGCGGCTGATCCGCCGTGGACAGGCGGTTGTGGTCTCTCCCTTCACGCTGGCGGGGGCCATGGCACCGGTTACCATGTCGGGCGCGGTGGCCCAAAGTTTGGCCGAGTCGCTCTGTGCCATTGCCCTGTTTCAATATGTGCGCCCCGGGGCAGCCTGCGCGATTGGCACATTTACCTCGAATGTGGACATGAAATCGGGGGCCCCGGCCTTTGGGACGCCGGAATACATGCGGGCAACCCAGATGACCGGGCAGATGGCGCGGTTCTACGGGCTGCCGATGCGCTCCTCCGGGGTCTGTGCTGCCAATGTGCCGGATGGCCAGGCGATGTGGGAGACCTCCAATTCGCTTTGGGCCTCGGTGCAATCGGGCACCAATATGGTGTATCACGCGGCGGGTTGGCTGGAGGGTGGCTTGATCGCCAGCCCGGAGAAATTCATCATGGACTGCGAGGTGCTGCAGCAGATCCAGCGCTACATGCAGCCTGAAATCTGTGCCACTGGCCCGGATGAAATCGCCTTGGATGCCATCCGGGAGGTCGGCAACGAAGGCCACTTCTTTGGGATCCAGCATACGCAGGACCGCTATACCACAGCCTTTTACCAACCCTTCCTGAGCGACTGGCGTAATTATGAATCCTGGGAGGCCGCAGGGTCCGTCTGGACCGCAGAACGGGCCAACAAGATCTACAAGGACATCTTGGCGGATTTTGAAGCCCCAGCCATGGATGCTGCAATTCACGATGAGCTGAAAGACTTTGTTGCCCGTCGCAAGTCAGAGGGCGGTGCGCCGACCGACTTCTGAGCGGCGCAGAAGGGATCGAGAATACACTTTTAGGTTGAGTGCTATCGTGTTGCTGGCTACCCTGTCCTTCTTAGAAGGGCAGGGCGATGTGCGTTTTGCTTCGCGACCTGTAAGAAAGGTTAGAAAATTGTCTGGGGAGCTGCTAGGAGGGCTGTCGGATAGAGCGGCCTGAACTGCAGTTGTTTGGGCGCGGATTTTCGTTTTGCACAATAGTGGCGCGCATCAAGAGGCGCGGCAGACCTTGGTTGGCTGGAAAGGCAAAGGTTGAAAAGTTGCAGACAGGAGGAGGTTTTTTGGGGGAGATACCCTCGAAATTGTGTAATGTAGGGGCCTGATGGCCGCAGTGCAAAAGAACAAGACTGGTGCAAATATCGGCCGTATTTTGCTAATGTGGAGGGGCGGCACAGGAAGTTCTTTGCTCAAGGGCGCGTTTGTTGCTGCTCTGGGGTTTGGACTGGATTTTTCCCCGTTTTGACGAGACGGGCTATGTGCTTTTAGAAGGCGGAGAGCTCTTGCCAGGAGGAGAGACGCTTTGTGTACCAATACGGCGCATCCGGGGCTGTTCCTGGGGGCTGTGCCGCAAAAGAAACTGAAGTGTTTCCAGCGGTTTCCTGCCTGTATCGGTTGGGATGATGGGATTAGTGTTGGAAATTCGGTCGATTTTTATTTGTTGGGCGTATGTTAACGTTCCGACGCCAAATATGATCGTGGTGTAGCAAGGGGCCAATTTATGCATGGTCTGATCAACAGAGCAATTCAGGCATTTGCCGTCAGTACCTATGGTGCTGAGCGTTGGCGTGATGTCATGGATCTTGCCGGCCTCGGTTTTACCGAGTTCGAAGCCATGTTGATCTATCCTGATGACCAATCCAACACCATGCTAGCCGCAATGGAGCAGGTTCTGGAGCGCCCACTGCCCGAAATTCTTGAGGATATGGGGACCTTTCTGGTGTCCAATCCGCAGGTGGAAGCCCTGCGCCGCCTGTTGCGATTTGGCGGCGTAAACTATGTTGAATTCCTGCATTCATTGGATGATCTGCCAGATCGGGCCCGATTGGCAGTGGCGGATCTGCATCTGCCAGCGCTGGAATTGGTGGAACATTCCCCCGGGCAGTTTGATCTGATTTGCCAGCCTGGTCTGCCAGGATATGCCTATGTGATGATGGGGGTTCTGCGCGCCATGGGGGACGATTATGGCGATCTGGTCATTCTGGATCATCGGGGTACGCAGGAGGGGGCTGAGGTGATTTCCATCACATTGGTGGAGACTGATTTCGCTGAAGGACGTGCCTTTGATCTGGGGGCGCATTCCCTATGATGCATATCCATGAGCTGACTTCGATTGCAGACCAACTCTGTCCAATGCATGCCATGGTCGATGCCTCCGGACGTCTGGTCAGCGTTGGCCCCACGCTCAAGAAGCTGCGTCCGGATCTGAACTGGGAGGGCAAGCGGTTCTTTCGGGTCTTTGACATGGCGCGTCCTCGTTGGGTCCGCTCGATGGATGATTTGCTGCAGACTGCGGGCGCAAAGCTGCATCTGCAATTTCGTGATTCACCCCAGACCAGTCTAAAAGGGGTCTTGGTGCCGCTGCCGCAAGGCAAAGGCGCGCTGATCAATCTCTCATTCGGGATCTCCGTGCTTGAGGCCGTGCGTGATTACGACCTTACCAGCGCCGATTTTTCTCCCACCGATCTGACGATCGAGATGCTCTATCTGGTCGAAGCGAAATCTGCTGCCATGGAAGCCTCACGGCAACTGAATCTGCGGCTGCAGGGGGCCAAGATTGCGGCAGAAGAACAGGCGTTTACCGATACGCTTACCGGTCTCAAGAATCGCCGTGCCATGGATCATATTCTGGAGCGTTTGATCGGCTCGGGCACCGATTTTGCCCTGATGCATGTGGATCTCGATTTCTTCAAGGAAGTGAACGATAGCCTCGGCCATGCCGCCGGGGATGCGGTTTTGCAAAATGTTGCCAAGGTGATGGTCGAGTGTACGCGCCAGACCGATACCGTTGCACGGGTTGGCGGGGATGAGTTCGTGATGTTGTTTGAAGGCGTCAAAGAGCCCAAGGTTCTTGAAGCGCTGGCAACCCGTCTGATCGCCCGACTTGAGGAGCCGATTCCCTATGGGGGCAGGCTCTGCAAGGTTTCAGCCAGTGCCGGGACAACCATGTCGGTGTGGAACACCCATCCCTTTGAGGCGGCTGAAATTCTGCATCAAGCGGATCTTGCGCTCTACGCGGCGAAACGCGCCGGGCGTTCGCGGCATTGTTTCTACGAACAGGGCATGCAGAAGGATGAGCAGCAGGCGGGTGCTCTGGCTGATGTTGTCCAGATGCAAAAGCGCTAAGATTTCTGAGGTTAGATGGCTCTTGCTTGCTTGGCCTGGTCTCTGACCGAGTCGGAGCGGTGGAATCTTTGTGGGCTGAATAACGCTGACTTCTGGCACACCAAGCATTGAAGGTTGCTCTGACCCGGAAGGGCAGCGTGGATAAGTGGCCCGTTTCATGCATTTTGGCTTTAGATTACAGGTGCGCTCATCGCGGGAAACCCTATGCGCGACTGGTCGAAATGGGTGCCGAAATCACGGCGGCGAACCACCCTAGCCGAATGAGAGCAATCCAATTGATTTCTCCAGGCACTGTAAAGCGTTCAGTTGCTTGTGGCGCAGGAACAAAAATGATTTCAGGAGGGAAGTGGCAGCCCGTAGGGGAGTCGAACCCCTCTTTTCAGGTTGAAAACCTGACGTCCTAACCGATAGACGAACGGGCCACTGTTTGTGAAGCGGTATTTACTTAGTCCACCGCAGTCACGCAAGAGGTTTTTTGCAAAAAATGAAGATTTTCCGCTGACAGTTAAGCTGTTGAATGAATGCGAAATAATCGCATTTTCAGGCGGGCTTATCCACTCTGGTGCGAGATGATTTTTGCAGGAAGGTCAACAGCAATGGCAGCCCGTAGGGGAGTCGAACCCCTCTTTTCAGGTTGAAAACCTGACGTCCTAACCGATAGACGAACGGGCCACTTGCTGTGGAGCGGTATTTAGTTTCTCCGGGCCAAAGCCGCAAGACAAAAAATGCCTCTTGGTGCAGTTTATTTTCAGCAACAGGCTTGGCCCTTGTTTTACAGGGACCAGCTCCGGTCAGCTGGCTTCGGCGGCATCCTCCAGACGCAGTTGCGGGCTCTGTCTGCCGCCCCAGGTATTCACCTCCAGGCGGCCGGAAAAATGGAATCGCGCGCCACCATGCTCCAGCAGGCGCGGCCCCATCGCCGTGTCAAAGGCCCCAAAACAGATCGCATCCAACGTGCCCCCCATACCATCGGTGAGCGACAGTTTCAGATGGGTCTCACCAATGCGTTTGGCAAAGCGCACCGCCAGATCGGGAAAACCATAGCGCGGTGCAGGGGCCCCTGCGCCAAAGGGACCAGCCTGTTCGATCTGCTCAATGAGATCCACCGTGGCGGCTCCGGGCATCAGCATGCCGTCCAGCTTAAGGTCTGAGGGGCCCAGATCCGCAGCCCCCTGTTTCGCCAAGAGCTCGCTCAACCGCGCCATCGCGGCGTCCAGCTTGTCTTCAGCCACCGTGAGACCCGCTGCCATCTTGTGACCGCCGCCTTTGATTAGCAGCGCCTCGGCAGCCGTGCGCTGGATGGCGGCACCCAGATCGATACCACTGACCGACCGACCAGAACCCTTGCCTTCGCCATTGTGCAGGCCAATGACCACAGCCGGCCGACCGGCGGCTTCTTTCAGGCGCGAGGCCACGATGCCGACAACGCCGGGATGCCAGCCTTCGCCAGCAGCCCAGACCAGAGGAGCATCAAACCCGCGGCTCTCGGCCTGTTCCATGGCAGCGGCGCGCACGGCGTTTTCAATGTCGCGGCGCTCAGTGTTGAGCTGATCCAGGCGCTCCGCCAGCGCGGCGGCCTCATGCGGGTTGTCCGTTGCCAGCAAGCGGGCACCAAGATCCGCCTTGCCTATGCGCCCGCCGGCATTGACCCGGGGCCCCAAAAGAAAGCCCAGGTGATAGGTCGAAGGGGCGGCATCCATGCGCGAGACATCCGCCAGAGCCACCAGGCCGGGGCGTTGACGCCCGCCCATCACCTTGAGCCCCTGACGCACCAGGGCGCGGTTGGCTCCAATCAAGGGGGCCACATCGGCAACGGTAGCCAGGGCCACCAGATCCAACAGGCTGAGTAGGTCGGGCCCTGCCGCCAGCCCTTTTTCGCGCGCTTGGCGACGCACCTCGACCAGCATCAAAAAGACCACGCCAGCAGCGCAGAAATAGCCCAGCTCGCCATCCTCGTCCTGGCGGTTGGGGTTCACCACAGCGACGCAATCGGGCAGGGTCTCGCCGCCCAGGTGGTGATCCAGAACCACCACGTCAGCGCCTTTTGCGGCGGCAATCGGCCCATGCGAAAGCGTGCCACAGTCAACACAGACAATCAGATCATGATCGCGCGCCAGCGCTGCCATCGCCTCCTCGTTGGGGCCATAGCCTTCGTCGATGCGGTCAGGAATATAAAGCGTCGCCTGACGTCCCATGGTGCGCAGCCAGACCATCAGCAGGGCGGCAGAGCTGCCGCCATCAACGTCGTAATCGGCAAAGATGGCGATCCGCTCGCCCTGTTCGGCAGCCTGCAAAAACCGACCGGCGGCGGCTTCCATGTCCTTCATGCGGCGGGGGTCGGGCAGCAGCTCTTTCAGCTGCGGCGTCAAAAACCCTGTTGCCTCATGGGCGGGCACGCCGCGACGGGCCAGAACCTGACACAGGGGCGCGGGCAGGCCGGTCTGCTGCTGCATGTGTTCGGCAGCGCGTTCCATATCGATGCCCAGCCCCAACCAACGCCGCCCGGTCAGCGATGCCTCAACCCCAAGAAAGCTCATTGCCATTCCTCATCTATTGAAAAGGGCCGGACCCAAATGGATCCAGCCCTTCATTTGGCCAAAAATATCCCCGCCGGAGGCCGCGGCGCAAGCCGCTTTTGCGTTCCGGCAAATGGCGCAATCAGCCTTCGTGCGACTCCAGGGGGGTGCGGTAGGACATCCGTCGCACCGACCCGGTCTTGGAACGCATCAGCAGCGTGGTGGTCTCGACCCAACCGGGCTGGCGCTTGATCGCAGGCAGCAAAGAGCCACCAGTAACGCCTGTGGCGGCAAAGATCACATCCTGTGTCACCATCTCGTCCCGGGTATAGACGCGGTCGAGATCGGTGATGCCGGCCTTGGCGGCCCGGCCTTTTTCATCGTCGTTGCGGAACAACAGGCGGCCAAAGATCTGACCCCCCATGCATTTCAGCGCAGCGGCTGCCAGAACCCCCTCAGGCGCGCCGCCCTGGCCCATATACATGTCGATGCCGGTGGTCTCGGATTCGGCACAATGCATCACACCAGCCACGTCGCCATCAGTGATCAGGCGGATCGAGGCACCGGTCTTGCGAACCTCGGCGATCATCGCTTCATGGCGGGGGCGCTCCAGAATGCAGACGGTGATGTCAGAGGGGGCGCAGCCCTTGGCCGCGGCCAGGGCCTCGACGCGCTCGCGCGGTGACATATCCAGCGAAACAACGCCTTCGGGGTAGCCGGGGCCAATTGCCAGCTTGTCCATATAGGTGTCCGGCGCGTGCAGCATGGAGCCGCGCGGGCCCATTGCAATCACGGTCAGCGCGTTGGGCATGTCCTTGGCGGTCAGCGTGGTGCCCTCAAGCGGGTCCAGGGCGATATCGACGCCGGGGCCGGTGCCAGAGCCAACTTCTTCACCGATATATAGCATCGGCGCTTCATCACGCTCGCCTTCGCCAATCACCACGACACCCTTGATGTCGAGCAGGTTCAGCTGTTCGCGCATGGCGTTGACTGCCGCCTGATCGGCGGCTTTTTCGTCGCCACGGCCGATCAGCGAGGCAGAGGCCAGCGCGGCTTGTTCGGCAACACGGGCGAGGCCCAGAGACAGCATGCGATCGTGGAAAGGGGCGTCGGTGGGGGTCGAGGTCATACTCAGAATCCTGTTACAATCCGGGGCGGGTTGCCTGTCGCATAGCCTTTTGCAGGGGCGGCGGGCAAGGGATGATAGCGTTCGAGAGGGCGGGAAGGCGCTGGTTGTGCCCAAATGGGAGCATATTTGCGCCTCTTTGTCGGAAATGGGGCGAGATCGGGTCTCGCCCCGGGAGGCTTAGAGCTCTTCGATGCGCAGCGCCACGGGATCGCCATCGACAACCCCGGTCTTGGCCAGCGCCTCGATGGCGATGTCCAGCATCGCCGAGGTGCATTTATGGGTGACGATCAGCACCGGTGCGGTGGACTCGGCATGACCGTATTGACGCATCCGGTCGATGGAGACCCCTGCGTCGCCAAGCTCTGCCGCCACTTTGGCCAGGGCACCGGGTTTGTCCTGCAATGCCAGGCGCAGATAGTAGGGCGCTGGCAACCCTGTTTGCGCGGCAGGAATTTCCTGCAATGTGGTGGCAGGCTGGCCAAAGGTGGCGATGCGCAGGCCACGTGCCAGATCGCAGATGTCGCCCAGCACGGCGCTGGCGGTGGGGCCTTCGCCGGCACCGGGGCCACGCAGCACAACCTGTTCCACCGCATCGCCTTCGATCACCACCATATTGGTGCCACCCTCCAGCTGACCCAGCGGCGAATTGGCTGGAACCAGACAGGGGGTCATGCGCTGCTCGAGGCCGCGCGGCGACCGCTGTGCAACGCCTAAGAGCTTGATCCGATAACCCATGTCGGCGGCATGGCGAATATCGTCCAGCTCGATGCGCTGAATGCCCTGCAGCTGCACATCGTCAAAGGCGGGCTTGCTGCCAAATGCGATGGAGGACAACAGCGCCAATTTGTGGCCGGCATCGATGCCGCCGACATCAAGATTGGGATCGGCTTCGAGATAGCCCAGGCGGCCGCATTCCTCGAATAGGGCATTATAGCCCTGACCGGTCGCTTCCATCCGGGTGAGGATATAGTTGCAGGTGCCGTTCATCACGCCCATGACGCGGGTAATTTCATTGCCAGCCAGACCCTCGGTGAGGGATTTGATCACCGGGATACCACCCGCAACCGCGGCCTCGAAACGGATCACCTGACCTGCGGCCTCGGCGGTTTCGGCCAGGGCCTGCCCGTGGATGGCCAGCAGCGCCTTGTTGGCGGTGACCACATCCTTGCCCGTGGCCAGCGCCGCCTCGGTGGCGTCTTTTGCGGCGCCGTCATGGCCGCCCATCAATTCGACAAAGACATCGACGTCATCGCGTTTGGCCAGGGCGACGGGGTCGCTTTCCCAGGCATAGCCAGAGAGCGCGACACCGCGATCCTTGGTGGCGTCGCGGGCCGATACGGCGGTGATCACCACCGGGCGACCGGTGCGCATCTCCAGCATTTCAGCCTGGCGGCGGACAATCTTGACGACGCCCACGCCCACCGTGCCCAAACCTGCAATCCCAAGACGAAGCGGTTTTGTCATAGCCGGAGATCCTTTTCCCATCCATCAGTGTTGAACCGCCTTATCCGGTTCGGGGATGCGGCGCAACGGCGCTGCTATGGCGCTCTGAAAAATTGTCGCAGAAAGTCATTGGAAGACGGGTTTCGCAGCGGCGGCAGACAAAAGCTCAGCCGCGTAGACGAAGGGGCGCGCAGCAGGATCGCAATCAGGGGAGGTGAGTTCAGGCGAGAATCCGGTCTGGATCAGTTGCTGGCCCGGCGCAGGGCCTCGGCCCGGCGCTCCAGCCGTTTGCTGCGGGCGTCCAGGTCCTGCTCCAAAGCCGCGCTTTCTTCTTGTGGCGCAGGCAGGACAGGGACCAGATCCTCAATCGGCAGCAGGTCGGGATAGGCCGCATTGCGCAGCTCCGGCGAGAGACGATTTGTCAGCTCCGGCTCGTTGGAGCAGCCCGCAAGGCCAGCAGTGCCAAGGGCGACACAGAGGAGCATTTGGGGCAGAGGGCGGATCATGTTACGTTTCCTTTGTCTTTGCCCTTGATGCACAATCCTCGCGTCCGGTACAAGCAAGGCACCGCATCGCGCGTGAATTTTGTCGCCTGCGGTCATTGCCCTCTGGCTGTTCAGGCCTGTTTTGGCGTTTTCTTTTGCAGCTGGGGTCTTTTTTCTGAACAAATGTTCAGTTAACCTTGCCCCATGGCACGTACTCAGGGTTCTCATTCCGACATCACCGGCCCGCGCATCCGCGACGCGGCGCTGCGTCTTTTTGCTCAGCACGGCTATGCCGCCGTGTCGATGCGCCAGATCGCCAAGGAGGTCGGGGTGCAGGCCGGGGCGCTGTATAACTATACGCCGGACAAGCAAAGCCTGCTGCATCGACTGATGGAAGGCCATATGCGTGAGCTGCTGGCAGCCTGGCAGGTGCAGGAGAGCTCTGGTGAGGCGGGCGAAGATGCCATGGCACAGCTGGAGCGCTTTGTGCGGTTTCACATCAGCTTTCACATGCAGCGCCCGGATGCGGTTTTCATCGCCTATATGGAGCTGCGCAACCTCAGCGAAGAGAATTTCATCCTGATCGAGGCGTTGCGGAGCAGCTATGAGGATGCGCTGGAAGCGGTTCTGAAGCGGGGCGTTGACACCGGACGGTTCCGGATCCCGGATACCAAGATCGCAACGCTGGCCGTCATCGCGATGCTCAATGGTGTGATGACCTGGTATCGCAGCGGCGGGCGTCTGTCCCTGGAAGAGGTGGAAAGCGTGTATTGGGACATGGTGCGCAAATCCGTTGGCGTTTAGGCCATGGACCTGCTGAAACTGCGTTCAAGCCGCCTGCATGCCATTTCGCCTATGGCGCTGACCGGTGCAGACCGTGCTGCGCTGCTGGCCCCAGAAGTGGTGCGCTGGCTGCCGCCAGGGTTTCAAAGGCTGGAAACGGACGAGGACCGCGCGGCCTTGATTGAAGGTCTGGCAAAGGACGCAGATTTAGCCGTTTTGGCTGACGAGGCAGGTCTTGCGGTGGGATTGTTGATTCTGAGCTTTGCTGTGGCCTCCCCTGCAGACAGAACGCATTCCACTCGCCATCTTGGGTACCTGTTTGCCCCAGCGGCCTGGGGGCAGGGCTATGCAACCGAGATGTTGCAGGCGCTGCAATCTCAGTTTCGCGGACAGGACGTGATGCTTTCGGGCGGGGTCATGCAGGAAAATACCGCATCTGCCAGGGCGCTGCTGAAGGCAGGATTTACCGCCGGGCCCGTACAGGACGGCGGCGAAGTCATCTATACTTGGACCGCTCGCCTTTGATCCGTTGAGGGCGGAGGGGCTCTGTTGCGCGGGCAATGGTGCGGAGCGAGGCAGTTCAATTTTCTTGAGGCGTATGGGGGGAGACCAGTAGGATGATTCTAAAATGTGCCCGCCACAGACGCGGCGGGCAACAAGGTTATGGGACATGAGCAAGACTGCGGCATCGGTTCAATGAGCAGGGGCGATGAAAGTGCCGTTGCGCAGATCCTTAAAGGCCTGTTGCAATTCTTCCCGGGTGTTCATCACGATGGGGCCGTGCCAGGCAACGGGTTCCTGGATCGGAGCACCTGAGATCAGCAGAAACCGCAGCCCTTCGGGACCGGCCTGTACCTTGATCTCTTCGCCGCTGCCAAAGCGCACCAGCGTGCGATTGCCCGACAGATCGCGGATATTGATCTCCTGACCGTTTACTTCCTTTTCCAGCAACACCCCCTGGGGAGGGGCGGCATCGACAAAGGCACCGGCGCCTTCAAAGACATAGGCAAAGGCGCGGCGGTAGGTGTCGATCCGGAAGGTCCTGGTGACCCCGGCCGGGACTGAGATGTCGAGATATTGCGGATCGGAGGCAATGCCATCCACCGGGCCGCGTTGGCCCCAGAATTCACCGGTGATCACCCGCACCTTGGTGCCATCGTCGTCGGTGATCTCGGGGATTTCACGGGACGCGACATCCTGGTAACGCGGCGCGCACATTTTTTGATCAGAGGGCAGGTTGCCCCAGAGCTGAAACCCGTGCATCTGGCCGTTGGCGTTGCCGCTGGGCATTTCCTGATGCAGGATGCCAGATCCGGCGGTCATCCACTGCACGTCGCCGGCCCCCAGACTGCCGCTGTTGCCAAGGGAATCGCTATGTTCCACTTCGCCGGACAGAACGTAGGTGATGGTTTCGATGCCGCGATGCGGATGCCAGGGAAACCCCTGCTGGTAGTCGGCCGGGACTTCGTTGCGAAAGTCGTCAAACAGCAGGAAGGGGTCCAGCTCGCTGGGGTCCTGAAAGCCAAAGGCGCGGTGCAGTTTGACACCGGCACCCTCGATCGTGGGCCGGGCGGCGCGTGTTTCCAGAACAGGTCTGGGGGATGTGGGTCTAAGCGACATGGGAGGTCTCCTGTGCAGGGCTCGTGTTGCTTAGGAAAATAGATCTCTCTAGCGGGGCGCAAAACACCTAGAAAATCACCTCATCTGTGCGCCTGTGCACAATTACGCGGGTGGAGCTATTTCTTGGCTTTTTGTCTCCCGGCCCACCAGTCAGCGGGTTTGACTCGGGCCCCATGGGATTTGGCCCAGCGCAGAGCCAGCCTGCGAAACCGGGACAAGGCCAGGCGCAGCCACAGTCGGTTCAGGGGTTTCTCGTAGTCCCGGTTGAACGGGCAGACCCGCATGCAGATGGCGCAATCCGAGGCCATCTTGGCCCAGAAGGAAAAGCATTTTTCCGCATCAGAGGTCCATTTGCGCACGCCTTTGATGGCCGAGATATTGGTTCCGCCCTCCTGTGGCGGGCCAAAAGGCAGGGCCTTGACCGGGCAGGCATCGGCGCATTTGGTACAGATGTCGCAAAAGGCGCGCACGCCTTGTGGTTTGGGCGCGTCATGGTCCAGCGGCAGATTGGTGAAGATCTTGGAAAACCGCAGGCGGGGGCCGTACTGCGGGGTGATGACCATCTGGTTGCGGGCATATTCGCCGAGGCCGGCCTTGACCGCATAGGGGATGACCAGGCCGGTGTCATTCATGGAGGGAACGGCCTCGTAACCCAGATTGCGAATATAGGCGGCCAATTGCATCACCACTGCAGCTTCGTGGCTGTATTCCCGCCCGGTGGCCGCTCCGGCGAGGGCGGAGGGGTAGGTGGCAACCAGATCGGCCTCCATTTCGTGGCCGAGCACGATGACCGTGTTCAAGCCTTCGGGCAGATCATGGGGGGCTTCTGAGAAGTCACGGGTATCAACGCGGGAGGCATAGAGCCAGCGCTCATCCAGGTCGGTGATGCCGCAGAGGTCAGCACCAAAAAATGTGGCGATCCGCTTGACCTCAGCGGACATCTGGCTGGGGTCCTCGATTGCGACAGGCTCGGGGGCGACCGGAGTGTCGGGCTGGATCGGGGCCTGAAACCCTTCGCGCAGGCCCTGATCGGCGCGCCGGTTCGAAATCACATCCGAGACCAGCCAGGCGGCATTGCGCAGGGCAAAATCGCGCTGGGCAAAGCCGTCACCACGGCGGGGGGCCGCTTCCATGCGGTAGGAGGCAAAGAACTTGGCGCTGTGTTTGGATTTGACGCTGGGATCCCAAAAGGCGCGGGTGAAGATATCGTTGCGCTGGGTAAAGCGCTCGAAATTATCCGAAATCTCAATCCCGGCTGCGGCATCGCTGTCTTGGTGGGGCGGTGTGTTCTTGGGCCAGTTCATGGCCGGAACGGTAGGGGGCGGCTGTGTCAGAGACAAGAGCCGAGTCGCACTGTGATCCTTCTGGGTGGCGATTGTGGCTGGTGGCGGGGGCTGCTGAAACGGCGGGTCTGTTCGTTTGGCAGAATTCAGGCTATGTCCCGGCTGCAGATCGACCCCAACGGTCGCAGCGCAAGGCAGGAGAGTGACGGATGGCGGATGAAGTCTTGGTAACGGTAGAGGCCTCTGGGCTGCGGCGCATCATGGGGGTGGGCATGTTGGGGGCGATCGGCTTGATGCTGCTGTATGTGGCCTCGGCAACGCCGCCCTCGCTGGGCTGGCTGGTGTTCCTGCTGGGGGTTGGCATTGGTGCGCTGTGGCTGGCGGTGCGGATGTGGCAGGCCACGGAGCACAAGATCGAACTCACCGAAGCAGAGCTGCGCAGCACGGATGGGACAGTGATTGCCCGCGTGGCGGATATCGAAGCCATTGATCGCGGCTTTTTTGCCTTCAAACCCTCCAACGGGTTTTTGATCCGCACCGCCACCCCGGGTGGCCGCACTTGGCAGCCAGGCCTGTGGTGGCGCGCCGGTCGTCGCATTGGCATTGGTGGGGTGACACCGGGATCGCAGAGCAAGTCGATGTCTGAGATCCTGGCTGCAATGATTGCGCAGCGAAGCCTATAAACGAGGGACTGCAGCCTGCTCAGAAAGTGGGTTAGTCGACCAAGTCGCCGCCAACAGTATCGTCATGACCACTTGAACTTATCGTGACCCCTTCAAAATAAACCAAGGGTGCAAAACGTGGCCGGGTGAAGACAAAGTTGTCGAGCTCCATTGCAGGCAGGCCAATATTGAAAGCCGGTTCCATTTCGTTGCGGGTTTCCACCAGGATGACGCGTTCCTGGTCCGGCATGGTGGGCAGGTTATCTTCGACTTCGCTGATGGTGGCATCTGTCCAGACATCCAATGCGGTGCCGCGGACCTTGGACCAGTCGAGGTAATACCGATCATCGTCTTCATCCCAGCGTACCACGGAAACGCGCAGGGAGAGGCTGGAGTTCGAACGGACCAGTAATTTGTTCATCTCAAGCATGCTGTCGATATAGGTCTCGTTCAGCTCTGCGGTTTCCCGGGAAATCAGATCCGAGATCGTGTAGGCGGCCTTGAGATTGACCGTTTGCTGCCGGAAGGCGTCAAAATAGGTGTAGATTGCCGCAAAGAGCCACAACAACAACGGTGCCAGGATCACGAATTCGACGGTCAGCGCGCCTTCGGCGTTGCGCCGAAACCTACGCAGCTGGAGGATCAATGTGTTCAACATGGCTTATCTCGGCTCCTGAACAAAGGCGGATGTGGCCACCAAGCTCACCAGGCCAAAATCATCAGCATCGGCCAGGTCTTCTCCCAAACCCCAATTGGAGAATATGGGCTCAAACCGCATGCAAGCCCGGATCAGCATCAACTCGTTGGAATCGCCATTCTGGTTGAACCCGCGCGGAGAATTGATCTCTTCGGGGTCGCTGATGCAGTCAGGTTCCGGGTCAACCGTGGTCCATGCAAAGGGGTCCAATTGGATCATCTCGAGCCGCAAGGATGTGTCGCAGTTCTTGATCATCCCGGACAGATCGCAGATGAGGTCGCGCATGGTGTCGTGGTCATCCACGGCCCCGGTGTTCAGCCTGATCTCTCGCACCGCGATATCCAACGCGCGTTCCAGTTGCGAATGGCGCAGATTGACCAGGCCCAGCTCAACCGTTGAAATCAGAATGGCGAAATACAGCGGGATCAGCAGCACGAATTCGATGGTGACGGTGGCCTCGCTGTCGCGTCGAAAACGCCGCAGAGTGCGAGACAGGGCTGAGCGTATCATTGGGTCAGCCTCAGCTGGCGAATAGAGGTCGCGATTGAGTTGAAGGCATCCGAGATTTCCAACCCATCCACATCATAATAATGCGAGGCGGTGCTGGCACAGTCCTTCAAGACCGCCTGTCCATCGCTGGGGGCTTCAAAGCCAATGGTATAGACGACGATGCCCTGGGCCTTGGCCGCGGCGCAGATATCCGCAGTGCGAGAGTTCTTCTCTGTGTTTCCGAGGTAATCGTAGAGATTGTAGTACCAGCTGTACTTGGCCGTACTTCTGCTCATCCAATCCCGGTAGACCTTGCTGTACAACCACTTTATGGACATGAAGGAAAAGAGGCTTGGGAAACTCAGGCGGTCCGCATCATCTCCACCAGCGGGCGTGTAATACCAGCCATTGCTATAGTGTCCGCTGTGATCATAGTGGCGGTAGTAGTAGCCGCTGTCCGGATCGAGTGTTGAATACTGATCGGTGTCGGCATCATACCAGACATCTGAGTTACCAGAGCGATATTCGTCCTCAATGAAATACTGGGATGTATTTTGACCATCGGTCATTAGCACAATGATCTTGAGCGTATCGGTGTCATTGTATTCCGCTGGCCGGGCCGCAAAATCAATGGGAATCACAGAATCCCCACCGGATGTCAGTGCACTGATTGCAGGACGTGCCGAAGGATCAAGTAATGCAGTACCCCATTTCATGCCGATGTCGATTGATGTATTGCCCCAAGCGCTCAGGTTCTCAATGAAATTCTTTAGTTCGGTTTCATCTTTCTGAAAGGCCAGGATTTCACGGCTGTCGAGATTGTCACAGATTTCATAAGGGATTGGAGAGCCGGTACCGCGGCTCTCACTCGTATACCATGGACCAAAGTGCATGGTACGATCATAGATCGTTGTTGTCGGCATGGTCGTGGTTTGAAAATCGCTGGCCTCAAAGTTGATGCAATTGGCAAAGTCGTTTTCGCCAACGGTGGTATACTGGGCAAACAGCTCATCTGGGACAGAGACCTGGGTGGCATAAGGCACGATCGAGACAGACATTTTCCCATCGGTGGTATTGGCCACCATGGTTTCGATGAATTCTTTGGCGGCCACTTTCAAATTGGATAGGCGACTGTTTGAATTCATCGATCCCGACACATCCAGCACCAGCGAGATTTCGAGCCCGTCGATGCTCTCTTCAGCGGTGGAGGCGGCATAGATCGGCATGTCGCTGCCATTGGAGAATTTCAGCAGATGCGCCTCAAAGGTGGCTTCAACGCTGGCTTCAACTCGTTTGTAGCCCAGGCGTTCCTCCGGGATGACGTTATCCGCTGAATAATACTCAGCCAAGCCGGCCTTGGTCAGATAGTCCTGCACTACAATTTTGGCATCCTGCGTCTGGTCGAGATCCGCCGCTGCCAGAACGGCACGATCGAGGGTGCTTTGCAGAAGTGTCCGATCCCGCTCCATGCGCATGAAGTCGACGCCGATGCCGCCAATCCCCAGCATCATCAGGAAAAAGGCGATTGTCGGGTAGGTCATGGTCCCGGCCTCATCACGCCTGAATGCGCGCAGGTGTCCGATGCCTTTTTGCAGGACATGGGCGGGCAGGGCGGTGGCGGTATTGGAGCGCAGGATCATTGACAACAAGCCTCTTGGCCCCAAGACGAAAGGGCAAAAAAGTGGAACGTGTTTAGGTCTTGTTCATAATTGGTTGGGGAAGATGGCGGAAATTGGGCGCTCTTGGGCCTATTTGGTTACAATTTCCTTAAACTTCGGGGCAATTTCGGCCCGACAGCAGCACTGTTCACGCTTTTTCAACAACCTGCGAGAACCGGTCAGCTTTGGAGATTCGGAAATGGTATGCAGTTGCATTCGGAAAAATCTTGGGAAGGGAATGGTCAAAAAGGTCGCACTCTTTAAACTTCCGTGCATAGAGTTGCCTTAACGATAAGAATCAGTCGTTGCAGCCTACGGAGAACCGCCAATGAGCAGCCCGCAAGAACCCAGTTTCCGCGAAAGCGTTGATCTCATGTTCAACAGAGCCGTGGCTCTGATGGATCTGCCGCCTGGGTTGGAAGAGAAAATCCGCGTCTGCAATGCGACCTATACCGTGCGTTTTGGTGTGCGCCTGCGTGGCGAGATTCAGACTTTCACCGGGTATCGCTCGGTGCATTCCGAACATATGGAGCCGGTCAAGGGCGGGATCCGCTACGCCATCAACGTGCATCAGGATGAGGTCGAAGCCCTGGCCGCGCTGATGACCTATAAATGTGCTTTGGTGGAGGCGCCCTTTGGGGGCTCCAAAGGCGGGCTGTGTATCGATCCACGCAAATATGAAGAACATGAGCTGGAGCTGATCACCCGCCGCTTTGCCTATGAGCTGGCCAAGCGCGATCTGATCAATCCCAGCCAGAACGTGCCCGCGCCTGATATGGGCACTGGCGAGCGCGAGATGGCCTGGATTGCCGATCAATACCAGCGCATGAACACCACCGATATCAACGGCCGCGCCTGTGTCACCGGCAAGCCGCTGAATGCCGGAGGTATTGCTGGACGGGTCGAAGCCACAGGGCGCGGCGTGCAATACGCGCTGCGCGAGTTCTTCCGCCACCCGGCGGATGTTGCCAAAGCCGGTCTCGAGGGGAAACTCAAAGGCAAGCGCGTGATCGTGCAGGGGCTTGGCAATGTGGGGTATCATGCTGCCAAATTCCTCAGCCAGGAAGATGGCTCGCGGATCACCGGTATCATCGAGCGGGATGGTGCGCTGTATCATGCCGAAGGGCTGGACGTGGAGGCGGTGCGCAACTGGATCGTCAAACACGGTGGCATTGCCGGCTACCCCGATGCGCAGCTGATGGAAGATGGCGCGGCGCTGCTGGAACAGGAGTGCGACATTCTGATCCCGGCGGCCTTGGAAGGTGTGATCAATCTCACCAATGCAGACCGGGTCAAGGCTCCGCTGATCATCGAGGCCGCCAACGGTCCTGTGACCGCGGGCGCGGATGAGATCCTGCGCAACAAGGGCACGGTGATCATTCCTGATATGTATGCCAACGCCGGTGGTGTGACGGTGTCCTACTTTGAGTGGGTCAAGAACCTGAGCCATATCCGCTTTGGGCGCATGCAGCGTCGCCAGGAAGAGGCGCGTCACCAGCTGGTGGTGGATGAGCTGGAAAACCTCTCTGACAGCATGGGCAAGACTTGGTCGCTGGATGCCGAGTTCAAGGAAAAATATCTGCGCGGTGCGGATGAGCTGGAGCTGGTACGCTCTGGTCTCGATGACACCATGCGGATTGCCTATCAGTCGATGCGCGAAGTCTGGCACAGCCGCGACGACGTGACCGACCTGCGCACGGCAGCCTATCTGGTCTCGATCGAAAAGGTCGCCGCCAGCTATCGTGCCAAAGGCCTGTAAAAGGCGACAGGTATGGATTTCTACGAAATGTGGCGGGCTATTGCCCGCCACATTTTGTTTGTGTGCAAGAAAGGACATCAGGAACATCGCGAGGCAAGCGGATCTGATATTCTTAGCGCTGGACAGATGTGTCTATTTCCTGTTGAACTCCCGGCAGAAGCTTGCCGGTTGTGGGATTCTTTGTGGTCGGGGCTAGGCGGTTGCCTTGTGAAGGGCTAGCAATATCAGCAGTTCGAACTCTGGCGGCAGACCAGGGTGGAGCCATAGGCGAAGGGGAGGGGTGTTATGCGATTTTCTGGATGGCGGGTGCTCAAGGAAGGGCTGACCGGCAACAAGGGGTGGGCCCCGCATTGGCGCAACCCGGAGCCCAAGCGTGAATATGACGCAGTGATTATCGGTGGCGGCGGTCACGGGCTGGCGACAGCCTATTATCTGGCTGCTGAACACGGGCTGACCAATATTGCGGTGCTGGAAAAAGGCTATCTGGGTGGTGGCAATGTCGGGCGTAACACCACCATCGTGCGGGCCAATTATTACCTGCCGGGCAATTCCGAATTCTATTCGCATTCGCTGCGTCTTTGGGAGGGGCTGGAGCAGGAGCTGAACTACAACGCGATGATGTCGCAGCGTGGCATCCTCAACCTCTATCACAATGACGGGCAGCGCGATGCGGCGGTGCGTCGCGGCAATTCTATTGTCAATCAGGGGGATGACGCCGAATTGCTGGATCGCGAAGGCGTGCGCAAACTGGCGCCCTTCCTGAATTTCGACAACAATCGCTTTCCGATCCAGGGCGCCTTGATGCAGCGGCGCGCAGGCACAGCGCGCCATGATGCGGTGGCCTGGGGCTATGCCCGTGGTGCCGATATGCGCGGTGTGGATCTGATCCAGAACTGCGAAGTGACCGGCATTGATGTGGAAAACGGCAAGGTGACCGGGGTGCAGACCGCGCGCGGCCCGATCAAGGCCAAGAAGGTGGCACTGGCAGCGGCGGGCCGCAGTGGTCAGGTGGCGGCCATGGCCGGGCTGACCCTGCCCATCGAAAGCCATGTGCTGCAGGCCTTTGTGACCGAGGGAATCAAGCCGCTGATCGATCACGTGATCACCTTTGCGGAGGGGCATCTTTATATCAGCCAGTCCGACAAGGGGGGATTGGTCTTTGGCAGCTATCTGGATTTCTATGCCTCTTATGCCGCGCGCGGCAATCTGCCGATGGTGGAACACACCATGGAGACCTGTGTGGCCATGGTTCCAAGCATTAGCAAGTCCAGGTTGCTGCGCAGTTGGGGCGGGATCATGGATATGACGCCGGACGGCTCTCCGATTATCGACCACTCTCCGATCGAGGGGCTCTATCTCAATTGTGGCTGGTGTTACGGCGGCTTCAAGGCAACGCCCGGAGCAGGCAGTGTCTTTGCCCATCTTATTGCCACCGACCGCCCTCATGGGGCCGCAACCAAGTTCAAGCTGGATCGGTTCCGCTCTGGCTACGGGCTGATGGATGAGGAGGGGACCGGTGCGCAACATAACCTGCACTAGGCCTTTGGTGCCAATTCTGGGAGCCTCCGGCGGAGGTATTTGGAGCAAAATGAAAAGGGAGCCTTGGCAATGAGGATCACCTGTCCGCTCTGCGGGGAAAGAGATCGCCGCGAATTCTATTACAAGGGGGCAGCGTTGGTGCGGCCGGCGGAAGAGGCCGATCTCGCGCAATGGGATGCCTATGTGAACCTGCGGGATAACCCGGCGGGGCCTTTGGCAGAGCTTTGGTATCATGAGATGGGCTGCGGCAGTTGGCTGACTGTGACGCGCAATACCGCAAGCCATGAGATTTTGCATGTGGAGCTGGCCTCTGGGTCTGGATTGGGGGGCACGCCATGAGGATTGCAGGCAAGGGGCTCACGGCGGGGGCCAAAACGGTCAGTTTTTCCTTCAACGGGCGGCAGTTGATGGGGCTGGAGGGCGACACGCTGGCCTCAGCGCTGCTGGCCAATGACATTCATCTGGTCGGGCGTTCATTCAAGTATCACCGCCCGCGCGGTGTGCTGACGGCGGGCAGCGAAGAGCCCAACGCGCTGGTCACTCTGGGCAGTGGGGCGCTGCAGGATCCAAATGTACGTGCCACCACGCAGGAGCTGTTTGACGGCTTGCAGGCGCGCAGCCAGAATTGCTGGCCCTCGGTTGAGCATGATGTCATGGCGGTCAACAATCTGGCAGCACCGTTTTTTGGTGCCGGGTTTTATTACAAGACTTTCATGTGGCCTGCGGCGATGTGGGAAAAACTCTATGAGCCGATGATCCGCCGGGCGGCGGGTCTGGGGGCGTTGTCCGGTGAGGCCGATACGGATCTTTACGAGAAGGCCTATGCCTTTTGTGATGTGCTGGTGGTTGGGTCCGGCCCTGCGGGGCTGATGGCGGCGCTCACGGCGGGCCGGGCCGGGGCAGATGTGCTGCTTTTGGAAGAAGACAGCCGGATGGGCGGGCGTCTGCTGGTCGAGCAGGAAGAGATCGATGGCATGCCGGCCCTGGATTGGGTCGATGCGGCCCTGTCTGAGCTCGAGGCCATGGAGAACGTGCGCCTGATGTGTCGCACTTCGGTCAGTGGTGCCTATGATCAGGGCACCTATGGGGCGCTTGAGCGGGTTGGGCATCATGAGCTGCGGCAGCATTCGCTGAAAGGCAGCCACCGTCCGCGTGAATGTTTCTGGCGCATTGCCGCCAAACATTGCGTGCTGGCGGCCGGAGCCATTGAACGCCCCATCGGCTTTCGCAACAATGATCGCCCCGGTGTGATGATGGCCGGCGCAGTGCGGGCCTATCTCAACCGCTGGGGCGTTGCCCCAGGTGAGCGGGTGACGCTTTTTACCAACAATGACGACGCCCATCGTACCGCCCGTGATCTGGTTGAGGCAGGCGTGCATCTGGCGGCGGTGATCGACAGCCGCCATGATGCGCCCGACAGTGATCTCTATACGGTGATCAAGGGCGCACAGGTCTGTGACACTGGGGGTGGCAAGCGGCTGGAGAGCATCACGGTGCGCTCTGTGCGCGGCGAGGAAAAGATCCAGACGGATTGTCTGGTGATGTCGGGGGGCTGGAACCCTTCGGTGCATCTCACTTGTCATCTGAATGCGCGCCCCAGCTGGCGGCGCGATCTGCTGGCATTCGTGCCGACGCCAGAGGCGGTGCCGGGCATGCGGGCGGTCGGCGCTTGCAATGGCAGTTTTTCCACCCAGGGCGCGCTGCAAGAGGGGGCTGCGGCGGCCAGTGCCATTCTGCAGGAGCTGGAGCTTCAGGCCAAAGACTGTGCACTGCCGGTGGCGGATGACAGCCCCTATCGTATCGCGCCGCTTTGGGCGGTGCCCGGCAAGGGACGCGCCTGGCTTGATTTCCAGAACGACGTCACCGTCAAGGATGTGACCCAGGCGGCAACAGAGAATTTTCGCTCTGTCGAGCATATGAAACGCTATACCACCCAAGGCATGGCCACGGATCAGGGCAAGAACTCCAATGTGGCAGCGCTGGCGGTGCTGGCGGATGTGACTGGGCGTTCGATCCCCGAGACCGGCACAACCACCTTTCGCCCGCCCTTTGTGCCGGTTGCGCTTGGGGCGCTGGGGGCAGGGGCTGCAGATCAGGGCTTTAAGCCGCAGCGCTATCTGACCTCACATGCGGCAGCAGAGGAGCGCGGGGCCAGCCAGCTGGAGGTGGGCCTGTGGTATCGCGCCGCCTATTTCCCCAAACCGGGGGAGAGTAATTGGCGTCAGTCCTGCGACCGTGAAGTGATCTATGTGCGCAATGCGGTCGGGGTTTGTGATGTCTCCACGCTGGGCAAGATCGACATCCAGGGGCCGGATGCGGCGAAACTGCTGGACTTTGTCTATACCAATACCTTTAGCACGCTAAAGCTGGGACGCGTGCGCTATGGTCTGATGCTGCGCGAAGACGGTTTTGTCATGGATGACGGCACCTGTGCGCGGCTGGGCGACAGCCATTACGTGATGACCACCACCACCGCAGCGGCGGGAGAGGTCATGGCGCATCTCGAATTTGTCGCCCAGGCGCTGCACCCTGAATGGGATGTGCGCTTTACCTCGGTGACAGAGCAGTGGGCGCAGTTTGCCGTCGCCGGGCCAAAATCGCGCGAGCTGCTGAACGGGCTATTGGATGCACCAATCGAGGGTGACGCCTGGCCGTTCATGGCCTGTGGCGCGGTTTCAGTGATGGGGGTCGAGGGGCGGTTGTTCCGGATCTCCTTCTCTGGGGAGGAGGCCTATGAGCTGGCGCTGCCTGCCAGCTATGGCGACAGCCTGTTTCGCACCCTGCTGTCGCGCGCCGAAGCTCTGGGCGGCGGGGCCTACGGGATGGAGGCGCTGAATGTTTTGCGGATCGAGAAGGGCTTTATCACCCATGCAGAGATCAATGGCACAGTGAACGCCCATGATCTGGGCATGAAGGGGATGCTCTCCAAGAAGAAAGCCTTTGTGGGGCAGGCCATGGCGCATCGTCCCGGTCTGGTGGATGAGGACCGTCAGCAGATGGTAGGGCTGAAACCCATCGGCGCGGTCAAGGAGCTGAGCGCAGGCGCGCATCTGTTCAATCCCGAAGACCCGGTGGAGCGGATCCATGATCAGGGCTATGTCACCTCGGTCGGCTTTTCGCCTCTGATGGGGCATATGATTGGTCTTGGGTTCTTGAAACGTGGCTTGACGCGTATCGGCGACGAGGTTCGTCTGGTGGATCACATGCGGGGGATCGATACCCTGTGCGAGGTGGTTGAACCGGTGTTTTATGATCCAGAAGGGGAGAAGCTCCGTGGCTGAATTGCTTGCAAAAACCGCCTGCGATGGCTTGGCACCGCTGACCATCGGGGGGCTCTCGCTCAAGGAGACCGCGCCACAGGTGCTGACCAGCCTGGCGCCCTATCGCGATCAGGCTCAGGCGTTGGAGGCCGCGCTTCAGGCAGCCCATGGGCTTGGCTTTCCCGCCCAGGGTGGCTCGACCAGGAGCAAAGAGGCCCGCGCCATCTGGTTTGGCCGGGATCTGGCACTGCTGATCGGTCCCAAGCCGGACGCAAGCCTGGCGCAGCATGCTGCGCTGACGGATCAGAGCGCAGGCTGGGCGGTGATGGAGCTGACGGGGCAGGGTGCTGAGGATGTTTTGGCACGGCTTTGCCCGGTAGATCTGCGGCTCTCTGCTTTTGCGGTTGGTGCCTCTTTGCGCACCGAAGCCAAGCACATGATGGCCTCTGTTCATCGCCGTGAAAAAGACAGCTTTCAGATCATGGTGTTCCGCTCGCTGGCGCAGACTTTGCATCATGATCTCAAAACAGCGATGGAAGCCTGGGCGGCGCGGGGGTAATCTCTCGGGATCATCAACTGATTCCGGGAGCGATCCATGATCCGCATCACCCTTGCCGCCCTATCTCTGTTGGCGGCCCCTGCCTATGCCGCTGATAGCAAAGAAGACAGCTGCAAATATCAGGGCCAGGTCATGGCGGCGGTTCAGACCGCGCGGCTGGATCGGGTCAAGCAGGAAGAGGTAGAACAAAGCATTCTGGACAGTGCACCGGACTGGCCGGAGCAGTATTCCAAGGCGATCCCGCAGCTGGCAGCACATGTCTACGCGATGAAGCGTCGGGATCTGAAGGCCACCGAGTTTGGCCCGCTGTTGGAGCAGCAGTGCCTGGAAAACTGGGATCAGATCCAGGAGATGCAGCAACAGCTGACATCGAACTGATATGTCCCTGACACCCGCTTTCATGGATGAATTGCGCAGCCGGATCAGCATCTCTGATGTGGTTGGGCGCAAGGTCATGTGGGATCAGCGCAAATCCAATACCGGCAAGGGAGACCTCTGGGCACCTTGCCCCTTTCACCATGAAAAAAGCGCGTCTTTTCATGTCGATGATCAAAAAGGCTATTATTATTGCTTTGGCTGTCAGGCCAAGGGCGACGCGCTGAAATTTGTCCAGGAAACCGAAAACGTCGGCTTTATGGAAGCGGTGGAGATCCTGGCCCGTGAGGCCGGTATGGAGATGCCCGCGCGTGATCCCAAGGCACAGCAGAAACAGGACCGCCGCACGCTGTTGATCGAGGTGATGGAACAGGCGGTGCAATTTTTTCGCCTCCAGCTCAAGACCCATAATGCCGGGCCGGCTCGCGCCTATCTGCAGGGGCGGGGCTTCACGCCCGCCAGCCTGGACCGTTGGGAGATCGGCTTTGCCCCCGACGGCTGGCAAAACCTCTGGGACCATTTGCGTGGCAAAAGCGTGCCCGAGGAACTGATCCTGGCCGCTGGGCTGTCGAAAGCCTCGACCAAGGGCGGCAAACCCTATGACACCTTCCGCAACCGGATCATGTTCCCGATCCGCGACGCCCGCGGTCGCGCCATCGCCTTTGGGGGCCGGGCGATGGATCCCAATGACAATGCTAAATATCTGAACTCTCCCGAGACAGAGCTGTTTGACAAGGGGCGCAGCCTTTACAATCAGGCCCCGGCGCGAGCAGCCGCTGGACGTGGCACACCGCTGATCGTGGCTGAGGGCTACATGGATGTGATCGCGTTGTCGGAGGCGGGGTTTCAGTCCTCGGTGGCGCCCTTGGGCACAGCCGTGACAGAAAACCAGCTGCAGATGATGTGGCGGATGTCGGATGAGCCGATTATTGCCCTGGATGGCGATCAGGCGGGCCTACGGGCGGCAATGCGGGTGGTTGATCTGGCCCTGCCATTGCTTCAGGCGGGCAAATCCCTGCGGTTTGCCATCATGCCCGATGGCCAGGACCCGGATGACCTGATCAAGGCCAAGGGGCCGGAGGCGGTGCAAGAAGTGCTGGATCAGGCCATGCCGATGGTCAAACTGCTGTGGCAGCGCGAAACCGAAGGCAAGGTCTTTGACAGCCCCGAGCGCAAAGCGGCGCTGGATAAGGCGCTGCGTGAAAAGATCCGACTGATCCGCGATTCTTCGATCCGCAAACATTATGGCGAGGACATCAAGGACCTTCGTTGGACCCTGTTTCGGGGCAACCGCCCCGACGGCGACCGCAGTTTTGATGATTTTGCGCCTGATCAGGGGGGCTACCAGCAGGGCGGATATCAAAAGGGTGGTTTCCAAAAAGGCGGCGCGCGTGGCGGGTTTGGTGACGGGGGGCGCAAACCCTGGAAGGGCAAAAATGCCACGCCTGCGCCTTTGGCCAGCACCCGCAGTTCGCTGTTGGCAGCGGCGGATGAGGCGGAGCTGCAACGTGTCCGCGAAGCAGTGGTGCTGGCGGTGGCGATCACCACACCTCAGATGGTTGTCGAATTCGAAGCCAATCTTGAGCGGATGCACTGCGCGGACAGCACTCTTGCCGCGCTGCGCGATCAGCTGCTGCGATTTGGTGTGGACGATCCTGACGGGCTCAGAGAGCGGATCCACGAAAATCTTGGACCCCAGGCCCTTGAAAACCTGATGACGCTTCGCCATGTGGCAATCATCCCCTGCCTGCGCAAACCCGATGATTGCGAAGCCGCGCGCCAGACGCTGGCCGAAGAATTCGCCAAGCTGGAAGCGATGCGGGGGTTGGATGCAGAGTTGGCCGAGGCCGAAGAGGATCTGACAGGGCTTGCGGATGAGGCTTTGACCTGGCGCTTGAAACAGGCGGCAGAAGCCAGAAACCGCGCCGTGCGCAGCGAGAATGAGGACAAGGCTAACTTTGATGTGGGCGAAAATGGCGCGCGCCTCGACCGCGAGGAACGTGATGCATTTGGGGCCCTGTTGGACAGGATTGGCTTTACTCAAAAGTGATTCGTGAGGCCCGCGAGTCGTTTTGCTAAGGAAGAGCCAAAGAAAATTCGATAAACCGGGTGACGAATCACAGGATCGCGCTAATGATTCGGCATCCGAATCGCCCAGCCTCTTAGGGAGCAATGAATGGCCGCCAAAGATAACGACGACCGCAAACCTGACGATCAGGACGCTGAAATCTCGCTCGACATGAGCCAGGCTGCGGTCAAGAAGATGATCGCCGAAGCCCGTGAGAAGGGCTACATCACCTATGATCAGCTCAATCAGGTGCTGCCGCCCGATCAGGTCAGCTCTGAGCAGATCGAAGATGTGATGTCGATGCTGTCCGAGATGGGCATCAATATTATCGAGGACGAGGAGGTCGACGAGGAAGAGCAAAAAGGCTCGACCGAGCTGGTCTCGACCGAAGGTCCGCGAGAAGTTGCCGTTGCCGGGGCTGCCGCCGAAAAGCTGGACCGTACCGATGATCCGGTGCGCATGTATCTGCGTGAAATGGGCACGGTTGAGCTGCTGTCGCGCGAGGGCGAGATTGCCATCGCCAAACGCATCGAGGCTGGCCGCAACACCATGATCGCCGGTCTCTGCGAGAGCCCGCTGACTTTTCAGGCGATCACCATCTGGCATGACGAACTTCTCTCCGAAGACATTTTGCTGCGCGACGTGATCGATCTGGAGGCCACCTTTGGCAACCAGATGGACGAAGACGGCGAAACCGAAGAACCTGTGGTTCCTGTTACGCCAGGCGTGGCTCCTGCCGCACAGCCCGCCAAGGATACCGGGCCAGAGCTGGACGCCGACGGCAATCCGATCACTGCGGATGACGATGACGACGAAGACGAGCAGGCCAATATGTCGCTGGCGGCGATGGAGGCGGCACTCAAGGATCGCGTCCTGACCACCCTGGAGCGGATCTCGACCGATTTTGCCCAGCTGTCGGAAATGCAGGACAGCCGGATTTCGGCAACCCTGAATGAGGACGGCTCCTTCAGCACCTCCGATGAGGCCACCTATCAGGCGCTGCGCTCGGAGATCGTTGAACTGGTGAATGGTCTTCACCTGCACAACAACCGGATCGATGCGCTGATCGACCAGCTTTACGGCATCAACCGCCGCGTCATGCAGATCGACAGCTCGATGGTCAAGCTGGCCGACCAGGCCCGCATCAATCGTCGTGAATTCGTCGAGGCCTATCGGGGCCGCGAGTTGGACCCCAACTGGCTGTCGGACATGGGCGAAAAGCCCGGTCGTGGCTGGCAGATGTTCATCGAGCGCTCCACCGACAAGGTGGAAGAGCTGCGCGCCGACATGGCCCAGGTGGGCCAATATGTGGGTCTGGATATCTCTGAATTCCGCCGCATCGTGCAGCAGGTTCAGAAAGGCGAAAAAGAGGCCCGTCAGGCGAAAAAGGAAATGGTCGAGGCCAACCTGCGCCTGGTGATCTCGATTGCCAAGAAATACACCAACCGGGGCCTGCAGTTCCTGGATCTGATCCAAGAAGGCAACATCGGCCTGATGAAGGCGGTGGACAAGTTCGAATACCGTCGCGGTTACAAGTTCTCCACCTATGCGACCTGGTGGATCCGTCAGGCGATCACCCGCTCCATCGCGGATCAGGCCCGCACCATCCGGATCCCGGTCCACATGATCGAGACCATCAACAAGCTGGTCCGCACCGGCCGTCAGATGCTGCACGAGATTGGCCGCGAGCCAACCCCGGAAGAGCTGGCGGAAAAGCTGCAGATGCCGCTGGAGAAGGTCCGCAAGGTGATGAAGATCGCCAAGGAGCCGATCAGCCTCGAAACCCCGATCGGCGACGAGGAAGACAGCCAGCTGGGCGATTTCATCGAGGACAAGAATGCCGTGCTGCCACTGGACAGCGCCATTCAGGAAAACCTCAAGGAGACAACCACCCGGGTTCTGGCCTCGCTCACCCCGCGCGAAGAGCGGGTTCTGCGGATGCGTTTTGGCATCGGCATGAACACCGACCACACCCTGGAAGAGGTTGGCCAGCAGTTTAGCGTGACCCGCGAGCGGATTCGCCAGATCGAGGCCAAGGCGCTCAGAAAACTGAAGCACCCCAGCCGCAGCCGCAAGCTGCGCAGTTTCCTGGATCAATAATCAAAGGGCGCCCTTTTGGGGCGCCTTTTTTCATTTGGAGGCCTATTTTGCGCTTTTCCTCTTTATGCATTTTCTTTTGCGTTTCGGCCCAGTCTGGCGTGGCTTGTCCTGCTGGCTCGGAAACTCTGGTCTCCTGTACTCTCAAAGACGGCAGCAAGATGCTCACGACCTGTCTGCAAGGTGATCAGGTGAGATATGCCTTTGGGCGCAGTGGTGGTGATCCGGACCTGGCGTTGCTCCGTAACGTACGGGACGTGAATATGGTGCCTTGGCCAGGGATCGGCAGCTCTATCTGGGAAGAGTTCACTTTTGACAATGAGGGCACTTCCTACACTATCTACTACAGTCAGGAGCGCGACCCGGGTGCTGAGGAACCACTGAGTGGCGGGGTTATTGTCGAACAAAGCGGTAAGGAACTGGCTCATCTGCGTTGCGACAAGGGGAGCGTGCAGAGTTCCGGCTATGGTTTGCCCCTGTTTGAAGCCAAGGAACGCGCCGGACAGGTCTATTCGCTGGAAACCGGAAGCTGGCAATAGGGGATGGGCAGAGCCGTAGGACCCGAGCCGAGCCCTGTGACCGGTGACCTCATCGTCTTTGACGGTGAATGTGTGCTGTGCTCGCGGTTTTTCCAGTTCATGCTGCGCCATGACAGGGAACAACGGTTTTCCTTTGCCACCGCGCAATCCGCCCTGGGCCAGCGGCTGTATCGCGAGCGCGGCCTGCCTACGGATGAGTTCGAGACCAATCTCGTCTTTGTCGATGGGCACTGCTATCAGCGCCTCGATGCCTTTGCCGCCGCGATGCGGGCGCTGCCGGGGGCCTGGCCACTGCTGGGGCTGTGCCGCTTTCTGCCGGGATTTGTTAAAGACCCACTCTACCACGCTGTTGCGCGCAATCGCTATCGTATCTTTGGCCGCACCGAGACCTGCATGGTGCCCAGTCCAGAGCTGCGGGCACGGTTTCTGGATTGGATCCCAGCGCAGCAAGAAGACAGCGCATGAGCGATGCCTTTGGTCAAATCATAATAGAGCGCGGCCTGAAAGTGCCTGCGGTGGTGGCGCGGTTTCATGCCGCCGGATCTGGCCGATATAAGGGCCAGGCTGAAGTCGAGGCAGGCAATGCCCTGGCCCGTTTGATTGCCCGTCTTGCGGGCTTTCCGCCCGCAGGCCACAGCATTCCTTTTGAGATTTTGGTTGAACCGCAGGGGCAGGGCCATCTTTGGCGGCGGTGTTTTGGGCGCAGCCAGACGCTGTCCCACCTCCGCTACGACAGCCAAAGCGGCTGTGCCATCGAAGGCTTTGGCCCGTTCCGGTTCTATATGGACCTGCGCCTGCTGGGAGAGACGCTGGCGGTTGATGTCTCGCGTATGGAGGTTCTGGGGCTGCCGCTGCCGCGCTGGCTGACGCCCCGGTCGGCGGCGCGCGAATTTGAGGCTGTTGATGGCGAATTTGGCTTTGATATCTCGGCCAGCCTGCCGCTGGTGGGGATGCTGATCCGCTACCGGGGCAGTTTTCCCGTGCCCGGCACCGGCATTGCTAACGAGCGCGCCGGATCGTTAACCAATTCCTAATGCGGCACCTTGTGAGATAGGGACGATCCCTAATAGACTGTTAAGAGACCTGTCTCGCTGCCACGAGATGTAACGACCAAATGGGGGTGCGGATGTCTGCCAATCAGAAACTGACCCTGGCGCTGGCTGCGCTGGAACAGCAACTTGAAACACTAAAGACTCTGACCGATGCCAATGAGTTCATGGTCACGGCTCTGAAAGAACAGGGCGAAGATCTAAGGCAAATGGAGGCAGATGCGGCCCGCGATATGTTGCGGGGGCAGGCTCGGGCGCGCTTTGATGCGGAAGATGGGACCGCGCCGGATGCGGCGGTTCTGGCGATCCTGGAGCAAAGCCTCGGCACCGGTCTTGGGGCCCAGATCATTCCCTTCCCAATCGCCGCCACCAAGCAACAGGCGTGATCTGAAAGCCCAAGCACGGAACCGGCTAGGCTTTTGGAGTGAAGCCCAAGGGCGTGGGTGAAATTGCGGCTGTGCTGCCGCAAACGGACCGATTTCTTGCCGACCTTCCCCTTGGAACCGGATGTCTGCCTGCCTATGTAGGGTCCAGACACTGGAAGGCAGGAAAAGATCTCATGAAAAGCAAAGTCATCGCAGCTGGACTTGCGGCAGCTCTTTTGGCACCGGTCAGCGCCGAAGCCTTTACCACCCCACGTGGCGTCAAGGTCAATCCGGTGAATGAACTGATCTTTGAGGTCATTCCCACCAGCTCTGGCTCTTACGGGGATTTCTGGTGTGGGGCGTCTGAATACGCCCGCCGGGTCAAGGGCGCGGGTTGGACCGACCGGGTCTATGTCGTTCAGGGACGCGCGACCAGCGTGACCACTGGTCGCCGTTCTGCGGTGCAATTCACCCTTTCGCCCGTCAAAGCACAGGTACCTCCGCCGCCCCAGGGCTGGCTGGCGCTGGGCATCAAGGCAGGTGGCAGCATGTCGATCCAGCAGGCCAGATCTCATTGCGATCAGCAGCCGATCAATTTCAACTGATTGGTTCTGTTTGATGCCCCACGGCCAGCAATCCTCGCCTTGGCTGAGGGTCGCTGGCCTGGCGCGGAATGAGCGGCATGTTTAGGCGTTAAGCTTGTGAAATCCAGCCCTGATCACCCAGAGGGCACAGATACGTGTGGCACGCAACTGTGACTGGCCTTGCCGGTGAGGCTGCCTAATTTGAAGGGGAGCCTCACGTGTGGGCTGTTCCTTTGGATGAAAGGCTTTGCCATGACTATTCTCTCTCGCACCCTGGTTGGGGCCAGTATTGTTGCACTGCTCATGGCAGGGTCCGCCTCTGCCTTTACCTCGCGGGATGGAACCCGTGTCAATCCACTGTCCGAGGGGCGTTTCGAGGTGGTGCCACGAGCGGGTGGCGTAGGACGGGACTATTGGTGCGCTGCGGGGGACTATGCCCAGAGGGCGCTCAAGGCCCCCTGGGCGGCTCAGCTCTATATCTCCCGCTCCCGCGGTCCCAGCGAAACCACCAACAAACGCTCAGCAGTGCAATTTACCCTGCGCGCTGATCTTGCTGGCGGGCCGGAAAAGGGCGATCTTGGCAGCGTCAATTCTTTGGCACGCGGCGACAATATGAGGGTGCAAGAGGCCTTTCGCTATTGCAGCCAGTTGCCAACGGGGTTCTGAGATCGCGCCAATAGGGCGATTGATCGCAATCTGCTATGCTATGGTCTGAGCCGCATTTGTTGCGGCCCGTTGACCAGGGAAAGGCACAGGAGATGAGGCGAAACTTTCGAAACAGAGCCAGGTCAGGCCTTGCCCGGGGGGCGCTGATTGCGTGGTTGATTGTGCTGCCGATTGCGGCCCAGGCCTGGTGGGCCTGGAACCGGCATGAGGTGCTTCCCGTTGCCGAAGGCGTCTGGGAAGTGGTCAATGAGGTGGGCACAGGGGCGCAGGACTACTGGTGCGGCATCGGGGATTTTGCCATTCGCCAACTGCGCAGCAAAGCAACCCAGCGGATCTATGTCTGGCAGGCTGTCGGGCCAGCGGTGAACCGACCGGGGCGCAAATCGGTGCAGTTCTCCTTTGCGCCTCCCCCGGGCAGCAGCAACAAACGCGGCTATTCCCTGAGCATCAAGATCCCTGGCTACAGTCTCAATGCGGCCACGGCGCGCTACTATTGCTTTGATCGGATGGATGATCCGTTTTTTCGCCGCTTCTGAAGCTGTGCTTCGCGGGCTCTTGCGCCGCGCGCCGGGCTGCGGCAGATCTGTAGGATGCAACAGGAATTTCAGATCGCAACCCGGGGGCAGGGCCTCTATGAATTCACCTCCGAGCTGCGGCAGTGGCTGGCAGGGGCGCAGCTGCAGGTGGGTCTGATGACGCTGTTTGTGCGCCATACCTCCTGTTCCCTGCTGATACAGGAAAACGCCGACCCTGAGGTGCAGGGAGATCTGCAAGCTTTCTTTGCCCGCTTGGTGCCGCCTTCCAATGATCCGTCGATGTCCTACTTGCGCCACACCTATGAGGGGCCGGATGATATGCCCGCCCATATCAAGGCGGCGATGATGCCGGTGAGCCTCTCTGTCCCGATCTGCGATGGTGCCTTGGGACTGGGGACCTGGCAGGGGATCTATCTGTTTGAGCATCGGGATGCGCCGCATCAGCGCCGCATCCTGGCCCGTATCAGCCCCTGAGGACAAGCGACAGCCATATGACGAACCGCTTGATCTTGCGGTTTCATTTCCCCTCTACCCAATTCCTAGCGGCTGCCCTATAGTTGTGGATAACTGTGCAGCTGAAGGCACATATGACGGGTATTGGGAAAAGGGGATCGGCAGATGCGCTGTCCGTTTTGCGGGAATATCGACACTCAGGTGAAAGACTCACGCCCCGCCGAGGATCACGTCTCGATCCGCCGGCGTCGTTTCTGTCCGGCCTGCGGTGGCCGCTTTACCACCTACGAGCGGGTGCAACTGCGGGATCTGGTGGTGGTCAAGACCAACGGCAAGCGCGAAGATTTTGATCGCGACAAGCTGGAACGCTCCATCCGCATTTCCATGCAGAAGCGCCCAATTGATCCGGAGCGGATCGATCAGATGATCTCAGGGATCGTGCGGCGGCTGGAAAGCATGGGCGAAACCGATATCTCTTCCAGCAAGATTGGCGAGATCGTGATGGAGGCGCTGGCCCGGATCGATACCGTGGCCTATGTGCGCTTTGCCAGCGTCTACAAGAATTTCCAGGCGGCGGATGACTTTGAGGATTTTGTCCATGAGTTGCGCCCGGATGCGCCAAGTGAAGAGTAAGCACTGGCGTGACATCATCAGGTGACCAAGTCATCTATTGACCTAAATTGAACCGCAGCGCCCGGATTGGCATGGACCCGATCCGGGCGTGGCGTTGACCAGAATTGGCGGACAGGCTGTGACGGACATGGATTCCAGGTATATGGCCCTGGCGTTGACCCTTGGGCGGCGCGGGCAGGGCAACTGCTGGCCCAACCCGGCGGTGGGCTGCGTATTGGTGCGCGAGGGGCGCATTGTCGGGCGAGGCTGGACCAAACCGGGCGGGCGGCCCCATGCAGAGACCGAGGCTCTGGCCCAGGCCGGAGATTTGGCGCGGGGCGCGACGGCCTATGTCACGCTGGAGCCCTGTTCGCATCACGGCGAGACCGCGCCCTGTGCCCAGGCGCTGATTGACGCCGGGATCGGCAGGCTGGTGGCCGCTATCGGCGATAGTGATCCGCGGGTCTCAGGCCAGGGTTTCGAGATGCTGCGCCGGGCTGGGATCCCCGTCACCACCGGGGTGTTGGCTGAGGAGGCCGCGCGGGATCACGCCGGGTTTTTCTACAAGACCGAACAGGGCCGCCCGTTGGTGACGCTCAAACTGGCGAGCAGCTTTGATGGCCGCATTGCCACCGGATCGGGGCAAAGCAAATGGATCACGGGGGCGCAGGCCCGGCGCACGGTGCACGCGATGCGGGCCCGCCATGATGCGGTCATGGTCGGGGCCGGCACGGCACGCGCCGATGATCCGTCGCTGACCGTACGCGATCTTGGGGTTGATCATCAGCCGGTGCGGGTGGTGATCTCGCGCCACCTTGATCTGCCTCTGATCAGCCAATTGGCGACTACGGCCAATGAGGTGCCGCTTTGGCTTTGCCATGGGCAGGGCGCAGATATTGAGCGCAAACAGGCCTGGGAAGGGTTGGGCGCGCGGCTGCTGCCCTGTGCCAGTCGTGGGGTGCAGCTGGATGCGCATGATATCCTGCAGCAGCTGGGCAAGGCCGGACTGACGCGGGTGTTCTGCGAAGGCGGCAGTGCGCTAGCGGCCTCGCTTCTGGCCTTTGATCTGGTGGATGAGTTGATCGGCTTTACCGCCGGTCTTGGCATCGGCGCCGAGGGGTTGCCGTCGATTGGGGCTTTGGGGCTGGAACGCCTGGAGGCGGCCAACCGCTTTGAGCTGGTGGAGGCTGGCCCGGTAGGGGGCGATCTGATGCACCGATGGCGGCGTGCAAGCTAAGAGGCGGGTATGTTCAGGGACTGGTAAGCTGAGAGACTGGGCTGCTAGCTACGCCGCCACAGATGCGCATAGGTGGCAAAAACCCCTTGCAGCTTTGACAGTGCCCGGTTGCCTAGGCCTGGTTGCGGCAGCTCCCCTGAAATCAACCGCTCCACCACCACTTCCGGTGGGCAGGGCTGCTGGGTGACGGGGTCAAAATAGCGCGGGTAATCAATCAGCACCGCATGGGCCAACCCCAGCAAATCAGGGCGTGCTCTGCGCCAGGGCGGCGGTGTGCGCTTGTCTGTCGTAAGACCCCAGCCCGCATAAAAGGGCAGGCCAAGCGTGGTCACCTTGACGCCGCGCAACAACGCCTCAAACCCCAAGAGCGAAGTCAGTGTCCAGACCTCTTGTACCATATCAAGCAGGGCCATCGGATCGCTGTTGCTGGCCACCACATCCGCCAGGTTTTCTGGGATGATTTCCCCCTGTCGCAACCCGGCCTCAACATCGGGGTGGGGCTTGTAGATGATCACCGCCTTGGGGTTGGCCCTGCGGGTGGCTTGCAGCAGCGCGAGATTGGTGTTGATGCGGCCACAGCCTGCCAGGATCGAGGCGTCGTCCTCCACCTGGCCGGGCACCAATATGCGATGGCCCGGTGGCAGATCCGGCACCACACCCGCCAGATTGTATTTCGATACGCTGTTGCGGATCAGCTGCTGCACCAGGGCTTCGGCGCGCAGCGCTTCGGCAGGGCCCAGGTCAGCGCGCAGGGTGATAAGATCATCCAGGTCCGAGGGCTGGCGCGGGTCGTAGTAGATGCCCTGGCGGTCCAGCACCAGCGACATCGGCGGCACCAGGTCGGCCCCCAACCCCCGCGAGCGCAGAAAGCCGTCTTCTAGCCGGGCCGCCCCATCGTGGATCTTGGCGGCCTTGCCGGCCCAGACCATCCAGTTGTGCCCGCTCTTGCGCGCCTCTTGCGGCTCTTCAGTGAAGATCAGTTTTTTGGTCTGGCCAAAAAAGCCCTGCAGTGGCTTGCGCTTCCACAGCCGCATGCCCGAGGCCACCCAACCGGCCTGATCCTGTCGCCAGGCACGGGCCTGGGCCTCCAAGGTGTCGATGACGCGCTCCAGCTCGCACAATTGGTCGCTGTAGGGGTCATACCATTTGGGATAGAGGATCATCGCCCCACTGAACAGCTGTGCCCGGGTCAATCGGCGTTGGCGACGCGTTACCGGGTCTTCGTCTGTGGTGAGGCCCCAACCCGCATAAAAGGGCTGGCCAAAGACGCGCGGCTTATGGCCGGACAGGATGGCCTCAAAGCCCAGCTGGGAGGAGACCGTATAGACCGCTGTGGCACCCTCGAGCAGAGCCCAGGGAGAGACGGCATCGCTGAACAGCTCGATCCGACCCTGCGCGTCTTGGGCCATGAAATGCCCGGGGCGATGGCCCGCACTGGTTTCAGGGTGGGTCTTGATCAGGATGCGCGAACCGGGGTTTTCCTCTTGGGCAAAGACCAACATTTCGCAGAACCGGGCCCGGTCCGCCCGGGAGGCCGTCACCGAGGCATCGCCGCGCAACTGGTCCACCACCAGCACATAGCCGGGATCCGGCAGCGGTGCCTCGGGCAAAAAACCGTTGTATTTGCTGAGGTGTGCGTCCTGCAATCGACCGATCGCATTGCGGGCCCGTCGCATCATGTGGCTGTCGTCCAACGGATGTGTGGCCAGCAGCTCCTCCAGGTCCGATGGGGTGCTGGGGTCAAAATGCAGCCCCTTGCGATCCAACAACAGCCCAAGAGGAGGCTCTCCGCTTCGGCCGGGATGAATGGAGCGCAGAAAGGCATCTTCGATCCGCAACAGACCTGCCTCGTATTTTTGCGCCACGCTGCGGCCCCGGTGGGCGGTGGGTGAATTGCCCCAGATGCCAACCAGATCGCTCTCTTGCGGCAGGCCGAGACGGGTTTGAAAGCCCGCGAGGTTCAGAATGCGGCGCAGACGCGGTTGGGTCAGAAAACCACCGTTGTAAACAAAAAGCCGGGAGCGTTTGCTCCCGGCCTGGGTTTTTGAAGTTGCGTCTTTGCGCATGTCGTTACAGACCGAGCGACGTCGCGGTGCTGGCAATCGGCGACAGCGGGCTGACCAGAAGCGAGATGGTCTTGGTCCACTGGGCGTAGGGGGCCTCGGTCACATAAAGCGTGTCTTCGTCGCGGATCACAAAATCACGGGCGACAAACAGGCCGTTGGGCTGGGTGAGATTGAGAACATAGACCAGCCGTTGAGCGCCGACGAGATCGTCGCGCCCCAGAACCTGATTGGCGATTTCCGCGGGCTCGTTGCGCAGCACAAAGACGCCGGTAGGGTCGGAGTTGGTGGAAATCAGGCCGCCAACCTGGGCAATGGCCTCCAGCGCCGACAGATCCTGGCTCTCAAAGGGCACGCGGGCCTGTGCGCTGGTTGCCCCCAAAGCGGTAAAGGAGCGGCTGTCAGCCTTGACCAGAATGCGGTCGCCGCCGCGCAGTGCGATATCGAGCTCGGGGTGGTTGAACAGGTCCTGGAACCAGATCTTGCCCTGCTCCTTGCCGCGGATCACGGTGACCTGGGCAATTTCGGGCTCGATGGCGACGCCTCCGGCACGGGCCAACATGGTCGAAAGCGTTCGGGTTGGGCGTTCGATGGCATAGACGCCCTGGCCTCCAACCGCGCCGGTCAGGCTGACGGTAGAGCCATCACCGGCCACGCGGCGCACCTGCACCTGCGGATCCGGGGTCTGATCTTCGAGCTTCTTGGTGATCATTTCGCGCAGTTGCTCAGGCGTGTTGCCCGAGGCCCGCAACCGCCCGGCATAGGGCACAAAGATAAATCCGGCGCTGTCGACCTGCACTTCTTCCAGTGCGGTGGCGTTGGTGGCCTCGCTGGCCAGCAACCCATCATCGACGTTTTCCCAGATTGTCAGACCCAGCACATCGCCGGGGCGAATGGTGTCCGAGGTCAGCCGACCGGCATTGATGAAACCACTGGAGAAACCCAAGGCCGGCACCACGGCGGTGGCGCGGGTGACACGGTCGTTGACAGAAACGATAAAGGCATCGCCTTGTTTCTGCACCGACCCGGCAAAGATTTCGCGTTTGTTGGGGCCAACTTTTGGCAGGCCACAGGACGCAGCGAGCGTCAATGCAGCCAGCATCGCCATAGGGCGCGCCCAGGAGAGGGGGACATTTTTCACTGCTCGGTCTCCTCGACCTATTATTATTCTGCCTCGGTTTTTTGGGCCAACCTAACGAGGTGCCGCCAGAAAATCCAGTCCTGCGAGAGGTTTCGCCTAGCGGACCACAGATAACTGTTGCCGGGGTGCCGCTGTCCCATGACGCAGGGCCTCATAGGGGTCATGGGGTGCAAGCATCATGTCCACCACGTGGCGCAGCAATTGATGACGGCCAGAGCGGGAATAGAACCCGCCGGGAACCTGCGAGGTCTCGAGCAAATAGCGGCGGTAGTCCTTATAGGCGCGGTTGTCGGGCCGCGCCGGTGCTGCAAAGAACTCTGACAGCGGTTGATCAGAGGTGAATTCTGCCTTGTCATAGACCGCAGCACCAAACACCTTGAGCGGAATGCCGCGCCACAGGACCTGCTGACCCGCCGTCGAATTGACCGTGACAGCGGTGCGGGCCTCGTTCAGCAATGCGGCCAGTTTGCCGCCGCGCACATAGTGGACGCGGGTCTCGATGCCATGGGCCTGGGCCAGGCGGCGCAGCTCACGGCGAATGGGGCTGCGCCCGTCTTCCAGGGGATGCGCCTTGATCACCAGATGATGATGACGCGCGGCACCGGCGGCAAAGCCGGAAATGACCTCCGCAAGAAACTCCGTCATGGTGCCAAAGGGGGAGTGTTTCTGGAAGGAGCTGTCGTGTTCCAGCTGCAACAACGCCAGATGATAGGGAAAGCCGCCATTGCGAATGCGGCGGGTGGCCAGACGGCGCTCCAGCGCTTGGGCGGGCATCAGCAGCAACCGTTTGAGATAGAGCTGGAATTCCTGGGTGACAGCCAGGGCGCGATGGGGGCGGAAATTGCTGTATTGGCGATTTCGAAACATCACGAACCAATGATACAGCGCGCCGTAGAACACGTGCTGGCGCATGTCACCCCAATGAGAGGGCGGCAAGGGCGCTTCCATGTCCGACCGTTCTAGGGCGACCTGCATGTCCGGAACTGTGGTTTGCATCAGCTTTGAATGGCCATTGGAGCCTTCGCGCTCATAGGTGACCCAATAGGGACGCAAATAGCCCTCCTCAAAGACATGCACCCGCAGACCCAACGCCCGAGCCGCCTTGATGGCCTCGGCGTGGATAGGACGGGTGTCGCCATAGAGCACCAGATCGGTGATATTCTTGTCTTGGCAACACTGCTGGAAAAAGGCTGGCCATTGCTCCAGCGCGCCCCGATAGGGCAAGTAGTGTTGCTTGTCGCGCCAGAAGGCCTGATCCCCGGCATTAAAGCCGATACGCCAGACGGTGCAGCCTGCGGTGCGCAACATCTTTCCCAATGCATTGAAAAACGGGCCATGGGGACCCTGCAAAAGCAAAAAGGAGCGCTGAGAAGGGCTGCGGGGTGTCATCGGGCTTTCGCTTGGCAAAGGGTGTATCCTTGGGGCTTGTTCAAGCTTTAACAGTTTTCTGGGGCAAAACTATGTCCAATGCGCGCCAATGGCTGTTTTGCGGGCTCCAATGAGTGCGGGGAGCGGGGTCGGCTCGGGCCAGGGCAGGCCAAGTCTGCTTTGGACGTCGGGGACTTGTGAAGCCGCCGCGCCTCGGCTACCTCTGGGCTCTGAAATCCTGCCGCAGCCTAGGAGAGGCCTCATGTTCACCGGTATCGTCACAGACATTGGCACCATTGCTCAGCTGGATCAGCAGGGGGATCTGCGGGCCCGGATCACCACGGCCTACCAGACCGCCGGTATCGATCTGGGCGCTTCGATCGCCTCGGATGGGGTCTGCCTGACAGTGATTGAACTGGGCACCGACTGGTATGATGTGCAGATTTCCGCTGAAACGGTATCCAAGACAAATATCGGCGCTTGGACTGTGGGCAAGCGGGTCAATCTGGAACGCGCCTTGAAGGTGGGCGATGAGCTGGGCGGTCATATCGTATCCGGCCATGTGGATGGGGTCGCCGAAGTGGTCGCGTTGCAGGATGAAGGCGACAGCACCCGTGTCACCCTGCGTGCACCTGCCCAACTGGCCAAGTTCATTGCCCCCAAAGGATCGGTGGCGCTGAACGGCACCTCCCTGACGGTGAACGATGTGGAGGGCTGTGATTTTGGCATCAATTTCATCCCGCATACCAAAGAGGTCACCACCTGGGGCGACGTCAAGCTGGGGGATCAGATCAACCTCGAGATCGACACCCTGGCGCGCTACGTGGCCCGCCTGCACGAAGCAAGCTGAGCCTTTTCATTTGGCGGAAAATATCCCGGGGTGAGGCCGCAGGCCGAGGGGCAGCGCCCCTCACACCCTTTGCCCGCCGCATCGCCTACCACATGTCGCCGACGGTATAGCCCTGAGGAAAGGGATCACTTGGATCCAGGGTGTAGCTGCTGAGCCCGTAAATCCAGCCCTGACCAGACAGCTCTGGTAGGATGGCCGGATAGCCACCCTGGGTGGTGGTCTCCAGAATGCGACCGGTAAAGGTGGTGCCCAATGGGCCCGCATTGACGTAGTCTTGGCCAACCTCAAGCAGCCCACGGGCGTGCAGTACCGCCATCTTGGCGCAGGTCCCGGTGCCACAGGGAGAGCGGTCGAGAATGCCGCTGGCCTCCTGCGGGAGGTCGGGGTCGAAATCTCCGGTGGAAATGGTGATGGCGCCGCGCCCATCGGTGCCGGGCGCGTTCGGGCTGGCCCAGAGATTGGTGATGGTCGGGCCTGTGATCGCCGGATTTTCCGGATGGGTCACGGGCAGCTGTTGGGTGGTGGCATGGCGGATTGCCTCGCTGATGCGAACGATCTCAGCCCCATTTTCGGCGCTGGGGTCCAACCCGATGGACTCGCCATTGATCAGTACAAAGAACATGCCGCCCCAGGCCACATCCACCTTGACCGTTCCCAGCCCCGCCACTTCGATGGGCGCATCCAGATGCAGGGCAAAAGCGGGGACATTGCGAAAACGAACCCGCGTGACCTTGCCGTCCTTGCACTCCGCGCGCACCCGGATCAGCCCGGCTGGGGCCTCCAGTGTCAGCTCGGTCACCGGCTCCTGCATTTGCACAATGCCTGTTTCCAACAGCACAGTGACCACGCAGATACAGTTGGAGCCCGACATCGGCGGGTATTCGGTCTGCTCAAAGATGATGAAGCCCGCATCTGCATCCGGATGGCAGGGCGGCACGATGGCATTGCCGCACAGTCCGGGGTTTCCGCGCGGCTCACGCAGCATCTGCAGGCGGATATCATCATGATTTTCAGCCATATCCTGCATTTTCTCAAAGACGCTTGCGCCCTTCAACAGCGGCATGCCGCCAGTGATGACGCGTCCGGGTTCGCCCTCGGCATGGGCCTCGACGGCCTGAAGAATACGGGATGCGCGCATGGGAAGCCTCTCTGACTCGTGAATATTGTATCCAATTCTTTCTTTGTGCCCGTTGGCAGACGCCGCGTCCAGCCCCTGCAGCGCCGCTTGTGGGGCTGGTCTTTGCGACCCGACTGGGCTATTTCGCCTATAGAACCTGCCGGGCGATAGGGCCCTGGGGCATGCGTATCGAAAGGCTGAAACATGAGCTTTGAAACACCGGGGCCCGTCGAGGCCCGTTTGCGCGCGGCGATCAGCCCGATTGAGGATATCATCGCCGAGGCCCGCGCGGGACGGATGTTCATCCTGGTCGACCACGAGGATCGTGAAAACGAGGGCGATCTGGTGATCCCGGCCCAAAGCGCCGACGCCGCGGCCATCAACTTTATGGCCACCCACGGGCGTGGGCTGATCTGCCTGACCCTGCCGGCTGAGCGTATTGAAGAGCTGGGTCTGCAGATGATGGCGATGCATAATTCCTCGCGACACGAGACGGCCTTTACGGTGTCGATCGAGGCCCGCGAAGGCGTGACCACCGGCATTTCCGCTGCCGATCGTGCGCTCACTGTGGCCACGGCCATCGACCCGGAAAAAACCGCCGCCGATATCGCCACGCCGGGCCATGTCTTTCCATTGCGCGCGCGCCGTGGCGGCGTGCTGATGCGTGCAGGTCATACCGAAGCGGGCTGCGATGTGGCACGTCTGGCCGGGCATTACCCCTCCTCGGTGATCTGCGAGATCATGAACGAGGACGGCACCATGGCGCGTCTGCCGGATCTGGTGGATTACGCCGAGACCCATGGGCTTAAGATTGGCACCATTTCGGATCTGATCACCTATCGGTCGCGCAATGACAATCTGGTGGTGGAAACCAGCCGCAGCACCGTCACCTCCGAATTTGGTGGCGACTGGGACATGCGCCTGTTCACCGACCAGACCCACGGGGTTGAACATGTGGTGCTGATCAAGGGCGACATCTCCTCTGGTGGTCCGGTTCTGACCCGCACCCATGCCCTGCATGAAGCCTCTGATATTCTGGGGCTCGGCCCCAAGCCGGTGCGCGAATTGCCCCGCGCGATGGAGTTGATCGCCGAAGAGGGGCGCGGCGTCGTCTGCCTGTTCCGCGAGCCCCGCCATTCGCTTTACGCGCCCGAGGACGAAGGTCCACGGACCATCAAGCAGACCGGGCTTGGTGCCCAGATCCTGTCCAAACTGGGGCTGGAAGAGCTGGAGCTGCTGACGGATTCGCCTGCGACCACTTATCTGGGTCTCGACGCCTATGGGCTGTCGATTGTTGGAACCCGCCCCATTCTGAAGGACATTTGATATGGCTGGACAGGAACAGCATTACATCATGCCGCGCGCCGAATTTGACAAGCCGGTGAAACTGGCCATCGTGATGTCGCCTTACTACAAGGATATCGCGGACAATATGCTGGCTGGCGCCCAGGCAGAGATCGAGGCCGTTGGCGGGTCTTTCGAAGTGGTTCAAGTGCCCGGTGCGCTGGAAATCCCGACGGCGATTGCCATCGCCGACCGCAGCTCCAACTTTGACGGATTTGTTGCGCTGGGCTGCGTCATTCGCGGGGAAACCACCCATTATGACACCGTCTGCAACGACAGCAGCCGGGCGATCCAGCTTTTGGGGCTGCAGGGGCTGTGCATCGGCAATGGTATCCTGACCGTGGAGAACCGCAAACAGGCCGAGGTGCGCGCGGATCCGCAGGATCAGAACAAAGGTGGCGGCGCGGCGGCTGCGGCCTTGCAACTTATTGCGCTCACGCGTAAGTGGGGCGCCCAGACCAAGGGAGTCGGCTTCAAGGCGCCTTCCGAAGCCATTCAACTGGCTGGCACAGAAAACGGACCCCGCACAGCATGACCAATTCGGACAGCGCCCCAAAGGGCAAAGCCAAGACCCAGATGAAATCGGCAGCCCGGCTTTATGCCGTGCAGGCCCTGTTTCAGATGGAGCACAGCAGCCTGACCTTTGACAAGGTCATCGTCGAATTCGAAGATCACCGCTTTGGCGCTGTCTATGACGGCGATGAAATGGCCGAGGGCGACACCGGGTTGTTTCGCAAGCTGGTCAAGGATGCGGTGAACCATCAGGCGCAAATCGACCAGATGACCGATCGCGCTTTGGTGGCGAAATGGCCGCTGGGTCGGATCGATCCCACCCTGCGTGGGCTGTTCCGGGCGGCAGGGGCTGAGCTCACCCAGTCGAAAACACCGGTCAAGGTGGTGATCAATGAGTTCGTTGATATCGCCCGGGCCTTCTTTCCCGAAGGAAAAGAATCCAAATTCGTCAATGCGGTGCTGGATCACATGGCGCGCGAGGCCCAGCCCGAAGCCTTTTGATCCTGGTGGGGCTTGGGTCCTGCACATGATTTTGCAATGCGCGTCCTTTCGGGGCGCGTTTTTGTTTTGAGCACGTTTTTGTTTGGATCCCCAAGGCGCTGGACCTGGTTGCGTCTTTGTTAGGCTAAAATCCACCAATGCTGCCAAAAGCGCTGGACCCCGATCTCTGGCATGCTAGCCTCTGCCTTGAAAATGGATGAGGTAATCATGCCCAAGTTGGTAAAACTCTACATCAAGAACGTTATCATTGGTTTCGCCATCGCCGCGGGCTTTGTTGCGATGCTGCTCTGGTTCAACGTGATGGGGCTGTGGGGGCTGATCAGCCAGTCCAGCGATGGGGTGCTGGCGGTCTTTATGCTGTGGTTCATGAATGGCATTGTCTTTGCCGGGGTGCAATTTGCTTATGTGATCATGTCGATGGCGCAAAAAGACGATGGTCCGCGCCGGGGCACACCTGTGGTGGATCGCTTTACCCCTGTCCGGGTCAAAGCAGAAGCAGGCTCCAAGGCATCGCGCCAGTTCCGCCAGATCAAACCGCGCCGCTAGTGGGTGGCCTCCAAAGCGGGGCGCTTGGCAACCGATTTACAAAAAGACCCGCGACCTCAATTCCGGAGGGGCGCGGGTTTTCATGTGGAATGAGCCCGTGAAATGGGCCTGTTGGGCTGAAAATGTGACGGGACCACCAACAAACGTGCGGTTTTGATTCCCGGGGACCTGTATGTACAGGTGGGCGCCAGGTAAACGGACCAGGATCCGAACAGAGCCAGCTCCCGTGGAATTGCTTAAGGCCACTGGAATGCTGCCGGTCACTGAGAGGGCAGAACCCGCCACGCCCCTAGGTAGTCTCTCCATGGCAACATGGCAAGAGGAGGGGGCAAGGGATTGCGGCAACCCTGGGTGAAATGGTGGGGTATGCGGAGGCTCCGTAGCCCCGATTAAGTCCGAGGCTTGCATTCTGTTCACGAATTATTCACGCTGTATTCATGAGTGATCTCGTCCCATCCCAATCGCCCCCGCCCTCGCAGTTACAGCCCGGCCAGCGACTGGCCCGTGGTGTGTCGCGGCACCTGCGCAGCCTGGGCTTTGCTGCCCTTGAGGAGTTTGTGCCTGCGCGCGGGCTGCGGGTGGATGTGCTGGGGCTCGGCCCCAAAGGAGAGCTCTGGGTGGTGGAGTGCAAATCCAGCCGCGCCGATTTTCAGTCCGACAGCAAATGGCAGGGCTATCTGGAGTGGTGTGACCGCTATTTCTGGGCGGTGGATATGGAGTTTCCGGTGGAACTGCTGCCGGATGGGACCGGACTGATCATCGCCGATGACTATGACGCAGAGGTCATCCGCATGGCTCCTGAGGCCAAACTGTCACCCGCACGGCGCAAAAAGCTGATCCAGAAGTTTGCCATGGATGCGGCCCGACGTTTGCAGGTGCTGCGCGATCCGCGTCCTGGTCGGGATGGTCAGTTGCTTGTGCAGCACGCCCCGGCAGGTGGAGATTGATCACAGCACAAAAGCGCTGTGGCCGGTTTGAAGGCGAGCGAATAGGAGAGCGTTCAGCCTGTTACAAGGCGGGCGGCTTGGGCCGCAGCGCGCAGTTCTTCGGCGATCTCTTCAGCCTCTTCCGGGTCAAAATCCATCGGGATCTCGATACCGTCGGCTTCGATGAACAGCCGCACCATGCCCTGGTCGGTTGGACCAATTTGCATGTTTGCTTCGATGTCACGTTCGCTATTGATACCCATTTTGCACTCCTGCCGCAGCGATGTATTGCCCGTTTTTGGTGCTAGACCGCGAAGACTTGAAAGGCAAGTGGGCTCTGGGCTTTGATAGCTCATGCCCGAAATCGCTTTGCGCCGATTCGTTCCCACAGATTGCCAATGGCTGGTGGCCCGCCACCAGGATCTCTATGCGCGCGATGAGGGTTTTGACGAGACCTTTGGCCCACTGGTGGCGCAAATTCTACAACAATTCTGCGAAGACCACGATCCGGCCTGTGAACAAGGGTGGATTGCCCATCGCGGCGCGGAACGGCTGGGCTCGATCTTTTGCGTACGCCACAGCGAAGAGACAGCCAAGTTGCGGCTGTTTTTGTTGACACCTGAGGCGCGCGGGCAGGGGCTGGGGAAGCGTTTGCTGCGCCACTGCATGGCGTTTGCCCGCAGTGCAGGCTACCGGGACATGCAGCTGTGGACCCATGAAAGCCACCAGGCGGCCTGCGCGCTCTATACCGCCTTTGGCTGGCAAATGACGGCCAGCAAGCCGGTTCACTCCTTTGGACAGGATTTGATCGAACAAAGCTGGAAAGTTGTGTTATAATCCTCTTGCGCTTCGGTTTTCTCTAGGCTAAATCGCCCCCAGTGCCGCCTTAGCTCAGTAGGTTAGAGCGCCTGATTGTGGATCAGGAGGTCCCCCGTTCGAGCCGGGGAGGTGGTACCACTCTTTACTCCCGGCATATGATGAACTGAACCGGACATGTGGTCCCGCGTGGGCACAGATGGGCTGTGTCAGGCGATGCACACCGATGTCTGCGTGATCCTTAAAGATACATGGCGGCGGGGCAGAGCCAGGTTGTCAGCCCTTTGATCTCGCAAAAGAAGCGCGCCTCATTTGATTTCGATTTCCTGGCGCAAGGCGCTGGTCTCGGGGTCAAGAATCAGAATGCGGTTATCCGTGGTTACAACAGCGACCCAGCCGGTGCCAAAAGTCACGGCCTGGGCCACTGTGCCCTCAGGCAGGGTGATCTCTGCGGGAACAGAGGGGCCATCAGCAGACAAGCGGATGACAAGCAGGCTGACAACCAGTACAAGCCCGCCAATCATCACCACCGTCAAGGTGGTCACCAGTCGGCGCAGAAACTTGAGCTGTGGTGGCTCGTCTTGAAATTCAGGCTTGGAAGGATCAGTCATGAGCAGCCGCCGGATTGAGTTTGTCATCGCGGAAGACCCGCCTAAGCGGCTTGATAAAGCGGTTTCGCGCGATGTGCCAGAGGCCGCGACTTTGTCGCGCACACGGCTGGCGCGCCTGATCGAAGCAGGCAGCCTGCAGGTGGATGGTGCCGTGGTGCAGGATGCCAAGGCCCGCGTGGCTGAGGGTGCACAGATCACTATCTTAGTGGAAGAGGCGGACGAGAGCCATATCGGCCCCGAAGATATCCCATTGGACGTGATCTATGAGGACGAGGATCTCATCGTGGTGAACAAACCCGTTGGCATGGTGGTGCATCCGGCACCGGGCACGCCCTCTGGCACGTTGGTCAATGCCCTGCTGCATCACTGCGGTGACAACCTGTCGGGTGTGGGTGGGGTCAAGCGGCCCGGCATCGTGCACCGCATCGACAAGGAGACCTCGGGTCTTTTGGTGGTGGCCAAATCCGACGCGGCGCACCAAGGGCTGGCGGCGCAGTTTGAGAAACATACCGTTGAACGGTACTACCGCGCCATTTGTTACGGGGTGCCGGATGCCAATGATCCACGTCTGCGCGGCGTCAAAGGCACCAGTTTCGAGCGGGGAAACATCCTCAAACTAACAACGCAGCTGGCCCGTCACAAACATGACCGCCAGCGCCAGGCGGTGCTGTTTCAGGGCGGCCGCCACGCGGTCACCCGCGCACGTATCGTTGAAAGCTTTGGCACACCTGGCGTGGCCGCCTTGATCGAATGTTGGCTGGAAACCGGGCGCACCCATCAGATCCGGGTGCATATGACCCATGCAGGTCACGGGCTGGTCGGGGATCCGACCTATGGCGGCAAACGCAAATTGGCGGCGAAATCGCTGACCCCGGCTGGTATTGCGGCAGTGCAAAGCTTCCCGCGTCAGGCCTTGCATGCGGCGGTTTTGGGGTTTGTCCACCCGGTCAGCGGCGAAGAGATGCGCTTTGAAGCGCCCCTACCGCAGGACATGGCTGATTTGATCGAGACCCTGCGCCAACCGGCGCAATAGGACCGCTGCCCGGGTTCTGCGCGTCAGCTCTGCATCTTATTGGTCAAATTTGCCGACAAGCGCGAAGGAGTGGGCTTCTTTTTGGGGGGAGGGCCGCTTTCGATCCGACAGATCGAAAGTGCTGCAAAAAACAATAGGCTCTGTGTCAAAGATCACAGATGTTTCACCGGGCGAAGTATAGAAGAATAGATGTTAACGCCCCTTGAAAGGTATTTAGCGCTAACCCATATGGACTAATGTTAAGTCCTTAAACATTTGGGAGGGACCGACTGAATGGCCAACTACGCAAATCTGCCCGCACCAACCCCTGAGGGTGGTCTGAACCGCTATATGCAGGAAATCCGCAAATTCCCGCTGCTGGAGCCGGAAGAGGAATACATGCTGGCCAAGGCCTGGGTGGAGAAAGAGGACTCGGGTGCCGCCCATAAGATGGTCACCTCGCATCTGCGCTTGGCCGCCAAGATCGCCATGGGCTATCGCGGCTATGGCCTGCCGCAAGCAGAGGTGATCTCGGAGGCCAACGTCGGTCTGATGCAGGCGGTCAAACGCTTTGATCCCGAAAAAGGCTTCCGTCTGGCCACCTATGCCATGTGGTGGATCCGCGCCTCTATTCAGGAATATGTGTTGCGCTCTTGGTCGATGGTCAAACTGGGCACCACCTCGGCGCAGAAAAAGTTGTTCTTCAACCTGCGTAAGGCCAAGGCCCGCATTGGAGCCTTGGAAGAAGGCGACCTGCGGCCCGAGAATGTCGCCAGAATTGCCCATGACCTGGGGGTGACAGAGGCAGAGGTGATCTCGATGAACCGTCGGATGTCCGGTGGGGATGCATCGCTCAATGCCACTGTTGGCAGCGAGGGCGAAGGCACCATGCAATGGCAGGATTGGCTCGAGGATGAGGATGCAGATCAGGCGGGCGACTATGAAGCCCGCGATGAGCTGGAAGCCCGCCGCGAGCTGTTGGTTCAGGCCCTTGAGGTGCTCAATGATCGGGAAAAGGACATCCTGACCCAGCGCCGCCTGGCGGAAAATGTGCAGACGCTGGAGGAGCTGAGCACGCAGTATAGCGTGAGCCGTGAGCGGATTCGCCAAATCGAAGTGCGTGCCTTTGAAAAGCTGCAAAAGAAAATGCGCGAACTGGCTTCGGCCAAGGGGATGCTGACTAGCCACTAGGCTGCAAATGACCTTGGAATGCAAAACAGGCGGGGTTCGTGATGAGCTCCGCCTGTTTTTCTGTTGCGTTCCTGCTGGCAAGCGCGCGCTGGCTGGCGTGTCTCGGTCTTGCTATTGCTGGGGCTCTGTCTATCTGACTGGCGGGGCTGCTGCGCGGGGCGGCAGTGGCTGGCGCGTGTGATGGTCCCTGGCTGGAAACCGGATCTGGTGTCTTCGAACCTGCATCAAAGCGGTGATACCAACGGTGAGGAACGGCTGGCGTGGATCGGTAAGTTGCTGGCGGGGCTGGCTGTCTTGCTGGTTCAGGTGAAACCCTGGACTGGCTGGTTAGCTTGCTGCTTGCTGCCTGCGATCCGGCTAGCTGCAGTTCCTGTAGCCTGAGTACGGGGCTTCGGTTAGGTCGTCAATCGGAATTTCTGAAAAATTCAACAAAATCATATAGTTGATAGTTATTGTCAGGTATTGACCGCTACGAAAGATCTTGCAATCTCCTGACAAAAATGGGTTTTGGGGTTTTCCTGAAAGTGTTTGAAAACTCTCCAAAATCCTTTTCAGGCGCGAGGGGTGTTAGTCAGGGCGTCTCACATGGTCTTGCCGGAGCGAGGGGGGGTACCCTAGACTGAGGCGGGTATTTTGCCGGAAGGAAGAGAGCAATGGCTGGGGGTTGGGCGCAGGATGGCGCGGTAAGCGAGCAGATCGAGGCCACATTAAAGGATGAACTGGCCCGGATGCAGGCGCAAAAGCGCCCCCAGGGCGAAAGCCTGAGCCACTGCGCTGAATGCGAGGAAGAAATCCCGGAAAAGCGTCGTCTGGCGATTCCCGGAGTAAAGCTTTGCATTGACTGCCAGCAAGAGCGCGACGGTGCCCAAAAGGCGCGCGGTGGCATCAACCGGCGTGGGTCCAAGGACAGCCAGCTGAAGTGATCGCATCTTCGTTTGGCGGCGACCCGTCGCTACAGCGCCATCCGTAATATATGTTGCGGGCCTGCGATGCCGCCTGTGAAGATGTCGCCGCTGTCCACAAAGCCCCCCTTTAGATAGCAGGCTATGGCTGCCGGGTTCTGCATGTTCACGGTCAGCACTGCACTTGGGCGTCCCGGGTACTGTGCTCTCAAATAGGGAGCCAGGCTGGCGACGGCACAACCGGCCAGACCCTTGCCCTGATCGGCGAAATTGATCTTGAAGGCCCGAATTCCCAGCTCATGCGGTTGCGCAAAGGCATTGCGGTCAAAGCCGCGATCCACCTTGAAAAAGCCAACCGCGCGCCTTTCTGTTTCGATGACATGAAAATCGACTTCGGGCTCATCTACTCCAAAAGCGTGTTGGATCGACCCTGCCCAAAGAACCTGGTCATCGGGGATCCAGATGTGTTGCACCCGCCGGAACGCATCTTTGCCCAAGGGGGCGAGGTGGATCTGTTCCATGTCTCAGTCCTTGCAAGCAGATAGGAATACAAAAACGGGCACCAATGGGCGCCCGTCTGTGGGTCTCTGGAGGTCGGATCAGGCCTCCATGGCTTCCAGCTCGTCAATCATCTCAGAGATCATCGACAGGCCCTTGTCCCAGAATTTGGGATCAGATGCATCCAGTCCAAAGGGGGCTAGCAGTTCCTTGTGATGCTTGGATCCGCCAGCCTTGAGCATGTCGAAATACTTGTCCTCAAAGCCCTCACCGCCCTCGGCATAGACCGAATAGAGCGCGTTCACCAGGCCGTCGCCAAAGGCATAGGCATAGACGTAAAAGGGCGAATGCACGAAATGCGGGATGTAGCACCAGAAGGTCTCATAGCCTTCCATGAAATCAAAGGCTTCGCCCAGGCTTTCGGCTTGGACCGACATCCACAGGGCGTTGATGTCATCGGGGGTCAGCTCTCCCTCGGCGCGGGCAGCGTGCAGTTTGCACTCAAAGTCATAAAAGGCGATCTGGCGCACAACCGTGTTGATCATGTCCTCGACCTTGCCTGCCAGCAGGACTTTGCGCTGCTCCTGGGTTTCGGCCTTGTCCAGCATCTTGCGGAACGTGAGCATCTCGCCAAAGACGGAGGCGGTTTCCGCCAGGGTCAGCGGCGTCGACGACAGCATCTCGCCCTGGTCGGCGGCCAGCACCTGATGCACGCCATGGCCCAGCTCATGCGCCAGGGTCATCACATCGCGCGGCTTGCCCAGATAGTTGAGCATCACATAGGGGTGCACCTCGGTGACGGTGGGATGGGCAAAGGCGCCGGGGGCCTTGCCGGGTTTCACACCGGCATCGATCCAACCCTTGGAGAAAAACGGCGCGGCGATCTCGCCCATGCGCGGATCAAAGGCCTCATAGGCTTCCATCACGGTCTGTTCGGCCTGGTCCCAGGTGACCACGCGGCTGTCTTCCATCGGCAGCGGCGCATTGCGGTCCCAGACCTGCATCCGGTCCAGACCCAGCCACTTGCGCTTGAGCTCATAGTAGCGGTGCGACAGCTTGGGGTAGGCGGCGACGACAGCCTCGCGCAGGGCCTCGACCACCTCGGGTTCCACGTGGTTGGACAGATGGCGTCCGGTCTGCGGTGTTGGCATGCCGCGCCAGCGGTCGACGATCTCTTTTTCCTTGGACTGGGTGTTGTGCACGCGGGCAAAGGTTTTGACGTTATCGGCAAAGACTCGGGCCAACTCGCGCGAGGCCGCCTCGCGTTTGCTGCGATCCTGTTCGGTCAGATAGTTCAGGGTGCCTTCGATATTCAGCTCTTCGCCACCGATGGTGAACTTGAGCCCGGCAATGGTCTCATCGAACAGGCGCTCCCAGGCGTCGCCAACCACGCCGAGATCATGCAGGAATTTCTCCAGCTCATCCGACAGCTGATAGGGCTTCATCGCGCGGATGCGGTCAAACACCGGCTTGTAACGGGCCAGATCTGCATTGGCGGCAAAATGCGCCTCCATCTGGTCATCCTCGATGCGGTTGATCTCCAGCGTGAAAAACACCAGCGGCGTGGTGAAGATGGTGATTTTCTCCTGGCAGTCGGACATGAATTTGGCCCGGTCCGCATCGGTGGTCAGCTGGTAGTAGCGCAGGCCCGCATAAGACATGATGCGTCCGGCAATGGCGTTGATCTTTTCGTTGCGCAGCACGCAGTCCAGCAGGCCAGCAGCGTCAAGATCGGCCAGTTTGCCTTCATAGTCGGCGGCAAAGCTGCTGCATTCGCCCTCCAGCCAATCCAGATCGCGGGCCAGCTCAGGGGCGTCCTCGCCCGCATAGAGATCATCGAGATTCCATTCCGGCAGATTGCCCAGCTCATCAGAGCCGGAACCGGCATTGGCATCACGGACGGGGAAGGGGAGTTGCAACATGGGGCCTCCTTGGCGGGCATGTTTGATTTCTGATGTTTTCCAACATTTAAGCAGCGCGTGGCGGGATCACAAGCAAAGCCCCGCCGCGAAGCGCGCCGCAGGGAAAATTTTGTGCTGGTAATTTGTGAAAAGCCGCTGAAACACAGGCGCGGCGCCGGAGGGGCCCAGGGCTAGCGGTACTGGTCGAACAACAGGCACATCTTGTCAAAGGCGCGGCTGCGGATCTGGGCGTCTTCCATCACGATTTCATGTTGGGCCGGGTCGATCAGATCCAGCTCGCCACCGGGCCAACGCGCCATGCGCTCCTTCACGGCCTCGCTGTTGACGATCTGCTCCTGGGTGCCAAGGAAGGTGAGACAGGGCAGGGCAGGCGAAGGTTTTTCTGCCAGAGCTTCACATTCCTTCAGCCCCTCGCTCAGCCAATTGATGGTGGGTCCGCCCAAGACCAGATCGCTTTGGGCATGCAGCTGGTCGATCATCAGCTGATACATGGCCGGGTCATTTGTCAGGGTATTGCCCTTGAACGGCGCGCTTTGCACGTAGTGTTCTGCTGTGGTGGTCGGCACCCGCTTGTTGCCGATGCCAAAGGCCGGTGCCAGCCCGCCAAGGATCCGGGCCAGGGGGCGCAGGCCGGCGGGAATGAGAATACCCCACATCGGTGCCGAAAAGGCGCAGGCCTTGACCGGCAGACCTTCGAACAGGGCGCGTAGACCAATGGCCCCGCCCATGGAATGCCCCAGCAGATACCAGGGTTCCGGCAGCCTCAGCTGCTTGGCCAGTTTGACAACGGCAGCGACGTCCTTTTGAAAATCCCCAAATTTCTCAACATGGCCCAGACGGCGGTCTGGCAGCATGCGATCCCCCAGCCCCTGTCCGCGCCAGTCCACCGCCAGGGTGGCATAGCCGCGCTGGCCCAGCTCGATGGCGGCAGAGCCGTATTTTTCGACATATTCGGTGCGGCCGGGGAAGATCAGCACCGTTCCTTTGATTCCCTTGGCGGGTGCATCATTGCTGGGCAGCCAATGGCCAACCCGGATGCGCAACCCGTCCTCGGTGGTTGCCCAATGGGCCTGTCCCGTTTCCGGGCCCTCTGCGATTTCAGCAAAGTAAGGGGCAGGGGTCAGGTCCATCAGGCTTTTGTCCATCAGGCCAGAACCGAGGCCAGTTGCATCGCGGTGCCCATGTCGCCGTCGATGGTGAGCTTGCCGGACATGAAGGCGCTGGTGGGGTTCAACTCACCGCTGAGGATCTCCTTGAAGGTATCCGCATCCGCATTCATGGTGACATCAGTCTCTTCGTCGCTGATACGGGCCCCGTCGCTGTCCAGCACGATGGCGCCGACACCTTCGATAGCAAATTTTGCCGAAGCGCTGAAATCGCTGCCAGCCAGTTTTTCGTTCATTGCCGCTACGGCCTGTTCAAGCGTATCGCTCATTTTGACGTCCTTTGGTCAGAGGTGCAGCAGGGGCACCGGAAAATTGCAATTCTACGTGAGGCGCAGGCTTCCAGCACTGGAAAAAGCGCGACACGGGGTTACACTGGGCCATCATGATTGCAAATCACCTGAACCTCAAAGCTATCGTGGCGGCAACGCTGCTTACAGTCACGATTTCCATGCCTTTGGCAACATCTGCCGACGAGGACACGCGGGAAACCGCCCTTTTGGCTGAGTTGCGGCAGGCGGATGCCAGCACGGCACTGGCGCTGGAGCGGGAGCTGCAGGCGCTCTGGCGCAAAAGCGGCTCGCCTGCGATGGATCTGTTGTTGTCGCGGGCCCAGAAATCCTTTGAGGCCGGGGATCTGGCCGGTGCCATCGAACATCTGACAGCCCTGACGGATCATGCGCCGGATTTTGCCCAGGGTTGGTATGAGCGCGCCCGGGCCTATCATGCGGCAGGGCTTTATGGGCCGTCGGTGGCGGATCTGGAGCGCGCTTTGGCGCTGAATCCAAATGATTACAATGCGATCTATGCGCTGGGCACGGTCTTTGAGCAATTCCGCATGCCCAAGCGCGCCTACGAGGCCTATTTGCGGGCCAAGACTATACATCCCCATCATGAGGAAGTACTCAACGCGCTGGAACGTCTGCGGCCGCAAGCGGCAGGCAAGGATCTTTAGCCGCCCATGTTTTTGGTGTCACATTTGACGTCCAGAAAGCAGGGGCAGAACAAGGGCTGAACGGATGGCAGGCGCTTCTCGGGTCTTGGCGGTTTTGGGGCCGACCAATACCGGCAAAACCCACTACGCAATCGAACGCATGCTGGGCTATCGCACTGGCATCATGGGGTTTCCTCTGCGGCTGCTGGCACGCGAAGTCTATGACAAGATCGTGGCCATTCGCGGCCCCTCAGTGGTGGCGCTGGTCACCGGCGAAGAGCGCATCGTGCCGCCGCGGGCCAAATACTGGATCTGCACCGTCGAAGCGATGCCGCCAGCCATGGGCTGTGATTTTCTCGCCATCGACGAGATCCAGCTCTGTGCCGATCCCGATCGTGGCCATGTCTTTACCGAGCGTCTGCTGAAAGCACGCGGCACCAATGAAACCCTGTTCCTGGGTGCCGATACCATGCGTGGGCCGATTTCGGCGCTGGTGCCAGAGGTGGAGTTTCTGCGCCGCGAGCGGATGTCAGAACTGGTCTATGGCGGCTCCAAAAAGATCAGCCGGATGCCGCCGCGCACTGCAATCGTTGGGTTTTCGGTCGACAATGTCTATGCCATCGCTGAGCTGCTGAAGCGCCAGAAAGGCGGCGCTGCCGTGGTCATGGGGGCGCTGAGCCCGCGCACCCGCAACGCCCAGGTCGCGCTTTATCAGAACGGAGAGGTCGACTACCTCGTGGCCACTGATGCCATCGGCATGGGGCTGAACCTCGATATTGACCATGTGGCCTTTTCCGCCACCTCCAAATTCGACGGCCGCCGTATGCGCCAGCTGGCCCCCAATGAGCTGGCGCAGATCGCAGGGCGGGCTGGGCGTGGCATGAGCCATGGCAGCTTTGGTGTGACCGGCGATGCCCGCCCGCTGGAGCCGGAAGTGGCAGAGGCGATCATGGAGCACCGCTTTGCGCCGCTGAAAAAGCTCAACTGGCGCAATTCGAATCTGCAGTTCGGCTCGGTTGAGGCGTTGATCCGTTCGCTCGAATCAGCGCCGCAGGATGAGGTCCTGGTGCGCGCCCGCGAGGCCGATGATCTGGGCGCTTTGAAGTTTTTGTCGCGCGACGGTGGCATAATATCGCGCACCACCAACGCACAGTCGGTTCGCCTTTTGTGGGATGTCTGCCGCATCCCGGATTTTCGCGGCATCTCACATGGTGAGCATGCATCGCTTATTGGCGGTATATTCGAGTATTTGCATGGGGGCGGGGTGGTGCCAGACGATTGGCTGGCGCGCCAGATCAAGCGAATTGACCGCACCGACGGCGATATAGATACCCTGTCCAAGCGGCTGGCATTTATCCGAACCTGGACCTATGTCTCACAACGTAAAGACTGGTTGCATGACGAAAGCCATTGGCGCGGGGTGACTCGCGCTGTAGAAGACAGACTGTCAGATGCGCTGCACGAGCGCTTGACTCAGCGATTTGTGGACCGGCGCACATCCGTGCTTCTGCGCCGGCTCAAACAGAAGGAGGCCCTTTTGGCCGAAGTGAATGACAAGGGTGAAGTGACCGTCGAAGGCGAATTTGTCGGACGGTTGGACGGGTTCCGGTTTACCCCGGACAAATCTGCGCAAGGACCTGAGGCAAAGACATTGATGTCGGCCTCGGTGCAAGCTTTGACGCCGCAGTTCCATCTGCGTGCGGACCGGTTCTACAATGCACCCGATACCGAGATCGATTTCACCGAACAGGGTGGCCTGATGTGGGGCGACAATGCGGTGGGCAAATTGGTGGCCGGGGCTGATCCTCTGTCGCCGCAGGTCGAGGTCTTTGTTGATGAGGCCGCTGGTGCGGATGTTGCTCAAAAGGTGGAGCGCCGTTTGCAGCACTTCATCTCGCGCAAGGTCCAGGCGCTGTTTGAACCGCTGATCAATCTGCAAAAAGACGAAGAACTGACCGGCCTGGCCCGTGGCTTTGCCTTCCGTCTGGTCGAAGGCCTGGGGCTGCTGCCGCGCCATACGGTGATGCAGGAAGTCAAGGATCTGGATCAGGACGCCCGTGGCGCACTGCGCAAGCACGGCATCCGCTTTGGCCAGTTCACCATCTTCATGCCGCTGCTGCTGAAGCCGGCTCCGACCCGTCTGCGTCTGGTACTGTGGTCGCTGGCCAATGGGCTGCAGGACTTCCCCGAAGCGCCGCCCCCGGGTCTGGTTACCGTGCCCGCCTTGAAGGATGCGCCTAAAGGTTATGATACCATGTCTGGCTACCGCGAAGCCGGCGAGCGGATGATCCGTATCGACATGTTGGAGCGCCTGGCAGACATGCTGCGCGCTGAGGACAGCCGTGGCGGCTTTGAGGCTAAGGCAGATATGCTGTCGATCACCGGCATGACGCTGGAGCAATTTGCCGATCTGATGCAGGGCCTGGGCTATCGCGCCGAAAAGGGTGAACGCGCCAAGGTGAAAGCTGCCCCAGAGGCTGTCAAGGAAGAGGCTGCCAAGGAAGAGGTCGCCAAGGAAGAGGCGGCTCCGGCGGCTGAAGCCGAGGCAAAACCTGCCGAGGCAGAGGCACCTGTAGAAGCAGAGGCCGTAGAGGCACCCGCTGCCGAAGCTGCTGAGACTGCTCCAGCTGAGGAAGCTGCGGCAGAGCCAACCAGCGAAACTGCTGCGCAAGACGCGCCAGCGGTTGAAGCAGAAGCCGAGATGGAGGTGTTTTACACCTTTGCTTGGGGTGGTCGGGCCCGTCAGGGCGGAGGCAATCGTGGCCAGCGTCGTGGTCAGGATAGCCAGGACAAGCGCGCCGAAGGTGGTGGCGAGGGTCGACGTGGTGGCAAACCCCGGGGTGCCGGTGGTGGCCAGGGGCGTCAGGGCGGCAAACCCGGTGGTCGTCCAGGCGGCAAGCCCGGCGGCAAAAAAGGCGAACGCGGTGGTCAGCAAGGTGGCAAGACCTATTCGGCCCGTCCGCCGAAGAAGGAAAAGCGCATCGATCCCGACAATCCCTTTGCGGCAGCTCTGATGGGGCTGAAGCAGGGCGACTGATCGCCGATGGAGCTGCAGGCGCAGAAAATCCGGATCGACAAATGGCTATGGCAGGCGCGGTTTTTCAAAACCCGCAGCCTGGCCGCCAAACAGGTCAGCGCCGGTCATCTGCGCCTCAACGGCACCAAGATTACAAAAACCGCTCAGAACGTCACCGCAGGTGATGTTCTGAGCTTTCCACAAGGCCGACAGACCCGTGTGGTTGAGGTTGTGGCGATCGGAACCCGCCGTGGCCCGGCACCTGAGGCCCAGAGCCTGTACCTCGATAAGACGCCAAAACAGGATATCTTACCTGCAAATCCTCGGTTTGAAGGAAAAGGGCGGCCAGACAAGAAGACACGCAGAGCGCTTGACCTTTCTCGCGCGCGTGACCCTACTTGATGTCTTGAAGAAGACGCCACTCTGGATTAGCTAGACGCCAAACAGCAAATGGGACTGAGCCCGCATGACCTACGTCGTTACGGATAACTGCATCGCCTGCAAATACACCGACTGTGTCGAAGTCTGCCCGGTCGATTGTTTCTATGAGGGTGAAAACACACTGGTGATCCACCCCGATGAATGTATCGACTGTGGGGTTTGCGAACCTGAATGCCCGGCGGATGCGATCCGCCCGGATACTGAGCCGGATATGGACAAATGGGTTGAATTCAACCGGAAGTATTCCGAGATGTGGCCGGTGATCATTTCCAAGAAAGACCCGATGCCCGACGCCGAAAAACACGACGGTGAAGAGGGCAAGCTGGAGAAATACTTCTCCGAGGCCCCCGGCGAAGGCGGCTAAGCGCTCTGGGTCCCTGCGCAGGGTTCAGGGGAAATCGCGGTCTTTTTACGCAAAAAAAGGCGCCAGACCCAAAGGAAACCGGGGATCTTCCCGGGATCCGCAGCTTCCCCGCCTTTCGGGGAGGCTGTTTTTGTGATATGCTCTCTCATTAGATGAATATGAAAACAGAACCCTTCTCGCTTTGCCCACGGAACATGGGGCGGGGCCGGGGGGATTGACCCATGGCAACGATTGAACTTCTGCACTGCTTTGGCAGTGCGGGGGCGATAGCGTTGCCTTGTTGTGTCGGTGTTGCGGCCTTTTGGCCGCCCCGGCCTCAAGTGTAAGGAAAGACCTGTATGACCAAATCGAAGAAGCTCGAATTCCGCCCCGACGAATATGTTGTCTACCCCGCCCATGGGGTTGGGCAGATCATCTCGGTTGAGGAGCAGGAAGTGGCCGGCTTTGCGCTGGAGCTTTTCGTGATCACCTTTGAAAAAGACAAAATGACTCTGCGGGTGCCAACCAACAAGGCCGTCGAAGTGGGCATGCGCTCGCTCAGCTCACCGGATGTGATCAATCAGGCGATGAAGACCCTCAAGGGCAAGGCCAAGGTCAAGCGCGCCATGTGGTCGCGTCGGGCCCAGGAATATGAGCAAAAGATCAACTCTGGCGATCTGATCGCGATTGCCGAAGTGGTCCGCGATCTGCACCGCACCGATGATCAGCGCGAGCAGAGCTATTCCGAGCGTCAGCTCTATGAGGCAGCTTTGGAACGCTTGACCCGCGAAGTTGCGGCGGTCGCAGGTGGAGATGAAATCCTTGCGGCCAAGCAGGTTGGCGATGTGCTGACCTCGCGCGTGGCCGCCTGACTTCAGGACAGGCTGTCGCCACAGGCGTCCTTGATAGACCAAACGAAGGAGCCCGCAGCCGATGGCTGCGGGCTTTGTTATGCGCTCTGGCTCAGGATCGCTGCCAGGCTGAGCAGGCCTGCAACCTCGCACAGTTGTTGGCAGGCCCCCAGTACATCACCGGTCTGCCCCCCGATCTTGCGGCGCGCCAGTAGCCCGGTCCCCAGGCAGGCCAGGGCAATCATCGCAACAACAGCCAGACAGGCGCTGCCCAGCAGGGGCCAAGACAGTGCAACGGCGAGGCCCAGACCAAGGCTCACCGCCCGCCGGGACGGGCAGCCAACAGATTGCGACAGGCCTGACTGGCGGGCATTGGGCAGTGCCAACATCAGCAGCGGCATCATGGCGCGGCTCAGCAGCGCCAGCGCCAGCAGGCTCCAGATGTGATCCAGCTCCAGCAGCACGGTCACCGCCTGCCAGCGCAGACCAAGCCCCAGCATCAGCGCCAGCACGCCATAGCTGCCGATCTGGCTGTCCTTCATGATCTCCAACCGCCGCGCGCGGTCAAACCCACCCCAGAACCCATCGGCGCAATCGGCCAACCCGTCTTCGTGCATGGCGCCGCTGAGCAGGATTTGAACCAATAGGATCAAGCCGGCGGCCACCGGTGCCGCCAGCCCCATCGCCAGGGCGGCCAGCCCCACAAGGCAGGCGGGCAGGGTGACCGCAAGCCCGGCAAGCGGAAAGGCCCAGACCGCCTGGCGCTGGCGTTGAAAACTGGCAGCAGACAGCCGTGGCAGCGGCAGCCGGGTCAGCAGCACCAGCGCCAGGGGGATATCAACCAGATCCACTAGGGATATGTCGTTTTTACGCATATGCGGGCCTCTTGCGGGACTTGCGAAGCAGCGCATAGCCGCTAAACAGAATGAAACCTGATTTATGCGCGTCCACCGCTCAGATGCAACGAGGCTTTACATGCTGTCACCACTCACCTCTCTTGACGATTTTCGCGCTCAGCTGGCTCAGGCCGGTGCGGCGGATCAAACTTCGCTTGCGGCTGCTGCGGCGCGCAATGGGCAATTGACCAAACCCCCGGGCGCGCTGGGGCGGCTCGAGGATCTGGCGATCTGGTATGGCGGCTGGCGCGAAACGGACCGCCCAGCGATCACCGCGCCGCAGGTCATCGTCTTTGCCGGCAATCACGGGGTGACGGCGCAGGGGGTCTCGGCCTTCCCGGCGGAAGTGACCGCCCAGATGGTGATCAATTTCGAACATGGCGGGGCGGCGATCAATCAACTGGCCAAGCTGGCAGGCGCGCGCATGGATGTGCATGCGTTGGACCTGGACAATCCGGTACAGGATTTCACCCAGAGCTCTGCCATGAGCGAGGCAGAGCTGTTGGCGGCGCTGCAGGCGGGCTGGAACGCCGTTGACCCGGAGGCGGATCTGCTGGTGGTTGGCGAGATGGGCATCGGCAACACCACTCCGGCTGCGGCCCTGGCGCATGCGCTGTTTGGCGGCGAAGCTTCGGATTGGACCGGGCGCGGCACCGGGGTGGACGACGCCGGTCTGGCCAATAAGACCCGCGTTGTTGCCGAAGGCGTGGCCCTGCATGGGGGCGCAATTCGCGATGGTCTGGACGCGTTGGGCCATCTGGGCGGACGCGAGATTGCCGCCATGGCGGGCGCGATTGCAGCTGCGCGTGTGTTGCATATTCCGGTGATTTTGGATGGCTTCATCTGTTGCGCGGCTGCGGCCTGTCTGCTGCGTACCAGCGAGACGGCACTGGACCACGCGGTTGCCGGCCATCAAAGCGCAGAAAGCGCCCATCCCGCGCTGTTGCAGGCCCTGGGCAAAAAGGCGCTGTTGTCGCTGGGTCTGCGTCTGGGCGAGGGCTCTGGTGCGGCGCTGGCGATCCAGGTGCTGAAAGGGGCGCTGGCCTGTCACAGTGGCATGGCGACTTTTGCCGAGGCTGGCGTCTCGGACGGCTGATCCTGCGAAGGATTTGAAAGAGAGAACGCCCCAAAGGAGATTTTGGGGCGTTTCTTGGTTCTTTTTTACTTGGTGCGGGGTTCGGCGTCAGGCGGATTTTTTGTCTTTTTTCTCTGCCAGTTCCTGAAAGGCGGTTTCCAGATCCTTTTCCAGGGCACGGGCCTTGTCGATATAGGCTTGGTTCTCGCTGGCGGGGGTGCCCGGCACCCAATAGCTGGCCAGTTCGCGCACGGTCAGTCGGTCATGGGCATAAAAGGTCTGTTCCGCCTGCGCCGCCTCATATTCGCTGAGGCCAATCTTTTCGAGCACATAGCGCCCAGCCCGCAGCGAGCTGTCAAACATCTCGCGCACGATATCGTCGGCACCTGCCTTATACAGTTCGAACACATGATTGCGGTCGTAGGCGCGAGCAATAATGTGCAGATCGGGATAGGCGCGGCGCACATAGGCGACCATTTTCACGGTGTTTTCCGGGTCATCCAGCGCCACCACCAGTACATGCGCCTTGGCAATTCCGGCGGCTTTCAGCAACTCAGGGCGGGTGGGATCGCCCAGAAAGCTTTTGACCCCAAAGCGCCGCATCAGCTGCACCGCGCGCATGTCATTGTCCAGCAGAACCGTTTTGAAGCCACTGGCCCGCACCAGCCGGTTGACGATCTGACCAAAACGGCCAATGCCGGCTATGATTACCGGGCCCTGCTCGTCGATCTCATCGGGTTCGTGCTCAACTCGCGCATCCTTGCTGAAATGGCTCAGCAGATCGTAGATGATGAACAGCAAGGGTGTGATCAGCATCGATAAGGCAATGATCAGCAGCAGCTTTTCTGCCAGCGCGGGTGGAATCACATTTTGTTGGCGCGAGAATGCCAGCAACACAAAGCCAAATTCACCCGCCTGGGCCAGGCTGAGGGTGAACAACCAATGGTCCCGGCGGCGCAGGCCAAAGGCACGGCCCACAAAAAACAGGATCAGGCCCTTGGCAAGGATGACCAGCAGCGCCAGCCCCAACAGATCACCGGGCTCAGCCAGAAGCAGCCGGTAGTTGATGCCTGCGCCGACAGTGATGAAGAACAATCCCAACAGCAGCCCTTTGAAGGGGTTGAGATCGCTTTCCAGCTCATGGCGGAATTCGGAATTGGCCAGCAGTACCCCGGCGAGAAAGGCCCCAAGCGCAGGCGAGAGCCCGACCAGGGTCATCAGAAACGAAATGCCAACAACGATCAACAGCGCCAGGGCGGTATACATTTCCCGCAGATTGCTGGCGTGGATAAAGCGAAACAGCGGTTGGGTGAGGTAGACCCCAGCCAGAATGATGACGCCAATCATGCCCAGAGTGGTGAGGGTGACCGCCCATCCCGGCATTCCGGCCACCAGTGAGAGGGTCTCATGGGCCCCGTGTTCGGCGACCTCACGGGCAATAGATCCGTCGGTGCCGAAATGCGGCACCGCTGACATGGCCAGCAGTGGCAGAAAGGCGAGGATCGGGATGACGGCGATGTCCTGGGTCAACAGAACCGAAAACGAGGCACGCCCGCCTCCGGTCTGCATCAGGCCCTTTTCGGACAGGGTCTGTAGCACAATCGCGGTGGAGGAGAGCGACAGGGCCAGGCCGATGGCAAGGCTTACCTGCCAGGTCTCTCCGGCAATCAGCGCGGCAGCCATCAATGCCAGAGTGCTGAGCAAAACCTGTAATCCGCCGAGCCCGATCAATTTGTGCCGCATCGCCCAAAGAGCTCGGGGATCCAGTTCGAGACCGATCAGGAACAACATCATCACGACGCCGAATTCGGCAAAATGTTGAAGATCTTCGGTCTCGGCACCAACCAACCCAAGGACCGGACCGATGACGATGCCGGCTGCGAGGTATCCCAGAACCGAACCCAGCCCGAGACGGGCGGCCAGGGGAACGGCAATAACAGCGGCTGCGAGATAAATTGAGGCTTGATACAAAAATGCGTCCATAGAAATGGTATCGCAAGCGGTTCGCGCCTTGGCAACGGTTTTAGCGGGATGTCTGGTGGAACCTCGCTTACGCCCCCGTGAACCAGCGGCGCAAAAATACGGCGACCGGGTTTCCCCGTGCCGCCGCTATGCCGTTGCCGTCCCGCAGGCCAGATAATCCTGGCTTTGCTCAAGCTGGTTTTTTAGCCGGGAAGGCGCTTGAGTTACTGTTCCAGAGTTCGAATTTCATTGCTGAGCTTGGTGATATTGTCCAGGCGACGCGAGATGCGCTCCTGGAATACCCCAAGCTGGTCAATGATATCCGAAAGGGTCTCACCGGATTCAGGCAGCCGTGCGCTTTCGATTTTGCAAAGGACGCGGGTGGAACTCAGGCCAAGGAACTGGCGGTGCATCACCTGGCAGGCATGCATGATGCGCTCTGCCTCGAGATCCACTTCTTCGACACCTTTGCTGCCGCGCGCGGTTTCGGTCTTGACCAGATCAGCCAGAATTGCGCGCTCGGCTTCCATGTCGATCTTTCCGAGGCTGCGTTTCTCGCTTTGTAGCTGGGTGTCACATTCGTTCAGGATGCGTGCCATGCATTCGACAAAGAGACTGTTGGTCACAGCCAGTTTGATGGTGTTGAAATTGCTGTTTTCTCCCATCACATGGGCTGCAAACCAGTCGGACATCTCGCGCGACATGGCTCCGTAGTTCTGCGACAGAACGGTGACCGGCCCACCCGAGGGTTCGATCCGCGAGGCAATGACCCGCAGATTGTGCGGGATCGTGTGCATGGCGTCAAAATCTTTGACCAACCCCTGCGTCGCATCCACCAGGGTCTCGGCGTTGGTGAGCATTTTGCGCAGATCGGTGATTTTGGCGTCCTTGGGGCGCTCCAGTCCGGAATCTCGTGCCAGCAGCTCCTCGCTGATCGCATGCGTGGCAAACTGGTGGTAGGTTTCAAACCCTTTGCCGCGAATCCATTCCATCAGCTGCTCGCTGCTTTGCGCAGGGTCGAGATCTGCGTTCTTCTCTGCCTGAAGCAGCTCCGCGTAGGCTTGCTTGACCTCTTCGAACAGCGCGCTGCTGGGGCGGATACGGGCCGAGAGATAGCCTCCGGCGCAGGGGACAACCACGGCAAAAACCCAGTAGTACAGTCCATCCTTCGCCTTGTTCTTGACATAGGCACCCATGCTGTCGCCGGCTTTCAAGGTGTCCCAGAAAAGCTGGAATACGCCCCGTGGCATATCTGGGTGGCGCACAGCCTTGTGTGGCGAACCGATCAGCTCTTCCCATTCGAAATGGGCAACCCGTTTGAAGACATAATTGCAGGACTGGATGACGCCTCGGTCATCGGTGCGGGAAAAGAAAACCTCATTGAGGCCAAAGGGCGCTTCGCCACTTGAGGGGCGGGCTTCGAGGCGACGGTCAACAAAGGACAAGGGAGCGTTCCACTTCTAAATCATTCAATCTCGACCTCTAAACCGCAAACCTTCTTTTATTGTTAAGTTGGCAGGGGGGCATCACGCTTTAATTGTGCCATGACGATCTGGCTTTGAACCCGCGCAACTGCCGGATGTGGCAGCAGGATTTCATGGATCAATTGGTTGAGAGCCTGCAGGTCGCTGCAGTAGACCCGGAGCAGGTAATCGGCCTCGCCGGTCATGGTCCAGGCAGAGGTGATCTCGGGGCGGGTGCTGACCAGGCGGCTGAAGCTTTTGGATTGCTCCGGCCCATGGCTGCCAAGGTTGACCTGCACAAAGCCCTGTACCGTCAGTCCCAGCTTGCTGGGATCCAGACGGGCACAATAGGCCTGGATATAGCCTTCGGCTTCCAGTCGCTGGCGTCGCCGCCCAGCTTGGCTAGGGGACAGGTTGAGCATCTCTCCCAACTCCTGCGCAGTGAGATGGGCATTTTTTTGCAGGGCGGCGAGAAGTTTGGTGTCACTTGAGTCGAGCATGTGCGGGAATTTTCCGTCATTATTGAAGTGTGCGCGTAACTCTCGCATAGAACCCGCTTGGATGCACCAAGAACGCGCAAAACCAGCATCTCATGTGCGATATTCTGGCTGCGAACAGACAATGTGACCGCAGCATGCGCAACAGGAGGAAACCACGATGGGTCCATTCCCGCACAACGCCCCGAAAACAGTGATCAGCGACGAAAACCCAGCCGGCACCGATGGGTTTGAATTTGTGGAATTTGCCAGCCCTGAGCCCCAGGAGCTGCGCGACCTTTTCACCAAGATGGGCTATGAGAAAGTTGGCCATCACAAGACCAAGCCGGGGGTGGAGCTGTGGCAGCAAGGGGATATCACCTATATTCTCAACGCCGAGAAGGGCAGTTTTGCAGACAAATTTGTCGCGGAGCACGGCCCCTGTGCGCCCTCCATGGGCTGGCGGGTTGTCGACGCGCAAAAGGCGTTTGAACATGCGGTGTCCAAAGGGGCCGAAGCCTATGAGGGCGACGACAAGACCATGGATGTGCCCGCGATCAAGGGGATCGGTGGTTCGCTGATCTACTTTATCGACCAGTATTACGAGACTTCACCGTATAATGCTGAGTTCGAGTGGACCAAACAGTCCAAGCCGCGCGGCGTTGGTTTTTACTACCTCGATCACCTCACTCACAATGTCTACAAAGGCAATATGGACAAGTGGTTCAAATTCTATGGTGAGCTGTTCAACTTCAAGGAAATCCGCTTCTTCGATATCGAAGGCAAATTCACCGGCTTGCTGAGCCGGGCGCTGACCTCCCCCTGTGGCCGCATCCGTATTCCAATCAACGAGGACCGGGGCGAGACCGGCCAGATCGTTGCCTATCTGAAGAAATACAAAGGCGAAGGCATACAGCATATCGCTGTGGGCACCGAAGATATCTATAGCGCCACCGATGAGATTTCGGATCGCGGCATCACCTATATGCCAGCCCCTCCGGCGGCCTATTATGAGCTGAGCCATGAACGCGTGCAGGGCCATGACGAGCCGCTGGAGCGGATGCAGAAACATGGCATTCTGATTGATGGCGAGGGTGTCGTGGATGGGGGAGAAACCAAGATCCTGCTGCAGATCTTCTCTAAGACCGTGATTGGCCCAATCTTTTTTGAGTTCATCCAGCGCAAAGGCGACGATGGCTTTGGCGAAGGCAATTTCAAGGCGTTGTTTGAATCAATCGAGCGCGAGCAAATTGCCAATGGCGAAATCGAGGCGGCTGAATAGGCCTGAGCCCAATCTCCTCAACATGATAAAAGCCGGGTCTCATCGAGGTCCGGCTTTTGTATATCTATTTGAGCTAACAAAGTAATCGGAAGGGGAGGTCTAGTTCCCTGGCAGTTCCAAAGTGGTATTGGTCCCACGTTTTTGGTATTGGAGTTGGCTGTCGCCAATCGCTACCACTGTGCCACCGTCCAGGCGGTCGCCGACCTGGACTTTGCGATATCGCCCACTGGGCAGCCGGATCAGCGCCTGGCGATTGGAGGGTTTTCCGGAGACACCAATCAGGTTCAGGCGGCGCAGATTGATGGCATTTGTCACAGTTGCCTGGCGGGCAACCGAGGCCGAGCTGGGAATGCTGGGGCTGACGGTGCGGGGGGCAACAGTGGCGGCGGCGGCCGTCGCAGTGGCTGCAGCGGTGTCATTTTCTCGGCTGCGGGTGGCGCGGTCCACCAGATTGGCAAAATTCGCGGGTCGTGTTCTTGGCTGCACGGAACTGGCCACAGCCAAAGCGCTGATTGGCTGGCTTTCCTGTTCTGCGGTCTTCAGGCTTGCGGGGCGGGTGCGGGGTCTTATCTTGGCCAGCTCAGCCCGGCTCAGCCCTCCCAGCAGGGCACGCTCTGCCTGTTCCACCAGATCGCCGGGACGGGGGCGGGGGCGCAGCAGCGATAGGCTGGCGAGGCGGGTGTTCTCGGCCTCATCAAGGCGGGTCTCGCTGTCGGGGCGTTGCGGCGTTGGCGGCGGTACCACGGCGGGGCGTCCGAGATAGATCATCACCCCGTCCGGGTTCAGGGTGCCTTCGGGTGTTGCGGTCACCAGGCCGCGCGCGTCGAGGTCAAAGTCGCTGCCCGCCGTCGCCGGAGAGCTGAGCGCATCCGGGGCCAGGTCGCTGGCCACAACGGGTGCTGTGGGCAAGGCGACGGCATCCTGCGACAGGTCGCTGTTGTCGATTGAGGCGATGTAGATGTCGTTCAGCGAAACCAGCGCCGGAGCTTCGGCAATCTGCGGAACCTGTTGCCAGATGCCGGTTGCCGCATAAAGCGCGGCTGCGCTCAGGGCGGCGTCGGTCTGTGCCGCCGCCTCTCCCTCAAACGTATCAAGCACGGCTTGACCCGTGCTTGCTTGCGTTTCCATCTCTGTTTGGGGGGCGGTTTCGTCACCTGGGCGCGCCAGCTCGACAACACCTGGATCCGGCTGCCCCGGTAGGGCGCTGACCTGTGGCGCGATGGCGACTGGTTCGGTTTCATCGACGCTCATAGGCAGCGTGGTTGGGCTGTCCATCGCGGTGGCAGGGTCAGAGGTCTCGGTTGCGTCCTGGCCCGCGGAGGACCCGGGTTCAGAGCCGCCGTCATCGAAATTTTCATTGCGGCTGTCTTCTTGCGGGGCGCGTTCAGAAGAGAAGAACAACCCGCCGTCGGAAAAGACCGCAAAGGCGGCGACCGTGGCCATGATCAGCAACAGGACCGTGGTCAGTAGCAGGCCGAGGTAGCGTGGCTTGCCCTTGGAGGTGGTCTTTTCGAGGCTGCCAGTTGCCTGGGCCACAGTCTGGGCCGCAGACTTGTCGGCAGCAGGGCTGGCTGGTTGGGCAGATGCGGAACCGGCCCCAGGTGCCTTGGCCGAAAGCAGGGCGGTGGCAGGGCTTGCTTTGCCAGCGGTGGCAGGGTTTGCGCCGGGAGCGGCAGAGACTGCGCCCAGGTTCTGTGTTGTGGGACCTTTGGCGCTGGGGCCGTTGGTGCTGGGGGCTGTCGCTGTTGGCGACACCCCAGGGCCAGGCGCAGCAGGGATCTTGCCGTTGGCCTGGGCTGCAGCTGGTGCAACCGGGGCTGCCGAAGCAGGTTTGGCTGCAGGTGGGGTTTTGCTCGCGTTGCGCGCAGCTCCAACTGCAGGGGCCTTTGGGGGTGCCCCTGCTGCGCCCCTTTCAACGCCAGACAAGGCGGGGGCCGCGTTGGCGGAGGGGCGATCAGATTTGCGTCGTCGGCTGCTGAAACCGGCAATGGGGGTGCTGTCTTGCGACACTGTCTCTGCCGGATCGGCCTCGCCTGAGGCGGCTTGGTCGTCGGCGACGTCGGCCTGGGTTGTGGCTGTAGCAGCAGGCTGGGCAGGGGCAGGCGTCTTGGCAGGCCTGGGGTCCGCTAGCGGGGATTTGTCCGCTGCAGGCGCATCGGTCTTGGCCGCGGGTTCTGGGGCGGGTTTCGGGGCAGGCACATCGGCGGGGCCGATATCCACCACCGCAATCCCGTCGGGCTCTACATCCGCGTGCCCCAACGAGGGGGCAGGGCCAAAGAAGGGCTCTCCGAGAAATTCCATGTCACCCGGCATGGCCACAAAGGAGGCCGGGGTGAAGCCATGTTCGAGCGCAAAGCTTTCAGCCTCGGCCAGGGTTTCCCGGGCGACAGCCGCAATATGGGTTTGGCTTCCCTGTTCGGAGAGGTCAAAGGCCAGTTCATCCACGGGGTAGGGGGTGGCCCCCTCAAGCGCGGCACGGGCCAGGCGATGGCGGCTTTCCAGATCGGAAATGCCGGTTTCAATGCTGAGATAGCGGATCTGCTCGTTGGGGATGATCAGCTTGCATTGGCCACCGGGCTCCAGCGCCTCCCCTTTGTCGCGAAGATCTGCCAGCGCGGCTGCAAGGTCGGCAGTGTCAAGCGGCACTGTTGCGACATTGCGCCAGCCACCAGCGGCGCGGTGCAGCAGAACAATACCCTCGGCGGAAAGAGAAAGAGCAAACCCCGGTTTCATGATGCGGTCAAACCATCCAAATCTATAGTGCCCGGACCGCGAGGAGTCCTATCAGGCCGTCGGGACAGACCTTAAAGCAGGACTTCGCCAAGTGAAAGTAAAAGAGGGGAGTTTCCCCTTGTCAGCGGCGATCTGCCATCCCCATGTTGGGGCAAAGCAAAGGAGCCTGAGCAATGAAAACAAAGACAGTTTTACTGGCCGCCCTGGCCATGGCCCTGACCTTCGGGCAACCCATGGCTGCAGAGACCTCCGCAGAGCGACGGATCGTCGTGACCGGAGAGGGCAACGTCCAGGCCGCGCCGGACCTGGCGGTGATCACTCTGGGGGTCAGCAAGGAGGCGCGCGAGGCGGGCGCAGCCATGCGGGCCGTGTCCGACGACATGGCGCAGGTAATTGACGCGCTGCGCAGCGCCGGAGTTGCGCCCGAGGATCTGCAGACCCGGCAGATCTCGCTGCATCCTCTCTGGTCCAAGGGCGGATCCTACGACAGCGGCGAGCGCCGCAAGATCACCGGCTTTTCCGCCTCCAACACCCTGTCGTTGCGGGTGCGTGATCTGGACCAGCTGGGGGCGGTGCTGGATCAGGTGTTGCAAGCCGGCGCCAATCAGTTTCAGGGGCTGCGGTTCGACGTTGCGGACAAGGCCGCTCTGAAGGATGCGATGCGCCAGGCAGCGGTGCAGGACGCAATGCACAAGGCAACACTTTTGGCTGAGGCTGCGGGAGTAGAATTGGGGCCTGTCCGCGAAATCATCGATCGCACTGACGGCGGCGGACGCCCGATGATGGCGATGGCGATGGAGATGGCCCGCAGCGGTGACATGCCAATCGAAGCGGGTGAGCTGAGTTTTTCCCATAGTGTGGAGGTGATCTTCGATCTTGAGTTGCCAGCCGCAGAGTAGATCGCAAGCAAGGGGCGGGGAGTCTAAACGCAAAAGGCCGGGGCAGTGCCCGGCCTTTTATTGTTCTGGTCAATAGAGTTAGCCGCAGGCTTTGGCCAGGGCCTGGTCCAGATCGCGGATCAGGTCGGCGGGGTCTTCGATGCCGATGGAGACCCGCACCACATTGGGGCCAGCCCCTGCCGCTTCCTGTTGCTCGGGGGAGAGCTGGCGGTGAGTGGTCGAGGCCGAGTGGATGATCAGCGAGCGGGTGTCGCCGAGGTTGGCCACATGGCTGAAAATCTCCAGGCTGTCGACCAGCTTGATGCAGGCGTCGTAGCCGCCCTTGACCGCAAAGGTGAACAAGCCGCTACAGCCTTTGGGATAGCATTCCTGAGCGCGGGCGTAATAGGGAGAGCTTTCGAGGCCGGCGTAGGTGACATATTCAACGCGGTCGTCCTGCTCCAGCCATTGTGCCAGCTTGGTGGCATTTTCGCAGTGGCGTTGCATCCGCAAGCTGAGGGTCTCAACCCCCATCAGGGTGTAATGCGCCGCCTGCGGGTTCATGGTCATGCCCAGGTCACGTAGGCCGATGGCGATGCCGTGGAAGGTAAAGGCCAGGTTGCCAAAAGTCTCGTGGAACTTGAGCCCGTGATAGGCGGGTTCCGGTTCCGACAGGGAGGGGAATTTATCGTTGGCGGACCAGTCGAACTTGCCGCTGTCGACGATCGCGCCGCCGGTCACTGTGCCATTGCCGGTGAGATATTTGGTGGTGGAATGCACCACCAGAGTGGCACCCTGGGCAATTGGATTGCACAGATATGGCGTGGCGGTGGTGTTGTCGACGATCAGGGGAATGCCAGCGGCATCACTCACATCTGCGAGCGCGCGGACATCGGTGACATAGCCGCCGGGGTTGGCGATGGATTCGCAGAATACGGCACGGGTGTTTTCGTCGATCGCGGCTGCAACAGCGTCCAGATCATCGGTGTCGACAAATTTTGCCGACCACCCAAAGCGTTTGATGGTCTGGCTGAACTGGGTGACCGTGCCGCCATAGAGACGGGTCGATGCCACGACATTGCAGCCCGGTGCCATCAGGGGAAACAGCGCCATGATCTGTGCCGCGTGACCGGAAGAACAGCATACCGCGCCGACGCCGCCTTCCAGCGTGGCCAGACGTTCCTGCAGCACCGCTACAGTGGGGTTGGTCAGGCGGGAATAGATAAAGCCGACTTCTTGCAGGTTGAACAGGGCGGCCGCATGGTCTGCATCGCGAAACACATAAGCCGTGGACTGATAAATCGGTGTCTGGCGCGCACCGGTGGCAGGATCAGGTTGGGCACCGGCATGGATCTGCAAGGTGTCAAAGCCGTAGGCGGGGGTATCACTCATCTGTTCAATTCCCTGTTTTATGGTGTTGGCAAATGTGTAGGACAGCTTGCCTCGCGGCACAATGTGGAGGTGGCAATTTGGAACATCTGCGGTGTAGATCAGCCGCCAAGTGGGAATTTGTCCCATGTTTCGCGACTGTCCAAGGCGCGGCAACGTTCCACATGTCGCCGCACGGCGGGGTCAGCGGATCCAGAGCCCTTCGGATTTGATCTTGTTGCGAATGGCCTGCTCGCGCCGGGGCAGATGGGCCTGATCAAACAGGGCGCGCACCCGTTCGCCCCGTCCCTGATAGACCAGCCGCTTGATTGGTTCATAGGTTTTTAGCACCTTCTTCAGCCAGTTAGGAGCTGCGATCTGGTGCAGAAGGTCAATTACTGTGTCGCTCTCGCGGGCATAAAGCAGTGGAAATAGTCGATAGTGACAACTGGTTCCCCCATCAAGGAAACCCTCAGGCAGGGTGTCGCGGCCACCCCCAAAAGAGTGAATCACCAAAGGCAGCGCCACTTGATCCAGCCAGGGGTCCAGCGATTGACCCACCAGCTCGATGGGTGGATCCTGCAGGATCGACTGGGCATAGACTGCAAAGCGTTTGCCAAAGGCCCGTGGGCAGGCACCGTAAAAGAACCCGGCGTTGAAATAGAGGTAGCGCTTCCAGTATTCATCCGGCTGGCTCAGATCCAGAGTGCTGTCCATCTCGAGGCCGAAGCGCTCATAGAGCGCACGCCAGATGTCGCCGTAGCCGGGACCATATAGCGTTGGTTTGGGCCAGGTGCCTTCGCGCCGCAGGGAAGCCGAGGGGCGGGAAAAGTCAAATGGCACCGCGCCAAGATCACCGGTGATCAATGTGTCACTGTCGAAAAAGACAAAGGGTTCGCCTTCGGGCAGGGCCTGCAGCGCCTCGATCTTGTTGCCATAGGGGTATTTCTCGCCAAAGATCTTGTTCTCAAATGGCAGAATCTCGACGTCGAGCCGGGCCAGGGCTTCGAGCACGGCAGAATTGCGGATGCTGGGGTCCTTTTGCCACAAAGGCCCCGGTTGCGGCATCGCCAGAAACACCCGTCCGGTGAAATCGGGGCTGCTGTGGCGCAAAGAGGCGGCAAAAAGCAGGGCCTCATATTGCAAACGGCCTGCCTGGCCGATGATCATAACGTTGAAAGACTGCTGCACCATCACATTTCCTCTGATCCGCCTCTTGCGAGCGGTTGGGGCTTGGGTGTCTTATGGTCTATATTCGAAGTCAGGCCGGGTCAAAAGACAAAGCTGTTGGTTGTGTGTCAATGTGTCGGACCGGGTCTTGTTGGTCTCAGTATTTCTGGAGTTTTTTGATGTTGAAATTCTTATCCGTGGTGGCTTTGACCTGCGGAACTTTTGTGGGTCCCGTGGCGGCCGCCTCCTTTACCACCGCCGCAGAAGTCAAGCCGATCTTGGGCATGACAAAATCCAGTTGGATCTCAGTGCGCGAATTTGACGGACAGGACCTGCTCTATGTGACCCATCTGTGGGCCTGGCGCTGCGGCCTTGAAGGGATCCGGATTGGTATCAATGGGGCCGCGCCCGAAAATTGGCCGCTGCCGGAATGCCATCTGGATCAAGCCACCCCCAATGCGATCATGGAAGAGGATGGAGATCCTTACAAACGCTACCCGCTGAAGTCGATCGAGCGCGTCACAATCGACCTGTTCTATGATGACCAGACCGTCGAGACTCTCACGGTCGATCGCCTCGGTCAGCCGATCTCTCCCTGATCTCGGCAGCCCGAGAGGAGAGGGAAGGGGCCTGCCCAAGCTTAGCAGCGCATCCAGGTCGGGCGCTAGGGCGCGATCAGGGTCACCCCGGGGATGTGCTGCACCTGATCGATATCCTCTTCGTAAAACTCGGTAATGGTCTCCACCATGGCCTCGGTCCAGCCGGGCAGATCGATCTCTTCCTCCAGCTCTTCCTCGCGGGCGTATTTGTCGAGGAAGGCGGCAAAGACCCGACGACGGTGCATCTCTGACATCTCGGGGTGCTGGCCCAGATAGTGTCGCAACCGTTGCATGCCCTCACGGGACATGATGGCCGCAAGCATGTCCATGCCGCCATCCAATCTCTCGTTCATTTCCAACCCGGAGATGTCGCGGATGATCTGCCCCCAGATCAGCGGCATATCTTCAAAACACCAGACCGTGATGGGGATTTTGGGGGCCGCGTTGCGCAGCCGCTTGAGCAGATCCGACCAGCGCAACTGATAAGGGTCAAGCTGGTCCAGCACCTCGGTTTTTCGGTTGGGGTGGGCGTTTTCCAGCAGGACCGGCAGCATCGTCGCCGGATTGCGCAGCCCGATGAACAATTCCAGCTGGTCCTGGGCAAACAGCTGTTGCAGTGCCATCAGGCGGGACTCCGCCTCGGGATAAAACTGGTTGTCTTCTATGGATTGGCGTTGCGAGCCAAAGAAATGGGCATTGGACAACAGAACCCGGTCAGCCTGTTCCTCTTCCAGAATGGCATCCCACAGCACATCGCGCGACTCGGCGGTGGCGCTGCCCTGCTGCAGGGCAGCCATGCAGTCTTTCAGCAGATAGCGATATTTGCTGGGGCCAGGAACAACGGTCCCATGTTTGCGAAACCGATCGGTGTTCCGCAGGAGCGTCTTCAACAGGCGATCCTCTTCGGTTCCATGTGCGCCGCAATGAAAAATGACCTGCATCGGGTAGCCCGTCTCCTGTCGCTTTGGGACGCCACAGGCTTACTCTGCCGCGCCAGTCAGGTCAAACCGGGCGCGCGCGGCCTCCGCTTGGATGGCGGTTTGGAGAAAATGGAGGACTCTTTTTTGAAATGACGCATTTTCAGACTTGCACCAGCCGCGCAATGCCGCTAATTCCCCGCTCAACGGCCCCTATAGCTCAGCTGGTAGAGCAACTGATTTGTAATCAGTAGGTCCGCGGTTCGAGTCCGTGTGGGGGCACCATTTTTTTCCATTAAGTTGTTGGTGTATAAGGGTAAATACCCCTATTGCATCCGTTCCAACTACACGCTTAGCTACACAATGTGGGTTTAGGCTATGCGGAATGTGACTGTGAAATACCTCAGAAAGAACGACAGAACAGGTAGTTTCGAGTATCGGCGCAGGGTCCCAAAGTCTCTTGAGAAGCTGGTCAAGAAACGTGAGTTCCTAAAGGTGCTGGGTAAGACCCAAAGCGAAGCAGTCACCAGACGTCATCACTTGCACCAATCCCTTGGTAGCAACCATGGTGTTCAACTACTCGACTGAAAGTGAGCGTTTTCTCGTTAGCTTTGTTAGTCCGGGTGGTTGGCTGGGCGTGGGAACTCAGAGAGAGGAGGTCAAAGAGCCATTTGCCGATTACCTGATCATGGGAACGTGCCAAGACTTTTGATGCCTTCGATTTGCAAACATGATGTAGTCCGGTTTCAATAGCGGTGAGTGCCTTGGCCTCACCCTACTCAACTACACAATTGCCTACACATTACAGAAATACGCAGATATAAAGCCTTTGAAAACAATGACTAGGCGTGTTGTTGGTGGCCGTGTGGGGGCACCATTTTTTCCATACTAAACAATACTTTAAAAGTGCATCGAGAGCAATCCGTTTGAATACAAAGGCGCCGTGTAGCCGCCGTGTAGCCAACTATATGTTGGGTTAGGTAAAAGTGCTTCATTTGTGCAAACAATTGCACGTTCTCCGAATTTTCTGCCCTTACCTGCCGTTCGCAACTATCCCGTCTAACGGCAGCTTGCAGCCCAAAGCGGTCGTTGACATGGAGTGCGACGCCATAACTGCTGCAATGGGGAATTTGAGTGTCAGTTTCCCTAGAGCGGTCATTAAACTATCCTGGTGTTGGATCGTCACTGCTGCAGTCAACACCAACGGCAGCCGTGCTCACTCAAAAGTACAGCGTCGTACCAAAGCCAAGTCAGCGGTCACTGCAAATCAGCTCTAGAAGTGATCATTGATCAAGCGCGCAAGGGCTCGACAGTTTCCTATCAAGTCTTTGATGGATCTCTGCTTTTGGCTCCCATCAACTTTTTGATCCGCAGTGGCAACTCTCAACACCAGAGACGATCTGACGCACATATCTTTAGATACTGGATTTATCTTTTGCCCCAGTTGCTCAAAGGGTCAATTTGAGATTATTTGTCAGAAAAGTCGATTAAAAGCAGGCATCTAAATGAACAACCGATGCGACGTACATCCATCAAGTGACAACAAAACAGTTTTGATTGTCGATGACCACCTGCTGCTTCTTGAGACATTGGAAGCCGTTTTAACCAAAAAGGGCTACCAAATTATTTCATGCAGAAGTAGAAAGGAAGCTATTGATACCATCAA